>NZ_JBSAXF010000001.1:0-1102490 GCF_053427845.1 Burkholderia sp. AW49-1 | reverse complement strand
GTCGAGGAAATCCGCCGAGTCGTCGGCGATTTGCCCAGCTATGGCTATCGCCGGGTGTGGGGCTCGCTGCGCAATGAACGCATTGCTGCCGGACAGGTGCCGTTCAATGCGAAGCGCATCTATCGCATCATGCGCACTCACGGTCTGCTGATGCAACGGCGTCCAGCCCCGCCTCGGCCGCAACGTCGGCACGATGGCAAGGTGGCCGTCGCGCGCAGCAATCAGCGATGGTGCTCGGACGGCTTCGAGTTCCGCTGCGACAACGGCGAGCCGCTGCGGGTGACGTTTGCGCTGGATTGCTGCGACCGAGAGGCGATGAGCTGGGCGGCCACGACAGCAGGTCACAGCGGCGACATCGTGCGCGACGTGATGCTGGCTGCAGTGGAAAATCGGTTTGGCAACGAACTGCATACCCCGTCCGAAATCGAGTGGCTGAGCGACAACGGTTCGGGCTACACGGCCGACGACACGCGCCGGTTCGCAGTGGCCATCGGCCTGAAGCCATTGACCACACCGGTGTGCAGCCCACAAAGTAATGGGATGGCAGAGAGCTTCGTGAAGACGATGAAACGCGACTACGTCGCCTTCATGCCAAAGCCGGACGCAGCGACTGCCGCACGCAACTTGGCCATCGCGTTCGAGCATTACAACGAGAAGCATCCCCATAGCGCGCTGAAATACCGCTCGCCTCGCGAGTTCCGGCGCTCGATGGATTCAGCAACCTTAGTGTGATGCCGTGTCCGGGATTACAGGGTCAACTCCAATGGGCTAGGCAACGTAGTCACTCCGTTTTATTGCCTCTTCATCGCTTCCCGATGTCGCTCGTACAGCTCGTCGCGCAACAGTTGCTTGAACCTGTAGCCGATTTCGAACGGGGACATCGTCCGAAGCGCAACATACTCTCGCGGAGTCATCGCGCCAAGGGCCTGCTTAAGACCATGGTCGATAGCGTCAGCAAGCATCCGTTCGGTGGACTGCCCGCTGTTGGTTGACTCGGTGGGCGCCTTGGTTCGCATCCTTCTCCCTCAATACCAGACTGTTTGCTCTCATTCATGCGGTGCAGCCAACCACTGCTGACTAAGAGAATCGTTCATGTAGTCTGTGTCGTAGCAGTTCGACGACAGCGTCGTCCCCTAACGCATACTCGGACTGGCAATGCACGAGACGCTCTCTGCAGCTCTCGAATCCATCGCTGCGGTCATCAATCGCAATCCATTCGATGCCGTCGCGTCCTTGCCGGCGAACATAGTCGAGAACTTGTTCGCCTCTCGACAACATTGGCCAGAGCATCTCGTCGAATTCGCAACCTTGGTATGTGGCGCCGATTATCCTTGCGCGCAGCGATGCCGACGGCAACTGAGAGCGGGTGTAGTCGACGCCGAATCGGTAGGCCCAGTCACTCGAGAGGACTATGGGAAGTTCTGGATATGGCGACAGCAGGTCAACAAGAATTTGAACGTACTCGAACAACTCGATGCGCCCGGGTGCGCTGCTTACGATGCGGCGTCCGGCGACATACGAGTTGCCTCGGTGCAGTACCCCGTCGATGTCGAGAAATAGAATTTGGCGCTCACTCATCGGCAGTGTCCTTTGTCACGCGGGCACGCCGGTGCGCAATCCGCAGGCGCGGCGCGGTTGCCGGCCATCACCAGCGACCAATGTGAGAATCCAACTGGAGCGACGAGCGGTTCCATCATTGCGTACCCCATGTGTCAGCAGCTCACAACATCTCGCCGAGTCGGTGCTGAGCATTCAAATGATTCGTTGCCTGCGATGGGCCAAGTAGCTCTGTAGACGGTGCATCAACGGATTGCCGGCGGTCGCTCTCATGACGTCATCAGCGGAGACAGGGTGCGTGGCGGCCTCGCCACATTCCTCTAAAAGCACTCGCAGCCGGTCAGCAGCCTCTTCGTCAAAACCAGCCTCCAGACCGACATTGACACGCTTGTCCGCCGTCACATCGCTGAACTCGAAATCCGGCGATGCGACAACAACGTACTCTGCGGACCGGGAGCTCATGAATGTCAGTATCGAATCCTCTTTGGTCCCGCCGAGGATTCTCACCGAGTTCACGATGCGCTGCGCCAGCGGCGCGCATTCGCGCCGCAAAAACTCGAGGTCATGGAGCAGTGGCCAGTCGTTTGCAACGACAACGAAGGCCCCAGGGAACGGCTCGATTGTCTGTGCGAATAGGCGAGCGTCCGCTTCGAGCGAACGAGTAGTCTCAGGCTCGTTTTCGCGAGTCGTTATGGACGGATGTCGGTCAATCGCGCCTAGAACGCCACTGACGCAGAAGAACAGCAAAACCATATGTGCCCCATAGGGAAGGTAGCGGCCGGCTCACCGCCGGAAAGTTTTCAATTCTCGTGACTGACCAGCCGGTCATGTCGAAACCACGGCCTTATCAATTGCGCACGCTTCCCTCGGGGCATCGCTCCGATGGGCTATCACTGGCGCTACTCACTATGTATCCGAGACGGAGCCGCTCACCCTGCCGGCTCAGGCCGATTGTAGCTTTTTATGAGTGCTTGTTTCAAGCGTGCATATGCGGAGTGGTAGAAAATTTTTTGACCGCAAGGGATGCTGTGCGGCTATGCCGAAGCTCCATGACGCGGTCGCCAACGGGCTGTCCGAACGACTTAGAACAATTCGAAAACGTGCCGGCCTCTCGCAAGACGAACTCGCTGCGAGGGCGTCGCTGGCTCGCACGAACCTCGCGAGCGTCGAACAAGGACGGCGGGCAAACCTCCGACTTTCGACTCTTTCCCGGTTAGCCGATGTACTGGGCGTGGATGTACTCGACTTCTTCTGTGACCGGCCTGTCGACGAACAGCAACCAGCCGGGGAAGACGCCACGGTCCGAGTGATAGCCAACGTCAAACGGCTCAGAACTGAGGCGGGCCTCAGTCAGGAAGCGCTCTCGGTCAAAGCGCACCGATTCCGCACCTACGTGGGACGATTGGAGAACGGAGGCGCCAGTCCAATGGCCGTCGACCTGCAGGACTTGGCGGGCGCACTCGGCATTGGCATTCAGCAGCTCCTCGAAGTAGCGACACCTTCGAGCCGATAATGTGCCGCAGCCTCGAGGGTCCAGTGAGCGACAACCATTGGAGTTCTCGACGTCCGTCCGTCGACGCTATTAAATTCCACGGCAACACGCCGTCGACATAAGTGAAGATGGAGCTCTGAATGGCGAGTAACCTGCCGTGCTTTACTCATCAGCAGTTGGAAAGTATCTGTCGCGTACTGGGCGATACGGCAAACGGTCTGACCGGGACCGAAATCGGCCACCTGCTGGCCAACAAACGCTTCCAAGACCCTACGCCCCAAATGACGAAATGGCAGCGTTTGTTTAACGCGCTCGTCGCCCAGCAAAACAAGCACAGCGTCGGCAATCACACCATTCAGTTCATCAATGAGGCGATGAATCCCTCGCTATACCTTCGGAGGCCCGAGCTCTTTGCATGGAGACGTGAAAACCTGAACTCCGCTCTTTCGTTGTGCGGCTATCACGTGCGGGAGGACGGGCAAGTCGGCTACGCACAAGAGGCCACCACGCTAGATGAGGCGTTGTCGCGGGCAAACCGGCTAAAGGCAGTCCTCGAACAACGCGAGGTCCATCCGAATGTCCTTGCCTTTTGCCGCAGTGAGCTTCTGCAGGAAAATTATTTTCACGCCGTCTTTGAGGCGGTCAAGTCAGTCGCGAAGCGACTCGAGCAGCTCTCTGGAGGAACTGGGGACGGCGCAGAACTTGTCGATTTCGCTCTGGGGATGTCAAGTGGGACGCCCCGTGTTGCCATCAATGCGCTCCAGTCTAAGACCGATATCGGAGAGCAACGCGGGTTCGCGAATCTTCTCAAGGGCATCTTTGGCATGGTTCGCAATCCGCTCGCACACAATGCCAAAATCGAGTGGGACATGAGCGAACAAGACGCTATGGACACGCTAACAATGCTATCGCTAGTTCATAGGAGGCTAGATATCGCGAAGTCCAGCGAAAGCCACTAGGTTACCCGGAGCCCGTTCAGGCCATCCAACCTGCAGCCATTCGTGGCCCCGCCGTTCTACGACGAACAACATAGGATGGCGGGTGTTCATGACAGTGATACCTATACGTTTGAACAAGACGGTTGGTACAGACTTTTTTGTGCAGGTACAGGCTTTTTTGTATAGGTACAACCTTTTTTGTTCGGGTACAGACTTTTTTGTGCGTCGTTACCGGATACCTCCCGGTGAACACCCTCACTCCACCGTCACCGATTTAGCGAGATTCCTCGGCTTGTCGATATCCGTTCCCCTTGCCAACGCAGCGTGATAAGCCAGCAACTGCATCGGCACCGTATGCAGAATCGGCGAAAGCGGCCCGTAGTACTCGTTGAGCCGAATCACCTCGATCCCTTCACTCGGCACCAACCCGCAGTCCACATCGGCGAACACGAAAAGCCTGCCCTTCCGCGCGCTGACCTCGTGCATGTTCGACCGGAGCTTTTCGAGCAACACGTCATTCGGCGCCACCGCAATCACCGGCATTTCATTACTGACCAACGCCAGCGGCCCGTGCTTCAACTCCCCGGCGGGATAAGCCTCCGCGTGGATATACGAAATCTCCTTCATCTTCAGCGCGCCTTCGAGCGCGATCGGATAGTGCATTCCGCGTCCGAGAAACAGCATGTTGTCGCGTCGCGCGAGCAGCTCCGACCAGCCCATGATCTGCGGCTCCAGCGCGAGCACCTTCGACATCGCATCGGGCAGATGCCGCAGCGCATGCAGATGCGCCTTCTCGTCGTCATCGCTCAACCGCCCGCGCACCTGCGCCAGTGACAAAGTCAGCAGGAACAGCGCCACGAGTTGCGTCGTGAAAGCCTTCGTCGAAGCCACGCCGATCTCGATTCCCGCACGCGTGACGAACTGCAGCGCGCATTCGCGCATCAGCGCACTCGTCGCGACGTTGCAGATCGCGAGCGTGTGCATCATCCCACGCTGCTTCGCGACATGCACGGCGCCGAGCACATCGGCCGTCTCGCCGCTCTGCGACACCGCGACGACCAGCGTGCGCGGATTCGGGACGCTGTCGCGATAGCGAAACTCGCTCGCGATCTCGACGCTCGCCGGCAGCTTCGCGATGCTCTCGATCCAGTATTTCGCGGTCAGCGCCGCGTGATAGCTCCCGCCACACGCGAGCAGCAACACCGAATCGACGTCGTTGAACACGCGCCACGCGCCGTCGCCGAACAGCTCGGGCATGATCGATCCGACATCGAGCAACGTATCGGCCACGGCCTGCGGCTGCTCGAAGATTTCCTTCTGCATGTAGTAGCGATACGCGCCGAGATCCGCCGCGCCGCTGTGCGCGGCCACGCGCTGCACCGCGCGTTCGACGCGCTGTCCGGCCGCGTCGACGATCCAGTAGCGATGCAGCTGAATATCGGCGACGTCACCATTCTCGAGATAAGCGATGCGATCGGTGATGCCCGACAACGCGATCGCATCCGACGCCAGGAAATTCTCGCCATCGCCGACACCGACGACGAGCGGCATCCCGTCGCGCGCACCGACGATCCGGTGCGGTTCGTCGCGGCACATCACCGCGATCGCGTAGCTGCCGCGCAGCCGCGCGACCGCGCGGCGCACCGCGTCGAACAAGTCGCCGTCATACAGGTGGTCGATCAGATGCGCGATCGCTTCGCTGTCGGTCTGGCTCGCGAACACGTAACCGTGCGCCTGCAATTCCGCGCGCAATTGATCGCAGTTCTCGATGATCCCGTTGTGCGAAAGCGCGATGCGCGCGTTGTCGTCGCTCGGCGAGAAATGCGGGTGGGCGTTGAGCGTGACGGGCGCGCCATGCGTTGCCCAGCGCGTATGCGCGATGCCGGTGTAGCCGGACAGCGCGTGCGCGGCGATGTCGCGCTGCAGGTTGGCGACGCGGTCGACGCTGCGCGCCCGCGCCAGCGCGCGGTCGCGATAGACCACGACGCCGCACGAGTCGTAACCGCGGTATTCGAGCCGCTTCAGCCCGTCGACGAGGTTCGGCAGGATGTCCCGCTGGGCAACCGCCCCGACAATTCCACACATATCGCGCTCCGTAAATGTCCTGTCTGGACCCGTGACAGCGATGGTAGAAGCGGTTGAATGGAATTAAATTTCAAAATGCGACAAAAATTGAAACGGGCAATATGTCTGATATCGTGTTGAAATTAAATTTCACAACCTTGACCGGAAGGAGCCAGCGATGGCCGGCATCACGCTCGACGATCTCGACCTGCGCATTCTCGCGATCCTGCAGGACGACGCATCGGTGGCGAACCTGCAACTCGCCGAGCGCGCGCTGTCGTCGCCGCCGACGTGCATGCGCCGCGTGCGGCGACTGACGGAAGCGGGCGTGATCCGCCGCCAGGTCGCGGTGCTCGACCCGGTCGCGATCGGCACGCCCGTCACGGCCTTGATCGAGATCAGCCTCGACCGGCAGACGGCGGAAGACTACGACGCGTTCGAGGCCTACGTGTGCGCGGAGCCGGCGGTCACGCAGTGCTATCGCGTGTCGCCGGGGCCGGATTTCGTGGTGGTGGCCGATCTGGCGGACGTCGCCGAATATGACGCGTTCGCGCGGCGGCTGTTCACCGGCGCATCGAACGTCCGCAACGTGCGGACGTTCTTCTCGACGCATCGCGCGAAGTTCGAGGCGAACGCGCGGGTCACGCATGCGATGCGCAAGCGCGGCGACGACTAGACCGCACGACATGCGTCGAACGGTTCACACGCGACGTCAGAACGCGAACGTCTGCTGCATCGGATGACGCTCGCCGCGCGCGAACCCGGCGCCTTCGAGCGACAGCAACGCGCGTTTCCGTTCGATGCCGCCTGCATAACCGGTCAGGCTGCCGGAAGCGCCGATCACGCGATGGCACGGCACCATGATCGATACGGGATTGCGGCCGACCGCACCGCCGACGGCGCGCGCGGCACTCATCGGCAGCCCGATGCGTTCGGTGATGTCGCCGTACGACACGAGTTCGCCGAACGGAATCGCGAGCAGTTCCTTCCACACGCTGCGCTGGAACGCGGTGCCGCGCAGATGAATCGGCACCGAGAAGGTTTCGCGCGTGCCGGTGAAATACTCGGCGACTTCCCTGGCAACCTTGTGCGCGAGCGGCGACGCGTTGCGTACGTCCGCATCCGGTGCGATCGGCAGCGCCGGATAGTATTTCTGGCCGACGAAGAAGAGGCCCGTCAGGGCATCGTCCTCGATACGGATGGCGATGTCGCCCAGCGGGCTCGGAATCAGATGAGCGGGAGTCATCGCGAAGCTTCTCCATGAAGGGGCGCCGCACATGCAGTGCGGCATACGCGCGCCATCGCGCGCAACGCATCGAGCGACGCCCATCGGTTCGAGCGCGAGCGTGCCATCGGCGATTCGGACGAAGAACCAGCCATCGAAGCGGCGGTTCCGCGAAAGCAGGGCGCCGTGGCAGGTGTCCGGATCGAGGCGCACGAGACGACTGTAAACCATCCGCGCTGCCGATTCTGGCTGGAATCGGACATGTGTCTCGGCGCGCCGGCTCGCATCATGCCCCCGTTTCGAAAGCAGGAAAATCCCGAAAAAACGGTTAATGCCACTCTGCGGAACAGTCATCTCTTTTTGCGCGGCTGGATTTGAGATGACTCATCGAAATCCCCGACTGACACGGCACCGGGCCAAGCCCTATTCTTTGAAAAACGTTTTCCAGAACTCGACGGACGAGCGGCCGCGCCACGCAAGGGGCGGCTCGCCGTCCGCCCCGGCGCCCGTCGCCGGTCACGGACAGACACCATCCAGCGGCGCGACGGGCGCGGCCGCGCATCGGAGACACTCATGCAATCTGCCGTCGTCGGCGCGGTGCGCGCGGCCGCCAGCCGTTACCGCTGGACCGTCTGTGCGCTGCTGTTCTTCGCGACCGTCATCAACTACATGGATCGACAGATCCTCGGCCTGCTCGCGCCGATGCTCCAGCACGACATCGGCTGGAGCCAGGTGCAGTACGGTCGCATCGTGATGGCGTTTTCCGCGTTCTACGCGATCGGCCTGCTCGGCTTCGGGCGCATCGTCGACTGGCTCGGCACGCGCATCTCGTATGCGGTCGCGATGCTGGTGTGGAGCATCGCGGCGATGCTGCACGCGGCGGTCGGCTCCGTGACGGGCTTCGCGGCCGTGCGCGCGCTGCTCGGGATCGGCGAGGGCGGCAACTTCCCGGCCGCGATCAAGACGACGGCCGAATGGTTTCCGCGTCGCGAGCGCGCGCTCGCCACCGGTATCTTCAACTCGGGCGCGAACATCGGCGCGGTATTCGCGCCGGCGATCATCCCGGCGATCGCGGTGGCCTACGGATGGCGCGCGGCGTTCGTGATCATCGGCGCGATCGGCATCGTGTGGCTCGCGGTCTGGCTGGTGATGTATCGCCCGGCCGACACGCGCGCACTCGCCGCGGAATACGACGAGCCGCGCGACGAAGCCGAAGCGCTCGACGCGGCGAACGCGGATGCCGGTGCGCCGCGCTGGGGCGAACTGATCCGCAAGCGCGAAACGTGGGCGTTCCTGATCGGCAAGTTCCTGACCGACCCGGTGTGGTGGTTTTACCTGTTCTGGCTGCCGAAGTGGCTCAACGAGTCGCGCGGGATGGACATGCAGCATATCGGCCTGCCGCTCGTGTGCATCTATGCGCTGACGACGGTCGGCAGCATCGGCGGCGGCTGGCTGTCGTCGATGCTGTTGCGCGCGGGCTGGAGCGTGAACGGCGCGCGCAAGACGGCGATGCTGATCTGCGCGTGCTGCGTGTTGCCGATCGCGTTCGTGTCGCAAGTGCAGAGCCTGTGGATCGCGGTGCTGATCGTCGGCCTCGCGGCTGCCGCGCACCAGGGCTGGTCGGCGAACCTGTTCACGACGGCGTCCGACCTGTTCCCGCGCCGCGCGGTCGCGTCGGTGGTCGGCATCGGCGGGATGGCCGGCTCGATCGGCGGCGTGCTGTTCTCGGAAGTGATCGGCCAGGTGCTGCAACGCACGGGCCACTACTGGGTGCTGTTCGCGATCGGCGCGCTGGCCTATCTGCTCGCGCTGGCGGTCATGCACATGCTCACGCCGAAGATGAAGCCCGCGAAGCTCGATGCTTGATCGCGAGCCGGCAAACGAACGCGCCGCCCCGGAGGCGGCGCGTTTTCATTTGCGATGGACGGAGGCGACGTGACGACGAGGCGGCAGGCGGCGGATGCGACCGCGCCCTTCAACCGGCCGCGGCCGTCGACGCACGCATGATCAGTCGCGGCTCGAACGTCGAATAGCTGGCGTCGGTGCGCCCGGCGAGCGCGTCGATCAGCTTCTGCATCGCGAGTTCGCCCATGTTCTCGCTCTGGATATCGATGGTGGTCAGCGCGGGCGCCGCGTATGCGCCGTACGGCACGTTGTCGACGCCGGCGACGGACACGTCCTGCGGCAGCCGGAACCCGAGCGACGCGGCTTCCTTCATGAAGCCGAGCGCGATCAGGTCGTTGTAGCAGATCACGGCCTGCGGGCGGTGCGGCCCGAGCATCACGCGCGAGCATGCGCGCTCGCCGGCTTCGGCGGTCGGCGCATGCGCGTCGTGGACGTCGAGCGTGAGCCCCGCTTCGGCGAGACAGTCGCGCGCGCCCTGGATCCGTTCGTCGTTCACGCGCGCGGTGCCGAAACCGAGGTATGCGATGCGCGTATGGCCGAGATTGAGCAGGTGACGCGCGAGCATGTAGGTGGCGAGCCGGTTGTCGATGCCGACGCTCGGAATCGGCAGGCCCGGGCTGCGACGCAGCAGCACGAGCGGCTTGTGCAGGTCGAGCATCCAGCCGGCCTGGTCGTCGGGCATCCGCGTGCTGACGATCAGCCCGTCGACGCGTTGCGCGAGCGCCTCGATCAGCGAGCGTTCGCGCGCCTGGTTCTCTTCGGTATCGACGAGCAGCAGCGTGTAGTCGTGCTGGAGCGCGACGCGGTTCGCGCCCTTGACGACGTTCGTGAAGTGCGGGTTGCTGATGTCGAGGATCACGAGGCCGATGGTGCGCGTGCGCCCGGTGATCATCGAGCGCGCGAGCGGGTTCGAACGGTAGCCGAGCCGCTCGATCGCTTCCTTGAGCCGCGCTTCGACGGTCGGCGAAAAGCGCTGCGTGCCGTTCACGTACTTGGATACCGTCGCGACCGACACACCGGCTTCCGCCGCCACGTCGCGGATCGTCGGGGAAACTTTTTTCATCGGAAGGGTAACGTTTTCGTTCGATTGCACCGGATTGTGGCAGAAAAAACCGGCGTCCGGCCACCGGCCGATATCGGGAAAGTGCGGATGGTTGCGAGCAGGTTCGACCATTGACGTTCGGCTTTCGTCCCGCGTATAGTTGGAAAACGTTTTCCGGTTCCGCCTGATGCCGCCCGGTTTCGGGCGACGTCCAGGACACTTCAGAACAGATTCAAGGAGATTCGATGAACGCCACATCCACCGGCGCACGCAAGCCGTTCGGGCGCCTGCTGCTGACCGGCGCGGCCGGCAACCTTGGCCGTCAGGTGCGCGGCGCGCTGGCGAACTGGGCCGACGTCGTGCGCGTGAGCGACATCGCCGCGCTGGACGACGCCGCCCCGCACGAAGAAATCCGGGTCGTCGATCTGGCGGACCGGCCGGCGGTGATGGCGCTCGTCGACGGCGTCGACGCGATCGTCCACCTCGGCGGCATTTCGGTCGACGCGCCGTTCGACGATCTCGTCGATGCGAACATCACCGGCACGTACAACCTGTACGAAGCCGCGCGCAAGCACGGCGTGAAGCGCGTCGTGTTCGCGAGCTCGAACCATGCGATCGGTTTTCATCCGGTCACGGAAGTGCTCGACGCCGATTCGCCGCAGCGTCCGGACAGCCTGTATGGCGTGACGAAGTGCTTCGGCGAGTCGCTGTCGCGCTACTACTTCGACCGCTTCGGGATCGAGACGGTGTGCCTGCGGATCGGCTCGTCGTTCGAGGCGCCGAAGAATCCGCGCATGCTGGTGACGTTCCTCAGCTATCGCGACCTCATCGAGCTCGTGCGCTGCTCGCTGCTGACGAACCGCGTCGGGCACGCGATCGTCTACGGCGTGTCGGACAACCCGGTGAAATGGTGGGACAACACGAAGGCCGGCTTCCTCGGCTACCGGCCGCAGGACAGCTCCGAGCAGTTCGCCGGGCTGTTCCCGGTGTCGGCGCCGACCGCCGATTACGACGATCCCGCGCAGCGCTACCAGGGCGGCGGTTTCGTCGTCGGCGAGCCGATGGAGCGCAACGCGAAGTAGGCGCTGCTGGCGTCGCGGATCAGCGCAGGATGTCCGTCGCCTTGTGCCGTTCGTCCACGCCGTCGATCAGGATCAACGGGCCGCTCGCGTGCCGCGCGCGCAGCGGCTGGATCTGCCGGTACGCATCCGATTCGTACCACGCGTGCGCCGTATCGAGATCGGGAAACGCGATCGCGATCAGGTCGCCGCGCCACACGCCTTCGCGCACGTCGGGCCGCGCGCCGTGAATCACGAAATGACCGTCGAACGGCGCGAGCGTGCCGTCGATGCGTTCGAGGTATTCGACGATGTCGTCGCACATTTCAACGTCGTGCAGGTGGGCGATGGCGTAGGCGGTCATGGCAGGTTCCGTGGTGTCGATCGGTGAAGCCATGATCGGAGCGCGGGCGGCGCGCGTCGATTACCTGCGACGTAAGCATCTCCATGTGGCCGTGCGCGATGCCGGCCACCCGTGGGCCGCAGATACTGCGTGCCGCACGTCACGGACATCGGGCGCGCGACGCACTCACGCGCGCTTTCGGATCGGCCGCGGGCGCGGCACAGGGGCCGGCTCCGATTCCGACTCGGCCGCTTCCTTGCACAGCTTGTCGAGCATGCGTTGCGCGGCGCCCGCGCAATCCTCGCCGGCGGGCTTGTTCGCGATCTCGTCGATCAGCGCCTGCAGGTTGCGCCGGTTCTGCGCGAGCCGTTGTTCGAGCAGCGCGATTTCGTCGACCTTGTGCCGTAACGTCTGCAGCAGTTCGTCGCGCGGCCACGCGCCGAGATCGGGCGGCAGCACCGCGCGGATCTCGTCGAGCGCGAAGCCCGCGCGCTGCGCGCGGTCGATGATCGCGAGCCGCGTCAGCGCTTCCGGCCCGTATTCCCGATAACCGTTCGCCTGCCGGCGCGCCGGCTCGAGCAGGCCGCTCGCTTCGTAGAAGCGGATGCGCGATGCCGCGATGCCGCTGGTTCGCGCCAGCTCGCCGATCTTCATCGTTGTGCTCCAGAGGGGGCTTGACCTTGAAGCTGACTTTAAAGTTATGGTTGGGCATCGTCAATCGAGGATGTCCACCATGAACCTGTTTGCGCCTCTCGCACTGCCCAATGGCGCGGTGATCCCGAACCGGCTCGCCAAGGCCGCGATGGAAGAGAACATGGCCGATGCGGACCACGCGCCGTCCGACGCGTTGCTGCGCCTGTACCAGGCGTGGGCGGACGGCCGGGCAGGCCTGATCCTGACCGGTAACGTAATGGTGGACGGCCGCGCGATGACGGGGCCGAACGGCGTCGTGCTCGACAGCGACGCGCATCTCGACCGCTTCCGGCGCTGGGCGCAGGTCGCGCGCTCCGGCGGCGCGCACGCGTGGATGCAGATCAACCACCCGGGGCGCCAGATGCAGGCGGCGCTCGGCCAGACGACGCTCGCGCCGTCGGCCGTGCCGCTCGCGCTCGGCGCGCTGTCGAAGCGGTTTCCGGTGCCGAAGGAGATGACGGAAGCCGACATCGTCGACGTGCGGCAACGCTTCGTGCGCGCCGCACGGCTCGCCGAGCAAAGCGGCTTCACCGGCGTGCAGATCCACGCGGCGCACGGCTATCTGCTGAGCCAGTTCCTGTCGCCGCTGACGAACCGCCGGCAGGACGCGTGGGGCGGCAGCGTCGAGCATCGCGCGCGGCTGCTGCTCGACATCGTGCGCGAGGTGCGCGCGACGGTGTCGCCGGCGTTCGTCGTGTCGATCAAGCTGAATTCGGCCGACTTCCAGCGCGGCGGATTCAGCGCGGACGATGCGAAGCGCGTCGTCGAACTGCTGAATCCGCTCGGCGTCGACCTCGTCGAGTTGTCGGGCGGCAGCTACGAAGTGCCGGCGATGCAGGGCGAGGCGCGCGACGGGCGCACGCTGGCCCGAGAGGCGTATTTCCTCGAATTCGCGCGGGACATCACGGCCGTCGCGGCCATGCGGCTGATGGTCACGGGCGGGATCCGGCGCCGCGCGGTGGCCGAGCAGGTGGTCGCCAGCGGCGTGGCGATGGTCGGCATCGCGACCGCGCTGTCGATCGAGCCGAACCTGCCGCGCGACTGGCAGGCCGGCAAGGACAGCGCGCCGGCGCTGCAGCCGATCCGCTGGAAGAACAAGGCGCTGGGTGCGCTGGCGAACATGGCCGTCGTGAAGTTCCAGCTCGCGCGGTTGAGTGTCGGGCGGCGCACGCACCCGGGCGTGTCGCCGCTGCGCGCGCTGGTGTCGCAGCAACTCGCCGCGCAGTGCCAGACGCGGCGTTACCGCAAGTGGATGGCGGGGCGGGCGGCGCGCTAGCCGCGAAGGCGCGGCGTCGGGGTGCCCGATGCCCGCTCACACCGGATACGCATCGTCGACCTTCAGGTTGGCGAGCCGGAACAGCGTGCGCAGCGTCTGCGGATGAATGTCGCGGTGCGCGGCGAGCGACGTCAGCATGAAGTCGAGGACCTTCGCGTAGCGCAGCAGCACGAGGCAGCGCGCGAGATCCGCGTTGCCCCCGCGCATGCCTTCCGCGTAGTTGACCATCTGGGTCGACAGCGTGCGTGCCATCTCGAGTTCCATCTGCTGTTTTTCCGTCCATTCGGGCTGCGGCTGTTCGAGCAGTTTCGCGAGAAAGATCTGGAACGACGTATCGGATGAGTTGGGCAGCGCATCCATGAAGAGCCTCATCACTTGCGTGGATCGTTCGGGCGTGTCCGATGGAGGCCCCGATCCGGGTTCATGTCCGCGCCGAGCGGTGGCGCGATTGTCATCCGATGGGAATGCAGGTTCCGTACCAGCCCCGCGATCGAAGTGTTGAGCAATGTTGACGCGGGGCGTGGCAGCGGCCGTCGCGTCCCGCCGATACTGGCTTTCACGAAAAATCGAGCAGGGCGTCCATACGCCGTGCGCGATCGCGAACGGCAGCGCGACAGGGGCCGGACGTATGAATTGCTTCATCGATGTAACGTAACGCCGGGCTGAAACCGGCCGTGTGTTTCGGTCGACGAATCGGGGGAACGTCGTGTCGCGCGTGTGCCGGTGCCGCTCCGGGCGTCGGCCCGAGGTCGGGATGGTCTCCCGCGGCGAGCGGCGGCGTCACCCGCCTCGCGAGGAACGCTCGCGACGCATGTGCCGGATGTTTCATATCCGAGACGTCTTGTTCGCCGCATGCCGGATGCATGCGCAACCTGTGTCACGCGCGCCGCCCAACTGGCCCAGCGAATAAACGGAGAACTGTGCATGGGCAGCCGCGGCGTGATTGCGAACAATCACCGCATCATCTCCGCGAGGTTCGACATGAGCGTCCACGCCTTCTTCTCGGCCAATCTGCTGCTGGCCTACACGGCCTATTTCGTCGGTACGGCCAGCCCCGGGCCGAGCAATCTCGCGATCATGTCGGTCGCCGCGAACCACGGCCGCAAGGCGGCGCTCGCGTTCGCGCTCGGTGTCATCTCGGGCTCGATGTTCTGGGCGACGGTGGCCGCGCTGGGCGTGTCGGCCGCGCTGCTCGCATGGTCGCAGCTGCTGGTCGCGATCAAGCTGTTCGGCGGCGTGTACCTGTTGTGGCTCGCGTTCAAGTCGGGCCGCACCGCGTGGTCGGCCAAGGCGGCCGCCACGCCGAAGGCGACGGCAGACCGGAAGCTGTCGCGCTTCTACGTGCGCGGCGCGATGCTGCATCTGACGAATCCGAAAGCGATCCTGGTGTGGGTGTCGATCGTCGCGTTGTCGTCGAACGGCGCGGGCGCGTCGCACGGCGCGGTCGTGCCGGGCTGCATCGCGATCGGATGCCTGGTGTTCGGCGGCTATGCGCTGGTGTTCTCGACGGACGGTGCACGCCGGCTGTACGTGCGCGGCCGCCGCGCGATGGAAGCGTGTCTCGCCGTGGTGTTCGGCGTGGCGGGGATCCGGTTGCTGGCGTCGAACGTTTGAAACGTGTGAAACGTGTGGGCGGACAGCCCGCACGCGTGCAACCAGACGAACGATCCGCCGCGCGAACACGCGGCGGATCGGCTTCGGCGCTTCAGAAAATGAAGCCCGTGTTGACGAACTTCGAGTAGTGATCCGACACGATCGAATCGAGCAGCTGTTTGCTGCCGTCGGTCTGCTTCGCCGCGACCATCGAGCGGATCGAGAACGCGCGCAGCGCGTCCGTCACCGACAGCGTGCCTTCCGCCGAATCCTTGCGCCCCGCGAACGGGAACACGTCCGGCCCGCGCTGGCACTGGCAGTTGATGTTCACGCGGCACACCTGGTTCACGAGCGGATCGACGAGCGCGCCGATCTGCGCCGGATCGGAACCGAAGATGCTGACCTGCTGGCCGTGCTCCGACGTCGTCACGTAGTCGAGCGCGGTTTCCACGTCGTCGAACGGCGCGACCGGAATGATCGGGCCGAACTGTTCCTCGCGATACAGCTTCATCCCTTCGGACACCGGATACACTACGGCCGGGTAGAACAGCGTCTTGCTGAATTCGCCGCCCGAATGGTTGACGACCTGCGCGCCCCTGGCCTTCGCGTCGTCGATCGCGTCGGTCATGTACGCGGTGCGATGCATGCCCGGCAGCGGCGTGATGCTGACGCCTTTCTCCCACGGCATGCCGATCTTCAGCTGTTCGAGCGCGGCGGTGAAGCGCTTCAGGAATTCGTCGACGATCGAGCGATGCACGAGCAGCATCTTCAGCGCGGTACAGCGCTGGCCGTTGAACGACAGCGCGCCGAGCAGGCACTCCTTCACGGTGAGATCGAGATCGGCGTCGGGCAGCACGATCGCCGCGTTCTTCGCATCGAGGCCGAGGATCGCGCGCAGGCGGTGCGACTTCGGATGCTGCTTCTTCAGGTGATCGGCGACCTTGCTCGAGCCGATCAGCGCGAGCACGTTGATCTTGCCCGACGCGAGCATGTGCGGCACGACCACCGCGCCCGGCGCGTAGATCGTGTTGATCACACCTTGCGGGAACGCGTCGCGGAATGCCTCGAGCAGCGGCTCGAACAGCAGCGTGCCGTACTGTGGCGGCTTGAACACCACGGTGTTGCCCATCAGCAGCGCGGGGATCAGCGTCGCGAAAGTCTCGTTCAGCGGATAGTTGTACGGCCCCATGCACAGCACGACGCCGAGCGGTGTGCGGCGGATCTGGCCGATCGTGCCTTCCGCGATCACGAAGCGCGAGTTCGCGTTGTCGAGTTCCTTCAGCGCATCGATCGTCTGCGTCATGTACGTGACGGTGCGGTCGAACTCCTTCTGCGAATCGGCGAGGCTCTTGCCGATCTCCCACATGATCAGGTTCACGACCAGCTCGCGCTGCGCGACCATCCGTTTGATGAAGTCCTGCATGCACGCGATGCGCTGCTCGACCTTCATCGTCGGCCACTCGCCGCGGCCCGAGTCGTACGCGCGCACCGCGGCGTCGAGCGCCGCATCGCTTTCCGTCTCGCCCATCACCGGATAGCTGCCGATCTCCATCTGCGCGACGCTGCCGTCCGGCTGACGCACGCACACGGGCGACAGCACGGTCTTGGTCGCCCCGTCCCACGGGCGCAACTCGCCGTCGACCAGCGACACGCGCTGGTGGATCGGCGCGGCGAGCCGGAACTCGGCGGGGATGTCTTGATAGGCGGGAAACAGCTGCTGCAGGGAAGCGGAATCGGGCATGACGGTCTCGTTTGACGGGGTGTCCGGGAAGGACGGGCGATGCGGAATCCTGAGCTGAACGATCCTCGATCCTGAATCGGCATCATGACGCGCGGACGAAGCGGCGTCACGTGGCGTCACGCGACGACATGGCCGAAACGCGGAATGGAACCAGTTCCATTTAAAAGGAACGCCGAACCGATTGCAAGATTTGCCGAACGCGATCGCACGGTGCGTAAGTGATTTGAAGGAATGTGTCCGAATGGCGGGAATAAGCGGCTCCATGCATGCGCAAACGTTTCACTTCAGCCGGATTGGGCGGATAATGGCTCGACGCGGCGAAGCAAAAATTGCCCCGGAACCTGAGAGAAAACACACGCAGTGAAGAAAAGAGAGAAGGTCCGCCGCGCTGCCGAAGCGAGGTCGGCTGCCCGGAGCGCCGGGTCGGGGTTGCCCGGCTCGGCGCGCACCGGACTTTGAATGCGTCCCGCCTGCCTTACCCCGATCCTTCGCAATCCTCTTCAGCGGCCCCGTTGCAGTTTCCCCGAGTCCATCTTTTTCCATTGCGGCAGCCGCATTCGGCGGCCAATTGCATCCTTTCTTTTATGCGAGCCAGGCGGCTCGATAGCGCAAAACCGAAAGGCATTCGTCAGGAATGCGGGGCGCGAATGCGCGTTCGCGTTGCGGGCAGGCGACACGCCGAAAATTAACTAAAAACACGAATCATTCTCGTTTATTATTTTGCCCCATTACGAGCCGTGATGACACGTTACGGCTCTTTTCGTGCCGGTCGTGCCGCTCGGCAGGCACGACGGGGCGGTCGTCCGCGCGCGTCGTCTTCCTGACGGAAAGGGCTTCGTCGGTCGATTCGCCACGCGAGTCGCGCGCTGGCCGGATACGTCCCGTTTGCCGTTTTTATTCGACACCTCTACGTTCACGATGAAACTCAACACGAGCGCCCGTCATGCGCTTCTGATCGTCACGGCGCTGGCTGGCGCCCGCACTTCGTTTGCCCAGGCGAGCGATGCCGCCGCGACCCTGCCCGCGATCTCCGTCAACGCGGCCGCCGAGCACGCGTCGTACGACGGTGGCCGTTCGCGCGCGGCGACCAAGACCGACATGTCGCTGATGGACGTGCCGCAGACGGTGAACGTCGTCCCGCACGCGGTGATCGAGGACCAGAACGCCACGTCGATGCAGGATGCGCTGCGCAACGTGCCTGGCGTTGGCTTCTCGGTGGGCGACGGCCAGCGCGACCAGATCACGATCCGCGGCTTCAACAGCATTACAGACCAGTACGTCGACGGCATTCGCGACGATGCGCTGTACTACCGCGACCTGTCGAACGTCGATCGCGTCGAGGTGCTGAAGGGGCCGGCGGCCGTGCTGTACGGGCGCGGTTCGGCAGGCGGTATCGTGAACCGCGTGCTGAAGCGGCCGCAGGCGAACCCGGTGAACGATGTGGGCGTGACGCTCGGCACGCGCGGCGAGCGACGTGGCGAATTCGATCTCGGCTGGAATGCGAACGACGCCGCACGCTTCCGCCTTAACGGCGCGGCGGAGAACTCGAACAGCTTCCGCGATCAGTTTCAGCTCAACCGGCAGGCGATCGCGCCGTCCGCGCAGTTCAAGCTCGACAACGACACGGTGCTGAACGTCGAATTCGACTATCTGCACGATCGCCGCACGTCGGACCAGGGGTTGCCCGCTTACCGCGGCCGGCCGGTCGATGTACCGATCAACACGTATTTCGGTTCGGCCGACGGGGGGAACAGCTCGTACAACGACATCTCCGCGAAGAGCGCGACGGTGTCGCTCGATCACCGCATCAGCGATTCGTTGTCGTTCCACGGCGCGATCCGTGCGTACGACTTCTCGCTCGAACGCAAGAACTACGTGACGTTCGAGCCGATCAGGACGTCCGCGCATCCGGTCGTCACGCTCGACCAGTCGACGCGCCAGCGCACCGACCACGGCATCGACGGGCTGTTCGAGCTCACGCAGAAGACATCGCTGTTCGGCATGCGTCACGAGCTGCTGTACGGGCTCGAACTGTCGCAGCAGCAGAAATTCGACACGGTCTACAGCGTGACGAAGGTCGCGACCTACGATCTCTTCAATCCGGGGCAGGTGGTCCTGCCCGGCGTGCCGATCGGCGCGCCGGCGAAGACGAACGCGTCGACCGTGGTCGGGCTCACGGGCGTCTACGCGCAGGACCTGATCTCGCTGACCGAACACTGGAAGGTGCTCGCGGGCCTGCGCTTCGACTACCTGAGCCAGATCCGGCATGACTACACGTCGTCGAACGTCAATCTCGACCGGACCGATCACGCGTGGAGCCCGCGCGTCGGCCTCATCTATGAACCGCTCGAATGGCTGACGCTGTACGGCTCGTTCAGCCAGTCGTTCTCGCCGCTGGCCGATACGCTGATCAGTTCCGGCGCGTTCGCGAACGGCGCCGCGCTCGCACCGCAGAAGACCACCGCGTATGAAGTCGGCTCGCGCTTCGACCTTGGCGGCAAGGCGACGGCCAGCGTCGCGCTGTTCGACATGCGCCAGACCAATCAGCAGATCGGCGACCCGGCGAACCCGGGCTATGCGTTGCCGATCGGCACGCAGCACGTGCGCGGGATGGAGCTCGGCTTCACCGGCGAGATTGCGCCGAAGTGGTCGGTGTATGCGGGCTATGCGTATATGAACGGCACGGTCGACGGTTCCGCGCAATCGACGGCGGCCGGCCTCACGGTGTCGAGCAACACGCCGGGGCTGATGCCTCGACACAGCGCGAACCTGTGGCTCAAGCGCGAGCTGCCGTACGGCTTCTATGCGGCGGCCGGCATGCAGTTCCAGTCGGCGCGCTATACGTCGGCGAGCGATCTCGTCACGCTGCCGTCGTTCACCGTCTTCAACCTGGGGGCCGGCTATCGCAGCAAGAAGGTCGACGTGACGCTCACGCTCGACAATCTGTTCAATCGCCGCTACTTCATCGCCGCGCACGGCAACGCGGACCTGTACAACATGCCCGGCGATCCGCGTACGCTGACCGCCACGGTGAAGTGGCACATGTGACGTGCGTCACGCATGTGTTGGGCGACAATGCGGGTCTTCGTCATGATGGCCCGCCCCCCTGCCCATGATCCGCCAGGCAATCGATGTGTCGAACGTGACCGGCCGCGCCCGCGTGCTGTGTCGCCTTGTTGCTGACGTGGGGCCCGGTCGCGGGCTCCGGTTGCCCGTCGCAAGGCCGGACGGGATATGCCGTCTTCGACGGGCGCGCGACGCTCGTGATCCGCGATCTGAACACGGCGTGCCCGGGGTTGGAAACGCCTGACGGTGCGCGGCTGGCGAGGGTCGTCGCGGCCGGTGTGCCCGTGCGGCACGCATGCAAAGCCGCCGCGCCGCAAATAGCCGGAAGCGCTGTTATTCGACGTCCTCGTCGTCCTCCATGTCGGCGTCATCCGCCGCGCGCCCCGGCGCGGCATACGCGCTCGCCTGCTCCAGCAACCACGCACGAAACGACTCCAGCGGCTTGCTGTGACTGAATTCCGTCGGATACACGAGGTAGTACGCCGAATCGCCGACCGTCGCCGCGTCGCACGGCACGACGAGGCCGAGCTGCTGCAACTGCTCCTCGACGAAGAACTTCGGCACCAGCGCGATCCCGAGCCCGGCCGCGGCCGCGCTGATCAGCATCGTGTGCAGCTCGTAGCGCACGCCCTGCATCGTGCGGATGTCCTCGACGCCGTGCGTCTCGAACCACTGCGCCCAAGCGCCGGGACGCGTCGTCGAGTGCAGCAGCGGATACGCGAGCAGATCCTCCACGCGTTCGACCGGCCCGTCGAGCAGCGCGGGCGAGCAGATCGGCACGACTTCCTCGCCGAACAGGTAGTCGGACGACGTGCCGGGCCAGGTCGGCTTGCCGTAGTGGATCGCGGCCTCGAAGTGCGTGTCCTCGAACGAGAACAGGTCGGTGCGGCTGCCCATGTTCACGCGCACGTCCGGCGTGCGGTCGTAGAAGCTCTTGATGCGCGGGATCAGCCAGTGCGACGCGAAGGTCGGCAGCACCGCGAGCTCCAGGTAGCCGCCGCCGCTGCCGTGCGCGATGATCGACAGCGTGTCGCGATCGAGCGCCTCCAGCGCGCGCCGCACCTGCGTGCCGTACAACTTGCCGGCGCGTGTCAGCACGACGCGCTGCTTCACGCGCGCGAATAGCCGCACGCCGAGGCTCGCCTCGAGTGTCGCGATCTGCCGCGATACCGCGCTTTCGGTCAGGAACAGCTCCTTGGCCGCGTGCGTGAAGCTCTCGTGGCGCGCCGCGGCTTCGAAAGCCACGAGCGCACCCATGTTGGGGATCTTGAATTTGCGCATGATGCTCGTTTTGTCTGACGAACGGACCCGCCCGCGGCGGGCCGGAGGACGAATGCGGAGACGGCCGATAATTCCAAAAACTCATCACGTGTCAATTTAATCTCGCTTTACGCCCCGCTGCAACCCTTTGAATAATGCATCCCACGCAAGGCCAGGCGCCCGCTTGGGCGGCCGGCCATTCGAGTTGCCGGCACGCTTGCCGGCGGTCCCCCGAACACGAGAATCCTGATGCGCAATCCGAATATCGAGAGCCTGCTGACGAAGCTGCTGGGACAGGCGAAGACCGACGCCCTGTTCGCGACCCTGAACATGCCGGCCATCCTCGACGAATGGGAAACCGACGTCGTTACGCGCGCGGAAATCGCGCAGGCGATGAACATGGCGCTGTTCGAAGGGCTGCTCGAACGTTCGGCGAACGGCCGCGCGTACACGGCCGACGCGATCGAAAACGGCGGCTCGGTCTACTTCGACCACGGCGCGCTGCGCACGGTGCGCTGGCCGCACACGGGCGCGCTGCCGCCGGGCGAAGCCGCGTTCACGCGCATCCTGCGTCCGCTCGGCTTCCGCCTGAACGGCCGTTATCCGCTCGACAAGCTCGGCATGACCGGCCGCGCATATGCACATGAAGACGCGCCGGACGAGATCGCGCAGTTCTTCGTCAGCGAACTGCATCCGGAGCGCTTCTCCCGGGAATTCCAGCAGGCCGTGACGAACGTCGTGAGCTCGTCGCGCGATCCGCTGTCGCCGGCGGCGGTCGCGTTGCTGTGGGAGATCGAGCGCGAAGGCTGGCTGCCGCTCGACGCCGCGCATGCGCTGCTGCCGGAGATCGTCGGCGCGTTCGCGCGCCAGCACGACCTGCCGAGCGAACTCGATTACGAGACGCTGCTGCTCGAATCGGCCGAGATGGCGTGGATCGCGACCGAGGGCAACGCGTTCAACCACGCGACCGATCGCGTGACCGACGTGTTCAAGCTGTCCGACGACGAGAAGGCGAAGGGCCGGCCGATGAAGCCGGAAGTCGAGCGCTCGCGTTCGGGCCGCGTGTTCCAGACCGCGTATCGCGCGGACATCGTCGAGCGCGAATTCCGCACGCGCGACGGCGGGACCGTGAAGCGCAACGTGCCCGGCTCGTTCTACGAATTCATCACGCGCCGCCGCACGTTCGACCAGGCGGCGCGCCGCTGGGTGACGGACCTGCGTTTCGACGCGGGCAACGCGCAAGGCATCTTCAAGATGACGGCGAACGCGGCGAAGTAAGCGCGACGCACGCAGACGAACGGGCCGGCGGCTGATGACAGCCGACGGCCCGTTTGCATTGGACGGGTGCCGAGATCGTCAGAACAGGTGCGTGACCAGATAAAACAGCACCAGCACGCCGAGCGGTACGCCGAGCAGCCATGCGATCAGATATTTGCCCATGTCGTGGTCCTCCGCGTGGCCGCGACGCACGACGCATCGCGGCGGGGTGAGACGACCGGCGCGTCAAAGCTCGCGATCGAATTCCTTCAACTGCTTCTCGGCCTCGTCGCGCGCGATCCCGTAACGTTCCTGAATCCGGCCGGTCAGATAGTCGCGGTTGCCTTCGGCCACCGCGAGATCGTCGTCGGTCAGTTTGCCCCACTTGGCCTTCAGCTTGCCGGTCAGCTGCTTCCATTGACCCTTGATCTTGTCTTCGTTCATGGTGTGCTCCTGGAGTAAGGGGAAAAAAGCGCGGCGCTCGGCCGCGCGACAGTTCAGGCCTTCGCCTTCAGGCCGGATGCGTCGACGTGCTTCACGCCCTTGATCGAGCGCGTCACGGCGACGGCCTTCTTCACCGCGACCCTCGACGGCAGCACGCCCGTCAGCGTGACGACGCCGTCGACCGTCTTCACGCCGACGTGGATGCTTTTCACGCCATCCGTGGTCGCGAGTTCGCTCTTCACCTTGGTCGTGATCCACGTGTCGGTGACGGGCTGGTTCGATTCGGTCTTCATGCCGTCGTCGGTCGACGACGCCGCCTGTGCGTTCGTGAGCGGAGCGGCGCAAAGCAGGAACGCCGCGCTGACGGCGAGCAGCGCCGACAGGTTCGAGGTCTTGTTCATGGATGTGCTCCTTCGATTGGCGTGGTGGATGGGGAATCTGCGCAGGCGCGCCGCGCGTTACCGCGCGATCGGCGTGTCGTAGCCGGGCTCGCGCGGCGGCATGTCGGGGCGCGGCACGTCGGGCGGCAGCGGCACCGGCGGATCGGTGCCGGGCGAGGGTTCGGGCGGATTGTCCGGGGCCGGCTCGGGGCGCGTCGGATCGGGTGTCTGATGGAGCTTCATCAGGTGATCCTCCTCTGCGGTATGAAAGGGCGGCGCGTGGGCGCCGATGCAGTACCAGCGTACCGGCGCGAATGCACGCGGACATCGCGCAAATTCACCGGATCGGCTAGTGCGTTTGCACGGGGACGGAACGAAGGAGCGGGAACGGGAAGTGCGTCGTGTGCGTCGTGATGCGCGCGATGCGGGATGCCGGCGCGCGACTCGTGCCGCGCGCGGCTCGGCGGGATGGCGCACGCAGGCGGCGCGGCATGCGAATGTACTATTGCGCATGGTGCATCCGCGCCTGTCGCTTGCGTCGGCCGCACGCGATCATCGCGTGCACGCGCCGGCCGGAGCAGGCTGGCGCGCATCGGCGCGGACGCGACCGACCCGGCAACCCTGTCGACCACGTGGACCACCGACCCATGGACGAACGAGTCAACGAACAGGCGCTCAAGTCGCATACCGACCGGCGCCAGCTGCACCAGATCATCGCGGGGCTCACCGAGGGCGTGATCCTCATCGAACCCGACCAGCGCATCGTGTGGGCGAACGAGGCCGCGCTCGCGATGCACGGCGTCACCGAGCTCGATGCGCTCGGCGCGGACGTCACCGAGTATCGCGAGCGCTTCCGGCTGCGCTACCGGAACAACCATCCGGTGCGCGACGGCCACTATCCGATGGATCGCGTGATCGCGGGCGAGGAATTCAGCGACGTGACCGTCGAAGTCGAATCGGCCGCCGACGAGAACGTGAGCTGGGTTCACCGCATCCGCAGCCTCGTGCT
This sequence comes from Burkholderia sp. AW49-1, assembly GCF_053427845.1. Taxonomy (NCBI): domain Bacteria; kingdom Pseudomonadati; phylum Pseudomonadota; class Betaproteobacteria; order Burkholderiales; family Burkholderiaceae; genus Burkholderia; species Burkholderia sp. AW49-1. The sequence goes on along the minus strand of NZ_JBSAXF010000001.1, from coordinate 1,078,147 downwards.
GACGAACGCGGCCGGCGAGCCCGACTGCCTCGCGCTCGTGCTGCACGATGCGACCGAATGGGCGAGCGCCGAGGACCGCTTCGAGCGCACGTTCAACGCGAACCCGGCGCCGGCCGTGATCTGCCGGCTCGACGACCTGCGCTACGTGAAGGTCAATCAAGGCTTCCTCGAGATGACCGGCCATGCGCGCGATGACGTGCTCGGCCGCTCCGTCTACGAACTCGACGTGCTCGAACACGCCGAGCGGCGCGAACTCGCGATCGAGCGGCTGGGCGAGGGCGCGACGATCCCGCAGATGGAGGCCGTGCTCAAGCGCGCGGACGGCGGCACGAAGGCGGTGGTGGTCGCCGGTCAGCCGATCGACATGAATGGCGAGGCGTGCATGCTGTTTACGTTCATGGATCTCGAGCCGCGCAAGCAGGCCGAGCTCGCGCTGCGGCAGAGCGAAGAGCGTTTCGCGAAGGCGTTCCGGATGGCGCCGGTCGCGACCGCGATCGTCACGGCCGGCCGCTTCGAGCTGCTCGACGTGAACGACGCCTTCGTCGGGATGACCGGCCACGCGCGCGACGATCTGCTCGGCAAGTCGGCGGACGAGATCGGGCTGTGGGCCGAGCGCGGCGCCCGGCAGTGCATCGACGGCCAGCTCGCGCGCGACGGCAACGTGCGCAACGCGGACGTGCAGATCCGCACGCGCGACGGCGAAGTGCGCGATTGCGTCGTGTCTGCCGAACCGGTCGCGATTCACGGGCAGGATTGCCTGCTGATCGCGCTGCTCGACATCAGCGATCGCAAGCGCACCGAGATGGAACTCGTCTATGCGATCGAGACCGCGATGCAGGACGCGTCGTGGTTCAGCCGCACGTTGATCGAAAAACTGGCGAACGTACGCCGCGCGAATGCGCCGGACGCGGGCGCGCAACTGTCGGACCTCACCGCGCGCGAGCGCGACGTGTTCGACCTGCTGTGTCACGGCCTCGCCGACAAGGAGATCGCCGCCCGCCTCGGGCTCGCGCCGAACACCGTCCGCAATCACGTCGCGACGATCTACGCGAAGCTCGACGTGCATAGCCGCGGCGAGGCGATCGTGTGGGCGCGCGAGCGCGGGATCGTCGGCGCATCCGACGCGAACGGCGCGCGAGGCGAGAAGGGCGCCGACAAGGGCGGCGCGAACGGCAAGGACTGACGCCGGGCGTCGGGCCATCGGTGCGAATGCACCATGCAGGCTGGTGCATCCGCATCTGCCGCGCACGGCGCGCGGCTGCGATCCTGTCCACTCGGCGGTGCGGCGCAGGCTGCCGTGCCGTCGGCTCTCTCCCCAACTCATCGCAGGAGACGACCATGGACAGGAATCGCATCGAAGGCAAACTCAAACAGGTGAAGGGTTCGGTCAAGGAAGCGCTCGGCAAGGTGACGGGCGACCGCGAGACGGAAGCGGAAGGCGTGGCGGAACAGCAGGCCGGCAAGGTCCAGGAGAAGGCCGGCGAGGCGGCCGATGCGGTGCGCAAGCAGACGGGCACCGACAGGCATTGACCGGTCCGGCGCCATCGACCGAATCGCGCGATGTGCGGTGCGTTGCCGCTGTCCGATACGACGGTGATGCTCCATCGGCATTACCCGGCGCAGGCCCGATGCAACGCGGCATGCGCGCATCCCGCCGATGTTTCCTCTTCCCGGCCCGCCGTCGCGCGGGCCGCGTGCCGTCGGTAGCGTCGGCACTTGATGACAATTGCTCACAACATAGTTCCGATATTTCGTTTGCTGCACGCGAATTGGCTACCCACAATCGGTTCACCTCTTTCGCGCCGACGGGTTCCCGGAGACGGAGCCGCGGGGATCGACCGGCAAGTGACGCGCCATCGGCGGCACGCCGGCATCGGAAAAATCACCGGCACGGGGGAGGTCGCCGGCGCGCGACGATCGCGCGTCGCATCCCGACCCACAGAAGAAGGATTGGCCGATGACGTTCCGCATTCGTTCTCTTTCCGGCATTGCACTGACCGCCGCGACCCTCGCGTTCCAGACCGGCGCGGCCCACGCGCAGGAGACGGTCGTCAAGGTCGGCGTGGCTGTGCCGCTGACCGGCGGCGGCGCCGCATACGGCAAGGACATCGAGAACGGCGTGCGCATGGCCGTCGACGAGGCGAACGCCGCGCACACGACGATCGGCGGCAAGCCGGTGAAGTTCGTCGTCGCGTCGCAGGACGACCAGAGCGATCCGCGCATCGGCGTGCAGGCCGCGCAGCAGCTGACCGACGCGCAGGTGGCCGTCGTGATCGGCCACTTCAATTCCGGCACGACGCTGCCCGCGTCGAAGCTCTACGCGAAGGCCGGCATTCCGATGATCACGCCGTCGGCGACCAATCCCGACATCACGCGCGCCGGCCTCGGCACCGTGTATCGCGTGATCGCGACCGATGCGCAGAACGCCGGCAATGCCGGCGCGTATGCGGCGAGCGTGACCAAGGCGAAGCGCATCGCGATCATCGACGACCGCACCGCGTTCGGCCAGGGCGAAGCCGACGAATTCGAGAAGGCCGCGAAGGCGAACGGCGGCACGATCGTCGCGCGCGAATTCACGAACGACAAGGCCGTCGACTTCAGCGCGCAGCTCACCAAGATCAAGAGCACGAATGCCGACCTGGTGTTCTTCGGCGGCCTCGACGCGCAGTCCGCGATGCTGGTCAAGCGCATGCGTCAGCTCGGCATCCGCGCGCAGTTCCTGGCCGGCGGCGGCGTGATGAACGCGAACTTCATCAAGCTCGCCGGCAACGCGGCCGAAGGCGCGGCCGTGTGGGAATACGGGCAGCCGCTCGCGCGTCTCGCGAAAGGCAAGCAGTTCGAAACGAAATTCAAGCAGAAGTACGGCGTCGACATGCTCGCGTATGCGCCCTTCGCGTACGACGCGACGTGGATCGCGATCAACGCGATGCAGAAGGCGAACTCGACGAAGCCGGCCGATTTCAACGGCGCGCTGAAGGGCACGCGCTACGACGGCATCACCGGCACGATCGCGTTCACGAGCACGGGCGACCTGAAGAATCCGAGCTCGACGCTGTATGAAGTGAAGAACGCCGCGTGGCAGCCCGTCACCACGCAAACGGCGGACTGAATACCCGAACGCGCGCGGACTTTCGCGGCGATGCAGGACGTGCTGAAATAGCCGAAGCGATCGGATGCGGTCGCGGCGCACGTCGGGGCGATTCGCCGGGTGGCCAGCCCGCACGACGCCGCGCGCGACGCGGCACGAACAACCTTCGGGCGCGGCCGGCCGGCGGCGCCTCATACGTGTAACTGGAGTCAGTCGTGAGTTCTCAAGTCGTCATCGTCGGCGGTGGTGTGATCGGCAGCTCGATCGCCTATTTCCTGCGCGCTACCGATCCGACGGTGTCCGTGACCGTCATCGAACGCGATCCCACCTATGCGAAGTCGTCGTCGGCGCTGTCGGCCGCGTCGATTCGCCAGCAGTTCTCGACGCCGCTGTCGATCGAGATGTCGCTGTTCGGGATCGACTTCCTGCGCACGATCGGCGAACGGCTCGAGGTCGACGGCACGCGGCCGTCGATCGATCTGCACGAAGGCGGTTACCTGTTTCTCGCGACGCCGGCGGGCGATGCGACGCTGCGCGAGAACCATGCGCTGCAGACCAAGCTCGGCGCCGATATCCGGTTGATGGATCGCGATGCGCTGCGCGCGAAGTTTCCCTGGCTGAACGTCGACGATCTCGTGTCGGGCGCTTATGGCGTGAGCGGCGAAGGGTGGTTCGACGGTTACGGGCTCGTGCAGGCGCTGCGCAAGAAGGCGCAGGCACTGGGCGCGCGGTATGTGCCGGCCGATGTGACCGGCGTCGTTCGCGACGGTCGCAAGATCACGCACGTGGTGACGAACGGCGGCGAGCGCTACGCATGCGACACGCTCGTCAATGCGGCCGGCGCATGGACGCGCACGCTGTCGTCGATGATGGGCATCGACATTCCCGTGTATGCGCGGCGTCGCAGCATCTTCAACGTGTCGTCGCCGGCGAAGCTGACCGATTGCCCGCTGCTGATCGATCCGACGGGCGTGTATTTCCGGCCGGAAGGGCGCACGTACATTTGCGGGACGTCGCCGAGCCCGGATCGCGATCCCGACGACCTGCCGCTCGACGAGGTCGATCACGACCTGTTCGACGAGGTGATCTGGCCGACGCTCGCGAATCGCGTGCCGGAGTTCGAAGCGCTGCGCGTGGAGAACTGCTGGTCCGGGTACTACGAGTACAACGTGTTCGATCACAACGCGATCATCGGATATCACCCCGAACTCGACAACGTCGTGTTCGCGAACGGGTATAGCGGGCACGGGCTGCAGCAAGGGCCCGCGACGGGGCGTGGCGTGAGCGAACTGATCCTGGGCGGGCGGTATGAATCGCTCGACCTGTCGTCGCTCGGCTGGGAGCGTGTGCTCGAAAACCGGCCGATCGTCGAAAAGAACGTCGTGTAGCGCGGCGTGACCGCCCGGTGTGGGGTGGGCGGGATTCTCCTTGTGTCTCGATCTGATTGGCCCGGCTTCGCCGGGCTTTTTTTCGGAGCGGGGATGCCGGATGCGCCGTTCCTGCGCGCGCAACTCACGCCAGCAGGCACGTGATCAGTTCGTGGGTCGTGCGTACCTCGTACTTCCTCAACAAGCTCGCACGATGAATATCGACCGTGCGCGGGCTGATGCTCAGTTCCTTGCCGATCTCCTTGCTGGTCAGGCCGTGAACCAGGAATGCCGCGACGTCGCGCTCGCGATCGGTCAACGTGCTGACGACGTCGGGATGCTTCGCGTTCTCGGACAGGTCGGTGAAGGTCCAGATGGCCAGCTCGAAGGGTCGCTTCGAGTTGTAGCCGAAGCCGCATACGGTGACCCAGAAATGACTGCCGTCGACGCGACGCATGATGCGGTCGTCGCTGAACCCCGCATGTTTCGCGAGCAGCGGCGCGAGGCGGCGGCCGGTCGTCGCGAAGTCCTTCCGCTGCGGATACAGCTTCGCGAACGACTGGTCGACGATGTCGTCGCGGGTCGCCCGGAACAGTTGCAGCGCCTTCTCGTTGCAGTCGACCATGATGCGTTCTCTGGCGACGATGGCCGCGACGGGCAGATGCCTGAAGAGATCTTCGTAGTCGAGGCTTGGCATCGTGTCGGTCATGGTCGGCATCGTGTCGACGGGTCCGAACCGTGTTCGGACCTAGGCTATCGGACGGGTTTGCTCCTGCCAGATTGTAGCGGTAGCGCCTGCGGGCAACTCATCCGTGGCCTGTGCTCAAACGGCGCCTTCGACGCCGCGCTTCGCGGCCCGCGCGGCGCTCGCGGTCGCCGCACCAGCTTCCTCGAGTGCCGTCTTCGACGTTTCCGGCAGCGCCAGGCCGCCAATCATCGCGAAGATCGACACGGCGATCAGGTAGTACGCGGGCGACAGGTTGGTCCCCGTCGCGGCGATCAGCCATGTGGCGACGAGCGGCGCGGTACCGCCGAAGATCGTGTAGGCGAGGTTGTACGTGATCGCCGATGCCGTGTAGCGCGTTTTCGTCGCGAACACTTCCGACATCAGCGGCGCCGTCACCACGCCCGAGAACACCGCACCGATCGCAAGCAGCGCGACGCCGATCAGCGATTGCGACAGCACGCCCGAACCGCCGAGCGAGAACGCCGGATAAACCGACACGATGATGAAGATGCCGGTCGTGGCGATCGTCGCGCGGCGGCCGACGAGGTCGGAGAAGAAGCCGGCGACAGGGCACAGGGCCGCGGCGAAGAAGAGCGCGAGCACCGTCACGAGAAGCGACGTGCCGCGAGACAGGTGCCCGGCCACTTGAAGGTAGGTCGCGAAATACGTCGTGAACGTGTAGAACGACAGCGCCGTCACGGACACGAACGCGCCGAGCTTCAGGATATTCCTCGACTGCGAATGCAGCGTTTCCATCAGCGGGGCATGCGCGATGTCGTGCTTGCCTTCGAGCGCCTGGAACGCGGGCGTTTCATTCAGGCTGACACGCAGGTAGACGCCGATGAGGCCGACCGGCGCCGCGATCAGGAACGGCACGCGCCAGCCCCATTCGACCATTGCCTGCGACGACAGCGACGATTCGAGCAGATAGGCCACCACCGCCGCGCAAGCGAACGACGAGAAGGTCGATACCGGCACGAAGCTGCCGAAGAAGGCGCGGCGGCGGCGCGGTGCGTGTTCCATCACGTACGCGCATGCGCCGGCATATTCGCCGCCTGCCGAGAACCCCTGGACGCAGCGAATGATCGTGAGCAGCAACGGTGCCCAGTAGCCGATGCTCGCGTAGGTCGGCAGCAGGCCGATCAACGTCGTCGAGCCGGCCATCATCAGGATCGTCAGCGCAAGGGTGCGCTTGCGTCCGATCCGGTCGCCGATCACGCCGAAGACAAGGCCGCCCAGCGGGCGGAATGCGAAGGCCACCGCGAACACCGCGAAAGTCTTCAGGAGCCCGATCGTGGGGTCGCCGCTGGGGAAGAATTCACGCGTCAGGATGGTGGCGAGAAAGCCGTATGCGGCGAAATCGAACCATTCGACGAAATTGCCGATCGACGCTGCGGCGATCACGCGTCGTAGCGTGCGGGTATCGACGTCCTGGGTGGTCATGGTCGTGTCCTCTTCATGTGGGCGCTTGGGTTCGCGTCGAAAACCATGGTAGGGACGCCAATTACCTAGGTCCATACGTGTCAATTACCTAGGTAATCGGGGCGGCTTGCGAGGCCGCCGGCCATTGAATCGGGCCCCCGGGGCTGCCGCTTTGAGGGCCCTACCGCCCAGCGGGCATGGCCCCGCGTTGCACCAGTCGGCGTACGGCCGATGAAGGGAATGGCGTCAGAACAGGAGTCCCAGAATTGCCGCCTTGACCGCGGCTTCAGTCTTGTTGGTGGCATTCAGCTTGCGCATCGCATTGACCAGGTGAAATTTCACGGTGCGCTCGTCGACATGCATGATCTTGCCGATCTCGACGTAGGTTTTCCCCGCAGCAGACCATTGCAGCGACTCACGCTCGCGAGCAGTCAGCTCGACGGCATATTCCGGCGCGCGCTGCGCGAGCAGATGCATGCTCATCGCACAGTTGGCCGTGTTCGCGAGCCATGACATCTTGTATCCCTTTTCCTCGAGTTCGCACTCGTCGATCGGTTCGCTGGACCGCACCATGGTCACGAGTCCAATCGCGCCGGTGCGGCTGACGGACGGCATGCACCAGCCGTGGCGCAAGCCGAAGTGCTCCGCCTCCTTCCAGAATTCGATGCTTTGAGTCTGGGTGTCGGCACGCCAGATCAATGGCATCAACTGGCTGAGCCCGTGCCGGACGGTCGGGTCGACGGCAAAGTAGTTTTCACTCACATAGCGCTCGACCCACGTCTGCGGATAATTGGACTGCAGCATGAACTGCGGATTGGTCACCGGGAACGGAATGCGCAGACCGAACGAACAGTACTCGAATCCAAGGGCGCGCACATCCGCCGACAACTCCAAAAATACGTCGGCCTCGGATTTTGCCGCGGCGTATCCATTCAGATACTTTTCTTTCCATGCATGCATATCGTTACCTTTGCGGTCAATCTTGCCCCAGGGAATCGTGTTGCCGGGGGCGTTGGCCGGTCCTTCAAAAGTCGTTCAGGGCTCGTCTCACGCTTCGACGTGTCGAACGGCAAAACATGACGTCGAATGCAAATCTTTATCGAATCCATTTCGAGATGGTGTCGGGACTTGCCGTCGACCGAATTGGGGGATGTTGCATGTGGGAATGTATATATTTAAATCACACTGAGTTTCATTTCCGAAAATCGCGAGTTCGAAAATCCTGGAATTGCTTCATGATCGACGCGTCATCAGGCATTTACCGCCCGCGGTGCGTGATCTTGATGATGCGATGGTATTCCCCGGACGGTCTGTAATAATTGTAATAAAAATGCGCGTGATCGCAGCGGATATTCACAGTCGCAACACGAGCGCTACGAGCGTTGAAACGCCTCCGGCCCGTTTCCGCTGCTAATCTTGCCGGACTAAGCCGCGCAAATTTTAACAGGTGCCACGATGAGAGAACGAACATGCCAAAAAAGCTGAATGACGGATACGTACGATTGACCTTGCCGGCGTTCTACGCGCTGCGTTTCCATCAGCATATGTGTCAGCAAACCCCGGATTTGTTACATGACCTGTGGGGTGAGGGGATCAGCGCAGTCAATGCCGGCTACTACGAGCTGGTCTGCACCGAGACGCAACCGGCCGCAAGCGTTGGGTGCGTATGGTATGTGGCGGCCGGGCGGTCCGAAGTGAAGGTCGGCACGGACGACGTCAGCAGCAATGTCATGCTGCTCGATACGCACGGCGATGATTACGGCGCGCGATACAGCCGAGCGTTGATCCAGAACTGGCTGTGCTCGGGAGCGCGTCAACGCGAACTTGAATCGGCCATTGTTGCCGATCACTGATTTCGTATTCAAGGCGCTTCATTATTTCTCGGCAGGTAAATAGCGCTTCGCCGTTAAAGCTTCGTGTCGCGCAGCCGCCGGTTGCCGACAATCGCCCTCGTCGGCTTCAGCGATGTTTCGATGGCGGCACGATTATTCCTGCCGTGACGAGGCACCCAGAGAGCCTTGCTTGGAGCCGTTCATGACAGGCGTGCTCGAGATGGTTCGTGCGAACGCCCCGCTCGCCGTTGCCAGTTAAATCCAGAATCCGCTTTCTCGCCGGCGTGTTTCAGTCCATTCGGCGCGGCGAGTCTCGTCCAAAGCGCCACACCCTGCCCATTCGGGCAGCTAGGTTGCCCCGTCAATTTCGGGTTCAATCGCGCTAACAATTCTGAGATGAGAGAGAGGGCTTTCAGATGTTGACTTTATTGTCGGGGCGAAGCGCTGATTTGAGTCGCGAGATGATGTATCGACTTGCGAAGTTTCGGCATAAGGTCTTCATACAGGAACTCGGATGGTCATTGCCGACCGACAACGGCATCGAATTTGACGATTTCGATCACGCAGACACGGTTTATGTCGTCGCTTGCGACCGCAACGGTGAAATCGTCGGGTGCGGTCGATTGCTGCCGACAGACGAACCGTATCTGCTCGGTAATGTTTTCTCGGATTTGATGGGCGACGCTTCTCTCCCCCGTGCGCGGGATGTTTGGGAGTTGTCCCGCTTCGCGATGAGCATGCCGCGCGGCCAGTCGTTGACTGCCGAAGAGTCGTGGCAAAACACGCGCGCGCTCATGTCCGAAATCGTCCGCGTTGCGCACGCACACGGCGCGAACCGTCTCATTGCATTTTCCGTGCTCGGCAACGAACGGCTTCTGAAGCGCATGGGGGTCAACGTGCATCGCGCCGCGCCGCCCCAAATGATCGAAGGTAAGCCGACTCTGCCGTTCTGGATCGAGATCGATGAACAGACGCGCTCCGCGCTGGACCTCGACGTGTCGGAGTACGGCGTACCGCTCGACATGCCGCGCGGCCTTCGCGCGTCGCATGTGTTCGAGCAAGCCGTGTAAGTGCGCGACGCGCATTGTGAATGTCTGCGGTCCGCCACGCGTCCGGCGCGCCCCGGCGCTTCCGGCGTGGCGCCTGCAAGCAGTGTTTCAAAAGGTGCGCATGAAGATGAACAGCTTTAATGATGTGGCTCGGCAAGTCCCGGTCCGCGAGAGGAATGTGAAATGACGCTTCGAGTGGTAGTAACCGGTATCGGCATTGTGTCTCCGCTGGGTTGCGGCAAGGAACTGGTATGGCAGCGCCTGATCGGCGGATCGTCGGGACTTCGCCGGCTCGGCGACGAAATCGTCGGCGACCTGGCCGCCAAGGTCGGCGGGACCGTGCCTGCGAAGGCCGACGATCCTGACGGCGGTTTCGATCCGGAAAGCTCGGTGCCGAACAAGGAGCTGAGGAAAATGGACCGCTTCATCCAGATGGCGATGGTTGCCGCGGATGAGGCGCTCGCGGAAGCGGGATGGGCGCCGCAAGAGGAACGTCAGCGCGAGCGGACGGCCACCGTCGTCGCGTCGGGCATCGGCGGCTTTCCGGGCCTGGCCGAGGCGGTGAGAATCGGCGAGACGCGCGGCGTGCGGCGCTTGTCGCCGTTCACCATTCCGTTCTTTCTGTCGAATCTGGCGGCTGGTCAGATTTCGATCAAGCATCAGTTTCGCGGGCCGCTCGGCTGTCCCGTGACGGCCTGCGCGGCGAGCGTGCAGGCAATCGGCGATGCACTGCGCCTGATCCGGAACGGCGAGGCCGACGTCGTGCTGGCCGGCGGCGCGGAAGCGGCATTCGACAAGGTGAGCCTGGGCGGATTCGCCGCGGCGCGCGCGCTGTCGACCGGCTTCGGCGATCAGTCGACTCGTGCGTCGCGGCCGTTCGACCGCGATCGGGACGGATTCGTCATGGGTGAGGGGGCCGCGATGCTGGTGGTCGAGTCTCTCGACCACGCCATCGCGCGCGGCGCTCGTCCGATCGCGGAGATCATCGGGTACGGAACCACGGCTGACGCCTACCACATGACCGCCGGGCCCGACGACGGATCTGGCGCCATGCGGGCGATGAAACTGGCCCTCGAGATGGGCGACATCGCCCCGGAGCGTGTCGACTACGTCAATGCGCATGCGACGTCGACGCCGGTCGGCGACTCCGGAGAAATCGAGGCGCTGAAGACGGTCTTCGGCGTGGGCGCCGGCCCGGCGATTTCGTCGACCAAGTCGGCGACCGGGCATTTGCTCGGGGCGGCCGGCGCGATCGAAGCGGCATTCTCCATTCTCGCGCTGCGGGATGGCGTGCTGCCCGGAACACTGAATCTCGAGCACCCCGACGAGGCTGCCGCCGGACTCGATCTGATCGGTCCTTCGGCCCGGCACGTTCCCGTCGACATTGCGCTGTCCAATGGTTTCGGGTTTGGTGGCGTGAATGCGTCGGTGCTGTTCAAGCGATATCCGCCGGATCGCGCTGCGGGCGCGCATTGAGCGACGCGCATCGGCTTCGCGGACGCGGCCGATTGCCCAAGTACGTCGTGTCGTCGGTATCCGGCGCTGCACCCTGGTTCGCCGCTTCTTCATCGACTCGATGGTGACGGCGAGGCCGCGTCACGCGCAGTTCCGGTTCCCATCGTTATCCGAAGGAAATTCTCCGTGTTAGACACCCTCATCGTTGGCGCTCGCTGCGCGGGCGCCACGCTCGCGATTCATCTGGCGCGCGCCGGCAAGCGCGTTCTGGCAATCGATGCGAACGATCTGCCGAGCGACCAGCCATTGTCCACGCACTGGATTTCGCCTTACGGGATGGCGCTCCTTGACGAACTCGCGCTTGGCGACAAGGTTCGCCGTTTCGCGCCGCCGGTGCCCAGCATGATGTATGGGGGCGACGACGTGCTCGGCTGCATCGAGTATCCCGTCGGCGGACGCTGTTCCTGTCCGCGTCGCATGGATCTCGATGCGCTGTTGCTGGAGGAGGCGCGAGCGTCGGGGGCTCAGGTCCGTACCCGGACCCGGCTGGTCGGTCTGTTGCGCGACGGCGAACGGGTGACGGGCGCCGTGGTGGAACATGAAGGGGGGCGTGAAGAGATCCGGGCGCGGGTCGTGGTGGGCGCGGACGGCCAGCATTCGACGATGGCGGAGCTCGTCGGCGCCGAGGAGTACCACGGTTACGACTGCCCTCGTGCAATGTATTGGGCGTACTGGCCGAGGCCGGACTGGTTCGACACCGATCCGCGCCATCGCGGCGGGGCGATGAACTGCACCTTCGGCGACCACGTCGTCTTCGTTTTTCCGACCAACCGGGACCTGCTGCTGATCGGCGTGGCGTTCCCGAAAACGGAGTTGCCGGAATGGAAGGGCCGTGCGCTCGAGAAGCTCACGGAGACGCTGAAGGGCAACCCTCACACCGCGCCGCTGGTGGCCGACGAGCCCGCCAGCAAGGTGCTCGGCGCATTGAAGCTGCGTTTTTTCTTCCGTCAGGCCGCAGGGCCCGGCTGGGCCCTGGTGGGCGATGCGGGCCTCTTCATGGATCCGTCCCCCGGATTCGGGATTACCGACGCACTTCGCGATGCGCGCGCGCTCGCCCAGGCAATCGTCGAGGGCGACGAGCATGCGCTGGAGTGCTACTGGCGCCAGCGCGACGCAACGTCGATCGACCTGTTCGAATACTCGCGAGCCCGTAGCGCACTCGGCCACAACAATCCGCTCAGCCGGATCCTTTACCGCAAGCTTGCGAACGATCCGGAACTGCAGGCCCGCTTGCTCGCTTCGCAGAATCGCCAGTGCTCGCCCTTTGCGGTATTCGACCCGAGCGATATCAAGAAGTGGGCGGACGAGGCAATGGCCGGCGGCGAAACGGGCGTGATCCAGCCGTTGATCGACATGTCCCGGCGAGGCGAGGCGATTCGCGCCGAGATGGCGCGGCGCGTGCATCTCGCAGAGGAGGCGCGCGCCCGGCGGTCCCGCGTGCGCGCGCCGGACGAGCTGGAATCGTTTGCCGCCGGCGTCGAGCGCGTCGCGCCAGTCGGGGAATCCATTTGAACGCGCGCAACAGCGGTGCGTGGTCGTTGCGGCCACGCGATTTCAAGCCACAGTGCGGCACGTTCGCCAATCGCCGGCCCTGTATCGCATCAATCGAGGAGAGAGGCCATGACCATCGCAGCCACGTTGGACAGTGACGTCGCATTGTCGCGGCTCAAGCTGCCACGGCACTTCCACCGGATCAGCGCCGTCGCCACGATCCTCTATCTGGCGCACGCGCTCGCGTTCTTCCTGATCCCGGCCGCAGTGGCGTTCGCCATCGTCGACGTCCCGATGTCGGCGCCCGTCCGAATTGCGTTGGCCATCGTCCTGGGTGTGATCGGCGGACATGGCATGCATTTGCTGACCTTCGTCGGACACGAGGGGATGCATACGAACCTGCATCGCAACAAGTACGTGAGTGCCGCGCTGGCACTCATCTGCTCGTCGCTGGTGCCGGGCTTCCTGATCGTCGGCTTCAGCATGACTCACTGGAAGCACCATCGCTTCACGGGTCAGGACATCGATCCGGATGTGCAGATCTATTCGCAGTACAGAACCTTCTGGTCGCGCTTCTTTCTCGCGCGTTCCAAGGGCGTGCGGATCTACACCAGGAACGCCGCGCGCATGGCGGCAGGTTTGCCGTGGCCGGAGAACACGCGGTTGCCGTTCAGCCAGCGCGAAATGCGCTGGATCTCGCGGATCAACATCGCGCTCAGCCTGTGCGCGATAACGGCCTACGGATTCATCTGGCACCGCTCGCTGTGGCTCGGTTTCACGGTCATGCTGATTCCGTATATCGGGGTGTACGTATTCAGCACCATCCGCGCGTACATCGAACACACGGATACCGTGCCGGGGCGATATCGCGACAGCCGAAGCTACACGTCGCCGATTTATACGGCGCTGTTCTTCGGCAGCAATTTCCACCTGGAACATCACCAGTATCCGGCCGTCCCGTGCTACCGGTTGCCCGCGCTTCACACGTACCTGGCGTCGCATGGGCTGTTCGAGGCGGAAGGTGCGCCGGTCGAGCCGTCCTTCCTGGGCGCGCTTCGTTACACGACCGGCCGCTTTCAGTATCCCTGCGTGAATTTGCAGTCCGCGCCGGACGAATTTCTCGAGCAGATGGCGGACGGCCGTCTCGATCGCGAAGCGGCCGGAGCCGACGCCCGGGACGACGACCGGATGGTCGCCGTCGCGCGCAGGTAGAGCCGATCCCGAACGCACACGGCGACTCGGGCTCGCGTCGGGTGTGCCATACCGCCGCCCATGTAGCAAAGTGAGGAATTATGTTTATCCAGAATGCGTGGTACGCAGCAGCACTTTCAGCGGAAGTCCAGAGGGAGCCTTTTGCCCGGACGATCCTGAATCAGAAGATCGTCATGTATCGCACGCAGGCGAATCAGATCGTCGCGCTCGAGGATCGGTGCCCGCACCGGCAGGTTCCGCTGTCGCGGGGGCGCGTGGTCGGCGACGAACTCCAGTGCTGGTATCACGGCCTCAGGTACGACTGCTCCGGCGCGTGCGTCAGCATTCCGAGCCAGAACGTGATCCCGAAGGGCGCACGCGTGCGGTCGTTTCCCGCCATCGAGAAATACGGCTTCATCTGGCTGTGGACCGGTGAGCCCGACAAGGCCGACGAGGCGGCGATCCCCAACCATTGGGTCTGTTCGGCACCCGAGCTTGCCGGGAAGATGAGCTATTGCACGATCGCGTGCAGCTACCTGTTCGGCATCGACAACATCCTCGACATCTCGCACGCCGCCTTCGTGCATGCGAAGACGCTCGGCTCGCTCGACATCGTCGAGACGCCGCCCGAAATCGTGATCAACGACGACGAAGTCCGCGTGCGCCGCTACCTGCGCCGCGAGAAGACGCCGCCGCTCTACACCCATATCCTGAAACTCGACTACATCGACCGCTTCCAGGAGGTGCTGTACTGGCCCATCGGCAACACGCGGGTCGAGACGAGGGCTCACGCCTGCGGCGATTCGAGCGGCCAGGTCTTCCATGTCTATACGACGACGATCTTCACGCCCGCCACGGATACCACGACGCATGTCTTCGTCGGCATGCATCGCGATTTCGACGTCGACAACGAGCGGTTCACCGAGTTCACCGCGAAGGAGGTGTACGCCACGGTGATGGAGGACAAGGATGTCGCGGAGAGCCTGCAGGCGAACTGGAGCCCCACGGCGCCGATGATCGACATCCAGCTCGATCGGCCGGCGTTCGCCGCGCGGCGGATATTGGAGCGAATGGGCGCGAACGCATCCATTCGAGCGGCCGTATGACGCACGCGAAGGAAGCAACGACGATGATCGAGAAGGAAGCGACGATGCGTCATCAAGGACAGTCCAGCCTCTATGTCGGCGAGTTGCTGCACGAACTCGGAATGTCGGCGCAGGACGAAGTCGTCTTGCTGCATCCCATGACGTTCGGAGAGATCGTCGGCCGCGACCGCGTCGAGCGTCTTGCGACGGCCGCCGCCGGCATCTTTTCCGAAGTCGAGCCGAAACACGCATGGAGCGGTGCGGACATCGGCGGGCACGAATGGCACGGCATCTTCCAGGGCCGCCGGATTCGCGGCGTGACGGTGGCGCGCCGGTCCGGTACGCGCATTCAGGTCGACATCTTCCTTGGCTCGTTTCCCGCGCCGGTTCGCCGGGCGCTGTATGACGCGAGCCGGGATCTCGTCGACGCAGACGCATGGGTGCTGCCCCCGGGCATCGATGCCGCGTTGCCGCCGATACCTGCCGACGAAGTGCTGGACGCCAAGTTGCCGTTCCCCATCATCGACGAGATGTTTCTGACCAGCCCGGTGGCGTGCAAGCCGATTCGCGGTCGTGACGACGTCGAGCGCGTTTGCGGCCATTCGATGGCGGTCTACGGCGGACGTGCGAGCGGGCCGCGTCTGTCGGAAAACGCGACGACGCTGAGCCTCTGGACAGGCGAGGTCGGCGGGTTGCCGCTGGAAGTGGCGAACGTCATCTACTGGGAAGACGAGCGCACGGTCAAGGGCATGGCAATGGCGATGCGTCCGTGGCCGGTCGTTGCGCTGTTTCAGGCGCGGATGCGGGCGCGAACGCTCCCGTTTCTCGACCCGTCGTATTTCGAATCCGAATCCGAATCCGAATCCGAATCCGAATCCGAATCGGGTGACGGCGTGACGTCCGTTCAGCTGCGCGAGGTATGAGTCCATGAACGGACCCAGCGTTTCCGCCGCGCAGGCGCAGCCAAGCTCGACTTCGCCGTGGCCGGTGTTCTGGATCGCCAGTGTTGCGGTGTTTCTCGTCTCGATCGACGTGACCGTGCTGTATGCGGCATTTCCCGCGTTGCGACGGGCGTTTCCCGACGCCGACTCCGCCGGCCTGTCGTGGGTTCTGAACGCGTACACGCTCGTCTTCGCCGCGTTGCTCGTGCCGGCGGGCCGCCTCGCCGACTTGCGCGGACGCAAGCGCACGTTCCTGCTTGGACTCGCCATGTTCCTGGGAGGGTCTTTCGGCTGCGGCATCGCCACGCATGTCGAGATGCTCTGGGCAATGCGCGCGGTGCAAGGAGCGGGGGCGGCGCTGTTGTTGCCTGCATCGCTGTCGATCCTGCTGGCGGCGTTTCCGGTCGGCAAGCGGTCCGTGGCCGTGAGCTTGTGGGGTGCGGTCAGCGGGGTGGCCGGGGCATTGGGTCCAAGCCTCGGCTCGTTCATGGTGGAGCGCTTCGGCTGGCCCTGGGCCTTCTTTCTCAACCTGCCGCTCGGCGCAATCGCACTATGGCAGGGACGGCGCATTCTCGACGAGTCGCGCGATCCCGAGCGCGGTGCACCGCTCGATCTGGTTGGCGTCGTGCTGCTGATCCTCGGCGTGGGTTCGATCGCGGTCGGGCTGGTGCGGTCCGAGGCGGTCGGCTGGACTTCGCCGGAAGTGGCATTCGCCGTCGCGGGCGGGATGGGCGTGCTGGCGGTATTCGTTGCATGGGCTCGCAGCGTACGGTCCCCGGCAATCGATCTCTCGCTGTTTCGCGATCGGACTTACTGTTGCATCAATCTCGCTTCGCTGTGCTTCGCGATCGGCTTTGCGATGATGTTTTTTCAGACGTTCCTGTTCACCACGGGAGTCTGGTCGTATTCGCTGACGCGTGCGGGACTGGCCGGCAGCCCCGGGCCGCTGCTGGTCGTTCCCACGGCGATCGTGTGCGGGCGGTTCGCGGCGCGCGCGGGGCACCGGGTTCTGCTGGTGACGGGCAGCCTGATCTCCACGGCAGCGAGCATATGGTTCGCGCTGGTGCCCGGGGTCAATCCGGATTATGTGCACGCGTGGCTGCCGGGCGCGCTGCTCACCGGGCTCGGGGTCGGCATGGTCATGCCTTCGCTGTCTGCGGCGGCCGTCGCGCATTTGCCGCCGGCGCGATTCGGTGTCGGTTCGGCCGTCAATCAGGCGATACGCCAAATGGGATCCGTGTTCGGCGTGGCGCTGACGGTCGCCATCACCGGCAATGCGATAGCGCGCCTCGCCGAATTCCGCACGCTCTGCTATCTGCAGATTGCGCTCGGCCTCGCTACCGCGATCCTGTGTGCGCCGGTGGATATGCGACCGCGAGCGCTCGCATCCGCGGTGGCACGCTGAGGGGCGCGGATCGTCGGGCAAGGGTTCGCGTACAAAGCTTTCACAAAAACAACATCGATTATCCGAGGGCCTCATGATGACCGGTAGTATTTTCCCCTCCGCTGCGACAGCGGAGCGCTCGTCCCTGCTCGACATTCTTCGGGAGCGTGCCGAGCACACGCCGGAGCGGATCGCATTTCATTTTCTTCGCGACGGCGAGGACGATGTCGTGAGCTGGTCGTACGGGCAGTTCGCCGCCGCTGCCGTCCATGTGCGGGACATGGTTCTGCAGCACCCGCTGCACGAGCGGCGCGTATTGCTTCTGCTCGAACCCGGTCTGGGTTACGTCGCGGCGCTGTTCGGCATCCTGCTGGCGGGTGCCACCGCGGTACCCTCGTTTCCGCCGGCCGGCGCACGCGCGGCAGCCCGCTTCGCATCGATTTGTCGCGACGCTCACCCGGACGTGGTCATCGCCGGCAAGCTTCATCGCTCACTGCAGCCACAGCTCGACGAGCTCTACGGCGGTCAGCGTGCCGCGCCTGCGTTGCTGACGCTCGACGAAAGTGCGTTCCACGAAATCGAAGCATCGGCATATGGCGTTGGGGGCTCGCTGGAGTGGCGTGTCGACCTGGACCGGCCTGCACTGCTTCAGTACACATCCGGATCGACGGGCGAGCCCAAGGGTGTAGTCGTCACGCACCAGAATCTCGTCAGCAATTGCGCGGTGATCGCCGAACGGATCGGCCCGGATCGCGACCGTGTCGGGGGCACGTGGCTGCCGCCGTATCACGACATGGGACTGATGGGCGCGCTGCTGCTCGCGGTGTACAGCGGCTTTCCGCTCGTGATCCTTTCGCCGCAGCATTTCGTCCAACGGCCGTATCGCTGGCTCAAGGCAATCAGCGACTACCGCGTGACCATCAGCGTCGCACCGAATTTCGCCTTCGACCTGTGCGTCGACAACATCAGCGACGAAGAGGCGGACACGCTCGATCTCGGCTCGCTGCAGCACGTGTTCTGCGGCGCGGAGCCGGTGAGCCACGCGACGCTCGAGCGTTTTTTCGCGCGCTTCGGCCGGTATGGCTTCGAGCGCCGCGCCGTGGTGCCGTGCTACGGGATGGCCGAGGCGACGCTCTATGTATCCGGCAAGGTGGGGCGCTCGCCGATCACCCTGATCGATGTCGACAAGGATGCACTTGCTCGCGGCCGGTGCGAGCCGCACGCGCCGGAATCCGACGGACGCGGGCGCACTACGCTGGTCGGGTGCGGACCCGTGGCAGTCGGGCATCGGCTGCTGATCGTCGATCCTGAGACGAAGCGCGTACAGCCGGACCGGACCATCGGCGAAATCTGGTTCAGTGGCCCGAACGTCGCCGCGGGCTATCTGAACCGCGGCGACAGCGCCGACGTTTTCGCGGCCACGCCCAGTGACGGAGATGGCGAGGGCGAATCCATGCGCTACCTCCGCACGGGCGATCTCGGCTTTCTGAACGACGGCGAGCTGTTCGTGACCGGGCGGATCAAGGACATCGTGATTGTCGCCGGGCGCAATCTCTATCCGAACGACATCGAGGGATCGGTGCAATCGGCGCACGACGCGATTCGCACGAACGGCGTGGTGGCGTTTTCGATCGATGGCGGTCCTGTGGAGTCGCTTGTCGTCGTTGCGGAACTCAAGCGCTCGCACCGGCTGAATACCGAGCAAATGCGCGAGGTGCGTGCGGCGATCACGTTGGCGGTCACGCGAGATCACGGGGTTTCACCGGCGGTGGTGCACCTGGGACCGACCGGCTCGATTCCGCTTACGACCAGCGGCAAGGTGCGCCGGCAAGCGTGCAAGCAAGCGTTCCAGCAAGGTCGCTTGAGCGTGCTCGAGGCACGCACGTAAGCCGTCCGCCAACACTTCATTCTCACATTCCATTTCTTCGGAGCCAGTCATGGCTGAAGCGGATTCCCTGGCTTCGCGAACACCGGCAGCCGCCGTTGTCGCGGAAGCCGACACCGACGTGCGCGCACGCCGGCTTGCTTATCTGACCGTGGGCATTCCCGCGCTCGGTTTCGCGCTGGCGATCGCCTACACGTGGATATACGGCATGCGCGCAACAGACTTCGTGCTGCTGGCGGTGATGTATTTCTCGACCGCGATCGGCGTCGAAACCGGCATGCATCGATATTTTTCGCACCGCTCGTTCAAGGGGCGACCGATCGTCACCGTGATGCTCGGCGTACTCGGCAGCATGGCCGCCCAGGGGCCGATCCTGTTCTGGGCCGCCACGCACCGGATGCATCACGCGTTTACCGACCAGGACGGCGATCCGCATTCGCCGCGCCCGCGCGCGAACCGGCACGGCAAGCCGAGCCGGCTCGCGGGTCTCTGGCACGGTCACGTGGGCTGGCTGTTCACCGTGCGACGCGAGAACTGGAGTGCATATGCCGCTGATCTGCTGCGCGACCGCCTGATCGTCAATCTCAATCTTCGATACGCGTGGTGGGTGATGCTGGGCCTCGCGATCCCCACGCTCGCGGGTGCGTTGCTCGCGCCCGCCGGGCAGGCCTTGTTCGGGGCCGTCGGCGGCTTCCTGTGGGGTGGTCTCGCGCGGATCTTCCTGCTCGATCAGTCGACGTGGGCCGTCAATTCCCTGTGCCACACCATCGGCACCCGTCCGCACGCGACGCGCGACCACAGTCGCAATCTGGGCCTGCTCGCGATCGTTTCGGTGGGTGGCGCATGGCACAACAACCATCACGCGCAGCCGGCGTTCGCCAACAACGATCACGCGTTCTGGCAACTCGATCCCTCCGCCTGGATCATCCGCCTGCTCGACGCGCTGGGGCTCGTCACGGAGGTGCGTTACGCCCCGAAGCGCCGCGCGGCGGCCCCTTCAACTTCGCCGTAATCCTGTTAGCGTTTGGAGAATCCTATGAATTCGTCGATTCAGGTTGCACCCGGCGTGACTGCCGCCGGCGGGCTGTCGGCCGCCGACGGCCAGATCCCCGGTGTTTCGCCGCTGAAGGGCAGTGGTGCGCGCGTCAAGCGCTACACCGCCCTGGCCGTGATGCTGGTGCCGCTCGCCGGCTTTGCGCTGGCGGCACGTCAACTCGTGCTGGGAGACTTCGCCGTCACCGATCTGGTGCTGTTCGGGGTGTTCTATTTTCTGCACATGGGCGGGATCACGATGGGCTTCCATCGGTACCTCGCGCACAAGACGTTCCGGACTTCGAAGTGGTTCGAGGGGCTGCTGCTGATCTGCGGGTCGATGGCCGCCCAAGGCCCGATCATGTTCTGGGTGACGACGCATCGCCGTCATCATCTGTACAGCGACCAGCAAGGCGATCCGCATTCGCCGAACCTGGTCGGACAGGGGCTGTTCGCCAAGCTGCGCGGCCTCTGGTATGCGCACATGCCGTGGATGCTGGCCGCGGACGTATCGGGCTGGACGTTCTTCGCCCCCGATGTGTTGCGCGATCGCCGGCTGTTTTTCTATCACCGTACTTACGTCTGGTGGATCGTGCTCGGTCTCGCACTGCCGGCCGGGATCGGCGGTGCCATTGCCGGTTCCTGGCACGGCGCATGGAACGGCCTGCTGTTCGGCGGTTTCGCGCGGATTTTCCTGGCCAACCAGGCTGCCTGGTGCGTCGGTTCGGTGTGCCACATGTTCGGTGGACGGCCGTTCAAGACAGACGATAACAGCGCAAACAACTGGACGGTCGCCGTGTTCACGTTCGGCGAAGGACTGCAGAACAACCACCACGCGTTTCCCGCGTCATATCGCCACTCGGTGAAGTGGTACGAGCCGGATCTCAGCGCGTGGGTGTTGTGGACACTCGGCAAGCTGGGCGTCGTGTGGGACCTGCGCCAACCCGGGCCGGCCGCAATCCGCAAGCTCGCCAAGCATCCGTATTGAAGAAGGTTGCCGTCGTCATTTCGTTCATTTCCCTCGTATAGAAGGACTTTTCATCATGTCTCAAGCTGGAATTCTGGGTGGTCTGTTCGGCCGCAAGAAGGCGGTGGCCGCCGATATCGGCCCCCTCACCGAAGCATCGATTCGTAGCTGGCTGATCGACCGGCTCGCCAGGCAGCTGAAGGTGGACCGGGCTGCCATCGACCCCGCGAAGCGCTTCGACGAATACGGCCTCGATTCGATTGTCGCGGTACAGGTGTCGGGCGATCTGGAGAAGGTCGTCGAGCAGCGGCTGTCACCGGCGCTGCTGTTCGAACACAACAGCATCGACGAACTGGCGCGCCACCTGTCGACCGAGCTCGGCTTGCAGGCTGCATGAGCGGGAGATCGACATGGCAAACAAATACACCTTCCCGAGCGCGCCGCCCGCGCGTTTCGATGAATTCCTGCAGAAATCGAAGGCGCTCGAGGGCGTACGGCTGACCGACGCGATTCCAAAGTCGTTGTACGAGCCGCGTGCATGGCGCGGCGTTCTCGGTTTCGTGGTGAGCTATGCCGCGTACATCGGCGCGCTGGTCGGCATCGCGTACGCACCGCATTGGCTGTTCTACGTTCCGCTGTGGCTGCTCGCCGGCCTGGGTGGCTGGGGGCTGCACTGCATCGCGCACGATTGCGGGCACAACTCGTTCTCCCGCTCTCGATGGTTCAACCTGGCGATCGGTCATTTGTCGCTTCTGCCGCTGCTGTATCCGTTCCACGCGTGGCGCCATACGCACAACCTGCATCACGCGAATACCAACAACCTGGAACTCGACACGGACTGGCGGCCCATTCCCGCGCCGCTTTACGATCGCATGTCGTTCCTGAAGCGTCTCGAGTACGCCGGTACGCGCAAGTGGCTGTTCTGGGCGGGCACGGTCAGCTACTGGAAGGAGTCGGGATTCCGTCCGGGCTTCTATCCGAAGCGCGAGATGCGGCGCGACGTGAAACGCTCGATCGCGTTCGTGCTGATCGCGTCGGCGCTTTACTTCCCGGCGCTGATCTACTTCACGGGCATCACGGGCCTGTTCCTGTACTTCGTCGTACCGTGGCTCATGATTCACGCGTGGTTCAGCGCGACGACGCTGATGCACCACACGTCGGACGACATCCCGTTCCTGCCGTCGCAGCACTGGACGCCGAACGCCAGTCGCCTGCTCGTGACGACCGACTACCGGTATCCGAAGTGGCTGCATTTCATGACTCACAACATTTCGGTGCATACGGCGCATCACGTCGCGCCGATCGTGCCGTTCTACAACTTGCCGAAGGCCCAGGCGGCGCTCAAGGAGGCGTTCCCCGGCATGATCCGCGAAAAGGATTTCACGTTCGGCGATCTTTGGCACGTGATTCGTCATTGCCATTTCTACGACACCGAATCGGGCTACTACCGGAGCCTGTCCCGGGAAGCCGTGCCCGTCGGCGCGCGTACGGCGGCGGAGGGCCGGTGATGGTGTCCGTGAACCATACGGAAGTCTCGCCGATCGCACGGCGCAAGGCGAATGCGCCATCGTTGCGCGTGCGACTGGGCCGTCGCGCGTTCCGGATGCTGAATGCCTTCGCGCCGCGCATCGCCGGGAGACGGGCGGCCGACGCGTTCGGCTTCACGCGCGGCTACGGGCTCCCGGTCAGCGATCGGGTGCCGCTCGGCGCCACGGAGATGCCGATCGAGGGCAATGCGGATATCGACCGGGCTTATTGCTGGGAGGGCGGGGCGTCGCGCGTGCTGCTCGTGCACGGCTGGGGCACCGACAGTAGCAGCATGCTGAGCTTCGTGAAGCCGATGCAGAACCTGGGCTTCTCGGTGGCGTCATTCGACGCGCCGGCTCACGGTCGTTCGCCGGGCAAGCATACGACGATGACGCAGTTCACGCGCGCGACCGGCGCGGTGCTCGACGCGATCGAAGGCGCGCACGTGGTGATCGCGCATTCGCTCGGTTCGATCGCGGCGGTTTCCGCGCTGGCGGAACGCTCGCGCCCTGCATCGTTGCGCTGCATCGTGCTGATCGCCCCGACGAGCGGGTTGACCGAAGTGCTGGAGCGTTGGGCGAGCCGCGACATGGCGCTCGCACGCCCGGTCGTCGAGCGCATTTTTGAGGAACTGCATCATCGCAACGGCGTACCGGTCAGCCACTGGGACATCCTCGCGCGCGGCACGTCGCTCGACGTTCCGGTGCTGGTCGTGCACGATCCGGCTGATTCGGTGGTGCCGTATCGCGAAGCGCAGCGGGTCGTGGCCGGTCTGCAGGATGCGACGCTGTGGCCGGCTCCGGGCGCGGGGCATGGGCGAATCCTGTCCGACGCGAGGGTACGCGAGCAGGTGCGCGAATTTGTGACGCGACAGATGTCGAATTTTGGAGAGTTGGCGAGATGAGCACGACAGCGGTGGAGATGCGCACGTTGATGTGTCTGGTGTGCGGCTGGATCTATTCGGAAGAACGAGGGGCGCCGGATGACGGCATCGCGCCGGGAACGCGCTGGGAAGACATTCCGGCCAAATGGAAATGTCCGGAGTGCGGCGTCGGCAAGGAAGATTTCGAAATGGTGTCGATCTGACGTGATGGCGGGCACGCGTCGCCTTTCCGCGTGCTCGACAGCGCAATAGCAGTTTTTACGTGTGCCGGACAGGTGAAGCGGCATCCCTTCCCGGCAGGCGACTCGTGCGGCGGCGGTGCTATCCGTTCCGCCGGAACCGACCTTTGAATGGAGTGTGGAAATGGTTGCACGACATGTAGTGATCTGCAGTCCCGTCAGAACGCCCATCGGCGCGTTCGGCGGCACGTTGAAGGACGTTGCCGCGACGGCGCTCGGCGCGGTCGTGGTGCGCGAAGCGGTACGTCGCAGCAACGTTGATCCGGCTGAATTGGCTGCGGTCGTGATGGGCAACGTCATTCAGGCAGGAAACAAGATGAATCCCGCGCGTCAAGCGGCCATCGGGGGCGGCGTTCCGGTGGCCGTACCTGCGCTTACGGTGAATCGCGTGTGTGGCTCGGGTGCCCAGGCCATCGTGAATGCGGCGCAGGAAATCTGGCTTGGCTTCGGCTCGGTCGCGGTAGCGGGCGGAATGGAAAACATGGACCGCGCTCCGTATCTGCTGGAAAGCGGGCGATGGGGCTATCGGATGGGGCATGCCGGGATCGTCGACAGCATGCTCGGGGACGGCCTCGTCGACGCGTTTTCCAACCAGCATTCCGGATGGCACACGGAGGACCTCGTTGCAGCGATGGGGATCACGCGCGCGCAGCAGGACCGGTGGGCTGAGCGTTCGCAGCAGCGCTTCGCGCAGGCTCAAGGCCGCGGGGTGTTCGACCCGGAGCTTGTCGCGGTCGAAATCGAGGGGCGGAAACAGACCGTCAAATTCGAGCGCGACGAGCAGCCGCGGCCGGACACGACGGTCGAGTCGCTCTCCAGATTGAAGCCTGCGTTTCGCTCCGACGGCACCATCACCGCGGGAAATGCGCCCGGATTGAACAGCGGTGCGGCGGCGATGATCGTGGCGGATCGCCAGTATGCCGAGGCGCGTGGCATCGAACCAGTCGCAACGCTCGTTTCCTATGGGGTGGGGGCGGTGGAGCCGGGCATGTTCGGACTCGGGCCGGTGCCGGCCGTCAAGATGGCGCTCGCCCGCGCCGGCTGGTCGTTGAAGGACGTGGAGCGTTTCGAGATCAATGAGGCGTTTGCCGCCGTGCCGATCGCGGTCGCCCGGGAGCTCGGCATCGACGAGGAACGGGTGAATGTCGAAGGCGGCGCGATTGCGCACGGTCATGCAATCGGCGCAACCGGTGCCGTTTTGACGACCCGACTTGCGCATTCGATGCGCCGCGATGGCGTGAAACGCGGCATGGTGACGTTGTGCATCGGCGGCGGCCAGGGCATCGCCCTCGCCCTGGAATCCGTCTAACGGCGTCCTGATGCCGGGGTGGCGGCAACCGCCCCGGCTCGCGTCAATCAAGGAGAAGATATGGACCAGCGTTCAGCACTGGAAGACACGAACCCCCGTGCGGCAACCGGATATACGGCAGCCGAGACGGCACTCTGGCGCAAGTGGCTGTCCCATTTCGGCGCCGAGCGCGTGCAAGACCTGGATCTCGGCGTGCTGGAGGCGATCGCGTGTTATGTCGGGAAGGGCATATCGCCTCCGAATGAATAGTGCGCGATTCCGCGTCGCCGAGGAAATGGCTCGCCAGCGGGGCGATGAGCCGGTTGCCGGCGCGCGAAGGTCCGCTGGCGTCCCGTCCAATTGATGACCAAACCGCAAGACCTAGTGCGTAGATATCGTTTGCCGCGGCGTTAATGACTATCGACAATCGTGGCTCGAATTCCCGCCGTTGCGCCAGAAGCGCCTTGGCGGGCGGCCCCTGTCGGCTATCCCGGCCGTCGCCGCCATCCAGCTCACGACGACATGTACGCGTTCACGCCCTCATTCCAGAATCCCGCCGGTTCGCCGATCCGCGAACTGTTCAAGTACCTCTCCGAACCGGGGATGATTTCATTCGCGGGCGGCTACCCGGCAAGCGACCTGTTCGACGTCGACGGCCTGAACGCGGCCGCCGAGCGCGCGTACGCGCAGCCGGTTCGCTGCCTGCAATACGGCCCGACCGACGGCCTCGCCGAACTGAAGCAGCAACTGATCGCGTTGATGACGCGCCGCAACGTGACGTGCACGCCGGCCGAACTGCTCGTCACCACCGGCTCGCAACAGGGCCTCGATCTGCTGCTGCGCGTGATGGTCGCCCCCGGCGACGTCGTGCTGACCGAACAACCGGCGTATCCGGCGACGCTGTCGGCGATGCGTCTGCAACAGGCGCGCATCGTGACGATTCCCGTCGACGGCGATGGCCTCGACGTCGACCGCCTCGCATCGCAACTCGCATCCGGCGCGATCGTGCAACCCAAGCTGCTCTATACGGTGCCGACCTTCGCGAACCCGACCGGCGCGACGCTTGCGCGCGAACGCCGCCTGAAGCTGCTGCGGCTCGCGGTGCAATACCATTTCCTGATCGTCGAGGACGATCCGTACGGTGACCTGCGTTTCGCGGGCGAACCGGTGCCGTCGATGCTTGCGCTCGCGAACGAAGTCGAAGGCGCCCGCGACTGGATCGTGCACTTCGCGAGCCTGTCGAAGATCGTCGCGCCTGGGCTGCGCGTGGGCTGGACGATCGCGCCGGCCGAAATCGCGCGACGCTGCGTGATCGCGAAGCAGACGGTCGACCTGTGCAGCGCGCCTTGGACGCAAGCCACCGCCGCCGAGTATCTTGCCGCCGGCGCGCTCGAGCGTCATCTGCCGCGCATCACGGCGGCCTACAAGCGCAAGTGCGATGCGATGTGCGACGCGCTGCGCGACGGCTTCGGCGATGCGATCACGTTCCATCGTCCCGAAGGCGGGATGTTCGTGTGGGCGCGGATCGGCGCGGCGTCGTCGGACGTGCTGCTGCAACAGGCGATCGCGAACAAGGTCGTCTTCGTGCCGGGCAAGGCGTTCTTCGCGGACAACGTCGACGCCGCTTCGCTGCGGCTGTCGTTCGCCGCACCCGACGTCGACGCGATCCGGGAAGGCGTGGCGCGCCTCGTGCGCGCGTATGGTGCGGCGCTGGCCGCGTGATGAGGAGAGACACATGAGCATCGCCGTCAACGACACCGCATGGATGGACGAAGCGCCGGGCATGAACGGTATCCACCCCGTCGAACACAAGTCGTCGCAGATCGGCGCGGGGCCGCAGTACGTCGCCGACGTGCTCGGTCGCTTCGGCGCGGACTCGACCGACACGCACGACGCCGCACCGGTCGTCCTCGGCTACAACTGAACCGCATGGCGGGGGCCTGCATCGAAATCCCGCCGCCGAAACGGTTAAGCTGGCGCGATCGAACCACGCAGGATCGCCGCGTCATCATGTCCGACATCGAATCGCTCACGGAAACGTACGGCCGCCTCTGGTCGTGCCTCGAGTCCGGCGTCGGCGCCCAGCGCTCGCCGTTCACCATGGTGCAGGCCGCGACGCTCGGCCTCGACGGCGCGCCGAAGGTGCGCACGATCGTGCTGCGGAAGGTGACCCGCGCCGATCGTCGGCTGTCGTTCCACACCGATGCGCGCTCGGAGAAGGTCGTGGAGCTGCGCCGCGATCCGCGTATCGCGATCGTCGCGAGCGATCTCGATTCACTCGTGCAGATTCGCGCGGAAGGCATTGTGACGATATGCGACGACGAGGCGCAACGGCGCGCGGTCTGGCAATCGAGCCGTCCGCATACGCTGCTGCTGTATCGCGCACCGCTGCGCCCGGGCACGCCGATCGCGTCGCCGAAAGACGCGCACGTCACCGCAAACCCGGGCACGGCGACCACCGACGACGGTTACCGGAACTTCTGCCTGCTCCACGTCACGGTGACGCGCATCGACTGGCTCGACCTCGCCCGCGACGGCCATCGTCGCGCGGTGTTCGATGTGAACGACGACGGCTACGAAGGGCGCTGGATCGCACCCTGACGACGTCGGCCGCGTCCCCGCTACAAACGCGTACAAACCAGACACATCCCGGATACGTCTGACCTTTCAAATGGGCAACGCCGCGCAACCGGTGCACGCCCGGATGAAAGCGAAGGCGCGTTCCGCCGCGCGGCATGTTCACTTTCCACTTCACGAAAGGAGATGCCGAACGATGTCTTCCACACAGTTTTCTCCGATGCGTCGCCACCTGCTGGCCACTTCGGTGGCCGCCGGCGTATCCGCGATGCTGCCCACCGCGTTGCATGCGGCAACCGGCGGCGACGGCATACGTCCGTTCACCGCCCATGTCCCCGACGAAGCACTGGCCGACCTGCGCCGCCGCATTGCCGCGACGCGCTGGCCGGGCCGCGAGACCGTGGCCGACGAATCGCAGGGCGTGCGGCTCGCGCGCATGCAGGCGCTGCTGCGCTACTGGGGCACCGACTACGACTGGCGCAAGGGCGAGGCGCGCCTGAACGGTTTCCCGATGTTCATTACGGAAATCGACGGGCTCGACATTCACTTCATCCACGTGCGCTCGCGGCACGCGAACGCGATGCCGATGATCATGACGCACGGCTGGCCGGGTTCGATCTTCGAGTTGCTGAAGGCGATCGGCCCGCTGACCGATCCGACCGCACACGGTGCGAGTGCCGACGATGCGTTCCACGTCGTCGTGCCGTCGCTGCCGGGCTTCGGTTTTTCGGGCCGTCCGACGAAGACGGGCTGGGGCTCCGACCACATCGCGCGCGCATGGGGCGAGCTGATGGCGCGCCTCGGCTATACGCGCTTCGTGTCGCAGGGTGGCGACTGCGGCTCGGTAATCTCGCACCGGATGGCAATGCAGCGCGTGCAGGGCCTGGCCGGGATTCACGTGAACATGCCGGCGACGGTGCCGCCCGACATCGCGACGCTGCTCCAGACGGACGCGCCGGCACCGGCGTCGCTGGCGCCGAAGGAGAAGGCCGCGTACGAGAAGCTCGCGACGTTCTACCGCGACAACTGCGGCTACTCGGCGATGATGGTCACGCGCCCGCAGACGGTCGGCTATGCGCTTGCCGATTCGCCGTCGGGTCAGGCCGCATGGATGTACGACAAGATCTCGCAGTGGACCTACAGCGGCGGCGTGCCCGAGCGCTCGATTCCGCGCGACGAGATTCTCGACGACATTTCGTTGTACTGGCTGACCAACACGGCGACATCCGCCGCGCAAATCTACTGGGAGGATCACTCGAACAACTTCAACGCGGTGGACATCTCGCTGCCGGCGGCAATCACGGTGTTCCCCGGCGAGATCTACCAGGCGCCGCGCAGCTGGGCCGAGCGCAGCTATCACAACCTGATCTACTTCAACGAAGTCGACAAGGGCGGGCATTTCGCGGCATGGGAGGAGCCGGAGCTGTTTGCTCGCGAAGTGCGTGCCGGGTTCCGGCCGTTGCGTCGCGCGTAAGCGGGGTTTGACGGGAAAACGCGGGCCGGTCGCGATGCCGGCCCGCGTTCATTGCGGCGTGAGCGTCTTCAACGCATGCGCAAACCGCTTGTCCGCCAGATAAGCGACGTTGAACCGGCAATACGCGGACGGCCGATCTGTCTGCGGCGAGAACACCGCGCCCGGTGCGAGGATCACGCCGCGCTCCAGCATCGCCTGCGCCAGCGCCATCGAATCCGGCCAGCCGGGCAGCGCGGCCCATAGATACAGGCTCTGATCGGACGACCGATAGACCTGTGCGCCGAGCCGGTCGAGCGCGTTGAGCGCGGTGGAGGTCGCCCGTCGCAGTTTCTCCTGAAGATGATTCGTATGCCTGAGAAAATGCCCGTCGCTGACGATTGCATCGAGCGTGCGCTCGCAATATTCGGAGCTGCTCACGTGGGTCAGCATCTTCACGTCGGCGAGATCGCTCGCGAGTGCCGCATTGCACGCGAGGAAGCCCACGCGCAGCGCCGCCGACACCGACTTCGAGAAACTGCCGATATAGATCGTGCGGCGCAACTGATCGAGTGTCGAGATGCGCGTGAGCGAGCGTGGTCGAAGGTCGGCCAGCGCGTCGTCCTCGACGATGATCAGGTCGTGCGCCTCCGCGAGCTGCAGGATCCGGTGCGCCTTGGCCGCGCTGGTATCGGTCGCGGTCGGGTTGTGCCCGACCGATTGCGTGAAGAACAGCTTCGGCCGGTATGTGGCGACATGCTCGGCCAGCTTCGCGACATCGGGGCCGTCGATCTCGCGCGGCACGCCGACGATGTTCGCGCCGCTCAGCTTGAGCTTGCCGAACAGCGGGTAGTAGCCCGGGTCGTCGACGAGCACGGTGTCGCCGGGGCGCACGAAGTAGCGCAGCACGAGATCCATCGCCTGGTTGGCGCCGTGCGTGAGTACGATCTGCGCGGGCGGTGCCTCGATCTCGTAGCCGGCGAGCTTCTGCTGCAGCGACTGGCGAAGCGGCATGTACCCGAAGCGGCTGCCGTAGCGGAACAGCGACGCGGAGCCGGTACGCATGATGCGCTGCTGGTACTGGTTCAGCCGCGTCTCCTCGAGCCATTCGATCGGCGGGAAGCCTTCGCCCAGATTGAGTACGTCGGGCTTCTCGCGAAGCTGCTCGCGCATCAGCCACACGATGTCCATCGCGCGGTCGAGCGAACTCGGCTCGTCGATGTCGGGCACGGCCGCCGCGCGTCGCGTGACGAAGAAGCCGGAGCCGCGGCGCGGCTCGATCAGGCCTTCGGCGGCGAGCAGCTCGAACGCGCTGATCACGGTGTTCTTCGAACACCCCGACGCCTCGGCGTATTCCCTGATGGAAGGCAGTTTCGCGCCGGCCGGCAACACGCCTTCCTCGATCTGTCTGGCGAGATTGTCCGCCATGGCGCCAGACAGGCTGGCTCTTGCACGCTGTTTCATCGCGATGTTCCGTCGGGCAGATTCACTGTCATGGGTACGGATGTCCGGCTGTCTGGTCCGTCTGTACCTTTTCAATGGGTACAGCGTGACTATTATTCGGCTATCCGCTGCCCGCGGCAACCGTCGCAGGCCAAATCGCCACCCCGAGACAGAACGACATCATGTCCATCGATTCCGCATTGCCGAATTTCCGTGCGCTTACGCCCGCACAACGTTTGTCCCATCTTGCCCGCGTCGTCGGGCTCGGCGATGCCGAACACGCGCTGTTCGCTTCGCCGGGCGCGCTGTCGCTCGAAACCGCGAACGGGATGATCGAGAACGTGATCGGCACGTTCGAGCTGCCGATGGCGGTTGCCGGGTACTTCCGGATCAACGACCGCGACGTGATCGTGCCGATGGCCGTCGAGGAACCGTCGATCGTGGCGGCCGCATCGTATATGGCGAAGCTGTCGCGCGCGGCCGGCGGCTTCCGCACGTCGAGCAGCGGCCCGCTGATGCGCGCGCAGGTGCAGGTGGTCGGCCTCGGCGACCCGTACGGCGCGCGGCTCGCGATCCTGCGGCACGCGGCCGAACTGATCGAGCTGGCGAACGGTCGCGACAAGGTGCTCGTCGGCCTCGGCGGCGGGTGTCGCGACATCGAGGTACACGTGTTTCCCGACACGTCGCGCGGCCCGATGGTGGTCGCACACCTGATCGTCGACGTGCGCGACGCGATGGGCGCGAATACGGTCAACACGATGGCCGAAGCCGTTGCGACGCGCGTCGAAGCGATCACCGGCGGACAGGTACGGTTGCGGATACTGTCCAACCTCGCCGATCTTCGCCTGGCGCGCGCAGAGGTACGGTACTCGGCGCAGACGCTCGCGACCGGCGACTATTCGGGCGAAGCGGTGATCGATCGCGTGATCGATGCATACGTATTCGCGGCGACCGACCCTTACCGTGCCGCGACACACAACAAGGGGATCATGAACGGCATCGATCCGGTGGTGGTCGCGACCGGCAACGACTGGCGCGCGGTGGAAGCCGGCGCGCACGCGTATGCGAGCCGCAACGGCCGCTACACGTCGCTGACGACGTGGGAGAAGGCCGGCAACGGCGACCTCGTCGGCACGATCGAGATGCCGATGCCGGTCGGGCTCGTCGGCGGCGCGACGAAGACGCACCCGCTCGCACGTCTCGCGCTGAAGATCATGAACGTGACGTCCGCGCAGGAACTCGGCGAGATTGCGGTCGCGGTCGGGCTTGCGCAGAATCTCGGGGCGCTGCGCGCGCTCGCGACCGAAGGCATCCAGCGTGGTCACATGGCGCTGCATGCGCGCAACATCGCGGTGGCGGCCGGCGCAACCGGCGCGGACATCGACCGCATCGCGCAACGGATGGTCGCGGCGAACGACGTGCGCGCGGATTTCGCGGTTGCGTTGCTGGCGGCGGGACGCAGCGACGCCTGATCCGCGGCGCTCGTGCGGCACGCCGCATGCCGCGCCGGTACGGCCGGCGACATATCAATCAAGGAGGAGACACATGCAACAGACCGGTTCAAGCGCCGTTTCGGCGGTGCCGCCTCGCGGGCGGCCCTCCGCGCATGTCGATGCGTCCGCCGACACGCTCGTCGAGGTGTGGGGCGACACCGTCGCCACGAAACACCTGGCGTGGTCGGTCCTGCTCGGCGTCGCGATCAGCCTCGGCGCTTTCGAGGCCGGCCGGTTCGCCCTCGCGTCGTGGGTGCAGGACGCGGCCATCGCGCGGGCTTATGCCATGCTGATCGGGCTGGGCGGCTGCCTGCTGGGCGGCGTGCTGTGCGCGTTGCTGTTCAAGCCGAAGCGCACGGTGATCGAGCACGCGGCCGGCGGCCCCGAGCGCGACGAAGCGCTCCGGCAACTTGCCGAAGCATCGGGCGGTCTCGGCTCGGCGAGCGACCTGTCACCGAGCGCGCGTGCCGAAATGGAAGAACTCGGGCTGCTCGATCTGTTCGCTTCCTATGAAGCGTCGTCCGCGCGGGCGCGCACGGGAGGCCGCTAATGGACGCCTTCATGCATGCGTTGCCGTCCGCGCTGGCGATGGGGCTGCTCGGCGCGATCGTGTTCTCGGGCATCGGCCTGATTTCCGGCACGGACGAAACGACGACGATCGCGCCGCTCACGCTGCTTGTCGCGCTGCTCGGCATTCCCGGTGACACGATGGCCGCGCCGCTGTTGCAGCAGGCGACGCTGCTGCGCGCGCTCGGCGTACCGCACATCGCGCTGCGCAAGATGATTTCCGGCGCGATCGTCGCCGCGTTCGTTGCGCTGCCGCTCGCAGTGCTGTTCGCGTCGCTGCTCGCACCGTTCGGCGCGGCGATCTCGAAGGCAGCGCCGTGGGTGTTCCTCGCGGCGGCGGTCGGCATCGCGTACTTTTCGGCGGGGCGCTGGGCGTCGGTGCTGCTGCTCGTGCCGTTCGTGATGCTGGTGATCGGGCTGCAGGCGCTGACCGGTCGTTACGGCGTGAAGCTGAGCGTCAGCTACTTCCTCGGAATCGCGATCGGCCCGTTGGTTGCCGATCTGTTCTCGATCCTGTCGCCGGCCGAGCGGCGGCGCATGCGCCGCGACGGGCCGTCGACGTTCGTGCTCGCACCGGACGTGAAGGGCTGGCGCGGTTACTTCCCGAATCCGCTGAAGGTGCTCGACCGCGAACAGGTCGG
The DNA here is from genome assembly GCF_053427845.1 of Burkholderia sp. AW49-1. Taxonomy (NCBI): domain Bacteria; kingdom Pseudomonadati; phylum Pseudomonadota; class Betaproteobacteria; order Burkholderiales; family Burkholderiaceae; genus Burkholderia; species Burkholderia sp. AW49-1. The sequence continues at coordinate 1,045,063 of NZ_JBSAXF010000001.1, read as the reverse complement.
ATGGACGGTCGGGACGGCCGTCGTGTCGAGCGCGACCTTCGTGTTCAGCCCGGTCGCGATGACGGTGTTGATGGGCGAGATCGTCGGCGCGCGCGTGCGCCATGCGTATCAGCGCCTGACGACCGTGATCGCCGCGCGCAACGGTGTGACCGAGGCGACCTACATCGCGGAAGCGCTGATTCCGCTGATCGCGTTCGGGTTGCCGCTGAGCCCGGTGGCGGCAGGCCCGGCCGCGCCGCTGTTCAATGCGCCGCCGCGCTTCACGGTCGACGCGGCGAGCGGGCAAATTCACAACCTGCATACGCTGATGAGCTGGCCCGAGTTCCTCGGCTACGGCCTGCTGTCGATCCTGCTGGCTGCGCTGATCGCGTATCCGCTCGCGATGCATCACGCGCACCGCGCGGCGGCGTTCGTCGCGCGCAAGCTGAGTCACGAGGCGATCATCGCGACGTTCGCGGGGCTGATCGTCGTGATCGGCATGTGGGAAGGGCAGTTGCCGGGGCTCGCGGTGATCGTCACGATCGGCCTGTTCGGCGGGATGCTGTCGCGCCTGTTCGCGTTCAACACGGGCGTGCAGTTCATGGGGTATTACGTCGCGGTGCTCAGCGTGCCGGCGATCGTCAAGCTGTTCTGAAGCGCCGGCGCACGGGGCCACGTGTACCGCGCGGCCCCGCGACTCGCCGTTTCGCATGCGATTTTGAATCGTTGTATGTCGTACACGAACACAGATACGTTGGGATACAAGGCATCCGGATGGTTCGGATATAAAACCGGTGAAGCGATTCACAAGGGCGGCGCGGTGCCATGTGCCGCCGCAGTGAATGGCAATACCGAAGCACCCGCACGTGCCGCGGGTCACTTCCTTAGCGATCGACAATGGAGAACGCGTCATGCCTGATACCGTGAACACCCGCCGCCGCCTGATTCTGGGCACGACACTCGCAAGCCTGAGCCTCGCCGACCTCGGGTTCGGCTCGCTGGCACGCGCGCAGTCGGCGCCCGATGCGTCGACGCCGAAGCGCACGGCCGGCGCGGCCTCGCTCGGCAAGATCCACCAGATCGACGCCGGTGTGCTGAACGTCGGGTATGCGGATCTCGGACCGAAGAACGGCCCCGTCGTGTTCCTGCTGCACGGCTGGCCGTACGACATCTACAGCTACGCGGAAGTCGCGCCGCTGCTCACGGCGGCCGGCTATCGCGTGATCGTGCCGTACCTGCGCGGCTACGGGTCGACGACGTTCCGCTCGGCCGACACCGTGCGGAACGGCCAGCAGGCGGTGACGGCCGTCGACATCGTCGCGCTGATGGATGCGCTGAAGATCGATCGCGCGGTGTTCGGCGGCTACGACTGGGGCGCGCGCACGGCCGACATCATCGCGGCACTGTGGCCGCAGCGCGTGAAAGCGCTGGTGTCGGTGAGCGGCTACCTGATCGGCAGCCAGGAGGCGAACCGCAAGCCGCTACCGCCGCAGGCGGAATTCCAGTGGTGGTATCAGTTCTACTTCACGACCGAGCGCGGCGCGCTCGGCTACGCGGCGAATCGCGACGCGTTCAACAAGCTGATCTGGCAACTCGCGTCGCCGAAGTGGCAGTTCTCCGACGAGACCTACGCACGCAGCGCCGCATCGTTCCAGAACCCCGACCACGTGGCCGTCGTGATCCACAACTATCGCTGGCGCCTCGGGCTCGCGAAGGGTGAGGCCCAATACGACGACATCGAGCGGCGGCTCGCCGCCGGCCCGGCCATTACGGTGCCGACGATCACGATGGAGGGCGACGCGAACGGCGCGCCGCATCCGGAGCCTGCCGCGTATGCGAAGAAGTTCACGGGCAAGTATCAGCACCGGACCATCACGGGCGGCATCGGCCACAACCTGCCGCAGGAAGCGCCGCAGGCATTCGCCGATGCACTCCTGCAAGTGGAGCATCTCTGATGCGGGCCGGCACGATCGTGTCGCGCCGCGGCGCGCGCCGTGCGCTCGTCGCGGGTGCGCTGCTGGCGGGCGCGTGGTCGGCGAGCGGTCCGGCCGCGTTCGCGGAGCAGCCGAAGCCGGCGGCGTCGCCGATCTACGGCGTGACGATCCCGCCCGGCTACCGGAAGTGGGAAATGGTCGCGCCGGCCGAGGAAGCGGCGCCGCTCGACGAACTGCGCGTGGTCCTCGGCAATCCCGTCGCGATCCGCGCGCTCGAACAGTCGACGCTGCCGTTTCCGGACGGCACGATCCTCGTGAAGCTCGCTTACAAGCGCAAGCAGTCCGACGAGTTCGCGCCGGCAACGGTGCCCGGCCAGGCGACGACCGTGCAGGTGATGGTGAAGGATTCGCGCCGTTATGCGTCGACGGGCGGCTGGGGCTTCGGGCGCTTCATCAACGGCGTGCCGGCCGACATCGGTCAGCACCAGACCTGCTTCGCGTGTCATCAGGCGCGCGTGAAGAATCACGATTTCGTGTTCACGCGGCTTGCCCCCTGACATGACGTGACCGAATCGGTTTGACGGAAAGGCGTGCCGCGCGAGGCACGCCTTTTTTCGTGGTGGTGGGGCGCGGGCGAGCGGTGTGCTGGTTATCGAGTTTGTATCGCACTGTATCGGCAGCCGATGCGGAAACATCGGATTGCACAACACCCCTGTTTCGGAAACATGCCGGATACGTGAGCGGGTTCTACTGTCGACATGCAGAAAACGTTCGATGCAAGACGTTCGCACCGGACGCCGATTGATCGATACCCCCAACTTCCGCCAAGGAGAAATCTCATGAAAGCCGCTCGAATCCTCGCAGTCGCCGTGCTCGCTTCGATCCCCGCATTGTCGTTCGCCGATACCGGCCACGGCCTCACGCGTGCCGACGTGCGCGCCGACCTCATCCGGCTCGAGAAGGCCGGCTACAACCCGGCCGGCAGTGACGCGCGTTACCCGGACGATATCGCCGCAGCACAGAACGCTGTCGCCGCGCAGCAGGTCGCGCGCTCCGACCAGAACGGCCCGTCGAAGTCGCAGGACGACAACGTGGCTGCCGGGTCGGCATCTGCCGACCGCTACGCAGCAGCCGACAAGCGCGCCGCACGGAACGCGCGGACGGACGCCGACGACCTGTACGCACATTCGTGATGCATTGCCGCGCCCGCCGCATGTGGGCGCGGCCGCATCGGCAACACTTCAGATGAACGACACGACGGAAAGGAGCATGAAGATGATCGGTTTGACGAAACGGGTTCTGGTGTCCGCGGCGGTGCTCGGCGGGCTGTTCGGTGCGGTCGCGGCGCAGGCCGCGCCGAAGGAAGACCTGAAAGGCACGAACGTCGTGCTCGTGCACGGCGCATTCGCCGACGGCTCGAGCTGGAACCGCGTGATTCCGCTGCTCGAAGCGCGCGGCCTGCACGTCGTGTCGGTGCAGAACCCGCTGAGCTCGCTCGCCGACGACGCAGCCGCGACGAAGCGCGCGATCGACGAACAGAAGGGCCCCGTCGTGCTGGTCGGCCATTCGTGGGCCGGTGTCGTGATCAGCGACGCCGGCAACGACGACAAGGTGAAGTCGCTCGTCTACGTCGCCGCGTTCGCGCCGGACAACGGCCAGTCGATCGCCGACGTCACGCAGGGGTTGCCGGCACCGTCGTGGGCCGGCGAGCTGCGCAAGGACGGCGGCGGCTTCGCGACGCTGTCGGACAAGGCGATCGCGCAGGATTTCGCACCGGACCTGCCGCCCGCGCAGCAACGCGTCGTCGCGGCGACGCAAGGGCCGTGGTACGGTGGCTGCATTTCGGAGAAGGTCGCGCAGGCCGCGTGGCATGCGAAGCCGTCGTCGTTCGTCGTCGCGATGCAGGACCGGATGATCGACCCGAAACTGCAGGAGGCGATGGCGAAGCGGATCGGCGCGACGGTCACGCGCGTGAACGGCAGCCACGTCGCGATGCTGAGCCAGCCGAAGGCCGTGGCCGACGCGATCATCGCGGCCGCGGAACGTGCGAAGCAGGACGCGCAGTGAGTGAATGCGGCGCCACGTTGCGGATGACGTGGCGCCGTCGGTGATTGTGATGTCCTTTCACGAGGAGAAGTCATGACGCAGCAACTCTGGCAACTGTCGGCGACTGAAATTGCGAAACGCGTGCGGCAACGTGAAGTGTCGGCGCGGGAAGTGGCGGATGCCACACTGGCGCGCCTCGAAGCGGTGAACCCGGCGATCAATGCGGTGGTCGAGCATCGCCCCGACGACGTGCGGCGGCAGGCCGACGACGTCGATCGCGCGATCGCCCGCGGCGACGATCCGGGCCCGCTCGCCGGCGTGCCCGTGACGGTGAAGATCAACGTCGACGTCGCGACGTTCGCGACGACCAACGGCACGCGGTTGCAGGAAAACCTGATCGCGAGCGCCGACAGCCCGTCGGTGTCGAACCTGAGAAAGGCCGGCGCCGTGCTGCTCGGCCGCACCAATTCGCCGACGTTCGCGCTGCGCTGGTTCACGTCGAACCTCGTGCACGGCCATACGTACAATCCGCGCAACCGTTCGCTGACGCCGGGTGGTTCGAGCGGCGGCGCGGCAGCTGCCGTGGCCGCCGGGATCGGCCCGATCGCGCTCGGCACCGACATCGGCGGCTCGGTGCGCTATCCGGCCTATGCGTGCGGCGTGCACGGCATCCGGCCGTCGCTCGGGCGTGTGCCGGCATTCAATGCGTCATCGCCGGAGCGCGCGATCGGCGCGCAACTGATGTCGACGACGGGGCCGATCGCACGCACGATCGACGATCTCGCGCTGGCGCTGCGTGCATTCGCCGCGCCGGACCCGCGCGACCCGTGGTACGTGCCGGTGCCGATCGACGGTCGCGCGGTGCCGAAGCGCGCGGCGCTATGCGTGCGTCCGCGCGGTCTGGAGGTCGTGCCCGAGGTCGAGGCCGCGCTGCGCGATGCCGCGCGACGGCTCGTCGACGCGGGCTGGACCGTCGACGAAATCGACGATACGCCGCCGATGCGCGAGGCCGCGCTGTTGCAGGAGCAGCTCTGGCTCGGCGACGGATTCGATACGCTGGCGAACGCGGTCGCAAGCGACGGCGATCCGGGTGCGGCCGCGGTGATCGACGCCGTGCGCGGCAAGGTGCGCGATCTGCCGGCCGACGTGATCAGCCGCGCGCTCGTGCGGCGTACGACGCTGACGCGGCAATGGCGGCTCTTTCTCGACGAATATGCGGTGTTGCTGCTGCCGGTGTCGTCCGAGCTGCCGTTTCCCGACGATCTCGATCGGCAAGGGCCGGAAGGGTTCGAGCGCGTCTGGGAAGCGCAGCTCACGCTGCGGGCGCTGCCGGCGATGGGGCTGCCGGGGCTCGCGGTGACGACCGGGGTCGTGAACAACGTGCCGGTGGGCGTGCAAGTGGTTGCCGCGCATCATCGCGAGGATCTGTGCCTGCTCGCGGGGCGCGACATCGAGGCGCGCGGCGCGCCGATCGTGGCGATTGATCCGGTACGCTGATGCGGTGATGGGCGGGGTGCGTCGACGATGCGCCACGCCCGTCGGCCATCGTTCGTCGATCCGTTGAAGCGCGCCATTCGACCCGGCGCCCGATTTCATTTCGGATTCCGTTGCAATATGCAGCGCGTCGCATGCTGCGTATCGCAAGCAGCCATTTTTTTGGCGATGCCGGCGCGTGACGGCGCTCAGCGCCCGGCCAGCATCCGCCCGCCGAGCCCCATCAGCAGCAGCCCGGCCGTCGTGTCGAGCACGGCCTTGCGCCGGATCAGCAGCCGGCGCACCGACGGGTGCGACGCGAGCAGCGCCATGGTGCAGTACCACGCGCCCGAAATTCCGATCGACAACACGACGACCGCGAGATCGAGCCACGCCGGCGCATGTGCCGGCACCATCAACGCGAAGATACTGCCGTAGAACGCGACGGATTTCGGGTTCGTCATGCTGACCACGTAGCCCTTCTTCGCGGCATGCCAGTCGGAGGACGCGGCCGGTGCGGAAACAGCGAGCGGCCTGCGCGCGGTCAGAACCATTTTCAGGCCGAGCCAGATCAGGTACGTGGCGCCGGCGAGCCGCAGCGCGGTGTGCACCCAGGCGACGTGGGTCACGAGCAGGCTGAGGCCGGCAATCGCGACCGCCGCCCAGGTGCCCGACGCGGCGGCGAGGCCGAGCCCGGTCATCACGCCGGCGCGGCGTTGCGCGACCGCGGTTGACGTGACGATCACGAAGTTCGGGCCCGGGCTGGCCACGCTCAGGAGCAGGACGCCGGCGAGCGGCAGCAGGGTGGCGATGGTTGTCGACATGGCTTGGGCGGCAAAGCGACGGAAGGGGCGTTCATCTTACCCCGGGCGCGACTCACCGGTCGCCGCACGGCTGCTACTGCGATTGTTGAGCGTATTGGAAAGGTCCAATCCGGAAGCAGCAATAGGTGCGGCGAATATGACCGATTATTCTCCCGAGCGCTATACCGGCAGGCCGACACGAATGCTGTCGGACTGCTTACAAAATCAATCGCTCAGGGAGGCCTTTCATGAAACGCATCGTCGTATCCGGTGGTGCCGGCGCGGTATTCGTCTTGACAGCGGCGTCGTCCGCATTTGCGCAGAGTTCCGTCACGTTGTATGGCCTCGTCGATACGGCGATCCGTTATCAGACGAACGCCGGCCCCGACGGCAAGGACCTGATCGGAATGACCGTCGGCCCCGAAACGCACAGCCGCTGGGGCTTGCGCGGCAGCGAGGATCTCGGCGGCGGCCTGTCGGCGATCTTTCGTCTGGAGAACGGCTTCGAGCTCGGCGACGGCAAGCTGCACGTCGCGAACACGCTGTTCAGCCGGCAGGCGTACGTCGGCCTGTCGAGCGACCGGTACGGCTCGCTGACCTTCGGCAACCAGTACGCCCCGCTGTACGACACGATGGGCGACGTGTTCGATCCGATGACCGTCGGCGACTACTGGCAGGACAGTTGGGCATACAACGGTATCGGCAATTTCCTGACCGTGCCGAACTCGGTGAAGTACAAGTTCTCGTACAACGGCTTCAGCATCGATGCGATCTACGGGCTCGGCAATCATGCCGGCGCGATGGGCCTCGACAGCACGTACGGTGTCGAGCTGACTTACGCGCAAGGGCCCGCGTCGATCAACGCCGGCTACCAGCAGACCTCGGTGTCGTCCGTGAACGGCAGTGCGGTCAACGGCGCGAAGGTGAACTTCCTGCACGTGAGCGGCGCGTATCAGGTCACGCCGTCCGTGCGCCTGCTGGCCGGCTGGCTGCACGGTCAGGACAAGACGGGCACGACGGACTTCAACATGCAGCAGGCCGGCGCGCCCACGCTCGCCGGCGGCAGCCCGAATCGCATCGACGATACGTTCTACGTCGGCGCGAACTGGCAGGCCACCGCGCCGCTGCTGATCACGGTGGCCGGCTATTACGGCCACGCGCGCAACGCGGAGCGGCTTGACGGCACGCTCGGCTCCGGGATCAACTACTCGGCGACCGTGCTGGCCGAATATGCGCTGTCGAAGCACACGGAGGTATATGGGACAGTCGATTTCGCACGCGGCAACGGCGCGTTCGCGGCCGACTATCCGGGTGCCACCAACCGGCTCACCGGCAAGGTCGACCAGATCGGCAGGACCAACAACGTCGGGGCCGCGATCGGCCTGCGCCAGATGTTCTGACGACGGTGCGCGGGGCGGTCGCGATGCGTGCGGTGATGAGAAGGCGGCGTGCGCCGCCTTCATCCGTCACGACGCGACGCGAATCACGACCTTGCCGAAATGCTGGCCCGACTGCAGGCAGGCATAGGCCTGCGGCGCTTCGTCGAAACCGAACACGCGATCGACCACCGGCTTGATCCCTTTCGCGTCGACGAGCCGCACGACGTCGTCGAGCATCGCGCGGCTGCCGACCATGAGGCCGTGCAGCTTCCTGAAGCCGCCGATCAGCGACAGCAGCCCGAGTTCCGGGGTGCCGAAGCTGCTGAGGCCGCCGATGACCGATACGATGCCGCCCATTTTCGTCGCGGCGACCGAGCGCGCGAGCGTATCGCGTCCGCCGACTTCGATGACGAGATCCGCGCCCGCACCGTCGGTGAGCCGCAGCACTTCATGCTGCCATTCGGGCGTGGTGCGGTAGTTGATCGTTGCGTCCGCACCGAGTGCGCGGGCGCGTTCGAGCTTGGCATCGCTCGACGAGGTCACGATCGTGCGCAGTCCGGCCGCATGCGCAAGCTGCAACGCGATGATCGAAACACCGCCCGTGCCGAGCAGCACGACCGTCGCGCCCGGTCTCAGCCCGCCGTCGACGAACAGTGCATTCCACGCGGTGATGCCCGCGCACGACAGCGTTGCCGCTTCGTCGTAGTCGAGATGCGGAGGAATCCCGACGAGCGCGGTTTCGTCGGAGACGAAGCGTTCGGCGAGCACGCCGTCAAAATGCGAGCCGGGCGACCCCGAGACCTTGGGCGGCGTGGGCGGCCCGTCGATCCAGTGCGGGAAGTACGTGTTGATCACGCGATCGCCAGGCTTGAACCGCGTGACGTCGCGGCCGGTTTCGACGACTTCGCCGGCACCGTCGGCGACGGGTATCAGCGCGTCGGTGCCGATGCCGAGATAGTCGCCGCGCGCGAACATCAGGTCGCGATAGTTCAATGCGGTCGAGTGGATCTTCACGACGACGTCGGTCGGCCCGACCGGGCGAAGCGTCGCGTCGATGCGCCGGAGCCCGGCAATGCCGTCCCCCGGTTTGATTTGCCATGCGTGCATGTCGGCTCCTTTTTCGAGATGGACCGGACTATCATAGTGTTGCGCAACGGGACACATTGGCGAGAATTCGGCCAACGATTGTCGCCAGCGCGGACACGAACCTGTCATTCCATCGGAGCGGAACTGCATGGACGAGCGGCTGAGAGGCATCGTCGAATTCGTCGATGTCGTGGAGTCGGGCAGCTTCGCCGCGGCGGCGCTGCGCCTCGGCATGACGCGCTCGGCTGTTGCGAAGATCGTCGCGCGGCTCGAACAGCGGCTCGGCGCGCGGCTCTTGCAGCGCACGACGCGCCGGCTCGGCCTGACCGACGAAGGGCACGTCTATTACGAGCAGTGTCGGCGGTTGCTGGCCGAACTCGGCGAGACGGAAGCCGCGCTCGACGCCGGCCGGCGCGAGCCGACCGGGCGCGTGCGGGTCAGCGTGCCCGTGCTGTTCGGCCGGCAATGCGTGGCGCCCGTCGTGCGGCGCCTCGTCGAGCGTCATCCGCGGCTTGAAATCGACGTGTCGTTCAGCGATCGCGTCGCCGATCTGGTCAACGACGGCTTCGACATCGCGGTGCGTATCGGCTCGCTGGCCGACACGAGCACGCTGGTCGGCCGCAAGCTCGGGGTGCAGCGCATGGGCATCTGCGCATCGCCCGCCTATCTCGATCGCCATGGCCGGCCGTCGGGGCTGGACGAACTCGCGTCGCACGGCGGCATCGCGTATTCGCGCGGCGGGCAGCCGGCGCCGTGGCGAATCATCGGCGCGGACGGCGCGGTGCACGACCATCGCCCGGCAGGGCGCCTGCGATTCGACGACCTGCAGGCGATCGCCGACGCGGCGGCTGCCGGCGCGGGACTCGCGTGGCTGCCGTGCTGGCTGATGGCGCCGTACGTGCGCGACGGCCGCCTCGCGCTCGTGATGGACAGCGAGAGCGTGTCGGGCGCCGAAGTGTTCGTGGTGCGGCCGGCGTCGCGCAATGTGCCGATGAAGGTGCGCGTCGTCATCGACGCGCTCGTTGACGAGATTCCGCGCATGTTGGCGTCGGACGACGCGGACGGCGAGCGCGTGCCGCGGCGCATCGTTCAGGCTTCGTAGCCACGGCGCACGATCGAGTCGTCGACGCGAACGACGGCGACCGTACGCGTTTTCTCCACCTGACGCACAATCGGTGAGGATCGTGAATGCGCCGCGCGAGCGCGCGCATCGCGCCGTCTTCGATAATTTCGTCAGAGGCTCGAATCATGTCATCACGCACCTATCTCGTTACCGGCGCGTCGCGCGGCATCGGCCTGGCCACCAGCACGCTGCTCGCGCAGCGCGGCCATCGCGTCATCGGCCTCGCGCGGCATGCGCAAGACATCGACTTTCCGGGCGAGTTGATCGCGTGCGATCTCGCCGACATCGAACCGACGGCCACGACGCTCGCACGCATCGGCGCGTCGAGCGAGATCGACGGGATCGTGAACAATGCGGGCATCGCGTTGCCGCAGCCGCTCGGCAAAGTCGATTTCGCATCGCTGCAGGCGGTGTTCGACCTGAACGTGCGCGCGGCGATCCAGGTCACGCAGCATTTCGCCGACGCGATGAAGGCACGCGGCCATGGCCGCATCGTCAACGTATGCAGCCGGGCGATCTTCGGCAGTCTCGATCGCACCGCGTACTCGGCCGCGAAGAGCGCGCTCGTCGGTTGCACCCGCACGTGGGCGCTGGAACTGGCCGAACATGGCGTGACGGTCAACGCGGTCGCGCCGGGCCCGATCGAGACGGAGCTGTTTCGGCAGACGCGTCCGGTCGGGAGCGACGCGGAGCGGAAGGTACTCACGACGATTCCCGCCCGTCGCCTCGGCACGCCGCACGATGTAGCCGCGGCGATCGCGTTCCTGCTGTCCGACGATGCGGCGTTCATCACGGGGCAGGTGCTCGCGGTGGACGGCGGCGGCAGCCTCGGCGGGCGCGGCTGACGCAACGCAAGCATTGCGGTGCGAGCCATAAGACAGGGGCCGGCGCGCATATTCCCCGTTGCCGTTAGCATGTGACGAATCGGACTTTGGGCGCCGCGCGGGCGACGCTAAGATCGCCGATCCGTAGATCGTGCGTTCGACAAAATGAAAAAATCCGCGTCGCCGTGGCATGCCTTCCGTTTCCGTGTCGTCTGCGCCGCGATCGTCGGCGCGCTGTCGCTCGCATCGTGCGGAGGCGTCGACAGCGATCCGCCGCCGCAGGCCAATGCGACGCCCGCGGCCAGGCGCCCGAACATCCTGTACATCATGGCCGACGATCTCGGCTATTCCGACATCCATGCATTCGGCGGCGAGATCAACACGCCGAACCTCGACGCGCTCGTCGCGTCGGGCCGCATCCTGTCGAACCACCACACGGGCACCGTCTGCGCGATCACGCGCGCGATGCTGATTTCCGGCACCGATCACCACCTCGTCGGCGAAGGCACGATGGGCGTGCCGACCGACGAGCGGCGCGGGCTTCCCGGCTACGAGGGCTACCTGAACGATCGCGCGCTGTCGTTCGCACAACTGCTGAAGGACGCCGGATATCACACTTATATCGCGGGCAAGTGGCACATCGGCTCGGGGATCGTCGGCAGCGCGACGGGCAGCGGTCAGACGCCGGACCAGTGGGGCTTCGAGCGCAGCTACGTGCTGCTCGCGGGCGCGGCGACGAACCACTTCGCGCACGAACCGGCCGGCTCGTCGAACTACACGGAGGACGGCAGCTACGTGCAGCCGGGCCAGCCCGGACAACCGGGCGGCGCGGGCGGCAGTCCGGCCGTGTTCTATTCGACCGACTTCTATACGCAGAAGCTGATCTCGTACATCGATTCGAACAAGCGGGACGGCAACCCGTTCTTCGCGTACGCGGCCTACACGTCGCCGCACTGGCCGCTGCAGGTACCGGACCCGTGGCTGCACAAATATGCGGGCGTGTACGACGCCGGCTACGACGCGATCCGCAACGCGCGGATCGCGCGACAGAAGGCGCTCGGCCTAATCCCCACCGACTTCAAGCCATTTGACGGCCTTCCGGAAACGACGTCGGCATCGCCGGCCACGGCGAACAACGGCACCGCGAACGCGAAGTACATCAGCGCCATGCATTCGGCCGCCGACGGCTACAGCGACTACGGCACCGGCAAGGTCGACAAGCTGTGGTCGAGCCTGAGCCCGGCCGAGCGCCGCGCGCAGGCGCGCTACATGGAGATCTATGCGGGAATGGTCGAGAACCTCGACTACAACATCGGCCTCCTGATCCAGCACTTGAAGGATATCGGCGAATACGACAACACGTTCATCATGTTCCAGTCGGACAACGGCGCGGAAGGCTGGCCGATCGACTCCGGGGCGGACCCGACGGCGACCGACACCGCGAACGGGCAGGACCCGGTCTATTCGACGCTCGGCACCGACAACGGCAAGCAGAACGCGCAACGGCTGCAATACGGGCTGCGCTGGGCCGAAGTGAGCGCGACGCCGTTCCGGCTCACGAAGGGCTATTCGGCCGAAGGCGGCGTGTCGACGCCGACGATCGTGCGCCTGCCGGGGCAGGCGCGGCAGTTGCCGACGCTGCGTGCGTTCACGCACGTGACCGACAACACGGCGACCTTCCTCGCGGTCGCGGGCGTCACGGCGCCGTCGCAGCCGGCGCCGCCGCTCGTGAACACGTTGACAGGCGTCGATCAGAACAAGGGCAAGGTCGTCTACAACAATCGCTACGTCTATCCGGTGACGGGGCAGTCGCTGCTGCCGGTGCTCACCGGTGCGGCGACGGGCGAAGTGCATACGACGCCGTTCGGCGACGAAGCGTACGGCCGCGCGTACCTGCGCAGCGCCGACGGCCGCTGGAAGGCGTTGTGGACCGAGCCGCCGCTCGGGCCGCTCGATGGTCACTGGCAACTGTACGACCTCGCGGCGGACCGCGGCGAGACGACCGACGTGTCCGCGCAAAACCCGTCGGTGATCGGCACGCTCGTCGACCAGTGGAAGACCTACATGAGCAACGTCGGCGGCGTGGAGCCGCTGCGTCCGCGCGGTTACTACTGAGGGCGACACGATGCGGTTCCGCTTCTGGACGCTCGGCGCGGCGTTCGCGGCCATGCTGTTCGCCGCCGCGTTTGCCACCGGTCATGCGAGCCCGTCGGCGTCGCCCGTCGGCGCCTTCGACGATGCGAATCGCGGCCGCACGCTCGCGCCGCTCGGCTCGGAACGGCAGTGCGAGCGCTACTCGGGGTTGCCGGCGAAGTGGCGCGACGACCCGAAGGCCGGGATGGTGCACCTGAGCGGCGGCGCGTTCGTGTTCGGCAGCACGCGCGGCTATGCGGACGAGCGGCCGGCCGGCGATGGCAAGACGCATGTCGGGGGCTTCTGGATCGATCAGACCGACGTGACGATCGCGCAGTTCGCCGCGTTCGTGCAGGCGACCGGCTACGTGACCGAGGTCGAGCAGCAAGGCGGCGCGGCGGTGTTTCATGTGCCGACGCGCGACGAGTTGAACGCGCGTGACCTCGCGTGGTGGACGTGGGTGAAAGGCGCATCGTGGCGGCAGCCGCGCGGCCCCGGCAGCGACGTCGCCGGGCTCGGCAACCTGCCTGTCACGCTCGTCACGCAGCGCGACGCGCTCGCGTATGCACACTGGCTCGGGCGCGACCTGCCGACCGAAGCCGAATGGGAATACGCGGGCAAGGCCGGTCGCGACGACGCATCGCTTGATGCGGCGCCGCGCGACGCGCAGGGCAAGCCGGCCGCGAACTACTGGCAGGGCGCGTTCCCGGTGCTCGATGCGGCCGAGGACGGCCACGCGGGGCTGGCGCCAGTCGGCTGCTACGCGGCGAACGGCTTCCGCCTGTACGACATGATCGGCAACGCATGGGAATGGACCAAGGACGCATACACGGGTCCGCATCAGTCGCACACGAACGGCGACACGGCGGCCGTCGCGCCGCCGACGCGGCGGCACGACACGCCGATGGTGATCAAGGGCGGTTCGTTCCTGTGCTCGCGCGATTACTGCGTGCGCTATCGCGCGTCGTCGCGTGAACGGCAGGAAGCCGATCTCGGCGCGTCGCATATCGGGTTCCGCACGATTCTGAGGGATGCGTCATGAAGCAGGTGCTGTGTGTCATTGCGGTGTCGCTGACCGTTGCGTGCGGCCTCGCTCATCCGCTCGGGGCCGCCGCCGCCGAATCTGCCGCGCCGGCGGTACGTGTCGGCGTGACGCGCGGCGTGCACGCGGACATCCTCGACGAGGTGAAACGCGTCGCGGCCACGCGCGGGCTGGGTGTCGACGCCGTAGAATTCGACGACGCGTCGCGCATCGATGCAGCGCTCGCGGGCGGCACGATCGACGCGGCGAGCTTCGAGGACGCGCAGCGCCTTGCCGCGACGCGCACGGCGAAAGGCTATGCACTGACCGCTGTCGCGCCGACCGTCACGTTGCCGATGGCGCTCTATTCGCGCAAGCTGAGGAGTCTGAATGATTTGCAACCCGGTGCGACGGTCGCGATCCCGGCCGATCCGCGCGGGATGGCACGTGCGCTCGTGCTGCTGCAGAACGACACGCTGGTGACGCTGCGCGAAAAGGCCGGCCTGCATGCGACGCTGCGCGACGTGACGGGCAACCGGCTTGCGCTGAAATTCGTGGCCCTGCGCCGTGACCGGCTGCATGCGGCGCTCGACTCGGCCGCGTTCGTCGCGATGGACAGCGAGGACGCCGCGCGCGCGGGGCTGCAGCCGGCGCGCGACAGCATCAATCTCGAGGATGCACGCTCGCCGTATGCGAACGTGCTGACCGTGCGCGACGCCGACCGCACGAAGCCGTGGGTCGCGCAACTCGTCGCCGCGTATCACTCGGACGACGTCGCACATTTCATCCTGACGCGCTACCAGGACTCGGTGCGACGGCCGTGGTAGACGGCTACCGTCTCGCGTGCAACGCGTGGGGACGCTGCTGCAACGGTGCGCGCTGCGTGCCTTACACTTGCCGCTCTTTCAACCGTCCCCGATGGAGCGCGCATGTACGCCTCGACCTTCATTTTTCGCGCAGGGCAATACGACGACGAGTTTCACCGGCTCGACCGCCAGATCGCCGACATGGCGCGCGCGACGCCCGGCTACCTCGGCGAGGAGACCTGGGAGAACACCGAGGCGGGGCTGATCCAGAACGTTTACTACTGGGAATCGGAGGCGGCGCTGCAGCAGTTGATTCGGCATCCCGCGCATCTGGAAGCGAAGGCGAAGCAGGCGCGCTGGCTGGACGGCTATCGCGTGGTGATCTCGCAGGTGTTGTGCGAGTATGGCGACGGCAAGCTTGCGCAGCCGCGTGCGGGGCATGCGTGATGCGGTCCGCCGGGTTCGCACCGGCTATGGAAGCGCGACGGTCGTGCTGATGTACGCGATATCCGGCTGAGTCTTGACCAAGGAGGGCATGGCGCACTTCCCGGACGATCGCGTCGACGACGCATCGTTCAGTTTGCGCGTTGCGGGTCGACGTCGCGCGGCGCATCCGTCTGCGTCGCGCGCGCCCAGATCGGGAACATCGCGTTCCGGACCGACGTCTGCGCGTCGATGACCTTGCGATGATCGATGCCGGGCAGGTCGAGCAGCCGGTCGACCGCCGCCTTCGCGCCTTTCGCGTCCTGCGGGAATGCGCAGGCAAGCTGCTTTCGCGTGTCGAACAGCATCCACCACACGTCGGATACGAACGGCCCCTGGTCGTTGGTCTCGATCGCCACCGAGCCGAGTGCGGACAGCGCGATTCCGCGTATCGCGCCTTGCGGGTCGATGGCACTGATCTGCGTGTCGGTCGCGGTGACGGTCCATCGGCCCGGCTTGCCGATCGAGCGGATCGGCACCGTGCCGGCATTCGACGCATCGGCGGCGCCGTTTTCGGCCGCGACGGAAACCTCGCCCGTCGCGACAGCGCCTTTCATCTTGCGCTCACCGACCCATGGCAATGCCGCCGCGCCGGCCATTGCCGCGATCCACAGGTAGTACCCGAATCCGAAATCGCGGATCGTTTCGACCCGTGCGTCGGTCGGCAGCGTATGCCACGCGAGCGCGAGCACCACGGCGACGCCGAGCAGCCCCGACACGGTCCGGTTCGGCTTGACCAGCGCGGCGACGAGCAGCGGATTGCCGAACCATGCGAACTGCAGGTCGAGTATTCCGAGCCAGCCGAGCGCGAGCACCGTGTAGCCGTGCCACCAGCTCACCGCACCGGCCCCATTGGGCGGCTCGGCGAACGCGGGCAGCAGCAGCGACGCGACATACACGACGATGACCACGATGCGCGCGCGTTTCAGGGACGGGTTGGAAGCGGTGCGAGTCTGCATGTCTGCCTTCTTGTTTCTTGTCGTGCAGGGGCGTGCGAAACGATGAATGCCTGACGGCCATGCCGGCATTCACGAAGCGAAGCGGGCGTCACAAGCGCCGAACGCGATTGTGGGCGATTCGCGCGGCGATGTCGAACCACCTCAAAGCACCTCAAAGCGCCTCGACCAGCAACCGGTTGCTCTTCTCGCAATACTCGTGACACGCAGCCCGCGCCGCGATCGACGCGCCGTGCACGAATTTCGGCGCATCCGCCCGCCGCGACATCGACACGACGATCGACGGCGGCGACGGCTGCAGCGGCAGCTCGACGACCTCGCCGCTGGCGATCAACGCATCGACGAACAGCACCGGAATCGCCGCCACGCCGAAGCCGTCGCGCACGAGCTGCACGATCACCGAGATCGACGGCGAGCCGGTGATGCGCGTCTCCGACAGCGGCACGCCGTGCGCGTGCGCCAGCGTGCGCACGATGTCCTCGAGCGCACGGTGGGGCGCGGTGCCGCGCCCGTAGGTCAGGATCGGCTGGCGCAGCACCTGCCGCGCGAGCCCCGTGCGCGCGGCCGGGAGCAGCCCGGCACGCGCGATCCAGCGCACCGGATAGTTTGCGAGCGCGTCGCAGACGACCGATGCCTCGTCGCTGCCCTCCACGCGAATGATCAGATCGAGCTCGCCGGCCATCAGCCGGCGCTGCAGCACGACGCTGACGTCGACGGTCAGGTCGATCTCCAGCTGCGGATAGTCGGCGGCGAGGCGGCGCAGGTAATGCGGCAGCCAGCTGTGCACGACCGTCTCGATCACGCCCAGCCGCAGCTTGCCGCGCAGCGCGCTTTCGCCGGCAGCGGCGGCTTGCAGCTCGTGCGTGGCCTCGACGACGGCCTTCGCATAGCCGAGCAGATATTCACCGTTCGGTGTGAGCCGGAACTCGCGGCTGTCGCGATCGACGAGCACGGTCTGCAATTCATCCTCGAGCGCCTTCAGGCGCTGCGAGATCGCGGCCGGTGTGGCATGCAGCGCGGCGGCCGTCGTGCGGAAGTTGCGCAGCTTCGCGAGCGTGACGAAGGTTTCGAGGAAACGCGTGTTCATGGCGATCGGGCGGACGGTGGACGCGCAGCTTGCCGGTGAAGAAAAGTGAACGGGACCGGGGAAAACCCCGAGATCCGTTAAGGAATTCTATACACGCGGCGCAAAAAAACTCGTTGGCGACAAAATTTTTTCTTTTCTATTCTTCGCCGTATCCGCTGACGCAACCGTCATCCCGACGACATACCGATCTGCCAACGACCATCATGACGCCTTCCGAATTCCGCCAGTCCGTACGCAACGGCGCATTCCGCAGCCCGACGGCCGGCCAGTGCGGCCCGTTCGCGCAAGCGAATCTCGCGATCCTGCCGAACGCGTACGCGCACGATTTCCTGCGCTTCTGCCAGGCGAACCCGAAGGCGTGCCCGCTGCTGGGCGTCGGCGAACCGGGCGCGTTCCGGCTCGACGTGCTCGGCGAGGATCTCGACATCCGCACCGACGTGCCGAGCTACAACGTGTACCGCGACGGCCGCCTGACCGAGCGGGTCGAATCGCTCGAGGCGCTGTGGCGCGACGATTTCGTCGTGTTCGCGATCGGCTGCTCGTTCTCGTTCGAGGACATGCTGGCGCGTGAAGGGATCGGGCTGCGCCACATCGAGGAGGGTCGCAACGTGCCGATGTACCGCACGTCGATTCCGAATCGCCGCGCGGGGATCTTCGGCGGCCAGCTGGTCGTATCGATGCGCCCGCTGCGCGGCGCCGACGCGATTCGCGCAGTGCAGATCACGAGCCGGTTTCCGGGCGTGCACGGCGCGCCGGTCCATATCGGCCATCCGCGTGAACTCGGCATCGCCGATCTCGGCGCCCCCGATTTCGGCGACGCCGTGACGGTGCGCGACGACGAACTGCCGGTGTTCTGGGCGTGCGGCGTGACGCCGCAAACGGCGCTGATGGAAGCGAAGCTGCCGCTCGCGATCGCGCATACGCCCGGCTACATGCTGATGACCGACATTACGAACGCGTCGCTGGCCGTGTTCTGACCCGGCCGGAGCGGCGGCCCGCGCGTTCGCTGATCCGGCCCCGACGTGGCGGCGCGCCGCGACCGCACACGATTCGCCTGACCCGAGGGCGGCGCGCAGCTGCGCGCCCGGCGCTCGCGCGCACGACGCACCACGCACCACACGCACGGTTTCGACCGCACATTTCGACAGGAGCTTCACCATGGAAAGCAAGACTCTCGCGGCGCCCGCCGCCGACCCCGCGGGCCCCGCGCGCAACGGCCTGTTCGGATGGTATGCGGACGCGCAGGCGCGCGAGCGCCGCGCGTTCTGGAGCTGCAAGGTCGGCTACATGCTCGACGGGATGGACACGCAGATGCTGTCGTTCGTGATCCCGACGCTCGTCGCGACCTGGGGCATCTCGCTCGCGGACGCCGGTTTTATCGGCACGATGACGCTGCTCGCATCGGCGCTCGGCGGCTGGATCGCCGGGATCCTGTCCGACCGGATCGGCCGCGTGCGCACGCTGCAGCTGACGGTGCTGTGGTTCGCGGTGTTCACCGCGCTGTGCGGGCTCGCGCAGAACTATCACCAGTTGCTCGCGGCGCGCGCGCTGATGGGCTTCGGCTTCGGCGGCGAATGGACGGCCGGCGCGGTGCTGATCGGCGAAGTGATCCGCGCGCGCGATCGCGGCAAGGCGGTCGGCCTCGTGCAGTCGGGCTGGGCGATCGGCTGGGGGCTGTCGGCGCTGCTGTATGCGCTGCTGTTCTCGGTGCTGCCGGCCGAGCAGGCATGGCGCGCGCTGTTCCTCGTCGGCCTCGCGCCGGCGCTCCTGGTGGTCGTGATCCGCCGCTACGTGAAGGAGCCCGACGTCTACGAGAAGGA
Source organism: Burkholderia sp. AW49-1 (assembly GCF_053427845.1). Taxonomy (NCBI): domain Bacteria; kingdom Pseudomonadati; phylum Pseudomonadota; class Betaproteobacteria; order Burkholderiales; family Burkholderiaceae; genus Burkholderia; species Burkholderia sp. AW49-1. The sequence goes on along the minus strand of NZ_JBSAXF010000001.1, from coordinate 1,026,110 downwards.
GAAGGCCTCGCAGGCGAAGGTAGCCGACGCACCGCGTCTCACCGAAATCTTCGCGCCGAAGCTGCTGTCGACGACGCTGCGCGCGGCGCTGCTGACGACCGGCGCGCAAGGCGGCTACTACGCGATCACGACCTGGCTGCCGACGTTCCTGAAGACCGAGCGGCACCTGACCGTGATGGGCACCGGCGGCTATCTCGCGATGATCATCTTCGGCTCGTGGGTCGGCTATTTGACCAGCGCATACCTGACCGACCGCCTCGGCCGCAAGCCGAACTTCATCCTGTTCGCGCTGGGCTCGATGGTGATCGCGTTTTCGTACACGTCGCTGAACCTGACCAACGCGTCGATGCTGTGGCTCGGCTTCCCGCTCGGTTTCTTCGCGTCGGGCATCTTCTCCGGGATGGGTGCGTTCCTCACCGAACTGTTCCCGACCCGCGTGCGCGGCTCGGGCCAGGGCTTCTGCTACAACGTCGGCCGCGCGATCGGCGCACTGTTCCCGTTCCTGATCGGCGCGCTGTCGAAGCAGTACGGGCTCGGCATGAGCATCGGCATCTTCGCGGTCGCCGCGTACGGCGTCGTGATCGTCGCCGCGCTGACGCTGCCCGAAACGCGCGGCCGCGAACTCGACGCCGCTTAACGCCGCCCGAGCGGGCATCCGCCCGCCGCCTTTTCGCAGTCCCCTTTTCATCGAAGCCCTGACGCGGCGCGCGACGCGCGCCGTGCGGCGGCGCTCGTCCTTCGCTTCAACGACGCATCGAGTTCATCGCCATGACTGACCGACACACTTTCCCCGTTTCCTCCGACGCCGCGCGCTGGCAATTCTGGATCGACCGCGGCGGCACCTTCACCGACATCGTCGCGCGCCGGCCCGACGGCTCGCTCGTCACGCACAAGCTGCTGTCGGAGAATCCCGGGCAGTATCGCGATGCGGCCGTGGCCGGCATCCGCCATCTGCTCGGCCTCGCCGACGGCGAGCCGATCACGCCCGAACGCGTCGACATGGTGAAGATGGGCACGACGGTCGCGACCAACGCGCTGCTCGAACGCAAGGGCGAACGCACCGCGCTCGCGACGACGCACGGCTTTCGCGACGTGCTGCGCATCGCATACCAGAACCGCCCGCGCCTGTTCGATCTCGACATCGTGCTGCCCGATGCGCTGTACGAGACCGTCATCGAAATCGACGAGCGGATCGGCGCGCACGGCGACGTCGTCGTGCCGCTCGACGTGCAACGCGCGGAAGCGGCGTTGCGCCGCGTGTTCGACTCGGGCGTGCAGGCGCTGGCCATCGTGCTGATCCACGGCTATCGCCACACCGCACACGAACGTGCGCTGGCGGACCTCGCGCGCCGGATCGGCTTCACGCAGGTGTCGGTGTCGCACGAGGTGTCGCCGCTGATGAAGATGGTGTCGCGCGGCGACACGACCGTGGTCGACGCGTACCTGTCGCCGATCCTGCGCCGCTACGTCGAGCAGGTCGCGCACGAGATGCCCGGCGTGAACCTGCAGTTCATGCAGAGCAGCGGCGGCCTGACGCGCGCCGATGCGTTCCAGGGCAAGGACGCGATCCTGTCCGGCCCGGCCGGCGGCATCGTCGGAATGGTGCGCGCCGCGCGCGCGGCCGGCTTCGAGCGCGTGATCGGCTTCGACATGGGCGGCACGTCGACCGACGTATCGCACTACAACGGCGAATTCGAGCGCGTGTTCGAGACGCAGGTGGCCGGCGTGCGGATGCGCGCGCCGATGATGAGCATCCACACGGTCGCGGCCGGCGGCGGCTCGGTGCTCGGCTTCGACGGCGCGCGGTTGCGCGTCGGGCCCGAATCGGCCGGCGCGAACCCGGGGCCGGCCGCGTACCGGCGCGGCGGCCCGCTGACGGTGACCGACTGCAACGTGATGCTCGGCAAGATCCAGCCCGATCACTTCCCGCGCGTGTTCGGCCCGCACGCGGACGAACCGCTCGACCGCGACGGCGTGGCCGCGAAGTTCGCGGCGCTCGCCGACGAGATCCACGCGGCGACCGGGCGGCGCGACACACCCGAGGCGCTGGCCGAAGGGTTCCTGGAAATCGCGATCGGCAGCATGGCGAATGCGATCAAGAAGATCTCGGTGCAGCGCGGCCACGACGTGTCGCGCTACGTGCTGACGACGTTCGGCGGCGCGGGCGGCCAGCACGCGTGCGGCGTGGCCGACGCGCTCGGGATGACGCAGGTGTTCGCGCATCCGCTCGCGGGCGTGCTGTCCGCCTACGGGATGGGGCTTGCCGATCAGACCGCGATGCGCGAGCGCGCGGTGGAGGCCGTGTTGTCCGATGAATCGTTGCCGGCGTTGAATGCCGCGCTCGACCGGCTGACCGACGATGCGGTCGGCGCGTTGCTCGAACAGGGCGTGCCGCTGGAGCGCATCGCGACCGCGCGGCGCGTGCACCTGCGCTACCAGGGCACGGATTCCGCGCTCGACGTGCCGGCCGGCAGCGTCGCGGCGATGCAGCAGGCGTTCGAAACCGCGTACCGGCAACGCTACGCGTTCCTGATGCCCGGCACGCCGCTGGTCGCCGAACTCGCATCGGTCGAGGCGATCGGCCGCTCCGATGCACCGGTCGAGATCGCGCCGCTCGAGCCGCGCGACGAGGGCGCGGCGCCGCACGCGCACAGCGCCGTGCGTTTCTATTCCGGCGGTCAATGGCACGACGCGGCGCTATACGTGCGCGACACGCTGCTCGCCGGCGACGCGATCGACGGCCCCGCGATCGTCGCGGAGAAGAACGGCACGACCGTCGTCGAACCCGGCTGGCGCGCGCGGATGACCGCGCAGGGCAACCTCGTGCTGACGCGCACGACGCCGCTGCCGACGCGCCGCTCGCTCGGCACCGACGCCGATCCGGTACGGCTCGAGATCTTCAACAACCTGTTCATGTCGATCGCCGAGCAGATGGGGCTGCGGCTGCAGAACACCGCGTATTCGGTCAACATCAAGGAGCGGCTCGACTTCTCGTGCGCGATCTTCGACGGCGACGGCAACCTGATCGCGAACGCGCCGCACATGCCCGTGCACCTGGGCTCGATGGGCGAGAGCATCCGCACGGTGATCGAGCGCAACCGCGGCCGCATGCGCGACGGCGACGTGTTCATGCTGAACGATCCGTATCACGGCGGCACGCACCTGCCGGACGTGACCGTCATCACGCCGGTGTTCGCGGACGGCTCGGACACGCCGCTGTTCTACGTCGGCTCGCGCGGCCACCACGCGGACATCGGCGGCACCACGCCGGGCTCGATGCCACCCGATTCGACGCACATCGACGAGGAAGGTGTGCTGATCGACAACTGGCAGCTCGTGTCGGCGGGCGTGCTGCGCGATGCCGACACGCGCGCGCTGCTCGCGTCGGGCCGTTATCCGGCGCGCAACGTCGAGCAGAACATGGCCGACCTGCGCGCGCAGATCGCGGCGAACCAGAAAGGCGTCGACGAGCTGCGCCGGATGGTCGAGCAGTTCGGCCGCGACGTCGTGCTCGCGTTCATGCGACACGTGCAGGACAACGCGGAAGAGGCGGTGCGGCGCGTGATCGGTGCGCTGCAGGACGGCGCGTACCGCTATCCGCTCGACAACGGCGCGGGGATTCGCGTCGCGATCCGTGTCGATCGCGCCGCGCGCCGGGCGGAGATCGATTTCACCGGGACGTCAGCGCAGCTCGACAACAACTTCAACGCGCCGAAGGCCGTCTGCATGGCCGCCGTGCTGTACGTGTTCCGTACGCTGGTCGGCGACGACATCCCGCTGAACGCCGGCTGCCTGAAGCCGCTGACGGTGATCGTGCCGGCGCGCTCGATGCTGAACCCCGAATATCCGGCGGCGGTCGTGTCGGGCAACGTCGAGACGTCGTCTGCGATCACGAACGCGCTGTACGGTGCGCTCGGCTGCGTCGCATCGAGCCAGGGAACGATGAACAACTTCACGTTCGGCAACGATCGCTACCAGTACTACGAGACTATCGCCGGCGGCAGCGGCGCGGGCGACGGTTTCGCGGGCGTCGGTGCGGTGCAGACGCACATGACGAACTCGCGGCTGACCGACCCGGAGGTGCTCGAATGGCGCTACCCGGTGCGGCTCGAATCGCACCGGCTGCGTGCGGGTTCCGGCGGCGGCGGGCGCTGGCGCGGCGGCGACGGCGCCGTGCGGCGGATCCGCTTCCTCGAGCCGATGACGGCGTCGATCCTGTCGAACAACCGGATCCACGCGCCGTTCGGCGCCGCGGGCGGCGAGGCCGGCGCGCTCGGCCGCAACACGATCGAGCGGGCGGACGGCACGGTCGAGACGCTCGAGCACGTCGGCCGCGCGCAGATGGCACCGGGCGACGTGTTCGTCGTCGAAACGCCGGGCGGCGGCGGTTACGGCGCGGCGGGCTGAGCGGCGCCATGCAATGCAACGCGCGGAAACGGTGCGGTGGCGTGTCCGCCGGACGGTTTTCGCGTGTCGCGGCCGGGTCATCGCACCGGTTCCATTACATGCTGCCGCAATGACATGCTGCCGCAATGCCCGCGCGACGCGGCGATATGTTCGCTCGCAATAATCGGCCCGATATTGCAGCGAATATGGGAATAAAGATGGCCATTCCCGCATGAGTGGAAATGGAAATTCCCGATTTTGCATACCGCTCAATGCGATCCGACCCCGCCGGAATGTCGCCGGGGCGGATCGTTGCGGGCGGTGTCGATTTCCCGCAAACGCTCGCCGGGCAAGGCGCGAAGCGGAATTCGCCGGGCCCGGTCAGGACCGCTGCGCGCGCCCGCGTGCGTGCCGCCAATCACGAAAAGTCCGCCGTGCCAATCGAGTTGCGATTCCTTGACACTCCGTTCCAAATGTGAGTGCCAATCCTCTTCGTCATTTGATAAGATGGCTTCCATCATTCGCTTGGAAACCTGCGCGCGACATGCGCGAACGCCGGTTCGCATTGGTTGGAAACAAGTACGGAACGAGGGCCGCTGGCACAGTCATCACGACTGCCCCGACGGGTACGCGCGCAGCGCGCCCGGGGATCGGTGGCAGCCGGCTCGCCTCCGTCTACACTGTGCGTTTTTTCTGGATCGGGGCGTGTCCATGGATGACGAAAACGATAGCGCCGTGCTCGAAGCGCATCTCGGTACGCGTAGCCCATGCTGGCGTCTCGGCAGCGACAGCAATGCACTCGAACTGGCCGCCGTTCGCGGCCTGACCAATGTCGCGGTGGCGCTGACCGGCGAGCAGGCTGCGCGGATCCGCGTGCTCACCGGCGTCACGTCGCACCTCGTGCTCGAACTCGCGCTGTTCGGCGATCCGGTCAGCCTCCATCTGGTCGGCAGGAAGGTCGATACCGCCAATTGGGCCGGCACGGCCTCCGCCTATTCCGATACCGCGTCCGTCGCGAGCGACCTCGCGCACGGGCTCGCATTCGCCGAGCAGGTCGTGTCCGAAGTGAATTCGCTCGTCGTGATCCTCGACCGCAACGGCATGGTGCAGCGCTTCAACCGTCTGTGTGAGGAGGTGACGGGCAAGCGCGAGGTCGACGTGATCGGCCGCAGCGCGTTCGAGCTGTTCATGAGCCCCGAGCAGGGGGCGCAGTCGCGCAGCAACATCACCGGCTTTTTCCAGAACAACCGCTCGTTCGCGGTCGAGCGCTACATCAACACGGTCAACGGCCCGCGCCTGTTCCAGTTCCGCAACAAGTTCGTGCAGAGCGGCAGCGGTGTCGACGAGCAGTTCCTGATCTGCTCGGGCATCGACGTCACCGAGGAGCGCAACGCGCAGCAGCGGCTCACCGAGCTCGCGAATACCGACGTGCTGACCGGCTTGCCGAACCGTCATGCAATCAGCGAGCGCATCCGTGTCGCGCTGGCCGCGGACCGCGGCGACGTGCGCGGCCAGGTCGGCATCCTGTTCCTCGATCTCGACAATTTCAAGCGCGTCAACGACCACTATGGGCACATCACCGGCGACCGCCTGCTGCAGGACGTGTCCGCGGTGATCGGCGGCTGCCTGCCGTCCGGCGCGACGCTCGCGCGGCTGGGTGGCGACGAATTCCTGGTGCTGTTCGAGCACGGCACGCGGCCGCTGCTCGAGGCGACCGCGCAGATCATCCTCGAGCGGCTGCGTACGCCGATCCACCTCGGGCTGGTGGAGGTCTACACGAGCTGCTCGATCGGCATCGCGATGTATCCGCAGCATGGCGATTCGCTCGAAACGCTGATCCGCAGCGCCGACACCGCGATGTACGTCGCGAAGGAAGAGGGCAAGCATACGTACCGCGTGTTCTCGCTGGAGATGAACCAGAAGGTCGCGAAGTACATGTGGCTCGACACGAACCTGCGCAAGGCGCTCGAGGAAGAGCAGTTCGTGCTGCACTACCAGCCGGTCGTCGATATCGCGACGGGCGACGTGCACAGCGTCGAGGCGCTGATCCGCTGGCAGTCGCCGGATCGCGGAATCGTCGCGCCGATCGAGTTCATCCGTTTCGCGGAGGAGTCGGGGTTGATCGCGCCGCTCGGCCGCTGGGTGATGCGCACCGCGGCCGCGCAGGCCGCCGCGTGGAAGGCGAAGGGGCTCGGCGTGCGGATCGCGGTGAACGTGTCGGCGCGGCAGTTGCAGGACATGAACATCGTCGACCAGTTCGCGACGATCCTCGACGGCGCGGGGCTGAAGCCGAGTCTCGTCGACATCGAGCTCACCGAAAGCAGCTTCATCGAGGACGAGGAATCGGCGCACGAGCTGATGAAGCAGTTCCGCCAGCTCGGCGCGGAGATTCACCTCGACGATTTCGGCACCGGCTATTCGTCGCTGTCGCAGCTGTCCCGGCTGCCGCTCGATTCGATCAAGCTCGATCGCACGTTCATCACGGGCATCGACCGCAACCCGCGCTCGCAGGCGCTTGTGCGCTCGGTCGTGTCGCTCGCGAAGGCGCTGAGTTTCTCGGTGGTCGCCGAAGGTGTCGAGACGCACGCGGAAGCCGAATTCCTGAAGCAGATCAACGTCGATCACGCGCAAGGGTTCTACTTCGCGCGGCCGATGCCGGCCCAGGCGTTCGAGGGCTGGCTCGCGGAAACGAGAAAGCTCAGGCTGATCGCCTGAGCGTCACCGCATGACGGGCGCCGCCGCTTTCGCGGCGGCGCTTCGCTCACATCACACCGTGCGCAGCTTCGACACGCGCCGGTTCTGCAGCATCACCAGACGTTCCATGTACGCGAGATCCTTCGGCTCGATCGTGAACGCCGCGTGAACCCATTGCTCGGTGATGTCCATCAGCTCGGAACGCGTGAGATGGAACACGCGCTCGCGAGCGCGCAGCATCGCGCGGATGCCGTTCAGCTTCGGCTTCATCACGTCGATGAAGGTGCGCGTCGCGAGATACGCGTCGCCCGCGTCGAACGTCTGGTCGATCAGCCCGCGATCCTCGTACCACTCGGCCGCATGCGCCTCGCCGGACGAGATCAGCGTTTCCGCGAGCCCTCGGTCCGCCTTGCGCGCGACCAGCGAATAACCGCCCATGCCCGGGAACAGGTTGAACGCGATCTCGGGAAAGCCGAGTTTCACGCCCTTCTGCGCGAGCATGTAGTGGTGCGCGAGGGCGGCCTCGAAACCGCCGCCGAGCGCGCTGCCCTCGATCATCGCGATCGAGATCGCCCCGGTGCCGAAGCCGGTGTAGATTTCGTACACGCCGTCGATGCACGAGCGCGCGTAGGCCATCAGCTGGTCGCGGCGGCCGCTGCGGATCGCGTCGACGAAGAAGCTCAGGTCGCCGCCGACGTTGAACAGCTCGGGAACGAGCGAGCCCGTCACCCAGAAGTCGAACGGCAGGCCCGAGTCGCGTGCGACGCGCGCGAGATGGATGATGTCGGTGACGAGTTGCTGGTTGAAGCACGGCCGCGGCTCCGATCGCAGCATCATCCACATGACGTTGCGGCCTTCTTCGTAGAACGCGGTCAGTTGCGTGAGTTCGCCTGCTTCGTAAAACGGACGGCACGCCGGATGGGATTGGAGTTGCATGGTATGTCCTCGTGAGATGTGGTTTTCAAGAACCGCCGCGGCCGGCGTCGTGGAAACCTGCCCCCGGACGGCGCCGGCCGCGAGGCACCGCCATTGTTGCGCGCGCACAGAAGCCGAAATGCGCGGAAAAACGCAAGAGCGGGACGCGAGCGGGCAGCACGTTCGGCGCGAACCCGGCTAACCGTGCGAACGATGCGAATGACGCGACCGATGTGATCGATCGGTGGGAGAACGGTGATGGGGAAGGCGGAAGGAGGAGCCGGCGAGGCCGGTCAGTGCGACGACGCGTTTTCCGTTCGCGCGACTATGCTGCGGCCGGCGCGTGGTCGCGCGAAGCGGTGCGGCGAGGCGTGCCGTGCCGGTCGCTTACGCGTTGAAAGCGGCGCCGCGCCGCCGGCCGGGTCTCGTGGAATGTGCGGACTGGTGTGGCGGCCCGGCGTCGACTAGCTTTAGAGGATGACGCCGCTGCACGCGGCGTTCGGAGGCGCGGTGATGCTGCCGATCTTCGTCAGCTTCGTCGTGCTGCATTTCGGGCCGATTGTGTATGGCGTTGCGGGCGGCAGCATACCGACGATGATCGTGCCCGACGCCCTGCATGGAGCGTACGGGATGTCGCAAGCGCTCGGCGTGGCCGTGATGCCTGCGTTGCCGATGCGCGCGTTCTCGCTCGGCGGCGTCTATGCGAGCCTCGAGGCGGGGTCGAACAACGTGAGCACGCTTGCCGATTCGCACGTGCAGAACCGCGCGGCGACGACGTGATACATGCCGATGTCGCTCGCGTTCACGGCCGCGCGGGGAGCAACTCCCGGTCGCAGCCGTCAGGGCTGATGATGCCGGTGCGGGCGGTCGGGCCGTCGCAGCGGCGGATGATGGAATTTGGCCCTCAGCCTGTCGCGTCCCGGACGCTTGGCGAAGAACAGCACGGCGAACGCAACGAACGCCAGCAGCACGACGACTTCCACGATCCCGTTTTCCATGGTGCCTCCTCGTCGCGAGCGTACGCCGATGGGCGCACGCGATGACGCTTCCATGTTTCATTGTAGGTCGGCGTGCACCGGCTTGACGCGTGCGGATGCGGCGCCCACACTGGCCGACACGAGAGGTGCGCGGTCGGGCCTGTCCGCTGCGCGACCGCGCTTTCCGTGAACCGCGACGAGGTGCGATGTGGTGCGCTTTTCTGTCGGCCTGGCCGGCTGGGTGCTGGCATGCGCCGCCGCGTTCGGCGCATCGAACGCCGTCGGTGCGACGCCCGGCGTGGGGCCAACCGTGGACGAAGCGAACGGCGCGGCCGACGAAGCACCCGTCACGCTCGTCAGCGATGTCCACGAATTCGTGATTCAGCACGACGGTTCGCTCGACGAGCACGACGATTCGACATTGCGCGCGAACAACGCGAACGGCATCGACGCGGTCGCACAGCGCTACGTGTGGTTCGACAAGAACCTGGAGAAGGTCGACCTGCTCGCGGCCGAGACGATCGATCGCGACGGCGTCGCGCATCCGGTCGGCCACGACGGCATCCGTGACGTCCAGGAGCCGCGCTCGGCCGGCGCGCCGACTTTCCAGGACGGGTTGCTGCGCACCGTCGTGTTTCCGGGCGTCGAGGCCGGGTCGGGCACGCGCATCGCGTTCCGCAAGTCGCGCACGAGGCCGGTCAACGCGGGTTACTTCGGCTACTACGTCGAGCCTTCGCGCGAGCCGGTGGAGCAGCAGCGGTTGATCTTCGACGTGCCGGCCGACATGACGCTGCACGCGGACGCGCGCGGCTACGTCGCGCTGCCGCCGGTGACCGCGAACGGCCGCACGCGCTACGAATTCGACTACCGGCACGGCCCGTACGAGCGCATCGAAAGCGGCGCGGTCGGTTACCCGACCTACGGCGACCGGCTCGTGGTGTCCACGCTGCCCGACTATGCGGCGTTCGCCGCGCGCTACCGCAACGCGGCCGTCGACGCGAGCGCGAACGATCCGGCCGTCGTGCAGCTCGCACGCGCGCTCACCGCCGGTGCTGCCGATCCGCACGACAAGGCGCGCATCCTGTACGACTGGGTGCAGGCGAACGTGCGCTACGTCGCGCTCTTTCTCGGCGAGACGGCCGCCGCGCCGCATCGCGTGACCGACATCCTGCGCAACCGCTACGGCGACTGCAAGGACCACGTCGCGCTGTTCGGCGCGTTGCTCGCGGCGGTGGGCATCCGCAGCGAACCGGTGCTGATCAATCTCGGCTCCGTGTACACGCTGCCGTCGGTGCCCGGTTACGGCGGCGGCGCGATCAATCACGCGATCACGTGGCTGCCCGATCTCGGCCTCTACGCCGACACCACGACGGCCGGCATCGCGTTCGGCTACCTGCCGCCGATCGTGATGGACAGGCCGGCGCTGCTCGTCGACACTGGCGTGCTGTCGCGCACGCCCACCATGCAGCCGAAGCGTCGCATCGCGCGCGTGGCGATCGATGCCGCGCAACCGGGCCCCACGGGATTTCACGCGCTCGTCGAGGACGACGGCTGGACTGCCGAACTCGAACGCACGCTGTTTCGCCGCGCGGCGCCCGACCGCATCCGGCAGCTCGCGAACGAACGCCTGCGGCAAAGCGGGCTGCGCGGCCGCGCATGGATCACGACGAGCGATCGCCGTGCGACGGGCGGCCCGTTCGACGTGACGTATGCCGGCACGCTCGATCACTTCGTGTGGCCGGACGGCACGACCGCCATGCCCGTGCTGTCGAGCCTCACGGGCGGCATCGCGACGCAGGTCGAGGGCTGGCTGGCCGAACCCGTGCGCACGCAGCCGTGGACATGCATCGGCGGCACGTTCGAGGAGACCGGCCAGATCGCGTTGCCGGCCGACGTCGCGGTGACCGACCTGCCGACCGATGCGGCCGTGCACGATCGCTTCGTCGACTTCACGTCGCATTACGTATTCGATGCGGCCACGCGGGTTGTGCAGGTCACGCGGCGGATGATGGCCGAGTTCGGCCGCCAGGTCTGCACGCCCGACGAGTTCACGGCGCTGCGTGCGTCGCTCGAACGCATCGAACGCGACACGCAGGCGCAGATCGTCGTGCGGGCGAAAGGGCATTGAGCGGGGAGGGGATTGAGCGCGTCGCCGCCATCGGCCGACGCACGGGAGGAACATCATGACGGAACGGGAACACGAGATCGCCGACCTGGCGAAGGAATTGCTGGGCCGGATCGTGCAGGGCGCGATGACGAACGGCGCGCCGGTGGATGCGCAACAGTGCGCGGCACTGGCCGTGGAGTGCGCGACGGCGCTGGTGGACAAGCTCGACGCGCACGGCGGTTGAACGCAATCGTCACGGGCGACGGCGGATCGAGCGATGCCGGCGTGACTCGGCAGGTATTCGCTTGGCTCCGCGCTGCGCGCGAAGCGTTACACGTCACACGTCGGCGTGCGTGTCGCCTGCTGCGCGCACTGCACCCGGCGGCCTGCCGACCACGCGCTTGAACGCGCGGCTGAACGCCGCGAGCGACCCGTAGCCGAGCCGGTACGCCACGGCTTCGATCGTCTCGCCCTCGCGTGCGATCCACTGCGCGGCGAGCCGCATCCGAAGCTCGGTCAGGTAACGCACCGGCGTCATCCCGGTGGCCGCGAGAAAGCGCTCGGCGAATACCGAGCGCGACACGCCCGCTTCGGCGGCGAGTTCCGCGACGCTCCAGTTGCGCCCCGGATCGCGATGCAGCGCGACGATCGCACGGCCGAGCTTCGGCTCGCGCAGCGCCTGCACCCAGCCCGCCGCGTCGCCACATCCGCATTCGACCCAGCCGCGCACGATGAACGCGGCGACCACGTCCGCGAGCCGCGCGAGGATGCCCGCGAAGCCCGCGCGCTCGGAGCACGATTCGCGTTCCATCGCGTCGAGCATCGGGCGGATTTCCGGGTAGCGCGCGAGCAGCGTGCCGACGTGCATGAATTCCGGCATCGTCCCGACGAGCGGCTGCATGCCGCCGAGATCGAGCTCCATGCACGCGCTGAAGATCAGCGCATCGCCGGCGGCCGGCTCCGTCGCGACGCACGACGTCGGGCCCACCGACGCGACCGTGTCGCAGATCTTTGCGGCCTCGAACCCGCCGATCTCGCGGCACGGCGCATCCGGATCGGACACCAGCGCGTGCATGCGGCCATGCGGCAGGAGGATCGCATCGCCCGCCTCGAGTCGCATCGTCGTGCCGTCCGCGTCGCGCAGCAGCACGGGCCCGCGCCCGACGAAATGGAACTGCGCGCGGCCCGGCGCATGGCCGAAACGCAGCCCGAACGGCCGCGGCACCTGGATGCGGCGGTATTGCACACCGCTCAGGCGCATCCCCAGCAGCAGCTCGCTGACGAGGTCGTGCACGTCGGGGACGGGAGGAAGCAGGGGCTCGGACATCGCGAAATTCGGACGATCGATCAACAAGAACGGATTGTATGTCATAGACCGTCCTGCCGCCGTTCCTTACGATACGTCGTCATCAGTATTTTCCCTATACGACTCGGAACGACGCATGAATCCCGGAATCTCCTCTGCCGCCACCACGGCGGCCCCCCGCGAGCCGGCCTGGGGCGCTGTCTTCGCGATGACGCTCGGCGTGTTCGGTCTCGTCACCGCCGAATTCCTGCCCGCGAGCTTGCTCACGCCGATGGCCGACAGCCTCGGCGTGACCGAAGGCGTGGCCGGCCAGGCCGTCACGGCCACCGCGACGGTCGCGCTCGTCACGAGCCTGCTGATCTCGGCGCTGACGCGCACGATCGACCGCCGGCGCGTGCTGCTCGCGTTTTCGGTGCTGCTCGTCGCGTCCAATCTCGCGGTCGCGTTCGCGCCCAACCTGACGACGCTGCTGATCGGCCGCGTCGTGCTCGGCGTCGCGCTCGGCGGCTTCTGGACGATGGCGACCGCCACCGCGATGCGGCTCGTGCCGACCGCGATGGTGCCGCGCGCGCTGTCGATCATCTTTAGCGGCGTGGCGGTCGCGACGATCGCGTCCGCGCCGATGGGCAGTTATTTCGGTCACCTGATCGGCTGGCGCAACGTGTTCCTGATCGCGGCCGGGCTCGGCGGTCTCGCATTCGCGTCGCAGGTGATGACGCTGCCGTCGATGCCGCCGAGCGGCACGACGCGACTGCGCACGCTCGTCGACGTGCTGCGCCGGCCGACCGTCGGCCTCGGGATGTTCGCGACGATCCTCGTGTTCACCGGGCATTTCGCGTTCTTCACGTATCTGCGGCCGTTCCTCGAACAGGTTGCCGGTGTCGGCGTGAACGGGCTGTCGGCGATCCTGCTCGGCTACGGGATCGCGAACTTCGTCGGCACATCGCTCGCAGGCCGCGTGCTCGAGCACCGGCTGCGACCGATGCTGATCGGGATGCCCGCGCTGATGGTCGTGCTCGGCGTCGCGCTCGTCGCGCTCGGCCGCGCACCGATGATCGACGCGGTGCTCGTCGCGTTGTGGGGGATGGCGTTCGGCGGCGTGCCGGTCGCATGGTCGACGTGGGTCACGCGCACCGTGCCCGATGAGGCCGAGAGCGCGGGCGGGCTGATCGTCGCGGCGATTCAGCTCGCGATCGCGACGGGCGCGGCGGCTGGCGGCGTCGTGTTCGATGCGAACGGCGCGGGCGGCGTGTTCCTGGGTGCGGCCGCGGTGCTGGCCGTGGCGGTCGCGACGATCGTGACCGGTGTGCCGAAGCGCGTGGGCGTGGCGCCGGCGCTGGCCGAGTGACGGATTGAAGCGTACCGACGTGTGCGATCGCGCATCGGCAAGTTCCTCAGCGCATCGGCGCGTGCGCGTCGAGCAGCTGCCGGTGCCGTGACTCGGTGGCGTCGTCCGCCGGGAACATGCACTCCATGCGCAATTCCTGCGCGGCGGCGCTTTGCGGTGTACCGACCGTCGTGATCAGCGAGAAATAGCGCAGCACGACGCCTTCGTGGACGAAGCCGACTGGCACGACCGGCGTCGACGGCGCGGCGGCCGGGATCGGTGGTGTTTTCCAGTCGCGCGGCGTGTGTGGACTGGCGAGCAGTTCGTCGAGCAGCTGCTGCATGCCGCCGTCGATCACGCGACCGGCCGATTCGCGGTATACGCGCTGCAGGAGGCTGCGCGACACGCTGTCCCAGTCGGCGACGAACGGCTGCATGCCGGACGGATCGAACATCAGGCGCAGCAGGTTACGCGGGCCTTCGCGCGCAGCCATGTCGATGAAGCAGTTGAAAAAACGCGGCGCCGCGTCGTTGGTCATCAGCACGTTCCAGTACCGGTCCATGACGATCGCGGGGAACGGGTCATGCTGGCGGACGACACGCTCGAGCGCGCGGATCACGTCGTGCATTTCCTCCGCGTCCCACGGTGCATCCGAATACACGGGCGCGTATCCGGCGGCGAGCAGCAGAGCGTTGCGCTCGCGAAGCGGGACATCCAGCGTCTGCGCGAGCGCCAGCAGCGTGTCGCGCCCCGGCACGCTGCGTCCGCTTTCGATGAAGCTGATCTGGCGCTGCGAGATGCCGGCGTCGAGCGACAGGTCGAGCTGGCTCACGCAGCGCAGGTCGCGCCAGTAGCGCAACAGCCGGCCCAGTTCATGCGGCGGCGCGTTCGGATCGCTGCGGCTGGTGTTCATCCCGTAGTCCTGATCGTTCCGTGAGCGACGCCGATGACTATATCGAACTCACGCGGCATGTGCATGCCACGCGAAGGCGTCGAACGGCGCCTCGAGCACCGGCCGGGTCACGCTGCCGACGTAGTTCGTGATCGTCGACGCGGCGACCACGGCAATCACTTCGAGCAACTGATCGGCGCTGAAGCCGGCGTCGAGGAAGCCCCGGCGGTCGGCTTCCGCGATGTGGCCACGGGTTTCGATCAGTGCGCGCGCCACTGCCGACAGCGCGGCCAGTTCCGTGTCGTCGGGCAGATCGCCGCGCCGGATCGCATCGATGTCGGCGGCGCGCACGCCCTGTTTCAACGCAAGCGCGGTGTGGAATGCGACCGGCCATTCGCTTGCGTTGGTGACCGCGTTGGTGAGGAGCAGTGTCTGGATCTGCGGCTCCGTGAGGCTGCTCGCGTGCACCCGCTCGAACAGGCCGATGAAGCCGTTGATCAGCACCGGCGATGCGGCCATGGCCGCCGCGATGTTCGGAACCATGCCGAAGGTTTTCCGGAGCTGCTCGAGGACGGGCTTCGACTCGGCAGGGGCCGAATCAACCGAATGAAGTGGATGGCTGGACATGACGTCTCCTGGGTGATGAGCGCCGCCGCAATGGCGGCGCGACACCCGAATCGTAGGGACTGCCGTGCCGCGCGCCAATTACATCGGATGTAATCGGTTCGTTATTCACCCTCTCTGACCACCGCCGCAAGCGTCTTCATCGCCTGCAGGTAAGGGTATGGCCCGTGGCTGATGCGCGCGACGCCATATGACGCGAGTTCGGCCAGCGTCGGCGCTTCCGCGACACGCATGATGTTCACGGGCAGCGGCGACGCGGCCGTCAGCGCGCGAATCAGCGCCGGCGATCGCAGTCCCGGCACGAACAGGCCGTCAGCACCGGCCTCCGCGTACGCACGCGCGCGAGTCAGCACGTCGTCGAGCAAACGTTCGTCGTGCGTGTCGGCCGCGGCCTTGAAGAACACGTCGGTGCGCGCGTTGATGAAGTAGCCGATCTCCGCGCGGTCGGCCGTCTGCCGCGCCGCCGCGAGACGCGTCGCCGCAGCGTCGACGGTGCGCAGCTCGCCCGTCGCCGGAAAACTGTCCTCGAGATTGCAGCCGATCGCACCGGCCTCGATGCTGCGCGCGATCGTGTCCGCGACATCCTCCAGCCGCTCGCCATACCCGCTTTCGAGATCGACGGTGACGGGCAGGTCGGTCGCCTGCGCGATCCGCGCGAGCACTTCCATCACGAGCGCCTTCGGCATCTGCTCGCCGTCGACGAAACCGTTGGCCGCCGCGACCGACCAGCTGCCGGTCGCCAGCGCGACGCCGCCCGCGTCGGCCACCGTGCGCGCGCTGCCGGCGTCCCACACGTTGAACAACGCGAGCGGCTGGCCCGCGCGGTGAAGCGAACGGAAATACGCGGCTTTCTCCTTGCTATTGCGGCTCATGCTCGTTCCTCCGGTTGAAATTCCGATCGGTGACCGTATCGAACGATACGGTCACCGTGTCGAGCGCCGCGAGGAAATCGCGTGCGTCGAACAGTTCGCCGAGGCTGCGCACGCCGCCCGACGTCAACGCCTTGCCGCTCAGCAAGCGGACCGTCGCTTCGACGATGATCGGTGCGCTCACCGCATAGATGTCGCGTCCCGACGCGGTCGCGCGATGCGTGCTGCCGTTCTGCACGACGACCACGTCCATCGCGAATTGCTGCGCGGAGCGGCCGAGCGTGTCGACCGGCCGCGGCGGCGGCGTGCCGGCATCGCGCACGTCGCGCAGCGCGCGCGTCGCGAGCCAGGACTCGATCGTATCGATGCGCAGATGACGCGCGAGTGTCATCACTTCCGAAAACGGCAGCAGCGTGACGTCGACGTCGCCGAGCGGCGACGGGAACGGCCACCTGCGTTCACGTGGCGTCGACGGCACCGCGGTCGGCTTGCCGTCCTTCCGGATCAGCCGGATCGCATGATTGCGCTCGCCGGTCACGCGCGTGCCGCGCGTCGGATGCCAGCTGTCGAGGCCGGTCGCGACGTCGACGCGCTCGATCGGCTCGCGTGGCTCGATGATCGCCGTGACGAGCAGATCGGCCAGGCCGCCGTAGAACGCGGCGGCCGGCACGAGCGTCACGCCGGCGGCGCGTGCGCGGGCGTCGCGCTGGTCGGTCAGCGCCTGGACCGACGGCTGCTCGGCAGTCAGGTCGAGATACGGGATGCCTGCCCGCAAAGCCGCATCGGCGAGCGGCAGCGCGGTATCGAGGTACGGGCCCGCGCAGTTGATCACCGCGTGCGCGCCGCGCAACGCGGTGTCGAGCGCTGCCGGATCGTCGACCGATGCGACGCGCCACGGCGCCGCGTCGTGGCCGCCTTGCGCGAGGCGCGCGGCATCGCGCCCGATGCGGATCGTGCCGAGCCCGCGCCGTTCCAGTTCGGCCACGACGAACCGCCCCGTGTGACCCGTGGCGCCATACACTGCAACCGTCATTCGATCGTCCATGATCAGCTCCGATACAGATCGGTATGTTTTATAGTACAGACCTGTAGCGTAGTCAACTTCCGGGTGCTATCATCGGACCCACTTTCGCGGGACGAGCGGCCTCGGCGGCCGGGCTTGGATGAAAAAGGGAACGGACACGAACGGGAGCGCGCCCGATACGCGCGAACGCATTCTGCAGACGGCGAGCGCGCTGTTCTACCAGGAAGGGACGCGGGCGGTCGGCGTGGACCTGATCGTTGCGCGGGCGGGCGTCGCGAAGACGAGCCTGTACCGGCACTTCGCGACGAAAGACGACCTGATCGAGGCGTTCCTGCTGCGCGAGGATGCGGATTTCTGGGCACACTGGGACGCGGTGGCCGCGCAATACCGGCGCACGCCGCGCGAGGAACTGGACGCGCAGTTGCAATGGATCGGCGAGCGCATCGAGCGCCCCGGTTATCGCGGTTGTCCGCAGATCAACATCGCCGCCGAGTACGCGGACGGCAATCATCCGGCCCGCAAGGTCGCCATCGCGCACAAGCAGGAATTGCGGCGCCGGCTGACGGAGCTGGCCAGCGCGACGCGGATCGACGAACCGGAAACCTACGCGCTGCGGCTCGCGACCGTCATCGACGGCGCGCTCAGCAGCGGGCAGGCGCTGCACGCGTACGGGCCCGTGCGCTTCCTGCAGGAGTTCGCGCAATTGCTGATGCCGAAGAAGGGGCGGAAGTGAAGCGCGTGGCGCGCCGCGTCAGCCGCGGGTAGCCGGATCCTCCGACAGCGCGCGCAACTGCCCGCGCAACACATCGACTTCGCCTGCTGCGAACGGCCGTTCGATGTCGGCGTGCGTTTGCTGCCATAGCGGGAATGCTTCGGTGAGCAACTGATGACCGGCCGGCGTGAGTTCGAGCAGGCGGCTGCGCTTGTCGTCCGGATCCCGCGTGATCGTGAGCAGCCCGCGCCGCTCGAGCGGCTTGAGCGCGGCGGTCAGCGTGGTGCGGTCCATCGCGAGCAATGACGCGACCGATTTCATCGCGGCCGGCTGTGGCCGGTTCAGCGACATCAACAGCGAAAACTGGCCGTTGGTGAGATCCAGCGGACGCAGCACATCGTCGAAGATGCGCGCGAGATTGCGCGCCGCGCGCTGCATGTGCAGGCACAGGCAGCAATCGCGCACCATCAGTGTCGTTTCGAAAGGGAGTGTTTCTTTGCGTGCCATGTTGCAATTGTGTTGATATCAACCTATTGTGTCAAGGGCGAGGAGCGGCAGCCCGTCGTTCCCGCCATCGGACGGAGGAAGCATGAGTGCGCAAGAGCAGTTGTATCTCGCGGTATTCCTCGGCAGCAAGGATAGCCCGGGCATGAAGGCGTGGATGGCGCTGCCCGAGGACGAGCGGCGTACGCGGGAGCGCGACGGGATCGCCGCATGGCACGCGTGGGTCGATCGACATCGCGATGCGATCGTCGAGCTCGGCGGGCCGCTCGGCAAGACCAAGACCATCGGCAAGGGCGGCGTGACGGACACCGCCAATGCGATGAGCGGCTTCACCGTCGTGCGCGCCGCATCGCACGACGCGGCCGCCGCGCTGTTCGAGGGTCATCCGCATTTCACGCTGTTCCCCGGCGACGCAATCGACGTGATGCCGGTGCTCGCGGTGCCGGGCATGTGAGCGGCGACGGGCGCTGCGTGCGCGGTCGTCGCGGCCGATGGGCCGCCGGCTGCGCGCGGCGATTTTCCCCGACATTATCGATGGAGACATTGCGATGAAGCTTTACGGATTCGCCGGCACGCGCTCGCAACGCGCGCTTTGGGGGCTCAAGGAACTGGACGCGGATTTCGAGTACGTGTCGGTCAACCTGCTCGAGGGCGAGCACAAGCGGCCCGAATTCCTGCGCCTCAATCCGGCCGGCAAGGTGCCCGTGCTCGTGGACGGCGACCTCGTGATTCCGGAGTCGGCTGCGATCGTGCTGTATCTCGCGGACAAGTACCCGGAGAAGGCGCTGCTGCCCGTCGATCTGGCGCTGCGCGCGCAGGCCTATCGGTGGGTGATGTTCGCGGTGACGGAGCTTGAACAGCCGCTGTGGCGGATTACGCGTCATTCGTTCATCTATCCGCCGGAAAAGCGCTCGCCGGCCGATATCGAGCTGGCTCGCGAGGATTTCGCGACGATGGCCGCGATTCTCGACAAGCATCTCGAAGGACGCCAGTTCATCGTCGGCGACTCGTTGACGGTGGCCGACTGCGTGACGGTTTACCTGATCGACTGGGCGAGCGAATGCCACCTGATCGAACCGTTCCCGCAATTGCGCGCGTATCTCGAGCGGCTTTATGCGCGACCGAAGGCGCCGCAACGGATCGCGGACGCGCGCAAGGCGGCGTGAAGCGGTGGTCGGTCGTGCCGATGGGGGCGATCGCCCTCGACCGCGCGATCGCGCAGGCTTGCAGGCATCGTGTTTACGATGCTTCGACGGGGCCGCCGAGCGCACGGCACAGCACCGACAAGTCGCGCACGGTCAGATGCGGGGACGGGGCGCGCCGCGCGGCGTACCCCGCTTCCGACCCTGGGTGGCGCACGACCCATGCTGCCTGCAGCCCCGCATTCAACGCGCCGACGACATCGAGGTGAAAGTCGTCGCCGACGTGGAGCAACTCCGCCGCAGGCACGCCGAGCTTCGCGGCGGCCGCATGGAAGATTTCCGGCTCGGGTTTCGCGAATCCGAACGCACGCGCGCTGAGCGTGTCGCGGAAGAACTCGCCGCCGCCGGTCAGCTGAAGGTCCGCATTGCCGTTCGTCACCGCGATCAGCGGAAATCGCGCACTCAACCACGCGAGCGCAGGCAACGCATCGTCGAAGAACTCGACCCGGTTTCGCGCGGAATAGAACACGTCGTATGCGCGGTCGGTCAGCGTGACGTCTTCGTTCGCGCGTTCGAGCGCAAGCCGGATCGATCCGATGCGCAACGCACGAAAGTCGCTGACGAGGTCCGGCCGAGCGCGTTCGTATTCGTTGCGCAACTGGCCCAGTGCCTGCGACGTGGGCACGACGCTCGCGGTATCGGGCGCGTGCGCGATCAGCCACGCATGCAGCGACGCCTCGGCCCGTTCGACGGCGGGGCCGAACGGCCACAGCGTGTCGTCGAGATCGAAAGAGATGGCGGAAATTCTGGATAAACGCATGACGATGGAAGATACCACGCCGGTGCCGGTCACCACGGCCACGGGATCGAACGTCCCGCGCCGTTTTCGACAGCCTGCCGGTACAGGAAACGCGCAACGGTCAGGTCCTGCAGCGCGAGTCCAGTCATGTCGAACACGGTGATCTCGCCCGGCGATCGATCAACGGACACGGTGCCGGCAAGCACGTCGCCGATTTCAGCGCGCGGCAGATCGGGCGCCCATTGACATTCGCCGATGCTACCCGCCTGCTCGTGATCGTCCACGAAAATGCGCGCGCGCGCCAATACGCCTTCGGGAAGTTCGCGCTTGCCCGCGGTGTCCGCGCCGACGCAGGTCAGGTGGGTGCCGGGCTGAACCGCGTCCGCGTCGAACAGCGGGCCGCCGCCCGGCGTGGCCGTGATGACCACGTCGCTAGCGGCCACGGCATCGTTCCAGTCCTGTGTGATTTGGATGTCGCAGCGCTTGCGGAATGCCGATTCGAACACCGCATCCGGTTCGCCGCGGACGTTCACATACTGCACCGAGCATCGTTGCGGCAGCAGTCTGAGCGCGTGGTCGAGCTGCACGCGCGCCTGCACGCCGGTGCCGAACACGCAGATGCGCGTACTGTCGCGGCGGGCCAGCGCCTGCAGGCCGAGGCCGCCGGCCGCACCGGTCCGGGCGGTGGTGATTGCATTGCCGTCCATGATGCAGAGCGGACGGCCGGTGGCCGGATCGAACAGCGCGATCGTCGCCTGATGCG
Organism: Burkholderia sp. AW49-1; assembly: GCF_053427845.1. Classification (NCBI taxonomy): domain Bacteria; kingdom Pseudomonadati; phylum Pseudomonadota; class Betaproteobacteria; order Burkholderiales; family Burkholderiaceae; genus Burkholderia; species Burkholderia sp. AW49-1. The sequence goes on along the minus strand of NZ_JBSAXF010000001.1, from coordinate 1,005,069 downwards.
GCTCGCCGCCCCGGTTTCGATTGCCGGGCCAGAACCCGGCTGCCTTGAAGCCGAGCAGATCCTGGCTCGCGACGTCGCCGGACTTGATGCCGAATACGCCACCGGTATGCAGCCTTTCGCGCACGACCGGGAACACGCGCCCGGCACGTCGACTGTGCAGCACGAAGGCTTCGTGCACCGCCGTCATTACCGGTTCGGGTTGGAGGGCCGGTTCGACGACATCCCGGTCGAGAAGAAGGAGGTGGGCGTCTGTCGGCATGGTGGGGCAGCCTGTCGGATGCGATGCGGATCGCGGTTTTTAGAATGTGTCTATGTTTAGACAAATACTCAGTTTCGATCGGGCGAGGGTGCGGCGGCAGGTTTCATCGCTCGAAATCTGCCGCCGCACCGGTCATGGCCTTGAGGCGTCCTACCACCCGTAGAAGCGTGGCCAGGCCTGCACGGTGCCGTCGCTGCCCAGCGCGAGATATTCCGGATGTTGCGCACCGGTCGCGCATGCATGGTTCGGCAGGATCCGCAAACGGGTGCCGATCGGAAACCGCTTCGCGATCGCGGTGTCGGCCATCCCCGCGTGTGACACGATGCCGTGCTCCTGATTGGCCGCGCTCATCACGTACTCGCCGAGCACTTCACCGTCTTCGGTACACACCTGCCCGTAGCCGAAATCCCGCGCCTGCCGCTGCGTGCCTCGATCGCGGCTCATCGCCATCCAGCCCGCATCGACGATGGCCCAGCCTTTTTCTTCCTGGTGTCCGATCACGGTGGTCAGCACCGACAGGGCGATGTCGGACAGCGCGCACACGCCGACGTTGTGCATCACGAGGTCGAACAGCACGTACACGCCCGCGCGGACTTCGGTCACGCCGTCGAGATGCTCCGCGGACAACGCGGTCGGCGTCGAACCGATGCTCACGACCGGACACGGCAAACCCGCGGCCCTGAGGCGCTCCGCGGCGCGCACGGTCCGGCTACGCTCCTGTTCGGAGAGCGCGACCAGCGCGTCGCGGGTGTCGTAGTCGTAGCTGGAGCCGGCATGCGCGAGCACGCCGCCAAGTGTCATTCCTCCGTCGACCAGCGCGCGGCCGACGCCGATCAGCAGGTCGTCGTCGGGTGCAATTCCCGAGCGGTGACCGTCGACGTCGACTTCGATCCAGACTTCGAAGCGCTCGCCGTGCTCGCGCCCGAATTCGGCGATGGCGCGCGCGGTCTGCAGGCTGTCGGTGACGATCTTCAGGTCGCAACCCTGCCGGCGCAGCGCGAGCGCGTGGCCGAGCCTGGCGGGAATCATCCCGACCGCATAGACGATGTCGCGTACCCCGACCGCGAAGAACTGTTCGGCCTCCTTGAGCGTCGACACCGTGATGCCCTGCGCACCGGCAGCGATCTGCGCGTCGACGACATGCCGGCATTTGGTGGTCTTCACGTGCGGCCGGAACCTGACGCCGAGCGCGTTCAGATGCGCCTGCATGCGCGTGATGTTATGACGCATGCGACCGACGTCGATCAATGCGGCGGGGGTGTTCGGAAGCGGGATGCCCATGATGCGTTGCCTCGGTGGTTTGCCGACAGCGAACACTGTAGGGTGTCGGGCAAGCAGTGTGTTTAACGTGAGCCAAATCGATCATTAAGTTCGATTTAATCTCGGGAAGCCGCTCATGCCTTGCCGCGCCACGGCGGCGGATCGAGAAATTGCGTCGCGGCTTGGAGGAAGACCCGTTGCCGCGCGGAGCGGCCGGTGCGCGACGGCAGTAGCGCGGTCACGGGCGCGGGCGGCAGATGCCAGTCAGGCAGCAGCCTGACCAGCTTGCCGCTGGCCAGCAGCGGCGCGACGTCCCACTCGGAGCGTTCCACGATCCCGAGCCCGGCCAGTGCCCAGTCGGTGACGACGGTGCCGTCGTTCGACGAAAGCGCACCCGTGACGCGAATCACCGTCGATCGCCGGGATTCGCCCTTGCCATCGCCGGTTTGCGAGAAGCGCCAGCGCGGAACGTCCTCGTCGTTTTCGCGCAGGCACAGGCAGTCGTAGCGGGCGAGGTCGGACGGATGGTTCAGTTCCTTGATGCGCCGCGCGTAACCGGGGCTCGCGCACAGGAAGCGCTCGTTGGGCGCGAGCGGATAGCCGATCCACGATGACGACTTCAGGCCCCCGACATGGATGACCACGTCGGCCCCCGACGCGCTGGTCAGCGGACTCTCCGACAGGTGCAGCGAAATTTCGAGCTTCGGATGCGCGCGTTGCACGTCACGCACGATCCGCGCGACGTACTTGCGTCCGAAGCCGAACGGCGCGACGACGCGCAGCGTGCCCTGCACGTCGCCGTGATCGCCGGAGATATTGACCGGCAGCGCCTCGACGCGCTCGAGAATCCCGACAGCTTCCTGGTACAGCCGCTGACCCTCGTCGGTCAACGCGATCCCTTTCGGCTGCCGCACGGCGAGCCGGACGTTCAGTCGTGCCTCCATCCGCTGCAGGCGGATCGTGACCGCGGGCGGGGTGAGGTCGAGCAGGCGCGCGGCGGATGCCAACGAGCGCGACGCGCCGATCGCGCGAACGAGCCGAAGATCGTCAAGGTCGAGCATTGCATGTCTCTTGATGCTGATGTTGTCGAGCATTAAACATCACATCGGACGAAGAAAGGAGCGTTACACCGCATCAGTCCACATGCGGGTTCACGCTTTTCACGTCTCGAGCCCGAAAATCAGCGATCGATGCGCGCCCACGCCGGCCGCGACGCCGGACGCCGACGCGAACGTCGCGTTCGTCATCAGGCTCGACGCATCGCCGGCCGCGAACACACCGGGAACGCTCGTCTGCTTCCACGTATCGACGCGAATCGCCTTACCCAGCGGCCCGTCGTCGAACGCACAGCCGAGCTGTTGTGCGAGACCGCTCGCCATCTCCGTGCGCGCGCCGATGAACAGCGCATCGATCGGCACGACCTGCCCGTCGGCGAGCCGCAGCGCGTCGATTCGCGGCGCTTCGCCGAGGATCTCGACGACCGGCGACCGTTCGATGCGCACGCCACGCGCGGCAAGCAATGCGGCTTCCTCTTCGTTCGCTTCGACGACGCCTTGCGTGAACCACGTCGTCGGTCCCCAGTCGGGAATCAGGATCGCCTGATGCACGGAAAGCGGATGCGTCGCCAGCACGCCGAGTTGCCGGCCCGACACCTCGTAGCCATGGCAATACGGACAATGCAGCACGCTGACGCCCCAGCGTTGCGCGAGCCCCGGCAGCGCCGGCAGTTCGTCGCGGATGCCGGTCGCGAGGATCAGCCGTTCCGCGCTTGCGCGGCTACCGTCCGCCAGCGTCACGTGAAAACAGCCGTTCGCGTCGCGCTCGGCGGTGCGCACCTCGCCGGCGACCCGCTGCACGGTCGGATACGCCGCGAGTTGCGCGGCGGCTTCCGCAACGATCTGCGCAGGCGGCTTGCCGTCCTGTCCGAAAAATCCGTGCGCATGGTCGGCGAAACGATTACGCGGCCGCCCGGCATCGATCACGAGCACGCGGCGCCGCGCGCGTGCGAGCTGCATCGCGGCCGACAGCCCGGCAAAGCTGCCGCCGATCACGATTACCTCATGATGGCTCTGCATGTGTTCACTCCTTTCCTGAATCCGTATCAAGCGAAGAACGTGCTCCGATGGCGGTCAACTCATGAAACACGAGAAGTTGCATGATAGGCCGGTGATATCATTCACGCAACTTCAGAAGTTTCGAGAATGGGAGCCAGCCGTCCATGAGAACCGATAGCCGTTTGTCGCGCATGCTGCATGCGCTGATCCATATGGACCAGGCCGACGGCCCGCTGACGTCGGAGGCGATCGCGGCGATGCTGTGTACGAATCCGGTCGTCGTGCGGCGTTTGCTCGGCGGGCTGCGCGACTGCGGCTACGTGCAGTCGGAGAAAGGGCACGGCGGCGGCTGGGCGCTCAGCGTCGCGCTCGACGACATCACGCTGCTCGACGTCTATCGGGCGGTGGGCGAGCCGCCGGTGTTTTCCGATCTGGTCGCCGAGGATGCACCCGAATGCCTGGTCGAACAGGCGGTCAACGCGCATCTGTCGGCCACGCTTAAGGAGGCCGAAGCGGTGCTGCTTGCGCGCTTCGGGGAGGTCACGCTCGGCATGCTGTCGCGCGATTTCGAGGCGAAGGCGGCGCGCCGCCGCAAGCCGAGCTGACGCGCCGCAACATCGCCACCGTCACCCGATAGCCGGCAGTCCGACGCAATCTGGCACCGCGCGAAACCCGCGCGCCGTCGTGTTCTGTCCCCCAACTTCTGCCCGATTCGCCCGCCACAGGGCAAAATACGGGTTTTCCGCACCCGAGAGGGCGCGCCCGAATCACGCGCCGGGCGGCGGCGGTGCGCCATCGCACGCCGCCGCCCGGCGCCCAGGCAAGATGCTCGCCGTGTCGCGAGCCCACAGGAGTCCAGACCCCATGCCCGAATCCAACCTGTCCTTCTTCGGCCGGCTGTCGCTGGCCGTCGGCACGTTCTTTTCCGTGATCGGCAACCGCGAGTTCGCGGCCGGCGTGCTGCGCGTGCGCGACGGCGCGCCGGCACCGGTCGCCCCGGCGCCGGTTGCACCGGCCCCCGCCGCGGCTCCGGCACCCGCGCCCGTGAAGGCCCCGGCCCCCGAGCTGCACGAAGCGAGCCCGCAAGCCGCGCTGCAACTGCTCGGCCTGCTGCAGCGCGATGCGCGCTTCGTCGACTTCGTCGAGGAAGACATCGCCGGCTATGCGGACGCCGACATCGGCGCCGCCGCACGCCTCGTGCACGACGGCTGCCGCGCAGCGCTGCGCGAGCACTTCACGATCGTTCCGGTGCGCGATGAAGCAGAAGGCAGCCGCGTGACGCTGCCGGCCGGCTTCGACGCGACGGCCGTGCGGGTGACGGGCAACGTGGTCGGTGCCGCGCCGTTCACGGGTACGGTCAGCCATCGCGGCTGGCGTGTGGTCGACGTGCGCCTGCCGAAGCTGACGGGCAGCCACGACGCATCGGTGGTCGCACCGGCGGAGGTGGAACTGTGAGCGATCCGCGCTATTCGATCGGTATCGACCTCGGTACGACCCATTGCGCGCTGTCGTACGTCGACAGCGCCGCGAGCGACGGCGAAAAGATCACGCAGCAGGTGCTGCCGATCGCGCAGCTGACCGCGCCCGGCGCGCTGGAGTCGCGCGACCTGCTGCCGTCGTTCCTCTATCTTCCGCATGAAAGCGAGCTGACGCAGGGCGACCTGGCGCTGCCGTGGACGGCCTCGCGCGGCTTCGCGGTCGGCGAAATGGCGCGTACCCGCGGCGCGGGCACGCCGATCCGCCTCGTGTCGAGCGCGAAGAGCTGGCTGTGCCATCCGGGTGTCGATCGCCGCGCGGCGATCCTGCCGAGCGATGCGCCGCCCGAGGTGTCGCGCGTGTCGCCGCTGGAAAGCTCGATTCGCTACCTGACGCACCTGCGCGAAGCGTGGGACCACGCGCATCCCGACGCGCCGTTCGCCGACCAGGACGTGACGGTCACGATCCCCGCGTCGTTCGACCCGGCGGCGCGCGAACTGACGGCGGAAGCCGCGCGTGCCGCCGGCTATTCGCGGATGACGCTGCTCGAGGAGCCGCAGGCGGCGCTCTACAGCTGGATCCAGAAGAGCGAAGGCGGCTGGCGCAAGCAGGTGCGGGTCGGCGACCTGATCCTGTGCGTGGACGTCGGCGGCGGCACCACCGACCTGTCGCTGATCGCGGTGGTCGAGCGCGAAGGCAACCTGGAACTGCATCGCGTGGCGGTTGGCGAGCACATCCTGCTCGGCGGCGACAACATGGACCTCGCGCTCGCGCACGTGGTCGCGCGCAAGCTCGCGCAGCAGGGCACGCAGGCCGATCCGTGGCAACTGCGCGCGCTGACCTACGCGTGCCGCGCCGCGAAAGAAACCCTGCTGTCCGACCCGACGACCGACGCGGTGCCGCTCGTCGTGCCGAGCCGCGGCTCGAAGCTGATCGGCGGCTCGATCCGCACGGAGCTGACGCGCGCGGAACTCACGCAGACGATCCTCGAAGGCTTCTTCCCGCAAGTCGATGCGGCGGCGCGTCCGGTGAGCCGCGCGCGCGTCGGCCTGACGCAACTCGGCCTGCCGTATGCGCAGGACGCGGGCATCACGCGCCATCTCGCGGCGTTCCTCGGCCGCCAGGTCGCGGCGCTCGACGCGCTCGACGGCGTGCAGCGCACGCTGCCGCAAGGCGCGACCTTCCTGCATCCGACCGCGGTGCTGTTCAACGGCGGCGTGTTCAAGTCGACGCTGCTCACGCAGCGCGTGCTCGACACGCTCAACAGCTGGCTGGCCGCCGAAGGCGCGCCGTCCGCGCGCCTGCTCGAAGGCGCGGATCTCGATCTGGCGGTCGCGCGCGGCGCGGCCTATTACGGTTACGTGAAGCGCGGCCGCGGCGTGCGTATCCGCGGCGGCACGGCGCGTGCGTACTACGTCGCGATCGAGTCGGCGATGCCCGCGGTGCCGGGGCTGGAGCCGCCGGTGCAGGCGCTGTGCGTCGCGCCGTTCGGGATGGAGGAAGGCTCGGATGCGGCGCTGCCGCCGCAGGAGTTCGGCCTCGTCGTCGGCGAACCGGTGCAGTTCCGCTTCTTCGGATCGTCGGTGCGTCGTCAGGACGAGGTCGGCACGCTGCTCGACTATTGGTCGCCCGAAGAGCTGCAGGAGCTCGAGGAAATCCAGGCAACGCTGCCTGCCGAAGGGCGTACGGTCGGCGAGGTCGTGCCGGTCAAGCTGCACGCGCGCGTGACCGAAGCCGGCACGCTCGAACTCGAGGCGATCCCGAGCGGCACGAACGAGCGCTGGAAGGTCGAGTTCGACGTGCGCGGCGCCGCCTGAGCGCGATGAAGCGCTATACGGTCGGCATCGACCTCGGCACGAGCAACACGGTCGTCGCATACGTCGAGGCCGGCTCCGACGCGATCCGCGTGTTCGACGTCGAGCAGCTGGTCGGCACCGGCGCGGTGGCCGCGCAGCCGCTGCTGCCGTCGGTGCGCTATCACCCGGCGGCGGGCGAACTGCCGCCGGACGCGCTGCGCTTGCCCTGGGCGTCCGATTCGACGGCCGGCGCGGCCGCGGCCGGTGCGCCGCCGGCCGTGATCGGGCGATATGCGCGCACGCTCGGCGCGCAGGTGCCGGGGCGGCTCGTCACCAGCGCGAAGAGCTGGCTGTCGCACGCATCGGTCGACCGGCTCGCACCGATCCTGCCGTGGGGCGCGGCCGAAGGCGTCGACAAGGTGTCGCCGGTCGACGCGAGCGCGAGCTATCTCGCGCACGTGCGCGCCGCGTGGGATGCACGCTTTCCCGACGCGCCGCTCGCGAAGCAGGACGTCATCCTGACGGTGCCGGCATCGTTCGACGACGGCGCGCGCGCGTTGACGGTCGAGGCCGCCAGACGCGCGAAACTGCCGGCGTTGCGGTTGCTGGAAGAGCCGCAGGCCGCGTTCTACGACTGGTTGTACGGCCAGCGCGAGACGTTGCGCGAGACGTTTGCCGCCGCGCGCCGCGTGCTGATCTGCGACGTCGGCGGCGGCACGACCGATCTCACGCTCGTCGACGTCGCGCCGGGCGACGACGGCGAACCGGCCTTCACGCGCGTCGGCGTCGGCAATCACCTGATGCTCGGCGGCGACAACATGGACCTCGCACTCGCGCGTCTGGTCGAGACGCGGCTGACCGAGCCCGGCACACGGCTGTCCGCCGCGAGCCTGTCGCAGCTCGTCGAACGCTGCCGCGCGGCGAAGGAGCGGCTGCTCGGCGACGACGCGCCGGCGTCCGTCACCGTGACGCTGCTCGGCGCGGGCAGCAAGCTCGTCGGCGGCGCGCGCTCGGCCGAGCTGACGCGGCAGGAAGTCGAGCAGATCGTCGTCGACGGCTTCTTTCCGCAGGTCGACGCCGGCGAGCTGCCGCGCCGCGCGCGGGCCGCGATCGTCGAATTCGGCTTGCCGTATGCGAGCGACCCGGCCGTCACGCGCCACGTCGCCGCGTTCCTGAATCGCCACGCGGAAGGGCCGCTGCCCGACACGCTGCTGCTCAATGGCGGCGTGTTTCGCGCGGGCGCGCTCGCCGGCCGTCTCGCGCAGACGCTCGGCGCGTGGCGCGGCGCGCCGCTCGACGTGCTGCACAACGCGCATCCGGACGTGGCGGTCGCGCGCGGCGCGGTGGCCTACGGGCTTGCGCGGGCGGGGCATGCGCCGCGCATCGGCGGCGGCTCCGCGCGCAGTTATTTCCTCGTGCTCGACGACGGTGACGGCGACGCGGCCGCGCGTGGCGTCTGCCTGCTGCCGCGCGGTTCCGAAGAGGGCCGCGAGATCCGGCTCGAGGAGCGCACGTTCGCGCTCCAGCTCGGGCAGCCGGTGCGTTTCCACCTCGTGTCGACGGTGGCCGAGACGGCATACCGGCCCGGCGACCTCGTCGAACTGGCAGGCGGCGATTTCGTGCGGTTGCCGCCGATCGCGACGGTCGTCGACCGGCAAGCCGGCAGCGACGCACGCGAAACGCCGGTGAAACTCACGGCATCGCTGACCGAAGTCGGCACGCTCGAAATGCACTGCATCGCGACCGACGACACGTCGCGACGCTGGCGGCTCGAATTCCAGTTGCGCGGCGATGCGCCCGCACAGGTCGGCGACACCGCGCTCGCGCGCCATCCGCGTCTCGATCATGCGATCGAGCTGATCGACCGCTCGTTCGGCAGCAAGGCCGCGGACGTCACGCCGAAGGACACGCGACGGTTGCGTGCACAACTTGAACAGGTGCTCGGCCCGCGCGACGAGTGGGACGTCGCACTCGCGCGCGAACTGTTCGACGCGTTGCTCGCGCGGGCGCGTCGCCGCCGGCGCTCGGCCGATCACGAACGCGCGTGGCTGAACCTCGCCGGATATTGCCTGCGCCCGGGCTTCGGCCATCCGCTCGATGCGTGGCGCATCGAACAGCTGTGGCCGCTGTTCGACGACGGGATTCAATACGTGAACGACGCGCAGGTGTGGTCCGAGTGGTGGACGCTGTGGCGGCGCGCGGCCGGCGGCCTCGACGACGACGCGCAGGCGCAGGTGCGCGACGCCATTGCGTTCCTCGAACCGTCCGACGACAAGCGCCGCAAGCTGCCGTTCGACCCGGCCAAGGTCGGCCCGGCCGACATGACGCGCTTGTCCGCGTCGCTCGAACGATTGCCGGTCGAGCGCAAGGTGGAACTGGCCGAGCGTTTGATCGTGCAATTGCAGAAGCCGGCCGAGCGCACGCTCTGCGCGTGGGCGCTCGGGCGGATCGGTGCGCGGCGGCCGTTCTACGGCAGCGCGCACAGTGTCGTGCCGGCCGATGTCGCGAACCGCTGGCTCGACGCGCTGTTCGCGCTCGACTGGAAGCAGGTCGAACCCGCGGCATTCGCGGTCGCGCAAATCGCGCGGATGACGGGTGACCGCGAACGCGATTTGCCGGACGAGACACGTGAGGCCGTGATCCGGCGTCTGTCGGCCGCGAATGCGTCGGCCGCGTGGATCGACATGGTGCGCGAGGCGATCGCGTTCGACGAAGCCGACACGGCACGCGTGTTCGGCGAAACGCTGCCGGCCGGGTTGAAGCTGCTGGCGGGGTGAGCGGCGCGAGGGCTCCGGTATCGTTCGGATACCGGAGCATTCTGCGGCGTTGCCGATGCGGGCCGACGCCCGCCGATTCAATACCCTTCGAACAAGAAACGGCTGCCGTTGCATCGCATCGGCAGCCGTTCGTGCTTCGTGAGTCTGCCGGTCAGATTTGCGGCGTCGTCTCGCGTGGCAACGCGACCGATTCCACGGCGATCGCATCCGGCGCGGTTGCCCGCCGCGCGAGGTGTATGCCCGCGAGCATGCAGCGCACCGAGCCGCCGGCCAGTTCGATCGTCGGCACGTCGAGCGGCAGCAGCCGCGCGGAGCGCTCGATCGTCGCGCGCTGGTCGCCCGTGAGGCAGTCGAACGCGCGCCGCGACAGCGCGAGCACGCGCCCGTCCTTGCCCGACAATTCCAGCGTATTGCCCGCGAAATTCGCGATCTGCGCGTGATCGAGCGCGATCACCGTGCGGCCCGTTTCGGTCAGGCGTTGCGCGATTTCGTCGCGGCGCCGGCGGTCGGCGATCAGGTCGAGGCCGATCATCGCGAACGCCGTTGCGACGCTCATCATCACGTTCGTGTGATAGATCGGGTTCCCGTTCGCGTCGGCCGTGTCGAAGCAGATCGGCTCGAAGTTGAAGTGCGTGCAGAAGCGTTCGAGCGCGACCGGATCGGCGCGGCGCGAACGCGCGGTGTACGCGATCCGCGCGACGTGGTCGAGCACCATCGCGCCGGTGCCTTCGAGGAACACGTCGTCGTATTCGAGCCCCGAGTAGTCGATCACGTCCTGCACGCGGTATTGCGCCTTCAGCATCTCGACGATGTCCGCGCGTCGCTCGCGGCGGCGGTTCGGGCTATACATCGGAAACAGCGCGACATGCCCGCCCGGATGGGTCGAGAACCAGTTGTTCGGGAACACGGAGTCGGGCGTGTCGCGCTCGCCGTGGTCGTCGAACACGTGCACGCGCACGCCTGCCTCGGCGAGCGTCTGCGCCGCGGCCGTGACTTCGTCGCGCGCGGCGGCCGACACCGATGCGGTGTCGTTTGCCCCGGCGGCGGCCGTGCGCTGGAACGCGTTGTCGGCGGCGGTCTGCGGATTCGGCAGGAAGCGGTGCGGCCGGATCATCACGACGGATGTCGGCGCCTGGATCGATACGAGATTCATGAACGGTGAGGGCGAGAAGCGGGAAGCAGGGCGGCGCGCACGCCGCCCGGGATGACGATCAGCGCGCGAACGCGGCGACGGCTTCGGTCACGAAGGCCGCGTGACCCTGCGCGATCGCGGCCGGATCGTCGATCAGCGCGAACAGGTTCTTCGGATCGACGGCCGGCGGAATCAGCGCGATCTCGACGCCCGCGTTGTGCTGCTGCGCGAGCGCGTACAGGTAGCGCAGCGCCGAGTAGTCCTCGAGTGCGAAGCCGACCGAGTCGAACACCGTGACTTCGTCCGCGCCTTCGCGGCCGGCCGTCTCGCCCTGCAGCACGCGCCACAGCTCGGTCACCGGAAAGTCGGCCGGCATCTGCTGGATTTCGCCCTCGATGCGCGACTGCGGCTCGAATTCGACGAACACGCGGCCCGCTTGCAGCACGCCCGCCTCGAGCTCGGTCTTGCCCGGGCAATCGCCGCCGACCGCGTTCAGGTGCATGCCGGGCTCGATCATGTCGGTGGTGACGATCGTCGCGTACGCCTTGTCGGCGGTGACGGTCGTCACGATGTCGGCGCCGCGCACGGCGTCGGCGGTCGACGCGGCGCGCACGATGCGTAATTCAGGGTAGGCGGCGAGGTTCTTCACGAGCTTGTCAGTCGCTTGGCGGTCGACGTCGAACACGCGGATTTCGTCGATGCCCAGCAGCGTATGGAACGCGATCGCCTGGAATTCGCTCTGCGCGCCGTTGCCGATCAGCGCCATCGTGCGCGAGTCGGGGCGGGCGAGCGCCTGCGCGGCGAGCACCGACGTCGCGGCCGTGCGCAGCGCGGTGGTCAGCGTGAGTTCGGCGAGCAGCAGCGGATAGCCGGTGTCGACTTCGGCGAGCGCGCCGAACGCCATTACCGTGTGCATGCCGCGCGCTGCGTTGACGGGGTGGCCGTTCACGTACTTGAACGCGAACAGCGATGCGTTCGCGACGGGCATCAGCTCGATCACGCCGTCGCGCGAGTGGCACGCGACGCGCGGCGACTTGTCGAAATCGGCCCAGTGCAGGTAATCGGCGCGCAGCGTGTCGACGAGCTCGCGCAGGAACGTCGTGACGCCCGTCCTGGCGATCAGTCGGGCGGTGGCGGGAACGTCGAGGAAGCGGGTCATCGGTTTGTCTCCAATTCTTGCCGGTACGGGTGTCCAGGCGTCCTGGTCGACCGGGGCGGGCGCGTCGGCCCGGGCCCCGGCTCCATCAAAAACGGTGTCGCGGCGTGTGTGGCCGGTCGATGGAGTCATTATTTCCGTGAGTCGAGCCAACAAAAAGACGGCAAAAGTGGCAGATTTATCGATAGACTTGGCAGATTGCTGGCCATATCCGGCAGTTTGTCCGATCCATGCTGGTCGAAATGCGCGCCGTCCCGCACGCTGGCGGCCGTCTCACGTTCAACAGGAAGGTCCGTTCATGATTACGCTCGACGACGTCGACCGGCAGCTCATCGCGCTGCTGCGCGACAACGCGCGGATGCCCGTCGTCGCCCTCGCGAAGGCGTTGCGCGTCGCGCGCGCGACCGTGCAGAACCGGCTGACGCGGCTGGAGAAGAACGGCGTGATCGTCGGCTATACGGTGCGGCTCAAGCCGGCAGCCGAGCGGCACCGGATCCGCGCGCTGATGTCGATCGCGGTGCAGGGCAATCGCGGCGCGGAAGTGGTGAAGGTGCTGCGCGGGCATCCGAACGTCGCGTCGATCCACAGTACCAACGGGCGCTGGGATCTGATCGCCGAACTGCATGCCGATTCGCTCGAGCATTTCGACCGCGTGCTCGGCGCGATCCGATTGATCGACGGGATCGCGAATACGGAGACGAGCATTCTGTTGTCGACGCACAAGGCTTAACCTGGGCGCTTCGTCACCGCTCGCGGAAACGTCAGCACCACCGCGAACCCGCCCGCATCGGGAAACGCGAACCCGATGCGCCCGCCGTGCGCCTTCATCACTTCCTGCACGATCGCGAGCCCGAGCCCCGACCCGGTTCGACGCTCGCTGCCGTCCGGCGCGATCCGGACGAACGGCTGCAGCGCCGCGTCCCAATGCTCGCGCGGAATCCCTCGCCCGTTGTCGGTGACGGTCAGCGTCACCGCTTGATCCGCATTACCCACGCTGGCGACCGACACGACGATGTCGTCCGCATGCCCGTGCAGCAGCGCGTTGTGCAGCACGTTCGACAACGCCTCCTGGAGACTGATCGCATCGCCGTCGATCCACGCATGCGGCGCGTCGCTCGCGAAAGCGACGGCCACGTCGCGCGCGTCCGCGAGCGGAATCGTGCGGCCGAGCACGTCCTTCGCGAGCGCGACGAGGTCGACGGGTTGCAGCGGCACGACCTCGGTGCGATGAATCACCATCGCATGATTGAGCAACTGCCCCGTGAGGCGGCCGACGTCCGAGCAGGTCGCGCGCAGCGCATCGAGCCGCGCCGCATGGCGCGCGGGATCGACTTCCCCGTCGAGCAATTCGATCTGTGCGTCGAGGCGCGCGAGCGGCGTGCGCATCTGGTGCGCGGCATCGGCGATGAAGCGCTGCATCGCGTTGATCCGTTCGGCGAGGCGGTGCATCAGTCCGTTGATCGACCCGATGATCGCGTCGATCTCGCTCGGCGTATCGACGGCCACCGGCCGCAGATCGGCCGGGTCGCGCGCGGCGATGATCGTGCCGATCTGCGCGAGCGGGCGCAGCCCGCGTCGGATCGCGAGGCCGCTCGCGCCGATCGCGAGCACGCTCATCAGCAGGATCAGCGTCCACACCTTGATGCTCATGTCGTTCGTCAGCTGCTGCCGCGAATTGGTTGTCTGCGCAACGGTGACGAGCGCCCAGCCCGGCGTGCTTTCCTCGGGCATGTAGCGTGCGATGGTCGCGGTGCGGATCCGGTGCCCCTGGTAGACGGCGTTCGCGAACGCCGGGCCCTGTTTCGCGGCGGCGAGCGTCGCGGAGCTCGCGAGATCGTTGTAGCCGGCCACGACGACGCCGCGCGAGTCGACGACCTTGTAGTAGACGAGGTCGTAGCGCGACAGCGTCGATAGCGCGGCGACGGGCGGGTTCAGCGCGAGCACGCCGCCCTGCACGTACAGGTTCTCCGCGACCTGGATCGAGGCGCCAGCGAGCAACTGGTCGTACGCGCGTTCGGCCGCGACGCCCGCGTAGTAGCGCGCGATCACGGCAAGCGCGAGCGCGCCGGTCGCGACGACGAGCGCGATGAACAGCAGCGTGCGCCCGAACAGCGTCTTCGGGAACCAGTCAATGCGCCGCAATCTGATACCCCATCCCGCGCGCGGTGCGAATCTCGACCGAACTGCCCTGCAGCTTCCTGCGCACGCGTGTCACGTACTGCTCGACCGCGTTCGCGGTCGGCTCGTTGCCGAAGCTGAACAGCTGGTTCAGCAGTTCGTCCTTGGAGAAAATCCGCTGCGGGCGGCTTGCGAGGATCTCGAGCAGCGCGAACTCCTGGCGCGACAGCGACAGCGGCTGGCCGTCGAGTTCGGCAAGCCGGCTGCTGCGGTCGATCACGAGGCCGCCGAGCGTCAGCACGTCGTTCGCATGGCCGCTGTTGCGACGCAGCAGCGCCTGGACGCGCGCATCGAGTTCGCGGTAGTCGAACGGCTTCACGAGATAGTCGTCGGCGCCGAGGCCGAGGCCGCTCACGCGGTCGTCGATCGCGGAACGCGCGGTAACGAGCAGCACCGGCGTCGTGCTGCCCGACGTGCGCAGGTTGCGCAGCACCGCGAAGCCGTCGAGGCCGGGCAGGTTCGCATCGAGCACGACGAGGTCGAAGCGCTCGACGCGCAGCAAGCCGTTCGCGGTCGAGCCGTTGGTTTCGAGATCGACGGCATGGCCGAGCCGCGTGAGGCGGCTGCGGATCGCCGCGCCGATTTCGGCATCGTCCTCCACGACGAGAATGCGCATGGTGCCGTTTGCAGGTAGATGAGTTAGGGGTTTTCCCGGGGCCGGGATGTCAGCATTTTCTCAGACTCGCTCGATAACCTGTGTTCAGCCGGAACGAGCGATGACGGCATTAATACCAGAGGAGACGGCAACATGCAGCATGTCACGGGCACGACGAAGGCGCGGCCGAATGCACGGCGAAGCCTGACGCGGGCTGCCGCGTCGTCGCTTGCCGCCCACCGTCCGCAGGCATGCGCATGATCACGTCGCCACGCCGCCGCGCGTTGCTCGCCGCCGGCCTCGGCATGCTTGCCGCACCGTCGCTGGTGCGCGCGAAGCCGCGCACGGTGCGGATCTCGAAAGGCTATGGCGTGCTGTACCTGCCGCTGCTCGTGATGGAGAAGCAGCGCCTGTTCGAGCGTCACGCGGCGCGGCACGGCCTGCGCGAGGTCGCGGTCGACTGGGTGCTGCTCGACGGCGGCAATTCCGTCAACGACGCGATGATGGCCGGCACGCTCGATTTCGCGGGCGCCGGCGCGCCGGGCTTCATCGAGCTGTGGGCGCGGGCGCGCGGGATTCCGAACGTCGAGGTGATCGGCATCAGCGGATTGTCCACGACATCGCTGTCGCTCAATGCGAATCGGCCGGGCCTCGCGTCGCTGCGCGACTTCACGCCGTCCGACCGGATCGCCGTACCGGGCATCCGCACGTCGCTGTCGGCGGTCGTGCTGCAGATGGTCGCGAGCCGGCAGCTCGGCGCGAAGCATTTCGCGCAGCTCGATTCGATCACCGTGAACCTGCCGCATCCGCAGGCGATGCAGGCGCTGATCCGCCGCGAGAACGGCGTCACCGCGCACTTCACGTCACCGCCGTTCTCGACGCTCGAGCTGCGCCAGCCGGGCATTCATCGCGTCGTGAATTCGGTCGACGTGCTCGGCCCGCTGACGCTCGACGTCGTGTTCGCGCCGAAGCGGCTCGTCGATACGGAGCCCGCGCTGGCCTCGGCATTTCTCGGTGCACTCGACGAAGCGAACCGCCTGATCGCGCAGGACCCGCGTGCGGCGGCCGCGCTGTATGCGGCCTCGTCGGGTGTCGGCGTGTCGCACGACGACGTGATGCAGATGCTCGCCGCGCCGGACACGCGTTTCTCGGTGCGGCCGAACCAGCTGATGGACTACGTCGAATTCCTGTATCTCGCAGGCACGATCAAGGCGAAGCCGCGCGCGTGGCACGAGATGTTCGCGCCGATGCTCGACGACTACCGGACCGGCTGACCGTCGCCGTCCGTCGCCGAACCCCGATTTCATCGAACACCCCTGCGCCCGCGCGTGCATCGCGCGCGGCGCCGATTCAACCGACAAGCAACCGATTCACGGAGGAGCCCGCAGTGAATACCACCGAAACCCTGGACCCCGCGTCCACAGAAGAGCAGCGCGTCATGTCGAAGATGGCGCGGCGCCTGATGCCCATCCTCGTCGTGATGTTCCTGATCGCGTTCATCGACCGGCAGAACGTCGGCTTCGCGAAACTGCAGATGGTGCACAGCCTCGGGATGACCGAGGCCGCGTTCGGTCTCGCGTCGTCGCTGTTCTTCATCGGCTACCTGCTGTTCGAGGTGCCGAGCACGCTCGCGCTGCATCGCTACGGCGCGCGCGTGTGGCTCGCGCGGATCATGCTGACGTGGGGCCTCATCACCGTGCTGATGGGCTTCACGACGTCGATGCCCGCGTTCTGTTCGCTGCGCTTTCTGCTCGGGATCGCGGAGGCCGGCTTCTATCCGGGCGTGATCTATTACCTGACGCTGTGGTTTCCGCAGAGCTACCGCGCGAAGGTGCTCGGCATCTTCACGCTCGGCAGTGCGCTCGCGAACATGCTCGGCTCGCTGGTCGGCGGCGTGCTGCTGAGCCTGAACGGCGTGTGGGGGCTCGCGGGCTGGCAGTGGGTGTTCGTGGCGACGGGCATCCCGGCCGTGCTCGTCGCGATCGTCGTGTTCCGCGTGCTGCCGGCGTCGTTCCGCGAAGCGCCGTTCCTCGACGAGCGCGAGAAGCAGATCGTCGCGGCCGCGCTCGAGCGCGAGAAGCCGGCGCAGGCGGAGCATGCGCAGCCGTGGAAGGCGCTGCTCGATCCGCGCGTGATGCTGTTCGCGGCGACCTACATGCTGATGTCGACGTCGCTGTACGGCGTCACGTACTGGCTGCCGACGATCGTCAAATCGTTCGGCGTGTCGAGCAGCACGAACGGCTTGCTGAGCATGCTGCCGTGGGCGCTCGCGGTGCTGCTGCTGCTGTGGCTGCCGTCGAAGCTGCGCCGCGCGAAGAGCATCCTGCGCACGATCGCGATCGTCGCGGCGCTCGGCGCGCTCGGCTTCCTGCTGAGCCTCGTGCTGCCGTCGACGCCGCTGCGCTTCGTCGCGCTCGTGCTCGGCGGCGCGTGCATCCCGCTGTTGTACCCGTGCTTCTGGTCGATGCCGCCGCGCTACTTCACCGGTGCGCGTGCGGCGGCGAGCGTCGCGGCGATCAACTCGATCGGTAACCTCGGCGGCTTCTTCAGCCAGAACCTGATGCCGTTCGCGGGCAAGGTGACGGGCACTGCATTCGGGCCGATGATCGTGCCGATCGTGTGCCTCGCGCTGCTCGGCATCGGCGCGCTGGTCGCGTGGACGCGCTCGGAGCGGGAGATGGTGGCGGCGCGGGCGTGAGGGGCGCGGGACGCATCGGGGCTGCGGGTCCGCGCGGCCCCAGCTTCCGATCGTTCCGATGTGCTACGGTGCACGCGGTCGAGATACGTGGAGAGCGAAACGAAAACGACGGGGATCGACGTGCACGTTTGGGCTGCCAACGACCCTCGCGGCCGGCATCGGTGTGAAGAGGACTGCCACTGATTTCCGCAGCGGTATCCCGCGGTCGCTGCTTCGCCCTTACCCCTCCGTCCGCGACGCCCCGCGTTCGTCATGCGCGATCGCCACATGCGCCGACGCCACCGGAATATCGACCTCCACCGTCGTTCCTTCACCGAGCGTCGTATCGATCCGCAGCGTGCCGCCGACGAGATATGCGCGCTCGCGCAAACCGACCAGCCCGAACGATCCCGACTTGCGCGGCGCGCCGGGATCGAATCCCGCGCCGTCGTCTCGAATCGTCAGCGCGATCGTCTCGTCGCGATAAACGAGCGCCACGGTCGCGTTCGACGCGGCCGCGTGCCGCGCGACGTTCGCGAGCGCTTCCTGCGCGATGCGGAACACGGCCGTGGCGTACGGTTCGTCGAGCTGCAATTCGCCCGGCTCGACGTGCAGCGTGCACGCCATGCCGTGACGATGCCGGAAGTCCTCCACGAGCCATTGCATCGCGGCCGCGAACCCGAGGTCGTCGAGCATCAGCGGGCGCAGGTCCGACGCGATGCGCCGCGTGGCCGTCACCGCGCCGCGCGCGAGACCATGCATCGCCGCGATCTTGCGCGCCAGCGGCGCATCGTCTTGCGGCACGTGGTCGAGCAGCCATTCGAGATCGTTCTTCAGCGTTGCGAGCGTCTGCGCGAGTTCGTCGTGCAGTTCGCGCGCGATGCGGCGCTGTTCGGCCTCGCGTGCGCTCGCGCTGATCGCCGCGATCTCGCGCAGCTCCTCACGCGACGCCTGCAGCGCCCGCTCCGCACGCACGCGCTCCTCGACTTCGCGCCGCAGGTCGCGGTTCGACGCGCTCAACTGCGCGGTCCGGGCCGCGACGCGCTGTTCGAGCCGTTCGTTCGCCTCGTTGAGCTGCGCGCTCTTCTGCACGACGAGCAGGTGCTGATAGCGCGCGCCGGCCAGCGCGCGCACCGTCTGCGCATGCAGCCGGCCGTTCTCGAACAGCAGTGCGAACAGCACGACGCCCGACGCGACGAGGCCGTAGGTTCGCCCGGCGTAGAAGCCCACGTCGAAGCGCCCATGGTTCAGCATCGACGACAGCGCGATGTCGAACAGCCACGCGACGAGCACGATCATCACCCACAGGTCCAGCACGGAATGACGGCGCCTCTGCCGCCACATCAGCACGAGCGCGGCAAGGTTCAGCGCCCAGACGACCGCGATCGCGTTCGTCATCATCGGAGCCATCCGGTTGCCCTGCATGATGCGCGGCAACAGGTGCTGGCCCGCGGTCGCGAGCAGCGCGAGCGCGGCGGTCGCGCCGGCCGTCAGGACGATGCAGAGCAGGAGCGGGATCGCGGCGCGACGCTGCTCGAGCGACGGCGGATGCGCGCGCGGCGCCGCGCGCAGCAGCGTGTACGCGGCGACCGCCAGCGGAAAGCCGCCGTGCCAGAACAGATAAAGCCACGCGGTCGTCTGTTCGCCCGCGCCGAGCAAGCCTGTCGGCGTGAACAGCCCCGGAAAGGTCAGCATGTGCGTGCCGGCCATGAAGCCCGTAAACAGGTAGCCGACGGCGAGCGCGAGCAGCGATTTCTCGCGCAGGATCGCGTACTGGCCGAGCAGCAGGCCGGCCGTCACCATGTCGTTGACGACGATTGCCGACTGGTACACGGGGATGAAGCCCCACACGCGGGCAAGCGGCATGCCCGCGAACGGCGCGAGGGCGACGAAGATCATGGCCGACACGACGACCGTCGCGATCGCGAGCCGCCGCTCGCGCCGCTCGGGCGGCAGCGACGACATGAACAGGCGCGACGGCTCCGACGCGTCGTCATCGTCGGCCGCGGCGGGGCGGAAGCGGAATGCGGGCATCATGCGTCGTCGACGCCGAGGTCGAGATCGTGGCGCATCGCGTAGCGCACCAGCGCGGCTTCGTGCGGCAGCTCCATCTTCTCGAGGATGCGCGTCTTGTAGGTGCTGACCGTTTTCGCGCTCAGCGTGAGGTCCGCCGCGATCCGCGTGACCGTCTGGCCCGCGACGATGCGGCGCATCACGTCGAGTTCGCGCTCGGACAACCGCTCGTGCGGCAGCATTTCGGACGGCGCGCGCATCGTGCGCGCGAGGCTTTCGGCCGCCGACGCGCTCACGTACACGCCGCCGGCCGCGACCTTGGTGACGGCCTGGACGAGCTCGGCGGTTGCGCTGTCCTTCGTCAGGTAGCCGGTCGCGCCGGCCTTGAACGTGCGCGCCGCATACTGCGTTTCCGCATGCATCGTCAGCACCAGCATGCGTAGCGATGGCGCCTGTGTCTTGACCAGCCGGATCAACTCGATACCGGTCGGCGCGGGCATCGACAGGTCGAGCAGCAGCACGTCGGCGGCGCGACGCTCGGCCAGCGCGAGCGTAGCCGCGCCGTCGCTCGCCTCGCCGACGATCTCGAAACCGCCGGCCGTTTCCAGAATGTGACGCAGTCCGTCTCGCATGACTGCGTGATCGTCAGCCAGAATTACCCTGATCATCTAGCGGTCCTCTTCGGGATGACGCCGCGGGCTGCTCTGCCGGTTGTCGCCGCAGCGGTTCTTCTGACCAATATATGCCGCCGAAACGGGAAATGGTGCACCTGCGGGACATTTTTGAGACATCTGGGTGTCGAATGTGTCTTGAAGCGAGATAGTCGTCGTCAAATGGTACCGGCGGTAGGGGCAGACGGGGAGGGTATTCCCGAGGAATCGTTACGGTCGGGCGGACGGCGTGCCTCGCGGACCACCCTGATTCAGAGATAAACTGGTGCCTGATTGCACCGTCCAGACCCGAGGAGCCGCCACGATGATCGATCTCGCCGACATCCTGCCGTCCGCGTTGCCCGACGCCGTCGCGTGGGCCGACGCGCAGGCGGCCGACGGGCTCGCGCGGGGCGTGCCGCTGACACCCGCGCAGGCCGACGACGCGCGTACCGTGGGCGTCGCGCAGCCGGAGCGGATTCGCGTCGTCGTCGCCGACCGGTTGCCGTTCCCCGACTCGCCGGCGCTGGGCGCGATCGCGCGCGACACCGGCCTGCTGGCGCCGGGGACGATCGGCCTCACGCTCGGCCACGCGGTGTTCGTGCTGCGCGGCCACGACACGCGACGCCTGCTCACGCACGAATTCCGCCATGTGCACCAGTACGAAGAAGCCGGGTCGATCGGCGCGTTTCTCGCGCGCTATCTGTACCAGATCGCGACGGTCGGCTACCACGACGCGCCGCTCGAAGCCGACGCGCGGCAGCACGAATTCGACTGACGCCATCGGCCGGCGCGAACGCGCACCCATTCCGATGAACCTTCCCCACGCCATCGCCGGCCCGGTGCGGACCCCTCGCGCCGCCACGCCGCGCGGCCTGCGATGAGCGACACGATCCATGCGTGGCTCAACGCGATCGGCGCGCACCCGGCGTTGGTGCTGGCGATCGTGTTCGCCACCGCCTGTGCCGAGGCGATCGCGTTGATCGGCACGGTCGTGCCGGCCGGCGCCGTGATGTTCGCGGCCGGCACGCTGATCGGCGCGGGCGCGCTCGACGGCTGGATGGCCATCGGCGTCGCGGCCGCCGGCGCGATCGTCGGCGACGGGGTCAGCTACGAACTCGGGCGCCACTACCGCGGCGCGATCCGAAATGGATGGGTCCGGCTGGGTTACGCGGATGCCTATGCGCGCGGCGAGCAGTTCGTGCTGCGCCACGGCATGAAGAGCATCGTGCTCGCGCGCTTCCTCGCGCCGGTGCGCGCGGTCGTGCCGGTGGTGGTGGGGTGCGCGACGCTGCCGCGCCGGTCGTTCTATCCGGTCAACGTCGTGTCGGCGCTGATCTGGGCGCCGGTGCACGTCGCCCCGGGCATCCTGTTCGGCGCGTCGGCGATGCTGGCCGCCGCGATCAGCGTGCGGGTCGCCGCGATTCTGCTGGTGATCGCCGCGCTGGTCGCGCTCGTGTGGATCGGCGTGCGCGTCGCGCTGCGGCGCGGCTGGCCGTTGCTGCACCGCGCGCTCGTCGCGGTCATGTACGCATGCATACGCCGCTGGCCGCGATTCGGCGCGCGGCTGCACGACACGTTCGTGCACGTGCGCCGCCTGCCGGGCGCGGTGCCCGTGTTCGCGCTGCTGTTCGTCGGCTGCGTGTGGCTGTTTGCCGGCATCGTGCAGGACGTCGTCGCGAACGATCCGCTGATGCACGCCGACATCGCGCTGTATGCGTTCCTTCAGAACCTGCGCACGCCGCCCGTGGACGCCGCGATGCGCGCGCTCGCGGTGCTGCACGGA
Organism: Burkholderia sp. AW49-1; assembly: GCF_053427845.1. Classification (NCBI taxonomy): domain Bacteria; kingdom Pseudomonadati; phylum Pseudomonadota; class Betaproteobacteria; order Burkholderiales; family Burkholderiaceae; genus Burkholderia; species Burkholderia sp. AW49-1. The sequence goes on along the minus strand of NZ_JBSAXF010000001.1, from coordinate 983,260 downwards.
CACGATACCGGGCTGATCGTCGCGGCCGCGTTTCTCGTCTGGCTGATGATCCATCGCTGCTGGGTAACGTCCGCATGGTGGCTCGCGACGGTCGGCATCGCGGTCGTGCTCGTGCCGGCGTTCGGCGCCGGCACGCCCGGCACGATGCCCGCGAGCCTGCCGCCCGGCGCGCTGCACGTGCCCCTGCCCGACGCCGATGCGGCGTTCGCGATGCTCGCGAGCAGCGGCATCGGCTGGGTGCTGACGCGCGACCGGCCCGCGCTGTGGCGCATCCCGGTCGTGACGGCGGTCGTGCTGTGGATCGTGCTCGGTGGCTTCGCGCGGCTGTACGTCGGCGATACGTGGCTGTCGGGTCTGCTCGGCGGCTGGAGCCTCGGGCTCGCGTGGTTCGCGATGCTGGCGGGCGCCTATGCGTACTGGCGCGTGCGCGAGCATGTGCAGCCGCGGGGCGCGCTGGTCGCGGTGCTCGTCGTGCTCGCGACGACCGGTGTCTGGACCGTGCCCGCGCAATGGCAGCTCGATCGCGCGGCGCGTCCGCACGTGGGCGACGTCGTCGCGATGACCGTCGATCAGTGGATGCGCGGCGGGTGGCAGCGCGTGCCGACGCGGCGCACCGAGATCGGCGGCGATCGCGAGGAATATCTGCCGCTGCAATGGTGCGCGACGTCGGACACGCTCGATCGCCATCTTTCGCTGGCCGGCTGGCAGCGCGCGACGCCGTGGTCGCCCGCCACGGCACTGCGCTGGCTGCTGCCGCAGGCGCCGGCCGATGCGCTGCCCGTGCTGCCGCGCTACACGCAGGGCGAAAGTACGCGCCGGGTGTTCGTGCGCGTCGATCCGGCCCGTCCGGACAGCCGCCTCGTATTGCGGCTGTGGCGTTATCCGTACGTGCTGCAGGATGCGCTCGGCACGCGGCCGCTGTGGTACGGCGCGCTGTACCGCGAGACGCTGCATCGGCCCGCGCGACTGATGACGATCGTGCGCACGACGATTGTCGACGATACGGCGACGATCGCGCAGGCGCTGCAGGTCGAGCCGACCGTCGAACGGCCGCCGGCGGGGACGAGCGCGGCGCCGGCCGCGGTGCTGCTCGTGTGGATGGTGCAGCCTTGAAGCGCGTGCGGCGCGTCAGGCGTGCGCCGGTTGCGCGGGGACGACGGACAGGCGCAGGCCGACGGTCTTGAGTACCGCGAGCAGGGTTTTCGGCGTCGGGTTGCCGTTGGGCGACAGCGTGCGACGACGATTCGGCCGAACGGCCGATCTCATCGGCGCGTACGGGGAAACGCGCCGTGCGGGGGAGGGGCTGCTCAAACCGTCGGCCCGCCGGCGCCGCCGCAGGACGCGACGTACGGCCCGGCAGGTCCGGCCTACGTTACGCTGACCGACGTGGCCGAGCGGCTCGGCTTCAGCGACCTGTCGAGTTCTCGCAGGCGTTCAAGCGATGGTATGGTGTGCCGCCGGGCACTTGTCGCAGCGGCCTGCTGCGCGACGGAGGCCCGCACTGACGCCGGGTCGCGCCACGCGCGTCGGTTCGCACGTGCGCACTCCAAAATCCCTTCACGAGAGAACCCGCATGATCACGCTTCGCCCGATGACCGAAGACGACTTCCCCCGCTTCTGGCCCACGTACCACGCGATCGTCGCCGCGCAGGAGACCTATGCATTCGATCCGGCGGCGACGCCGGAGGCCGCTCGCGCGCTGTGGCTCGACGCGCCGCTCTGCACGTGGGTCGCCGAGGAGGATGGCGTGCTGCTCGGCTCGTACTACCTGAAGGCGAACGCGGCCGGGCCCGGCGATCACGTGTGCAACTGCGGGTATATGGTCAGCGAGGCCGCGCGCGGCAAGGGCGTCGCGCGCCTGATGTGCGAGCACTCGCAGCAGGTGGCGCGCGAACGCGGCTTTCTCGCGATGCAGTTCAATTCGGTGGTCGCGACGAACGAGGTGGCGGTCGCGCTGTGGCAGAAGCTCGGCTTCGAGATCGTCGGCCGCTTGCCGCGCGCGTATCGCCACGCGCGGCTCGGTTTCGTCGACTGCCTGGTGATGGTCAAGTGGCTCGGCGACGCGGCGGTCGCCGACGCCTGATTCCGAAGTCAGACGGCGAACGCGCCGTCGAACACGATCCGCTCGTCGAACGCGAGCGTGCCGCGCGCGAAGATCAGGTCGAGGTGGTGGCTGCCGTTCGCGCCGCCGCCGAGGCCGAGATGCAGACCCGGATGACGCTCCTCGAACCCGGCGTTGCGGCCGTACAGCGCGCGGATGCCCAGGTTCGTGCCGATGCCGAATTCCTCGATGCGCCGATGATTGTCATGCCGGTCGAGGTACGCCGCGAAGTCGCGCCGGAAGCCCGCGTCGTCGCTGTCGAAATCGACGATCAGGCTGTCTTCGACGTGCAGCGTCGCGAGCCGCTCCGTCACGCGGTACTTGATCGCGAACGGCACGGTGCCGAGGAACGTGCCGCTGAATAGGATCGAGCCGTGCAGGTCGGTGACGTGCGTCGCGATCTCGCCGGGCACGACGTCGAGATTGCCCATCCCGTCCACGCTCGTCCATTTCTGGTCCGGTGAAAGCGAGCCGGTCAGCGTGTTGCCGGCTTCGTCGATGAAGTGGATCTGCGATGCGCGCGCGGCCGCTTCGATCAGCCGGCCGTTGCGCGCGGCGATGTCGTCGAGCGATTCGGCGAACGCTTCGTCGAGATGCGGGCCGTAATCCTTGAACAGTACGGACTTGCTCCAGTGCTCGACGATCGCGGGACGGATCGCGGCCAGGAACGGCGGGCCGCTCGGCGACGGTGTCGGCAGGCACGACGAGTCGTACAGCAGCACGAACAGATCCGCGCGCGCGAGCGCGGCGGCGATGTCGGCGGGCGGGGTGGTTTCGAGGCAGAGGGTCGTCGCGTCGAGCGAGTCGGGCAGGGCGGAAAACGCGCGCAACGCGACGTCGCGATTGCGGGTGTCGTAGCCGACCAGCAGTGTGCCCGTTTCGCCGCGTGCGAGCTTGTCGCGCAGCGCCGGGTGACAGCCGAGCGCGCGGTGCAGGTTCAGCATGCGTGTCTCCGGAAGCGGCGGAAGGGCCGCGGCCCTTCCGCGGGAACGGGCTGGCCGCTCAGACCGGCCAGAGCGCGGTGCCGAACGGCACCACGGCATCCTCGACCATCATGTCGACGGCCTCGGGGTGCGTGTCTTCCTGCATCCAGTCAAGCAATTCAATCTGCCGGGTTTCCTGCATGTCAATTCTCCTGTGGTGAACATGAGCGATTCAACATGAAAGCGCGGTAAATGGACGACCGCCACTCGTCCGGAATTTTTTGAATACCGGACGAGTGGCGTCGATATTAGTCTGATGATTTGGCGAATGCAATGCGTTGCGTCGTTTTTAGCTGTGTCGTGCTAAACAAGTGCGTTCGCTGCATATCGTGCGGTAAAGGCGAATGAATCGAATTGTGAAGGACACCGATTATTTTTTAATATCGGGTCGGTCAATGGCGAATTGACTCATGTGATTTATTTAAATTCAGAGTGCAATCACGTCGATCGTTTCGATTTTCACCATTCACGAACGATGCGCACACGGCTAACGTCCATGCGAACTGTTCGCCAGCCGCCGCCGAGCCAGATCCGGCGGCTGCACCGATTTTCTGGCACCATCTGACGACTTCGCGCGCGGGCCGCAGCCGCGCACGCACCGCCATCCTGGCGGCACGATTCGAACCACGATGGAGACACCGCGATGCGCGCAGCGCCGCAACCGGAGCACGCCGGCCGAGCACGGCCGGATGCCGGCGCCACCGAAACCGACCGGATGGCCGCATGGCGGCTCGCGATCTGCCTGTCGCTCGGCAGCGCCATCGCGCTCGGCCTCGCGCGCTTCTCGTATGCACTGCTGCTTCCGCCGATGAAGACCGATCTCGGCTGGAGCTTCGCGCAGGCCGGCGCGTTGAACACGGCGAACGCGGCCGGCTACCTGATCGGCGCGCTCATCTTCCCGTTCCTGTCGCGGCGCTGGCGTGCCGGCACGCTGCTGGCGGCCGGCTGCGCGCTGACCGCGGTGCTGATGGCCGCATGCGGGTTCACGTCCGGCATGAACGCGCTGCTCGCCGAGCGGCTCGCGACAGGCGTCGGCAGCGCGCTGATCTTCATCAGCGGCGGCGTGCTGGCGGCGCGGCTCGCGTCCGCGTCGCCGCGCGATGCGGGGCTGCTGCTCGGACTCTATTACGGCGGCACGGGGTGGGGCATCGTCGCGTCGTCGCTGCTCGTGCCCGCGACGCTAGTGCATCGCGCGCACGGCTGGCAACCGGCGTGGTTCGCGCTCGCGGTCGCGTGCGTGCTGTTCTCGGCGATCGCCGTGGCGGCGGCGCGTCGCATCGAGCAGGCGCACGCGGCACCCGCCGTGCGGGGCGACGGGGCCGCGCCGGCGGCCACCGCGAGCCCCGCGCGCTTCGCGCTCGTGCTCGCGGGCTACGGACTGTTCGGTGTCGGCTACATCGGCTACATGACGTTCATCGTCGCGCTGCTGCGCGGCGCGGGGATGAGCGGCGCGGTCGTGTCCGCGTTCTACGTGATGCTCGGCGTCGCGACCGTCGTGTCGGCGCGGTTGTGGTCGGGGCTGCTCGACCGGATGCGCGGCGGCCAGGCGCTGGCCGCGCTCAATGCGTTGCTCGGCGTCGCGACGCTGATGCCGGCGCTGTTCGTGCATCCGGCGGCCGCGTTCGCGTCGGGCGTGCTGTTCGGTGCGACTTTCCTGTCGGCGGTCGCGTCGACCACCGCGTTCGTGCGCCACAACCTGCCGCCGGAAGGCTGGGCGAAGGGCATCAGCGCGTTCACGACGATCTTCGCGTTCGGGCAGATCGCCGGGCCTGTCGCGATCGGCTGGGTATCCGACAGCGCCGGGCTCGCGCGCGGGCTCGTGTATTCGGCGCTGACGCTGTTCGCGGGCGCCGCGCTCGCGGCCGGACAGCGTGCGTTGCGGGTGTCGGCGTAGCCGCCGCCGCTGCGCCGGTCACATTCGCAGAAAAGGGGAGTGCCATCACTCCCGTGAATGATGCTCGCGGCGCGCGCCGGCCTTGTCCGCGCGCGCCGCCGCCCGTTACCGTTCGATCTGCCGATTCCAGCGCGTGTCCCACTGCGCGCGGCGCGCGTTGATCGCCGTCCAGTCGACCACCGTCACCTTGCGCACCAGGTCGTCGACGTTGCCGAGGCTTTGCTGCATCGCGGCGGGCATCTTCGCGAGGCGGTTGGTCGGGATCTGCTTGCCGGCCTCGGCCGCCTTCGTCTGCGCGGACGCGGACAGCAGGAATTGCGCGAGCTTCTGGGCCAGTTGCGGATCGGGGTTGTTCGCGACCACGCACAGGTCGACGAGCAGCAGCACCGGGCCTTCCTTCGGGTTCGCATACGCGACCGGAATGCCCTTGTCCTGCAGGTCGCCGACGCCGGTCGGCGTCAGCGGAAACAGGCCGGCCTCGCCGGTCTGCACCATCTCGGAGATCTTCGCCGAGTTCGGGATGTACTCGACGACGTTTGGCCCGACCGTGCTCGCCCACTTGCTGAAGCCGGGCTCGACGTTCTGTTCGCTGCCGCCGAGCAGCCGGTTGATCGCGAGAAATCCGTGCAGCCCGAACGTGCTGCTCGACGCGGACTGGAACACGACCTTGCCCTTGTATTTCGGGTCGGCGAAATCCATCCACGACGTCGGCGGCGCCCAGCCCTTTTCGGCGAACAGTTTCTTGTTGTACGCGATGCCGGTCATCCCGAGCTGGACGCCCGCGCCGACGTCGTCCTTCATCCGCGCGAACGGATACAGCTCCTTCAGCACCGGCGAATCGTCGAGCTTCTGGCATACGCCGAGACTGACCGCGCGCGCCATTACGCCGTCGTCGAGGAACGCGACGTGGATCTGCGGTTTGTTGCGGTTCGCGAGCAGCTTCGCGAGCACGTCCGACGACGTGCCGGGCACGACGACGACCTTCACGTTGTTCGCTTTCTCGAAGTCGGGCAGCACCTGGCTCGTATAGGCCTTTTCCATCGGCCCGCCGTTCATGCCGACGTAGATCGTCTTCGTTTGCGCGAACGCGGGCGCGCTGGCGCCTGCGATGCAGAGTGCGGCAGCCGCCGCGATCGTTCCGAGCAGTTTCATCGTTGGGTCTCCTCTTGACGGAAAGGGGCGGTCGGCACGGGGAAGAAGCGGCCGATCGAGAATGCATCGAGTGGCGTGGCGGTTTCGCCCGTCGTGACGAGATCGGCGAGCACCTCGCCGACGCCCGGCGCGAGCAGGAAACCGCCGCCGGAAAAGCCGAACGCATGTAGCAGGTTCGGCGTGGTGCGGCTCGCGCCGACGATCGGGTTGTGGTCCGGCGTGCAGCCTTCGACACCGCTCCACGTCCGGATCAGCAGCGCGTCGCGCAATGCGGGCAGCAGCGCACACGCATCGCGCATCACCGCGCGTGTCGTATCGACCGACGGCTGGCCGAATTCGCCGTTGCCGCGGCCGCGGCCGCCGCCGATCACGCAGTTGCCGCGCGCGACCTGCCGCGCGTATACGCCGCCGCCGTACACGCCGAGGTTGTGCGTGATGAACGGCGGCAGCGGTTCGGTCACCCACATGTTCGGGTAGATCGGCTCCATCGGCACGGCTTCGCCGAAGCGTTCGGCGATCGTGTTCGCCCATGCGCCGGCCGAGTTGATCAGCCACGTCGCGGCGCATGCGCGGTCGCCGGCATGAAGGTGAAAGCGCGTGCCGTCGTGCCGGACCTCGTCGACCGGCGTGTGCTCGAAAACGTCGGCGCCCGCCGCGCGGGCTGCGCGCGCGAACGCGGGCGACACGACGCGCGGGTTCGCATGTCCGTCGGTCGCGCACAGCGAGCCGCCGACCGCCGCGCGGCCGAGCCACGGATAGCGGCGACGGAACGCGTCGCCGCGCATCACCTGCAGCGGCAGGCCGTGCTCGCCGGCGAGCGCCGCGTAGGCATCGAGGGCATCGAGATCGGCGTCGCTGCGCGCGAGCCGCAAGTGGCCCGACACGACGAATTCGCCGTCGATGCCGATCAGCTCGGGCAGGCGGTCCCAGATGCGCCGCGCGCGCAGTGCGAGCGGCAGCTGTTCCGCCGGGCGGCCCTGGCAGCGCACGCCGCCGTAGTTCACGCCGCTCGCCTGTGCACCGCAGTCGCGGCGTTCGAACAGCGCGACGCGCAAGCCGCGCCGCGTCAGCGCCAGCGCGGCCGATGCCCCGACGAGCCCGCCGCCGACGATCGCGACGTCGTAGTGGCGAAGTTCACTCATCGCGCGCCTCGTCGGGAATCGCCGCGACATCGTCGCCCGCGAGCGCGGCGGAGATCGGAAATGGCTTCACTGGCGGTTGCGCGCGCAACCGGCCGACGTCCGCGAGCGAGTGGCCGGTTTCCGCGGCGAGCACGAGTGCGGTCGCGTCGCCGCACATGCGGCCCTGGCAGCGGCCCATCCCGGCGCGTGTCAGTGCCTTCAGCCGATTCAGCTCGGTCGCTTCGCCGCCGCGAATGCAGCGTCGCAGCGTACCCGCGTCGATTTCCTCGCAGCGGCACACGATCGTGTCGTCCGGGCACCGCGCGGCAAGTGCGGCGGGCGGCGCGAATGCGGCTTCGAGGCCCGCGCGGAACGCGCCGAGCCGGGCGAGCCTGCGTTCCAGCGTCGCTGCATCGGGTTTGCCGGAACGTGCGTGCGATGGCGTTTCGATGCCCGCATCGTCGAGTAGCGCCAGCGCCGCGCGTCGCCCGGACGCCTCGGCCGCGTCGGCGCCAGCGATGCCGGCACCGTCGCCCGCGACGTAGATGCCGCGCACCGACGTGCGGCCGGCCGCGTCGCGTTCAGGCAGCCATGCGCGGTTGAGCGGATCGAAACGGAACCGGCAGCCGGCGAGATCCGCGAGCTGCGTTTCCGAACGCAGCCCGAAGCCGAGGCCGAGCGCATCGCAGTCGAGCCGCCGCGGCGGCGCGTCGCCGCCGGCCGCGCGCCATGCGATTCCCGTCACGTGCCGCTCGCCGAGCACGCGCTCGAGCGTGACGCCCGTTTCGATCGCGACACCGTGCGCGCGCAGCCAGCCGATGTAGTACAGCCCCTTCGCGAAGGTGGACGGCATGCGCAGCAGGGCCGGTGTCGCGGCTGCCTGCTGACGCAGCGGACTCGTGTCGAGCACCGCCGCGACCTGCGCGCCGGCTTTCGCGTATTGATAGGCGACGAGATACAGCAAGGGTCCCGTGCCCGCGAACACGATGCGGCTGCCGATCGCGCAGCCCTGCGCCTTCAGCGCGACCTGCGCGCCGCCGAGCGTGTAGACGCCGGCCAGCGTCCACTCCGGCACCGGCAGCATGCGATCGGTCGCGCCGCTCGCGACGATCAGGTGCGAGAACGGCACGGTCGTCTCGCGGCCGTCCTGCAGCGTGTCGACGCGGCCCGCGCCGCACGCCCACGCGAGCGTGTTCGGCCGGTAATCGACGTGCGGCAGCAGCGCGGCCATGGTCCGGTGCACGGCATCGGCCTTCGCGGCCTCGAAGCCGTACAGCACGCGCTTGCCGCGCGCGAACGCGCCGTCGGCCGGCGGCTGACGATAGATCTGCCCGCCCCAGCGCGCGCTCTCGTCGATCACGACGGGGCGCAGCCCCGCGTCGACCAGCGCCTCGGCCGCGCGTACGCCGGCCGGCCCCGCGCCGACGATCACCGGTCGCAACGCGTCGTTCATGATGCCTCTCCGGCTGCGGCGGGCTGCGCGCCGGTGAGAATCCGCATGCCGTCGACGATCGGCGTCGAGCATGCGCGCACGCGTGCGCCGGCCTCGGTGCGCACCCAGCAGTCCTGGCACGCGCCGATCAGGCAGAAGCCCGCGCGCGGCTTGCCGCTGAATTCGCTCACGCGCACGCGGCGCTGCGCGACGAGGATCGCGGTGAGCACGGTGTCGCCGGCGAGCGCGTGCGCGGGGCGACCGTCGAGCGTGAACGCGACGGCGGCGCGATCGCGTTCGGCGACGCGCACGAACTGCGCGCCGTCGTCCGCGATGCCGGCGGAACGGGAAACGGAAGTCGTCATCAGTGTTGGCCGATCAGGATGCGGTTCAGGCCGTATACGCGATCGAGCAGCAGCATCGCGCCGGCGGTGATGAAGATGACGAGCGCCGATACCGACGCCATCATCGGATCGATCGATTCGGTCGCATACATGTACATGCGCACCGGCAGCGTGACCGTCTGCGGCGACGTGACGAAGATCGACATCGTCAGTTCGTCGAAGCTGTTGATGAACGCGAGCAGCCAGCCGCCGGTGATGCCGGGCACGATCATCGGCAGCGTGATGCGGCGGAACGTCGTCCACGGATCGGCGCCGAGCGAGCATGCGGCCTGCTCGACGCTGCGGTCGAGGCCGGCGACGGAAGCGAGCACGAGCCGCATCACGAACGGCGTGATGACGATCATGTGCGCGAGCACCAGCCATGCGAACGAGCCGGTCGCGCCGATCAGCGCGAAGAACCGCAACAGCGCGATGCCGAGCACGAGGCCGGGGATCACGAGCGGCGACAGCAGCAGGCCGTTCAGGAACGCGCGGCCGGGAAACGCCGCGCGGCCGATCGCGAGCCCGGCGGGTAACGCGATCGCGAGCGACAGCGTCGCCGACGCGAACGCGAGCTTCACGCTGTTGGCGAATGCGGTGACGAAGTCCGGATAGTCGAGGATCGCGCGGAACCAGCGCAGCGACAGGCCGTGCGTCGGCAGCGTCAGCGTTTCGTCGGGCGTGAACGCGACGAGCACGACGATCACGAGCGGCGCGAGCACGAACAGGATCACGAGCGTGTGGAACGCCAGGGCGAAGGGGCCGTTCTTTCTCATCGGGAAGCGCCTCCGAGGCTGCGCGCATAGCGGCGTTCGAGCACGCGGTAGTAGGTGAGCATCACGACGAGGTTCGCGACCAGCAGCAGCACCGCGATCGTCGCGCCGAGCGGCCAGTTCAGCGAGCCTAGGAATTCGTCGTAGACGGCGGTCGCCGCGACCTTCAACCGGCGTCCGCCGAGCAGGCCCGGAATCGCAAACGCGCTCGCCGACAGCCCGAACACCATCAGGCTGCCGGACAGCACGCCCGGCATCAGCTGCGGCACCACGATGCGGCGCAGCGTCGTGAACGGCGACGCGCCGAGCGACAGCGCCGCGTGCTCGGTCTGCGGATCGAGCCGCTGCAGCGCCGTCCACACGGGGATCACCATGAACGGCAGCATCACGTGCACCAGCGCGATCACGATCGCAAACGTCGTGTATTCGAGCTTGTACGGCCCGAGACCGACGAGCCCGAGCGTCTGGTTCACGAGCCCGCTCGTGTTGAGCAGCATGCTCCAGCCGAACGCGCGCACGACGACCGACACGAGCAGCGGCGCAAGGATGACGAGCAGGAACAGCGAGCGCCACGGGTCGCGCATTTTCGACAGCACGTACGCTTCGGGCGTGCCGATCGCGACGCAGATCGCGGTGGTCAGCGCGGCAATGCCGAACGTGCGCGCGAAGATCGTGTGGAAGTACGACGAACCGAGCACTTCCGCGTAGTTGCCGAACTGGAACGCGGCGATCGGGCCCGTGGCCGGGTCGTAGCGGTAGAGCGTGAGCGCGAAGGTCATCGCGAGCGGCACGAGCACGAGCGCGGCGAAGAGCAGGAACGCGGGCGCGCACATCAGCCACAGCGGCGCATGGGCGCGCCACGACGCGCGCGACGTGCGACCGCCGGTGGCGCGTGGCGGCGCGGCATCGGATGCGGGCGCGGGCACCGCCGATTGCGCGCGCGCGGCCGGCGTGCCGTCGGTCGGGAGCGGTCGGGCAGGCTGTCCCATTCAGGCCTCCCGCCGCATCACGCGCACCGCGTCGCTGTGCCAGTCGACGCCGACCGGCGCACCTTCCGCGAGCGGCTCCGCCCCTTCGTTCTGACAGCAGACGAGCACTTCGCCGAGCGCGCTGTCGACGCGGTACAGCCACTGGCTGCCGAGGAAGAAGCGGCTCGTGACGGTCGCGGCGAAGCGGCCCGCGCCCGGCGCGCACAGGCGCAGTTTTTCAGGACGGATGCACACCGATACGGCGTCGCCGATGCGCACGTCGCGCTCGCGCGCCGGCAGGTGCGCGGTGCGGCCCGTCTCCGCGAGATCGTGGCCGAGGTCGATGCGGATCGCGTCGCCGTCGTGCGCGACGATGGTGCCGGGCAGCAGGTTCGCCTTGCCGATGAACTGCGACACGAAGTGGTTCTCCGGGCGTTCGTACGCGCGATACGGCGTGTCGGTCTGCGTGATGCGGCCGGCTTCCATCACGACCACGCGATCGCTGATCGACAGCGCTTCCGATTGATCGTGCGTGACCATGATCGTCGTCGTGCCGATCTTGCGCTGGATCGTACGCAGTTCGAACTGCATCTCCTCGCGCAGCTTCGCGTCGAGGTTCGACATCGGCTCGTCGAGCAGCAGCACCGGCGGTTCGATCACGACCGCACGCGCGATCGCGACACGCTGCCGCTGGCCGCCGGACAGCTCGCGCGGAAAGCGGTGCGCGAGCGCATCGAGACGCACGAGCGCGAGCGCCGCACGGATGCGCTCGGCGCGCTCCGCCTTGTCGACGCCGCGCATGTCGAGACCGAAGCCGACGTTCTCCGCGACGCTCATGTGCGGAAACAGCGCATAGCTCTGGAACACGATGCCGAGCCCGCGGCGGTTCGGCTTCATGTGCGTGATGTCCTGACCGTCGAGCGCGATGCGGCCGCGCGTGACGTCGACGAAGCCGGCGATCATCTGCAGCGTCGTGGTCTTGCCGCAGCCCGACGGCCCGAGCAGCGACACGAATTCGCCTTGTTCGACCGACAGGTTGACGTCGGCGACGGCCGTGAGCTCGCCGAACGATTTCGTCAGATCCGTAAGCGTGAGAAACGACATGGGGAGCTCCGGGTTCGTACACCGGATGGCCGGTGCGTCATTGACGCGGACTCTAGCCAGCCATATTTGGGAGCGTCAATTTCCAATTCTGCTCAGCGGGATGAATTTTCGAAAAATTCCAGTCAACGGAATTGTTTGAGACATCTCGGGAAAATCGTTCCGTTGAGTGAAGGCGGGTGAGGCGATGAAAAGCGCGCGTCAATCCCGTGCACATCCGGATGCCCGACGCATTTCGGCGGCACGACAATGGCGGCAGGCGTATTCCGTTCACTGAAATCATCGAGGAGAACTCGCATGCAGGAACCTCATTCGCGCGGAACGTCGCGTGCCGCAAGCGTGCCGGCCCCGGACGAGGACGCCGCCGCCGATGCGGCCGATGCCGCCGGCCCGCCGGGCACCGGCATGCTGCAGCGCGCATTCGCGATCCTGCGCGCACTGGCCGGCATGCAGCAGGACGGCGTGCGCGTCACGCACCTCGCGAAGGCCGTCGGCCTTACGCAGGGCACCGCGCACCGGATCCTGCAATCGCTGATCGCCGAAGGGATGGTCGAGCAGGACGAGCAGTCGAAGCTGTACCGGTTGAGCGTCGACTTCTTCGCGCTCGCCGCGCTGGCGGGCAACCCGAGCAGCATGCGTACGCTGTGCCGGCCCGCGCTGCTGCGGCTGTGCGCGAGTCTCGGCGAGACGATCTTCCTGCTCGTGAAGAGCGGCTTCGACGCGGTGTGTCTCGATCTGTGCGAAGGGCCGTTCCCGATCCGCTCGTTTACCGGCGACATCGGCGGGCGCATCGCGCTCGGCGTCGGGCAGGGCAGCCTCGCGATCCTCGCGTTCCTGCCGGAAGCCGAGCGCGAGGAGGTGATCCGCTTCAACGTGCCGCGCATTCGCGGCTACGGCGTGCTCGACGAGGTGTACCTGCGCACCGAGATCGAACGCGTGCGCCAGCTCGGCTATGCGGGCCGCAACAGCGGCGTGCTCGACGGGATGGCCGGCGTCGCGGTGCCGATCCTCGACCGCACCGGTTATCCGGTCGGCGCGCTGAGCGTCGGCACGCTGGCGTCGCGTCTCGGCGACGACCGGATGCCGATGGTCGTCGAGCTGCTCAGGCGCCAGGCCGACGCGATCGGCCCGCGCACGAACCCGTTCGACGCCGCATTGCGGCGGCCGATGCACGGGCTATCCGGGAATAGCGCGTAGCAGCGTCGCGCGTCGCCGGATCGCTCGAAGCCGGCAAGCTCTCCGATCCGTTCCGGCCGCACATGTTGCCGGCGAACATGCCCGTGCATCGCGTGACGTGTTTCGCGAGCGCGGCCGACGAGAAGGAGATGCTCGAGCGCGTGATGACGATCGCGGAGACGATGATCGCGCGCAGCCGGTTGGAACACCAGGTCGACGAACCGAAGGCGCGGGAAGGGGCGCAGCCGCCACGGAACGACGCCGCGGCAGCATCGGTTCGCGCCGGCTTTTTTTGCTTTTGCCGCCGACGGACATGCTAGGATTTCCGTCAAACAACTCCGGAGACTGCTATGCCGTTCATCTGCGAAAACGTTGAATGCCGTGCCGTGCTGGCTCGCGGTCAGGTCAAGCCCGAACACGAGGATGCGGGGTGGTGCTTCTACTGCCCGGACTGCAAGGCCCGGAACGAGTTGACGAGTGCGGGCGTGCCGGGTGGTCCTGTCGAGTTGAATCAGCCGGAGAGAGCCAGTCCCCCGCACAAGGTCGTCGCGACGGCGCGCGCTCTGGAGGAGGGCGGTTTCGCAGCGCAGCTTCGCGTTCAGCGGGCGCTTGCGGTGAAAGGAACCTACGCGGCCGAAGAACGCTGGGAGCAGCTCGGTGTATTCCCCGACGCGCGGGAGGCCGTGGCGCACGCGAAGTCTTTCGCGATGGACCTGCTGGCACGGGCGGCCTAGGCGCGAGCGGCCCGCCGGACGATCCACATTTTGCCGGCAACGACACCGGGCCTCGGCCCGGGTGTCGTACCGTGCCGGCAGCCCGACGTCGGTCGGGCCGTTCACATCACGCCGCCGCTTCTCGAAGACGGAATTGCGCGACGGCATCGCTCAGCCGTGTGCTCTGATCCTCGAGCGACAGCGCCGCGGCGGCCGCTTCTTCCACCAGCGCCGCATTACGCTGCATCGTCTGCTCCATCTGGATGACCGCGGCATTCACCTGCTCGATGCCGGCCGACTGCTCGTCGAATGCGATGCTCGTTTCGCCCATGATCGCGTTCACGCGCTCGACCGCGGCGACGAGTTCGGTCATCGCCGAGCCGGCGAGCGCGACGAGGCCGCTGCCGTCTTCGACGCGCTGCGCCGAGTGGCCGATGAGCTCGCGAATCTCCTTCGCCGCCGACGCGCAGCGCTGCGCGAGCCCGCGTACCTCGGTCGCCACCACGGCGAAGCCACGCCCCTGTTCGCCCGCGCGCGCCGCTTCGACCGCGGCATTCAACGCAAGAATGTTCGTCTGGAATGCGATGCTTTCGATCACGCCGACGATGCCGGATATTCGCGAGGAGCTGTGCGAGATCGCCGACATCGTTTCGACGACGCGCTGCATCGCGTCGCCGCCTTTCGACGCGATGCCGGCCGCGCCTTCCGCGTAAGTGCGCGCGTCGCGCGCGTTGTCCGCGTTCTGGCGCACGGTCGCCGTCAGTTGCTCCACGCTCGCCGCCGCCTGCTGCAGAGACACGGCCTGCTGCTCCGTGCGCGCGGACAGGTCGACGTTGCCGCTCGCGATCGTGCGGACGTCGCCTACGATCGTCTCCGTGCTCGAGCGCACCTGGTTCACGGTTTCGACGAGGCCGTCCTGCATCCGCTTCAACGCATTCAGCAGATATGCCATTTCGTTTTCTCCGGGAATGACGACCGTGCCGGTCAGGTCGCCTTTCGAAATCCTGTCGAAATGCGCGACGGCGAGATGGATCGGCGCGATGATCGCCTTCGCGAGCACGCGCTGCGCCAGGAAGCCGACGATCAGCGCGAACAGGGCAACCGCCGCCATGGCCCACACGATCCGGTGGAAGCGCTCGCCGGCCGCGTCGTAGCGCGCCTTCTGGCGTGCGATCTGGAACGATTCGAGCGCGTCGATCGCTTCCTGGTACGCGGTGAAGAGTGCCGGCGGCGCGGTGCGGTGCGTGTCGAGGAAGTCGAATGCGTTGTCGTGATCGAGTTGCGACATCGCCTTCAGGAACACCTGGTCGAGCAGCGTGCGACGGCGATTGCGCAGCGTGTCGAACAGCGTTTGCTCGTCGGCGTCGCGCGTGTGCAGGCGCGTGTACGCGTCCAGTTCGTCGTCGCTCTGCTTGAGGAGCGTATGGAGTTGCGCGATTTCCGCCTTCGCGGGCTGGCCGGCGCTGATGATCTGCGCGACGTCGCTCACGCGTTCGCGCAGCACGAGCATGCGTTCCGAGCTGGTTTTCAGGTGCAGCAGCGACGCGGTGTCGTCGCGGTACATCGCTTCGAGCGAGCCGTTGCCCGCGTAGAGGGCGGCGATGCACGCGCCGACGACGAGCACGAGCAGCGCCGTATAGCCGGCGATGGTCGCGACGAGTCCGCCGCGGATGGTGAGTTTTCGCATGACGTTCCCTTGCCGACGGCCCGACGGGCGGCCGACGGCGGATATGGATTCCGGATCACGAACGACGACGGGGCGCGGCGTCGAATTGCGGGGCGCCGGGGTTGCGAACGGGTTAACGGCAGCGGCGGCGCGGCGGTTTTATCTACACGCGACGCGAATCTGGACGAATGCGACAGCAGGGCGGAGGGGGAAGGGGGATAGGTTGCCGTGGAAAACGGCGTGCCGGTCGTGCCGACGCACGCCTGTGTTACTGGCCGCAATCGGTGGCAACCCGCCGCGGCCGTTGGCATCCGTCAGTTGTAGATATCGAACGAGAAATACTTCTTCGCGATTCGCCGATACGTGGCGTCCTGAATCAGGCTTGCGAGCGCCTGGCTGGTCTGCGTGCGCAGCGCGTCGTCATCCTTGCGCACGCCGATCGCGGAGCCGACGCCGAGCGTCTTCGGATCGTGC
Source organism: Burkholderia sp. AW49-1 (assembly GCF_053427845.1). NCBI lineage: Bacteria > Pseudomonadati > Pseudomonadota > Betaproteobacteria > Burkholderiales > Burkholderiaceae > Burkholderia > Burkholderia sp. AW49-1. The sequence goes on along the minus strand of NZ_JBSAXF010000001.1, from coordinate 967,323 downwards.
AGCGGCGGCCCCGCGAATTCGAAGTTCGCGCCCTTCGCGGTCTTCAGAAAGGCGAGATCGGCCTGCACCGACGATTGCAGCGACGCGTCGAGGCGGCCCGCAATCAAATCCTGATAGACGAGATCCTGCGTCTGGTACGTGCGCACGATGACGCCTTTCGGTCACGGCCCAGACGGCGCGCGACAGATGCCGGCCGCCGTGCGCGGCGAGCCACGGGCTCGCGATCGCGCCGAATGCGTCGCCGCCGACCAGCGCGGCCGAATGGAGGCCCATCGCGAGCGGCAGCCAGCCGACGAACCAGCGCTTGGCGAGACCCGGCGCGAGCGGCTGGACCACCGCGACGCCCGCGCCCGCGACGACTGCCGTGACGATCAGCCCGGTGCTGCTGCTGGTCCACAGACGCGCAGTGCAGCCCACTGCGATGGCGCGGCGCGGTGGTTTCCGGTGCCGTGGCGGGTGCGATTCCGAGAACGGTTCCGGGCGCAACGTCGACGCGCTACGCGGCCGGCACGTGCGGTTCGCCGGCCCGTTCGCGGGCCTTTTCACGCGCGGCGACGAGCGTCCGGATGCGCGCACGATCGGCAGGCGTCGCCGGCGTGAAGATCACGAGGCTCAGGTCCGGGCGGCCCGTCACCGAGAATGCCGAGTATTCGAGCTCGATCCGGCCTGCCTGCGGATGACGAATCTCCTTCGTTCCTTCGTCATGCGAATGGATGTCGTGATCGCGCCACATCGCGTCGAACTCGGCGCTCGTCGCGCGCATCTCGTCGACGAACGTCTGCACGGCCTGCGTGGCCCCGCCGCGCGCAATGTCGGCGCGAAACGCGCCCACCGCGAAACGCGCGACGCGTTCCCAGTTCTGCTGCGCGTAGCGCACCCCGGCATCGACGAAGATCAGCCGCAGGATATTGCGCGCGGGCGGCGGCAGCGTCGCGTAGTCGGTCAGCGTCGCGGCGGCCGCGTCGTTCCACGCGACGACGTCCCACGTCGCCGTGCGCACGATCGCGGGGCTGGCATCGAGCGAATCGAGCACGTGCTGCAGGCGCGGCGTGACGTCGCTGCTCGCCTGATAGCGCACCTCGGGCGGATGACCGAGGCCGATCAGGAACAGATGCTCGCGTTCGGCATCGTTGAGCAGCAGCGCGCGGGCGAGCCGGTCGAGCACGTCGGCGGACGGCGCGCCGCCGCGCCCCTGTTCGAGCCACGTGTACCACGCGGCGCTCACGTGCGCGCGCTGCGCGACTTCCTCGCGCCGCAGGCCCGGCGTGCGGCGGCGCGCGACGGGCAGCCCGAGCGCGGCCGGATCGAGTTTCTCGCGGCGGTCCCGAAGGTACGCGCCGAGCAGGTTGTCGGATGCGTCAGCCATAGCCTGTTAGTTCGTTTACCGGTAAACCGTCACGTCTTCACCGCGCGCGACGGTCGACAGATAGTAAGCCTCTCATTCATTCGGAGGTGTCGAAATGCGTGTCTTTGTAACGGGAGCGTCGGGTTTCGTCGGCTCCGCGGTCGTTGCGGAACTCGTGGCCGCCGGGCATGCGGTGCTCGGTCTCGCGCGTTCCGACGCGGCCGCCGAGGCGGTCGCGGCAGCGGGTGCCGAGGTGCATCGCGGGTCGCTGGAGGATCTCGACAGCCTGACGCGCGGCGCCGAGGCCGTCGACGCGGTGATCCACACGGGGTTCAATCACGACTTCTCGCGCTTCGCGGAAAACTGCGAGCTCGACCGCCGCGCGATCGAGACGATCGGTGCGGCGCTCGCGGGGTCGGCGCGGCCGCTGATCGTCACGTCGGGCCTCGCGCTCGTCGCGCCCGGCCGCGCGGCGACGGAGGACGATCCGCACGTGCCGGTGTCGGCGACCTATCCGCGCGCGTCGGAAGCGACGGCGGCCGCGCTGGCCGCGCGCGGCGTGTGCGCGTCGGTCGTGCGCCTGCCGCCGTCCGTGCACGGCGACGGCGATCACGCCTTCGTGCCGCGCCTGATCGCGTTCGCGAGGGAGAAGGGCGCGTCGGCGTATCTCGGCGACGGCGGCAACCGCTGGCCGGCCGTGCATCGGCTCGATGCGGCACGCGTGTATCGGCTCGCCGTCGAGCGTGGCGCGTCCGGCGCGCGCTATCACGCGGTCGACGATACGGGCGTGCCGTTTCGCGCGATCGCGGACGTGATCGGTCGCCGGCTGAACGTGCCGGTCGTGTCGAAATCGGCCGCGCAAGCGGGCGAGCATTTCGGCTGGTTCGCGATGTTCGCGGGAATGGATGCGCCCGCAACGAGCGAGCGCACGCGCGCGCTGCTCGACTGGGCGCCGGTGCAGCCGGGACTGCTGGCCGACATCGACCGGCCGCGGTACTTCGAGACCTGATGCGCGAATGCGCGGGGTGTGCCGTCGATGTCGGCCGGCACGCCCGTCGCGCGTCATTCGACCGGATGCATGTCCTGCAGCAGCGTCGGCACGAGCTCCGACACGGTCGGGTGGATGTGCATCGCGCGGCTGATCGTCGTGTACGGCGCGCCGGCGGCCATCACGTCGAGCAACCCGTGCACGACCTCGTCGCCCGTCACGCCGAGGATCGACGCGCCGAGGATCGCATGGTTGTCCGCGTCGACGATCACCTTCATGAAACCCTGGCTCTCGCCTTTTTCGACCGCGCGACCGACCCGCGTCATCGGCCGCGTGCCGACCAGCAGCCGGCGGCCGGTCTGCCTCGCTTCCGCGAGCGTCATGCCGACGCGGCCGAGCGGCGGATCGATGTACATCGCGTACGCGGCGATGCGGTCGGTCACCTTGCGCGGATCGTCGTCGAGCAGGTTGGCCGCGACGATTTCGTAGTCGTTGTACGCGGTGTGCGTGAATGCGCCGCGCCCGTTGCAGTCGCCGAGCGCCCAGATGCCGGGCACGTTGGTGCGCAGTTGATCGTCGACGGTGATGTAGCCGCGCGCGTCGACCGCGACGCCGGCCTGCTCGAGCCCGAGATCGTCGGTGTTCGGCACGCGGCCGACCGCGAGCAGCAGGTGCGAGCCCGCGACCTCGCGGCGGCCGCCGGTGCAGTCGAGGCCGATCACCACGCCGTCGCCGTCGCGCCGCGCGGTCAGGCAGTTCGCATCGAGCTGCACGTCGATGCCTTCGTTCGCGAGAATCTCGTGCACGGCCTGCGAGACGTCCTCGTCCTCGCGCCGGATCAGGCGCGATCCTTTCTCGACGATCGTGACCTGCGAGCCGAAGCGGCGGTACATCTGGCCGAATTCGAGCCCGACGTAGCTGCCGCCGACGATCACGAGATGCTCGGGCAGGAAGTCGACGTCCATCATCGTCGAGTTGGTCAGGTACGGCACCGAGTCGAGGCCCGGCATCGGCGGAATTTGCGCGCGCCCGCCGACGTTGATGAAGATGCGGTCGGCTTCGAGCACGTCGTCACCGACGCGTACCGCGTTCGACCGCTCGAATCGGGCATGACCCTGAAACACGGTCGTGTTCTCGAGCCCGCGCACCCATTGTTCGACGCCGTGGTTCGAGCGGCCGGAAATCCGGTCCTTGCGCGCCTTCACGGCCTTCATGTCGACGCTGACGGGGCCGACCGACACGCCGTATTCGGCCGCACGGCGCGCAAGCTGCGCCGCGTACGCGCTCGCGATCAGCGTCTTGGTGGGAATGCAGCCGGTGTTCACGCAGGTGCCGCCGAAGCGGCCGCGCTCGACGATCGCCACTTTCATGCCGGCGCCCGCGAGCCGCGCGGCGAGCGGCGGACCGGCCTGGCCCGTGCCGATGACGATCGCGTCGAAGTGTTGCGTCATGACGTCCTCCTGCGCTGGTTCAACGTGGGAAGGGGGCGCGCAAGACGCATGCCGCGTCGGCGCGCGCCCGAACGGCGACGAGCGCCTATGGTAGACCGGTTGGCGGGGGGAGGCGAGTTGCGCCGACGCAAGCGGCGGAACATTGTCCGCCGACGGTTTTTCAGTCCTTGCGCCGCCATTGGCCGAACGTCACCGGCCGGTGCGCATCGGCGCGCGTGACGGTGACTTCGTCGGGCTTGTCGTCGAGCGGAAACGACTCGGTGTAGATCTCGCTGGCGAACAGCCAGCCGTGCGTGCGCGTGTCGTAGCGGAACGTCACGTAGTCGCTCCAGTGCTGGCCGCACGCGACGAAATTCTGCACGGTGAAATAGCGGCCTTTTACCGAGAGGCCGCTGTCGGCGGCGTCTTCGGGATCGAACGGATCGCACTGGCCGCCTTCGTTCGCGCGCAGGACCACGTGATCGTTGCGCGCGGCGAGCCGGTACGCGTGATCGGGCCGCTCCTCGAAGATCAGCAGCGGGCGGGGCGACGGCTGCCCACGCGAATCGGCCCCGCGATGCACGACGACGAGAAAGCTGCGCCGACCGTCGCCGAGGTCCGGCCCCGCTTGCGCGACGAGCGGCTGGAAGCCGGACGGCAGTTGCGTCGCGATGGATTGCGGCAGGCCGTCGGCCCAGGCGCCGGACGACAGCGCGGCGAGCAGCGCGAGGAGAGTGCGGCGCGCGGCCGTGCCCATCACAGATCCCGCCCGAGAAACGCGGTGCCGGGCACCGGATTGAACGCAATGGGCAGCGCGGGCGTGAAGCCGAGCGAATCATACAGTTGCCTTGCGGCGACGAATTCGGGCAGCACGTCGAGACACATCCGCGCATAACCGGCCGCCTTCGCGTCGCGCAGCAGCCGTTCGACGAGCTGGCGGCCGACGTTCAGCCCGCGCGCTTCGGGGCGCACGTACACGCGTTTCATCTCGCACGTCGTCGCGTCGATTCCGCGAAACGCCGCGCAGCCGACCGCGCGCTCGCCGCGCCACGCGAGCAGCAATTGCCCGCGCGGCGCAGCGTATTTGCCCGGCAGCGCGGCGAGTTCGGGCTCATGGTCCTGGAACGCGAGGCTGACCGTGGGGCTCGCGATGTACTCGCGGAAAATCGCTTCGACGACGGCGGCATCGTCGGGATAGCGGGCGGCGCGGATCTCGATCATGGGGGCGTGGCGCGATGGCGGAAACGGCACCCAGCATAGCAGCGCGCGGGTGCTTCCGGCGGCCCGCGAAGCGTGCCAGAATCGTCGACTTCACCGTCGGGAATCGACACGCAGGCGCCGGCGCTTCGGCGTCGCTGATCAAGGAGACTTCGATGACTGCATCGGCTGCCGTACTCGCCATTCTGGCCGCGCTGTGGCTTGGCGCAATGATTCCGGGCCCGAGTTTCGTGCTGGTCGCCCGCAATTCCATCGGGCTGTCGCGCCGCGACGGGCTCGCGACCGCGCTCGGCATGGGCGTCGGCGGGATCGCGTTCGGCGGCGTCGCGCTGGCCGGGCTCTATACGCTGCTGCAGGCGGTCGAATGGCTGTACGTGGGCCTCAAGCTCGCGGGCGGCGCGTACCTGATCTACATGGCATCGAAGATCTGGCGCGGCGCCGACCGGCCGATCGCGATGGACGATTCGCAGGCCGTCGTCGCCGGCAGCGCGCGCAAGTCGTTCTGGACCGGGCTCACGACCCAGCTCAGCAACCCGAAGACGGCGATCTGGTACGGCAGCATCTTCGCGGCGCTGTTGCCGCAGCATCCGCCGCTCTGGTGCTACCTGGCGCTGCCGCCGCTCGTGTTCGGCGTCGAATTCGGCTGGTACACGCTCGTCGCGCTGTGCTTCTCGACCCGCCGGCCGCGCGAACTCTACCTGCGCGCGAAGAAGTGGGTCGACCGCGTCGCGGCCGGCGCGATCACGCTGCTCGGCCTGCGGCTGATCCTGAACGCGCCGAAGGCGGGGATCTGACGGCAGCGGCGGCGCCGTTGCATTCCTGAAAGGCATGCCGCCGCGGCCGGTCATTCCGGCATATGGCGTCGCGGGCGGAGCCACGGCTGCGAATCACCGCCCCCTGGACATGCAAGCGCGCGTCATGCCGCCGGAAACCGTTCGAGCAGGGCCGCGAATCGCGCGTCATCCGGAAACGCCGTCACTTCATACCGCACCGGCCGGTGCGCGGTGGCCGTCATCAGGTCGCCGCAGGCGTTCCGCAGCGCGGCCATCGGCACGTGGGCCGACTGCCGCGTCGCTTCCCGATAGAGCACGACGATGTCCGTCTCGGGCAGCAGCGTCGGCACGCCGTCGCTCCACACGCCGACGCTGAACAGCTCGCCGTTCTGCCGCCGGTACACGGTGTACGACGCCACGAAGACGTCGGTGCCGTCCCGCTTGTGGAGGTCGTCCAGCAGCGTCCGCTGATCCTGGTAGTCGCCCGCGAGCTCGTCCACGCGCAACGCGTGCAGCTTCGCTTCCAGCCCTGCCGGGACGAAATTCCGCCACGAGGCGCCGTCCCAGCGCAGCATCAGCGGCGGCAGCGGACGCGGCTGCGCGCGCGCCTGTTCCGCGAGTTCGATCATCGTCGCGAGCCCGGCCGCGTTGCGGTCGCCGGTGAGCAGCAGCACGGCCCGGTTCGGCGCCATCACCACCGGCGCGCCGGAGATCGGCTGGCGGTGCAGCAGGTCGGTCAGCAACAGCCGCGCCGCGTCGTAGTAATCGCCGAACTGCGACAGGAACACGCCGTCGCGCAATGCGGCCCACGGCGTTGACGACGCACCGCGCAGGTTGTCGATCGCGATGTCGCATGCGTGGTCGAAGCTGACGCCCCATTCGGCGAGCCGCGCGCTCGTCAGCCGCGCGACGCTGAATTCGCCGTCGTACGCGATGCCGATCTCGAGGTTCTCGCACAGCGTCCGGAACGCGACTTCCGACGCGGCGGGCTGTCCGGCGAGCTGCAGCGCGACGGTGCCGCGCTCGGTCGCGCTGCGGATCACGGGGCGCAGCCGCGCGCGGACCTCCGCGAAGTTCGCCGGAATCTCGTGCTGCATCATCGCGCTCGCCTGGCGTTGCAGCGTCGCTTCGCGCTCGGCCGGCTTCGCGTCCGCGTAGTCGCGGAACAGGTTGTGCAGGTTGATGATGTTCGACGGGACATCCGCTTGCACGAGACGCCCCTTGTCGTCCTCGTGAAGCCACTCGCGCGTGTCGCCGGTCGCGCGCAGCGCGGCGATCAGGCGGGCGGCGAAGTCCTGCCGGGTAGGCGGTTTGCTGAAGCGCTCGCGCAGGCGCGCGACGAAGTCGGAAAGCATCGTGAGCGGTCGGGCAGGCCCGTCTGTTATCAGTCGTTGTCATGGGCGGCGGCGCCGGTCTCCCGGGGCGCCGCCTGCGTCCCGCGGATATCGGCCGGATATCCATGTGCGTCCGGCGGCCCGCGCGCCGGCTGCAAAGCGGCGCGGGCCCGCATCGGGCGCGAATCGCGCGGCGGGTGTCGCGATGGTACCGCACGTCCGTGACGGAAACGCATGCGGGCGAACGTTATGGTCCGGCATGAACCGGCGCCCGCCGGGGCGGCTTCGGAAGGCGGCCGAATGCGTGGCCAGCACCGCGCTGGCGCACCGGGAATCCCCGGCGATCGGCCCGCGAGCCTTGTGCTGCGGGCGTTCGGGCCGATTGCGCGGCATGCCGGGCCGGGCCGCTTCCCCGATTCTGGCGGTCGACCTCCCGACGACGTGTAAACTGCTGCCTTTTTTGACGGTTTGCAGCATGGTGCAAGCACCCCCGCGCCCGGCACTGAGCGGCCCGACGCTCGTCCGGCTGCTCGCGCGCCTGACCGATGCCGACGTCGCGGAATCCCGGCAGACGCTGTCGGACCGCCTGAGCCAGTGGCTCGGCTGGACCGACGCGATCACGCTGTCGTCCGCGCTGAATGCGAGCCCGCCCGGCGTCGCGGCCGGCGTGCGTGGTTACGACGCGGAGCGTGACTGCGCGCGCGTGCGCCACGACCTCGCGCAGGCGATCACGGCCACTCACCGCCCGCGCACGCGGCGGCGTCCCGGCGAGTTGCCGCCGCCGCCCGCCGACACGGCCGACTTCGCCGATTTCCGCCAGAGCTGTCTGTCGCTCCAGCAGGAAATGGAGACCGCGATCGGCCAGTTGCGCGGCCGCTTGCGGGTCGCGGTCGCCGCGCGCTCGTCCGGGATGGCGCGGCTCGCGACGCTCGACGCGATCATGGAGCGCGTGCTCGGCGCGCGCGAGCGCAGCCTGCTGTCCGCCGTGCCCGCGCTGCTCGGCACGCGCTTCGAGCGGCTGCGCGACGCGGAACGGCAGGCGCTCGCCGACGCGCAAGCGGCGGCCGACGCCGATGCCGAGGGCGACGCACCGTCCGTCGCGGCGATCGTGCCCGGCACGTGGCTCGACACGTTCCGCAACGAGATGCAAAGCATCCTGCTCGCCGAACTCGAAGTCCGGTTTCAAACGGTAGACGGCCTGCTCGCGGCCCTTCGTACCTGCTAATCCCTACGCTATGTCCAGAATTCGTCTTGATCTCGTTGTCTTCATCGCCGGTCTGCTCGCAGTGTGCTGGATCGGCGTCGGCTATGTCGCGTCGAACCCGCTCGCGACGGCCGTCACGCTGCTGATCGGCGCGTGCTACGTCGCCGGTGCGTGGGAACTGCGGCGCTACCGGCAAGCCACCGCCGCGCTGTCGCGCGCGGTGGCCGGCCTGACCGAACCGCCGGCGAAGCTCGACACGTGGCTCGATACGCTGCCCCCGGGCCTGCGCGGTGCCGTGCGGGCACGCGTCGAAGGTGCGCGCGTCGCGCTGCCGGGCCCGTCGCTCACGCCGTATCTGGTCGGCCTGCTCGTGCTGCTCGGCATGCTCGGCACGCTGCTCGGGATGGTCGTGACGTTGAAGGGCACGGGCGCCGCGCTCGAAAGCGCGACCGACCTCGACGCGATCCGCGCGTCGCTGATCGCGCCGGTGAAGGGCCTCGGCTTCGCGTTCGGCACGTCGATCGCGGGTGTCGCGACGTCCGCGATGCTCGGCCTCCTGTCCGCGCTCGTGCGCCGCGAACGGCTCGACGCGGGCCAGCAGCTCGACGCGAAGATCGCGACGACGCTGCGCGTGCATTCGTCCGCGCACCAGCGCGACGAATCGTTCCGGCTGCTGCAGCGCCAGGCCGACGTGATGCCGGCGCTGGTCGACCGGCTGCAGACGATGATGACGACGCTCGAGGCGCGCAGCGTCGCGATGCACGATCGCCAGATCGAAAGCCAGCAGGCGTTCTTCGATCGGACCGAGCGCGCGTATGCCGGCCTGGCATCGAACGTCGGCGACGCGCTGAAGGAAAGCGCCGCCGAGAGCGCGCGCGTGGCCGGTGCCGCGCTGCAGCCGGTCGTCGCGGCGACGATGGCGGGGCTCGCGCAGGAAATGGCCGCGCTGCGCGACACCGTGACGGGCGCCGTGCAGCGTCAGCTCGACGGGCTGACCGACGGTTTCGAGAAGACCACCGGGAACGTGACGGCCGTCTGGAATCGCGCGCTCGACGAGCAGCGCCGCGCGGGCGATGCCGTTGCGCAGCAGCTGCAAACGACGCTCGGCCAGTTCACCGACACCTTCGCGCAGCGTTCGACGGACCTGCTCGACGGCGTCGCGACGCGCCTCGAATCGACCGAAAGCCGGCTGTCCGACGCATGGCGCGACGCGCTCGCGCGGCAGGAGCAGGTCGGCGAGACGCTGGCCGGCCAGCATGCGCAGGCGCTCGGCGAAGCCGCCGCGACGTTCGAGCGGCATTCGGGCGCGGCGCTTGCCGCGATGCGCGAGTCGCATGCGGGGCTGCAAACGCAACTGGCCGCGCGCGACGAGGAACGCCTGTCGGCGTGGAATGCGTCGCTGGCCGCGATGGCCGAGAAGCTCGGCGACGAATGGCAGCGCGCGGGCGCGCACAGCGCGGGCCGTCAGCAGGAAATCTGCGATGCGCTCGCACAAACCACGCGCGAACTGACCGCGCAAGCATCCACGTTCGAACAACGTTCGACCGACCTGCTTGCGACGATTCGCGATTCGCACACGGGCCTGCAAGCGCAACTGGCCGCGCGTGACGAAGAACGTCTGGCGGCATGGAACGATTCGCTGGCTGCGATGGCGACGAAGCTCGGCGACGAATGGCAACGTGCGGGCGTGCACAGCGCAGGCCGTCAGCAGGAAATCTGCGACGCGCTCGCGCAAACGACGCGTGATCTGACGGCACAAGCGTCCACGTTCGAACAACGGTCGAACGACCTGCTGTCGACGATTCGCGAATCGCACACGGGCCTGCAAACGCAACTGGCCGCGCGTGACGAAGAACGTCTGGCGGCATGGAACGATTCGCTGGCTGCGATGGCGACGAAGCTCGGCGACGAATGGCAACGTGCGGGCGTGCACAGCGCGGGCCGTCAGCAGGAAATCTGCGACGCGCTCGCGCAAACGACGCGTGATCTGACGGCACAAGCGTCCACGTTCGAACAACGGTCGAACGACCTGCTGTCGACGATTCGCGAATCGCACACGGGCCTGCAAACGCAACTGGCCGCGCGTGACGAAGAACGTCTGGCGGCATGGAACGATTCGCTGGCTGCGATGGCGACGAAGCTCGGCGACGAATGGCAACGTGCGGGCGTGCACAGCGCGGGCCGTCAGCAGGAAATCTGCGACGCGCTCGCGCAAACGACGCGTGATCTGACGGCACAAGCGTCCACGTTCGAACAACGGTCGAACGACCTGCTGTCGACGATTCGCGAATCGCACGCGAGCCTGCAAACGCAACTGGCCGCACGCGACGAAGCACGCCTGACCGCATGGAACGACTCGCTCGCTGCCATGGCCGCCGCGCTGCGCGACGAATGGGCGCGCACGAGCGCACAGGCCGCGACGCGCCAGCAGGACATCTGCGACACGCTGACCCGCACCGCGAACGACATCACGGCCCAGGCGCAGGTGCACGCGAGCGACACGATCAACGAAATCTCGCGCCTCGTGCAGGCCGCATCCGAAGCACCGAAGGCCGCGGCCGACGTCGTCGCGGAACTGCGCCAGCGCCTGTCCGACAGCATGGTGCGCGACACCGCGATGCTCGAGGAGCGCAGCCGCCTGCTCGCGACGCTCGAAACGCTGCTCGGCACGGTCAACCACGCGTCGACCGAGCAGCGCACCGCGATCGACGCGCTCGTCAGCACGACGGCCGACCTGCTCGACCGCGTCGGCGCGCGCTTCAACGACACCGTCGATGCCGAAACGCGCAAGCTCGATTCGGTGGCCGCGCAGGTCACGGCGGGGGCGGTCGAGGTCGCGAGCCTCGGCGATGCATTCGGTGCGGCCGTGCAGGTGTTCGGCGAATCGAACGACAAGCTGCTGAACCACCTGCAGCGTATCGAGGCCGCGCTCGAGAAATCGCTCGCGCGCAGCGACGAGCAGCTCGAGTACTACGTCGCGCAGGCGCGCGAGGTGATCGACCTGAGCATGATGTCGCAGAAGCAGATCGTCGAGGACCTGCAGCAGATCGCCGGTCGGCGGGCATCGGTCGGAGCGTAACGCATGCACGACGAAATCGACGACGGCGCGCCTTCCGCGCCGGTGTGGCCCGCGTTCGCCGACCTGATGTCGGTGCTGCTCGGTGCATTCGTGCTGATCCTCGTCGGCGTGATCGGCATGCAGCTGCAACTCACGTCGAAGCTCGAGGAAGCCGTGCGTGCGCGCCAGCAGGAAGCGCAGCAGCGCAAGTCGCTCGAAGAGGCGCTCGCCGGGCCGCTCGCGGCCGGCCGCGTGACGCTCGTGAACGGACGCATCGGCATCAGCGGCAACGTGCTGTTCGCGCTGAACTCCGACCAGCTGCAACCCGAGGGCCGCGATCTGCTGAAGACGCTCGCCGCTCCGCTGGCCGCGTACCTGAAGACGCGCGACGAGATCCTGATGATCAGCGGCTTCGCCGACGACCAGCAGGTGCGCGCCGGCAACCGCCAGTTCGCGGACAACTGGGAACTGTCGGCCAAGCGCGCGCTGACGGTCACGCGTGCGCTGATCGACGCCGGCGTGCCGGCGCCGTCGGTGTTCGCGGCCGCGTTCGGCTCCGAGCAGCCGGTCAGCTCGAATGCGGACGATGAAGGCCGCGCCAAGAACCGCCGCGTGGAGATCGCGCCGGTGCCGCGCAAGACCGCATCGAGCGGAGGGAAGGCGAAGTGACGGACGACGCGACGCACGTGCGCGCGACGCTCGACGCGTGGCGCGAGCAGGGCGCCGACCGGCTGGATCCGGTGCGCTTCCATCGGCTCGACGCGCTGGAAAAGCGCGCGGCCGCGCTCGACGGCGACGCGCGCGCGTTGCTCGATGCGCGGCTCGCGACGCTGCTGGAAGGGTTTGCGGCGATCGTCGCGCGAGCCGGTGAGACGGCAGCCGCGAGCGAGACCGCGCAAGCCGCCGCCTTGGCGCCCGCGCGCGGCCTGCTCGGCGGGCTCGTCGAGCAGCTCGCGCGCGATGCGCAGGCCGATCGAAGCGGGATCGATCCCGAACTGATCGACTACTTCCGCACGACGTGGTCGAAGGTCCGCACCGAACAGCAGTATCGCCAGTCGCTCGACCAGGTGCCGCGCAACGCGGGGCCGCTCAATTCGAACAGCCTCGTGCATCGGTCGCTCGCGACGATGCGCGAATTGTCGCCGGAATACCTGCAGCAATTCATGTCGTACATCGATGCGCTGGCGTGGCTCGAGGATCTCGCTGGCGGCGGCGCTCAGCCCGAGAAGGAAGCACCGCGCGCGAAGGTCGCGAAGCCGACGAAACCCGCGAGGAAGACCACGCGCGCCAAGGCGCGATAACACACGACCTCGGCCGGCCGCCGCGCGGGTTGTCGTCTAGCGACCCGGCGCCTGCGCGTCGATCGCCGCGCGCAGCGCGTGCAACGCGTCGGTCAGCGCCGACGCGAACGGCGGATGCGCGGCGATGCCCGCCGCGTCGAGCTGGCTGCCGAGGATCGGCAACGTGATCGACGCGCGCTCGACGATGCACGCCGACATCACCGACAGCGTTTCGCGCAGCGCCGCGTCCGCATGCGTCGCGCGCGGCGACGCGTTCAATACCGCGACCGGCTTGTACACCATGGCTTCGCATCCCACGACCCAGTCCAGCGCGTTCTTCATCACGCCCGTCACGCCGTGCGCGTATTCCGGGCTCGCGATCAGCACGCCGTCCGCGGCGTTCAACTGCTCGATCAGGTCGCGCACCGCGGCCGGCGACGGATATTCGGTATCGGGATTGAACAGCGGAAACTCGCCGAGACGATCGAAACGCGTGATGCGCATCCCGCGCGGCGCGACGCGTGCGGCTGCGTCCAGCAGCGCCGCGTTGTACGACTGCGCGCGAAGGCTGCCGCACAGCGCGACGATGTCGATGCGGCGTTCGGAATCGGTTCGGGGTTCGGTAGCCATCAAGAAGCGTCGGGGAGGGTGGCTTGCGCGGCGACGCCGCGCGAATCCGACGGATTATCGCATCGGTGCGTGAGCGACGTGGCGCGCGTTCGCGACGCGGTGCAGGCGATGCCACTCGCGTCCTTCCCGCGGAAACTTCACGTCCTGACGTCCCACGGCGAGCGTATCGATCATCCCGGTTACGCGCGCCAGGTCGCCGAGTGTCCATCCGTTGCCGAGCAACAGCCGGCGCGTATGCAGCGCACCGTGCACGTCGTCCGCGACGGCCTCGCCGAGATAGCGCAGCGCGCGGCCTTCGACGTCGACGAAGCCGTGCCGGTAGTCGTGCGCGAGCGCGGTCCAGAGCTGCGCCGCGCCGATCGACTGACGCGCGCCGCTGATCAGGCACAGGCCCGCGTCGAGGCCCCATCGATACAGCGTCGTCGCGAGCCCCTTGCGTTGCGCGGACCCGCGCAGCCGCGTGTGTGGCGCGCGCAGGTAGCGGTCCGCGCGGCGCGGCAGTTCGGGGAGCCGGTTGAAGATCGTGTAGCCGGCGAGCTGCCGGGCCGATGGATCCTCAACGTAAAGGAAGTATTCGCCGTCGGCCTTGCGGTGGCGGACGATCAGGCCCGAGTCGCCGAGCGCGACGGCCGGCAGGCCGTGCAGGCGATGGCCCGGCTGGTGCAGACGCGCGTAGAGCGTGTCGAGTTCATCGTCGATGTCGTGCTGGGAATGCTGTACGTCGATACGCATGGCAAAAGGCGCCCGTCCCGGGCGCATCGAGAAAGGGGTTCATCGCAAACGGGGAAAGGAAATGGCAGCGGCCCCCGGGCTCGGCGAGCGAGCCGGGGCCGCGAATCAGCTGGGGATGTGCTGGAAACCGGCGGCGATCGCGGCGAGGCCCGCGATGCAGAGTGCGAACAGGATCAGGACTTTGTGGATCACGCCTCTCTCCTCATGAACGCGCGGCGCCGAAGGCGGTGCCGCGGAGACGGTGATGGCGGGTACGGCCCGCGCGGCCGTCGTGCGGGACGACGGTCGGAGGTCCGGGCGGCAGGCGCACGGACGGTCAGCACCATACGCGACGGACACCGGGCGGGCAATCGGACTGCGGGAGAAAAGCGACGAAACGCGGGGAATCGGGGTGTTTCGCGACAATTGGTCGCAATGGGGGCGCGTGTCGACGTCGCTTGTCGGGGTTTGTCTCAAAATCACATACACTTCACGGCAAACGAACTTCACCAGGATCTGACCATGGGAGCGGGCCCGTCCACGGATCGCTAAGCCGCAACGACCTTCTTGACCCGGTTGTTGCGGCGATCTCCTCTCGTCACTGAGTCTGCAGGCTGATTGCCGCCGGAATGTCCTTTCTGAGCGGATGCCTCGTCATGCCTGATCAATCCAAGCCCGCATGGGCCTTCTCATTGCCGTCGGCATTGTTGCTGATGGTCCCTTTCGATCTCCTCGCGTCGCTGGCAATGGACGTCTATCTGCCGGTGATTCCCGACATGCCGGCAGCGCTGCATGCGTCGCCCGCGACGGTTCAGTTGACGCTGAGCGTCTACATGGTCGTCCTCGGGCTCGGGCAGGTGGTGTTCGGGCCGTTGTCCGATCGTTTCGGCAGGCGGCCGGTGGTGCTGGGCGGCGCGCTGCTTTTTTCGGCAGCGTCCCTGGCGCTCGCGATCGCAAGCAGCGGGGACGTATTCGTCGCGCTGCGCGCGCTGCAGGCAGCCGGTGCGTCCGCGGCCCTCGTGGCGACCTTCGCGACGGTGCGCGACGTCTATGCCGATCGCCCCGAGGGCGCCACGATATACAGCCAGTTCGGCGCAATCCTGGCATTCGTGCCCGCGCTTGGGCCGATGCTCGGTGCGGGTATCGCGCAAGGCTTCGGATGGCGTGCGATCTTCGTGACGCTCGGCGTGGCCGGTTGCATGGCGGCCGGCCGCGCGTGGTCGCGATGGCACGAAACGCGAACGCGGACGCAGCATGGGTCGTTGCGGTCCGTCGTGTCGATCCTGTGCAATCCGTCCTTCGTCGTCCATGCATTCGGCTTCGGTACCGCGATGGGCGCGTTTTTCGTGTTCTTCTCGATCGCGCCGCGCGTGCTGATCGACCGTGCCGGCTTGACCCGCCCGGAATTCAGCGCGGCTTTCGCGTCGGTTGCGCTCGTCATGATCGTTGTCGCCCGCTTCGCGCGGCGGTTCGTGTTGAACTGGGGCGTGCGGGGCTGCTTCGTCCGGGGCGCCGTCGTCATGATGGCAGGCGCAATCGCGCTGGCGGCGGGCACGTTCCTGATGCCGCCGTCGTTCGTCGCGTTCGTGACGCCGATGTGGATCGTCGCGGTCGGTATCGTCCTGATGTCGTCGGTGACCGCGAACGGCGCGCTTCGGGATTTCGACGATGTCGCCGGCACGGCAGTCGCGCTGTATTACTGCGTCCAGAGCTTGATCGCCGGCGGCGCCGGTACGTTATCGATCCTGGTGCTGCCGGGAGATACGCCGTGGCCGTTGGTGGCCTTCTGCCTGGTCATGTCGGCGGCGTGCTGCGTGGCAATCGCCGTGTTGAAGCGACGCAGCGGCTGAGCCGGCCGGGCGGCTCGACGGCAGCCGACGATGCGATGGCACGGCACGTGCGTCGGCTGTCCGGCTGCCCGTCGCCGCCTCACACCGCCTGCCGCGCCCCGAACGCCTGCCTGATCCGCGCGAACAACCCACGCTGCGCGATCCACTCCGCATAAGCACGATAGTCAGGATCCCGCATCAAATGACGCTCCTCCGTCTTCGCCCGCGTGTAGTAAATCAGATTGACCGCGACGAGCCCCGCGCAGTGCATGAGTGCGACCTTCCACCCGAGCGGTTCGACGAACGGCACAGACACCATCCAGTACGACAGATTCTTCGTGATGTACGCCGGATGCTTCGTGAAACGATACGGGCCCGACGTGATGATCCCGCGGTTCGTGAGGTTCGAGAAACGCAGCCCGAACGAGATCGTCGACAGCGCGTAGGTCATCAGCAGCAGGATGATCGCCGCACCCCAGATCACGCGCAGCGTCGGCGCGGACAGCAGCCAGTTGTCCCAGAACAGCGAGCCTTCGTAGCGGATGTAGTTGTTCGAGATCAGCGACCAGAACGGCTGGTAGCACATCAGCGCGGCGACCCAGCCGAGCGTGGTCGGCTCGACGGTGCGCACGTGGCTGTCGAGGATGCGGAACGTGCACAGATAGCCGACGGTACCGAACATCAGGTCCATCGTGAACGACAGGTCGTACAGGAATACGAACGTCGCGAGCGTCATCGGCGCGTGCACCGCGTTCGCAAGCGATGCACTCAGGTGATCGGCATCCTTCGACAGGTAGACGGTCATCAGCGGCAGGAAGAACGCCTTCACGCCCCAGCCGGCGAGCATCTCGCGCACGGGCTGCCAGCTCGCGGGCTTCTCGCGGCGAAACAGGTAGCGGCCCCACAGCAGGTATGCGTCGTCGGTTTCGCGCTGGTGGCGATCCATCCACGCGAAGTAGAACGGCGCGGCGACGATCACGTACGGCGCGAGCGAGCGCAGCAGCGACCAGAACGGCAGGTAGAACGCGCCGTGATATTCGGGCAGCAGCCAGTAGATCATGCCGATGCCGGCGTAGATCGACGTCAGCGCGCCGAGCCGCGTCGCGACGCGAGCGAGCCCGAGCGGGCGCACGGCCTGCCGCGACAGTCCCGCGCTCGGGCGCAGGTAGACGCGCGAGATGAAGATTTCGTGCAGCGCGATCGTGCCGATGATCGCGAGGCTCGCGATGACCGCGCGCGCGGCCGCGTCGAAGTTCGGCTGGTCGCGCGTGATCCACAGCGCGAAGAGGCCGGCCGCGATGCCGAGCAGGCCCGCGCGGAATGGCGTGGCGGAACGGGGCGGGCGGTCCTGGACCGCGGCGATGCCGTCGAGCGTGGAATTCATGATCGGATCCTCGTCGGGATGAGGGCCGGCGCCCCCGCCTGGCGGGTAGCGCCGGCCGTCGGCCGGGCTTTGGATTGGTATGTGCCCGGCCACTGGCCTGTGGTTCTGATAGGTGAAGCGTTACTTCTTCGGAACGGCGCCGAGCAGACCGCCGAGCAGGTTCGTCACCGGTGCCAGCAGGTTGGTCGCGCCAGCCGTGGTGGTGCCGTTCGAACTGCCGGTGAGGCCGGCCGTGACGGTGCCGCTGCCGGACGGCGTCGTCACCGTGCCGGCCGCGCCGCCCGGGCTGGCCGTGCCGAGCGCACCGAGCGCGCCGGCCGGCGAGGTCAGCGAGCCCGTCAGCGTGCCGACCGGGCCGCTCGTCAGCGCACCGCCGAGGTTGCCGGTCAGGTTGCCGCCCGGTGTCGTGACCGTGCCGGTGAGGCTTGCGTCAAGCGGCGTCAGCGAGTTGACGAGGCCGGTGACCGGTGCAAGCAGACCGCCGATGCCCGAGCCGCTGGTACCGCTCGTGCCGCTGGTGCCGCTGGTGCCGCCCGTACCGCTCGAACCGAGACCGCCGAGCGCGCCCGTCACCGTGCCGAGGAGGGCCGTGATCGGCGCGAGCGGGCCGCCGCTGGTGCCGCTGGTGCCGCTCGTCCCGCTGGTACCGCTGGTACCGCCGGAGCCGCTCGAGCTGCTGCCGCCGCCGAGCCCGCCCGTCAGCGTACCGAGCAGACCGGTGATCGGCGCGAGCGGGTTGGTGCCGCTGCTGGAGCTGCCGCCGGACAGCAGGCCGCCAGCCGACGACACAGTGTTGCCGAGCTGCGACACGCTGCTGCCGGCGCTCGTGCCGACCGGGTTGCCGGTCGCGTTGCCGACCTGCGTACCGGCGAGCCCGAGGCCGCTGCCGAGCGTGTTCAGCAGGCCGCTGAGCGGGGCGCCGAGCATGGTTGCGCCGCCGAGCATCTGCGTGGCGCCAGGCGTCGTGACGCCGCCGGTCAGCGTGTTCGTGATCGGGTTGATCACGCTGCCGAGCTGCGTCTCGAGTTGCTGGACCGGCGCGCTGTTGAGCGCGGTGTTCAGCGCCGATGCGGTCGAGTTGACTGCGGTGCCGACCGTGTTGACCAGACTACCGACCAGGGTCGTCGCCGGCGCGAGCGGCGACAGCGGACCGGCGCCGAGGCTCGTCACCGCATTGCCGAGGTTGTTGACCGCGCTGCCGGCGCCGGTCAGCAGGCCGGTGGTCGACGTGAGCGTCGGGCCGAGCGGGTTCGGCGACACGCCGATCGAGCCGAGGCCGGCCGCGACGCCGTTGCCGAGCGACTGCACGCCGTTGCCGAGGCTGGTGACCGCGTTGCCGATGCTGGTGGCCGTCGTCGGGTTCGTGCCCGGAACTTGCACGCCGCCGATCTGCGAGCCGCCGTTCGCGACCGTCGTGCCGAGTGCCGTAACGAGCGTGCCGGTTTGCTGGAGGACGTTGCCGAGCGGGGTGACGTTGGTGCCGGATGTGCCGGAGGTGCCGGAGGTACCCGAGGTACCCGAGGTACCCGAGGTACCGGAAGTGCCCGACGTGCCGGAGGTACCCGAGGTACCGGAAGTGCCTGACGTGCCCGACGTGCCGGAGGTACCCGAGGTACCGGAAGTGCCTGACGTGCCCGACGTGCCGGAGGTACCCGAGGTACCGGAAGTGCCCGACGTACCGGAAGTGCCCGAGGTACCGGAAGTGCCCGACGTGCCGGAGGTACCCGAGGTACCGGAAGTGCCCGACGTACCGGAAGTGCCCGAGGTACCGGAAGTGCCCGAGGTACCGGAAGTGCCCGACGTACCGGAAGTGCCCGACGTGCCGGAGGTACCCGAGGTACCGGAAGTGCCCGACGTACCGGAAGTGCCCGAGGTACCGGAAGTGCCCGACGTACCGGAAGTACCCGAGGTACCGGAAGTACCCGACGTGCCAGAGGTGCCCGACGTACCGGAGGTGCCCGAGGTACCGGAAGT
Source organism: Burkholderia sp. AW49-1 (assembly GCF_053427845.1). Taxonomy (NCBI): domain Bacteria; kingdom Pseudomonadati; phylum Pseudomonadota; class Betaproteobacteria; order Burkholderiales; family Burkholderiaceae; genus Burkholderia; species Burkholderia sp. AW49-1. Next base: position 948,165 of record NZ_JBSAXF010000001.1, on the reverse strand, counting down.
ACCCGACGTGCCGGAAGTGCCCGACGAACCGGAAGTGCCCGACGAACCGCCGCCCGACGTCCCTGAAGTCCCCGAAGTGCCGGACGTACCCGACGAGTTCGGCTTGATCGACGGCGTGACCGGTCCGTCGACCGAGCCGCAGCCGTACAGTGAGAGCAGCGACAGGACGGCCAGCGATACCGCCGACTTCTTTAAGTAATGGTGCATGGAGGCCTCGACATTGGAAGTTGTGTCCGGGCCATTACTGCAAATTCCGCGCCATGACACCTTTCGCGAAACGCGTCAGCGCTTTGTTGCGGGAATCGGGAATATCGGCGCGATTTAAACGGACGAATGGCGGTTTCGCGAGACGGAGGCGCCGGACGTGCCGGCGCCCTCGCCGTGATGTTCCCGTAAGGAACCGTAACGCCGCGCCGGATGTTACGTAGCGTTCGACCCGACGTTGCGCGTGTGACGCGGCTGGCCACGACCCGAGGACACGGTCTTTGACGAAACGCCCGCGTGCCTCGAACATGAAGCGGACCCACCCGGCCGCGGGCAACGCCGAAGCGGCCACGACTTCAGACAGGACACGACATGAGCGAACAGGACAGGGAACAGGGGAAGGCGCGCCGCACCGAGGTGATGGGCGAGGCGTTCGTCGAGCGTGCGATGCGCGACCTCGACGGTTTTTCGCGTCCGTTGCAGAACTGGCTGAACGAGCACGCGTGGGGCAGCACGTGGCAGCGCGGCGGGATCGACCTGAAGACGCGCAGCCTTTGTACCTGCGCGATGCTGGCCGCGCTCGGCCGCGGCTCGGAACTGAAGGGCCACGTGCGTGGCGCCCTCAACAACGGCGCGAGCCTCGTCGAGATCCGCGAGGTGCTGCTGCACAGCGCGCTGTACGCGGGCGCGCCGGCAGCGGTCGAGGCGTTCCGCAGCGCGCGAGAGGTCATGACGGAGCTCGGGCTGTCGCTGCCCGACGACGAAGCCTGACCGGCACGCGACGCATCGCGGCCGGCAGGCCCGCGGCGGATCAATGCGCGACGTGCGCGCCTTGCGTTGGCGCCTCGACCGGCGCGGCGGCGACTTCGAGCAGCCAGTCCGCCGTCGCGTCCGGAATCGTGACCGGCAGCATATGGCCGCCTTCGACGACTTTCAGCCGCACGCGCGCCGACTTCTGCGCGAGCGCCTCGCCGTGCGTACGCCAGTTCAGGATCGGATCGGCGCGACCGTACAGCACGTCGACCGGCAACGCGAGGTCCGCGTAGCGACGCTCCATCGCGGGGAGGTCGACGGGCGCCGACAGCAGGTCCGTCGCCGTTGCGTAGAACACGTGCGGCCGCATCCCGAGCAGCCCACCGCCCTTCACCGGGAAGTCGCGCGGCACGGCTTCCGGCGCGAACACCTGGCTCACGGCCTTGCGGCCGGTCAGGATCGTCAGCGGGATCGCGAAGGTCCACGACACGAAGCGGCGCACCAGCGGCGACGGCAGCATCAGCGGCTTGAACGGCGCCGGCGGCTCGGTCTGCTCGTGCGACAGCGGCGCGATCAGCGCAAGCCGGCTCACGCGCTCCGGGTGGTTGAGACCGACCGCGAGCGCGATCGCGCCGCCGAGCGAGTGGCCGACGAGTACGGGCCGATCGAGCTTCAGCGCATCGATGAACGCGGCGATCGTGCGGGCCTGCGCGAACACGTTCGCCTGCGAACCGGCGCCGCGCAGCGAGCGGCCGGCGCCGGGCCGGTCGACGAGAATCACGCGATGGTGCTGCGCGAGCCGCGTGAGCGGCAGGTACGCGAAGTTGCGCCATTGCCCGGCGAGGCCGTGCACGAACACGAGCGGCGGGCCGCTGCCGTATTCGACGTAATGGATGTGGTCGCCGCCGATGTCGACGAAGCGGCCCTCCGGCGGAAACGCGCGCGTCACGCGGCGCGCGACGTAGCCGGAGAACAGCGCAAGCGCGGCGAGCACCGCGACGACGCCGATCAGCACGTTCTGGATCAGGTGGAGCGTATGGCTCATGTCGGCCTCAACGGGTTTCGAGTATGGGGTCGGCGACCGGCGCGGCGGCCGGGCCGGCTTTCGCGCGGCGTTCGAACTGCATCGCCGAATCGGCGAGCCCGCTGAACTTCAGCGACGCGAGATCGAGCACGTAGTTCTGATGGAATTTCCAGGGCTTGCGATGCCCCTGCTTCGGCAGGATGCCGGCCGCGCGCTGGATGTAGCCCGAGCTCAGGTTCACCGCCGGCACGTCGCCGAGATCACCCGCGCCGAGCCGCGGCACGCAGGTGTCGTAGCCGTTCGCGCGCATGTGGTTGAGCAGCCGGCACACGTAGTGTGCGATCAGCTCGGCCTTCAGCGTCCACGATGCGTTCGTGTAACCGAACGACGACGCGAGGTTCGGCACGTCGCTGTACATCATTCCCTTGTAAGACACGGTCTGCGGCAGATCGACCGCGCGGCCGTCGACCGTGACGCGCGCGCCGCCGAGCATCTTCACCTTCAGTCCCGTCGCGGTGACGATCACGTCCGCGTCGAGCTGCTGGCCGCTCTTCAGTTTCAGGCCGGTCGGCGTGAAGCGCTCGATCTCGTCGGTGACGATCGCGGCTCGGCCCGCGCGGATCGACTTGAACAGGTCGCCGTTCGGCACGAGACACACGCGCTGGTCCCACGGCATGTAGCGCGGCGTCAGATGCTTCGCGACGTCGAAGTCGGGGCCGAGCTGCTTGCCGGCCGCGCGGATGATGAATCGTTTCGTCTGCTCGGGCTTGCGGCGCGACACGTTGTACAGGTACATCGTCAGCAGTACGTTCTTCATGCGAACGATCCGGTGCGCGAGGCTCGACGGCAGCACGCGGCGCAACGCGTTCGCGATCTTGTCGCGTGCGGGCAGCGACACGATGTAGGTCGGCGAGCGCTGCAGCATCGTCACGTGTTTCGCATCGGCCGCCATCGACGGCACCAGCGTGACGGCCGTCGCGCCGCTGCCGATCACGACGACGCGCCGGTTCGCGTACGACAGGTCATTCGGCCATTGCTGCGGATGAACGATTCGGCCTTCGAACGATTCCATGCCGGCCCAGTCGGGCAGGTATCCGCCGTCGTAGTCGTAATAGCCGCTGCACATGTAGAGGAAGCGGCACGTGTAGACCAGCGTGTCGACCGCGCCGTCCCGCGTGCGCTCGATGTGCACCGTCCAGCGCGCGCGGTTCGAATCCCAGTCTGCCGCGACCACTTTCTGGCCGTAGCGGATTGTCTGGTCGATGTCGTACGCGCGCGCGGTGTCGCGGATGTAGTCCAGGATCGTCTGGCCGTCCGAGATCGCCTTGTCGCTGTGCCACGGGCGGAAGCTGTAGCCGAGCGTGAACATGTCGGAATCCGAACGGACGCCGGGATAGCGGAACAGGTCCCAGGTGCCGCCGATCGCGTTGCGCGCCTCGACGATCGCCACGCTCGCATGCGGGCAGCGCTGCTTCAGGTGATAGGCGGCGCCGATGCCGGACAGGCCGGCGCCGACGATCAGCACGTCGAGGTCGCGGCTGTCGCCGCGGGCGGACGGCACGTCGCGCCGGTCGGTCGTCGTCGAGGTCATGCGGGATCCTTGGTCGGGGTGGTCGGGAGCGCGGCCGGCGCATGGATGCGTTCGAGATTGCGTGCGCGGGCGCGACGCACGTGGCGCAGCACGAGCCGCTGGTAGCCGGCGCCGAGCAGGCGCGCGAGCTTGTCGAGGCGGCGGGCATCGGCGCCGACCAGCACGCGGCGCGCGTTGCGCTCGACGCCGGCGAGGATCTGCCGCGCGGCATCGTCGGCCGTCGTCGCGTTGATCAGGCGGTTCGCCTGACGGCGGTGGGTCGCTTCGTCCTGGCCCGTGAGCGCGTGGATGCTGGCGTCGACGCGGCTCGCGTCGACGATGTTGGTCGCGACGCCGCCCGGATGCACGCAGGTCGCGCTGACGGGCGCGCCGTCGAGTTCGAGCTCCATCCGCAGCGACTCGGTGAAGCCGCGCACGGCGAATTTGGTCGCGTTGTACGCGCTCTGCGTCGGCATCGCGACGAGCCCGAACAGGCTCGACGTGTTGATCACGTGCCCGTCGCCCGACGCGCGCAGATGCGGCAGGAACGCCTGCGTGCCGTGTACGACACCCCAGAAGTTGATGCCGACGATCCATTCGAGATCGGCGATGCGCGCGGTCTCGGCGCTCGCGGCCAGCGACACGCCCGCGTTGTTGAAGACCAGGTTGACCTTGCCGTGTTCGGCCCGCACGAAATCGGCCCACGCGAACACCGCATCGCGGTCGGCGACGTCGAGCCGCCGCGTGCTCGTGCGCCCGCCGTGCTTCGCGCACGCGGCCGCCGTGCCGGCGAGCCCGACTTCGTCGACGTCGGCGAGCGCAACCTCGCAGCCGCGCCGCGCGAGCTCGACCGCGAGGCTGCGGCCCATGCCCGAGCCGGCGCCCGTGATCGCGGCGACCTTGCCGGAAAAACCCTTCATTCGTCGTTCCTCCCGTTCCGCTTGCGCTGCGTCGGCGGCGCGCCTATTGTGGTGTTATTCGTCACCACTTTAGTTTTCGGGTGTCCTGATGTCAAATAGCGAAATGGAGAAAGCACTCGAAACGGAAAAACGGGGCCGGGCGTACGGCGGCGTGGCGCCCGAGGTGCGGGCCGCCGAGCGGCGCGATGCGCTGATCCGCGCGGCGACGCGCGTGTTCGGCACGGTCGGCTTCCGCAAGGCGACCGTGCGGTCGATCTGCCAGGAAGCGAAGCTCAACGACCGCTATTTCTATGCGGCGTTCGACAGTACCGAGGATCTGCTGCGCTGCACCTACCTGCATCACGCGCAGCAGTTGCACGACGCGGTTGCGCGGGCTGTGGCGGAGCGCGGCGGCGATCTGCGCGAGCGCATCGACGCGGGGCTCGCCGCGTTCTTCGGATTCCTGCGCGATCCGTGCGCGGCGCGCGTGCTGCTGCTCGAGGTGATGGGCGTGAGCGCGGATACCGACATGACGTACCAGCGGATACTGATCGACTTCGGCAAGCTGATCATGGCGATCGGCACGGCGCGCGAGGCGGTGACGCCAGCCGAGCGCACCGAGCAGCGGCTCGTCGGGCTCGCGCTGGTCGGCGCGATGACGAACGTCGGCGCGGCGTGGCTGCTCACCGGGTATCGCGACCCGGAGGCGCAGATGGTCGCGAGTTGCAGGAAGGTGCTGCTGGGGACGTTGCGGGAAGCGGGCTAGGAAGCGGCGACGAGCCGATTTGCGCGATTCGCATCCGGTTGCGTCGCGGAGCCATTCGGCGCTTCACCCCCTTGAGCGTTTCGGTCGTGCCGGCGTCACTGACCGTGCGTCCGCGATCCTCGTCTTCATCGCATCGATGAACGCACGCACCTTCGGCGAGGGCAGCCGCGTCGACGGATACACCGCGTGAATCCCGGCCCGCGCCGAGCGCCATGCGGGCAGCAGCCGGACGAGCCGGCCGGCCGCGACGTCCTCCGCGATCGAGAAATCCGTCAGGAGCCCGAAGCCGCCGCCCGCGAGCGCGATCGCACGGCAGGCCGTCGCCGTGTTCGACACGACCGGTGCGACGCAGCGCACCGACACATGGCCGTCGCTCGCATCGTGAAGGTCGAGCGTATGCGGGCGCGACAGCGTCGACAGCATCACGAACGGCAGTGCGGCGAGCGCGTCCGGGGCGCGCGGCAGCCCGTGCCGCGCGACGAACGCCGGGCTCGCGACCAGCCATTTCTCGTATTCGCCGAGCTGTACCGCGCGATAGTTCGAATCCGCGAGGCGGCCGATGCGGATCGCGACGTCGAGATTGTCCGCGACGAGATCGACGACACGATCGTTCGCGATCAGTTCGACGTCGAGCCCCGGATGCGCGTCGCGCAGCGCGACGACGGCCGGCGCGACGACGAGCGCGCCGTAGTCGATCGGCACGCTCACGCGCAGCGTGCCGCGCAGCGGCCCCGCGTCGGACGACACCGCGTCGAGCGCGCTTTCGGTCGCGCGCACGATGTTGCGGCATGCGTCGTAGAACGCGCGCCCCGCCTCAGTCACGCTCAGCCGCCGCGTGGTGCGCACCAGCAGGTTCGCGCCGACCTCGGATTCGAGCCGCTGCATGTGCGTGCTGACGACCGTCTTCGCGAGGCCGAGCCGCTCGGCCGCAGCCGTCAGCGAGCCGGCATCGACCACCGCGACGAAGATCGCCAGCCGGTTCAGGTTCACGTCGCGCAGATCGGCCATCGTCGATTGTCCTATGGAAACGGATAATGTTTCAGCGATTATCCGTCTTCTGGACGCGAACGGCGAGCGTTACGCTGGGGTCGTTCGTCGCCGATTCCCGGCGGCGCGAGATCCAGGAGCCTCTCCATGCCAGCCGCCAGCAAGCCCGCCCGTCCGGTTCGTGTCTATTCGTTCCCGCTGTCGGGGCATGCGCATCGCGTGCGGCTGTTCCTGTCGCTGCTGGGGCTGCCGTTCGACACAGTCGACGTCGATCTCGCGGCCGGCGCGCAGCGCGAACCCGCATTCCTCGCGCTCAATCCGCTCGGCCAGGTTCCGGTGATCGACGACGACGGCACCGTGCTCGCCGATTCGAACGCGATCCTCGTCTATCTCGCGAAGCGCTACGGCGATGCGCACTGGCTGCCCGACGATGCCGCCGGCGCGGCGACCGTGCAGCGCTGGCTGTCGTACGCGGCCGGGCCGATCGCATCGGGGCCGGCGGCTGCGCGGCTCGTCACCGTGTTCAGCGCGCCGCTCGATCACGACGCGGCCAAGCGCACGGCCGCGAAGGTGCTGGCCGTGATCGACCGGGAACTCTCCGGCAAGCCGTTCGCCGCCGGGGCGCAGCCGACGATCGCCGACGTCGCCGCGTACACGTACATCGCGCACGCGCCGGAAGGCGGCGTGTCGCTCGAACCGTATCCGCACGTGCGCGCGTGGCTCGCGCGCGTCGAGGCGCTGCCGGGCTTCGTCGCGATGCCGCCGACGCGCGCCGGCCTGCTTGCCGCCTGACGCGAAGCCACGCCTTGACCGGGAGAACGCGATGACCACGCCGACCGCTGCCGTACCGGGTTGGGAACTCGACGTTGCGCCGTTTCATGCGGGCGAGCTTGCCGTGCAGCAGCGCGCGGGCGTGACGGAGGCCGCGGGCACGGCCGGCCGGCGCGGGATTCGCCGCTTCATGCCGGATCAGCACCGGACGTTCTTTGCGCAGTTGCCGTTCTTCGTGCTGGGCGGCGTCGATGCGCACGGCCAGCCGTGGGCGACGCTGCGGGTCGGGACGCCCGGCTTCTTGACGACGCCGGACGCGCGCACGCTGCGCATCGACGGCGATGCGCTGCCCGGCGATCCGCTGGCCGGCGCGTGGCAGCCGGGTGCGCCGCTCGGCGGGCTCGGGATCGAGTTCGATACGCGCCGGCGCAATCGCGTGAACGGCGTCGTGCGCGCGATCGACGGCGGTGCGCTGACGATCGCGGTCGAGCAGAGCTTCGGCAACTGCGCGAAATACATCCAGGGCCGCAAACCCGCGTTCGTCGCGCGTGAAACCGTGGCGTCCATTGCGTCCGATGTGTCGGACCGGCTAAGCGACGCGGATCGCGCGCTGCTCGCGCAGGCCGATACGTTCTTCGTCGCGAGTGCGAACACGTCGGACGATGCGGGTGCCGCGCGGGGCGCGGACGTGTCGCATCGCGGCGGCATGCCGGGCTTCGTGCGCGTCGACGACGCGCATACGCTGACGACGCCGGATTTCAGCGGCAACCGCTTCTTCAATACCCTCGGCAATCTGCAGCACGATCCGCGCGCGGGGCTGCTGTTCGTCGATTTCGGCAGCGGCGATCTGCTGTATGTCGCCGCGCGGGCGGAGATCGTGTGGGACGGGCCGCTCGTCGCGTCGTTCGAAGGCGCGCAGCGGGTCGTGCGGTTTCATGTGCGGGAAGTGCGGCGCATGCGTGCGGTGCTGCCGTTCAGGTGGTCGGCGGTCGAACGCGCGCCGCAGTTCGCGGCGATGGCGGCGGGCGCGGTTGCGGCGGGCGGGCCGGTGCCGTCCGCACTCGCATCGGCAACGGCACTCACGTCCGCGCCTTCATCGGCAATCGCATCTGCTCCCGCATGGCGCCCGCTGCGCATCGCGAAGATCGTCGACGAAGCGCGCGCGATCCGCTCGTTTCATTTCGAAGCGGCCGATGGCGACGCGTTGCCGACGTACGAAGCCGGGCAGCACCTGACGCTGCGCGTCGCGCTGCCGGGCAGCGATGCGCCGACGATCCGCAGCTACACGCTGTCCGATGCACCGGGCGCGCCGCGTTACCGGATCACCGTGAAGCGCGAAGGACGCGTGTCGGCGTGGCTGCACGATCATGCTCAGGCAGGCATGACGCTCGACGCGCAGATGCCGCGCGGCCGCTTCACGTTCGACGTCGCGAGCCCGCGCCCGGCCGTGCTGGTATCGGCCGGCATCGGCATCACGCCGATGATCGCGATGCTGCGCCGCGCGCTCGCCGACGACAAGGCGTCGCGTCGCATCGTGTTCGTGCACGGCGCGCGCGATACGGCCGACCGGCCGTTTGCGGCGGAACTGACGCGCATCGCCGACGCGGACGCACGCGTGTCGCTGCACTGGTTCGACAGCCGGCCGCAGCGCGACGGCGCGGCGCGACCGGGCCGCATCGACATCGCGCAACTGAAGCGCATCCTGCCGTTCGACGACTACGACTTCTACCTGTGCGGGCCGTCCGCGTTCATGCGCGATTTGTACGACGGGTTGCGCGCGCTGAACGTGCCGGACGAGCGTATCCGCTTCGAGGCGTTCGGGCCGTCGAGCGTCGTGCGTAACGCGACCCGTGTGGCCGGGACTCGGGCGCCGAGCGTGGCAGTCGTATTCCGGCATACGGGCCGCGAAGCTGCATGGACACCCGCCGACGGCACGTTGCTCGAATTCGCCGAAGGCCAGGGCGTGGCGGTGCCGTCCGAATGCCGTTCCGGGTCGTGTGGCACGTGCGCGACGCGCGTGCTCTCGGGTGCGGTCGATTACGTGCAGTCGCACGATGCGCCGGTCGAACCGGGCTGCGTGCTGCTGTGCGTCGCGCAGCCTGCGGAAGGGGCCGTGACGCCGCTCGTGCTCGAGCGCTGAACGCACCATGCGACATGCCGCCGCAGATGGCCTGCTGCGCGAAAAGCGCGCGCAACTGCTGCTTTTTTCGGATGCAGGTTGGATCGACGATAGCGCCAACCGATTCGACGAAAGGAGCACAACCATGAAACTGCTGGGCATGATCAAGCTGGTCCTGTGGAGTTTCTTCGGTGTACGCAACAGCAAGGCGCACGCCGCCGATCTCGCGAACATCAACTACACGTTGCTGCCGTTCGTGGCGATCGTGCTCGCGGTGCTGGTTGGTGCGGTCATCTACGGCGTGGTGCACCTGGTCGTCGATCCGACCGCGACGATGCAGGGGTTCTGACCGACCGCCGAATCGCGAGCGGGCGAACGTTCCCGCTCCGGTTTCCGGCCGCGTGACCGGCACTTGACCGTGCCGGCCATCGAGGTGGCCGTGCCCGACGCCAGTCACGCGCACATCTGCGCCGTCGCCGTATCGGATGGACTCGCGCGGTTTCCGTTCCCGCCTTCCACGCCCCCGAGCTACACGATTCCCGGGCCGCCAGCCCCGCCCGGGGTAAAATGCGCGCCGCGCCGCCATGTCGTGCGCGACGGGCATGCCGCCGTTCCAGCGAACGGCGCGCGCAAGTACGTCGCGCCCGTAACGGGGCGTTCGAAGCGTCCCCCCGCATGGCAAGCCGCGCGCGATGCAGCCGGCCGCCCGACACGCCCCCGACGAACCGGTCGACGGCTGCGTCGGTACCCGGCGTGTCACCGTCATCCGATGTCCCATCCAGCGCTTTCCCGATCGATCGGCACGCATGTGCCCGATCGTCCGATTCGTCTGATGAATGTCGTATCGACGTTCGTGCGCGGCCGCTGCGGGGCCGTCGCGGGTTCTTGCGCGAGGTCGCGCTTCGCGGCTGCATGACGCGTTTCGAGTGTTTCGACAGGGTCGAGTGGCGAGTTTTCCATCCAGAACAATGACGGTGAATAGAACAACAGCGGCGCCCGCACAGTGGCGGCGCGCGAAGGTCGGGCTTGGCGTCGGTCTCGGCATCACGCTTTTCGCGGCGCAGGCCGCCGCGGCACAGGGCGACGCGCCGGCATCCGACGCCGATGCGACCGGGGCCGCGACATTGCCGACGATCACGGTGAGCGGCGAGCGCGGCGGCTCGTTTCGCGTGCGCGAGGCGTCGGTCGCGGGGCTCGACGATGCGCCGCTGCGCGACACGCCTGCCTCCGTCAACGTCGTCACGCGGGCGCTGATCGACGACCAGCAGGCGAAGCGGCTGAGCGACGTGGTGCGCAACGATGCGTCGGTCGTCAACGACTATGCGCCGGTCGGCTATTTCGAAGGCTTCGCGATCCGCGGCTTTCCGGTCGATCTCGCGAGCGCGATCCGGATCGACGGGCTGACGGTGTCCGGTGAGCAGAACGTGCCGCTCGAGAACAAGGAGCGTGTCGAGATCCTGAAGGGACTGGCCGGCATCGACAGCGGCGTGGTCGCGCCGGGCGGCGTGATCAACTTCGTGACGAAGCGCTCGGCGAACGTCGCGAGCGTGACGACCGGCGTCGACAGCCGCGGCTCGACGTCGGCGGCCGTCGATCTCGGCCGCCGCTTCGGCCCCGACAATCAGTTCGGCTTCCGGATCAATGCCGCGAAGGAGAACATGCATTCGTACATCGACGGCACCAACGGGCGACGCACGTTCGGCTCGATCGCCGCCGACTGGGACATCAGCCCGCGCGCGAGCCTGCAGCTGAACGCGGAATTCCAGCAGTGGATCCAGCGCTCCGCGCCCGGCTACCAGCTGCTCGGCGGCACCGTCGTGCCGTCCGTCGACACGACGTCGAAGGCGCTCGGCACGCAGCCGTGGGCGAAGCCGGTGACGACCGACGCGCTGAACCTGAACGCGCGCTTCGACTACCAGTTCAACGACGACTGGAAGGCCTACATCGCCGCCGGCCGCAGCCGCACGATGATCGACGACAACAGCGCGTTCGCGTACGGCTGTTCGTATGCGCCGAGCTGCACGGCCGGCGCGACGTCGCCGTTCTTCTTCGGCGCGAACGGCGACTACGACGTGTACGATTTCCGCAGCCCCGGCGAATACCGCCGCAACGACGACCTGCGCGCGGTGACGACGGGCAGGTTCGCGACGGGCCCGCTGCGCCACGAGTTGACGCTCGGCGTGAGCGTGCAGCGCCGCGTCGTGCACATGGCGAACGCCGTGTACGACTACGTGGGCAGCGAGAACATCTACGGGCCCGACATCGCGTTCGCGCCGTCGCCGAACACGGCCGGGCCGTCGTATCCGCAGCTCGACTCGTGGCAGTACGGCGTGTTCGGGCTCGACCGCATCAGCATCGGCGAGCACTGGCAGGTGCTCGCGGGCGGCAAGGAAGTGCTGCTGCGCCAGCGCAGCTGGAACAGCCTCGACGGGGACGCGACGCATACCGACCGCTCGGTGTTCCTGCCGCAAGTCGCGCTCGTCTACAAGCCGGTGAACGTGCTGTCGCTCTACGCGTCGTACAGCAAGGCGCTGTCGCTCGGCGACCAGGCGCCGGTGCGCGCGACCAACGCGTATGCGTTCCTGCCGCCGGTCGAATCGCATCAGTTCGAACTCGGCGCGAAATACGACTGGCTCGACCGGCTGAGTCTCACGGCCGCCGTGTTCTCGATCAGCAAGCCGTTCCAGTTCGCCGATCCCGATGCGTCGGGCACGAGCTATACGTTCGTGCAGCGCGGCACGCAGCGCCACCAGGGGATCGAACTCGGCGCGGCCGGGCGCGTGACCGAGCGGCTCGGGCTGACGGCCAGCGTCGCGGCGATTCGCGCGCGCGCGTACGATTCGGGTTCGCCGGCCTACGAAGGGCATCAGATCATCAACGTGCCGGCGCTGCGCGCATCGCTGTATGCGGACTACGCGGTGCCGGGCGTCGCCGGTCTGAACGTGCTCGGCGGCGTCGAGTACAGCGCGGCACGCAACGCGAACGAGGAAGGCACCGCGCGCGTGCCGTCGTGGTTCGTGTTCAATCTCGGCGCGCGCTATACGACGAAGATCGCGGGCCATCGCACGGTGCTGCGCGTGTCGGTGGACAACCTGTTCAACAAGTTCTACTGGCGCGACGCGGGCGAGCAGCAGGGCGATGCGTACCTGTTCCCGGGCGCGCCGCGCACCGCCCGCGTATCGTTGACCTATGATTTCTGATCGTCCGGATCCGGCCGCGTGATGCGCGGCCCCGGCAGCCAACCAGGAGAGCACAGACGATGTCCCCACTCGAAATCGCCGGCGTGATCGTCAGCGCGCTCGCGATCTGGCTGACCGCGAAACGGCGCATGCTGTGCTGGCCGGTCGGGCTCGCGTCGGTCGCCCTGTACGGCTGGATCTTCTTCGACGCGAAGCTGTATTCCGACATGCTGCTGCAGGGCGCGTTCGCGGTGCTGCAGGTGTACGGCTGGCGCCGCTGGATCGCGCAGCGTACGCTCGAGGCGAGCAGCGGCGCGGCGCCGGCAGGCGATGTCGCGCCCGTCACCGGCGTGCGGCCGCGGCAGATGCTGCCCGACCTGATCGCGGCCGTCGTCGGCAGCGCGCTGCTCGGCGGGATGATGGCGCGCTGGACCGACGCGGCGCTGCCGTTCGTCGATGCGTCGCTGACCGCGTTCAGCCTCGTCGCGCAATACTGGACCGCGCGGCGCTACATCGCGTCGTGGGGGTTGTGGATCGTCGTGAACGTCGTATACGTCGGGATGTTCGTGTTCAAGGAACTGTATCTGACGGCCGGACTCTATGCGCTGTTCATCGCGCTCGCCGTCATCGGCTGGCGCGACTGGAGCCGGACGGCCGACGCGCAGCGCGCGACGGCCAGCCCGGCGGGCTGATTCACGGGCCGATTCAACTACGGAGCTGCGTCGTTCATGACATTTCCTCTCGAGCCGAACGCGCCTGCGTCGCGTGACGCCGCCGACGCGCGGGACGTCGCACCGCCGCAATTCGGCGTCGACGGCGAGCAGGCCGAACGCGACTGGCCGCTGATGACGCACGACGAAGTCGCGGGCGTGCTCGCGCGGATCGATGGCGTCGGCGCGCCGGCGCGGCTCACGTGGCACAGCCCGCGGCCGTTCTCGGCGGCCGTGCTGGTGCGCACGACAGACGAGCGCACGCTGTTCGTCAAGCGTCATCACGTGAGCCTGCGTGATGTCGCCGGACTCGAGGAAGAGCATCGCTTCATCGCGCATCTGCGTGCACGCGACGTTCCGGTCGCCGACGTGCTCGCCGGTCGCGACGGTGCGACCGCGTTCGCATCCGGCGACTGGACCTATGAAGTGCACGTGGTCGCGCCCGGCGTCGACGCGTATCGCGGCGTGATGTCGTGGCAGCCGTTCACGGATCCTTCGCATGCATACGCGGCCGGCCGCGCGCTGGCCGAACTGCATCGCGCATCGGCCGGCTACGATGCGCCGGCGCGGCCCGTGCGCACGCTGTTGTCGAGTTTTCGCGTACTGTCGTCCGCCGATCTGGCGGGTGCGCTCGAACGCTGGGTCGATGCGCAGCCGCTGCTGGTGCGCGCGCTCGGCACGCGCGACTGGCGCGGCGACGTAGCGGATGCGATCGGCCCGTATCATGCGCGCCTCGTGCCGCTGCTTCCCGCGCTGCCGCCGCTGTGGACGCACGGCGACTGGCATGCGTCGAACCTGTTGTGGACCGATGCCGGTCCCGGCGCACAGGTGCGCACCGTGCTCGACTTCGGCCTGTCCGATCGCACGTGCGCGGTGATGGACGTCGCGCTGGCGATCGAGCGCAATACGATCGACTGGATGGCGCCGGCCGATGCGCGCCGCATCGAATACGCGCACATCGATGCGCTGCTCGACGGCTACGAATCGCTCGAACCGTTGAGCGACGATGCGTATGCGGCGCTGGTCGCGATGCTGCCGATCGTGCATACGGAGTTCGCGCTGTCGGAAGTCGCGTATTTCGGGTGCGTCATCGAGGCTCCGGCGATCGTCGACGTCGCGTACGACGGCTACCTGCTCGGACACGCGCGCTGGTTCGGCGAACGCGACGGACGACAACTGCTCGACTGGCTGGTGCAACGCCGGCGCGCGAAGCGGGGCAGCGTGTAAAGCTGCGCGCCGGACGTTGTTGAGCCGGCAAAGTCAGTTTCCTTCCGTGCGGCGATCGCACCGCACATTCACTGAAATCATCCGATCCACGAAGCGGACCCTGCTCCCGCAGGACGCCGCACGTCCGCACGCCGTCGCATCCAACATGACGGAAATGTCATCTTCGGCTCATGTTCGCACTGCACCCGATCCGTAGCATCGGTGCGAACCGTTATCGCAGAACCGAACATGCTCAAGCTCACCCTCGCCGTGGCCGTCGTCTTCGCGACGGCCGCGACGGCCCATGCGCAATCGCTGCAGGTCGCGGCCCCGGCCTTGGCCTCGACGGCTTCCGCTGTTGCACCGCCGTCCGACGCCGCTTCTTCCCCATCGCTGACGCTGTCCGACGCGCTCGCGGCAGCGGCCCGCAACAACCCGGCGTTGCGCGGCGCGCGCGCGGACGTCGACGCATCGGCCGGCGCGCTGATGCAGGCCGGCGCGCGTCCCAATCCGGAAGTGTCGTTCCTGCAGGAAGGCTTCAGCCGTGCGGAGCGCACGTCGACCGCGCTGATCAACCAGACCATCGAACTCGGAGGCAAGCGCCGCGCGCGGCTCGATGTCGCGTCGTACGGCCGCGAGGCCGCGAATGCGTCGCTCGACGAGCAGGGCGCCGCCGTGCGCGCCGATGTGATCGCGGCGTTCTACGGATTGCTTGCCGCGCAGCGGCAACTTCAGGTCACCGAAGAGTCGGCCGCGATCGCCGCGCGCTCGGCTGACCTCGCGGGCCGCCGCGCGCAGGCCGGCAAGGTGTCGCCGGTCGAGGCGACCAAGGCGCAGGTGGCGGCGGCCGGCGTCCAGATCGAGGTGGCGACCGCGCGCGGCCGTGTCGACGTCGCGCGCGAGAAGCTGAATGCGGTGATGGGGGAAGCGCGCGGCGACCGCCGCGTCGCGCTCGGCGATCTGGAAACGGTGCCCGCGGTCGAGGCGTTGTCCGCGCTGATCGCGCAGCTCGACGACGCGCCGCTCGCCCGCGTCGCGCGTGCGCAGATGCTGCGCTCGAACGCGGCCGTGTCGCTCGAACGCGCGCGGCGCATTCCCGACGTGACGGTCAGCGCGGGCATGAAGCGGGTGACGACGGGTGGCGTGCCCGACAACCAGGCGGTGGTCGGCGTGTCGATTCCGATTCCGCTGTTCGACACGAACCGGGGCGCGCTGCTCGAAGCGACGCACAAGGCCGAGCGCGCGAATGCCGATCTCGACCGCGAGCGCACGCGGCTGCGGCTCGAACTCACGCAGGCGTACGCGAATTTCGACGCGGCCGCGCAGGAAGCGCGGCGGCTGAAGACCGACATCCTGCCCGGCGCGCGGCTCGCGCTCGATGCGATGTCGCGCGGCTACGAGCTCGGAAAATTCAGCTTCCTCGACGTGCTCGACGCGCAGCGCACGCTGTTCCAGGGGCAATCGCAATACGTGCGCGCGCTCGCCGACGCGCATGCGGCCCGCGCCGATATCGGACGGCTCGTCGGCACGCCGCTCGCGGCCGTCGCGCAATAGCCGCGCTTCTTACCTGAAGGATCATCATGTCACGCAGCAGAATCTTCATCATTGCGGCGGCCGTGCTCGGCGGCGTCGGGATCGTGCTCGGCGCGCTCGCCGTCACGCGAGGCGGCGCGTCCGTGCCCGCGGGAACCGAAGCCGCGCAGGCGGCCGACGGCATCGGCACCGGCTCGCACGGCGGCGTCGTGCTCACGCGCGGCACATTGTCCGTCGAGATCGTGATGACGGAAAAGCCCGGCGACGCGCGGCTCGTCGTCTATCCGTTCGTCGACGGCAAGCCTGCGACCAAGGGCGTTGCCGTGTCCGGCACGCTGGTGCGGTACGACCGCTCGCACGAACCGATGCGATTCGACGCGGCGGGCCAGAAGTTCGTGTCGGCGCAATCGATCGCGAAGCCGCACGTATTCGACGCGACGATCGACGTCAAGGCGGGCAACGAGGCCGCGTCGTTTCCGTTCGCCCGTGCGGACGGCGCGATCGCGCTCACCGATGAGCAGTTGAAGACGTCGAAGATCGTGCTCGCGAAGGCCGCCCCCGCGCAGATCGCCACGCCGTTCCAGCTGCCGGGCGAGATCAAATTCAACGAGGATCGCACCGCGCACGTGGTGCCGCGCGTGGCCGGCATCGTCGAACAGGTGTCGGTGTCGCTTGGACAGAACATCGCGAAGGGGCAGGTGCTGGCCGTGATCGCGAGCACCGATCTCGCGGATCGTCGCAGCGAACTGCTGACCGCCGAACGCCGGTTGTCGGGCGCGCGCGCGACCTATGAACGCGAACGCACGCTGTGGCAGGAGCGCATCTCGGCGGAACAGGACTACCAGCAGGCGCAGGTTCAGTTGCGCGAGGCCGAGATCGCCGTGCAGAACGCGCGGCAGAAACTGGCCGCGCTGAACGCGCCGGCCGGCGCGGGCGCGCTGAACCGCTACGAATTGCGCGCGCCGTTCGCGGGCACGATCGTCGAGAAGCATGCGACGCCCGGCGAAGCGATCGCCGCCGACGCGAGCATGTTCGTGATCTCCGACCTGTCGACGGTGTGGGCCGAGATGGCCGTGCCCGCGCAGCGGCTGAACGACGTGCGCGTCGGCCGCGACGCGACGGTCAGCGCGACTGCGTTCGAATCGCGCTCGAACGGCCCGATCGCTTACGTCGGCTCGCTGCTCGGCGAACAGACGCGCACCGCGCCCGCGCGCGTCGTGCTGCCGAATCCGGACGGCGTGTGGCGGCCGGGGATGTTCGTGAACGTGTCGGTCGACGCGGGCAAGCAGGCCGTGCCGCTCGCCGTCACGAGCGACGCGCTGCAGGACGTCGACGGCGTGCCGTCGGTATTCGTGCGCTCGCCGAAGGGCTTCGTCGCACAGGCCGTCGAGACGGGGCGGCGCGACGACCGTGCGACCGAAGTGCTGAAGGGGCTCAAGCCGGGCCAGGAATATGTGGCCGCGAACAGCTTCGTTCTGAAGGCCGAGCTCGGCAAGGGGAGCGCGGAACATGAATGAGCGTCACGTATCGAAGGCCCACGCAGTGGACGTTCCCCGCTTCGAGGAGTCCCGCCATGTTTGAGCGCCTGATTCGCTTTGCGATCGCGCACCGCTGGCTCGTGATGCTGGCGATCGCGGCCGTGGCCGCGCTGGGCGTGTTCAGCTACCAGAAGCTGCCGATCGACGCGGTGCCCGACATCACGAACGTGCAGGTCCAGATCAACACGGCCGCGCCCGGCTACTCGCCGCTGGAGGCAGAGCAGCGCATCACGTATCCGGTCGAAACCGTGATGGCCGGCCTGCCGGGCCTCGAGCAGACGCGTTCGATTTCGCGCTACGGTCTGTCGCAGGTCACCGTGATCTTCAAGGACGGCACCGACATCTACTTTGCGCGGCAGCTCGTCAACGAGCGCATCCAGGAAGCGAAGGACAAGCTGCCGGCCGGCATTGCACCCGCGATGGGGCCGACGTCGACCGGCCTCGGCGAGATCTACCTGTGGACCGTCGAGGCCGACGCAGCCGCGCGCAAGCCCGACGGCACGCGCTACACGGCGGCCGACCTGCGCGAGCTGCAGGACTGGGTCGTCCGGCCGCAACTGAGAAACGTGCGCGGCGTGACCGAGGTGAATTCGATCGGCGGCTACGTGAAGGAATACCGCGTCGCGCCGAACCCGGCGAAGCTGATGTCGTACGGGCTGACGCTCGCCGACGTCGTGCGCGCGCTCGAACGCAACAACGACAACGTCGGCGCGGGCTACATCGAGAAGCGCGGCGAGCAGTACCTGGTGCGCGTGCCGGGCCAGGCGCGCACCGTCGACGACATCGCGAACATCGTGCTCACCAACGTCGGCGGCGTGCCGGTGCGGATGAAGGAGGTCGGCCAGATCGACGTCGGCCGCGAGTTGCGCACCGGCGCCGCGACGTCGAACGGCGAGGAGGTCGTGCTCGGCACGGTGTTCATGCTGATGGGCGAGAACAGCCGTTCGGTCGCGAAAGCCGTCGCCGCGAAGATGGCGGACGTGAACCGCACGTTGCCGGCCGGCGTGAAGGCGATTCCCGTGTACGACCGAACCGTGCTCGTCGAAAAGGCCGTCGCGACGGTGAAGAAAAACCTGCTCGAGGGCGCGATCCTCGTGATCGCGGTGCTGTTCCTGTTTCTCGGCAACATCCGCGCGGCGCTGATCACCGCGCTCGTGATCCCGCTGTCGATGCTGATGACCTTCACCGGGATGGTCAATGCGAAGGTCAGCGCGAACCTGATGAGCCTCGGCGCGCTCGATTTCGGGATCATCGTGGACGGCGCGGTCGTGATCGTCGAGAACTGCGTGCGACGGCTCGCGCATGCGCAGGCCGTTGCCGGCCGGCCTCTGACGCGCGACGAGCGTTTCGCGGAAGTATTCGGTGCATCGCAGGAGGCGCGTCGCGCGCTGATCTTCGGGCAACTGATCATCATGGTCGTGTACCTGCCGATCTTCGCGCTCACGGGTGTCGAAGGGAAGATGTTCCATCCGATGGCCGTGACCGTGGTGATGGCGCTCGCGGCGGCAATGGTGCTGACCGTCACGTTCATTCCGGCAGCGGTCGCGCTGTTCATCGGCGAGCGCGTCGAGGAAAAGGAAAACCGGCTGATGGGCTGGGCACGGCGTGCGTACGAACCCGTGCTCGCCGCGTTCATGACGCGCCCCGCGCGCGTGATGCTCGGCGCCGGCGCGATCGTGCTGGTCACGCTCGGGCTCGCGACGCGGCTCGGCAGCGAGTTCATCCCGAGCCTGAACGAAGGCGATCTCGCGGTCGCCGCGCTGCGCATTCCCGGCACGAGCCTGTCGCAATCGGTCGAGATGCAGAAGTCGATCGAGAAGACGCTGAAGGCGCGCTTCCCGGAAATCGAGCGCGTGTTCGCGCGCACCGGCACGGCCGAGATCGCGGCCGATCCGATGCCGCCGAACCTGTCGGACGGCTACATCATGCTGAAGCCGACCGGCAAGTGGCCCGATCCGAACAAGCCGCGCGATCAGCTCGTGCGCGAGATCGAGGCGGCGCTCGCGGAACTGCCCGGCAACGCGTACGAGTTTTCGCAGCCGATCCAGTTGCGCTTCAACGAGCTGATCTCGGGCGTGCGCAGCGACGTCGCGGTGAAGATCTTCGGCGACGACATGACCGTGCTGAACCAGACCGGCGAGCAGATCGCGGCCGCGTTGCAGAAGGTGCCGGGTGCCTCCGAAGTGAAGGTCGAGCAGACTACCGGCCTGCCGGTGCTGACCGTCAACCTCGACCGTGACAAGCTCGCGCGTTACGGCGTGACGGTCGCCGACCTGCAGGATACGGTGGCCGCGGCCGTCGGCGGGCAGAAGGCGGGGACGCTGTTCCAGGGCGATCGCCGCTTCGACATCGTCGTGCGGCTGCCGGATGAGCTGCGCTCCGACATCGAGGCGATCAAGCGGCTGCCGATCGCGCTGCCCGCGCCGGCCGCGGGTACCAGCGCGCCGCTCGCGCAGGCGCCGTACGTGCCGCTCGCGGAACTCGCGACGATCGAGGTCGCGCCGGGCCCGAACCAGATCAGCCGCGAGGACGGCAAGCGGCGTGTCGTCGTCAGCGCGAACGTGCGCGGCCGCGACGTCGGCTCGTTCGTCGCCGATGCGCGCGAGCAATTGCAACAGGACGTGCGCGTGCCGGCCGGCTACTGGGTGTCGTGGGGCGGGCAGTTCGAGCAGTTGCAGAGCGCGAGCGAACGGCTGAAGCTCGTCGTGCCGCTCGCGCTGTTCATGGTGTTCGTGCTGCTGTTCGTGATGTTCAGCAACGTGAAGGACGGGCTGCTGGTGTTCACCGGCATTCCGTTCGCGCTGAGCGGCGGCGTGGTGTCGCTGTGGCTGCGCGGGATTCCGCTGTCGATCACCGCGGCGGTCGGCTTCATTGCGCTGTCCGGCGTCGCGGTGCTCAACGGTCTCGTGATGATCTCGTTCATCCGCAGCCTGCGCGACGACGGGATGCCGCTCGACGCGGCCGTGCGCGAAGGCGCGCTCACGCGGCTGCGGCCCGTGCTGATGACCGCGCTCGTCGCGTCGCTGGGCTTCCTGCCGATGGCATTCGCGACCGGCACCGGCGCCGAGGTGCAGCGCCCGCTCGCGACCGTCGTGATCGGCGGTATCCTGTCGTCCACGGCGCTGACGCTGCTGGTGCTGCCGGTGCTGTACCGCGTGAGCCACGCTGTGTCGTGGCGAGCGGTATTGCGCGGCGGGTTCGGCGCGGGCATGCTGCGCCGGCTGGGTTTTTTCAAGGGTAATGCGTGATGCGAATTCTGATTGTCGAGGATGAACCGAAAACCGGCGCCTATCTGCGCAAGGGCCTGACCGAAGCCGGCTATGTCGTCGACTGGGTGGAGGACGGCATCACGGGCCAGCACCAGGCCGAGACCGAGGAGTACGATCTGCTCGTGCTCGACGTGATGCTGCCGGGGCAGGACGGCTGGACGCTGCTGCAGAACCTGCGTCGCAGCAAGTCGACGCCCGTGCTGTTCCTCACCGCGCGCGACGACGTCGGCGACCGCGTGAAGGGGCTCGAACTCGGCGCCGACGATTACCTGGCCAAGCCGTTCGACTTCGTCGAACTTACCGCGCGCATCAAGTCGATTTTGCGGCGCGGCCAGCCGCGCGATTCGAACACGCTGCGGGTGGCCGATCTCGAACTCGACCTGACGCGCCGCAAGGCCACGCGGCAGCGCGACACGATCCTGCTGACCGCGAAGGAATTCGCGCTGCTGTGGCTGCTGATGCGTCGCGAAGGCGAGATCCTGCCGCGTGCGACGATCGCGTCGCAGGTGTGGGACATGAACTTCAACAGCGATACGAACGTCGTGGATTCCGCGATCCGGCGACTGCGCTCGAAGATCGACGACGCCTACGAACCGAAGCTGATCCACACCGTGCGCGGGATGGGCTACGTGCTCGAAGTGCGCGACGGCGCGGCCAAATGATCGCGCGCCTGCTGCCACGCACGCTGCGCGGACGCCTGACCGCACTGATCATCCTGTCGACGTCGGTGATCCTCGCTTCGAGCGGCGTCGCGCTGTACGAGGCGTTGAGCAATCGCATCGAGACGACGGCGGCCGAGCAGATGGTCGGTATTTCGACCGCGCTGGGCACACACCTGGCGGAAGCGCGTTCGACGGCCGACGTCGCGCGCAACCCCGAAATCTGGATCGACCAGTTGCATGGGCATCCGAACATGGACCTGGCGATCTACGATGCGGCCGGCACGCGCATCGTCGGCACGCCGGGATTCCGGACCTACGCGCCGCTGCTGTCGACGGAAGCGGGCCGCATTCCGGTATTCGTCGCGCCGCCCGGCGTGCGACATCAGTATCTGGTGATGACCGTGCCGCTCGCCGGCGCGGGCGCGTCCGTCGTGCGCGTCGCGGTGCAGTACGACCGCAGCGCCGACGTGCTGCTGCTTCGCACGCATGCCTATACGATCGTCGTGATCGAGGTGTTCGGCGTCGTGCTGGCGGCCGCGATCGCGTATGGCATCACGGCGCTCGGGCTGAGCCCGTTGCGGCGCTTCGCGGCACGGGCCGAGCAGATGTCGACGAGCCGCCTGGCCCATCCGCTGCCGGAACTCGATACGTCAGGCGAACTGAAGGAACTGGAGCATGCGTTCAACGGGATGCTCGCGCGCCTGAACGAATCGTTTACGCGGTTGAGCCAGTTTTCGTCGAATCTCGCGCACGACATGCGCACGCCGCTCACGAACCTGCAGGCGGCCGCACAGGTCGTGCTGTCGCAGCCGCGCGGCGCGGACGAATACCGCAGCGTGATCGAGTCGAGCATCGACGAGTATCAGCGGCTGTCGAGAATGATCGAGGACATGCTGTTCCTCGCGCGCTCGGAGCAGGCCGGCACGTCGATCGACGTGCGGCGGCTCGATGCGGCCGAGGAGGCCTCGCGAGTCGCCGGCTACTACGAGCCGCTCGCGGAGGACGCGGGTGTGTCGGTGAAGGTCGACGGCTACGCATGGGTCGATGCGGATCTCACGCTGTATCAGCGCGCATTGAGCAACCTTCTGTCCAATGCGCTGGCGTATGCGCCGCGCGGCAGTGTCGTGACGATCGATTGTTCGGAACAGGCCGGCGGGACGACGATCGCCGTATCGGATACGGGGCCGGGCATCGATGCGCAGCACGTCGCGCGGATTTTCGAGCGCTTCTATCGCGTCGATCCGTCGCGGCACAATTCGGCGTCGGGCACGGGCCTCGGCCTCGCGATCGTCCGGTCGATCATGGACAACCATGGCGGCGAATGCGGCGTCGACAGTGATCCCGGCCGGCGCACGACATTCTGGCTGCGCTTTCCGCAGCGGCCGCCGGGTGCGCCGAAGACGATGCCGGCGGCCCATGCTTGAGATCGCACGCCGGCACGGCCGCGCGTTCGCCACGATACGGCGGCGCGCGGCACGCTGCCTGCGATCGCGCGGCGGCGCCCGCGCCTGACCGGCATCAGCGGGTCGCGAGGCTGTCGTGATTGTCGGCCTGCGGCGCCTTCTCGCCGGCATGCACCGAAATCCCGTGAAGCTCCTTGTTGCGCGCGACGATCTCGCCGGTCGGCGGGTATTGCGTCTTGCTCGTCGGCACCACACCGTCGTGCTGCGCCTGCTTCAGTTCGCTGATGACTTCCGCACGGGTCTTGCCCTGCATTGGTGTTTGCGTTTGTGCGAATGCGGCTTGCGTGGCGATGCCGAGCGACAGCGTCGCGGTGACGAACAGGGCAGCGAGTTTTACCGTTTTCATGGAGCTCTCCTTGATGAGGCCGCCGGGTGGCGATCCATGGAACCAGTATGCGAAAGCAGCCGAGCGTGACCGTGATCGGCAGATGAAAAATCCGTCAGTTTGCGCGGCGGCGTGTGCAACGTGCTGGCCCGGCCGACATGACGCAATCGTCATGTTCGGGTCATGCGTGCGATGCACGCAAAGCGGAGCATGGCGCTTGCTGACGGCCGGTGGTGTCGTCGGCATGCGCGCCGTTCGCCGCACCGGCATGGGGGCGGGCGGCTTCGTTTCGACTTCCGTTCCGGACCAAACAGTGGATCGTCCCGCCATTCGCCTGTCGTTGCTTGCCCTGCTGATTGCCCCGTTGGTCGCCGGTTGCGCTTCGTCCCGTCCCGATGCAGGAACGGCCGGATCGTCCGCACCGAGGGCCGTGCGCAATGTGGTGCCCGCCGGCCTGACGCCCGGCGAGCAGATCGACTATGCGGGACATCGCTGCGGCAATCCGAACTTCTACGTGAAGACGCATCCGTGCCTGTTCCCGAAGCGCAACGTCACGCCTTGATCCGTCGTACGCATGAAAAAAAGCCCGGCACTCACAGTGTCCGGGCCGAACGCGTAATCGTGCCATGTGACAGCGATTCGCTTGCGTGGGTTGCAACGGGCATCGCCCGTCACGCATTCGATGGTAGCGACACGATTCATCGCGAACCTGATCGGAAGATGAAATTTTCGTCATGCGCGTACCCGCGCGTTGCCGCTGCCCCGATCAGAAGCGATGGCGGAGCCCGAGATTGACGATCCCTTGCGTGCGCGTGCCGCCGTAGCCGTAGGAGCCGATCGACGCCTGCGCCGTCTGCGTGCCGCCGTCGAGCGTGCGTTGCTCGCCGTTCGCGCGTTGCCACGCACCGACCGCATAGAGATCGGTGCGTTTCGACAGCACGTAGTCCGCGCCGGCTGACACCTGATGGTAGGTCGCGCGCGTATCGCCGCGGGCTTTCGTGTAGCTGTAGCCGACGCCGAGGAGCAGGCTCGCGCTCGCCTGATAGTTGAAGAAGCCGCGCACGGTATCGTATTTCTGCGTGTTGCGAAACGCCGACATCGAATCGGCCTTGTACTGCGCGTTGCTGTAGTCGATGCCGATCGCGAAGGGCACGATGCTGTAGCGCAACGCGCCGCGTGCAATGCCGATCGACTTCGCGGAGATGTAGCCGCCGTTGACCAGCGATCCGTCGAACGTGCCGTCGGAGGTGCCGTTCCAGCCGGTCCGGATGCCGTCGGCAAGCGGCGACTCGTTGGCCGCATAGTAGTAGCCGCCCGCGACGTCGACCGGGCCGTTGCTGTACGAAAGCCCGGCCGACCAGGTTTGTCCCGCGCCCGTCTTGCCGGCCACGCCGCCGAGCGCATACATACCGACGAACTGGAATCCGGCGATGACGGGAGACGCGTACTTCACCGCGTTGTCGGTTCGCGACGACGTGTCGTAGTTGTCGACGTCGCCGGGCGTCGCATACACGCTGCCGAAGTAGAAATCGCCGGTAATCGGCCATGCGACATCGGCAAGCGCGTCGTACTGGCGGCCGATCGTCAGCGAACCCCAGCGCGAGCTGTCGAGACCGACGAACGCCTGCCGGCCGAACATCCGGTTGCCTTGCCCGAGCGCGCCGGTATTCGGATTGAAGCCGTTCTCCAGCGTGAAGATCGCTTTCAGCCCGCCGCCGAGGTCCTCGGCGCCTTTCACGCCGAAGCGGTTCCCGAGCAGGTTGCCGTTGCCCAGGCCGACGAGATTCTTGCCGTCTGCATCGGCGTTCCATACATACGTCAGCGAGGTATCGAACAGGCCGTAGAGGCTGACTTCCGACGCGTGAACCGCGTGGGCGGTCGTGAGCAGCGCACCGGACAGCATGACGAGCCGAGCTGGAGTTCTCATGTTGGGTCCCTGAGGTTCGAGTTGATCGTTTCGTGCGTCCGTCGATCGCGCCGCCGCGCTTTCTGCTTGCGGGCGACGAATATGGCGAACGTGCAGGCGATTCTGGGAACCGTTCGAATCGCGACGGTGAGGGACAAATGAGAAAAATGTCATCCGCGCGTCATGTGAGTCGAAGCATCTCGTCGATTTCCTTCGCACTGCGATTCATGGCGTGGCATGCGATGACGAAATCGTCATCCCGTGTTCATGATCGCGCACCGCCGGCGGATCAATCTTGGAACTCACGTTACCCATTCCGGACAAGGAGCGAAGCTCATGAACATTCGACGACCCCTGATTTCGATCGCCGTTGCCGCGCTGTCGATCGCCGCTTTCTCGCAGTCGGCCACCGCGCAGTCCAGGACCCGGCAGGAAGTGCGCCAGGAACTGCTGCGCGCCCGCCACGACGGCGTGATCCCGAGTCCAAAGCACGACTATCCTCCGAGCCCGGCCACCATCGCCCGCAATCAGGAAGTCCATCGCTCGGCGGTGCACCGCGGCGAATCGGCGCCGGTCGTCGACGCGCATGACAACGGCTTCGCGGTGCGTTGATATTTTTGCGAGGAGGAACGGACAATGCGCAACATGACGAAAACGATCGTACTGGCAGCGTGCCTGACTGCGACGGCCGCGACGGCGGCCGGCTGGCCGGAGCGCGCGCTGTCGCATGCGCCGGAACACGACGTTGGCCGCCGCGCGAGCGAACGGATGCGCTGCGAGTTCGCGGCCGTGCCGGCGGGGGAGTGGAGCGCGACGTTCACGCGCGGGCAATGCGAAGTCGGGAACGGGCGGCTGACGTTCCTGCCCGCCGATGCGGGCGCCGTGCCGGCGCCGCTCGCGAAGCAGCGGATCATGCTGCGCGAGGTCCGTACCGCGTCGCATCAGTCGCGCAAACTGAAGGAGCAACTGCAACTGACTACGCGCGACGAAGTGATCGCGCTGAACGTGCTGACCGACGACGGCAGCCGCAAGTCGCGCGAGCATGCGATCGACCTGTGGGCCGCATTGCGCAACGAAGGCGTGACGCCCGTCAACGGCACACGCATCGTCGAGACGTATCCGACCGCTGCGACGACGTGGTGATGCTCGCGTTTCAGCCGGCCTTCACCGAACCTTCGATCAGGAAGAACACGATGAAGCCGGTGAAATGCCGGATGACGCACGACGGTTTCGTGCCGGGCGTCGCTCCGGCATCAACCGGGGATTGAACACCTTGAGCGGGCGTGTGCACGCCCGCGCCAGGTCACACTTGCGCGAGCGCCTGGTCGAGATCGGCGAGGAGGTCGTCGATGTGCTCGATGCCGATCGACAGCCGCACCGTTTCCTCCTTCACGCCGGCCTTCGCGAGTTCGGCCGGCGACAGTTGGCGGTGCGTCGTCGAGGCCGGATGCGTCGCGAGCGATTTGGTGTCGCCGATGTTGACGAGCCGCGTGAACAGCTTCAGCGCGTCCTGGAACTTCGCGCCGCCGTCGCGGCCGCCCTTCACGCCGAACGTCAGGATGCCGGGCGCGCGGCCCGACAGGTAGCGCGCGACGAGCGCATGATCCGGGTGATCGGGCAGCCCCGCGTAGTTCACCCACTCGACGTGTTCGTGGCGCGCGAGATGCTGCGCGATTTTCAGCGCGTTGTCGCTGATGCGCTCGACGCGCAGCGCGAGCGTCTCGATGCCCTGCAGGATCTGGAACGCGTTGAACGGCGAGATCGCCGCGCCCATGTTGCGCAGCGGCACGACCCGCGCGCGCCCGATATAGGCGGCCGGCCCGAACGCTTCGGTGTACACGACGCCGTGATAGCTGACGTCGGGTTCGTTGAGCCGCTTGAAGCGGTCCGCGTGCTGCGCCCACGGGAACTTGCCCGAATCGACGATCGCGCCGCCGAGGCTCGTGCCGTGGCCGCCGAGATACTTCGTCAGCGAATGCACGACGATGTCCGCGCCGTGTTCGAACGGGCGCAGCAGATACGGCGACGGCACCGTGTTGTCGACGATCAGCGGGATCCCGTGACGATGCGCGACTTCCGCGAGCGCGGCGATATCGGTCACGTTGCCGAGCGGGTTGCCGACCGATTCCGCGAAGATCGCCTTCGTGCGTGCGTCGATCAGCGGCTCGAACGATGCCGGGTCGCGCGGATCGGCGAAGCGCGTCGTGATGCCGTATTGCGGCAGCGTATGCGCGAACAGGTTGTAGGTGCCGCCGTACAGCGAACTGGCGGACACGATGTTGTCGCCGGCTTCGGCGATCGTCTGGATCGCGTACGTGACGGCCGCCTGGCCCGACGCCAGCGCGAGCGCGCCGATGCCGCCCTCGAGCGCGGCGATTCGCTGCTCGAGCACGTCCGTCGTCGGGTTCATGATTCGCGTATAGATGTTGCCCTGGACCTTCAGGTCGAACAGGTCCGCGCCGTGCTGCGTGTCGTCGAATGCGTACGCAACGGTCTGGTAGATCGGCACCGCGACCGCGCGCGTGGTCGGGTCGGGACGATAGCCGCCGTGCACGGCGATGGTTTCGAGTCGCCAGTTCGAAGTGGCCTGATCGGTCATGGGTGCTCCGTCTGTTGTTGTCGTGGTCGAGCGATTATAGGAGCAGGTGCGCGGCCGCCTTTAGAACGAATGGTTGGTTGCTTATGCGGCCACCGCGCTTGCGGCGAGCGATGCGGCCGGGCTGCCCGCGATCAACGTCGCGCCGAATCAGGGCAAGCTGCTGCAACTGCTGGCGACGATTCGCGGCGCACGGCGCATCCTCGAAGTCGGCACGCTCGGCGGCTGGGACGGGTTTTCGATTTCGACCGTCGGCGCGTGACGCGCGCCGCGCTATCCTTTCACGCACACCACCTGACGCAGCGTGTGCACCACTTCGACGAGGCTGCGCTGCGCCGCCATCACCGCGTCGATGTCCTTGTAGGCCATCGGGATCTCGTCGATGACACCCGCGTCCTTCCGGCATTCGACGCCGCGCGTCGCGCTCACCTGGTCGTCGACCGTGAAGCGGCGCTTCGCCTCGGTTCGGCTCATCGAGCGTCCGGCGCCGTGGCTGCACGAACAGAAACTCTCCGGATTGCCGAGCCCGCGCACGATGAAGCTCTTCGCGCCCATCGAGCCCGGAATGATCCCGAGCTGCCCCTTCTGCGCGGACACCGCGCCCTTGCGGGTCACGAGCACGTCCTCGCCGAAGTGGCGTTCGCGCTGCACGTAGTTGTGGTGGCAGTTCACCGCGTGCTCGTCGAGCGCGAACGGTTTCGCGATCACGCCGCGCGCCGCGCCGATCACCGCGTCCATCATCGCCTGCCGGTTGCGGCGCGCGTAGTCCTGTGCCCAGCCGACCGCCTCGACGTAATCGTCGAAGTGGCGGCTGCCCTCGGTGAAATACGCGAGATTGCGATCCGGCAGGTTCGCGATGTGCTGCCGCATGTCGGCCTGCGCGAGCTCGATGAACAGGCTGCCGATCGCGTTGCCGACGCCGCGCGAGCCGCTGTGCAGCATGAACCACACGCGTCCGGCCTCGTCGATGCACACCTCGATGAAGTGGTTGCCCGTGCCGAGCGTACCCAGATGCGCACGGTGGTTCGTCTTCTCCAGCTTCGGATACTTGTCGACGATCCGCTGAAAGCCCGGCAGCAGCGACTTCCACGATTCGGTCACGGCGGGCGGCGTGCGATCGCCCCATGCTCCGGGATCGCGGCGCCCCGGCACGCGGCCGTGCGGCACCGCGCGTTCGATCGCGCTGCGCAGCCCGCCGAGCGAGTCCGGCAGGTCCGCTGCCGTGAGCGTCGTGCGCGCCGCCATCATCCCGCAGCCGATATCGACGCCGACCGCGGCCGGAATGATCGCGCCTTTCGTCGGAATCACGCTGCCGATCGTCGAGCCCTTGCCGAGGTGGACGTCCGGCATCACCGCGACGTGCCTGAAGATGAACGGCATCCGCGCGGTGTTGCGCAACTGCGCGCGCGCATCGTCCTCGACCGCGACGCCTTGCGTCCACATCTTCACCGGCTTGCCGTTCGACAATTCCATCACCTGGAATTCGTCGCTACCCATTTGCTTCACCCTTCATTCCACTATTCGCGTCCGGCGCGGCATTCAACCGCTCACGCGTGGCAGATCGCGATGATCTCCGCGCTGGCCGCGTCGTCGAACGGCGCGCCGTGCCAGCCGCCGCACCAGTCCGCCGACGTGAAGCCGGCGGCCGCCACGCGCGCCCGCAGGTCGGGCCGCGCGATGAAGCGCAGCCGGCTCGCGTTCTTCACTCGCGTATTGTCGCGCTGAAAGTGGTAGACCGTGTCGAACGACACGATCGGACCGTCGACCGCGGTTACCGCATGGTGCAGCTCGACGCTGCCGAATTCGGGCGAATCGATGCGGGACGCGGACGCCTGCGGCGTCCAGCCGCGCCACGGCTCGACACGCGGGTTGCGGGTGTCGAACAGGAAGCGGCCGCCGTCGGCCAGCACGCGCCGCACGCCGCGCAGCGTCGCGTCGATGTCAGCGTCGGTCAGCAGGCACTGGAACGCGTGTCCGGTCATCACGACGGCATCGAACGGCGCGCCGGGCGGCAGGCCGCCGAGATCGCACGCGAGCCAGCCGACCGCGCCGGCGCCAGGCTGGCGTCGCGCATGCTCGATCATCGCGGGCGCGGGATCGATCGCGACGACGTCGTGCCCCGCCGCCGCGAGCCGGCGCGCGAACGTGCCGGTGCCGCAGCCGAGATCGAGAATCCGTTGCCGTGCGGTGCCGATGCGCGATGCGTAGAACGCGAAGTCGCGATCGCCCGCGTTGAACCGGTCGTAGACCGCGACGAGGCGCGGGTCGGTATAGAGGATTTCGTCGGCGGTTGCCGCGTCGGACGTCATGCGAAACCGCGCGTCAGCGCTGCTGGACCGCGACGCGCAAACCGAGCGCGATGAAGATCGAGCCGATGATCTTCCCCTGCCAGCGCGTGAGCCACGCAAGCCGCTTCACGACGCGGCCGAGCGGGCGTATCGAGCACGCGATCATCGTCGTGTAGAGCGAGCTGAGCACGACGAAGATCAGCCCGAGCACCGCGAACTGCACGAACGTCGAACCGCGTTCCGGATGCACGAATTGCGGCATGAACGCGAGGAAGAACAGAGCGGTCTTCGGGTTCAGCACTTCGGCGGGAATCGCTTGAAGGTACGCCTTCAGCGGCGTGACGGGCGACACCTTCGGCAGCGACGGATCGGACGGCCTGTCGAGCAGCGCGCGCACGCCGAGGTAGATCAGGTACGCGGCGCCGACCAGCTTCACGACGTTGAACGCGAGCGCCGACGTCATCAGCAGCGCCGACAGCCCGACCGCCGCGAACAGCGTGTGCACGAAGTCGCCGCTCGCGACGCCGAGCCCGGTCAGGATGCCGGTCTTGCGGCCGCCCTGCACGGTGCGGCTCAGCACGAGCAGCACGGCGGGGCCGGGAATCAGGAACAGACCCAGGACGACGGCAGTGAAGGTGGTCAGCGTGGTGAGGTCGAACATGGCGGCTCCGGCAAGGTTGGCGCAGCGGCGGGGGATGACGCGGCGGCGGGAATATTCCGATCATTCACTGCTCGATTCGCCAGAATATCAGCGTTTCGGGCATCGATGCCCGCTCCGCCCGCCGCCCGTCATCCGCCCGGCTCCGCCGCCAGAAAATCCACGAACGCCCGTATCTGCGCGGACATCTGATGCCGCTACGCGTACACCGCATAGATGTCCGCGCTCGGTGTCTCGTAATCCGGCAGCACGACGACGAGGCGCCCGTCGGCCAGATAGTCGCGGATATCCCATTCGGCGCGCATCAGGATCCCGTGCGCGGGAGCCGTGCGGCCGTAGAGACACTCGGGCGCACGGGCCGGCGTTCATACCGCGCCCGATACGAAGACGACGAGCCGCATGGAACGCGCGTGCAGAAACCTGTTTGTAATATCGAAACGATTAGAAAAATTGTTCGATAGCGCGCCCTAAAGAAACCTCAAGCCCCGCCGTTACCCTTTCTCGGTAGCGCACCAAAGTATTACCAAGCCGCACGACAGCTGCCGGCAGGCGTTCCGCTGTCTGGACGCGCCGCAATCATGTTCATGTCGATCACGGGAACCCACGGCTTCCAGTGCTCGATCCTGTACGTGCCGCGCGCGGCCGGGTACAGCTTCATCGCCTGCGGTCAGGTCATCAAACAATAAGCGTACGGCCGACTCGCACGCAGCACCTGGACGCGCCACGTGCCACATGCGACGGCCCGGCGAAAACGTTCCGTCAACAACAAAAAGCCACTCACTCCATGAAGAAGTCATCCAAAGCTACCCTGTCCGCTTGCGGCCTGCTCGTGACGCTGCTGTCCGGCTGCGTCACGCTGCCGAACACCGACATGAAACCCGAAGCACGTCAGAAGCTGCATTCGATCGCGATCCTCGAGGTCAACGAGCCGAAGCGTGTCGCGGTCGTCAATCTCGGCGGCGCAGCGGGCGGGTTCGGCCTGATCGGCGCGCTTGCGCAAACCGCCGTCAACGCGAGCCATTCGAGCACCTATACGGATCACGTGGCGGCCGGCAAGATCGTGTTCGCGCCGGACATCGTGGACGGCGTCACGGGCCGCCTCACCAGCAACGGCTATCAGGTCGTGAAGCTGGACGGCCAGAAAGTGAAGCTCGCCGACGACGGCAAGTCGGACGACTACTCCGCGATCCAGACCGACGCGGATGCCATCATGAACGTCTGGTTCACGTCGTTCGGCTATATCTCGCCGCCCACCGAGCCCGATTACATCCCGTGGGTGGTCGTCCGCGCGCGCATTCTCGACGCGAAGACGAAGCAGGACATCTATTACAAGACGTTCGCGTGCGGCTACGACATCAAGTCGAACAGTGTCCACATCGACAGCGATTTCGCTTATACGTACGGCAGCTTCAGCGATCTCGAGAAGAATTTCGACAAGTCGGTGGAAGGGATCAAGTCGTGCGAGAAGTCGGTCGCGGACATGATCGGTCAGGATCTGGCACGCACGCCGACGCCGACGCAGGCAACTGCGACTGCTTCTACCGCGATGACGACGACTGCGACCGGGACGGCCACGGCATCGAAATGAACTCAACGCGACGGCTGGTCTGGATCCGGCCGTGCTTGAAGGGGGAGGGAAGGAAGTGCTGCACGCAGCCGGGCGGTTTTCATGCCGCCCGGCTGCTCACGAAAACGGCTTGCTTACTCGCCGCTGTCGCTCTTGATCTGCGGCAGCGCCGAAGCTTCACCCGGCGTCAGCAGGCCGACTTGCGAATACACGCGCAGCTTGTCGCGCGTATCGGTGATGTCGAGGTTGCGCATCGTCAGCTGGCCGATCCGGTCGCGCGGCGAGAACGTCGATGCCACCTTCTCCATCGACAGGCGTTCCGGCTGATACGTGAGGTTCGGCGACTTCGTGCTCAGGATCGAGTAGTCGTTGCCGCGGCGCAGTTCGATCTTCACTTCGCCGGTGATCGCGCGCGCGACCCAGCGTTGTGCCGTTTCGCGCAGCATGATCGCCTGCGGGTCGAACCAGCGGCCCTGGTACAGCAGGCGGCCGAGACGGCGGCCGTTCTCGCGATACTGCTCGATCGTGTCTTCGTTGTGGATGCCGGTGACGAGACGCTCGTACGCGATGTACAGCAGCGCGAGGCCCGGGGCTTCATAGATGCCGCGGCTCTTCGCCTCGATGATCCGGTTCTCGATCTGGTCGCTCATGCCGAGGCCGTGGCGGCCGCCGATGCGGTTCGCCTCGAGCAGCAGCTCGACCTGGTCCTTGAACTCGACGCCGTTCAGCGCGACCGGCTGGCCCGCTTCGAAGCGCACCGTCACTTCCTCGGCGGCGATCTTCACGTCGTCGCGCCAGAACGCGACGCCCATGATCGGGTTCACGATCTTGATGCCGCTTTCGAGGCTTTCCAGATCCTTCGCCTCGTGCGTCGCGCCGAGCAGGTTCGAGTCGGTCGAATACGCCTTCTCGGCCGACATCTTGTATGCGAAGCCGGCCTGGTTCATGAATTCGGACATTTCGGCGCGGCCGCCGAGTTCGTCGATGAACGTCTGGTCGAGCCACGGCTTGTAGATCTTCAGATCCGGGTTCACGAGCAGGCCGTAGCGGTAGAAGCGCTCGATGTCGTTGCCCTTGTACGTGCTGCCGTCGCCCCAGATGTTGACGCCGTCTTCCTTCATCGCGGCGACGAGCATCGTGCCCGTCACGGCGCGGCCGATCGGCGTCGTGTTGAAATACGTGACGCCGGCCGTCGTGATGTGGAACGCACCGCTTTGCAGCGCGGCGATGCCTTCGGCGACGAGCTGCGCGCGGCAGTCGATCAGGCGGGCGCCGGCTGCGCCGTATTCGATCGCGCGTTTCGGGATCGCGTCGTAATCGTCTTCGTCGGGCTGGCCGAGGTTCGCCGTATATGCGTACGGGACGGCGCCCTTCAGTTTCATCCAGTGCAGCGCGGCGCTGGTGTCCAGGCCGCCGGAGAAGGCGATACCGACCTTCTGGCCGGTCGGGAGGCTTTCGAGAATCGTGCTCATAGGAATTACCGTGGATTGAAGCCGGTGGGATCGTATTTCGCGGAATATGCGAGTATCGGCTGTCCGGGAAGTTGGGGCAAGACCTGATTTTCGCGCCAATACGTCGTCGGGCCTGTCGCGGCGGGCCCGGCGGGCGGTTAACCGGCCGGAGAATCCGGCGGGAACCGGCCGCGGGCGGCTGTCGAAACCGGCGGAAACGCGGCGGCGCGCAGGCCCGGTTTCCGGGGCCGGATCGGCCGGCGGGCACGGTCGCCGTCGACGGGATGCCGGTCCGTCTTCATGAAAGATATTTGAAAGTATTGCCGGCGTTTCCCGCCATCCGCCGGTCTTCAGATATTCCACGCCTGCGCGGTATCGAGCAGTTTCTCGCGCAACTGATCCACTTCGCCGGCCAGCTTGGCCGTGATCGACACATAGCCCGACAACTGCGGCGGAGGCAGGTCGTGCGGCGGCTCGGCCGGCCGGCGGCGGGCCGCGAGCCGGCTCGGCGTGCCGAACTTGAGCGCGCGGCTCGCGCCGACGAGCGTATCGCGGATGCGGCGGTTGATGGCCTTCATGTCGTTGCGCATGTATTCGCGGGCAGCCAGGTCGTCGCGGGCCGGCATCGTGCTCGACAGGATCTCCAGGTAGCCGATGCACAGGCGCAGGCTGCGCTGGATCGCCTCGAGGTGCGTGACCGAGATCTCGCATTCCTTCGACACCGACGGCATCAGCGAACGCAGCTGCACCAGCAGCGCGCTCAGCGCGGCCATTTCCTTCAGGTGCGCGTCGTCGCTCACGTGGCGGTCGCCCGCAAGCCGCGAATGCACGGCCGCGCACGCGCGCAGCGCGTCGGCGAGCTTGTAGCGCCACGAGTAGGTCGCGTAGAGCGGCAGCGCGAACGAGAACGCCAGCGCGATCGCGATGCCGGTCAGTACGTTTACCGCGCGCCACAGGCCGTCGACGATCTCGTTGTCGCCATGCCCGGCGACGATCACCATCGTGATCGCCGACAGCAGCGCGATGTAGCCGGCCTTGCCGATCGCGTGATAGGCGCAGACCCCGCACGCGATCGCCATCAGCAGGTAGATCGCGAGCGGCGCGTGCAGGACGGAGTAGAGCAGGATCAACCCGAGCCCCGCGAGCGCGCCGATCGACGTGCCGAGCGCGCGCTCGGCCGCCTTCTTGCGGATGTTGCCGTGGTGCTGCAGCCCGCCGACGACGATCAGCACTGTGATCGTCGACCATTCGCCGTGCGGCACGCGCAGCCCGGTGGACAACGCGATCGACACGAGGATCGCGAGCGCGACGCGCGCCGCATGAATCAGCTTCGCGTGCCGGTAGCGGCGGTAAGGGTCCAGCAGGGGACGGAGGGCGTGGCGCAGGAGCGGCGGCAGTCGGGCAGGGAGCTGGGCGGTCATGACGGAGCGGGGGTGGCCGGCGGGGTGGCCGGAATACGCGCGGGCGGCCAGCGCGGGCCGGCGCCGCGCCGCACGCGCAGCTGACGTAACGCTAGCCGAACGCGCGCGGGCTGTCCACGACGGCGCGGGTGCTGCCGGCCGCCGCGTCACGCGTCGGCCGTGCTTGCCTCGGCGTTCGACACGCGATTGCGTCCGCCGGACTTCGCGCGGTACAGCGCCTCGTCGGCCTGCCGCAGCAGCGTCGCGGCGTTGACGCGCCCGCCGGCGGCGGTCGCGGCGCCGATGCTCGCCGTCACGTGCCCGTACGGGCTGCGGCTGTGCGCGATGTCGAGCCCGGCAATCGCGCGGCGGATCCCTTCGGCGACGGTCGCTGCGCCCCGCGCATCGGTGTCGGGCAGCGTGACGACGAATTCCTCGCCGCCGTAGCGCGCGACGTGATCGCTGTCGCGGCGCAGGCAGCGCGACGCCGATTGCGCGACGCGGCGCAGCACGTCGTCGCCGGCGAGGTGGCCGTAGTAGTCGTTGAACGCCTTGAAATGGTCGACGTCGACGAACAGCACCGACAGCGGACGGCCACTGCGCGACGCGCGCTGCGCTTCCTTCGCGAGCACCGTGTCGAACGTGCCGCGGTTGTCGAGCCCGGTCAGTGAATCGGTGTGCGCGAGCCGGTACAGCTTCGATTCGGCGATCTGCCGGCGCTTGAGTTCGCGCGACAGCGCGAGCGAGCCCCACGCGATGAACACGGTAAACAGGGCCATCAGCACGGCGGTCCAGATCGTGCGATGGCGCCACGACGCGTAGATGTCGATCTCGGCGGGCGCGACGTCGACGATCAGCGGCAGATTCGCGAGATGCTTGTAAACATAGATGCGCCGCACGCCGTCGATCGCGCCGATGCCCGTCAACGCGCCTTCGCTGCTGCGCTGCGCCTCCATGAAGAGCGGCGCGTGGTGAAGGTCGAGGCCGACCACGCGTGCATCGTACGGCAGGCGGGACACGAGCACGCCGTTGTCCTCGACGATCGCCGCGCTGCCGTGCTTGCCGACCGCGAGACCGTCGAGCAGCGCGCGGAAGTAGTCGATGCTGAGCGTGCCGACGACGATGCCGCCGAAGCGGCCGTCGGCCAGCGTGATGCGTCGGCTGAGCGCGATCGTCAATGCACCGCCGCGCAGCCGGGACGCATACGGCCGGCTGATGTAGAGACCCTGCACGAGCCGGTCGCGATGCACGGCGAAATATTCGCGGTCGGCGAAATTGCCTTGTCGCGGCGGCGATGCGGCCGAATCGATCACGATATTGCCGTGCGGATCCATCACGAAAATGGCGCCGAGATATGCGCCGCTCGCAGCGCGGTCGAACAGCAGCCGGTGACGCTGGTGCGGCGGCAATGCCATCAGTTCCGGATCGGCGAGGCCGTCGACGACGTTTTGCAGCGACAGATCATACAGTTCGATATTGCGGGAAATATCGCGCTCGATCAGCAGCATCAGGTTGCGCGCATTTTCGACCGCATGATCATATGCGTCGTGGCGTGCCTCGATTAAAAGCGACGTCGAGAGTCCCCAGCTGAACAGCAGCAGCACGATGCCCGCGACAAGCACGCCGCGGGGCGACAGAATGCGTGCCACGGCCGACGCGGTATAACGGCGCAGCGTGGCGAGCGGCGTGTGTGGCTTCATCCTCGGGGACGGGCGGCGGAAATTTGCATCGTGGACGATTCCGCGCAGTGATTAATTCGCATTAGGCGGCATTATCTCGCGAATTCCCGAATTTCGCCGCGCGATGCAAAACATGCATGCGCCGGTCGCGATTGGGAACGATTACATACCACCACCGCGAGCCGGTTCCAATTCGAATTGAATCGATTATGGATGGCCGGTATTTTGTCTGATTATTACCGGCGCATGCCGATCGGTTTGTCGTTTTAATAGAGGATCGGACGATTGCGCCGGCGCGATGACGCATTGATTGCGCATTGCAACGGTTCGCCATCGCGCATGGCACGACCTGTGCCGCGCAACCCGCGGCCGTGCCGCCATCTCGTCGCCGCGCCGCCTCCAACTTGTTGATTCTGCTGCGTCTGCGTGCGGCGGCGGTGCGTTCGGCGCTCAGCTGTCCGCGCGGCGAATCAGGTAGAATCCGCGCTTCGCCGCAGGCGCCCGGCGCGCAACGCGTATCGGGGCCGCATCGAATGCATCGCCGCAGGCGGCGCGCCGCGCCCCGATCCCGCATGCGCCGGCTCCGGATGCCGGCCCGCTCAACGTTCGTCTCGTTTATGTCCGCAATTCCGAATTCCGACCAACCCGGTTCGTCCGCGAACCCACCCAAGCTTCATCGCGCGCTGAAGGCGCGCCATCTGACGATGATCGCCATCGGCGGCTCGATCGGCACGGGCCTGTTCGTCGCGTCCGGCGCGTCGATCTCGCAGGCCGGCCCCGGCGGCGCGATGGTCGCGTACATGCTGATCGGCCTGATGGTCTACTTCCTGATGACGAGCCTCGGCGAAATGGCCGCATTCATGCCGGTGTCGGGCTCGTTCGCGACCTACGGCGCGAAATACGTCGACGAAGGCTTCGGCTTCGCGCTCGGCTGGAACTACTGGTACAACTGGGCCGTGACGATCGCGGTCGAACTCGTCGCGGCGCAGCTCGTGATGCACTACTGGTTCCCGGACGTGCCGGGCGTCTGGTGGAGCGCCGCGTTCCTCGGCGTGATGTTCCTGCTCAACGCGCTGACCGTGCGCGGCTTCGGCGAAGCCGAATACTGGTTCGCGCTGATCAAGGTCGTCACCGTGGTCGCGTTCATCGGCGTCGGCCTGCTGATGATCTTCGGCATTCTGAAAGGCGCGCCGGGCAACGGCTGGGGCAACCTGACGATCGGCGACGCGCCGTTCGCGGGCGGCCTGCCGGCGCTGATGGGCGTCGCGATGATCGCGGGCTTCTCGTTCCAGGGCACCGAACTGATCGGCGTTGCGGCCGGCGAATCGGAGAACCCGCGCACGACGATCCCGCGCGCGGTGCGTCAGGTGTTCTGGCGGATCCTGCTGTTCTACGTGCTGGCGATCTTCGTGATCGGCGTGCTGATTCCATACACGGACCCGAACCTGCTGAAGAGCGACGTGACCGACATCGGCGTGAGCCCGTTCACGCTCGTGTTCCGCCACGCGGGCCTCGCGTTCGCGGCCGGCGTGATGAACGCGGTGATCCTGACGGCCGTGCTGTCGGCCGGCAACTCGGGCATGTATGCGTCGACGCGGATGCTCTACAACCTTGCGACGGAAGGCCGCGCGCCGAAGCTGTTCGCGAAGCTGTCGCCGGGCGGCGTGCCGCGCAACGCGCTGTACGCGACGACGGCCGTCGGCGCGCTGTGCTTCTTCACGTCGCTGTATGGCGACAAGACGGTGTACCTGTGGCTGTTGAACACGTCGGGGATGACGGGTTTCATCGCGTGGCTCGGTATCGCGATCAGTCACTACCGGTTCCGCAAGGGCTACATGACGCAAGGCTACGCGCTCGACCAGCTGCCGTACCAGTCGAAGTGGTTTCCGTTCGGCCCGCTGTTCGCGTTCGTCCTGTGTCTCGTCATCGCGCTCGGCCAGGACTACCAGGCGTTCCTCGCGAACCGGATCGACTGGGCGGGCGTGGCCGCGACCTACGTCGGCATTCCGCTGTTCCTCGTCGTGTGGCTCGGCTACCGGTTCCTGAACAAGAGCCGCTTCGTGCGCTACGAGGACATGGAGATCGCACCGTGGGTCGCCGCGAACCGCGGCGCGCAGCTGCAGGGCGTGGAGAACCGCGAAACCGTGGGCTGATGCCGGCGCGGCATGCGCGTGCGCGATGGCGCAACGAAACGGGAAGCCGCGCGCTTCCCGTTTTTTTTGTCCGCTTTTCCCTGCACGGGGTCAAAGCCGGTTATATTGCCCGACCCTACCGGGTCACGGCCCGGCCGGCGCGACGAGCGCGGCGCGGATCGGGCATCCGGCGCGCGCCTGTCGCGGCGGCCGGCGGCGCCCGGCGTTTTCATCGCTCCGCCGCGGCCGGCACGGCCTGCGGGGCGCGCAACCCAGAGGAATCCATGAGCGCATCACCCGCCGAGCGGAAGGCCGGACCCGTTTCCATCGTGCGAATCGAAGCCGCGATCAACGCGTGGCGAGAAGTGTATCCGCCGGCGCCGGACGGCGAGGACGGCTACGCGCTCGACGCCGGCAGCAACTGCCTGGCCGAGCTGTACGGCGCGATGATCTGCTATCGGCTGCCGGACGTGCCGCTCGACTCGCTGAGCGACGCGCAGCGCGACGCGCTGTACGCGACCGAGGCGTGACGCGCGGTCGGGACGTTGCCGCGACGCGGCGTCGATGAAGCAACGGGAAGCCTGGCGGCTTCCCGTTTTGCTTCGCGCGGTGCCGGTGCGAGGGCGGCATGGCGCTGGTCGCGCCGGTATCGGCGCGGGCTGAGGTATCGTCATGGCATCGGGATCAGGCGATCACGGGACGACCGGCGCGACACACATGCGCGCGGGGCCGAATGAACGTCCGTTGCCGGTCCGGGAGGGATCGAACATGGAGTTGAGACACCTCCGCTACTTCGTCGCGGTTGCCGAGGAGCGGAATTTCACGCGCGCGGCCGAGCGCCTGCACATCGCGCAGCCGCCGCTCAGCCGGCAGATCCAGCAGCTCGAGGAGGCGCTCGGCGTGCCACTGTTCGAGCGCAATGCGCGGCCGTTGAAGCTGACCGACGCGGGGCGGTTCTTCTATTCGCACGCGGTGCAGCTGCTCGCGCAGACCGCCGAACTCGAATCGATGACGAAGCGGGTCGGCAAGATCGAGCGCAGCATGTCGGTCGGGTTCGTCGGCTCGACGCTGTACGGGATGTTGCCGAAGATCATCCGGCGCTTTCGCAGCGAATATCCGGCCGTCGAGCTGAGCCTGCACGAGATGTCGACGATGGACCAGATCAAGGCGCTGAAGGAAGGGCGCATCGACGTCGGGTTCGGGCGCATCCGTCACGAGGATCCGAGCGTGCGGCGCGTCGTGCTGCGCGAGGAGCGGATGATCGTCGCGCTGCCGGTCGGCCACGTGCTCGACGGTGCGAAGCCCGTGCTGTCGCTGCACGATCTGGTGAACGACACGCTGATCATCTTCCCGAAGGCGCCGCGGCCGAGCTATGCGGACCAGGTGCTCGCCGCCTTTCACGATCGCGCGTTGCAGCCGCGCAAGATCTACGAGACGCGTGAACTGCAGATCGCGCTTGGGCTCGTCGCGATGGGCGAGGGCGTGTCGGTCGTGCCGCACAGCGTGTACGGCCTGAAGCGCGACGACATCAGCTACAAGCCGCTCGACGATCCGAACCTCGTGTCGCCGATCATCATGAGCATGCGGATGCTCGACGAATCGGAGGACATCCGCGCGATGCAGGCGCTGATCTACCGGCTGTACGACGAGTCGCAGATGGAATATCTGCCGCCGCAGCCCGAATGAGCGTGCGGGCGGTGGGGCCTTGCTTGACGCCGCGCGCGTCGCCGGGCCACCATCGTCGGCATTCGATGCGGCCCGCCCGCGTGCGGCCGCCTTCATGCAGACGACACACATGACCGAAATCGTGACCGAGGAGACCTGGGTCGAGACGCCGCAAGGGCGTCTCTTCGCGAAGCGCTGGCGCGGTGTGCCCGCGCAGGCACCGGCCGCACCTGAGCCGGCCGCGCCTGAGCCGGCCGCGCCGATCGTGCTGCTGCACGATTCGCTCGGCTGCGTCGAGCTTTGGCGCGACTTCCCCGCGCAACTCGCGCGCGCCACCGGGCGCGACGTGATCGCATACGACCGGCTCGGCTTCGGCCGGTCCGATCGTCATCAGGGGCAGCTCGGCATGACGTTCGTGCGCGACGAGGCCGATCACGGATTCCATGCACTGCTCGAGCGGTTCGGCATCGATGCGTTCGTGGCGTTCGGGCACAGCGTCGGCGGTGGCATGGCCGTCGGATGCGCGGCCGCGTATCCCGCGCGTTGCCGCGCACTGGTGACGGTTTCCGCGCAGGCGTTCGTCGAGGATCGCACGCGTGACGGCATTCGCGAGGCGGGGCAGCAGTTCGACGCACCCGGCCAGCTCGAGCGGCTCGCGCGTTATCACGGTGACAAGGCCGAATGGGTGCTGCGTGCGTGGGTCGACACGTGGTTGTCGCCGGCGTTTCGCGACTGGCGTCTCGACGACGAACTGCCGCGCGTGCGTTGCGCGACGCTCGCGATTCACGGCGAGCAGGACGAATACGGGTCGGACGTGCATCCGAAGCGGATCGCCTCGCGCGTCGCGGGGCCGTCGTCGTTCCTGCTGCTCGACGGATGCGGACATATGCCGCATCGCGAGCGGACCGACGACGTACTCGCGGCCGTGGCGACGTTCCTGCGCGACGCGCTCGCCTGAACGCCAGGGCGCCGGCGTGCGATGCGACCGGCGGGCCGGGCCCGCCGGCACTCAGAACGACAACTGGATTGCGAGGTCGATCGCGAGAATCGCGATCGAGCAGCCGATGCCGAGAACCACGTTCGGCAGCCGGTGCTCGAAGTCGCGATTGTCGCGACGCATCGCGGCACCGAGCAGGAAGATCGCCTCGACGACGATCTGCAGCCCGACGAACAGCAGCATCAGCAGATACTCGTAACCCATCTGCTTGAACGCGGCGAATTGCATCCCGTGATCGCGGATCCACTGGCCGACGCGCAGCAGTTCGTAGACGAACAGCAAGGCGGGAAACAGGTAGCTGATGAAATACGTCGGCGCGGTGGCGTGGCGTAGTTCGAGGTGGAAGTGCTGATGCGTGGTAGCCATCAAGAAGCCCTCCTTGCAACGCGTGATTGCGGTCGCGACGGCGGCGCGACGAGGTGCGGACTAAGGGATTGCCCGAGGCATCGTGCGCGGTCGTACGGCACCAGCATACTGCTGCGCGGGAAATTTGGCATCCCGTCCGTGCGACCGTTGTAAAAACCCCTTCGCATCATGCGATGCCTTCAACGGTCGTCGCTCGCGGTGCGCGTTCGACGCAGACGCACTTCCCTGACCGGGCGCCGCCTGCGCGACCGCTCACGCTTTCGCGTGCGCGCCTTCGACGAACAGCTTCGCGACCGACCGGAATTCCCGCTTCAGCGACAAACCAGGCACCGTCAGCCAGCGCAGCATCGCCGCGAGATAGAGGTGATGAAACCACGTGGCGAGCTGGTCGGCCGCCAGCGCCGGGTTCAGTTCGCCCGTCTGCTGTCCGGCCGCGATCAGTTGCTGCCACACGAGCGCGATGTCGCCGCCGCCGTCCTTCCCGCTTTCCGCTTCCACCACACCGATGCTCAGGAACCGATGCCGCAGGTATGCGAGCAGATACACCGGATGCTGTTCGCACCATGCGGCCGACGCGTCGAGCACGCAGGCGATCCGCGACGCGAAGGTCCGCCGTCGCGCGACGTCACGCTGCAGGTGCGCGAGGTCGCGCGCGAGTTCGCCTTCGAGCCAGTGCGCGAGCACGGCCTCCTTCGTCGGAAAGTGGTTGTACAGCGTACGCTTCGCGACATCGGCCTGCGCGGCGATCTGTTCCATCGTCACGGCATCGTAGCCGTGCGCATCGAACAGGCGTGCGCCGGTGTCGGCGAGATGCGCGAGCATCTGGATGCGCTTGCGTGCGCGGCGGCCCGGATCGTCGGTCGTCGTCGGCATGGTTCGGTATCGACTTAAAGTGCACGAATTGCATTAGTATACGACGTGCATTTTTATGAATCCACTCGCCTGCATCGTGCAGGAGGAGCCACGCATGAAGCTCGTCATCGCCACCTACGGCACCGAAGGCGACACGCGCCCGCTCGCGGCGCTCGGCCGCGCGCTACTGGATGCCGGCCATGAGGTCCGGTTGCTGGCCGACGCCGCGACGCTCGGTTCGGCCGCCGTGCTCGGCGTGCCTTGCGCGCCGCTGTCCGGCGACATCCGCGCGGCGATCGCGCCGGATGGCGCGTTGTCCGACGCGGTGCGCGGGCGCGGCGGTTTCAACGACACGTCGAAGGCGCTCGCCGCGATCGCGAATGCGAATACGGCGGCATGGATGCGCGAAGTCGCGGCCGCGTCGGCCGGTTGCGATGCGATCCTGGTGTCGGGGCTGGCGTCGTTCGTCGGGCTGTCGATCGCCGAGTATCGCGGCGTGCCGGCGGTCGGCACAGGGATGATCCCGATCACGCCGACCGCGGCGTTCGCGTCGCCGTTTCTGCCGCCCGGCAAGGTGCCGCGCTGGCTGAATCGCGCGAGCCACAGGTTCGTGAACGGGCTGCTGTGGCACGCGTTCAGGAAGGCGACCGATGCGGCGCGCGCCAGCGTGTGCGGACTGCCGCCGCGCCGGCGCGTATGGACCGATCATCCGATGCTGTACGGCGTGTCGCCCGCGCTGCTGGCCGATCCGGCCGACTGGCCGTCGCATGTGCTGGCATGCGGTCAGTGGCGCGTCGACGCGCCGGCGTGGACGCCGCCGCCCGCGCTGTCGAGCTTCCTCGATGCGGGCGATCGGCCCGTGTATATCGGCTTCGGCAGCATGGCCGGGTTCGACCGGGGCGCGATGGTCGACGCGCTGCTGCAGGCGCTCGACGGCCGGCGCGCGCTGTTCCATCCGGGCTGGAGCGGCATCGATGCGTCGATGCTGCCGGCGCACGTGTGCGTGACCGATGACGCGCCGCACGATCGGTTGTTTCAGCATGTGTCGATGGCGATCCATCACGGCGGATCGGGGACCACGCATTCGGCCGCGCGGGCGGGCATTCCGTCGGTCGTCGTGCCGTTCGCGGGCGATCAGTTCTTCTGGGCGAGCCGGCTGCAACGCCTCGGTGTGGCCGATGCGCCGGTGGCGGGGCGCCGCGTGGACGCGGCGGCGCTTGCACACGCGATTGCGTTCGCGGCACGCGCCGACACGCAAGCGCGTGCCGTCGAACTGGGTGCGCGGATCGCGCGGGAGGACGGGGTGCGGCCGGCGGTTGACGCGATCGAGCGCTGGGGGCGCCCAGGCGTGCGCTGAACGCGTCCGCTTCGCGTCAGAAGTGCCCGGTGAACCGGTAACGGCTGCCGGGATGCCACAGATTGGCCACCGACGCGACCATCCCTTGCGACCACGTGCGCCGATGCAGCAGCAGGCACGGCTCGCGTTCGTCCATCGACAGGTGGCGGCGCGTTGCCGCATCGGGCATCGCGGCCTCGATCCGGTATTCGACCCGCTGCAGCGGCGCGACGCGCGTCAGGTACTGGTTCGGCGTCGTCGTCGTGAAGTCCTGCAACGCATATTCGGGCGCGCAGGCCGGGTTGACCCAGCGCTCCTCGAGCTGCACGGGCGTGTCGTTCTCGAAGTGCAGCACGCGCGAATGGAAGATCGGGCTGCCGGTGTCGAGCTGCAGCTCGTCGGCGAGCTTCGCGTCGGCGACGGCCGCGCCGACCTCCAGCACCTGCGCACGATACGCATGGCCGCGCGCGGCGACTTCATCCGAGATGCTGCGGATCGCGACCAGTGTCGATTCGTATTTC
This sequence comes from Burkholderia sp. AW49-1, assembly GCF_053427845.1. Taxonomy (NCBI): domain Bacteria; kingdom Pseudomonadati; phylum Pseudomonadota; class Betaproteobacteria; order Burkholderiales; family Burkholderiaceae; genus Burkholderia; species Burkholderia sp. AW49-1. Next base: position 903,773 of record NZ_JBSAXF010000001.1, on the reverse strand, counting down.
GGCGACGCGACGTACGTACCCGAGCCGCGCGTGCGCGTGAGCACCTGTTCGGCCGTCAGCTCGCGCAGCGCGCGGTTGACCGTCATCCGCGCGACGTTGAATTCGCGCGCGAGCTCGTTCTCCGACGGCACCTGGTCGCCTTCCGCCCACTCGCCTGCATGAATGCGCGCGAGGATGAAGTCCTTGATTTCCTGATAGATCGGTGTGGTCATTGCATTGCTGTTCAAGAGACGGCGGCCGCGTGCCGTTGCAGGCCGGCCTTCGTGCGGTGTCCGGGCGGAGTGTACCGGGTTCGACGCGGTGCGGGCCCGACTGTGGGCCCGGGATTCGGGTAATTCCGGCCTGCATCCGGCGCGCCGGTCGGGGAGCCCGCAGGGGCCGTACGGACCGCGGTCGCCGCGTCGGCGAGCTCGATAGACGGAAAAGTATAGACAAATGCGGGCGCACCGACGACGCACGGAATCCACACAGAAAGCTGGATTTCATCTGCATGTAATCTGTAGCGAATTGAAATATAAGGGAAATTCGCTCATGGAAACAATCAACCGACAATTAGAGATAAACACGGATTGCTGGCAGTGACTTGAAAAAGGCAAAGTTGTATGTACAACTTCGAGAGTCACCGGACAGGCGGCTCCCGGGTTGGAAGGGTTCGCGGCGGCGACGCCGGCGGGACCCGTGCCCAGTTCGCCTATGACAGGAACGCCATGAAGAAACTCGCGCTCAGTATTGCCCTTGCCTGCCTCGCGGTCGGTGCCCACGCCAAGGATTGGTCGACGATCCGGTTCGGCGTCGACGCCAGCTATCCGCCGTTCGAATCGAAGGACGCAAGCGGCAAGGTCGTCGGCTTCGACGTCGATCTCGGCAACGAGATCTGCGCACGGCTGAAGGCGAAATGCGTGTGGATCGAGAACGATTTCGACGGGATGATCCCGGCGCTGAAGGCGAAGAAGTTCGACGGCGTGCTGTCGTCGATGTCGATGACGCCGGCACGCGCCGAGCAGATCGCGTTCTCCGACAAGCTGTTCAACACGCCGACGCGCCTGGTCGCCAAGAAGGGCGCGAACCTGCAACCGACGGCCGAATCGCTGAAGGGCAAGTCGGTCGGCGTCGAGCAGGGCACGATTCAGGAAACCTACGCGAAGGCCTATTGGGCGCCGAAGGGTGTGCAGGTCGTGCCTTACCAGAACCAGGACGGCGTGTACCAGGACCTGATGTCCGGCCGCCTCGACGCCGCGCTGCAGGACGCGGTGCAGGCCGACCTCGGCTTCCTGAAGACGCCGCGCGGCGCGAACTTCGAATTCGCCGGCAAGGACATCGACGATCCGAAGACGCTCGGCAACGGCGCCGGCATCGGGATGCGCAAGGACGACGCGGACCTGAAGGCGAAAATCGATCACGCGATCGCCGACATGATCAAGGACGGCACGTACAAGAAGCTCGAGAAGAAGTACTTCGCATTCGACGTCTACGGCGGCTGATCGTCCATGCGGCGCGCGTCGGCTGTGGCGCGCGCCGCGTCGGTTGCCGCGTGCAACCCGCTTCGCATGATACGTCCGGCTTGATGAGCAAGTCGCATCAGGTAGTGCGCAGATATCGTTTGATGCGCGGTTAATGGCTATTGACAATCCAGCCATTTCGTTCTGGATCCCTTATATGATCTTCCAAGGATTTGGCCCGCTGTTGTGGGCCGGCACGGTCGAGACCGTGAAGCTCGCGGTGCTGTCGCTCGCCGCGTCGCTCATACTGGGCCTCGCGGGCGCGGGAGCGAAACTGTCGACCAACCGCGTGCTCAAGTCGGTCGGCACGTTCTATACGACGCTGATCCGCGCGGTGCCCGATCTCGTGCTGATGCTGCTGCTGTTCTACGGGATCCAGATCCTGCTGAACAACTTCACCGACATGCTCGGCTGGGATCAGATCGACATCGACCCGTTCGTGGCCGGCGTCGTGACGCTCGGCTTCATCTACGGCGCGTACTTCACCGAGACGTTCCGCGGCGCGTTCCTCGCGGTGCCGCGCGGTCAGCTCGAAGCGGGCTTCGCATACGGAATGAGCGGCTGGCGCGTATTCCACCGGATCCTGTTCCCGCAGATGATGCGCTTCGCGTTGCCGGGCATCGGCAACAACTGGCAGGTGCTCGTGAAGGCCACGGCGCTGGTATCGATCATCGGCCTCGCCGATGTCGTGAAAGCGTCGCAGGACGCCGGCAAGAGCACACTCGATTTCTTCTTCTTCACGCTCGCGGCGGGCGCAATCTACCTCGCGATCACGACGGTGTCGAACGTCGTGCTGCACCACCTCGAGAAGCGTTATTCCGTGGGCGTCCGGAGGCTTGCACTGTGATCGAACTCGTCAGCCAGTACTGGCAAAGCTATCTCTACACCGACGGCTACCGCTTCAGTGGCCTCGCGATCACGCTGTGGCTGCTGGTCGTGTCGATCGCGCTCGGCTTCGCGCTGGCCGTGCCGCTCGCGATCGCGCGCGCGTCGTCGAACCGCTGGATCTCCGGCCCCGTGTGGCTCTATACGTACGTGTTCCGCGGCACGCCGCTCTACGTGCAGCTGCTGATGTGCTACACCGGCATCTACAGCCTGCAGGTCGTGCACAACCACGTGCTGCTCGACACGTTCTTCCGCAACGCGATGAACTGCACGCTGCTCGCGTTCGTGCTGAACGAATGCGCGTATGCGACCGAGATCTTCGCGGGCGCGATCAAGGCGACGTCGGCCGGCGAGATCGAGGCCGGGATGGCCTACGGGATGTCGCGCTTCACGCTCTATACGCGCGTCATCCTGCCATCCGCACTGCGCCGCTCGCTGCCGAGCTACAGCAACGAAGTGATCCTGATGCTGCACGCGACGACGCTCGCGTTCACCGCGACCGTGCCTGACATCCTGAAGGTCACGCGCGACGTCAACTCCGCCACGTACATGTCGTTCCAGGCCTACGGCATCGCGGCCGTGCTGTACGCCATCGTCGTGTTCGCGCTCATCTGGGCGTTCCGCAAGCTCGAGACGCGCTGGCTCGCGTACCTGTCGCCGCGCGGCCATTAACGCATTCGCAAGATTCGCAAGGAAGGACCAAGCATGTACAAGCTCACCGTTGACAACCTGCACAAGAAGTTCGGCGACAACGAGGTGTTGAAGGGCGTGTCGATGAAGGCGAAGGCCGGCGACGTGATCAGCATCATCGGCTCGAGCGGCTCCGGCAAGAGCACGTTCCTGCGCTGCATCAACTTCCTCGAACAGCCGTGCTCGGGGCAGATCACGATCGGCAGCGAGCCGATCGAGACCACGCGCGACCGCAACGGCGCGCTGCGCGTGGCCGACCAGAAGCAGCTGCAGCGCATGCGCACGAAGCTGTCGATGGTGTTCCAGCACTTCAACCTGTGGGCGCACATGACGGTGCTCGAGAACGTGATCGAGGCGCCGATGGCCGTGCTCGGGATCGGCAAGGAAGAGGCCGTCGCGCGGGCACGCAAGTATCTGGAGAAGGTCGGCCTCGCGCCGCGCGTCGAAGGCATGTATCCGTCGCACCTGTCGGGCGGCCAGCAGCAGCGCGTCGCGATCGCGCGTGCGCTCGCGATGGAACCGGAGGTGATGCTGTTCGACGAACCGACGTCGGCGCTCGACCCGGAACTCGTCGGCGAAGTGCTGAAGGTGATGCAGAAGCTGGCCGAGGAAGGCCGCACGATGGTCGTCGTCACGCACGAGATGGGCTTCGCGCGGAACGTGTCGAACCACGTGATCTTCCTGCACCAGGGGAAGATCGAGGAAGAGGGCGATCCGCGGGAGATTCTCGTCAATCCGAAGAGCGAGCGGCTCGGGCAGTTCCTCTCGGGGCGGCTCAAGTAAGCGGACGCTGCCGCGGCCTGGAACGCCAAATGCTTGTCCCGGATGACTCTTTCGATCGAGGAGCGCCGCGATGAGCACGCCGACCCCTACCGCGTTTTCCCATGTGAGGCCGCAGGACACCGCTTATCAAGGCGAAGGCCTGCGCGACTTCTTCCTGTATCGCGATCTCGGCATCGCGGCCGCGACGAACGGCAAGGTCGTCGCGCAACTCGTCAGGGCGAATCATGCACCGACGGCGGGCACCGGCTGGCACCGTCACGAGGCCGAGTTTCACATCGTGATCATGCTGAAGGGCTGGGCGCGCTTCATGTACGGCGACCGCGAGACGCTGGTGAACGCCGGCGACTGCGTGCACCAGGCACCGGGAATCGTGCATTATCTGTTCGATTATTCGCCCGACATGGAGTATCTGGAGATCGTCGGGCCGGCCGATTTCAAGTCGATCGACGTCGAAGGGCCATGCGAAGTGCCTGCACCGACGCCGTGGGGCGACGCAGGCGCGTAGCCGCCGTTCATTCGCATGCGAGGCATCCACGTGCCGGTGAAAGACCGCCTTCGGGCGGTTTTTTTATTGGCCTTCTTCAGTCGCATTGCCCTGATTCGGTCATTCGACATCCGAAGCGTTCGCCATGTAAGGAATTAGAAATGACAGACAGACGTTTGTCAGCCTCGCGTGACGTTTCGTTACACGCCGTCAAAGATCGTCAATTCGATGCGGGTGCGGTGCACGGCACATCGGTGGCCGGCGTTAAGGGGATAACAGCCGGATCACCGGCTGGCTTACCCAGGAGAATGTCATGACCCGCATCGCGAAGATCCTGACCGTGACGGCCGTCGCCTGCGCCGCTCTCGTCCCGGCGCTGGCCGAAGCCCATTCGCACCGCGTGTGCCATTTCGATCACCACCATCACCGCGTGTGCCGCTGGGTCCGTTGACTCGTGGCGCGGTATTCCCGGCATCGCGTCGGGACGTTTTTCCCGTTCAGGCAAATCAGGAGAGGACTATGAAAAAGACGATGTTGATCGCCGCGCTCGTCGCGGGCATGGGCATGTCGATCGGTGCGTTCGCACAGGTTCCGGCCAGCGCGCCGGCCGGCACGACCGGGCTGTGCAAGGATGGCTCGTTCTACTCGGGCGCGTCGAAGAAGGGCGCATGCGCCGGTCACAAGGGCGTGAAGACGTGGTACGGCGCATCGTCGGCAGCCGCGGCCAGCGCACCGGCCGCAGCCCCCGCGACCGCGGCTTCCGCTTCCGCCGCATCGGACGCCGCACCGGCGAAGAGCGCGCCCGCGACGACCGCGGCAGCGGCGCCCGGCGGCGGCGCGGGCAAGGTGTGGGCCAACGACAGCACGAAGGTCTACCACTGCGCGACCGACAAGTACTACGGCAAGACGAAGCACGGCAGCTACATGTCGGAAGCCGATGCGAAGGCGAAGGGCTACCACGCGTCGCACGGCAAGGCCTGTTCGTAATATCGACGGCATGCGCGAGCGTTGCCGCTCGCGCACTGACCGGCATCGCGCCCCGCCATCCGTGCGGGGCGCTTCGTTTTCAACCCGATGTGCCGCGCCGATTGCTGCCGTACCGCGCGGGTTCAGAGCACGCGATCGGATTGCGGCGCGGTCGCCGCCGCATCGCGATCGGCCGCGCGGGCATCGAGCAATGACCGCAGCGTCACGTAGTGCGCGCCGCTCGCGCCGCCGTCCGTATCGGCGGTGCGATCGTACGGCTCGTTGTCATGGATCGTCGCCCGCACGATCGGATAGATCTGCGTTTCCCAACGGCTGCCGTTGAACACGCCATAGTGGCCCACGCCCGTCTGCACGTGGTGCGTTTTCAGGTACGGCGGCAATCCCGAACACAGCTCCTGCGCGGCCATCGTCTGGCCCACGGCGCAGATGTCGTCCTTCTCGCCCTCGATCGTCAGCAGCGCGGTGCGGTGGATCGCGGCCGGTTCCACCAACCGGTCGCCGACCAGCAGCTCGCCGCGCGCGAGCGCGTATTGCTGGAATACTTTCTCGACCGTTTCCAGATAGAACTCCGCGGTGAGATCGGCCGTCGCGAAGTATTCGTCGTAGAAGTGGCGCAGCGTGTCGGCTTTCGCGGGGTCGCCTTTCGCACGCTCGTAGTAGAGGTCGGCAAACGAAGCGGCATGGCGGTCGGGATTCATCGACATGAACGCGCCGACCTGCACGAAGCCCGGATACACGCACCGCTGCGCGCCGACGAAGCCGGCCGGCACGACGCTGATCAGGTTGCGCGCGAACCATTCGATCGGCCGGCTCGTGGCGAGCGCGTTGACTTTCGTCGGATTCACGCGGCAGTCGATCGGCCCCGCCATCAGCGTCAGGCTCGCGGGTTGGGTCGGATCGCCGGCGGCGGCCATCAGCGCGACCGCCGACAACGCGGCGACGGTCGGCTGGCAGATCGCGAGCACGTGCGCGTCCGGGCCGATCTGGTGAATGAAATCGATCACGTGCCCGACGTATTCGTCGAAGCCGAATCGCCCGGCCGAAAGCGGGATGTCGCGTGGGTTGTGCCAGTCGGTGATGTACACGTCGTGATCGGCCAGCATCGTGGCGACCGTACCACGCAGCAGCGTCGCGAAATGCCCGGACATCGGCGCGACGATCAGCACGCGCGGCTGGCGCGCAACCGGCCGCGCCTTGCGGAAATGCAGCAGCGTGCCGAACGGCGTGGCCGCCGCGGCTTCCTCGACGATCGGCACCGATTCGCCGTCGACGACGACCGACGCGATGCCGAACGGCAGGCGCCGGTGCGAGAACGCGCAGCATTCGAGCAGTTCGCACAGCGCGTCGACCATGCGGCCCGTCGGCGTCGACGTGGCGGGCGGCCACATCGACATCGTCGCGCGTGTGACGGCTGCCCATGCGCGCGCCGGGCGCAGGCATTCGGCAGACCATTGGTAGAGCGGATAGGCAAGCAGGTTCATGTCCGTCGCTCGTCGCGTCACGTTGCATGGAGCGAGGCAAGCCGTGTGCCAGCAGGCGGCTGGCACGCGCGTTGCACGCGGTTCTCGAACGCGGCGACGGACACTGCGATACATGCGGTCCCCGTGCAGCCGGGCGACCGACCGCCGCGCGCTGCTGCTGCGGTTCGGGGTAACGGCCGTGCCTCTGCACCAGGCGGCGATGCGCCACTTCGGCGAACGCGCCGCACTGGCGTGGTGCGGTTCGCGTGGCGCGGCGTGCGCTTTCGGTGCAGGGGCACGAACGGCAATCAGCGGGAGAGCGACATGGAAGCTACCGGGCGGACGACGTTGACCATCAGCAGCCGCAACTACTCGTCGTGGTCGATGCGCGGCTGGCTGCTCGCGAGACTGAGCGGCCTCGTGTTCGAGACCGTCAGCGTGCCGATCGACGCGGCATCGCGCGCGGAGTTGCTGCTGCTGTCGCCGTCGATCCTCGTGCCGTGCCTGACGCACGACGGCAGCACGGTGTGGGATACGCTCGCGATCGCGGAATACCTGAACGAGATCCGACCGCAGGCGCGGCTGTTACCCGACGACCGGCGTGCGCGCGCGCATTGCCGGTCGATCTGCGGCGAGATGCATTCCGGTTTCAGCGCGCTGCGCTCCGCGCTGCCGATGAACCTGCGCGCGCATTTTCCCGGTTTCCGGATCTGGTCGCGTGCGCAGCACGACATCGAGCGCATCGTGACGATCTGGCGCGATTGTCTGGCCGCGTACGGCGGCCCCTGGCTGTTCGGCGAGCGGATCGGCGTCGCCGATGCGATGTACGCGCCGGTCGTCACGCGATTCCTGACCTACGACGTGAAACTCGAACCCGATATCGCCGAGTACTGCATGCGCATCCTCGCGCATCCGTTCGTCGCGGAGTGGATCGATGCCGCGAAAGCGGAGCACGAAGACATCGACGAACTGGACATGGAGTTCTGACGCCCGACGTACCTTCTTGCGTTGAATCGGATGCAGGCACGTCCATCGAAACGAACTGCCGCCTCAGCCGCGCAACGCGCAAACGTTTGACGTTGATTTTCGCTGAAAACGAGGACGAATTCCCTAAAGGATGTCGATACCGATGACGTTAATCGGGCACGGGGACGACTGTCGATCGCATGCATGCGACATGCGACGTGCAGTCCGCAACAACCAGCGCAGCAGGGGAACCAACTTGAACCGTCAGCAATCCTGGACGCGCACGGCCGCGCCCGGCGAGATCATCTACTCGGAGGGCTTCGCCGGCGAGCCCGTCATCTTTCTGATCGCCGACGGCAAGGTCGAGCTGTCGACGCGCTGCGAAGACAAGCGTGTCGTCGTCGCGACGCTCGGGCGCGGCGAATTCTTCGGCGAATCCGCGTTGCTCGCTTCCGAGCCGCGCGCGCATACGGCGAAGGCGCTGTCGTTCTGCCAGCTCACGGTCGTGCCGGCCGCGCAGCTCGACGAGGAAATCGAGCACGTGTCCGCGCTGCTCCGTCATGTCGTGCGCACGATGATCCGGCGCGTGAAGCGCAAGGACGACCAGCTCGCGACCTATACGCACGCGGATTTCATGCCGGGCGTGCTGTCGTATGCGCATGTGCTGTCGCTGATGGCGGGTGCCGATACGCGCGGATCGGATGACGCGTGGTCGCGGCGGCCGATGCAGGCGCAGGCGGCCGAGGCATCGGTGCCGCTCGCGGAGGTGATTCGCCGCTGTCGCGCGATCGCCGGCCATTCTCGCCCGCACGTGCTTGCAATGCTGCGCCGCATGGAGAAGCTCAATCTCGTCACGATCGAAGCCGCGCAGACCGACCATGCGGGCGGCGCGGTCGATTACGCGGCTTCGTCGGATGCGCGCCAGATTGTCACGTTCGATGCCGCGCGCGTGATCGATCGCGCGCAGCAGGTCGCCGATCACGATCTCGACGTGTCGATCAACAGCGAACTGGAACTGATCGAGCTGGCCGATCTCGAAGCGCTGATCGGCGTCGACCGGAAGCTGCTGCTCAACAAGCTGTCGCACGGCGAGATCGCCGACGAGGTGTTCGCGTTCCGCAAGTCGAAGGTGCTCGGTTACGTCGAGCAGAAAGGCGTCGCGTATTTCTCGCGGCGCAGCCCGCGCGCCGGCGGCGACGTGCGCGCGCTCGAGGATATCGTGTGGGTCGACCAGCGCACGCTGTTCGACGTGATCAGCGCATTCGATACGTACGATCTCGCGAAGCTGATCGCGAGCCTCGACGATCGCGCGGTGGCCGACAAGCTGTTCTCCGTGATGACGGAAGCGCGGCGCAACGAGGTGTCGTGGGTGATGCGCCGTGAGCTGAAGCTCGACCCGATCGAGATCGAGGAGATCGAGCGACGCGTGCTCGACGCCGTGCGAGCGGCCAAGGCACCGGCGGCAGGCGCGGCGCCCATGCCGCTGGCTTCATCCGACGCGTGACGCGTGACCCGACGGAGACACCCATGGACTTGTTGACCCTGGCCGGCGTGCTGCTCGGCGGCGCGGCCATCGTGTTCGGTTTCGCACTGGAAGGCGGACATCTTTCGACGCTGTTCCAGTTCGAGGCGCTCGTGATCGTGCTCGGCGGTACGCTCGGCGCGGTGATGATCCAGAACACGTGGGCGCGCTTCTTCGATGCAGTGAAACAGTTGCGGCTCGCGTTCGTGCGTGCGCAGGAGGTCGACCGCAAGCACCTGACCGACCTGCTGGAGTGGGGCGATCGCGCGAAGCTCGACGGGTTGCTCGCCTTCGAATCGATGGACGTGAGCGGCATCCATCCATTCGCGCGGCGCGGGCTCGAACTGCTCGCGAACGGCGTGTCGACCGCCGTGCTCGAGGACGCGCTGCACCGCGAGCTCGACGCATACGAGCGCAGCCGGCTCGCGGCCGCGCGCGTGTGGCAGCAGGCCGGCGGCTATGCGCCGACGTTCGGCATCCTCGGCTCGGTGCTCGGGCTGGTCCAGGTGACGAGCCATATTCTCGAACCGGCGCAGCTCGGACCGGGCATCGCGGTCGCGTTCATCGCGACGCTCTACGGCCTCGCGTTCGCGAACCTCGTGTTTCTGCCGCTCTACGGCAAGCTGCGCGCGCAGATCGACAGCGAGTTGCGTTTCCGCAAGCTGTATCTCGACGGCCTGCTCGCGATTTCGCGCAGGGAGTCGCCGCATACGATCGAGACTCGCCTGACCGGCGACGTGCGCGGTCGCGCAGCGGAGTCCCTCGCATGACGCACCGGAAGCTCCGACATGACCGCTCGAACTGACGGCGCGCGGGCCCGCTCGGCCACTGCCGATCGCGACGGCGAAGGCGAAGGCACGCAATCCGGACGCTGGCTGATTTCCTACGCGGATCTGATCACGACGCTGATGGTGCTGTTTCTCGCGCTGTACGTGCTGCAGCTCGCGAAATACAACGCGCTCGACGCGCGCTATCAGACGCTCGCGCGGCACGACAGCGGGACCGCCAGCGCGCCCGGCGCGGCGATGCCCGAGCGTGCCACCGCCTGGCTGGCATCGCTCGACGCGCTGAAGTCGAACGGCCGCATCTCGCTCGTGCGCGCGCCGCACGGCATCGAGATCGGCATCGACGCGAAAGTTCTGTTCAACGTCGGCGATGCACGCTTGCTGCCCGATGCGACGCCGGTGCTCGGCCAGATCGCGCAGGCGCTGAGCGAACATGCGACCGGCGACATTCTCGTCGAAGGGCATACGGACAGCGTGCCGATCGCGAATGCGAAATACGAGTCGAACTGGGAGCTGTCGTCCGCGCGGGCGGGCAGCGTCGTGCGCTATCTGGCCGATCGTGGCGTCGCCCCGCACCGGCTCGCCGCGATCGGGCGGGCCGATACGCAGCCGCTCGTCGCAGGCGACGATGCGGCCGCCAGGGCGCGCAACCGGCGCGTGACCATCTTCGTCGCGTATTGAGCGTGCGGACCTCGCCAGGCGCGCGACGGTTACCCGTCAACGACATATCCGATCTCGCATGACGAACATGTGAAGCCGGCGATGCGATTCCGCGCGCGCCTGCCGATAACCCAAGCTGGCTCAGACCGAGCGGTTATCGAGGGTTCCCCATGCATTTCTGGCGCAAGCTGTCCATTCAGAACAAGCTGATTGTCAGCATGACGAGCTGCCTGCTCGTGTTCGTCGCGATCTCGAGCGGGTTGAGTGTCCGTCTGATCGGCAACGCCGTGCGCGATCGCGTCGTCCGCGAAGGGCTGCCGACGGCCGTGAGCGGCATCCGCGCCGACGTGCAGCGGCAGCTGGCCGGGCCGATCGCCGCGTCGCGCATCCTCGCGCGCGATGCGTTCCTGTTGCAATGGGAAGCCGACGGCGAGCCCGACGCCGGCACGCGCAACTGGATCCAGCTGGCGAGGAACGTGAAGGACGAGCAGAAGGCGGCGTCCGTGCAGTGGGTGTCGGTGAAGAGCGGCAACTACTACAACGAGGCCGGCCTGCAGCGGAAGGTCACCGACAACGATCGATGGCTCGCGACCTTCCTCGCATCGGGCAAGACCTACGACGTGAACATGGATCGCGAGGTCACGGCCGGCGGCTACATGATGTTCATCAACAGCCGCGTGGAACTCGACGGCACGCCGGTCGGCGCGACCGGCATGAGCCTGTCCGTCGACGCGCTCGCGAAAGGTATCGCCGCATACCGGATCGGCGATACCGGGTTCGCGTACCTCGTGCGGCCTGACGGCGCGATCATGATGCATCGCGATACGTCGCTGATCGACGGCAAGCACTTCCTGAAGGACGAACCGGGGCTGCCCGGCGATGCATCGTCGACGCTGCTGGCTGGCCAGCCATATGCGTACCTGAGCTACGACGGCGACGGCGGTGCGCGCTTCATCGCGACGTCGTTCATTCCGGAGTTGAATGCGTACGTGGTCGTCGAAGTGCCGCAGGCCGAACTGCTCGGCCCGGTGACGCGTGCGATTCGCAGCGCGGCGCTGGTCGCCGCGGTCGCGGGCCTCGGCGTCGCGCTGGTCGTGATCTGGCTGGTCGGGCGCGCGATCGCCGCGCCGATCCGCCGCGCGGCGACGCTGCTGTCGGAGATCGCGAGCGGCCAGGGCGACCTGACGCGCCGGATGACGGTCGAGAGCGAGGACGAGATCGGCCAGCTGTCGGACGCGTTCAATCGCTTCGTGTCGTCGTTGTCGACGCTCGTTCACCGGATTCGCGCGGCGTCCGCGTCGATCGCGACCGGCTCCGCGCAGATCGCGTCGGGCAATGCAGACCTCAGCGAACGGACCGAAGGGCAGTCGAGCAACCTCGAGCGGACGGCTTCGTCGATGGAGGAAATCACGGCGGTCGTGCGCAACAACACCGAAACCGCGACGACGGCCGCGAAGCTGATCACCGGCGCATCCGATACGGCGATGCGCGGCGGGCACGTCGTGGGCGAAGTCGTGACGACGATGGAGCAGATCAGCGATGCGTCGCAGCGCATCTCCGAGATCATCGTGATGATCGACAGCATCTCGTTCCAGACGAACATCCTCGCGCTGAATGCGGCGGTCGAGGCCGCACGCGCCGGCGAGCAGGGCCGCGGGTTCGCGGTCGTTGCGTCGGAAGTGCGCAATCTCGCGCAGCGCAGCGCGCAGGCGGCGAAGGCAATCAAGGCATTGATCGAACACAGCGCGGGGACGGTGGACGCCGGGTCGCGGCTCGTCAGCGAGGCAGGGAAGGTGATGAGCGACGTCGTATTGCAGGTGCAGGGCGTGAGCGCGATGATGAGCGAGATCGCCGAAGCGAGCCTGGAACAGAGCGCCGGCATCGACCAGATCGGCGACGCGGTGCAGTCGCTCGATCAGATGACGCAGCAGAATGCGGCGCTGGTGGAGGAAAGTGCGGCGGCGGCGGAAAGCCTGAGGCAGCAGGCGGCGGAACTGACGCAGCTGGTATCGGCATTCAAGGTGGATGAATGAAGCGCGCGCGACGTTAGAATGATGCGCTTCTGAGGGACGTCGGCCGCGGGATCGCGGCGGACGTTTTCGCGGTCGGCGCGGGATTCGTCAACGTCATAAAAATGAAGCGCATTTCAAGACTCAAGGTCGGGGTAGGGGCGGTGGTGGTCGCGGCGGTGCTAGCCGCGGTTGGGGCGAAGGTAATCGCATCGCCGGCGGATTCGTATCTCGCGTATCGGAAGAAGGCCGCGGCGGCCGTGGCCGCGGCGCGAACGGAAGATCGACCGCGTGTCGACCAGCAGTACACGGCCGACGTGAATGCGCGGCTCGCGAGGCTCGTCGGCCCGGTCCGGGCGAAAGGGTTTGCCGCGAAGGCGGCGGGCACGGTGCAGAGCGTCGGCCCCGTCGACGGCATGCCGCCGGGGCCCGACGGGCTGGCCTTCAAGTCGACCGACGGCAAGACGAATCTCGTCGTGACGACGGTTCCGCTACTGAAGGCATGGGCGAGCACGGCGGATGCGGGCGTCAAGCCGACGGACGACGTCGCCGCGATTCTCGACAATGAAACGCTTTACACGGACGTATTCAGCGACGACGCAGCGGCGTTTCGCTTCGCCGAGTTGCCCGTCAAGCGGCAGCCGGCCGACGGCGTGGTGAAGGCGTGGCTGCTGGGCGAAAGCCAGGACGGCGTGCCGGACGGGCCGAACACGCTGGCCGTATCGGTCCGGCAGGGCGAACGCGTTTATTTCCAGTGGAAGAGCGTGACGCTGCGCCCGATCGTGGCGTGCAGCGCGGGGCGCGTGCCCGAGGACGCGCGGCAGGCGTGTTTCGCCAGGGCGGTGGTGTCACAGCGGATCTACCCGCGGCTGGTCGCTCAGGCGCAATCGATGGCCGACGCCGTCGTCCGGTAGAGGACGGCAGCGGACGGCGATCGCACGGCCTGATTCGGCGGCGAGGGATGGACGTTTGCTGCCGACGAACGACGGGCGGCAACATCGCGCGTCGCCGCCCGTCGGCCTGGCGCCCGCCGAACGGATTCAAGGCGACCGCAACGCCTGCAACCCCAGCGTGAGCGCGTTGAACGGCATCTCCGCGGCCCCCAGCGAAAAGCTCGTCGCCTTCGCGGTCGCCCCCGGCGAATGCATCAGCGCGTGAACGATCCGCTCGCTCGCATGGCCGTCGCCATACGGATTGCTCGCGCGTGCCATTTCCTCGTACGCGCTCTCGCTGTCGAACAGCCGCGACGCCTCCCAGACGATTCGCTCCTGGTCCGTGCCGACGAGCCGTGCGGTGCCGGCCTGGATCGCCTCGGGCCGCTCGGTCGTCTCGCGCGTGACGAGCACCGGCTTGCCGAGCGCGGGCCCTTCTTCCTGGATGCCGCCCGAATCGGTGATGATGAAATGCGAGCGCGACATCAGGAATACGAACGAAAGATATTCCTGAGGCTCGATCAGGTAAATGTTCGGCACGCTGCCGAGCAGCGCGCGCGCCGGCTCGCGCACGTTCGGATTCAGGTGCAGCGGATAGACGAACTGCGCATCGCGATAGCGGTTCGCGAGCGTGCGGAGCGCCTCGCAGAAATGCCGGAACGGCTCGCCGAAGCTTTCGCGGCGATGGCCGGTGATCAGCACGACGCGGCGGGACGGATCGAGAAAAGGAAAGTGCGCGGCGACCTTGTCGTTGAGCGCGGTATCGTGGTCGAGCATGCGTTTGACGTCGTGCAGCGCATCGATCACGGTGTTGCCCGTCATCACGACCGCGCCGACCGGAACGCCTTCGCTGAACAGGTTGTCGCGCGCCTGGCCTGTCGGCGCGAAATGCCATGACGACACCGCATCGGTCACGCGGCGATTCAACTCCTCCGGCCACGGCGACCAGATGTCGCCGCTGCGCAGGCCCGCTTCCACGTGCCCGACCGGCAGATAGCGGTAGAACGCCGCGATACTCACGGCAAGCGTCGTCGTCGTGTCGCCGTGCACCAGTACGACGTCGGGGCCGAAGTCGTCGAAGACGATCCCGATCGCCTGAAGAATGCCGGTCGTCACGTCGGTCAGCGTCTGGCTCTGGCGCATCAGATTGAGATCGTAGTCTGGCTTGATGTCGAACAACGCGAGGACCTGGTCCAGCATTTCCCGATGCTGGGCTGTCACGCACACGCGGGCGTCGACATCCCTGCGCGACTTCAGCGCGCGGACGAGCGGCGCCATCTTGATGGCTTCCGGCCGAGTCCCGAATACAAGCAAGATCTTCTTCATCGTTATCCTCGTTGAGCATCTTCGCGCCGGAAGGCCGGCTCCTGGCACCAAGCCTGTTTGCAGGCGACCCGTCCCGTCCTCGCATGCGGCCACGCCGGCCTGCGTCGGCCGCGCGACATTCAGCGGTGTGGCGGGGCGAGCGCACCGTTCTTGTCGGCGCGGTCTCCGCCACGCCATCGTCGGACTACGGACGTCACCCTTGCACTTCGTCAATCACGTCATGAACGTTCCTCACTGCGTCGATCGGCACGTCCTTCCGTCACACGATTCGCTTTGCCGCGTGCCGGCGCACCCGGAAGGTGGTCCCGCTTTCGATACAGCAATATTCAAACCAGCGCCCCTGCGCCCGGGTCCGATTCGCGCGGCACGCACGGTTCGTCGTGGAACGTTTCACAACTGCTACGGACGCCGGATCGGCGCAAGGGCGCGATGCGGATAAACGGGCGGCCGTTCGTGCGAGCGGTCCGGTCGGGGCATCCGAAGAATGGGGGCGTGGCTCGAGCGTCGACTGCCGATCGAACGGCATCCATCTTTCGAAGCACCTTGAATCGATTCGATATGCGAATTTTGTCTGGGCAATGAAAGGCGCTTCCCCGGTCATCCGGATCGGGTGGCGGAAAAATGATTTGCCCGTCGCGCCGCATCGCTCGCGCTGCCCGAGTCGACAGGCGCGAAATGTTGCGTATCTGTAACGCACGGCCGGAATGCGGCTGGCATGCCTGCATGACGACCCTCCGGCGCGCGCGGCAGCCGGGGGCGTGCACGTTTTCCGGCCGAGGCCCGTGCAACGGCGATTCGCGTCGGGCGGCGTCTCGAAGCTGCATCGCGCGAGGCGACGCACGTGCGATGAACGGACAATTCGCCGCGCAACGCGAACGGATCGCGATGCCGACCGCACATGCCGTGCCAAAAGCTGATTCGCCGGTGAATCAAAAACACTCGGCCGCCGCCCCGGCCGCGCCCGCCGTCCGATCGCCGGTCCTTGCCGCACGGGGCACGGCGGCCGATGGCTCGCCGCTTGCTTGTTCTGGGCGGACAGGCGCGTTCCGACGTGTTCCAACGACAGCAGACGGACAGGGACGCCAAAGCAACGAATCCGGAAAGCGGCACGACACGTTCGTCCGGCGCGGAAGACGCCCGCGCCAGCCCGACGAACGTACGGCTGCTTCCCATTGTCATCCGCGCGACTCACGGCTCGGGCGCAAGCGCCTGGCTGCCGCCGTCGCCGGCACGGGGGGCAGGACATGAAGAACCGTCGGACGGTGTCGCTCTGCGTCGAAGGCATCCTGCTGTTGATCGTGCTGGCCTGCTCGCAGGTCGTGCATGACACCGCATCGCGGCCGTTCGCCGACACAGTGCGCATCGGCATGCCTGCGGCAGGCGCGGCGGAGCGCGGCACCGCCTATGCCGGTGCCGCGCCGCTCGCGGTGCGCGCGTCGACCGATGCGGACTCGTGGCTCGAACCGGCGCCGGCCCGAACCGCGCAGGCCACATTCGATCCCGACGCGCTGTTGATTCCCTGTGTCGCCTACCTGTGGCTGTTCACGCTTCTGACCTGCGTCTACGCGGCGCGGCATTACGTGTTCAGTCTCGACCGTCTGTTCAAGCCGCAGCACGCGCCTTATCAGGCGGTCACCCACGGCGAATGGCCGCGCCTCACGGTGTTCGTCGCCGCGCACAACGAAGAAGCCGTCGTCGTCGATTGCCTGATGGCGCTGCTCGCGACGACCTATCCACACGACCGGCTGACGATCATTCCGGTCAACGACCGTTCGACCGACAACACGCGCGCGCTGATCGACGAGGTGCGGGCGCTGGCGCCCGGGCTCATCAAGCCGTTTCACCGCGAGAGCGGCAAGCCGGGCAAGGCGGCCGCGCTGAAGGACGCGCTGCGCTTCATCCGCGGCGACATCATGGTGGTGTTCGATGCCGACTACCTGCCGCGCCCCGGGCTGTTGAAGGAGCTCGTCGCGCCGTTCTTCGATCCGGAAGTCGGCGCGGTGATGGGCCGTGTCGTGCCGCAGAACGCCGACAGCAACCTGCTCGCGCGGCTGCTCGATCTCGAGCGCGCGGGCGGCTATCAGGTCAATCAGCAGGCGCGCAACAACCTGAACCTGGTGCCGCAGTACGGCGGCACGGTCGGCGGCATCCGCAAGAGCGCGCTCGACGCGGTTGGCGGATGGTGCGACGACATGCTCGCCGAAGATACCGACATGACCTATCGCCTGCTGCTGAGCGACTGGCGCACGGTCTACCTGAATCACGCCGAGTGCTACGAGGAAGTGCCCGAGCGCTGGGCCGTGCGCGCGCGGCAGCTTACGCGCTGGGCGAAGGGGCACAACCAGACGCTGCTGCGCTATCTCGGTCCGGTGTTGCGCAATCCGCTGATCTCGCGGCGCTGCCGGCTGGACGGCGCGTTGCTGCTCGGCGTGTTCCTGATGCCCGCGCTGCTCGCGATCGCATGGGGCACCGCGATCACGCTTTATCTGCTCAATGGCGTCAACTCGACGGCGCTCGGCCTGCTCGTGTCGCTGTTCGCGCTGTTCGCGTTCAGCACCTTCGGCAACTTCGGCGTGTTCTTCGAGATCGTCGTCGCCGCGCGGCTCGACGGTCGCGCGACGCGCCTGCGGCTCGTGCCGGTCAACGTGGTCGGCTTTTGCGTGACGATCGCGGCCGTGGTCTCCGCGCTATGGGGGCTCGTGCTCGACGCGGCGTTGCGGCGCGAACTGAAATGGGACAAGACCGAGCGTTTTCGCCGGCAACTGAAACCGGGGCGATGAACGATGACGACCTTCAATGTGATGGTGCCGGTGGCGGGCGTGCTGAGCCTGCCGTTCTTGCCGCTGCTGCACGAGCTGATCCGGCGCAGCGACGTGGCGGCACTGCCGATCGGCGATGGGCCGTTCGTCGATCAGGCGCTGCTCGCCGCGCGCTGGCGCGATGCGCTGCGCGTGCATGCGGGCGCAGCGCGGCCGGCCGATTCGTCCGCGATGCCGCCGTGGCACGCGCTCGGGCTCCTGGTGCGACATGACGACGAGATCCGCGTCGTGCGCGACGAGCATTGCGATGACGTGCTGTACGCGGATCGCGCGATCACGCTCGACGGCGGCGCGCGGGCCACGTATGCGTTCGCCGAGCAGCGCATCGACGTTCATGCCGGCGCGACGATCGGCATGCTCGCGCACGCGCCGCATATCGACGTCGACAGCGCGGTGCTGCGCGGTGTCGTGGTGGGCGGCACGGTATATCTGCATGGCGCCGGCGGCTTCGCGTGCCTGTACGGCGAGCCGATCGTCTTCGGCAAGACACCGGCGCTGCCGGCCGATGATACGACCGTCGTGCCGCGCCGTGCAGTCTCGCTGACGCGGCACTTTTCCAAGCTGCCGCATCGCTACGTGCACGGCCGCTACCTGCTGCCGTGCGACGTGCGTCTGCCCGCGCATACGGTCGTGCAGGGCAACCTCGTCGTGGACGGCACGCTGGTGCTCGGCGACGGCTGCGTGCTGCGCGGCAGTGTCAAGGCGCATCGCGTCGAGCTCGAGCGCCACGCATTCCTGCACGGCTCGGTGTTCGCGCGCGATGACGTGCTGCTCGCCAGCGGCAGTTGCATCGACGGCGTCGTGTCGGCGGGTGGCCTGCTGCGTCTGACCGGCGCGCGCATCGGCGTCGCCGGCCATCCTGTCAGCGCCTGTGCGCGCGACGTCTCGGTCGTCGGCCATGCATGCGTGCACGGCGACCTCGTCGCATGCCGCAGCGGCTGGTTCCACGCATCCCGTTAAGGAGCGCCTCCATGTCCGATCGTTCCCGCAGCCGCGGCTCGCGCGCACCGGTCGCCGCACTGGCGATGCTGTGCGGCGTTGCCGTCGGCCCGCTCCCGGCGCTCGCGGCGCAGCCGGAAGATGCCGGCGCGCCGGCGCCCGCGCAATTGCCTGAGGCCGCCGTGCCCGTCATCGTGCCGCGCACGCTCGACGCGCCCGCCTTCGTGCGCGTGTCCGCCGACGGCCTGCCGGACGGTACGTCGCTCGCCGAATTTTCGCCTGACGATACGAACCGGCCGCCGTTGCCTGATGCCGTGATCGCGCACGTGCAGGCGCCGAGCGAACCGCATGCCGAGATGTCGCTCGGCGTGTCCAGCGCACACCTGACGCACGGGTATGGCGACTGGTACGGCGTGCACGTGCGTGGCGTCTATCAGGACGGTGGTCGCACGATACTCGGCGAGCTGGCGCAGCTGCATCGCTTCGGCGAGAACACGCAGCTCGGCGCACTGACATATGTGCAGGACCTGGGGCCGGACTGGTTCGGCGGCATCGGCTTTTCCGGCACCACGTCCGGGACGATCCTGCCGAGCGCGCGTGTCGACCTCTCGATCAACCGCAAGCTGCTGTCCAACCGGTCGCTGATCGTGTCGCTGGGCGCCGGCTATGCATGGAATCGCAGCGGTCACCGGGACCAGCTGTATCACGCCGGCGTGATCTGGTATGCGCTGCCGAAGTGGATCTTCGAGGCGGGTACGAACTACACGGTCGATTCACCGGGATCGGTGAAGGCGCCGCAATACTACGGCGCGGTCACCTACGGCGAGGTCGGGAAGAGCGTGATCGTGCTGCGTGGCGGGTTCGGCCGCGAGGCGTATCAGGTCACCGGATCCGGTTCGCAGATCGCTGATTTCCGCAGTCATGAAGTGATCGCGAAATGGCGCTACTGGTTCACGCGCAAGTGGGGTACGCAACTCGAATTCGACTACTACCATAACCCTTACTATTCACGGATCGGCGGCGAGCTGAGCGTGTTCTATCGCTGGTAACGGGAACGGGCGCCATGCAGACGCATCCCGTCCGTCCTCCCGTCGACCGTTCGCTGCGGATCCACCCGCATCCACAGCGCTGGCTGATGTCGATCGTGCTGCTGACCCCGACGCTCTATGCGTTGCTGTGGCTCGGCCTGCCGCTCGCGTGGCGCTACTGGCGAGCGGTCATGGCATGGGGTGCGCACGAGATCGATCCGGCACTGCACGTGATCGTGATCGGCTACCCGCCCGACGCGCCGCGCGTCCCGCTGCTGTCGATCGATCTCGCCGCGCGAATGCCGAGCGGGACGCAGCTTGCCGTGACCGCGGTGCTGTGCGCGATCGGCTTCGGCGCGTCGTTCTTTCGGCGTGCGAACTGGTTGCCCGTTGCATATCTGTTACGTATCGCGAGCTTCACGCAGCTGCTGATCTGCGCGTATTTCTGGCTCGCGCCAGGCGCGTTCCCGTATGTGCCGATGCTGCATCTGCGCGACATGTTCGTACTGCACGGCGCGGCGATCGCGCTGATTCCGCTGGTGATGGCGGCGCTTTACTATCCGCTCGATTTCACGCTGCTGCAGAAGATCGCCGCATCGCTTTTCGTGGTCGGCTACTTCGTGTTCGCGCTGCCGTTCGTAATGCTGCTGCACGCGGTCGTCATCCATCATGGCTCGTTGCTGTTCCTGCCATTCTGCTATTTCCTGCTCGGCGGTCCGCTGCTGATCGGCCTGCTCGTCACTCTCTACACCTACTGCGCGAGCTGGCCCGGCTCGCTGACGAATCCGTCCGACCATTCGCGCTAAACGCCGCCGTATCAGTGATGAAACGATTCGGCCGCGTTTTTCGCAGCTCCGTGCCGCACGCGACGCACGGAGCGAGCACGACAGGGCTTCCGGAGCCAATGGCACGTTGTTCGCTTCTCTCCCTGCGTCGCATCGATTCGTTTCCAACGGAGATGACGGCCCGGCCGCCGACGGCCGACGTCGTTCGATGCTCGACGAACTGGGCAGCCGCACACATCTACCGGGCAAGGTGGGCCGAGTCGGCGGCACGCTCATCGCTGCTGTGGCGCCACCCATTCCTTAAGCGAGGAGCACACCATGTTGGAAAAGTCAGGCAAGTTCTTGCGGATATTGTTCGCGCTGTTCGCGCTGGCGTTCGCATTCAGTCCGGGCGGCGTTCGGGCGGCTACCAACCAGCTTCTCCTGTTGGTGCCCGACACGCTGACGCTGCCTGATCCTCGCGTGTCCGCGTGGCTCGATACCGCGCAGGAAGAAGGGTTGCAGATCACGGTCATGACCGACAGCCAGTTCATGGCCGCCGGCTCGTCGCTGTCGCAGTATCCAGGCCTGATCCTGCCGGACCAGGTTCATACGACGGCCGACGATACGCTCGTGACGGCGATCCAGAACTACGCGCTGAACGGTGGCAAGGTGATGCTCGTCTATGATTTCGGCGTACTGAATTCGGCAGGCTTCTATGTGAGTCCGAAGTCTCGTTTCAGCAACATGGTCGGCGTCGACTACGTGTTGTATGACCAATACGGCGGCAACATGATCGGCCTCGGCAACGTGACCGGCATGAGCAGCTGGCTGCGCACGCTGCAAGTGCCCCCCGGCAAGTCGATGGCATGGACGACGACGACTTCGGCGACCACAGCCGCCAGCCCCACGACTTCGTTCGCGTCGACGAGCAGCTCCGGCTCGTCGAAGACGTCGGCATCGACGTCCGGCAGCGCGCTGTTCCTGGCCGCCAGCCCGTCGAACCCGGGCGGCCTCGCAAACTACAACCACAATGCGTGGTTCCAGTACACGACGCCCTCCACGGGCAGCGGCGTGCTGAGCCAGACGCTCCCGAAGCTGACCGGCACCGTGACCGGCAAACTGAAGAAGACCACGACGTATAGTGCCGGTTCGCTGCTGAGCACCTCGACCGGCAAGACGGCAAACACGCTTGCGTCCACGCTGACGACCACCACCGACACGCTCGAAGGGATTTCGGGCTACGTGTACGGCTTCCTGACCTATCCGAGCTTCGTCACGCAGGGCACGTATTCCGGCACGACGATCCTGACCTCGCCGACGTTCGGGCTGGTGTCCGGCTACAACCCGTACGGCAACGGCGGCGTGCTGTTCGTCAACCTGCCGCTGGCCTACCTCGACGGCCAGACCGACGGCATGCTGATTCACGGCTACCTGCATTATTTCGGCACGCAGATGCTGAATCTTCCGTCGCTGTCGCCGCTGCCGAAAGCGCAGGCCGGGATCGTGTTCAACTGGCACTTCTGCGCGGAGGACCAGATCCAGCCGGCGCTGTACCTGAAGAGCCTCGGCGTATGGAACAACGGGCCGTTCACGTTTGCGGTGACGGCCGGTCCCGATGAAGCGACCTTCGGCGACGGCAACGGCATCAATCTCGCGAACAATCCGACCGCGCAGAATCTGCTCAAGTATCTGGTGGGCAAGGGCCATCGCGTCGGTAGCCAGGGCGGGTGGATCCACGACTACTGGGGCGCGAATGCGAGCGAGACGAACCAGAGCACGTTCCAGCAGTACCTGGTGATGAACCATCAGGCGGTCCAGGCCGCGACCGGCGTGCCGGACGTGGAATATGCAGCGCCGGAAGGCAACACGCCGACCTGGTCGGTGAACTGGCTCGAAAGCAATGGCTTCAACGGGTACTACTTCACCGGCCACACCGGCTCGGCGCCGACCCGCGCATACCGCAACGGTGCGCTGCTGAACCCGGGCCTGTGGGCTTACCCCGTGATGCCGTTCGGCAAGTACGCGACGTTCGAGGAGTTCCAGCAGTACGCGGTGCCGACGACCGACGTGAACAACTGGTACGCCGCGCTGATGAACTTCGTCGTCGCGAACCATACGAGCCGGCTGATCTATGCGCACCCGTACGGCGCGTCGTTCTACCCGTCGACGTTGTCCGCGATCTTCACGCAAGCCAATTCGCTGAAACTGCTCGGTCAGTTCCGGTGGTACACGATGAGCGATATAACGATCTTCGACCGGGCGCGTTTGAGCGTCACGTGGTCGGCTACCGACACGGGTAGCGGCTGGGCTTTCTCCGCCAGCCACCCGAGCAGCCTGACGAACATGACGTGGCTGTTGCCGAAGGCCGCGTATGCATTGCCGATCATCACGCAAGGCAGCGGCAGCGTGAATATCACCGACTCGACGTACTGGCTCGTGACCGCGAATAGCGGCACCAGCCTCAAGTTCACCAGCGCCAAGGTGCACTGAGGCGCAACGTCGATATACCCGCCGGCGCGCGACGCGGCCAACGCCGCGCCCGGCGCGAATTGCGCAGAACTACCGCGCAGGAGCCCCCGATCATGAAACGGCCCGCGCTTTTCCCGGCCGCACGCGCGTGCGTGGCGACCCTTGTCAGGCTGTGCCATGCATGGCGCGTTGCCTGTTGCGTCGCCGCGTGCTGCTCCGTGCTGCACGCGGGCGCCGCCGACCTTCAGCTGAACGGGCTGTATCAACGCCCGGACGGCGCGATCACCGTGCGCCTGAACGGCGCCGGCATCGATCCTTATTTCGCGGCGAAGGCGCTGCTTGCCGCCGCCGACACCCATATGGATGCCCATCAGGCCGCACTCGCGTGGATCGGATGGGTGTTGCCGCGCCAGCGGCTGGACGGCGGATTCGACCGCTTCTGCGTGAAGAGCGGACAGGTCAACCCGTGCGCGGAAGCCGACGCGGACGACGCGATGATGGCGACCTGGATCGAACTGCTCGCGCGCTTTGCGCCTCCGGACGGGATGCCGGCTGCCTGGGAACTCAGCCTGAACCGCGCGGGCGCGCACCTGGACACGCTGCTCGACAAGGCGAGCGGCGTCTATCAGATCTCGTCGTCGCTTCATGTCGCACTGCTGATGGATAACGTCGAGGTGCACAGCGCGTTCCAGGCGCTCGCCGCGTATTACGTGCGCCGCGCCGACTACGCGCACGCGGGACCGTGGAGCCAGCGTGCCGACCGGCTGTCGTCGGCGATCGTGAAGGTATTCTGGCGCGGCACGCAGTCCGGATTTCGCGCGAGCACGCAGAAGATCAGCGACACGAGCTTCTATCCGGCGAAAGTCGCGCAGATCTTCCCGATCCTGTCCGGCATCCAGGTGCCCGACCAGTCGAACGAGACGATCTATGCGCAGTGGATGCAGAAGTACGGCAAGACCTGGATGCAACTGGCCGGCTCCGATTTTCCGTGGGGGCTGATCGCGCTGGTCGCATTCAAGATGAACGACTGGAGCACCGTCGCCTGCTGGTATGCGCGCTCGGGCCCGTACCGTCATGGCTCGCACTGGAACGTACTGGAGGAGGCGCTGTATCTGGCATTCGAAAGCCGGATGGCCGACCCGCTCGCGCCCGCCAAATGCGGGTTCACGACGGCGGAGATAACGGTGACCGGATCGCGCTGACACGACGGCGCACGGTCGATGAACGGAAACAGGGAAGGAGACGTGTCATGTGTGGCATCGTCGGCGCGGTCGCGCAACGGAACATCGTTCCGATTCTGATTGAAGGTTTGCGCCGCCTCGAATATCGCGGCTACGATTCATGCGGCGTGGCGACCGTCGTCGACGGCCAGGCGCGACGAGAGCGCAGTGTGTCGCGGGTCGCCGATCTCGACGCGCACGTGCGCAGCGCCGGGCTGTCCGGCAGCACCGGCATCGCGCATACGCGATGGGCGACGCATGGCGCGCCCGCAACCTGCAATGCGCATCCGATCTTCTCGCGCGACGAAATCGCGCTCGTGCACAACGGCATCATCGAGAATCATGAAACGTTGCGCAGGCAACTGTCTGACGAGCACTACCAGTTCGATGGCCAGACCGACACCGAGGTCGTCGCCCATCTGATTCACAGCAAGTATCGCGGCGATCTGCTCGCCGCCGTGCGCGATGCGACGTCGCAACTGCACGGCGCATACGCGATCGCGGTGTTCAGCAAGCATGAGCCGCAGCGGCTGATCGGCGCGCGGGTCGGATCGCCGCTCGTCGTCGGCCTGAAGGACGACGAATGTTTTCTCGCATCCGACGCGCTCGCGCTCGCCGGCATCACCGATCGGTTCATCTTTCTCGAGGAAGGCGACATCGTCGAATTGACGCCCGGCGGCGTGCGAATCCTCGAACGCGGTGGCACGCCGGTCGATCGCCCGATCCAGACCGTCTCGTCGGCGCAGGCCGCGGTCGAGCTCGGGCCGTACCGGCATTTCATGCAGAAGGAAATTTTCGAGCAACCGCAGGCCGTCGCCGCGACGATTCCCGATGCGGGGCTGTTCGATCCGGCGATATTCGGCCCGGATGCCGCGCGCGCGTTCGAACAGATCGACAACGTTTTGATCCTCGCGTGCGGCACGAGTTACTATTCCGGCCTGACCGCACGCCGCTGGCTCGAGACGATCGCGCGGCTGCCAGCGCAGGTCGAGATCGCGAGCGAATACCGTTACAGCGACGCGCTGGCGCTGCCGAATACGCTGGTGGTCAGCGTGTCGCAATCGGGCGAGACCGCCGACACGCTCGCCGCGCTCAAGTATGCGCAGGCGCTCGGCCACATCGATACGCTGGCGATCTGCAACGTGCCGACCAGCGCGATGATGCGTCAGACCGGCCTGCGGTTCCTGACGCGCGCCGGCCCTGAAATCGGCGTCGCGTCGACCAAGGCGTTCACGACGCAGCTCGTCGCGCTGTTCATACTCGCGGTGACGCTCGGCCGGCTGCGCGGCTACGTCGACGATGCGCAGCTCGCGCGTTATACGACGCAGTTGCGACGGCTGCCGAGCGCGCTCGAAGACGTGCTCGCGCTCGAACAGCAGATCGAGCGCTGGGCCGCGGAATTCTCGCGGCACGAGAACGCGCTGTTCCTCGGGCGCGGCCTGCATTACCCGATCGCGCTCGAAGGCGCGCTGAAGCTGAAGGAGATTTCGTACATCCACGCGGAAGCGTATCCGGCCGGCGAACTGAAACACGGGCCGCTCGCGCTCGTGACGCACGCGATGCCGGTCGCGACGATTGCGCCGAACGACGCGTTGCTCGAGAAGCTCAAGTCGAACATGCAGGAGGTGCGGGCGCGGGGCGGGCAGCTTTACGTATTCGCCGATGCCGATACGCGCATCGACAACGGCGAAGGCGTGTCGGTGCTGCGCATGCCGGATTACTACGGGCTGCTGTCGCCGATCCTGCACGTCGTGCCGCTTCAGCTGCTCGCGTATCACGCGGCTTGCCTGCGCGGTGCGGATATCGACAAGCCGAGGAACCTCGCGAAATCGGTGACGGTGGAGTGACGGGAGGTGCGAAGGGGGGGCTAAAGCGTTTTTAGCCCCCTTTTCTTGCTGACGCTCGCTTTGCCGGCGAAGTAACCGTCCGCGGTCTCATCCAGACGACCTCCTGTAACGAATCGGTGGCTTGCCGCTCGCGGAGAGGACCGATGTCAAGCTCCGGAGCTCATATCACGATGGGCGAACTGGAAAGGTCATCGAGCTGCGGACCGTGAACTGGAAAGTGCTTTTGCAGCAGTTCGGTAACTTGCTCGACACCTCGCAGAACACCGGACCGATAATCGCCTTGCCGGAAATGAGCCTCCATGGCCTGGCAAATCGCCTCCCATTCGAGGCTATCCACCTTGGCGTGTATGCCCCGGTCCGCAACAATTTCGACGTCGCGGTCCGCAAGAAGAAGATAGATGAGAATGCCGTTGTTGTGCTCCGTGTCCCAGACCCTGAGCTCCGAGAACACCTCGATGGCACGATCCCTCGCAGTTGTGCCCTTCAGCAAGGCGCCGATGTGCAGCGCCCCCTCTACGGCAAACCTGACTTGACCCACGTGCGCGCGATGACTAGCACGTACAGCCTCGTCGATTGCGTCAAGCGCCCGCCGTGAAAATGCGCGGTCGACCTGCCAGCGGGTCGTGAAAAGATGCCGGAAGAGGCGTTTCAGGTCCATACTCACCACCGTCCCGATGCGCCACCGCCGCCGAAGCCCCCACCGCCTCCGCGAAAGATGTCGCGATTCGAATCACGACCGAAACGTGCGTCGCTACCGCCAATGAAGCGCCCGCCAGCGGCTCGCATCCCGCCACCCAGCAATGTGAAGAGCAGCGCCATCATTCCCGCCGCGATGGCGACGAAAAGCGCCTGCGATAAAATCCACGCGAGTACCCCAACGACGCCGCCGGTAACGACGGCTCCTGGCAGACGCCCGAACATGGCGCGCAGCAGCCCGCCGGCCATGACCGTCAGGAGGAAAAGAACAGGAAGCAACCGTCCGGCGCCGTCGCTGGCCCGTGGTGGTCGCTGCGGCGGAGGTAACGGCTCGCCGCTGGTGACGCGCATGATGCCGTCGAGGCCGGCGGTGATGCCACCGTAGAAGTCCCCGTTTCGGAATCGCGGGACTATCGCTTCGTTGATGATGCGATTGCTCGTTGCGTCGGTGAGCACACCTTCGAGGCCGTACCCGACCTCGATTCGAAGTGCTCGGTCGTTTTTGGCGACGATCAGGAGCGCGCCGTCGTCGACATTCTTGCGCCCAAGCTTCCATTGCTCGACGACTCGCATCGAATACTGTTCGATGGTTTCGGGCTCCGTGGTCGGGACAATGAGAACTGAAAGCTGCGTTCCTCGTTTCGCCTCGAACTCTCTCAACGTCTTCTCAAGGCTGGCCGTCTGGTCGCTGGTCAGGGTTCCGGTCTCATCGGTCACTCTGGACGTCAGTGGCGGGATGGCGGCGTCCGCGTGCGCGTGTGCTACCCCCAGGACAAGGAAGGCAAAGACGACGACCATCGCCAGTCGGAACGTGTTCAATTGGAGGCCTTGCCTGCAGATGCCGGCGTCGAGCCGAAGTCGACTCGAGGCGGTTTGGAAATCTCGGCCTCGTTGCTCACCGAGAAGTTCGGGCGCTCCAGATAACCGAATGCCTTCGCAGTCAAATTGTTCGGGAACGAACGTATCGTCGTGTTGTACGTCTGGACGGAGCGAATGTATCGGTTGCGGGCGACGGCAATGCGATTTTCCGTGCCTTCGAGCTGCGCCTGCAGGTCCCGGAAGTTCGCGTCCGACTTCAATTGCGGATAGTTCTCCGATACCACGAGCAGGCGTGACAGAGACGACGTGAGCTGTCCCTGCGCCGCTTCGAACTTTGCGAACGCCTGCGGGTCGGCAATGAGTTCGGGCGTGGCGCGAATCGAGCCGACTTGTGCCCGGGCCTCAGTCACGCGGACGAGCACTTCCTTTTCCTGGTTCGCGTACCCCTTCACTGTGTTGACGAGGTTGGGAACGAGGTCGGCACGCCGTTGATACTGATTTAGAACTTCTGACCAACTGGCCTTTACCTGCTCGTCTTCGCTCTGGATGGCGTTATAACCGCACCCAGGGAGAGAAAGCAGACTCACCGCCGATGCGGCGATCAGAAGTGCGCGGGCCAGACTGCGCCGCGCAGAGATTGCTGCAGGATTCGTCGACATGGACGCGCCTCTGTCCGATATTCCTCGGCATTCCGCCGCTCGCGTGTACATTACTTATCGTAAGTGGCAGCGCGGTCGCAGATTTGATGCATGTCAATGCTGCATTGTCGAGCGTGCCCGGAGCGATACCCCGTTCCGGTCGCTTGTCCGCCCCGCGGCCGTGCTACGTATGAAGCGTTCGATTCGTGATTCGTTGAGCCACGTCAAGCCATCGAAGGGGGGGGAGCATAGAGTGGTTTCAGGGCTCGACCGGCTATCCGGAGCCATGCTCGTGTAGAACGCGATGGCATTGCCGAAAAAACCGGCAATCGCAGTTGCGGCGCTCGGCATGGTCATGGCGCTGCAATCGCCGGTCCGCCGGCGGCCACCGACAATGCAGCTCGCGATCGCCATCATCCCAATACGGCGACTGCAAAAGTGCCGAGCAAGGCAAACTGCGCGGCAGCATCCGGCCGGGAAGTGAGACGGTACGAAATGGGAGGCAGCGGTGAATGACAACTCACATGGTGCTCGGCCGTTCTGGAAATCACGGTCGGCCATTGCACTCGTCGCGTTCGCTGCAATAGCACTGTTTCTCCTGCTTTCGGAACACCGAGCGCACTTCCTTGGGGTGTTGCCCTATCTGCTGTTGCTCTCGTGCCCGCTGATGCATCTGTTTATGCACCATGGGCACGGGCACCATGGAACGAAATCGACCGAGGGGCGTCCTGATTCGGGAGAGGGTCATGACCAGCATCGATGACGGTTACGGGTTATGGAGCCTCGCAGCGATCAATTCACTTGTCTTCATCATCTTCGCGTTCAGCTTCTTCAAGCCGGCGACAAAGCGGGACTGGCGAACGTTCGGTGGATTCTCTGCCTTCATCGTCGCGCTATTCGCGGAAATGTACGGGTTTCCGCTCACCATCTATTTGCTATCGGGTTGGTTGCAGACGCGCTTTCCGCAAACAAATTTGCTGTCGCACGATACAGGACACCTGTGGTGGACCCTGACCGGCAGGCACGGCGACCCGCATGGCGGACTTCCGCATCTTCTCAGCTTCTTCTTGATATTGGGCGGTTTCTACTTGCTGTCCACGGCGTGGCACGTGCTGTATGAAGCTCAGCGTAGCAAGGAGTTGGCCACCACCGGACCCTACGCGAAAATCCGACATCCTCAGTACGTCGGGTTCGTCGTCATCATGCTGGGTTTCCTGCTTCAATGGCCCACGCTGGTGACCTTGGCAATGTTTCCCATTCTGGTTTTCATGTACGTTCGACTAGCGATACAAGAGGAACGCGATTCGGAGGCGCAGTTCGGCGCGGCGTGGCGTGAATACGCGGCACATACGCCGCGCTTTGTACCCAACGTTTTTGGAAAACGCCCGGCCCAAATACATTGATTTCAGGCGGCTCACCGATAGCTGGCACTGCTGCTGAACTCAATCGCAATCTTCCGGGATGAGGAGGCTGCCATGAAGCCCTTCAAGACTGGCGTGACGCTTTCAGCCACGGTTGTGCTCTTCTATGTCCTATGCACGCTCGTATGGATGGCACTTCCTGAACCGTTCATGAACTTCATGAACATGCTTTTTCACGGACTCGATTTTCGGCGCCTTCAGACGGGCGAGTCACTGTCGTGGTGGTTCGTCGTCTACCCGGCCGGTGTGTTCGCGGTCTGGTTCTTTGCAGCTGGCGCCTTCTTCGCGTGGTTACACAACCGCCTGAGTGGACCGGGCTGACGCAATTCCGTACGCCCGTACCTCTCTCCCGGACTACACGTTGCCCGTGTCCGTCTCCGGAAATCAGGAGAGTGAGGTAACGGGTTGAGCGGGAAAGCACGGAATGATCGTTGCTCCTGTGCTAGCGCTCGACACACCGGCACGTCGTCGGTGGCGCCCTCTGATGCGCAGGGCGACGAATCTCAATGGAAGCGGAACGGGTGAACAAGGGAGCGTCAAATGAGCGGCCGACCCGGCGAAGACAAGCTTCACCATCAACGGATTTCCGGGCAGGTGTCATCGCGCGAACATCACGCTCGTGAAGCGGACAAGCACGCGCCTTCCGCCGGGCACGGACACGGCGCGCGTGCGCATCATCATGAGGGCCGGGCCGAGCACGTTCGTTCCACGGATTCGCTTCACGACCCCGTCTGCGGAATGACGGTGTCCGATAAGTCACGCTTCCACGGAGAACACAATGGCAAGTGGTACGCGTTCTGCAGCCAGGCGTGCTTGACGAAATTCCAGGCTGCGCCGTCCAAGTATGTTGAGCCCTCGACCATCGAGCAGCGGCAAGCAGTGCCCGACGGAACCATCTACACGTGCCCGATGCACCCGGAAATTCGCCAGGACCATCCGGGGCAATGTCCAAAGTGCGGCATGACCCTGGAGCCGATGCTGCCCAGCGTTGACGAAGGCGATAATCCGGAACTGGTCGATTTCCAACGCAGATTCTGGTGGACGCTGCCACTGACCGTCGTGGTTTTCGTCCTTGCGATGTTCGGCCATCGCTTCGGATCGGGGGGCGTCGACACCGGGAGCTGGGTCGGGTTCATTATCTCTACGCCGGTCGTCCTGTGGGCAGGCCAGCCGTTTTTCGCGCGATGCGTGCGTTCATTCATGAACCGCAGCCCCAACATGTGGACGCTCATCGGGCTTGGGACAGGTGCCGCTTACATCTACAGTGTCATCGCCACCATCTTCCCCGGCGTGTTTCCGGAAACATACAGCGCGCACGGCCGAGTCAGCGTGTATTTCGAGGCGGCGGCAGTCATCATTTCGCTGACGCTTCTCGGGCAGATGCTCGAACTGAAGGCGCGCTCGCAAACGTCCGCCGCCATCAAGGCACTACTCGGGCTCGCACCCAAGACTGCGCGACGTATCAACCCGGATGGCTCCGAAGAAGATGTTCCGTTGTCCAATGTTTATGTGGGAGTCCTGCTTCGCGTGCGGCCGGGTGAAAAAGTCCCTGTGGACGGCGTGGTGACGGACGGCACGAGTTCGCTCGACGAGTCCATGATTACCGGCGAGCCCATTCCGGTCACGAAGCGTGTTGGCGGCCACGTCATTGGCGCAACGATGAACGCGACGGGCAGTCTCGTCATTCGCGCGGAAAAGGTCGGCTCCCAAACCGTCCTGTCGCAAATCGTGCAGATGGTCGCGCAGGCGCAGCGGTCCCGTGCCCCCATGCAACGTATGGCTGACAAGGTGGCTGGCGTGTTTGTCGTCGGGGTCGTCAGCGTCGCTCTTTTGACGTTCTTCGTGTGGGGCATCTTTGGCCCGGAGCCCAGTTGGGTGTTCGGTCTCATCAATGCGGTGGCGGTCCTCATCATTGCATGTCCCTGCGCGCTGGGCCTTGCGACGCCAATGTCCATCATGGTCGCGAGCGGAAAGGGCGCCACAACGGGGATTCTCTTTCGCGATGCGGCTGCGATTGAAAATTTTCGCAAGGTCGACGTGCTCATTGTCGACAAGACAGGGACGCTGACAGAGGGGCGTCCGGCGTTCGAGCAAGCCGTAGGCACAAACGGATACACGACCGACGAAGTGCTTCGTCTGGCGGCGAGCCTTGACCAAGGTAGCGAGCATCCGCTTGCTGCAGCCATCGTCGAGGCAGCCCGTGAGAAGAAGCTGACTTTGGACCGCACGGAAAATTTCGAATCCGCGACGGGTATCGGCGTGAGAGGAATGGTCGCCGGCAGGAGACTTGCGCTTGGCAACACCGCGCTGATGCAGGCGGACGCCGTATCCGTCGAATCGCTGGCCAAGGAGGCGAACGGCCTGCGTGCGCAAGGCGCCAGTGTCATGTACCTGGCTGTCGATGGCAGTTTGGCCGGACTGCTGGCGGTCGCTGACCCGATAAAGGCGACGACGCCGGAAGCGCTTTCGACATTGAAGGAGAACGGCATTCGAGTCGTAATGGCGACCGGTGATGGTGTGGTGACTGCGAAGGCCGTGGCCGAGAAGCTCGGCGTCGACGAATTCCATGGCGAGGTGAAGCCTGCCGATAAGCTCGATCTGGTGACACAGCTTCAGCAAGCCCGGCATGTCGTCGCGATGGCTGGAGACGGCATAAACGACGCCCCTGCGCTTGCCAAGGCCGATGTCGGCGTGGCAATGGGAACAGGCACGGATGTGGCAATGAGTAGCGCTCAGGTGACGCTCGTCAAGGGCGACTTGCGCGGTATTGCGCGTGCTCGAGGGCTGTCCGAGGCAACCGTTGCGAACATGAAGCAGAATCTCGGCTTCGCGTTCGTCTACAACGCGCTCGGCGTTCCGCTGGCGGCAGGGGCACTTTATCCATTCACCGGTTTGCTGCTCTCGCCGATGATTGCGGCACTTGCAATGAGTCTAAGCTCCGCTTCGGTCATTTCGAACGCGCTAAGGTTGCGTAACGCCAAAATTTGAGCAGCGATCGGCACGCAAACGTCCGCACGATTTGACGTCGTCGGGCCGGCCAAGCAAGTCATTGGCTGCCGGGAAGGCTCGAGCGTAACCAGAACGACGGGTGGCGCGTAACCAATTGATGTACTTCGACGAGACCGCTCGGCACGAGGCTGAGCGGTCCCGAGACGGCAGCGGAAAACGACGGCGATTCAAGCGCGATCGTGCGCGCCGTTACGATTCCGGATCGAAGGCGGGCGTGTCGCCGTCGATCCGGAATACGATTGGGTCGCGTGGATAGTGCTTGATGTCCGGAGAGAAATCGTACTTGCCCTCGGTCCAGTAGTACGCGAAGGAGACGAGCAGAATCGCCACGGAGAATGGCAGCGACAGGCGCCCCCATGTCCAGAAGGCAAGCATCCCGAGTACGGCGACGATCGCAAAATAGATCATGGCCGGGCGTCGCGCTTTTGCGAGCGGCTGCCACGTTTCGGGATGAATTCCGGCGGCAATGAATGTGCTCGGATTGAAACGCAACCCCTGATGCGCGAGGCCGCACAGCAGCGCGACAAGCAATTCGTGACGATTCTTGAAGCGAACGCAGCGAATGGCGTTGTCGGCGTCGTAATCCACGAGGCTCGTGCGCAGTGTGTATCGCTTCGGAGGTTCTCCCGTCCCACTGCGTCGCCAGAACTGGAAGTTCGCCGGGCTCATGGTCACCCGGGAAGGCGAGTTGAAGTCAACGTCGCAGCGCATGTCCTCGCTCCGCACGACTTCATGCCATTCGACGCGCCGTTCCCGCTGCAGCGCCACCCCGTCCGAGTGCTTGCCGACGCCGTATCGGAAGCCGGTTGCGTCGACTTGAAACCAGCCGCCGATATTCATCGTTGCGCGAATCACGATCGCCATCGCCCAGGCGAGGCAGGCCAAAATGAAAAACCATAGAACGAAACCGATGAACCCGACTCGCGAAAAGGACGCATCGTCGAATGGCGCAACGAGCAATCCGACGAACATCGTGCCGAAAAACAGCATGAAACCGATATTCAGCAGATAGGTATTGAACCGATCCGGAATACCTTTGCATGTCGGTATCTGTCGAAGGTGTGCAGGCAGCGTGATGACTCGCGGTTTTGCGCTTGTGTCCGGGGCGGATTGACTCGGCGCGTCGTCTGAGCGGATCGTCATGGCGCGTGGCCCCTTGGTCGCAGGATGTGTGTTGGAAATCGGCGGGTCGTTCGGATGGTAATCGATCTGGTGGAACGGCTCGCACCGGAATCAGGGTTCTCCGCGCGAAAGCAAAAGAATCCGGCCGATTGTTTTCTTCTGTGTCGGGAATCCGGAAAGACGACGGCGTCGGTTGTGACGGTCGAACCCCAATGCTCGACCGGTTCGCCCGAGGCGGCCCAAACCGACACCACCATACCGCCGCCTTCGTGCGAAGATTGAGCGACATTCCACCCGCATTCCATCGAGACCGTCGTGATCCGATCGAACCCCGAGGGCAACCCGCAAGCCGGCCATCCGCCGTGGATGGCCGTCGCACTGGCCGAGCTGGGCATTCGCCGCTTCCCGCCCGGCCGCATCAATCCGCGCATCGTCGAATACAACAACCACACGAACCTCGTCGGCTACGACGACAAGATTTCGTGGTGCTCGTCATTCGTCAACTGGTGCATGACGCATGCCGGCATTCGCGGCACGGGGTCGGCGCTCGCGCGCTCGTGGCTCGAATGGGGGCGTCCGCTGGAGCGTCCGGTATACGGCTGCATCGCGATCCTGACGCGCGACGACCCCGTGAGCTGGAAGGGGCATGTCGGGTTCTATCTGCGTCACGACGACGAGCATGTGCACCTGTTCGGCGGCAATCAGCTGGAGGAAGTGCGCGAGCTTGCGTATCCGGTGAGCGAGGTGATCGGATACCGGTGGCCGGACGCGGGCTGAGCGCGCCGCACGCCCGGCCTCCCGTGCACTGGAGGCCGGCGCCGGAGTCGCATGGCGGCCGCGGTCAATCCTGCGCGGCGGTGGCAGCGACGGCCACGGCCTGCGCGTCACCCGCCGCATCGTTCCTGCTCCACCCACCGCCGAGCGACCGATACAACGCGACCGCCGCCAGCGCATGCTCGCGCCTGACCTGATTGAGCGCATCCGAATCCCGCAGATACACCTCCTGCGCCGACAGCACGTCCAGAAAATCCGTCGCGCCGCCCTTGTAGAGCTGGTTCGCCAACCCGAGCGCCTTGTCCGACGCCGAGAGCGCGCCGTCGAGGCGCCGCGTCGCTTCATCGCTGCTGACGAGGCTCGCACGCGCGTCCTCGACTTCCCGCAGCGCCTGCAGCATCGTCTGCCGCAACCCGAGTTCCGACTCGCGCATCCGGCTTTCGCTTTGCGTGATGTCGGCGGTGATTCGCCCCGCGTTGAAGATCGGGCTCGTCGCGCTCAACGCGGCGCTGAACAGGTTGTCGGTCAGCGTCGGCAACCCGAGATACGACGCGGCCAGAATCCCGTCCGTCAGGTTCAGCGAGAACTTCGGATATCGCTCGGCCTTAGCGACGCCGACCTGCGCCGCGCGCCGCTCGACCTGTGCGTATGCGGCGAGCACGTCCGGCCGGCGCAGCAGCGCCTGTGATGGCAGCGTGGCGGGCGACCCGGCAGGCGGCGCCGGAATCGCGCCGGCCTGCGCGAGCACGAGCCGGTCGATCGACTCGGGCGTGCGGCCCGAATACACGGCGATCAGGTTGAGCTGATGCGCGATCTGCGCCTGCGTTGGCGGAATCCGCGCTTCGAGCGCATCGAGCTGGTTCTGCGCGCGTGTGACGTCGAGCTCCGTCGACAACCCGAACGCCTGCCGCTTGCGCGTGAGTTCGAGCGCATGCCGGCGGATCGCCGCGTTGTCCTGCAGGATCTTCAGTTCCTGCTGCGCCCAGCGCAGGTCGACATAGGCCGAGGCCGCATCGGCCGCGAGCGCGAGCCGCATCGCGTCTTGCGCGTGCTTTTGCCCGACCAGCTCGGCCTGCGCGGCCAGCAGGTCGAGCCGTTCGCCGCCGAACACGTCCGGCGACCAGCTCAGCGCGAGTCCCGCGCCGGCCTGCCGCACGTAGCCGAGCGGCGGCGGCGTGTTCTGGCGCGCGTCGGACGCGCGCGCGGTCGCGTCGAGTTGGGGCAGCAGCACCGCACGCTTCTGCACGGTCAGCGCCTGTGCCTGCTTCACGCGTTCGGCGGCGGCCTGCAGATCGAGGTTGCCGTCGAGCACGGTTGCGATCAGCCGGTCGAGCACGGGATCGTTGAACTGCGCCCACCACGCAGCGGCGTCGATGTCCGCGCGCGGCACGTCGGTGTCCCACGCGGCGGGCGCGAGGGCGTGAACGGTATCGTGCAGCGCGGGATGCTGCGCGGGCTGCACCGCACACCCTGCGGCGAAGGCGCTGACGGCCAGCGCGACGAGTAGCTTCTTCATGATGACGACCTTGGCTTCAGTGCGCGTCCGGCGGCGGCGCGTTCAGGGTGATGGGACGGGAAAACGCGACGGCAAGCAGCGCGACCACGAAGCACAGTGACAGCGCGTAGTACGCATCCGCGTAGGTGAGCGTCAGCGCTTCTCGATAGATCAGGCGGTGCAGGTTCGCGAGGCCCGCCTGCGCGGTATCGAGCGTGTTGCCGGCCACCGAGGTCCAGTACGCGGCCTGGCGGTCGAGCAGCGACGTGACCTGCGGCTCGCCGGCGCTCACGTGTTCGCTCAGGCGCAGGTAGTGGAAGTTGAGCCGGTCGTTGAGCATCGTCGCGCTCACCGCGATGCCGATCGCGCCGCCGAGGTTGCGCATCAGGTTGAACAGGCCGCTCGCCGATTTCAGCCGCGACTGCGGCAGCGAGCCCAGTGCCATCGTCACGATCGGCGGTACGCTGAACTGCTGGCCGATGCCGCGCAATGCCTGCGGCAGCAGCAGTTCCCGCCAGCCCCAGTCGTGCGTGATCGGCGTGTACAGGTAGCAGCCGAGGCCGAAGCAGACGAGCCCGAACACGAGCAGCGCGCGCATGCTGAAGTAGCGCGTGGCGAACGCATACGCGCAGAGCGCGAGCAGCTGGAACGCGCCGACCGACAGCAGCGCGATGCCGATCTGCAGCGAACTGAACGCACGCACCTGCGCGAGAAACAGCGGCGTCAGGAACACCGTCACGAAGATCCCGATGCCGGTGACGAACGACAGCAGGCTGCCGATCCCGAAGTTGCGCACGGCGAGCGCGCGCAGGTCGACGATCGGGTCTTCCGCGGTCAGCGCGTGCACGATGAACAGGAAGCCGCAGATGCCGGAGATCCACGCGCAGATGACGATCGCGTCGTCGCTGAACCAGTTCTTGCGCGGGCCTTCCTCGAGCACGTATTCGAGGCAGCCGAGGAAGCCCGACATCAGTGCGATGCCTGGATAGTCGCAGCGCTTGATGAGGCTGAGATCGGGCTCGTCGATATGCACGTAGCGCGGCACCAGCGCGGCCACCGCGATGCCCGGCACGAGGTTCAGGTAGAACAGCCAGTGCCACGACCATTGCTCGGTGATCCAGCCGCCGATTACCGGCCCGATCGTCGGTGCGAGCGACGCGAGCGCGCCGATCGTCGTCGACGCGATCAGCCGCTGCTTGCCGGGAAACAGCACGAACGCGGTCGTGAACACGGTCGGAATCATCGCGGCGCCGAGCGCGCCCTGCAGCCCGCGGAACAGGATCATCGAGTTGATGTCCCACGCGAGCCCGCACAGCATGCTCGTGATCGTGAAGCCGACGGCCGACGCGACGAACAGCCAGCGCGTCGACATCACCCTCGACAGCCAGCCCGACATCGGAATCACGATGATTTCGGCGATCAGGTAGGCCGTCTGCACCCAGGACAGCTCGTCCTGGCTCGCCGACAGGCCGCCGCCGATGTCGCGCAGCGACGACGCGACGATCTGGATGTCGAGCGTCGCCATGAAGAAGCCGACGCACATCAGCGCGAACGCGAAGACGCGCTGCTTCGTCGGTTGCGACGCGGGGTCGCCGGAGAATGCGGTGGTCATCGCAGGCTCCCGGTCAGTTCGCGTGGTCGGTGTGCACGGTCACGACCGCGGAGAGGCCGGGACGCAGCACATGCGCCATGCCGGACTGCGGATCGAGATGCACGCGCACCGGCACGCGCTGCACGATCTTCGTGAAGTTGCCGGTCGCGTTTTCGGGCGGCAGCACGCTGAAGGTCGCACCGGTCGCGGGCGCCAGGCTGTCGACGCGGCCGTGCAGGCGCGTGCTCGACGCGTCGAGCGCGACGTCGACGCGATCGCCCGCGCGCATCTTGCGCAGTTGGTCTTCCTTGAAGTTCGCGTCGATCCACAGGCCGGACGCCGGCACGATCGTCAGCAGCGGCACGCCGACGTTCGCGAGCATCCCGACACGGCCCGTACGGTTGCCGACGTAACCGTCGACGGGCGAGCGGATCGTCGTGTACTCGACGTTGAGCGCCGCGACGCGTTGCGCGGCGAGTGCCGTGTTCACGCGGGCCCGCGCATCGACGAGCTGCGCGCCGAGCACGTCCAGCTGCCGCTTCGATGCGAGCAGCGCGGCGTCGCTGCGCGCGACGGCCGCATCCGCCTTCGAATAATCGGCGTCCGCGCGTTCGACGATCTGGTTCGACACCGCATCGGATTTCACGAGCTCGCGGTAGCGTACGCGGTCGGACGACGCGCGCGTGAGCTCGGCCGACGACGCAGTCCTGTCCGCGGCATGCTGGCCGATCACCGCGTATTGAAGCTGCTGCTTCGCCTCGAGTTCGGCCACCGCGGCGCGCGCGCTGTCGACTTCGGCGGTCGCCTGCGCGAGCTTCGCGTCGTAGTCGCGCGCATCGAGCTGCACGAGCACGTCGCCGGCCTTCACGCGCTGGTTGTCGGTCACGAGAATCCTGTCGACGAAGCCGGTCACCTTCGGCGCGAGCACCGTGACGTCGCCGCCGACATACGCATCGTCGGTGCTTTCCTGGAAGCGCAGCACGAACAGCCAGTCGAGCGCCGCGGCCGCGACCACGACGACGACGGCGGCCACCGCGATCCGCATCCACGGCACGCGGCGTTGCTGCTTTGCCGGCCGGTCGATTGTGGCTGCCTCGCGGGAGGCAGCGGCTTGGGTCGTGTCCATCGATTCACCTATGTATATGCACGTATTGAAACGACCGACGACGCGTCGCCGGTCGGGGAAGGGGTTAGCGTTCCGGGAGGTTGTGCGTGATCCGGAACAATTCGTCTCTGAGGCGGGCGGCCTGCGCCGCCCCGAACCGCTGCTCGAACGCCTCCTGCGCGGCGAGCCAGTGCACCTGCGCGTCGGCGATCTTCGTTTCGCCGTGCGCGGTCAGCGCGAACGTCTGGCGGCGACAACGCGGCTCGATCCTGCCCGTGACCAGCGCCGCGCCGACCAGCGGCTTGAGCGCGCGCAACAACGCCGTGCGCTCGATCACCAGCACCGCCGACAGCGTCGCCATCGTCAGGCCCGGGCGCTCCCGCAGCAGCGCGAGAATGCTGTACTGCGACGGCGTGACGCCCGCCCGCGACAGGTAGCGCTCATAGAACTGCGAGATCCGCCGGGCGGCTTGCCGGACCGCGAAGCAATCGTCATCGGTAAGCGTGGTCTTGTGCATGTGCACATGTTAGGCGGCAAAGCGACCTGAAGCGAGCGGCGAGGCGGGATCAGATTGGTGCCGTGGTTGTACCAATCGACGGTGGAACGGCGCGTTTTCGCGCCGGATCAGGCGGCGGCCGGAACAATCGCGCCTTCGCGGTCGCCGTACGCGGCCGTGTAGTCGATGAACGCCTTGACCTTCGCCGGCAGCAGCGCGCGGTTCGCGTACGCCAGCTTGATCTCCACGAACGCGTCGACGAGGTCGGCGCCGTCGAGCAACTGCACGAGCGCGCCGGACGCGAGCTCCGCTTCGACGAGCGTTCTCGGCACGACGCCGATGCCGAAGTCGTGCATCACCATTTCGCGGTTGAGGACGGGGCTGTTCGACGAGATGTCGAAGCTCAGCGGCACGGTCAGCATGTCGCCGTCGACGCGGAACGACAGCGCGGGCCGGCGCAGCGACGGCGACAGCGGCACGAACGCATGGCCGGCGAGGTCGGCCGGCGTTTCGGGGCGCGGATGCGTGCGCAGATACGCGGGCGTCGCGACGATCACCACCGGAATGCGTTCGACCAGCCGCACGACGGTCGTCTCGCTCGTCAGCATGTACGGCACGATGATGCCGATGTCGTAACCTTCGCCGACGAGGTCGACCGGCCGCTCGGTCAGCGTGACGTCGAGGCGCACCTTCGGATGCGCGGCCTTGAAGCCGGCGATCAGCGGCACGAGCCGGTTCAGTGCGGCCGTCGTGTGCGCGACGAGGCGCAGCAGCCCCTCGGGCTCGCGCGTGTGCGACTGCGCCTGCGCTTCCAGCGAGTCGAGTTCGTCGAGCACGGCCGCGCAGCGTTCGTAGATGCGCTCGGCGGTTTCGGTCAGCGAGACCTGGCGCGTGGTCCGGTGCAGCAGGCGGCTGCCGAAGCGCGCCTCCAGATCCGCGACCGCCCGCGACACGACCGGCCGCGCGAGGCCGTGCATGTCGGCGGCGCGCGTGAAGCTGCGCATTTCCACCACCGACCGGAAAATCCGCAGCTTGTCGATGTAGTCCATGTCCGTCTCCTCGGGGCGATGGCGGGGCGCCTGATGCACGCGGCGGCCCGGCCACGTTACGGCGGAGTGTACATTGACTTTATGCATATGCACATATAAATTGCCGATCATGAACGATATCCAGATGGCCCAGGCCTGCAATTGCCTCGCGCTTCGTCAGGCGGCGCGCTTCGTCACGCAACTTTACGAGCGGCATCTGGCCCCGGTCGGTGTCACGCCCGCGCAGTTCTCGATCATGGCGAACCTGTCGCACCGGCCCGGCCTCGTGATGAGCGAACTCGCCGACGCGCTGGTGATGGATCGCACGACGCTGTTGCGCGCGCTGAAGCCGCTGCAGCGCGACGGCTTCGTCGCCGCGGCCGCGTCCGAGCATGACGCGCGCGCGCACGCGCTCAGCCTGACGAAGCTCGGCGAGCGCACCTACGCGCAGGCAAAAGTCGCGTGGCAGGCCGCGCAGGACGAGTTCGAGACGCAGTTCGGCCGCGGCCGCGCCAAGGCGCTGCGCGACGAGCTGTTCAGCCTGACGGCGCAGCGATAGGCGCAACGCGCGCGGTAGTATTACAAAAGCGATCCGGATCCACCGGACGAGACACGAGGAGCACCCCCCATGCTGCAGTTGAGCGAGCGCGACGACGCGATGTTGCGCGGCGCATTCGGCGACGGCGTCGCGCGCGCGATGCGGATCGTCGCGCGCACGGCCGAGGTCATGTCGGCGCCGCACCTGATCGACATCACGTCCGCGCACATCGACGGCTGTCTTTACCACGGCCAGACCAGCCTCGACTTCGTCGAATATTTCGTCGACACCGGCGCGCAGGTCGCGGTGCCGACCACGCTGAACGTCGGGTCGCTCGACCTGATCCATCCCGAGCTGTATCACGGCGACCGCACGATCCAGCGCGACGCGCAACGCCTGATGGATGCGCATCTCCAGCTCGGTTGCGAGTCGAGCTTCACGTGCGCGCCGTATCAGCTGAAGAATCGTCCGCGCCTGGGCGAGCAGATCGCGTGGGCCGAATCCAATGCGATCGTGTTCGCCAACTCGGTGATCGGCGCGCGCACCAGCCGCTATGGCGACTTTCTCGATCTGGCCGCCGCGATCACCGGGCGCGCGCCCTATGCGGGGCTGCACGTCGAATCGAATCGCGCGGCGCGGATCGTGTTCAACGCGCCCGACTTCGGCCACCGGCCGTCGCGCGACATCTATTTCGCGGCGCTCGGGTTGCTGATCGGCCGGATCGCCGGCGCGACCGTGCCGGCGATCGTCGGGCTGCCGGCGGACACCACCGAGGACGAACTCAAGGCGCTCGGCGCAGCCGCCGCATCGAGCGGCGCGGTCGCGCTGTTCCATGCGGTGGGCGTCACGCCCGAGGCGCCGACGCTCGACGCCGCGCTGCACGGGCAGGCGGCGCAGCGAACGGTCGATGTCGCGATGGCCGATCTCGACGAGATCCGCAGCACGCTGAACCACGGTGCGGCCGGCGATGCGCTCGTCGCGGTCGCGCTCGGCACGCCGCACTTCTCGCTCGCCGAATTCCGCACGCTCGACGCGCTCCTCGACCAGTTCGACGGCAAGCCGAAGTGCGATTTCTACGTGAACACGAGCCGCTTCATCCTGTGGGAACTCGGCGAACTCGGGCTTGCCGGCAAGTTCGACGCGCGCGGCATCCAGATCGTCGTCGACACCTGCACCTACATCACGCCGGTGATGAAACAGCTGTCGGGCCTGGTGATGACGAACTCGGGGAAATGGGCGTCGTATGCGCCCGCGAACATCGGCGTCACGGTCGCGTACGGCAGCATGCGCGAGTGTGTGCGCTCCGCGTTCGAAGGAAAGGTGCGATTCGATGACTGAAGCAAGCGTTCGGAAACTGACGGGCGACACGCTCGTGCCGGGTAGCGCACGCGCGACGACGATCGTGCTCGACAAGCCGCTCAGCTTCTGGGGCGGCTACGACTCGGGCGCGGGTCGGATCGTCGATCGCGGACATCCGCAGGCGGGCGCGAGCCTGGCCGGCCGGATCATGGTGATGCCGCACGCGAAGGGCTCGAGTTCGAGCAGCAGCGTGCTCGCGGAAGCGGTGCGCAACGGCACGGGGCCGGTCGGGATCGTGCTGAAGGAGCGCGACCTGATCATCTCGATCGGCGCGATCGTCGCCGCCGAGCTGTATGCGGTCGCGGTGCCGGTGGTGTGCGTGACCGATGCGGTGTACGACGCGATCGTCGCCGCGACGGGCGACGTGCGAATCGACGCAGGCGAGGGCGACGGCGGCGCGCGGATCGACGTCGGCGGCTGACGCGTCACGTGCTCGCCGGCTCGGAGGGAGCGGGTGTGCGGCGTATCTTCCCGCATGAGCGAGAGCGCATTTCTTGCCGCCCGGTCGTGCCGGCCGCCGGATTTCGGACGACGCAGTCAGGCTGAACGCGGAATGGAGGATCGTGCTCGGCACGAAGCGGCCGATCGCCGATCGATGAAACATCAACGGGGCGCGTGGTGCCGCCCGCGTTCTCCGGTCATTCGCGCGTGGTTCCGGCGGCCGCTTCCCGATAGGCGCTCGGCGTCTGCCCGGCCCAGCGCCGGAATGCGCGCGTGAAATTCGCCGGGTCGGTGAACTGCAGCCGCTCGGCGATCGTCTTCAGGTCGAGATCCGACGCCGACAGCAATTGCTTCGCGTCGCGAAACCGCGCTTCGTCGAGCAGCTGCCGATAGCTCGACCCCGCTTCCTCGAGCCGGCGCCGCAACGTGCGCGTCGACACGAGCAGTGCGTCGGCGAGCGCCTCCGGACTTGAATAGTTGCCGGACGTTCCCGCCAGTTCCGCGCGCACGCGCTCGACGAGATCGCCTTCCTCCTGACGCACCTGCGCATACTCGCGCTCGACCTGCACGAGTGCTTGCCGGTGCGCGACTTCGTCGGCGAGCGGCAGCGGCCAGTCGAGCACGTCGTGCGCGATCCACAGCGCGTTCGCCGTGCAGCCGAATTCAACCGGCGGCAACTGGTCGCGATAGCGTGCGAAGTAATCGGGCTCCGGCCATGCGAAGCGCAGCGCGATCGGCGGCGACGCGCGCCCGGACCACTGCGAGATGTTCTGCGCGAGCCCCGTCAGCACGAACTCGAACATCACGTGATGCTGCAGCACCGGGCTCGCCTGCACGCCGTGCAGTTCGAGCGTCGCGCCGTCGTCGTCCTCCGCATAGGTCAGCCGATACTGGCGGTTGCGCATCCGGAAGTAGCGCTGCGTGACGACCAGTGCTTCGCGGATGTCCCGCGCGGTCAGCGTCGCATAACCGAGGAAGCCGTGCACGGTCGGCTTCAGCAGCAGCCCGAACGCGAGCCCGATGCCCGGATCGCCGCCGATTTCGATCGCGTTGAGCACGAGCCGGCCCCATTGCGACGGCGCGACGCGCGCGTCCGGTTCGGCCAATACGGCATCGCGCAGCCCGGTGCCCGCGCGCACGGCGGCCGGATCGACGCCGCGCGCGGCCAGCGCCTGCAGCAGCAGGCGCGTGTAGGCGACCGGAATCGTCGGCCGGCGTAACCCGAGGTGGTCCTTGCGTGACGGGGAGGTCATGTCGATTTGGCCGGAAATGACAAGCATTATGGCTGTTTGCCCCCTCACGTTCAAGGCGGCGCGCGGCCTACGATGGCACGTATCGCTTATCGGCAGACTCACCATGACGACTTCCTTTCCCAACCTGCTCGCGCCGCTCGACCTCGGCTTCACCACGCTGAAGAATCGCGTGCTGATGGGCTCGATGCACACGGGCCTCGAGGACAGCCGCAAGACGCTGCCGCGGCTCGCCGACTATTTCGCCGAACGCGCGCGCGGCGGCGTCGGCCTGATCGTGACCGGCGGCTTCGCGCCGAACGTGGCCGGCTGGACCAAGCCGTTCGGCGGCACGCTGATGACGTCGGCCGGCGCGCGGCGCCATCGCGTGATCACCGACGCCGTGCATGCGGACGACGGCAAGATCGCGCTGCAGATCCTGCATACCGGCCGCTACGGCTACCACCCGTTCGCGGTCGCGCCGTCGAAGATCAAGTCGCCGATCTCGCCGTTCGCGCCGCACGAACTCAGTGCGCGCGGCGTCGAGCGGCAGATCCGCGCGTTCGTCCGCTGCGCGCAGCTTGCGCGCGAGGCCGGCTACGATGGCGTC
Source organism: Burkholderia sp. AW49-1 (assembly GCF_053427845.1). Taxonomy (NCBI): domain Bacteria; kingdom Pseudomonadati; phylum Pseudomonadota; class Betaproteobacteria; order Burkholderiales; family Burkholderiaceae; genus Burkholderia; species Burkholderia sp. AW49-1. Next base: position 859,325 of record NZ_JBSAXF010000001.1, on the reverse strand, counting down.
GAGATCATGGGCTCCGAGGGCTACCTGATCAACCAGTTCATCTCGATGCATACGAACAAGCGCGGCGATCAGTGGGGCGGTTCGTACGAGAACCGGATCCGGCTGCCGATCGAGATCGTCGCGCGCACGCGCGAGGCAGTCGGGCGCGACTTCATCCTGATCTACCGGCTGTCGATGCTCGACCTGATTCCGGACGGCAGCGACTGGAGCGAAACCGTGCAGCTCGCGAAGGCCGTCGAGCGCGCGGGCGCGACCATCATCAATACGGGGATCGGCTGGCACGAGGCGCGCGTGCCGACGATCGCGACGTCGGTGCCGCGCGGCGCGTTCGCGTGGGTGACGAAGAAGATGAAGGGCGAGGTCGGCATCCCGCTCGTGACGACCAACCGGATCAACCGGCCCGAGGTGGCCGAGCAGATTCTCGCGGACGGCTGCGCGGACATGGTGTCGATGGCGCGCCCGCTGCTCGCGGATGCCGAGTTCGTCGTCAAGGCCGCGCAGGGCCGGGCAGACGAGATCAACACCTGCATCGGCTGCAACCAGGCGTGTCTCGACCACGCGTTCAAGAACCAGATCGCGTCATGCCTGCTGAATCCGCGCGCATGCCACGAGACCGAGCTGATTTATACGCGCGTGCAGCAGCCGAAGCGCATCGCGGTGGTCGGCGCGGGGCCGGCCGGGCTCGCGTGCTCGACCGTGCTCGCGCAGCGCGGCCACCACGTCGATCTGTTCGACGCGGCGCCGGAGATCGGCGGCCAGTTCAACATGGCGAAGCGGATTCCGGGCAAGGAGGAGTTCGACGAAGCGCTGCGTTATTTCGGCCGTCAGGTCGAGTTGACCGGCGTGAACCTGCACCTGAACCGCCGCATCGATGCGAGCGACCTGATCGCGGGCGGCTACGACGAGATCGTGCTCGCGACCGGCGTGGCGCCGCGCGACCCGAAGATTCCCGGCCAGGACGGGCCGAACGTGCTCAGCTACATCGACGTGCTGGCCGGCGGGCAGCCGGTTGGCCGGCGTGTCGCGGTGGTCGGCGCCGGCGGCATCGGCTTCGACGTCGCCGAATATCTGGTGCAAGGCGGCGAGTCGCCGACGCTCGATCTGGAAGAGTGGAAAGCGGAGTGGGGCGTGACCGATCCGGCTGCGACGCGCGGCGGCGTGACTCGCGCACAGGTCTCGGCGCCGGCTCGCGAAGTGACGCTGCTGCAGCGCAAGGCCGCGCCGCTCGGCAAGGGGCTCGGCAAGACGACCGGATGGATTCACCGTGCGACGCTGAAGATGAAGCAGGTGAAGATGATCGGCGGCGTGAACTACGAACTGATCGATGCGCGCGGGTTGCACGTGTCGTATGGCGAGCAGCGGACCGATCATGAACTGATCGAAGCCGACACGATCGTGCTGTGCACGGGGCAGGAGCCGCAGCGCGCGCTGCTCGCGCCGTTGCAGGCGGCCGGACGCTCGGTGCATCTGATCGGCGGTGCGGAACTGGCGGCCGAGCTCGATGCGAAGCGTGCGATCGATCAGGGATCGCGGCTCGCGGCGAGGCTGTAACGGGCGTCGTGCCGGGTTGCGAAACGGCGGCGTGCGTCGCGCGACGCGCTGGCGACTTCCCGCGTCGCCATGCAACGTGGCGACGCGATTCCGTCAGAACGCCATTCGCGATCGGCCGGCATGCGTCAGGCCGCTTCGGCGCGCTCTTCCTCTTCCGCCTCCAGCATCGCCTTGACGATCAGGTAGACGGCCGGCAGGTCGTCGTCGTCGCGACGCCAGTCGACCGGCTCCTCGACATCCGCCGCCACCAGCCGGCTGCCGCGCAGGCGGATGAACGCGTCGACGACCGTCGGGTCGTTGCGGCTCAGGAAACCGGTATTCGAGAACGCGAGTTCCTCGACGTTCAGCAGCGCCTGCCAGCTCATCGTGCGGACGGCGGCCGGATGGGTGCGGCGCCGCAGGCCGAGCGCGCGTTGGGCGGGGCCGCCGACGACACGCTGCAGGTCGACGACCGCCCGCTGCGCGGCACGCTCGAAGTGGACGGGGTTGAAGCCGGGTTGCTCGGGATCGAATGCGGATGACTGGAACATGGTCGCCTCACAAAAGTCCGTCCGTCATGGGTGACGGAATTCGGGTCAAATGGTGCAAAAACACTGTAAATATATACAGTGTCCGAGGCGGTTTCAAGTCCTGAATGCAACTCTGTTTCCCGGCACCGGGGCGAGCGCGGCGGCGACGGTGGCCGGCGCGCGCGCCGCGCGGCTTTCGCGAACGACTTACACCGACGCCGCGATCGTTTCCCGCAACCACCGATGCGCGGGATCGCGGTGCACGCGCTCGTGCCACAGTATCGACATTTCATAGCCGGGAACTTGAACGGGCGCTTCCACCACGCGCAGCGCGGGCACGTCGCGCACCAGACGCTCGGGCAGCATCGCGACGAGATCCGTGCTGGCGACGGCCGACATCACGAACAGGAAATGCGGAACGGACAGCACGACACGCCGCGCGGCGCCCGCTTGCGCGAGCGTTTCATCGGTCACGCCGAAGAAGCCGCCGCCGTCGGGCGACACGATCACGTGTTCCAGCGCGCCGAACTGCGCGAGCGTCGGGCGCCGCTTCAGCTTCGGATGACCGGCGCGGCCGACGAGCACGTAGCGCTCGACGAACAGCGGCAGGCGCCGCATCCCTTCCGGTGAACCTTCCGTCGTGTGGAAGGCCAGGTCGATGCCGTTTCGCTCCGCGTCCTGCTCGATGCGTGGCGGCACGAGCTCGACGACGGCGAGGCGCGTCGCGGGGGCGGCTGACCGCAGCGTGTTCAGCGCGGGCAGGACGATCGTCGATTCGCCATAGTCGGTCGCGGCCACGCGCCACGTGTTCGTCGCGGTTGCCGGATCGAACGGCGTGGCCGTCAGCACCGCACGTTCGACCGCGTCGAGCGCGTCCCGCAGCGGCTCGCGCAGCGTTTCCGCGCGCGCGGTCGGCCGCATGCCGCGTGGTCCCGGCAGCAACAGCGGATCGCCGAAGAGATCGCGCAGTTTCTGCAACTGCACGCTGACCGACGGCTGCGACATGTTCAGTTTTTCGGCTGCCCGCGTGACGTTGTGCTCGGCGAGCAGCACGTCGAGCGTGACCAGGAGGTTCAGATCCAGTCGTCTGAGATTGTTCATGCCTATACCTGGAATATCAGGAATTCATTTCAAATATACCTTGGGCGACGGCATCCTGCAGTCATTCAATCAACGGAGTGACGAACATGAATGTGCTGATCGTTTATGCCCATCCGGAACCGCGTTCGCTGAACGGCGCGCTGCGCGACTTTGCCGTCGAGCGGCTCGAAGCGGCGGGGCATAGCGTGCAGGTGACGGACCTGTATGCGATGAACTGGAAGGCCGCGTTCGACGCGAACGACGTGACCGATCGCAAGCCCGACGCGCGTTTCGATCCGTCGCTCGACTCGAAGCACGCGTTCGCGACGGGCACGCAAAGCGAAGACATCGCGCGCGAACAGGAAAAATTGAAGTGGGCCGATGCGGTGATCCTGCAGTTTCCGCTGTGGTGGTTTTCGATGCCGGCGATCATGAAGGGTTGGGTCGAGCGCGTGTATGCGTATGGTTTTGCATACGGCGTCGGCGAACATTCCGACCTGCACTGGGGCGACCGTTACGGCGAAGGTTCGCTTGCGGGCAAGCGCGCGATGATCGTCGTCACGACGGGCGGCTGGGAGTCGCATTACAGCGCACGGGGCATCAACGGGCCGATCGACGACGTGCTGTTTCCAATCCAGCACGGGATTCTCTATTACCCGGGGTTCGACGTGCTGCCGCCGTTCGTGGTCTACCAGACGCACCGGATGAACGACGCGCGCTTCGATGAAACGCGTGCCGCGCTCGGCAAGCGTCTCGACGAACTGTGGACCGCGCAGCCGATTCCGTTCCGGCGGCAGAACGCGGGCGATTACGAGATTCCGGCGCTGACGCTGAAGGCGGAGATCGCGCCGGGGACGGTGGGGTTCGCGGCGCATCTGGCGCAGGAGTGGTGATCGTCGCCGCATCGTCGTGATGCGGGGCGATACCTGGACGGGACGGCTGCAAAACGACACGGGCGACCGGCGAGAAAATCGCCGGCTGCCCGTGTCGTACTCTGCGCGGCCGTTCAGTCACGCCGCGCGTCGCGTTCACTTATCGATCATCCTCGCGCACCGAAGACGGATGCCGGCACAGCGCCCGCACTTCCATCTCCATATACGGAAACAACGGCAGCTGACTCAACACGTCATGCAGTTGCTGCACGCTCTCGACGTCGAAAATACTGACGTTCGCATACTGCCCCGCGATCCGCCACAGATGCCGCCAGGTCCCTTCGTTCATCAGCCGCTGGCACATCGCCTTCTCTTCGGCCTTCAGCGTGGCAGCCTTGACCGGATCCATGTCCGCCGGCAGGCGGACGGTCATTTCCACATGAAACAGCATCCTGCGCTCCTTGCGTTGTCGATTCGCCGAACGGGACCGCTCAGGCCTGTGCACGCGCCCGCTCGACTTCGCTCGCCGGCACGTCCTGCTTGTCCTCGAGCAGCGAGAAATCGAAGTCGATCAGCGCGAATTGCCCGTCGACGCCGTACGGCTTGCCTTCCGCGCCCTCGGCCTGCTTGATCTTCGGGATCAGCCCTTCGCGGGTCGCGAATGCGAAGTCGTCCCAGATGTGCGGATCGCCTTCGATGTTGATCTGCGTCGTCAGCTTACGATATCCGTCCGCGGAAACGAAGAAGTGGATGTGCGCCGGACGATGGCCGTGGCGGCCGAGCTGGTCGAGCAGTTGCTCGGTCTTGCTGCCCGGCGGCACGCTGTAGCCGACCGGCAGCACGCTGCGGAAGCTGTAGCGGCCCTCGGCGTCAGTGCGGATCGAGCGGCGCAGGTTGAACGCCGGCTGCGACTGATCGAAGTACGAATAATTGCCCAGATGGTTCGCGTGCCACACCTCGACGAGCGCATTCGCGATCGGCGCGCCGTCCTGACCGAGTACCTGACCGCGCATGATCAGCGTCTGGCCCGGATCGGTACCGTCGTCGAGACGTGCATGGCCGACCGATTCCGGCGCGCCCGCGACATACAGCGGCCCTTCGATCGTGCGCGGCGTGCCGCCGTGGAAGCCGGCCTTTTCCTCGGCTTCGTCCATCCGCACGTCGAGGAAGCGCTCGAGGCCGAGGCCCGCGGCGATCAGCCCGAATTCACGGCCGGCTTCGTTCAGGTAGTTGAGCGCGGTCCAGAACTCGCTCGGCTGCACGTCGAAGTCCTCGATCGTGTAGCAGATGTCCTTCACGATCCGGTTGACGATCGCGCGCACGCGCGGGTTGCCGGGCTTTTCCGCGGCGTCGTCGAAGGTTTTCAGCAGGGCGTCGATGGCTTGCTTGTTCATCTGTGTCTCCGGTTTCGGTTGTCGTGTCATGCGGGATCAGCGGGCGTTGCGTCGCATCCGTTCGATGCGGGCCCAGTCGAAGGTGATGCCGAGGCCGGGCGTCGCCGGCAGGTGCAGCTTGAAATCCTGGTAGCGCAGCGGCTCGACGAGGATTTCCTCGGTGAGCAGTAGCGGGCCGAACAGCTCGGTGCCCCATTTCAGCGAGCCGAACGTGCTGAACAGTTGCGCGGACGCCATCGTGCCGGCCGCGCCTTCGAGCATCGTGCCGCCGTACAGGTCGATGCCGGCCGCTGACGCGATCGATGCGACACTCGCCGCACCGAGCAGGCCGCCCGATTGCGCGATCTTCACCGCGAACACGTCGGCCGCGCGGTCCTGCGCGAGCGCGAATGCATCGACGGGGCCGTGCAGCGCCTCGTCCGCCATGATCGGAATCTGCGCGAGCTGCGTGAGGCGTTTGAGCCCCGCGCGATTGGTCGCGGCGATCGGCTGCTCGACGAGGCTCACGCCGGCCTCCGCAAGTCGTGCGCCGGCCCGGATCGCGTCGGTTTCGGTCCATGCCTGGTTCACGTCGACGCGGACGTCGCCACGGTCGCCGAGCGCGCGCTTGATCGCGATCACGTGCGCGACGTCGTCGTCGACCGCGTTCGATCCGATCTTCAGCTTGAATGCGCGATGGCGGCGCGCGTCGAGCATCGCCTCGGCTTCCGCGATGTCGCGCTGCGTGTCGCCGCTCGCGAGCGTCCACGCGACGTCGACGGCGTCGGTGGTGCGGCCGCCGAACAGCTCGGACAGCGGCACGCCGAGGCGGCGCGCCTGCGCATCGAACAGCGCGGTCTCGATCGCGCACTTTGCGAACCGGTTGCCCTGGAACAGCTTGCGCGCACGTGCCATCGCGGCGCCCGGGCGCGTCGCGTCCATACCCTGCAGGAGCGGCGCGAAGTAGGTGTCGATGTTGACCTTGATGCTCTCGGGGCTTTCCTCGCCGTACGCGAGACCGCCGATCGTGGTCGCCTCGCCGACGCCTTCGATACCGTCCGTGCATCGAACGCGGACCAGCACGAGGGTCTGGCAATTCATCGTGGCGACCGAGAGCTTGTGGGGCCTGATCGTCGGCACGTCGACGAGCAGCGTCTCGATGCGTTCGATGGTGGCGGTAGTTGCTATCATGCGATTCCTCCTGTTGGTGCACATGGTAGGAATTCCCGCCCGGCGGCGTCCAACACTCTTTCCGACTACTTCCATACCTTCGAGGCATGAAATGGAATTGCGCCAGCTTCGATACTTCATCGCCGTCGCGGAGGAAATGAACATCACGCGTGCCGCGGAGCGGCTGCACATGACGCAGCCGCCGTTGAGCCGCCAGCTCCAGGCGATCGAGGACGAGGTCGGGCTGCCGCTGTTCGAGCGCGGCGCGCGGCCGCTGAAACTGACCGACGCGGGCCGCGTGTTCTATGCGCAGGCGACGCGCGTCGTCGAACAGGCCGACGAGCTCGGCCCGCTGACGCGGCGGCTCGCGCAGTTGTCGGAGCGGATCGTGATCGGCTTCGTGCCGTCGACGCTCTACGGGGCGCTGCCGGACGTGATCCGCGCGTTCCGCGAGGCGCATCCGGGCGTCGAGCTGTCGCTGATCGAAATGTTCACGCTCGAGCAGCTCGGCGCGCTGAAGGGCGGGCGGATCGACGTCGGGTTCGGCCGCCTGCGTTTCGACGACGATCAACTCGTGCGCGAGGCGCTGATCGAGGAAAAGTTGATCGCGGCGCTGCCGGTGGGGCATCCGCTCGCCGATCCGGGCCGGCCGCTGACGCTCGCGGACATCGCGAACGAGACGCTGATCGTCTATCCGAGCACGCCGCGGCCGAGCTTCGCGGACCAGCAGCTGTCCGCGCTGCGCGACGGCGCGCTCGTGCCGGCGGCCGTGCACGAGGTGCGTGAACTGCAGACGGCGCTCGGGCTCGTTGCCGCACAGGTGGGCGTGTCGCTGGTGCCGGAAAGCGTGGAAGGCGTGCGCGTGAAGGGCGTCGTCTATCGGCGGCTGCCGGAACCCACGGCGACGTCGCCGATCATCATGAGCCGCAGGCTGCACGGCGAAAGCGCGGCGACGACCGCGTTCTGCGCGATCGCGCGGGAGATGATCGCGCCGGCGGCGTAGCGACGGTCGTTTCCGTATCGACTGCAACTAACGGTCAATTTCGGCGGGCCAGGCCGAATGCGGAGCCGCTGCCGCGATGCGATGTCATCCGTCGCCGATGCAGGCGGGCAGCAAGCCGGCAAGCTGCCCCGGCCGGCAATCGGCAAGCCGGGGAGCCCGCGCCCGTCTACCCCCTACCGCTTCCCGTCGAGCGTTTCCGAGGGCGATTCGCCGAACTTCTCCCGGTACGCGATCGCGAATCGCCCAAGATGCGTGAACCCGCAATCGAGCGCGATATCGGCGATCCGTCGCTCGGACACCGACCCGCGCAGCAACTCCCGCGCATGCTCGAGCCGCGTCGCGCGCAGGTATTGCATCGGGCTCATCCCGCGGAACTGCAGGAAGGCGTCGCGCAGCGTTCGCTCCGGCACGTTGGCGGCCTGGACGATATCGGCGAGCTGCAGCGGTTGCGCGTAGTGCGCGTTCACGAACTCCTGCGCGCGCCGCACGAAGCCCGGCGCGGGATCCTGGCGCGCGCTCGGTACCGACGGCGGGTGGCCTTCGATCAGCAGATCGATCAACAGATGCTCGAGCTGCGACGCGACGCGCGGGTTCGCGTTCGCCCGTTCGAGCAGCGCCGGCGAGCGCGCGACGAGCATCAGCTGCTGGCGCCACGCGGTGAGCGCGGCATCGCTGATGTGCAGCACGGGGTCGAGCATCGCGCGCGGGTCGCCGGTCAGCGAACCGACGGTCGCGGCATCGATGCGCAGCACGAACTGCTCGCAATCGGCGGACAGCACCGCGTCGAAGCGCTCGCCGGGCGCGCACAGCACGCCGGTCTGCCCGTCGACGCCGAGCCGGCGCCCCATTGCGTTGACTTCCGCCTGCCCGGACAGGCAGAACATCAGCAGGTAATAACCGTCGACGGCGTCGACCTGCACGCGCATCGCGTCGCCGAACGCGATGGTGCCGATCCCGAGCCCGCCGAGCCGCACGAAATCCATATGCGACGCGCCTTGCACGCGGCCGCTCGGCAGCAGCGCGTGCGGCTGCATCACGCGCGAGATCCGCTCGCGCGTCTCGTCGAGATCGCGGGATTCGAACAGCCGGTGCGCACGCAGCGCAAGCGGCTCGAACGACGTTGGGGACATGAGCATCGGCCTTGGTATGAACGACGGGCGCTTCGATCCGACGAATGGGTCGCGATCGTGCGTGGGTCGCGTGTGTCGCCATGCTAGCGCAGAAATCCGCCGAAAGTGGATATTGCGCCGCCGCAATCGCACTTTCCGGATAGACGCCGAATATTAGCTTTTCAAAAATCGGCTCCATGCAATCAACGAAACGGAACCAGAAGGAGTCCGACATGGAGCAGACAGAATCGCCCGTCGTATTCGCCGCGCGCGACGACGCGTCCGATGTGCGCTTTCCGCACGACGACGGCTCGCGCGTGCCGTACAAGGTGTTCAGCTCGCGCGCGGTCTACGATCGCGAGCAGGAACGCATCTTCCGCGGGCCGACATGGAACTTCGTCGCGCTGGAAGCGGAAATCCCGAACGCGGGCGACTTCAAGAGCACGTTCGTCGGCGACACGCCGGTCGTCGTCACGCGCACCGAGGACGGCGCGCTCTCCGCGTGGGTGAACCGCTGCGCGCATCGCGGCGCGCAGGTCTGCCGCAAGTCGCGCGGCAACGCGAGTTCGCACACGTGCGTGTACCACCAGTGGAGCTTCGACAACCAGGGCAACCTGCTCGGCGTGCCGTTCCGGCGCGGCCAGAAGGGGATGACCGGGATGCCGGCCGACTTCGACCCGAAGCAGCACGGGCTGCGCAAGCTGCGTGTCGACAGCTATCGCGGGCTCGTGTTCGCGACCTTCAGCGATGACGTGGCGTCGCTGCCCGACTATCTCGGCGAGCAGATGCGTCCGTGGATCGACCGGATCTTCCACAAGCCGATCGAGTATCTCGGCTGCACGCGCCAGTATTCGAAGTCGAACTGGAAGCTGTACATGGAGAACGTGAAGGATCCGTATCACGCGAGCATGCTGCACCTGTTCCATACGACCTTCAACATTTTCCGCGTCGGGATGAAGGCGCGCTCGATTCCGGATGCGAACCACGGGCTGCACAGCATCATCACCGTGACGAAGACGGGCGACGACACGTCGGCCGCGTACAAGCAGCAAAATATCCGTTCGTTCGACGAGGGCTTCCATCTGGAAGACGAATCGATCCTCGATCTCGTGTCGGAATACGACGAGGACTGCACGAACCATATCCAGCCGATCTTTCCGCAACTCGTGATCCAGCAGATCCACAACACGCTGGTCGCGCGCCAGATCCTGCCGAAGGGGCCGGACAACTTCGAGCTGATCTTTCACTTCTTCGGCTACGCGGACGACACGCCCGAACTGCGCGCGCTGCGCATCAAGCAGGCGAACCTGGTCGGGCCGGCCGGCTACATCTCGATGGAAGACACCGAGGCGACCGAGCTGGTGCAGCGCGGCACGGCGCGAGATGCGGACGCGACGTCGGTGATCGAGATGTCGCGCGGCAACCCGGACCAGCAGGACACGGTGATCACCGAAAGCCTGATCCGCAAGTTCTGGGTCGGGTACCAGAAGCTGATGGGCTATTGAAGCGGGAGCGCGAAATGACGGAAGACATGAAGACGTGGTTCGAGATTTACATGCTCCAGAACCGCTACATCGGCCACCTCGACAACGACCGGCTCGAACACTGGCCGGAAATGTTCACCGAGGACTGCACGTACGAAATCGTGCCGAAGGAGAACGCGGATCTCGGGCTGCCGGTCGGGATCGTCCACTGCACGAACCAGCGGATGCTGCGCGACCGCGTGGTGTCGCTGCGGCACGCGAACATCTTCGAAGAGCACACGTACCGGCACATGACGTCGGGCCTCACGATCGTCGCGGAGCGCGACGGCGAGATCGACACCGAGAGCAACTACGTGGTCGTGCAGACGCGCAGCAACGGCGAATCGAACGTGTACCAGGCCGGCAAGTACTACGACACGGTCGTGCGCACGCCCGACGGGCTGCGCTACAAGACCAAGCGCGTGATCTACGACACGTCGCGCGTGCAGACGCTGCTCGCCACCCCGATCTGACAGCGAAGGAAACGACATGACCGAAGCAACGCTCGCCGAATGGCATCCGCTGGGCGCATTCGACGAATTCTCCGAAGACGAACCGGCGGCGCGCGTCGCCGGCCAGAAGCCGATCGCGGTGTTCCGGATCGGCGACGAAGTGTTCGCGATGCACGACCTCTGTTCGCATGGTCACGCGCGGCTGTCCGAAGGCTATGTGGAAGACGGCTGCGTCGAATGCCCGCTGCATCAGGGGCTGATCGACATTCGAACGGGTGCGCCGAAATGCGCGCCGATCACCGAGCCGGTACGGACTTATCCGATCCGGATCGTCGACGGTCAGGTGGAAGTCAATGTCGGCTGACCCGTTCGTGATCGTCGGTGCCGGCCATGCGGCGCGGCGCACGGCCGAGGCACTGCGCGAGCGCGACGCCGACGCACGCATCGTGATGATCGGTGCGGAGCGCGAGCTGCCGTACGACCGGCCCGCGCTGTCGAAGGACGCGCTGCTGGGCGACGGCGGCGAGCAGCGTGCGTTCATCCGCGATGCGGCATGGTACGACGCGCAGCGCATCGAGCTGCGGCTCGGCACGCGCGTCGATGCGATCGATCGCGACGCGCAGCGTGTGCGGCTCGACGACGGCGCGACGTTGCCGTACGCCCGGCTCGTGCTCGCGACGGGCTCGCGCGTGCGTGCGTTCGGCGGGCCGGTCGACGACGGCGTCGTCCCGCATTACGTACGGACCGTTGCCGACGCGCGAGCGTTGCGCGCGCAACTCGCGCCGGGGCGTTGCGTGGCGGTGCTCGGCGGCGGCTTCATCGGCCTCGAAGTGGCGGCCGCGGCACGCCAGCTCGGGTGCGACGTGACGGTGATCGACCCGGCTCAACGCTTGCTGCAGCGTGCGTTGCCGGAAGTCGTCGGCGCGTATGCGCGGCAACTGCACGACGCACGCGGCGTGATCTTCCAGATGGCGTCGCTGCCGCGCGCGATTCGCCGCGCACCGGGCGGCGGCGCGATCGTCGAGACCGATCACGGCAACGTGCCGGCCGATGTCGTCGTGATCGGCATCGGCGTCGTGCCCAACGTCGAACTCGCGCAGGCGGCCGGCCTCGAGATCGACAACGGCATCCGTGTCGATGAGGGATGCCGGACGGCCGATCGCGCGATCTTCGCCGCGGGCGAGGTGACGATGCACTTCAATCCGCTGCTCGGGCGTCACGTGCGGATCGAGTCGTGGCAGGTCGCGGAGAATCAGCCGGCGGTCGCGGCCGCGAACCTGCTGGGTGCGGACGAAATCTATGCCGAGCTGCCGTGGCTGTGGTCCGATCAGTACGATTGCAACCTGCAGATGCTCGGGCTGTTCGGCGGCGAGCGAACGACCGTCGTGCGTGGCGATCCCGCGAGCGGGCCGTTCACGGTGTTCGGGCTGGACGACGACGGGAAGATCGCCGCGGTGGCCGCGGCGAACCTGGGGCGCGACATCGGTGCGTCGCGGCGCCTGATCGCGGCAGGCGCCGTGCCCGATCCGGCGAAGCTCGCCGATCCGGCGGTGAACCTGAAGACGTTTCTCTGAGGAAGTGCGCGAACGCGGCCGGCGCGGCCGTGTTCGCTGCGGGTAGCTGAAACGTCGAGGGAAACCCGTTCCGGACAATCTTCTCGGCTCGCAACGCGCGCGGGTTTGTCGCGGGCCGGCGATCGGTGCATATTAGCGGCATTGTCGTTTCACCGGTTGCCCATGACGCCAGACAAAGCCCTCGAACTGAAACGCAGCAAGCGCCGCGCGCTATGGCTGCTGCTGGCCGCGGTCGCGGTATTCGTCACGACGATCCTGCTGCCGCGCGGCCCGTTGGTCGACGGTTTCAAGGCGGTGGCCGAGGCCGCTATGGTCGGCGCGCTCGCCGACTGGTTCGCGGTCGTCGCGCTGTTCCGCCGCGTGCCGATCCCGTTCGTGTCGCGCCACACCGAGATCATCCCGAAGAACAAGGACAAGATCGCCGACAACCTCGCGGTGTTCGTGCGCGAGAAATTCCTCGGCCCCGACGCGCTCGTCGCGCAGATCCGCCAGCACGATCCCGCACGGAAACTCGGCGCATGGCTCGGCGAGCCCGCGAACACCGACGCGCTCGGCGGCTACGTGACGAAGCTGATGAGCTTCGCGCTCGACATGACCGACGATGCGCGGATCCAGTCGTTCGTCCACGACGCGTTCCGCGCGGTGATCGACCGGATCGACCTGTCGCAATCGATGGGCGCGATCCTCGATACGCTGACGAAGGACGGCCGTCACCAGGCGTTGCTCGACGACGCGATCGGGCAGGTGGTCGACGTGCTCGACAAGGAGGAGAACCGTGAGGTGATCGCGGGCTTCATCGTCGAATGGCTGAAGACGCAATACCCGAAGGTCGAGAAGATCTTGCCGACGCAGTGGTTCGGCGAGAACGGCGCGCGCATGCTGGCGAGCGCGGTGAGCCACGTGCTCGAGGGCGTGGCGGCCGATCCGGAGCACGAATTGCGGCAGCGCTTCGACCGCACGGTCATGCGGCTCACCGAGCGGCTGAAGCATGACCCTGCGTTCATCGCGAAGGGCGACGAGATCAAGCGCTACATTCGCGACGGCGACGCGTTCAACGACTATGTGCTCGATCTGTGGGACGAGTTGCGCGCATGGCTGAAGGCCGATCTCGCGCGGCCCGATTCGACGCTGCACCGGCAGGCCGCGACGCTCGGCGGCTGGCTCGGCGCGCGGCTCGCGGAGAGCCCGGCGCTGCGTGCGTCGCTGAACGAGCACATCGAGAAGGCTGTGCACGAGATGGCGCCGGATTTCGCGGATTTCCTGATGCGTCACATCCGCGATACGGTGCGCAACTGGGATGCGCGCGAGATGTCGCGGCAGATCGAGTTGAACATCGGCAAGGACCTGCAGTACATCCGCATCAACGGCACGCTGGTCGGCGGGCTGATCGGGCTCGGGCTGTATCTCGTCTCGCTGGTGCCGCGCTGGGCGGCGGGTTGGTTGCATTGATGCGGGCGCGGCCGTCGCGCACATGGTGCGCCGCCGTACGCCGCTGAATCAAGCATGTGCCTTCGTGCCGTGTAGTTGCAGGCCGAGCGCCTTGATCACTTTCAGGATCGTGCCGAAGCTCGGATTGCCGTCGTGCGACAGCGCCTTGTACAGTCCTTCGCGCGACAGGCCCGCGTCGCGCGCGACCTGCGACATGCCGCGCGCGCGGGCGATCACGCCGAGCGCATGCGCGATGAAGGCCGGGTCGTCGCCGGCTTCCTGCAGACAGGCCTCGAAGTAGTCGGCGATGTCGTCGTCGGTTTTCAGGTGTTCGGCCGAATCCCACGGCCGGGTCTTGATCTTGTCCATTGATCACTCCAGGTCGAGCCGCTCGAGCATCGCATGCGCGGCGCGGATGTTCGCCTGTTGCGTCGACGACTTGTCGCCGCCGCAGAGCAGGATCACCCATATCGTTCCGCGTCTGACGTAATAGACGCGATAGCCGGGCCCGTGGTCGACACGCATTTCGACGACGGGTGAGCCGGCCGATTTCCAGTCGCCCGGGTTGCCCATCGACAGACGGTCGATGCGCGCCTGGATGCGCCGCCGGGCGACGCGATCCTGCAGGCCGGCAAACCATGCATCGAAGACGTCGGTAGTCCGGATACTGAACGTAGGCGCACTGTAGGACATGGATCGCGGTATGTCAACCATGGTTCACAGGCTTGGTGGATGGAATCGGGGTGCGTCCAACATTAGGGCCGCGCGCGCCGTTTGAGATCGAATTGGTCGTCAGGCCGATCCTTTCGCGCGGCCGGACCCGGCCATTCGGCCGAAGTCGGAATTCCGCGAATCCGTCTACAATCAAAAACGTCCTTGCCGCCCGTGCGCGCTTGCCGCGCGCGGGCGGATCCGTTTGTCCTCCTGCACAGGGAGGCGCCGCCGTGCGTTGCGCGGCGGGCAGTGCCGTGGTCACCAGTAGGTAAAGCGTCCGCGTGCCGTAGGCCGGCGCGCGTTCTGAACGTCGCGCGCCCGTAAGCCGGGCAGGCGGCATCAACCGAGAGTCCCCCATGAAAGCATCGGATCTGTTCGTGAAGGCGCTGGAAGCCGAGGGCGTCGAGTATGTGTTCGGCATCCCCGGCGAGGAAAACCTCGATCTGCTCGAATCGCTGCGGCGATCGAAGATCAAGCTCGTGTTGACCCGGCACGAGCAGGCGGCCGGGTTCATGGCCGCCACCTACGGCCGGCTGACGGGCCGCACCGGCGTGTGTCTCGCGACGCTCGGGCCGGGTGCGACCAACTTCGTGACGGCTGCCGCATATGCGCAGCTCGGCGGCATGCCGATGCTGATGATCACCGGGCAGAAGCCGATCAAGTCCAGCAAGCAGGGTCACTTCCAGATCGTCGACGTCGTCGGCATGATGCAGCCGCTCACGAAGTTCACGCGGCAGATCGTGTCGATCGGCAACATTCCGTCGGCGGTGCGCGAGGCGTTCCGTCGCGCGGAGGAGGAGCGCCCGGGCGCCGCGCACCTCGAACTCCCGGAGGACATCGCGCACGAGGAGGGCGACGGCAAGCCGATTCCGCGCAGCTACAGCCGGCGACCGGTGGCCGAGGAGAAGGCGGTCGCGCATGCGGTCGACGCGATCCAGGCCGCGCGCCACCCGCTGTTGATGATCGGCGCGGGCGGCAATCGCAAGACGACCTGCAAGATGCTGCTCGAATTCGTCGACAAGACGGGCATCCCGTTCTTTACGACTCAGATGGGCAAGGGCGTGATCGACGAAACGCATCCGCTGTGGCTCGGCAACGCGACGCTGTCCGACGGCGACTTCGTGCACCGCGCCATCGAGCATGCGGACTGCATCATCAACGTCGGCCACGACGTGATCGAGAAGCCGCCGTTCTTCATGCGCACGGACGACAAGACCGTGATCCACGTGAACTTCCTCGGTGCGCAGGTCGATCCCGTCTACTTCCCGCAGATCGAGGTGGTCGGCGACATCGCGAACGCGGTGTGGCAGATGAAGGAGGCGATCGCGCCGCAGCCACATTGGGATTTCGCACGCTTCGCGATGATCAAGGAGCACTTCGACGCGCACCTGCAGAAAGGCCAGCACGACCCGCGCTTCCCGATGTACCCGGTGCGGATCGTGAACGACCTGTACAACGCGCTGCCGACCGACGGGATCGTCTGTCTCGACAACGGGATGTACAAGATCTGGTTCGCGCGCTATTGGCGTGCGCACGAACCGAACTCGCTGCTGCTCGACAACGCGCTCGCGTCGATGGGCGCGGGCCTGCCGTCGGCGATCGCGACGAAGATCGTGCATCCGCAGCGCAAGGTGATCGCCGTGTGCGGCGACGGCGGCTTCATGATGAATTCGCAGGAACTCGAAACGGCCGTGCGGCTGAAGCTCGACATCGTCGTGATGATCCTGCGCGACGACGCGTTCGGGATGATCCGCTGGAAGCAGGAGAACATGAACTTCCCTGATTTCGCGATGACGCTGAAGAACCCCGATTTCGTGTCGTATGCGCAGAGCTACGGCGCGCACGGGCATCGTGTCGAAGCGGCCGACGATCTCGAGCCGCTGCTGCGCGACTGCTTCGCGACGCCGGGCGTGCACGTGATCGACGTGCCGATCGACTATTCGGACAACGAGCGCGTGCTCAACCGCGAAATCAAGCGCCTGTCGGCGCAACTCTGAATCCGCAGTTCACCGGAAGGAGCGTTCCATGCTGAAGGATACCTATCCGTACTATCTGGCCAACGAGGCCGTCTACGCGAACACCGATCTGGAAGTGACCGACAAGTTCAGCGGCAAGGTCGCGACGCGCGTCGCGCTGGCCGACGCGAAGGCGATCGATGCGGCCATCGGCGCGGCGGTCGACGCCGCGAAGCCGATGCGCGAGTTGCCGGCCTACAAGCGTCAGGCGGTGCTCGACCACTGCGTCGCGCGCTTTCGCGAGCGATTCGACGAGCTGGCCGAGGCGCTGTGCATCGAGGCCGGCAAGCCGATCAACGATTCGAAGGGCGAAGTGACGCGGCTGATCGATACGTTCCGCGTCGCGTCAGAGGAGTCGGTGCGCATCGACGGCGAGGTGATCAACCTCGAGATATCGGCACGCGCGCAGGGCTACACCGGCTATACGCGGCGCGTGCCGATCGGCCCGTGCTCGTTCATCTCCCCGTTCAACTTCCCGCTGAACCTCGCCGCGCACAAGGTCGCACCCGCGCTGGCTGCGGGCTGTCCATTCGTGCTGAAACCCGCGAGCCGCACGCCGATCGGTGCGCTGATCATCGGCGAGGTGCTCACCGAAACCGACCTGCCCAAGGGGGCATTCTCGGTGCTGCCCGCGCATCGCGATGGCGCGGACCTGTTTACGACCGACGAGCGCTTCAAGCTGCTGTCGTTCACGGGTTCGCCGGCCGTGGGCTGGGCGCTGAAGGAGAAGGCCGGGAAGAAGAAGGTCGTGCTGGAGCTCGGTGGCAACGCGGCGGCGATCGTCGACGCGGACCAGCGCGAGCAGCTCGACTACGTGGTCGAGCGTCTCGCGTTCGGCGCGTATTACCAGTCGGGTCAGAGCTGTATCGGCGTGCAGCGGATCCTCGTGCATGCGGATCTGTACGACGCGCTGCGCGACAAGCTGATCGCGAAGACGCGTTCCCTGAAGATGGGCGATCCGAAGGATCCGTCGACGTTCGTCGGCCCAATGATCTCCGAATCCGAGTCGCGCCGCCTGTCGGGCTGGATGGACGCGGCCGTCGCGGCGGGGGCGAAGATCGTCGCGGGCGGCAAGGTCGACGGCGCGATGTTCGAGGCGACGCTGCTGGAAAACGTCGGTCGCGAACAGGACCTGTACCGCAAGGAGGCATTTGGTCCGGTCGCGATCCTCGAGAAGTTCGAGCGCTTCGACGATGCGCTCGCGCGCGTCAACGACAGCGACTTCGGGCTGCAGGCCGGCGTGTTCACCGATTCGCTCGCGCATGCGCAGCGCGCGTGGGACGAGCTGGAGGTGGGCGGTGTCGTGATCAACGACGTGCCGTCGTTCCGCGTCGACAACATGCCGTATGGCGGCGTGAAGGATTCGGGGCTCGGCCGCGAAGGGATCCGCTACGCGATCGAAGACATGACCGAGCCGCGCCTGATGGTCGTGCGGCGCCGTTAGCGCGAAGGGCGGCGGCATGACGGCACGCGGGCGGGCGATTGCGCTTGCCCGCGTGCCGTTTTCGTTTCGGCGCACACGGACGGGAGCGGCGATGCCCGCCGTTGCGACATCGTGGCGGCACAGCGTGCCTTGCTTGCCGAACGCGCTCGACTGCATGCATCGCATCGTGATGTAATCGCGCGAATTGGCCAACCGGGGTATGACATCGGCTGGCGTGCGCATTCATTCTTCACAAGGTCGATTCATGTCTCCCGTCTCGGCATTCAAGCTGGTTCTGCTTTCATTCCTCGCGATCGTCGCGCTCGAATGCATCGCCAAGCGGTTGCGATTGCCGCCCGCGGCTGCGCTGCTGATCGGCGGCATCGGCATCGCGTTCATTCCCGGCCTGCCGCCGATCAACCTCGATCCGGAACTCGTGCTGCTCGTGTTCCTGCCGCCGTTGCTGATGGACGGCGCGTATTTCTCGGTGTGGGAGGAGTTCAAGCACAACGTCGGCGGCATCATGATGCTCGCGATCGGCGCGGTGGTGTTCACGACGTTCGCGGTCGGTTTCGCCGTGCACTGGGTCGTGCCGTCGCTGCCGTGGGCCGCGTGCTTCGCGCTCGGCGCGATCGTGTCGCCGCCCGACGCGGTGGCCGCGAAGGCGGTGCTCGAACGTGTCGCGCTGCCGCGCCGGCTGATGGTGCTGCTCGAAGGGGAAAGCTTGTTGAACGACGCGGCGGGCCTGGTGCTGTTCCGCTTCGCGGTCGCCGCCGCGCTGACGGGCGCGTTCAGCCTCGAGCACGCGGTCGTGCGCTTCGCGGAACTCGGGCTCGGCGGTGTCGTGGTCGGCTTCGTGGTCGGCAAGCTCGTCGTGTGGTTCCTGAAGCTGCTCGATGACGACTATCTGGTGATCACCGTCGCGGTGATCGCCGGCTGGATCGCGTACATCGCGGGCGAGATGGTCGAGGTGTCGGGCGTGATCGCGACGGTCACGGCCGGCATGATCGTCGGCTGGCATCAGCACGAGGTGTTCTCGGCGGCCGTGCGCACGCGCGGCACCGCGTTCTGGCAGGTCATCGTGTTCCTGCTCGAAGCGCTGGTGTTCGTGCTGATCGGGCTGTCGCTGCGTGGTGCGATCCACCGGCTCGGCGGTTTCGAGCAGGTGCTCGCGACGATGGTCCCGCCGGTGCTCGCGGTGCTGGTGGCGGTGGTCGTGTCGCGCTTCGTGTGGATCTATGCGGTCGAGGCGCTGAAGATGCCGGTGCGCAGGATCATCCGGCGTGGCGCCGCGCCCGACTGGAAGGCCGCGACGATCATGAGCTGGGCGGGGATGCGCGGGGTCGTGACGCTGGCGATCGCGCTGTCGTTGCCGGAGGCGATGCCGGGCCGCGACGTGATCCTGGTCGCGTCGTTCGCGGTGATTCTCGTCACCGTGCTCATGCAGGGCACGACCATCGGGCCGCTGATCAGGCTGCTGCGTCTGCCTCAGCGCGAGGAGCGCGCCGCGCATCACCTGAGCGAGCCGCAGGCGTGGGCGCATATCGAGGCTGCGCAGCTCGCGGCGATCCAGCCGCTGGTGCGCGACGAGAGCGGCAAGGTGATTCACCCGCGCCTGCTGGAGCAATACACGTATCGCGCGGAACTGACCGAGCGGGCGAAGAACGAGCCTGCTTATCCGGCGGAGGTACGCGTCGCGCACTACGATGTCGTGCTGGCCGCGATCAAGGCCGGGCGTGCGGAATTGTTGCGCCTGCATCGTTCGGGCCGCATCCACGACGAGATGCTGCACATGCTCGAGCGCGATCTCGACCTGCAGGAAGTATCCGCGCAGCACGCGCGCGGGTAAGCGACCGCGCGGGCAGGCGGTGAATGCGCGGCCCGCCCGCGCCGATCAGGTTCGGCGCGCGGTGCCCCGAGCCTTCGCATCGCGCCGATCCGGTCGTGGCATGCGCTTTTTCCTTCCATATCCTCCGATTCCGTCGCATCGGAATCCGGCCCCAAAACGTTCGAATCGACGGCCTTGCAGCGCATGCAAACCTCGCGATGCCGGCTTCGCAAACGTTATCGTCTTTCGCCTCCGGAAATGATCTGATTTATCTGAATCCCGCTCTTTCACCATATTTGGCAAAACTAAACCGGAAGGAGATAGATGCTGTGTTCTAATTTCATTTAGAATCAGCCGGTTATCTTTATTGAGAGAAAGCGCGCGGAGGTAATGCGACCGTCGTCGGGGTGAAATCGACGCTCGGATCCCCGTGAGGCAATGCCGACAGGCCAGATCGGCAACATTAGGCGGATTTCTCCGCCGCCATATTTAAGATGGCGTCCAAGTCGGATAAACAACTCCTATGAAAGAATCAATTGGAGATTTGGCGTTTGAAGCGGTATTTATGAAAGAATCCAGCGGTGAAAATGCGTCGGATTGTCTCGAGTCGGGGCTATCGGTTCTGCTCGTCGACGATCAGCCGTTCGTCGGCGAGGTGATCCGCCGCGCGCTGCGCACCGAGCACGATATCGACCTGCATGTGTGCACCGACGCACATCGGGCGATGGCGGTCGCGCGTGACGTGAAGCCGACGGTCATCCTGCAGGATCTCGTGATGCCGGAATTCGACGGCCTCGACCTTGTTCGCGCGTGGCGCGCGGACACCGACACCGCACGCGTGCCGATCATCGTGCTGTCGGCGAAGGAGGAGCCGATCGTCAAGCGCGAGGCGTTCATCGCCGGCGCGAACGATTACCTCGTGAAGCTCCCGGACGCGATGGAACTGACCGCGCGCATCCGCTATCACTCGAATTCGTACCTGATGTCGCGCCAGCGCGACGAAGCGCTGGATTTCCTGTCGCACGACATGCGTTCGCCGCAAACGTCGATCCTCGCGCTGCTCGAGGCCTACCGGACCGAGCACGGCGACATGCCGCCGATCATGGAGCGCATTGCCGGCCATGCACGGCGCGCGCTCGCGCTCGCCGACGGCTTCATCCACCTGACCCGTGCGCAGTCGGAACGCCGCGCGCACGAGGTCCTGAGTCTCAACGAGATCGTGCTCGACGCCGTCGACCAGCTGTGGGAGAAGGCGGCCGGATTCGGCAGCCGGGTGTTTGCCCACGTGCCCGACACCGAGTGCGTGACGATGGGCGACCGCATGATGCTCACGCGCGCGGTCGCAAACCTGATCGACAACGCGCTGAAGTACGGCCCGGCCGGCACGGACGTTCACTGCACGCTGAGCGACGACGACGGTGCGTGGCTGATCGGCGTCGAGGACGCCGGCTCCGGCATCGCACCCGAGCAGCGCACGGCCGCGACCGAGTCGTTCGTGCGGCTCGAATCCGTGCATGGCGCGGCGCGCAGCGGCTTCGGCCTCGGGCTTGCGTTCGTCCGCGCGACGGCCGCGCGGCATCGCGGCCAGATCCTGATGCGCAATACGGCGCGTGGCTTCATGGTCGCGCTTCGGCTGCCGGCGCAAGCGGAGCGATGATTTCGCGGCGCGGCCGGCCGGTGCCGCGCTGCCCGCAGACCCCGATGCGCTCGTGGCGCGCCGTCCGGCGCGCGGGCGGGCGCGGTTTTTTTCAACGCTGATTTTAGAAAGCCCATAACGAACATGGCCACCGTGACGCCCCGCGCGACCAATGAAAGCCTGCATCCGACGATCGGCGCCGCCCGGCTGACGCTCGGCAACCGTATCCTGTTCAGCTTCGGCGTGCTGTTCGTGCTGATGCTGGTGACGGCCGGCGTGTCCTACGAGCGCCTGCGCGCGATCAACACCGAAGCCGTCAGCATCGAACGCGACTCGCTGCCGGGCGTGTATCTGGCGGCGTCGCTGCGCGGGGCGGTCAACGAATCGATCGCGATGCTGCAGCAGGCGACGTTCGTCGATACCGATTCCGAACTCGTGCAGCGTGATTTCGCGAAGATCGGCGAGACGCTCAAGGAGGTCGAGTCGTTGTCGGTCGACTACCAGAACACGACGTTCCGCGACGACGACCGCCAGCGCTTCGCGGCGTTTCGCGGCGCCTACGATCGCTACCTGCCGCTGCTGAACGACGCGGTGCAGAAGAGCCGCGTGTCGCGCGAGGAGGCCGTCGCCGCTTATGCGAAGGCGCAGCCTGCGTGGGCCGAGGTCGTGCGCAACGCGAATATCCTGGTGCAGGAAAACCGCAAGTTCGCCGACCAGTCCGCGAAATTGATCCGCGAATCCGTGCAGGACACGGAGATCGTCCTCGCGACCGCGCTGGCGATCGTGTTGCTGTCCGCGCTGGGGCTGGGCTACGGGCTGTACCGTTCCGTCACCGTGCCGATGGCGCGGCTCGTCGAGGTGCACGACGTGATGCGCACCGGCAATCTGACGCGTCGCCTCGACCTGCGCCGCCGCGACGAGTTCGGCACGCTCGAGACGGGCTTCAACCGAATGGCCGACGAGCTGACCGAGCTGGTTGCGCGCGCTCAGCAGTCGTCGCTGCAGGTGACGACGTCGGTCGCCGAAATCGCGGCGACGTCGCGCGAGCAGCAGGCGACCGCGAACGAGACCGCGGCGACCACGACCGAGATCGGCGCGACCTCGCGCGAGATCTTCGCGACGTCGCGCGACCTGTTGCGCACGATGAACGAGGTCGCCGGCGTGGCCGAGCAGTCGGCGACGCTTGCGGGCGTGAGCCAGAGCGGCCTCACGCGGATGGGCGAGACGATGCGCAGCGTGATGGACGCGGCCGGTTCGGTGAACGCGAAGCTCGCGATCCTCAACGAGAAGGCGCTGAACATCAACCAGGTCGTCGCGACGATCACCAAGGTGGCCGACCAGACCAACCTGCTGTCGCTGAACGCAGCGATCGAGGCCGAGAAGGCCGGCGAGTACGGCCGCGGCTTCGCGGTCGTCGCGACCGAGATCCGCCGCCTCGCCGACCAGACGGCCGTGGCGACGTACGACATCGAGCAGACGGTGAAGGAGATCCAGTCGGCCGTGTCGGCGGGCGTGATGGGGATGGACAAGTTCTCGGAGGAAGTGCGCCGAGGGATGCTCGACGTGCAGCAGGTCGGCGGGCAGCTGTCGCAGATCATCGCCGAGGTGCAGACGCTCGCGCCGCGCTTCCAGATGGTCAATGAAGGGATGCAGACCCAGGCGAACGGTGCCGAGCAGATCACGCAGGCGCTGTCGCAACTGTCGGAGGCCGCGCAGCAGACGGCCGAATCGCTGCGCCAGTCGTCGCAGGCGATCGACGATCTGACGCTCGTCGCGAATCAGTTGCGCACCAGCGTGTCGCGCTTCAAGGTCGACGCGTGACGCGCGCCGAGTCTCACGGCGGCGCGCACGCGCTGTTCCTGATGTTCGAGCTCGACGGCGAGCGCTATGCGCTCGACGCGGCCGACATCGACGAGGTGCTGCCGCTTGCGACCACCAAGGCCGTGCCCGGCGCGCCCGAATGGATTGCCGGGCTGCTGATGCGCGGCGGTCAGCCCGTGCCCGTGATCGACGTGCCGATGCTGGCGCTCGGACGGCGCGCGCATGCGCTGCGGTCGACGCGGCTGGTGATGGCTCGCTATCGCGTCGGACAGCTCGACCGCGATCGCGTGGTCGGCCTGATCGTCGAACGCGCGACGCAGACGCTGCGGATCGACCGCACCGCGTTCCGGGCCAGCGGCATATCGACCGCGCGCACGCGCTGGCTCGGGCGGGTCGCGAACACGCCCGACGGGATCGTGCAGCAGGTCTCGGTGTTCGAGCTGATCGACGACGTTGCGCGCCTGTATCTGTTCGACGGCCAGCCGGGCCACGGAGGGGAGTCCACATGAAAGTGTCCGATTCGCGATTTCGCGACTGGCTGCTGCGCGAGACCGGCATCGACCCTGATTCGCTCGGCAACGACTTCCTGAGCCGCGCGCTGACGGAGCGCGTGCAGGCGCTGCAGGGCGACGGCGAGCGGCTGCCGTCGGCGGCGCGGCCGCCCGTCACGCCGGAAGCGCTCGACGCCTATTGGCAGCAGCTCAACGCGTCGGCCGACGAACGGCGCGCGCTGATCGAACTGTTCATCGTGCCGGAGACGTGGTTCTTCCGCGATCGCGAGGCATTCGCGACGCTCGCGCGGTTCGCGGCCGAGCGGGTCGCCGCGATGCCCGGGCGCGTAATGCGTGTGCTGAGCGCGCCATGCTCGAGCGGCGAGGAACCGTATTCGGCGGCGATGGCGCTGCTCGACGCCGGGCTCGATCCGGCCAGTTTCACGATCGACGCGATCGACCTGAGCGCGCGCGCGATCGAACAGGCGCGGCTCGGCTGCTACGGGCGCAATGCGTTTCGCGGCACGGCGACCGAGTTCCGCGGCCGCTACTTCACGCCGGTCGCCGACGGCTGGCTGCTCGACGAGCGCGTGCGCGCGTGCGTGCAGTTTCGCCAGGCGAACCTGATCGAGCCTGGCATCGACACGGGCATCCGCTACGATTTCGTGTTCTGCCGCAACGTGCTGATCTATTTCGACCGCGACGCACAGGATCGCGTGATCGATTCGCTCGAACGCTCGCTCGCCGATGACGGCATGCTGTTCGTCGGTCCCGCCGAAACGGGTGTCGCGATGCGACACGGGATGTGCTCGGCGCGCGTGCCGCTGGCGTTCGCGTTTCATCGCGTGCGCGGTGGCGCCGCGGCGGACGGCCATGCGGCACCGATGCCCGCGATCGCGCCGTACCGACGCGCCGAGCGCTTCGCGGTGGCGCCGCCGGCCACGACGCGCCCGCTGCTGGCCGTCGCGCCGACCACGTGGAGCGATGCCGCGCCGTCGCGCGCCGCATATGCGCCGGTCGAGCGTCCGACGGCGCTCGAGTCGCGGGCCGGCTTGCGCGTCGACTCGCCGCCCCGTGTTGCCAACGCGACCGACATGCCCGCGCAGGCGACGCCCGTCGCCGACAGCGCCGCACCGACGCTCGAGGAAGCGCAGGCGCTGGCCAACGCGGGCGCATTCGACGAGGCCGAGCGCGTGCTCGCGCGGTTCTCCGCGCACGCCGGGCCGCACGCCGATGCGTTCTACCTGAACGGGCTGATCGCGGATGCGCGCGGGCGCGTCGCGGAAGCGGGCGACTTCTACCGGAAGGCGCTGTATCTGCGGCCGACACACCACGAAGCGCTGACGCATCTGGCGACCTTGCTCGACGTCGGCGGCGACGGCGCAGGCGCGCGATGGCTGCTCGAGCGGGCGCGGCGCTCGGCCGGATAACGAGACTACGGGTTGGGAGCCGACATCGGGATGACCGAGGAAAGAATGAACCGCGACGCCGTTGCCACTGACGACACGACGACCGGCGTCGACGATTGCTGGAACCGGATCGGCACGCGCGGCGACCGCTCGTGCGAGCGGTTGTCCGACTGCCTGCGCTGCCTGAACTGTCCTGTCTACGCGTATCACGCGGCGAAGCTGCTCGAACGCCCGCTCGGCATCGCCGAGATGACCGACGCCACGCAGCGGATCAGCGCGTTCGACGCGACCCGCGCGCATGGCGACGACGATACGCGCCAGGCGGCGCTCGCGTTTCGCGTTGCCGACGAATGGCTCGCGCTGCCGATCGGCGTGCTGCGCGAGATCGCCGGCACGCGCCCGATCCATTCGCTGCCGTACCGCCGTCATTCGGCCGTGCGCGGCGTGGTCAACATTCGCGGCACGCTGCGCATCGCGATCTCGATCGGTGCGCTGCTCGGCCTCGACGCGGGCAGGGGCGGCAACGGCGGCGCGGACGGCCGTTTCACGCGGCTGCTGGTCGCCGCGCACCAGGGCGAGCCGGTCGTGTTTCCGGTCGACGAAGTCGAGGGTGTGCTGCACTTCGGCGCATCCGAATGGGTGCCAGTGCCGGCGACGGTCGGGCGCGCGAGCGCCGGCCTGTCGCGCGGCGTGCTGTCGTGGCGCGGCAAGTCGGTGGGCCTGCTCGACGACGATCGGCTGTTCGACGCCGTGACACGGAGCATGCGATGAGCGGCGATGACGATCTGAGCCACCTGTCGCTGCTCGAGCTGTATCGCGAGGAGACGCGCACGCAAACCCAGGCGCTGTCCGAGCGCCTGCTCGCGCTCGAATCGGGCGAGCCCGACTCCGTCGCGCTCGAGGCGTGCATGCGCGCCGCGCATTCGCTGAAGGGCGCCGCACGCATCGTCGGTGTGCCGCTCGGCGTCGACATCGCGGGGCGCATGGAAGAATGCTTCGTCGCCGCGCAGGCCGGCACGATCGCGCTGACGGCCACGCACGTCGACGTGCTGCTCGCCGGCGTCGATCTGCTGGTGCGCGTCGCCGATCCGCAGGCGCAGCCCGTGTCGTCGACCGAGATCGAGGCGTTCGCGCTGGCGCTGACGGGTGCCGACGGCGCCCATGCGATGCCGGCTTCGGCCTTCGCGCCGCCTGCACCGCCGTCCGTCGAGCCGCTTCGCGAGCACGACGGCGCCGCGAACGAATCGGTGGGGGCCGGCGCCGCGGTGCCGCCGCTCGCCGTGTCGGCGGCCGTGCCAGATCCGGTCCAGGCCGGCCGCGTGGCCGGCGCGGGTGCGATGCGCCGCGTGCGGGCCGATACGCTGAACCGGCTGCTGAGCCTGTCCGGCGAGTCGCTCGTCGAGTCGCGCTGGCTCAAGCCGTTCGCGGAATCGATGCTGCGCGTGAAGCGTGCGCAGCGCGATGCGGCCCGCTCGCTCGATCTGTTGTACGAACAGTTTGCCGACGATCTCGACGCGGGCGTGCTCGCGTCGGTGAACGAAGTGCGGCACATGCTCAACGACCTGCAGCGCTCGCTCGCCGAGCGCATGGACGAATTCGACCGCTTCGAGCGGCGCAGCACGCACATCGCCGAGCAGCTGTACGACGAGGCGCTGCAGTGCCGGATGCGGCCGTTCGGCGACGCGACGCGCGCGTATCCGCGCATCGTCCGCGATCTCGCGCGCTCGCTCGGCAAGCAGGTGCGCTTCTCGATCGTCGGCGAAGGCACGCAGGTCGACCGCGACATCCTCGACCTGCTCGACGCGCCGCTCGGCCACCTGCTGCGCAACGCGATCGATCACGGCGTCGACGCGCCCGACGCGCGTCGCGCACGCGGCAAGCCGGCCGAGGCGAGCGTCACGCTGGAGGCGCGCCACAGCGCCGGCTCGCTGCTCGTGAGCGTGATCGACGACGGGCCGGGCGTGGACATGGACGCATTGCGCGCGGCGGTCGTGCGCCAGCGCCTGACCGACGACGAGACGGCCGCGCGGCTGTCCGATCCCGAACTGCTCGAGTTCCTGCTGCTGCCGGGCTTCTCGATGCGCGATGCGGTGACCGACGTGTCGGGGCGCGGCGTCGGCCTCGATGCCGTGCAGGAAATGGTGCGCGGCGTGCGCGGCGCGGTGCGCATCTTCAACGAGCCCGGCGCGGGCATGCGCTTCGTGCTGCAACTGCCGCTCACGCTGTCGGTGATCCGCAGCCTGCTGGTCGAGGTCGGCGGCGAGCCGTACGCGTTCCCGCTCGCGCACGTGCGCCGCACGCTCGAACTGTCGCACGATGACATCGACGTGCTCGAAGGGCAGCCGCATTTTCCGTTCGACGGCCGGCGCGCGGGCCTCGTCAGTGCGCATCAGTTGCTCGATGCCGGCGAGCCCGACGTCGCGCGCGCACGCACGGCGGTCGTGGTCGTCGGCGGCGAGCCCGAACTCTACGGCGTCGCCGTCGACCGCTTCCTCGGCGAACGGATGCTCGTCGTGCAGCCGCTCGACAGCCGCCTGAACAAGATCCAGAACATCGCGGCCGGTGCGTTGCTCGAGAACGGCGACCCGGTGCTGATCGTCGACGTCGAAGACCTGATCCGCTCTGTCGACAAGCTCGTGCGCGGCGGACAGCTCGCGAAGCTCAAGCGCGATCCGCAGCTCGCGCTCGCCGACCGGCGCCGCCGCGTGCTCGTCGTCGACGATTCGCTGACGGTGCGCGAGCTCGAACGCAAGCTGCTGGAAAAGCGCGGCTACGACGTGACCGTGGCGGTCGACGGAATGGACGGCTGGAACGCCGTGCGCAGCGACGCGTTCGATCTGGTCGTCACCGACGTCGACATGCCGCGCATGGACGGGATCGAACTCGTCACGCTGATCAAGGGCGATCCGATGCTCAAGCGCGTGCCGGTGATGATCGTGTCGTACAAGGATCGCGACGAGGATCGCCGGCGCGGGCTCGACGCAGGCGCCGACTACTACCTCGCGAAGAGCAGTTTCCACGACGAGGCGCTGCTCGATGCGGTGCACGACCTGATCGGGGACGCGCGCGGATGAACATCGGCATCGTCAACGATCTGCCGCTCGCGGTCGAGGCGTTGCGCCGCGTGATCGCGCTGCGCACCGATCATCGCGTGCTGTGGGTGGCGACCGACGGCGACGAGGCGGTGGATTTCTGCGTCGCGCATCCGCCCGACCTCGTGCTGATGGATCTCGTGATGCCGAAGCTCGACGGCGTGGCCGCGACGCGGCAGATCATGGCGCGTGCGCCGTGCGCGATCCTGGTCGTGACCGCGAGCGTCAGCGCGAACACGTCGTCAGTCTACGAGGCGATGGGCGCCGGCGCGCTCGACGCGGTCGACACGCCGACGTTCGCGCTCGGCCTGCCTTCGGACGCGGGGCCGCAGCCGCTGCTCGCGAAGATCGACCAGATCGGCCGGCTGCTCGAAAGCCGGACGGCGACGCTCGTGCCGCCCGTGCCGGCCGTCACGCGCGGCCTGCCGACGCTGATCGCGATCGGCGCGTCGGCGGGCGGGCCGACCGCGCTCACCGCGCTGCTGCGCGCGCTGCCGGCCGATTTTCCGGCCGCGCTCGTGATCGTGCAGCACGTCGACCAGGCGTTCGCGGTCGGCATGGCGGAGTGGCTCGACGGTTATACGCGGCTGCCCGTGCGCGTCGCGCGGGAGGGCAGCGTGCCGCGGGCCGGCGAGGTGCTGCTCGCGGCGACCAACGATCACCTGTACATGTCGCCGCGCGGCGTGCTCGGCTATACGCGGCATCCGGCCGAGACGCCGTACCGGCCGTCGATCGACGTGTTCTTCAACAGCGTCGCCGACGGCTGGCAGGGCGACGCGCTCGGCGTGCTGCTGACCGGAATGGGGCGCGACGGGGCGCTGGGGCTGAAGGCGATGCGCGCGAAGGGTTGCTACACGATCGCGCAGGACGAGGCGACGTGCGCCGTCTACGGGATGCCGAAGGCGGCCGCGGCGATCGGCGCAGCGTCGGCGATCCTGCCGCTCGAGCGGATCGCGCCGCAACTGATCTCGCGCGTGACGCGCATGCCGCTCGACTGACGGCGCGCGGCCCCGGCGGGGCCGCGTTGCACGCGCCGCGCGGCGTCGCGTACAATTGCCGCCAGCGGAGATGGCATGCCTCCCTGCGGTCGATCCCGGCGCGTCGCGCGCGGTTCGGCCCTCAACCGCCGGTTGCCCGGCTGATGATGCCTGCGTGTTCCTGGGTCGTCAGGAGGTCGCAGGCCGTCCATGCGGTATTCTGCCGCCCAGGTTTTGATGTCCCGTCGAATCTGGAAATCATGTTTTTCTCGACTTCTGCCGATTTTTTCGCGACCGTGCGCTACGTGTGCCGCTGGCTCGCGCTTTCCGCCCTGCTCGGCGCGCTGGCCGGCACGGCTTCCGCGTTGTTCCTGATCGCGCTCGACTGGGCGACCGGCACGCGTGTCGCGCATCCGTGGCTGTTGTGGGGACTGCCGGCCGCCGGTTTCGCGACCGGCTGGGTCTATCACCGGTTCGGCCAGTCGGTCGCGCGCGGCAACAACCTGCTGATCGACGAAATTCACGACCCGAAGGCGCTCGTGCCGAAGCGGATGGCGCCGCTCGTGCTCGTCGCGACCGTCGTCACGCACCTGTTCGGCGGGTCGGCCGGCCGCGAAGGCACGGCCGTGCAGATGGGCGGCGCGCTCGCCGATCGTGTCACGCATCTGTTCCGGCTCGATCGCGAGCATCGGCGCGTGCTGCTGATGGGCGGCATCGCGGCCGGCTTCTCGTCGGTGTTCGGCACACCGCTCGCGGGCGCCGTGTTCGGGCTCGAGGTGCTCGCGATCGGCCGCGTTCGGTACGACGCGCTGCTGACCTGCGTCGCGTCGGCGATCGTTGCGGACGTCGTGTGCCGCGCGTGGGGCGTGCATCACACCGCTTATGCGATTCCGTTCGTGCCGGCCGTGTCGGCGACGGGGCTGGCCGCGACGGTCGTCGCGGGCGTTGCGTTCGGCGTCGTCGGCCGGCTGTTCGCGTTCGCGACGCATGCGCTGACCGCATGGTTCCGCCGCGTCGTGCGCTACGTGCCGCTGCAGCCGGTGCTCGGCGGCGCGCTGGTGGCGGTGGCCGCGACCGCGCTGAACGTACCGCAGTATCTCGGGCTCGGGATTCCGACGATCGAGGCCGCGTTTCACGGGCCGCTGCCGGCTTACGATTTCGCGGGCAAGTTCGCGTTTACCGTCGTCACGCTCGCGTCGGGATTCAAGGGCGGCGAAGTGACGCCGCTGTTCTATATCGGCGCGACGCTCGGCAACGCGCTCGGCCAGGTGCTCGCGCTGCCGGTGCCGGTGCTCGCGGGGCTCGGCTTCGTCGCGGTGTTCGCGGGTGCGGCCAACACGCCGATTGCGTCGACGATCATGGCGATCGAACTGTTCGGCGCGGATGTCGGCGTCTATGCGATCGTCGCCTGCGTGGTCGCCTATCTGTTTTCCGGGCACGCGGGAATTTATCGATCGCAGCGGGTGGCGGTGGGGAAGGGGGCGCGGGTGGAGGCGGAGTGACGGCGGCGCGCGGCGGCCGACCGCGGTGTGTCGACCGAAACCGACACCCGGTGATCGCGCCGATCACCGGGTGCGAGGGGCGTCCGTTACGCCTTCGGCAGTTTCGCGACGTTGCGCGCGAGCAGTTCCTCGATGTCGATGCCTTTCTCCGCGAGCAAGGCCGTCACGACGCCGGTCAGCTCCCCGAGCGTTTCCTTGACCGACTCGCGGATCGTATCCACGACGACCTGGGTGCTGCGCTCGATCTCGATATTGACCTTGTCGTCGACGCCTTTGGCGTCGAAGGTGGTCGCGCGCCGCGTTTCGGGAATCAGCCAGACGTCGAACCAGCCTGCGTCGCGATCGACGTCCGACACGGTGAGGCTGCAGCCGTTGATCGCGATGTAGCCTTTCGCGAACACGTAACGTTTGAAATCGGCCGGCACGGCGATGCGGATCATCCGGTTGTGTTCGGACGATGCGATTTGCAGGATGGTCCCCATGAAGTCGACGTGACCGGACAGCGGATGCCCGCCGATTTCCGCGCCGTCCTTCGCGGCCCGTTCGACATTGACGCGGGCGCCGGTCGTGAGGTCGGCCAGCGTGGTGATTCTCAGGCTCGGCAACATCACGTCGAAGTCGATCAGCAGCGGCGAGTGGATGGTCGTCACCGTCAGGCAGACGCCGTCGACCGAGACGCTCGCGCCGATCTCGATGTCGGTGGTGAACCGCTCGGGGAATTCGATGCTGAACGTTCTCAGTTCGCCGTGATCCTTGATGGCCTTGATGACGCCAACACCCTGAACAATGCCTGTAAACATGATCCGCCTTTCGTCGCAAATTGCCTGGCCGGTATGATAAGTGATCGCGGCGGGCGGCGTCGGGGCTGGACGCGCGGCGGCAGTTGCCGCACGTCCGGCCGCAACCGGCTTGCCGTCAAGCCTCCGCCGGCTCCCCCCGCGGGCCGGCATCGCCGTTGACCGTGCGCTGCGGCGAATCGATCAGGCCCTTCGCCAGCTCCAGCGCCTGCCGCTCGAACAGCCGGCGATAGATGCCGCCGTCGATACGGATCAGCGCATCGTGGTTGCCTTCCTCGATCACCTTGCCGCGATCGAGCACCAGCAGCCGGTCGAGCGCGCGCACGGTCGACAGCCGGTGCGCGACGACGAGCGTCGTGCGGCCGACCATCAGCCGCTCCATCGCCTGCTGGATCAGCACCTCGCTTTCGCTGTCGAGGCTCGACGTCGCTTCGTCGAGGATCAGGATCGGCGCATCCGCGAGGAACGCGCGCGCGATCGCGACGCGCTGGCGTTCGCCGCCCGACAGCTTGATCCCGCGCTCGCCGACCAGCGTGTCATAGCCGTCCGGCAGCGCGGCGATGAAGTCGTGCGCGCTGGCGAGACGCGCGGCGCGCTCGATTTCCGCACGGCTCGCGTCGGGACGCGCATACGCGATGTTCTCCGCCAGCGTGCGGTGGAACAGCACGGGTTCCTGCTGGACGATCGCGATCTGGCTGCGCAGCGAATCCTGCCGCACCTGCGCGATATCCTGGCCGTCGATCGTGATGCGGCCGCCCGACACGTCGTACAGACGCTGGATCAGCTTGATGAACGTCGTCTTGCCCGACCCGGAATGGCCGACGAGGCCGACACGCTCGCCGGGCGCGATGCGCATCGAGAAGTCGTCGTACAGCGGCACCGGATGATTGCCGTAGCGGAACGTCACGTGCTCGAAGCGGATCTCGCCTTGCCCGATCCGGATCGCCGGTGCGCCGGGACGATCGTCGATGCCGAGCGGCTGGCGCTCGAGCGAGACGAGCTCTTCCATGTCGTTGACCGAGCGCTGCAGGTTGCGGATGTGCATGCCGACGTCGCGAAGGTAGCCCTGCAGCATGAAGAACATCGTCAGCGAGAACGCGATGTCGCCGACGCTCGCTTCGTCGTTCGCCCACAGCCGCAGCGCGACGCCGATCATCGCCGCCTGCATCGCGACGAGCATCGCACCCTGCAGCCCGCCGTTGAGCGTGCCGCGTACCCACGTGCGGCGCGTGCGCTGGCGCCATTTGCCGATCACGCGCGCGAGCCGCGCTTCCTCGCGCGTTTCCGCGCCGAACGCCTTGACGACCGCGTTGCAGCTCACCGCGTCGGCGAGTGCGCCGCCCATGCGCGTGTCCCACAGGTTGCCGAGCCGGGCGGCCGGCGCGACGATGCCGAGCGACACGGCGACCGTCACCGAGATGTACAGCAGCGAACCCGCGCCGACGACGAGCCCCATGACAGGCCAGTGCGTGCCGAGCAGCACCGTCGCCCCGACGAGCATCGTGACCGACGGCAGCAGTGCGATCAGCACGGTGTCGTTCAACAGGTCGAGCGCCCAGATTCCGCGCGTGATCTTGCGCACCGTCGACCCCGCGAAGCTGTTCGCGTGCCAGTCGGTCGAGAAACGCTGCACGCGATGGAACGACGCGGCGGCGATCTCGCTCATCATTTTCAGCGTGAGCGTGATGATGTTCAGGTAGACGCCTTGCCGCAGCAGCGTCGCGCCGATGCCGAGCGCGGCCAGCGTGCCGAACGCGACGACGGCCGAATGCCACGCGGCGGCGCGGTCGGTCAGGCCGGTCGACAGCGCATCGACGAGGCGTCCGGCGAACAGCGGCGTGAGCACGTCGGCAAGCGCGCCGAGCAGCGCCAGGGTCGTGATCGTCGCGATGCGCACCGGCTGCTTGCGCCAGTAGCGGAACGTGAAGCCGAAGACGGCCTGGAATGCCTGGCCGCCCAGATGGGTGGTTTTTCTGGTCATGTATCGTTGCCCGGCGCATCGCGCGACGGGACTTTCCGGTTCGGAGAACGTCGAAAACGCAACAGCCCGGCCGCGCGGATGACGCGGGCGAAACGAAACGGACTGTCGGAAAAATGCGCGGGCCGGCGAGTTAGCGGAGCACTCGGGAGCCGGCGCGGACGACGGGCTGGATCAGCCGCGCCGTGGGACCACGTTCGGGAAGGCTGCTGGCATTCGGAACATCTGCACCTCCCTGAAGTGAACGGTTGAAAGGACGCCGAAAAGACGTGAAGGGATTTTATCAGCAGTGCCGGAGTCGCCGCAACGTCTGACGAATGCGGCGTTGCAGCGTCGATACGGTTAGTATTCGGGGTTTCGGCCCTTTTTCGCGCGGGTTCCGCGGTGCGGTGCCGCACGGGTCGGCGGGCCGCATCGATTACACTTTGCCGTTGCGCGCCGGCCGCCGAGGCCGCGCGGATTCACCCCCGATACATTCCTGAGGAAACGATGAGCGACGTTCAGCAAGGCATCCTGGCTCCGATCGACACGGCGGCCCGATACCTCACTTTCACGATTTCGAACAACGGCAACGTGGCAGCGGCGCTGACGGCGTTGCGCGAGCTCGTTGACGGGCGCGACACGGTCGCGGGTTTCGGACACGCGCTCGCCGCACACCTCGGGCGTCCGGTCCCGGGCCTCACCGAATATCCGGCGTTCGCGGTGAACGACCGCACGCTGCCGATCACGCCGGCCGACATCTGGGTCTGGCTGCGCGGCGACGATCGCGGCGAGCTCGTGCTGCGTGCGCGGGCGATCGAGCGGGCGCTTGCGCCGGCGTTCGCGCTGCAGGACGCGGTCGACGGATTCCGCTATTCGAACGATCGCGACCTGTCGGGTTACGAGGACGGCACCGAGAACCCGACCGGCGACGACGCGCTAGCCGCCGCGATCGTCACGGGGCAGGGCGCGGGTCTCGACGGTTCGAGCTTCGTCGCGGTTCAGCAATGGCTGCACGACTTCGACCAGATGGAGCGCATTGCGTCCGGCGACATGGATCACATCGTCGGCCGCCGCCGCTCGGACAACGAGGAACTGGACGACGCGCCCGAGTTCGCGCACGTGAAGCGCACCGCGCAGGAGAGCTTCGAGCCGGAGGCGTTCATGCTGCGCCGGTCGTCGCCATGGTCGGATGCGCGCCGCGCGGGGCTCTATTTCGTCGCGTTCGGCTGTTCGTTCCGCGCGTTCGACGTGCAGATGCGCCGGATGAGCGGCGCGGACGACGGCATCGTCGACGGCCTGTTCCGCTTCACGCGGCCGCTGACGGGCGCGTATTTCTGGTGCCCGCCGGTGAAGGACGGCAAGCTGGACCTGTCGGCGTTCGGGCTGTAAGCGCCGGACGGGAACCGCAAACGGGCGGGCCGCGCATCGTGCGCGGCCCGCCCGTTTTGCTTGTTGCGTAGCGATCGTGTGCGGCGTGGTGCGCCGCCCGTCAGTTCAGCGTCGTTTCGATGCGCGTGCCGCGCTTGATGAACAGCGTCACCGGCGTCTTCTCGCAGATTTCCGCGAGCCGCTGGCGCTGCGCATCGTCGAGCGCGCCGTCGAGCGTCACGACGCGGCGCACGTATTGCTGTCCTTCGCGATCGGCGTGCAGTTCGGTGTGCACGTCGATGCGCACGGCCGGCCACGTCTTGCGCTGCATGTACATGCGCAGCGTCGCGGCCGTGCATTGCGCGAGGCCGGCCAGCACGAACTCGAACGGCGCCGGCCCGAGGCCTTGTCCGCCTTCGCGCGGCGCTTCGTCGCCGGTCAGCGCGTGCGTGCCGGCCTGCAACTGGACGACGTAGTTCGGCGCGTCGGCGGCGAGGGTGGCGGCAGCGTGGATGAGCGGCATGGCAAGACTCCGGTAAGCGGGGAAAGAGGCGGCCGCGACGATGCGCGGCGTGCGAGCCGTCAGCATACCGTCTCGAGGAGAATCGCAGGCGCTGCGTGCGTCGACATGGCTCGCCGGAATCAACCGGCGACGCCGGCGCTCCGGCGCACGAGCGTGGCGACGCGTTCGCGCACCCACTGGTGCGCGCGGTCCGTCTCGCGCGACTCGTGCCAGTACGCAAGCAGCGGAAATGGCTTGAGCCGCAGCGGCAGCGGCTGCACGGCGATCGGCAGCAGCGCCGCCATGCGCAGCGCATACGTGCGCGGCAGCGTGAGCAGCAGGTCGCCAGTCGCGGCGATCTGGCAGGCGGCGAAGTAATGCTGGCAAACGAGCTGGATGTGGCGGAAGCGCCCGTCGTTGCCGAGCAGCACGTCGAGCGATTGCGGCTCGCCGAGCGACGACACCGCGACATGCCGTGCGGCGAAATAGTCGCCGCGCCGCAGCGGACCGCCGGTCAACGGATGATCGTGCCGCATCGCGACGACGAGCGAATCGTCGAGCAGATGTTCGGTCGCGATGCGCGGGCCGGTCTGCACGCGTCGATCGACAACCAGGTCGAGATTGCCCGACGCGAGTTCGCGTTCGATGTCGTGCACTGCGATGCGGCGGCTCACGAATCGCAGGCCCGGCGCTTCGTCGGCGAACGCGGCGACGATTTGCGGCAGCGCGATCGATTCGAGCACGTCGCGAATACCGACCGCGATGCTCAGGTCGAGCGTCGCCGGGTCGAATGCCGACGGGTCGCGCGCGGCGCGTTGCAGGCCGGCGAGGTGAAGCTGCACGTCCGCGATGATCGTGCGCGTGCGTTCGGTCGGCACGACGCGGTTGCCCTGGCGCACGAACAGCGGATCGTCGAAATGCGCACGCAGCCGGTTGAGCGCGTGCGTGACGGCCGGTTGCGTCAGGTGCAGCGCACGGGCGGCCGCGCCGATGCCGCCGTGCACGTAGATGGCGTCGAGCACGCGGAACAGGTTCAGGTCGAGACGATGGTTGGCGGGCACGGGTTCGAAACCTTAGTGGGAACGTGGCCAATTCTAGAGCGGCCGGGCAGCGTTCGCCGAGCGCGCGGGCGTGTGGACGGCCGAACGTCGCACCGTCGATCCGTACCGATATCTGCCGTTTCGGTGTGCGACAACGTTTGCATCGCTCGAATTACGCATTCCAACGGGCTTCCCCGGATGTCCGTTAAATAGGTGGAGGAGTCGAAAGGTGTTTAATAATCTATAAAAACACGAAGACGGAATGCATGATTCGTTTCTAATTCCATAAACAGCGTGCGATTCTCTCGTGTTCCCCGAGGGCGATTATCGTGGTGACGATAATCGTTTCGTTATTTTCGGATTCGGGTGCTTGTCCCGGCGGCTTGTATCAATCCGCCACAACCCTGTCGATGTCTGCCAGTTCGCCATCGTGTCCCGGTTTAAAGATATGATTCGGGCGCTTTTAAAGCGAAGAGAAGCGCCGCGGTCAAATAAAAAGGCGTGTTCGAGAGAATTGGCAGGAAAAACGGGGGCTGGGCAAGTGGATGCTGCTGAACAACGGGTAGTTGTCGTCTTTTTGAGTGCGGGGTTCTCGCTGGTTCAGGCCGCGTACATGATCGAGGCGTTCAATCTTGCGAATCGCTTGCTGCCCGTGGGTCCGGGATATCAAGTGAAGTTCATGTCGGCCAGCGGAGGGCTGGTGTCGTCGTCGTGCGGCGTGCAGGTGACGACGGACATGCTCGACGACGCGCACGCGCAATGCGTGCATGCGTTTTTTCATCTGCACGGCGGTCATGTGCTGTTCGCATGGACCGACGCGCTGCTGCACCGGATCCAGCGCGTGCATGCGCAGGTGCGCTGGATTGCGGACGACGTGAAGATTCCCGCGATTACCGTGTCGAAACGCGGTGGCGTGCAGCAGCCCGCGGCGTCGATACTGAGCCTCGTTTCCGCAGCCGACACGGGTAATGCACCCAACGACGGACCGGGCATTTTCCCCGTTCTGCTGGAATTGTTCAGACATGAAGTCGGAACCGCCGCAGCCGAGGAGATCGAACGCCACGCCTGCCGCGCTTTCGGGGAACGGCTCGTGCAGTCGGCCGCATGGTCCATGCGCGAACTGTCCGCGAGCCAGCCGATTCGCGCGGCCATGCAGCAGTTGCGTGCGCGCAGTGCCGCGCGCATCTCGATCGTTCAGGTGGCGCAAGCCGTCGCGATGAGCGAGCGCAACTTCTTGAGGCGTTTCAAGAAAGAGGTCGGGGCGACGCCGACGGAATTTGTCCTGAGCATTCGTCTCGAGCGTGCCTGCCACATGCTGGTCCACACCAGTCTGCCGGCCGACAAGATTGCACGGCGCGCCGGTCTCGGCAATGGCGAGCGCCTCGCGAAACTGTTCCGGCAACACCTCGCGCTGTCACCCATCGAATTTCGCGCCCTCGAGCGCGAGCGAATCGCGAAGGCCGGCATCGAGCTCAGCTGCGCGCCGGCGCTGAGCCATCGGCGCGACACACGATCGTCCGATCCGGCGGGCGCACGACTGAAGAAGAGCGGCCGATACTGGAGCGGCACCGCGATTCGATCGAAATGCGATGACGCGCCGGTGCCCGAAACCTCGTGCGTTACGCCACATGTTACGCGACGCGTAACGTAACAACGATCGTGATACGCATCGCCCGACCGCTCGCGGCGAAATCCGATTCCTGAAGGGCGTCACCTAATCCGCGGATTTCATGAGGGTTTGCATCGAATACGGAACGGACGTGCATCCCGATTTTCGGACTTGGCACACTTTCTGCTTATTTCCGTGCGTGCCGCAGTATTTAACATCAATAACATCAGACCAAATCATGTATTCAATTCCGACTTTCGGTGTCGGCGCCGGGGAAATGCCGTCGATGCCATATGTGCCCTGCAGGCAGCAGGCGGCCAATCCCGCAGATGCCGCCGCACCGGGGTCCGCATCCCTGATTCAACCGTCGATCGCATCACGGCATACGCCGCTTGACCGTACAGGCGAAGCGGCGCATGCGCACGCCGCAATGCGTGCGTCATGCCGTGATCGCAATCCGGATCGATAACGTGAAATCGTCGCTGGTTGTCTCATGGGAAGTGATAGGCAGGAATCCTAATATGACGAGCTGCTATCAGGCGACATCCGGCGTGCCGGGGCGCGCAGTGGCCGCACTGTTCGTCGAATGGAATGGGCACCGGTACGCCGGAGTAGTCGATCACGTCGCGAATGCGAGGGCAAGATGAGCGAAACGCCACATGTCGAGTACAGGTCGGTTGCGGCGAGTGCCCAGGGGGCAGCCGCGCGTTCGGTCGATCTCGTCCTGATCGTGTTCGGTGCGGTGCTGGCCGCGCATTTTCGGTTCGATGCGATTGTGAATGTCCGGCTCGACGCATCGGTCATCGCATTCTCGTGTGCGTTTTCGCTGATGGTGTTTCCGATGTTCGGCGTGTACCAGTCGTGGCGCGGACGTTCGCTGTCCAGGCTAGCCGGTCAACTGACGCTGGCCTGGCTGATCGCGCAGGGCGGCGCGCTGGTGGTGACGTTCACGCTTCACAAATCGGAGGCCGTGTCGCGGCTCTGGTTTGCATACTGGACGGGCATGACGGGTACCGCCCTCATCGTGGTGAGGCTCGCCGTACACGCGATGCTGCGCCGATTGCGTCATGCGGGGATGAACCTTCGATCGGTCGCGGTCGTGGGGCGTGGCGAATATTGCCGCCGCGTATTGGGCACGATCGCGCGCTCGCCTGCGAGCGGGTTCCGTGCGGCCGCGGTATTCGATCTCGATCGCGCAGCGTCCGGGTCGGTGTTGGGCATCGCGA
Organism: Burkholderia sp. AW49-1; assembly: GCF_053427845.1. Classification (NCBI taxonomy): domain Bacteria; kingdom Pseudomonadati; phylum Pseudomonadota; class Betaproteobacteria; order Burkholderiales; family Burkholderiaceae; genus Burkholderia; species Burkholderia sp. AW49-1. The sequence goes on along the minus strand of NZ_JBSAXF010000001.1, from coordinate 820,271 downwards.
CTTTCGACAGCGATGCTGAATTCATTGCTTATGTGCGTCAGCAAGGCATGCGCGAACTTTGGCTTGCGCTGCCCTTGTCGGAGGAGCGCACGATCCTGCGCTTCGTCTCCGAATTTCGCGACGAACTCTTGAACATCCGCTTCATGCCGGACGTCAGTGCGCTGTCGCTGTTCGACAGCGCGCTGACGGATGTGCTCGGCGTGCCGGCGATCAATCTCGCCGCATCGCCGTTGCCGCCGCACGCGCTGCTGAGCAAGGAGATTTTCGATCGATGCTTCGCGGCGTTCGCGCTCGTGGCGCTGATGCCGGCGATGCTGATCATCGCGATCGCGGTCAAGGCGACGTCGCGCGGGCCCGTGTTTTTCAGGCAGCGCCGCAAGGGCGCGGACGGCCGCGTGTTTCGCATCTACAAATTTCGCACGATGCGGTTGCATGCGGAACAGCCGGGCATCGTCAGGCAGGCGACTCGTCACGATGCACGCGTCACGCCACTGGGGCGGTTCCTGCGGCGCACGAGCCTCGACGAACTGCCGCAGTTCATCAACGTGCTGCAGGGCGACATGTCGGTCGTCGGGCCGCGCCCGCACGCGCTTGAACACGACGAGCTGTATCGCAAGGTCGTCGATCGTTACATCCAGCGCTACCGGATCAAGCCGGGTATCACGGGCTGGGCGCAGGTCAACGGTTATCGCGGCGAAACCGATCGCCTCGAAAAGATGCAGGGGCGGGTCGAGCACGATCTCTATTACCTGCAGAACTGGTCGTTCGGGCTGGATATGCGGATTGTGGGGACAACGATTTTGAAGGGGTTCGCGGGGAGTAATGCGTATTGATTGTGCGCGGATTGTTTGCGCCGGCGACGGGTTCGCGCCGGGGGAGGGGCCGTTGGTGACGAGGACGGCGGGTGTGCGGGTGTTTTTTGCGAAATCAGATCAATGAATAGTTCGGTAACGAGCATCTTGCTCGGCGCGTGCATCGCGCTATCGGGGTGTGCGGCTGCGCCAGGGATGCGGATGACGGAGCCGGCGACCCTGCCGGTATCGGGCGGTGGTGCGCAGACCCCACGTGAATCGGTTCAGGTACCGGTGTCGGAAATCAACGCAACGCTGATCCAGCAATTGAAGGCGGCGGACGATTCGGTCGACGTCGCGAGGATCCGGTCGTTGGTTGGTCGTCCAGGGCCGTATACGACCGGCGCCGGCGACGTGCTGCAGATTACCGTCTGGGACCACCCCGAACTGACGGCCGCGCAGGGCGCGCCCCAGCAAACCAACGGCCGTCCGTACGACCCGCCTCAAGGATTCGTGATCGACAACGGCGGCAACGTCCAGGTGCCGTTCGCCGGCAATGTCCACGTCGCTGGCATGACCGTCGACGAGGTTCGCACTGCGGTGACCGCGGCCCTTTCCCGCTACTTCGTCCGGCCGAAGGTATCGGTGCGCGTCGCGTCGTTTCGTGCGAAGCAGATCTATGTCGACGGGGAAGTACGCTCGCCGGGAAACATTCAGGTTAACGATATTCCCATGACGCTCTTCGAGGCGGTCAACCGGGCAGGCGGATTCGCGCCGACGGCCGACGAGAGTCATCTCGTGCTCGTACGGGAAGGCGTTTCCTATCCGCTCGACCTGTCGAGCATGCTCGCGCGGAGCATCAATCCGGCCGGAATCGTGTTGCGCGACGGAGATTTGCTGCGCGTGATGCCGCGAGACGAAAACGGCATCTACGTGATGGGTGAAGTTGCCAAGCCGCTTACCGCATTGCCGATGCGCAATGGCAGGCTCACGCTCAGCGACGCGATATCCCAGGCTGGCAGTCTCAACAATCTGAGTGCGGACGCAGCGCAGATCTACGTAATTCGCGGCGCGGTGCAAGCGAATCCGCAAGTGTTCCATCTCGATGCGCGTTCGCCGGTGGCGATGTTGCTGGCAAACCAATTCGACCTTCATCCCAAGGACGTCGTGTACGTCGATGGGAACGGCCTGGTGCGCTTCAGCCGCGTTCTGAGTCTGCTTCTACCTGCGATCAATGCCGGCATGACGGCAGCCATCGTTTCAAAGTAAATCGCACTACGACATGACTGCCAATCATTCCATCCGCGCCGGCGCCGGTGCGGAGCAACCCAGACAGCAACGCGGTCCGGAGCCGAGCGCATGGTGAATTCGATTCTCGTGCTTTGCATAGGCAACATTTGCCGCAGCCCGATGGCCGAGGGCCTGCTGAAGAAGCAGCTCCCCAACATGACGATCCAGTCCGCCGGGCTCGGCGCGCTGGTCGGTCACCCAGCCGATCCCATCGCCGTCGGCCTGCTCGCCGAACGCGACATCGATATTGCGAGGCATCGGGCGCAATTCATCAATCAGGCGATCTGCATGCAGTCCGATCTGATCCTGGTGATGGACCGAGACCAAAAGGCGCGCGTGGAGCAACGCTATCCGTATGCGCGCGGCAAGGTATTTCGACTTGGCGAGGCGGGGGATTTCGACATCTTCGATCCCTATGGCAATGACCGCGACGTATTCGAAGCTTGCCTGAGATTGATCGACAAGGGTGTCGACGCGTGGGCACGTCGAATCGCAGCACTGGGCGCCGGCCGGCATGCAGCCCGCAACGTCGACGCGTCGGGAGCGTAATCAATGGACAATCCGAACATCTTCAAGCAGTTTGGCGGTATGCCCGAGAGCGGTCGAGATGCCGCGAGCGGGAATGCCGATGATGAAATCGATCTCGTCGCATTTCTTGATATCGTCATCGGTCATCGATTGGCCATTATCTGGACGGTTATCGCGTTCCTGGTCTTGGCGTGTGTCTATCTGGTCGTCGCCAGTCCGAAATACGAAGCCTACATTCTCGTTCAGGTCGAAGACAATCTCGATTCGTCCGCGAAGAATCTGCTGGGTGACGTGTCGTCGCTGTTCGACGTGAAATCGTCATCGGACGCGGAAATCCAGATTCTCGGGTCTCGCATGATCGTCGGTCAGGCCGTCGACAACCTCGCGTTGTTCATCGACGCGACCCCCCGTTATCTGCCGCTCTTCGGCCGCTGGATCGCGAACCACGCAAAGCGGCTGCCGGTGTGGGCCGTTCCCCGGGTCCCGGGATTCGCATCGGGTAACGAACGAATCGTCGTGTCGCGGTTCGAGGTGCCGCGCGATTTTGAAGACGACAAGTTTACGCTCACGGCGCTGGGTAGCGGTGCATATCGTCTCGAAGGGCGCGATCTCGACCGTGACGTGACCGGCCGCATCGGCGTCACGCAACATATCGATTCGCCGGGCGGCCCGCTCGAACTGCATGTGGATACGCTGACCGGCGCACCGGGCACGCAATATGTCCTGCGCCGCCATTCGCGCCTGGAGACGGTCAACGACATGCAGCAGGCGCTCATCGTCGCCGAGCAGGGCAAGCAATCGGGCGTCATTTCGGTCTCGTGGCAGAGCCGCGATCCGCAACGAGTTGCGGATGTCATGAACGAAATTGCACGACTCTATCTGAAGCAGAACGTCGAACGAAAGTCGGCCGAGGCGCAAAAATCGCTCGATTTTCTGGATCAGCAGGTGCCGATCTTCCGCAAGCAACTGGAAGACTCCGAGAGGCGCTATAACGCGATGCGTATCCGGCTCGGTTCGATCGATATCGATACCGAGGCCAAGCTGGCGCTGCAGGCGGCCGCCGACGTCAAGACCAAGCTGCTCGAATTGAAGCAGCAGCGGAGCATGCTGGCAGCGCGCTATGCGAGCACGCATCCTGACGTCATTGCCGTTGATCAGCAAATCGCGGTGCTCGACGCACAGGAGCAGGAATCTCGTCGCCGGATCGCGCAGTTGCCGGAACGCGAGCAGGACATCGTTTCACTGACTCGCGATGTTCAGGTCAATACAGGTCTATATACGGCGTTGTTGAACAACGTGCAGCAATTGCGGCTGCTGAAGGCGGGCAAGGTCGGTAACGTTCGCCTGATCGACAGCGCCGTGGTGCCGGACGATCCGGTGAAGCCGAAGAAGCTGCTGGTGCTGGTCGCGGCTGTGCTGGGCGGTCTGTTTGCCGGTGTCGCACTCGCTTTTGCGCGGGCCCGCCTGTTTGACGGAATTTCGGATCCGCACGAAATCGAGTCCCGCGCGGGGCTGCCGGTCTACGCGACGATTCCGTTCAGCGACAAGGAAAAGGCCGGGATGACGAAGCGGGCCGGCCCGCATGGAACCGTGCCGCTGCTTGCGGCCTGCAATCCCGAAGAGCCGGCGATCGAAAGCCTACGGAGTTTGAGAACCGCGTTGCAATTCGCGCTATGCGAGGCCAAGAACAACGTCATCCTGCTGACCAGCGCGGCACCCGGCGCGGGCAAATCGTTTGTCAGCGCGAATCTGGCGGCGGTTCTCGCATCGGGCGGCATGCGCGTAATGCTGATCGACGCGGATCTGCGTGCCGGCCGGCTGCATCGCCATTTCGGCGGCATTCGTCAACCCGGTCTGTCGGAGCTGATTGCCGGGACGGTGGCCGCGAATGACGTGCTGCGGCGTGATGTTACGCCAAACCTCGACTTCATCCCGTGCGGCTCGGTACCGCCAGCGCCGGCAGAGCTGCTGCTGTCCGGGAAGTTCGGCAAGATCGTCGACGGCCTGATGAACGACTATGACGTGGTAATTATTGACACCGCGCCGGTGCTGGCCGTGGCCGATACGGGAATCATCGCGAAGCAGGCCGGCTCCGTATTCGTGGTCGGGCGGGCCGGGGTGACGAAGCTCGGCGAGGTAACCGAAACCGACAAGCGGCTGAAGATGGTCGGGGTGCCTGTCAAGGGTGTGGTACTCAATGCATTGGTACCTCGGGCCGGGCGCTACGCGTATGGCGACAAGTACGGCACATACCGCCACGAGGTCTACGCATACAACGCGAACGCCCGCGGCACGGCATCGAAAACGACCGAGCGTGTCTGATCGTGAGCATGTCCGTCAAGGCCCCAAATTCAGTTGAGCCGGTCACGCCGATGCGGTCGATCGCGATGTCGCGCGTGTTGAATGTCGGCCTGCGCGTCGCGACGCTTGGCAGTCGCTTTCTGTTGCTGTTTGTCATGGCGCGCTGTCTGGTTCCGGCCAGCGTTGGTGAATTCGGCATCGTGTCTGTAACGGTCAGTTACGCGTTGTATCTGGCCGGGATCGATTTCTATACGTACAGCACGCGTGAGTTACTGGGCGAAGCGCGCGACGCCTGGCCGCGCATCTTGCGCAACCAAGCTGTCTTTCAGCTCGTCTGCTACGTCGTCACGCTGCCGTTGCTGGCCGCGACGCTGGGCTTGTCGGGGATGCTGCCCGGGCATTTGATCGCATGGGTTCTGTTGCTGCTGCTGCTGGAACACATCGCGCAGGAGCTGACCCGTCTGCTGACCGTGATGTCACATACGCTGCGCGCCACGACGCTGCTGTTCGTTCGTAGCGGTGCAACAGCGATCGCCGGTGGCATCGGACTGCTGGCGTCCCCCGAGTTGCGTACGCTCGATTGGGTACTCGGAACGTGGGCGTGTGGGGCGGCCTGCTCGGTACTGCTCGCCGTCCGGCCACTGATGCAGTTCGACTGGCGCGTCTGCAAGCAGGGCGTCGACTGGGGCTGGATCAGGCGGGGCATACGCGTCGCGCTGCCGCTGCTGGTGGCGACGTTGGCCATGCGCGGCCTATTCACCGTCGACCGCTATCTGGAGCAGGCCTATGCCGGCCCGGCGCTGGTCGGTGTCTACACGTTCTTTGCGGGCATGGCGGGCGCGCTTGTCGCGCTGCTCGATGCAGGCGTCATTGCGTTCCTGTATCCGCGTGTCGTGGCTGCCGCCCGGACGTTCGATGCAAATGCGTTCGCCAGCACGTACAGGCGGATGGCGAATTCGACGCTGATGTTGACTGGCAGTTTTGTGGTCGCAGCCGTCTTGCTGGTCTGGCCCGTGCTGGCAGTCGTCGCGAAGCCGATCTACCGCGAGCACGTCGACCTGTTCTTCTGGCTGGTGGCTGCCTCCGCACTTTTCTCACTCAGCCTGATACCGCATTACGCCTTGTACGCACTCGGACGCGATCGAGACATTCTGATCATCAATCTGCTTGCGATCGGGCTCTTTCTCGCTGTTGCGATGTGCATCGGCGCACGGGTTCCTCAGCAGGCGGTCCCGGTCGCGCTCGTCGCTGCATTTGGCTTTATGGCATGCGGCAAGGTGGCTCGCCTCAAGCGCGTCAGGTCGTCGCAGAACGGCTGGACTCCGTACCGTGCGTGATGAAACTACGTTGAGACAATGATGAATTTGCTGGTCTGCTACACACCGCTGCACGCGCTGATTGCGATGCGCCTGGTCGAACTAGGCGCCATCGGGAATTTTCGCTTGTTGTACCTGTGCTTCAACGACGCACCGAGCCATCATGCCTATTACGCGCGACTTTCCCGGCACGCCACGCACGGTTCTGACTTGCTTCAGCTTCCTCACGATTTCCGCGATCCGTGGCGACTTGCATTGTGGGGGCGCAGCGTCCGGCGGGGGGGCGTCCCTTTCACGCTGATCTGCGGAAATCTCAAGCACGCACACTCGCGCTTCCTGGCGTGGGTGTTCGGCATTCGCCGCTTCGAGACCTTCGACGACGGCAGCGGAAACATCGTCGAGAACGGGTATTTCAGCGAATCGCGCGAATCGCGTGCCGGTCGTTGCCTGTTTGCCGTTCTGGGACGACGCTACCTGTATGTGAATGTGGTTCGCGATATCGAGCGTCACTATTCGATTTACGCCGAGCGGAACGTCTATGAAGACCATGCACGCGAACTGGTCCGCTTCGATCTGATGTCGGGCCTGACCGAGGGCGGCACTGCCTTTCGGAGCAAGGCTGCTGCGGAAGTGCGGGGAGAGACGGCGACAGTTTATATCGGCCACACTCTGACGGAGGACGGCCTGCGTTCTCCGGCCGATGCTGAACGTATCGATCGCGCGGTCCATGCCAACTACGCCGTGGATTACTTCTTGCCGCACCCGAGAAGCCGGATTATTTCGCACTACGAGCCGTTGCGAGAAAAGCGTGTTAAGACATCGCTGATCGCGGAGGAGTTCGTAATAGGCCTCAGGCAGCGCCACGCGCATGTCAGGGTCATCGGGCTGAATAGCACGGCACTCCTCAACCTCTCGTCGCTAGCCGGGATCGATGCGATCAATCTGCGGGTTCTCGATGATCAGGCCGCGGTATCCATGACGCGAGTGATGAAGAAGCGGTCGGTTTCAAGCGTTACGGAGTCCGATTTGATGAGGGATTATGAAACGCGCCGAGCTTAACGGAATCCTTCTTGCCGGTGCGATCAGCATGGTGGCATACGCGGACGGCTTCCTCGCGCTGCTTCATGGTCTGACGGAAGCGGGCGAATTCAACCCAGCTATCGCGGTGGTCGTGGCAGCCGCTGCCGGGACGGCGTTCGTGTTCCGAAAGCGCATGCCGATTTGGCTTCCGGGAGTGCTGGCGGCCTTCGCGGTCCTGATGGTCGCGCTGGCTGCGATCGACGACCAGGGTGCCGCACAGAAGCTGGCGCGCGACTATCTGTACATGTTCCTCCTGGTCGTCACGTTCAGTGCCGTGCGCGAGCGCATCGATAACGGGCGTATCGATTCTAGATCGTTCGCGGCGTGGCTCGCATTGCTGATCATCGTGATTTTCCCGACGCTTGGGGCAGTAACCGGCATGGTCGGATACGAGGGGCGGTTTGCCGGATTCTCGCTGTCGCCGCCAATCTTTGCGAACGGCGTGATGCTTGCCTACCTCGTTGCCCGCAATAACCACCTGCGCCTGCGATGGATCGTACCGCTGTTCGTGGCGTCGGTGTTATGCATAGTTCTGTCAGGTACGCGGTCAGCGCTGATGACGCTGGTGCTGTACGAAATGCTGCTGCTCGGGACGGCCGCCGGAATCGCCAGAAATCGGTCGGCGTACTACGCATTGATTTTGCTTGGATCGGCGATTGTTGCGCTCGTCGCGTGGGACCTGCGCGATGCAATGACGACAGGCGGTACGCACTCGCGGGTGTTCGCGCAGAGTGATTCAGACGGTGGATCGCTGAACACGCGGGTCGGCTGGTATCTGGAGCTGTGGATGAGGCTCGCTTCCAACAACTACTTTGGCGGGTTCGGGGCCGGAAGCGCCGAGCGTGCTACCGGTTACATCACCCATTTCGACGTACTGCGTTACTGGTACGACTACTCGATCCTCTTCGTCGGATTGTTCTCGTTCGTGCTGGTCAGGGGATTTCTTTCCGGCAGCGCCGTGCGCAATGCGCAGGCGCGCGGATATCGGCGTCTCGTCGTTCCATTTTTTATGGCCAACGTCTTGCTGATGTCCCTGCACAACATCTTTCAGGCACCGGGGACCTTGTTGTTGTTCGCCGTGTATCTGAACTTCGCCCGTCTGCAACCCGAGGCAATCTCGTGACTTATCGACAAACCCGCCAGAGTCTCGTTCAGATGTGCGATTCGACATTTGCGCGAGACAAACGGGCCGTGCTTGACGCTCGCCTGTGCACGTTCGTCAATCCGTACTCTTATCTGAAACTGCGTTCGAACACCGATCTGCTCGCACGCTTTGATACGGTCGGGGTCGACGGTATTTCCCTGTGCGTGTTTCTGAAACGCGTTTGCGGAATCGATGTGCCGCGCCTGAGTTTCGACATGACATCGGTCGGAGCCGATGTGCTCGCTGGAGCGAACGAAGCGAGACGATCCATATTTCTTGTCGGTTCGAAACCTCACGAGGTCGAGGCGGCACGGGCAGTCTTCGCGACGCGCTACCCAGACATCGTGTTTTGTGGGACGCATCATGGATATCTGACTTCGGAAACGAAGCGGCATCTGATAGCCGACATCGTGTGCCGCAGGCCCGACATTGTGATATGCGGTATGGGCTCGGTGAGCCAGGAGCGCTTCCTCGTAGAACTGGCCGACGCGGGCTGGTGCGGGCACGGCTACACGTGCGGCGGGTTTCTGCACCAGACCGCAAACGGACGGATCGACTATTACCCGCGGTGGGCGGACGAGTGGCATCTGCGCTGGCTGTTCCGGATCTTGGACGAGCCGCGGCTGTTCTACCGTTATGCCGTCGAATATCCGATCTCGTTCGTGTGCCTTGCACACGATGCGTTGGTGCGGAATCTCGATCGTCAGCGTGTTGGAGGAAATTGATATGCATCGCAGGAAGTTCCTCGGGAGCTCGATGGGCGTCGCGTCGTTCGCCGCAGTTGGCGTGTCGTGGGCGGCGGCTTGCGGTATCGCGCTGCCGCGCATGGCGCTGGCGCAGAGACAGCAGAACGACAGTGACGTGATCGATGCGAGCGGGCCACTGTCCGAAGACGCGCTACAGAAGCGGTTGATGGAGCGCGCCGACGGCCGACGTGTCGTCGTGAGCCGTGCGCTCCGGATCCAGCGCGGGTTGGTGATCCCGTCTGGTTGTCAGATCGAGTTCCTTCAAACGGTCCATTGCGCGGCGCGTGCCCAGGCGATGTTTGTCGATAATGGCCGGAGCGTACACATTCGCTTTGTCAGTATCGTCGGGGAGTCCGGACAGGACGGGCAATCCGCGATCGTGCTGCGCAACAGTCGCCAATGCACGATCGTCGGCGGTGCGATAGTGAACGTGCGCAACAAAGGTATCGATATCGTCAGTGATGGCGCGCCGTGCGACGGCAACGAAGTGCGCGTGACACGTATCGAAGGCGCGACCGGGAAGGACGGCGCTGGGGTCTCGATCTTTGGCACGGGTGCGGTCGGCAACCGGGTGATCGGCGGAGAATTCTCGAAGAATCGGATCGGCATCACGATCAACGGTGGCCAGCGTAACGAGGTCGCCGGTGTCACATGCAACAACAACGATGCCGCAGGCATCATGATCGACGGCATGGCGACGGGGGCAGGCGATGGCGGCAAATACAACACGATCCACGACGCGATCTGCAATCTGAACGGGCGGACAACCAACGGCTATGGTGGCGTATATCTCGGGAATGGATCGTCGTTCAATCGCATCGAGCACGTGAAGTCCCAAGACAATCGCGGCGATGGGTGCCGCATGAGCGGCGGTTCCGGGTACGAGAACAAAAACAACGTGTTCGTCGATTTTCAGGCCGATGGCAACGCCGGTGGTGGCTTCGTTGCGTCCGCGTCTCCGCGGACGCAACTCGTCGGGATTCGCGCCAATCACAACGCGGGCCACGGTATTCACCTGTTTCACAGCGACGGCTGCGCGGTGTCGGGCAGCGCTACAGGAAACGGCAAGGACGGCTTGTTGCTGCAGTCTGCCGGCGCCGTTGTGAATGGCTTCGATGCCAGCAGTAATCTCGGCTACGGAATTCAGGTCGCCAATGACGGCCCGACATCGGAATCCGTTCAGGTGTCGGGGTTTCGTGGTATCGGAAATCGTCTTGGTGCGAGCAAGGGTATTGGCGGAATTCCGCAATGATGCGCCGCCACCGAGCCGGGCCCGGCGATGCTTCCGTAACGGCGTTGCAGTGAGCCCGCACGACCGGGAACGTGAACCACGGCCGCGCGATCGTATCGCTATCCGGCCGGACATGAAGACCAAATTTTTTGAATGAAAAGGGGGGCGTTATGTTCGACAATAAATCCATTCTCATTACGGGTGGCACCGGCTCGTTCGGGAAAAAGTATGTCAGGACCATCCTGAGCCGTTACAAGCCGCGACGCCTAATCATATTTTCGCGCGACGAACTGAAGCAGTTCGAGATGCAACAGGAATTCAACGACCCGTGCATGCGTTACTTCATCGGCGATGTTCGCGACAGCGAACGGCTGATTCAAGCGACCAAGGGCGTCGATTTCATCATTCACGCCGCGGCGCTGAAGCAAGTGCCGGCAGCCGAATACAATCCGACAGAATGCATCAAGACGAACATTCACGGCGCGGAGAATGTCATCCGTGCCGCGCTCGCGAATGAAGTCGACCGGGTCATCGCGCTTTCCACCGACAAGGCCGCGAATCCGATCAATCTGTATGGCGCCACCAAACTCGCTTCCGACAAGCTGTTCGTTGCGGCCAACAACATGTCTGGCGGCCATCGCACGACATTCTCGGTCGTGCGGTACGGAAACGTGGTCGGATCGCGCGGCTCGGTGGTGCCGTTTTTCCGGCAGTTGATTGCGAATGGCGCCGACCATCTGCCCATTACACACGTCGACATGACTCGCTTCTGGATCACCCTTCAGCAGGGCGTCGATTTCGTACTGAGAAACTTCGAACGGATGAAGGGCGGAGAAATTTTCGTGCCGAAGATTCCGTCGGTGCGCATCGTCGATCTGGCGACTGCGATCGCTCCGCGTCTGTCCCATAAGGTGGTCGGTATCCGGCCGGGCGAAAAATTGCACGAAATCATGTGCCCGTCGGACGACTCGCATCTGACGATCGAGTTCGATGATCATTACGTCCTGAGCCCGACGATCATGTTCAATCGGTTGGACAATGATTTCACGACGAACAGGCTGAATGAGTGCGGGCGACCTGTACAGCGCGGATTCGAATACAACTCGGGTACGAACGAGCATTTCCTGAAGCTCGACGAGATTGTCGAGTTCAATCACATCGCGGGTGCTTGAATGATTCCCTATGGCCGGCAAGACATTACGCGCGAGGATATCGATGCGGTGACCGCGGTTCTGACGTCGGATTTCCTGACGCAGGGGCCGATGGTGCCGAGATTCGAAGCGTGTGTCGCGGGGAAAGTGGGTGCGCGCCATGCGATCGCCGTCAATAGCGCGACGTCCGCGCTCCATATCGCGTGTCTCGCGCTCGACGTCGGGCCGGGGGATCGGGTATGGACAAGCCCGATCACGTTCGTCGCGTCGGCCAATTGCGCACGCTACTGCGGTGCCGATGTGGATTTCGTCGATATCGATCCGCGTACCTACAACATGGATCCGCATGCATTGAAGGCGAAGCTGGAACGTGCACGTGAAACCGGCACCTTGCCCAAGGTCGTCATCCCCGTGCACTTGTGTGGCCAGCCGTGCGACATGCGCGCGATCAACGCGCTTGCGCGGGAGTATGGTTTCAGGATCATTGAGGACGCGTCGCACGCGATCGGCGGTAAGATCGACGGGCGGTACGTAGGTGATGGACGTTACGCCGACATTACGGTGTTCAGCTTCCACCCGGTCAAGATCATCACGACCGCGGAAGGCGGGATGGCGCTTACCAACGACAATCGACTTGCGGAGCGCATGGCATTGCTGCGCAGCCACGGAATCACGCGCGATCCTGCGCGCATGACGCACGAGGCCGATGGCCCCTGGTATTATCAGCAGACCGAACTGGGATTCAACTACCGGATGACGGAGTTGCAGGCGGCGCTCGGGATTTCTCAGATGACGCGGCTGGACGACTATGTCGCGAGGCGCCATGCGCTGGCGCGGCGCTACGATGCGCTGCTGGGTGCGTTGCCGGTCCTGACACCGTGGCAGTTGCCGGACACCTACTCCGGTTTGCATCTTTATGTCGTTAGATTGAAGATCGACCGAATTCGCAAGTCGCATCGTGAAGTATTCATTGCGCTGCGCGAAGCCGGGATCGCGGTCAATCTGCACTATATCCCGGTCCATACGCAGCCGTACTACGAAAAGCTGGGTTTCCATGCTGGCGAATTTCCGGAGGCCGAACGCTATTATGCGGAAGCAATCAGTTTGCCGATGTTCGCGACGCTCACCGACGCGCAGCAGGTGCACGTCGTCAATACTCTGGAGGAAGTGCTGTCGTGAAGATCGCGATCATTCCTGCTCGTGGCGGTAGTCAGCGTATTCCGCGCAAGAACATCAAGATGTTTAACGGCAAGGCGGCCATCGCCTATCCGATCGAAGCCGCACGTGCTTCCGGTTGCTTCGATCGCGTGATCGTCTCGACCGACGACGACGAAATTGCCGAGGTTGCGCGGGCCCATGGCGCGGAGGTGCCGTTCCGACGCCCGACAGCGTTGGCAGATGAACACACGACGACGATTACAGTCATTCAGCACGCGATCGGCGAATTGTCGGCCGGGGCAGCGGCGCCGGAGTGGGTGTGCTGTATCTATGCGACGGCTTTGTTCCTCGCTCCAGAAGATCTCCAGCGCGGCTGGGAGACGCTGAACGAGCAGGGGAGCGACTTCGCGTTCTCCGTGACGAGTTACGCGTTTCCGATTCAGCGTGCGATACGAATGACGCGCGCGGGGCGTGTCGCGATGTTCCAGCCCGAGCACATGACGACGCGCTCGCAGGATCTCGAGCCGGCATACCACGATGCGGGGCAGTTCTATTGGGGGCGCGCGGAAGCATTTCAGGTCGGCAAGCCCCTGTTTTCGAGCGTGTCAGTGCCGATCATTCTGCCGCGCTATCGCGTGCAGGACATCGACACTCCTGAGGACTGGGTTGCCGCTGAGCTGATGCATCACGCGCTGGCGGCGACCCGATGAGTCGCGCTCGGGCCGTGATCCGTGCGGACGCGTCGATCGACATCGGCAGCGGGCACGTGATGCGTTGCCTGACCCTTGCCACGGCACTGCGCGAGGCAGGCATACTGCCGACGTTCGTAACGCGTGAGCACGCGGGCCATCTCGCGACACTGATCGAGCGGCGGGGCTTCGACTGCCGGCGCCTCCCCGTACTGTCACGGTCCTCCGATGCGGGCGGCGCTGAACGCGGGCATGCGAGCTGGCTTGGATGCGGGCAGGACGTGGACGCGGCGCAAACGCGCGACGCGCTGCATCGCGTCGGCGATGCAATCGATTGGCTGATCGTCGATCACTATGCTCTCGATGCAGAATGGGAGCGCCAACTACGCCCATGCGTGCGTCACGTGATGGTCATCGATGATCTTGCTGACCGGCCGCACGACTGTGATGTGCTGCTCGACCAGAATCCTTATCCGGACGCCGATAGTCGCTATCCAGCGTTCGTGTCCCCGAACTGCGAATTATTGCTCGGGCCGAGCTACGCATTACTGCCCCCCGATTTTCGTGTGCAACGTGCTGCTGCGGCGTCGAGGCACGCTAGTGAACCCTACCGCTTGCTGGTCTTTTTCGGCGGCGTCGACGCGACCGGTGAAACGGGGAAGTTCATCGCGGCGTGGTCGTCGGTGGGGCGTCCGGATCTCGAAGCGGACGTCCTGATCGGCGTCGCCAATCCGCATGCGGAAGCGCTAATCCGTATGGCCGCCGGAGTGCGCGGCATACGCCTTCACCGCCACGTGGACGACATGGCATCGATGATGGCACGGGCTGATTACGCGTTCGGCGCTTCAGGTGTAACAAACTGGGAACGCTTCTGCATCGGGCTGAATTGCACCATTACGGCGGTTGCGCCCAATCAGGTCGGTCTTGCCCGGCATCTGGGCAAGATCGAACTTGTCGACTACGCGGGCGACTGGCGCCAGACGACTCGTGAAACATACGAACGTCTGCTGCGAAACCTGGCCCCCGCGTCTGACGCATATCGTGCGCGGCGGATGCGCATTCGACAGCAGGTCGACGGATCGGGCTGCGATCGCGTCGTCAACCGTTTGATGGAAAGGGAGTAAGGAATGGAATTCGAAATCGATGGACGCCGGATCGGCGCCAAACATTCGCCGTACATTATTGCCGAGTTGTCGGCCAATCACAACGGCAGCCTCGACACGGCACTCCGGATCGTCGAGGCGGCACGCCGCGCGGGTGCCGATGCCGTAAAGTTGCAAACCTATCGCCCCGATACGATCACCATTGAATCCTCTCGCCCCGAGTTTCAGATCAAAGGCGGCTTATGGGATGGACGATCGCTGTTCGATCTCTACCAGTGGGCGCACATGCCGTGGGATTGGCACAAGCCGCTGTTTGAACATGCGAGAAAGCTCGGTATCAGCATCTTCAGTTCACCGTTCGATCGCACGGCGGTCGACCTGCTTGAAGACCTGAACGCACCGGCCTACAAGATTGCATCGTTCGAGGCGATCGATCTGCCGCTGATTCGGTATGTCGCGCAAACGGGCAAGCCGATGATCATTTCGACCGGTATGGCAGACGCGGAGGAAATTCGCGAGGCGGTCGATGCCGCTCGTGCTGGCGGATGCAGATCGCTGGCGTTGCTGCATTGCGTCAGCGGATATCCTGCGCCGCCCGAGGACTACAACCTGCGCACGATTGCCGATATGGCCGGCCGCTTTGGTGTGGTGACGGGGTTGTCGGATCACACGGTCGACAATACGACCGCGGTTGCGAGTATTGCGTTCGGCGCCGCACTGATCGAGAAACACGTGACGCTCGACCGTAACGGTGGCGGACCGGATGACAGCTTTTCGCTCGAACCGGCGGACCTCGATGCGCTGGTGCGTGGCGCGCGCACCGCGTGGAGCGCCCTCGGGTGCGTCAACTATGAGCGCAAGGAGAGCGAGAAAGGTAACGTGCAGTTTCGGCGCTCGCTCTATGCCGTTCGGCCAATCAGAAAGGGCGACATCATCACGCACGAACATGTCAGGAGCATCCGACCCGGATTGGGACTGGCGCCGAAATACCTCGATGCAATTCTGGGGCTGCCTGCGCGTGTCGATGTCGGGGTGGGCGAGCCGATTCCGCGGGAGATCCTCGGGTAGGGCGGGCATCGGGCGCCTCGACCGAAGGGTCGTGCGCGCATTCAGTTCCGCAGCGATACCGGGAGGCTGGCAGCCTGTGGAGCGCCGTAGGGCGGCGATGCGCGACGAGTTGACGTGACAGTCGATCCGGCGCGACCATGCATCATTCGGCGGGCTGCCGCTCGTATTCCAGTGTGATCGCAAACTTCGAGAAGACGGACGCATATTTGGCGAGCGTCTGTGCGCGATGTTCGAACCAGTCTTCGCGGGTGAGTCCGAGCAGATAAACGCCGATTCGCTGCCCGTTCTTTTCAACGTTGGAACGCCGCAGACCTTCCTCGGCGAAATGGAACTTCTTGTGCAGCCGGACGACCACGTCGTTGGTCTCGATGACTTCGCAGTTGAGCTTGCGCAGCTGCAACGCGTTGAACGCGAATTCAATCAACTGGAACTCGAGCGCCGCACCAAGCCCACCGCGCTCCGTTTCCGATAAGTAGAAGGCCCAATCTGACTTTTGATGTTTGCGGTCGAGTGCATTGAGGCTGATAACTCCGATCGGATGATCGTCGTCATTGAGAACGGCGAAGACGATTTGCGTTGCGTCGTGGGCGAGCTTGACGAGCCAGCGCTCATGCTCGGCAATTGTGATCAGATGGTCCGTGTACATGGCCGCCCGCACACCATCCTGATTTCTGATCTCGCGAACCTGCGCCTGCTGTGCCGGCGAGCAATCAACGAGCGGCCGCAGCTTGACTACGCGCGGCCCGATTGTTTCGATGTTGTTCACGTCCGTCATGCATTTTCTCCCCGTCGCTGTATCGGTCTGTTTGCCGAAGTGCAGCCGTATGTTAGCGTGCTTCGCCGATGCGTAGTACGGGTTTTCGCGCACTGCGTACGGTTTCGTTCGCCATACCGCAATACAGGGGACGATGGGATGTTCGAGCGCAGACAGACATCGCGCACTGGGGCTTGTCGCTACTTTCGCGGACTGCTGCCGCGCTTCGCATGCACGCGTGCCACGCCTTCGTGCTACCCGTACAATCGGCGCATTACCGACCGCACCCGCCCCATGCCTCTGCTCCCCACCACCGCCACAGCCCCCTTCTGCCCGTCGGAAGTAAAGGGCAGCATCACGATCGACGCCGGCGCGTCGCGCTGGATGAAGCTCAAGCGCTTCTTCGGCCCGGGCCTGCTGGTCGCGATCGGCTACATGGATCCGGGCAACTGGGCCACCGACATCCAGGCCGGCTCGCAGTTCGGCTATTCGCTGCTGTGGGTCGTCGCGTTCTCGAGCCTCGCCGCGATCTTCCTGCAGATGCTCGCCGCGCGGCTCGGCCTCGTCGCGGGCAAGGATCTCGCGCAGGCCAGCTACGACCGCTATGGCCGCCTGGGCCGCATCGTGCAGTGGGTGACCGCCGAGGTGTCGATCATCGCGTGCGACATCGCCGAAGTGCTCGGCTGCGCGCTGGCATTCAAGCTGCTGCTCGGCGTGCCGCTCGCGTGGGGGATCGTGCTCACCGCGCTCGACACGGTGATCGTCCTCGGGTTGCAGGGCAAGGGCGTCCGGCAGATCGAGGCGATCGTGCTCGGGTTGATCGCGACGATGGCGTTCTGCTTCGTCGCGCAGGTCGCGATCACGCCGCCCGACTGGCATGCGGTCGCGGCGGGGCTCGTGCCGGGCGATCCGGGCCATGACCGCAAGGACGCGATCGTGCTCGCGCTCGGCATCGTCGGCGCGACGATCATGCCGCACAACCTGTATCTGCATTCGTCGGTCGTGCAGACGCGCCATGTCGTCGGCGGCGCGCGCGGCCTGATCCGCGACACGCTCGCGCTGGTGCGGATCGACACCTGCGTGTCGCTGTTCGTCGCGATGCTCGTCAATGCGGCGATCCTGGTCGTCGCGGGCGCGGCGTTCCATGCAACCGGCCAGCACGACGTGACCGACATCGAACAGGCGTACCGGCTGATCACGCCGATCGCGGGCGGCGCGGCCGCGCTGCTGTTCGGCATCGCGCTGCTCGCGTCGGGGCAAAGTTCGACGCTGACCGGCACGATCGCCGGCCAGGTGATCATGGACGGCTTCCTGCATACGAAAATCCCGTGCTACCAGCGCCGGCTGATCACGCGCGGGCTCGCGCTGGCGCCCGCGCTCGTCGGCGTGCTGTGGCTCGGCGAGAACTCGGTCGGGCAACTGCTCGTCTGGAGCCAGGTGCTGCTGAGCCTGCAACTGCCGTTCGCGATGTGGCCGCTGATCCGGTCGGTCAGCGATCGCGACACGATGGGCGAGCATGCGATCGGCCGCAGGATGCAGGTCGCCGCGTGGACGCTGTTCGTCGTCATCACCGGCACGAACCTGCTGCTGATTACCGGTGTCGCGGGCTGATACAGCCTGTCACAGGCTGAAACAGGCGCGTGGCGCGCCTGCGTTAAACTGCGCGTTTTGCCAGCCGTTCGACGTTTGTTATGTGGAGTGAAATCAGCAACATCGGCGACGCCGCGCTCACCCTGCCGGTCGCGCTGACCTGCGCGGTCTGGCTCGCGCTGTCCGACTGGCGGCTCGCGGTGCGCTGGATCGTGCTGCTCGCGGCCGGCATGAGCCTGGTCGGGGCGACCAAGATTCTCTATGCGGGCTGCGGCGTCGAGATCCCGCAGTTCGACTTCCGCGTGATCAGCGGCCATACGATGCTGTCGACGTCCGTGTGGACCGTCGCGCTGTCGATGCTGTGGCAGGCCTTCCGTGCGGGCAAGGTACCGGGTGTGGCGGCGGGCCTCGCCGTCGGCGCGGTGACGGCCGTTGCGCGCGTGTTCGACCACTCGCACACGATTCCCGAGGTCGTCGTCGGCTGGCTGCTCGGCGCGCTGGTCGCGCTGGTGTTCCTGCGGACCTACGAGCGGGCGCACAAGCGCTCGTTCTCGCCGCGCATCGCGGCCGTCTGCCTGCTGCTCGTGTCCGGCATCGCGTACGGGAATCGTGCACCGTTCCAGCAGATGATCGATACGCATTCCCCGCAGTTCTGTGCATTCATGCGCACGTCCGGCAACGGGTTCTGACGGTCGTTCTTTCCCGGGGCGTCGGTGTCCCGGTGTCAGGTGAAGTGGTCGCCCGCGGCGGCGGCCCCGCCGAGCCACATCCAATTCCTTCCTCTTCATTGTCGAAATCCGGCGTTCCGCCTTCATTGAATCGATGTTCGCGGTGATCCGGCGCGCTGGACAGGTTCGTCCCGTCGCCCCGGAGAGGCGACGAAGGTCATGAGCCAGGTCTATGACCGGGCATTACGAATATTCATTTCATCGATCGGCGGCAATCGCGTACGCTGGCGTTCGTTCGATCGTGGCCGGGGCAGCGGCGGCCTGCCTGATTTGTCCGACGCGCTGCGGCCGGCTCGCTATACTCGCGCAAACCGCGCGGCCGTCGGCCCGCGCCACGGCAACCGCCGTCGCGGCACCAGTCCGCGACGACGATTCACGAAAGGAGCAGGTCCCATGACAATCGTTTCCCCGCGCCTCGCAGGCAAGTGCGCGTACATCACGGGCGCCGTCGGCGGCCTCGGCCGCGCGATCGCGCGCCGGATGGTCGAGCAGGGCGCGCGCGTGTTCCTGACCGACGTCGCCGACGCGGCGGTGCTCGACGCGTTCGCGCACGAACTCAATGCGGGACACGCGGCGCCGGTCGCGTTCGCGGCCACCCAGGACGTGCGCGACGAGGCGCGCTGGCAGGCGCTGCTCGCGCAGGCGAACGAAGCCATGGGCGGGTTGTCGGTGCTCGTCAACAATGCCGGCGTCGGGTCGATGGGCGCGCCCGCGCAGATCGAGCTCGACGAATGGCGGCGCGTGATGGCGATCAACGTCGAGAGCATCGTGCTCGGCTGCAAGCATGCGCTGCCGTACCTGGGCGCAAGCCGTCCGGCGTCGATCATCAACATCTCGTCGGTGGCCGCGTTCAAGGTCGAGCCGGATTTCACCGCGTACAACGCGTCGAAGGCCGCGGTGGCGTCGCTGACGAAGTCGGTCGCGATCGACTGCGCGCGCCGCGAGCTCGACGTGCGCTGCAACTCGATTCACCCGGCGTTCATTCGCACGGGGATCGTCGAGCCGCTGTTCCAGTCGCTCGGCGAACGCGATGCGACGCGCAAGCTCGCACGCGGCATTCCGCTGCGCCGGCTCGGCGATCCGGACGACGTCGCGCATGCGGCCGTCTACCTGGCATCCGACGAAAGCCGCTTCGTGACGGCCGCCGAACTCGTGATCGACGGCGGCATGTGCGCGGTCTGACGCGCATCGACGACAACAACCGGAGGAGAGCATCGTGTCGACACTCGTGAACCGCCAACTGCTGCTGAAGACGCGCCCGGAAGGGCGGGTCGGCCGCGAACACTTTTCGCTCGTCGAAACGCCCGTGCCGGCGCTCGCCGACGGCGAAGTGCTCGTGCGCGTGCTGTATCTGTCGATGGATCCGACCAACCGCGTGTGGATGAGCGACGTGCCACAATACCTGCCGCCCGTCGCGATCGGCGAAGTGATGCGCGCGCTCGGCATCGGGCGCGTGGTTGCGTCGCGCCATGCGGGTTTCGCGCAAGGCGATCTCGTGCAGGGGCTGGTCGGCTGGCAGGACTATGCGGTCGTGCCGGCCGACCAGGCCGCGCAGCTCGTGAAGCTGCCCGCGCAGTCGGGCCTGCCGATGCCGACGCTGCTCGGCGCGTGCGGGATGAGCGGCCTGACCGCGTATTACGGGCTGACCGACATCGCGCCGGTGCAGCCGGGCGAGACGCTCGTCGTGTCGGCGGCGGCCGGGTCGGTCGGCTCGATCGCCGGCCAGATCGGCAAGATTCACGGCGCGCGCGTGGTGGGGATCGCGGGCGGCGCGGACAAGTGCCGCTACCTGACCGAGACGCTCGGCTTCGACGCGGCCGTCGACTACAAGGCCGACGATTTCCGAGAGCAGCTGAAGGCAGCGACACCGGACGGCGTGCACGTGAACTTCGAGAACGTCGGCGGCGAGGTGATGCGCGCGGTGCTGTCGCGGATGGTGATCGGCGGGCGCGTCGCGCTGTGCGGCGTGATCTCGAACTACAACAGCGGCCGCGCGGCGGACGACGTCGGCGTGCTGATCTCGAAGCGGCTCACGATGCGCGGCTTCCTGATCCTCGACTACCGCAAGAGCCGCGAGGCGGTGCAGACGCTCGCCGAATGGCTGCGCGACGGCCGGCTCAAGGCCGAGGAAACCGTCGCCGACGGGCTCGAGAACGCTCCCGACGTGCTGAATCGACTGTTCGACGGCGACCATCGCGGCAAGCTCGTGCTGCGCGTCGATCCGGACGCATGAGCCGCGCACGTTGAGTCTGCATCGTCCGGCATCAATTTAAGACTTGTCCCATATATTGTTCCGGCCGCTCTCCTTAAAGTAATTGCCAGCAAACGGCGGCGTGACATGCGCGTCACGCCGCCGTTTTTCATTTGCGCGGCGAAACGGGAGGCGAAACATGCAAACGAAGACGGCGCAGGCGGCGGTGCGCGATCGAACGAAGCGGCGCATCGGCGCCAGGTTGCGGATCGTCGCGGCCGGGTTCGGCATCGTGTTCGCGATGTCGGGCGTGGGTGCGGCCGAGCCGGCGCGCGCGGACGGCATCGTGCGATTCGCCGGCGCGCTCGTCGATCTTTACGACGTGGGATTCGACGCGCCGTCGATCGGGGCCTCCCGCAGCGCCGCCGCGGCGACACTCCGGTTCGATGCGCATGGCCGGCGCTTGCCCGGCGCGCATGTGGCGCTCGTGGAACTGGACGGCCGGCCGCTTTCGCGGCCCGCGGGAGCGGAGGTTCGCGCGACATGGCGCGATGCGGGCGGCGATCGAATCGTGCCGCTGGATTCGGCGCGTGCACATCGTGTCGGCCCGTATGGCGGCGTGCTGACGGTCGCGGGGCCGGACATGGAAACGGGCGCCGTGGCGCCCGTCGTGATCAGGATTCGACATCCGTGACGCGTTGCGTCATTCCCCTTGTTCGGCGCGCGCGTAGATGTCCCAGCTCGCCATGAACAGCGCGGCGACGAGCGGTCCGATCACGAAGCCGTTGATCCCGAATAGCGCCATCCCGCCGAGCGTCGAGATCAGTACGACCCAGTCGGGCATCTTCGTGTCCTTGCCGACGAGGATCGGGCGCAGCAGGTTGTCGACGAGGCCGATCACGCCGACGCAGAACGCGACGAGGATCACGCATTTCCAGATCGCGCCGATCGCGAGGAAGTAGAGCGCGGCGGGCACCCACACGAGGCTCGCGCCGATCGCCGGCAGCAGCGACAGGAACGCCATCAGCGCGCCCCACAGCACGACGCCCTCGATCCCGAGGATCCAGAAGATCAGCCCGCCGAGCGCGCCCTGCACGAGCGCGACCGCGATGTTGCCCTTCACGGTTGCGCGTACCACCGTCGTGAACTTCGCGAGCAGCAGGTTCTTGTGTTCTTCGTCGAGCGGCATCGCGCGGCGCACGCGGCGGCCGATCTCGCCGCCGTCGCGAAGCAGGAAGAACACCATGTACAGCATCACGCCGAAGCTGACGAC
This sequence comes from Burkholderia sp. AW49-1, assembly GCF_053427845.1. Taxonomy (NCBI): domain Bacteria; kingdom Pseudomonadati; phylum Pseudomonadota; class Betaproteobacteria; order Burkholderiales; family Burkholderiaceae; genus Burkholderia; species Burkholderia sp. AW49-1. The sequence goes on along the minus strand of NZ_JBSAXF010000001.1, from coordinate 798,139 downwards.
GAACTGGAACGTGTTCTGCCCGATGCTGAGCGCCTGGGTTGCCGCGAACTGGCTGATCTGCGCGGCACCGTCGGTCAGCTTCTTCTGGATGCCGGGGATGTTGGTCAGCCCGTATTTCTGCAGCAGGTTCTGGATCGACGTCGGCAACGCGTGAATGATGTCATGGAAGTACTGCGAATAATTCGGTTGCGCGCTCTTCAGCTCCTGGTACACGTACGCGATTTCCTGCACGAGCGTCGCCGCGACGAACACGAGCGGCAGGATCACGATGAGGATGATCAGCGACATCGTCACGAGCGCGGCCAGGTTGCGCCGTTTGCCGAAGCGCGCGGCGAGCCAGCGCTGCACAGGCTGGAACAGGATCGCGAGAATGGTGCCCCAGAAGACGGCGCCGGAGAACGGCGCGAGGATCCAGCATAGTCCGACGGTGACCGCGAACAGCAGGAAATAGAAGAATTTTTGGTGGTCGTGTCCGCTATCCATGGATGGTTCGCGCAGATTGATGCCTGGTTTGATTGAATCTCGTTGCCTCGCGTGCGATCGGCTCGCGAACGTCACGGGTTCGCGGCGAAGCGCGCGCAGGGCGGCCCGACGGGCAGTATGCCCGCAAAGGTGCCGCCATCATAGCCGCTGCGCGCGGCGCACGCGAAAACGCCGCGACCGGAATCGCGGCGTTGCCGGGAAGCAATCCGGCCGTGGGGCCGTGTCGGCTCGTCAGATGTGGAGGCGGGTGACCTTGGTGCCGTTGACCGACAGGTCGCCCATCAGGCCCGCGTTGGTCAGGACCAGCACCTCGACCGGAGCGGTGGCCGTGTTGGAGTCGACCGCACCGTTCGCGCCGACCTTCACGACAGCGACGGAAGCGTCGGCGCCGGCCGACCAGCCTTCGGACTTGCGGAACGAGTCGAGCGCATCCTGCGTCATGAACAGGAACACGATCGCCTTCGATTGCGCGCCGGCCTGCAGGCCCACCGACAGCGACGACGTGTTGTAGTAGCCGACGGTGCTGCCGCCGACACGCAGCGCGCCGTTGCCGGACTGGCCACCGACGATGAAGCCGGCCTGCAGCACGTTCGGGAACACGAGCACGCCGCGCGATTTCGCGACGAGTTCACGCGAGCCCGGCACCGTCGAGTAGAGGCGCGACAGCGTCGCGTTCACGCTCGCGTCGATCGATTCGCGTTTCGACGCGCTGGCCGATGCGTTGTCGGGTTTGTTGGGCGTGGTGGTGCAACCGGCAAGGGCGAGACTGCCGAGCAAGACGGCGGCGGCGGCCTTCAGGGCGAGAGACTTCTGCATGGCGTTTCTCCTTCGTTGTCGGGTTGAGAACGGATGGGGCGGGCGGCGGTGCGGGCAGCCCCGTTCAACGGCGGGCAAGCAGCAGGCCCGCGACGAACGCGAGGCCCGCGACGACGCCCGCGGTCTGCCATGGGTTGTCGTGCACGGCTTGCGACACGCGCTCGGCCGAATCGCGCAGCCGGGCGGCCGCGCTGCCCGACGCGTAGTCGAGCGTGCTGCGCGCTTCGTCGAGCCGCGACTGCACGCGCTTGCGCAGCGCGGCGATATCGCCGTCGCCGTCGTTCTTCAGCAGGTCTTCCAGTTCATCGACCAGCCCGCGCAGATCGTCGGACACGTCCGCATGCAGGTCGCGGGCGGCCGAGCGGGCCGTGCGTCCCACGCGCCGGCCGGTGCGACGGATATCGGACAGGCCGCGGTCCAGCTTGTGTTCGATCGAGTCGGTGAGCGCCATGATGTTTATCCTCCTTGGATTTGGTTTGCAGCCCGGATTTGCAGGCCCATTTGAAGATAAGACGAATCCCAGCAACCGGTGTGATTCACATCAGCCAATTGAGTTTCGAGACAAATTTTCAATTCGTCGGCAAGTTTCCCGGGAAGCCCCGCGCGACGGGGCGCGGCGGCGGTTGAAAAAATTTCGCGCTTCGGGCGAAACGACCTGGCGAGCCGTTGCGCGACGTGGAAGTCCGGTAAATATGGCGTCGCCCGATGCGTCAGGTAAATAGTGCCATTGCACGGGATGGGCCGATGCAATTGCACTAATCGTCCATTTCTTCGTGGAGCAGGGTTTGTGCCCGTCATGGCCGTAGGCGGCGGCGCCGTCCAGCCAGAGGCCGATGGCGACGGGATCGTGGGCTGACGAGCGATCTGCATCGGATGCGTAACAGGCGGCCCGTTGCGCCGGGGTTTCGCAATCGCGCACGGATTGCAGCGCGATCGGCTCAGCGGCGTTGGTGTGTCAGGCATGCACGGCCTTCACGCGGGCGGCGAAAACGGCGAAGCGAGGTGGCGGGCATGAACGGCGGCAGGCGTGACATGGTGCGCTCCACGGGAAGAAAATTCGAAGGTTCGGGCAAGCATCCTGACGGCAAAATCGCGTGTTGTGATCGAATTGGCCATCAGGCCAGTGCCGAACGGCCAACGATGTCGGCAGCTCCGGCCGGGGCTGCTACGCTTCGCGTCTGACACATCGTTCCGGCCTGCGATCCGAACGCTTCCGCGCAAGCCCCCACAGGAGATTTTTCATGTCCTACATGTTGTTGATTGTCGAACCGACCGGCCAGCGCGCCGAACGTACGCTCGAAGACGGGCAGGCGCTGTACGCGCGAATGGTCGATTTCGCGGAGACGCTGAAAGCGCGTGGCGTGCTGCGCGGCGTCGAGTCGCTGGAGCGCTCCGAACGCGCGACGCGCGTGCAGGTGCGCGAAGGCGAGACGCGCCTCGTCGACGGCCCGTTCGCCGAGGCGAAGGAAATGGTCGGCGGTTTCTTCATCGTCGACGTCGACACGCGCGACGAAGCGATCGAGATCGCGCGCCAGTGCCCGGCCGCGCAATGGTGCACGGTCGAAGTGCGCGCGGTCGGCCCGTGCTTCCTGTGACGGCTGCGTCTCGGTATTTACCCTGATTCGTCGAGCGGCACGTCGATCCGGCGGTCTGCCGCCCGTCGTCCGGATAAGGCGCCGATGAACGGACGCCCCTTTTCACCGATGACAAGGAGTGAGCGATGCGATTCATGATCATGATTCGGGCGAACGCCGTCAGCGAATCCGATGCGTTGCCGGACAACCGGCTGGTCGAGGCGATGACGGTCTACCACGAGGAGCTGGCCAGGGCCGGCGTGCTGCTCGACGCGAACGGCTTGCGGCCGAGCGCGCGAGGCTGGCGCGTGCGCTACACCGGCGGCAAGGGCACGGTGGTCGATGGCCCGTTCGCCGAGACGAAGGAACTGATTGCAGGTTACACGCTGATCCAGGTGCGCTCGCGCGACGAGGCGCTCGAATGGACGCGCCGGTTTCCCGCGCCGTTCGGTGCCGAAATGGACTGCGAGATCGAGGTGCGGCCGCTGTTCGAGCTCGACGACCTCACACCGAGCGACGCGGTCGAGCGGTTTCGTGATCTCCACGTCGGCCGCAACCACGCCTGAATCTGCCCGAATCCAATCTCACCGGAGCATCCGTCATGCACAAGATGGTTTTCATCAACCTGCCCGTGGCCGACCTGCCGCGCTCGAAGACGTTCTACCAGGCCCTCGGCTTCGAGGTCGTACCGGCCTATACGAACGATCAGGCCGCCTGCATCAAGATCAGCGACACGATTTTCGCGATGCTCCTCGTGCGGCCATTTTTCCAGACCTTCACCGGCAAGACCATCGTCGATCCGGCGACGCAGGTGCAAGTGCTCTCGTGCCTGTCGTGTGACAGCCGCGCCGAGGTCGACGCGATCGTCGCGAAGGCGCTCGCGGCCGGCGGGTCCGCACCGCAAGCGCCGCGCGAGTATCCGAACATGTACGGCCACGGTTTTGACGATCCGGACGGCCACGCGTGGGAGTTGATGGCCATGCCGCTGGATGCGTCCGCCCAGGGGCAGGCGTCGTGACGCGGGAGGCGACTCACCGTGCGATCGAAGCGGTCTGGCGGATCGAGGCGCCGAAGATCATTGCCCGCGCCGCGCGCGTGGTGCGCGATGTCGGCGTGGCCGAGGAACTCGCGCAGGACACGCTCGTCGCGGCGCTCGAGCACTGGCCCGTCGACGGCGTGCCCGACAACCCGGCCGCATGGCTGATGACGGCCGTGAAGCGGCGCGCGCTCGACCGGATCCGGCAGGAGTCGCTGCATGCGGCGAAGCGCGACCAGCTCGGACATGAAATGGACGCGCTCGAAGCGCACGTGGTCCCCGACATCGCGGATGCGCTCGCCGATGCGAGCGACGACGATATCGGCGACGACCTGCTGCGGCTGATCTTCACGTCGTGCCACCCGGTGCTGTCGACCGATGCGCGCGTCGCGCTGACGTTGCGGCTGCTCGGCGGGTTGACCACCAGCGAGATCGCGCGCGCGTTCCTGTCGCCCGAGCCGACGATCGCGCAGCGCATCGTGCGCGCGAAGCGTACGCTCGCGGCGGCGTGCGTGCCGTTCGAGGTGCCGGCCGCCGATGCGCGGCCCACGCGGCTCGCGTCGGTGCTCGAAGTCATCTACCTGGTGTTCAACGAAGGCCATGCGGCGACCGCGGGCGACGACTGGACGCGCCCGGCGCTGTGCGACGAGGCGCTGCGTCTCGGCCGCGTGCTGGCCGGGCTCGTGCCGGACGAAAGCGAGGTGCTCGGGCTGGTCGCGCTGATGGAACTGCAGGCGTCCCGCATGCACGCGCGGACCGATGCGCAGGGGCGGCCCGTGCTGCTGCTCGACCAGGATCGCTCCCGCTGGGATCCACTGCTGATCCGGCGCGGCCTCGCCGCGCTCGAGCGGGCGACGAAGCTCGGCGGCGTGCGCGGCCCATATGCGCTGCAGGCCGCGCTGGCGGCATGCCATGCGCGCGCGCGGCACGCGTCGGAAACGGACTGGGCGCAGATCGTCGCGCTGTACGACGCGCTGGCCGAGGTCGCGCCGTCGCCGGTCGTCGAGCTGAATCGCGCGGTGGCGGTGGGGATGGCGTTCGGGCCCGCCGCGGCACTGGAAATCGTCGACGTGCTGCGCGACGATCCGGCGCTCGCCCGCTATCACTGGTTGCCGAGTGTGCGCGGCGACCTGCTCGCGAAGCTCGGCCGCGCCGACGAAGCAAAGGTCGAGTTCCGTCGTGCGGCGGAGTTGACCCGCAACGAACGCGAAAAGGAATTGCTGCTGAAGCGCGCCACGGATGCGTGACGCATGACGAGCGACGACGCCGGTGCGAGTGCCCCGGGCGTCGCGCCGGAAGCCTGAAGCCCGAAGCCGAATCCCGAGCGAAACGCCGACCCATCCGGCGACGCGACCCATCCCGTTCCCGCCGTCAACTGTCCCTCATTCCCGCCAGCCGCTATCGCGCGGATTGAAAAAGCCTATTGGGGGATGCGAACGCCAGCGCCTAGATTAAAAGGCACGAAGCGTGCGCGTCCGGCCTGCGCTTCGTTCCCCACATACATCATCGGCCCGGCTTCGCACGCGGCCGCGCCGACTCGAACGGAGGCGCAAATGGCTCAACTCAAGGGCAGCAAGACCGAAGAGAATCTGAAGGCCGCATTCGCGGGCGAATCGCAAGCGAACCGGCGCTATCTGTATTTCGCTTCGAAGGCCGACGTCGAAGGCCAGAACGACGTCGCCGCGCTGTTCCGCTCGACTGCCGAAGGCGAAACGGGCCACGCGCACGGCCACCTCGAATACCTCGAAGCAGTCGGTGATCCGGCGACAGGGCTGCCGTTCGGCTCGTCGCGACTGAACCTCGAATCGGCGATCGCCGGCGAGACGCACGAATACACCGACATGTATCCGGGCATGGCGAAGACGGCGCGCGACGAAGGCTTCGACGAAATCGCGAACTGGTTCGAGACGCTTGCGAAGGCTGAACGCAGCCACGCAAACCGCTATACGAAGGCGCTCGACGCACTCGTCGACTGACGCGGTTCCGGCAGCAAGGCAGCACGGTTCGGCCGGACATCGTGCGGCCGACCGTGCGTTGATCGCTGCCCGCACCACGCGGGCGGCGGGTCCGCGCGCATGCGCGCCACGCTGGAGCGCCCCATGCCACACAAGGAAGGCAGTCTCGAAGCCCCGACGCGGCATCCGCTCGACTGGCAGTCCGAAGCGTTCTACGACCAGGCCGCGATCGATGCGGAAATGACGCGCGTGTTCGACATCTGCGCCGGATGCCGGCGCTGCGTGTCGTTGTGCGGCGCGTTTCCCACGCTGTTCGATCTCGTCGACGACACGCCGATGGGCGACATCGAGGAAGTGCCGAAGGACGCGTTCGGCAAGGTCGTCGACCAGTGCTACCTGTGCGACCTCTGCTACATGACGAAATGTCCGTACGTGCCGCCGCACGCGTGGAATGTCGACTTCCCGCACCTCATGCTGCGCGGCAAGGCAGCGCGCTACAAGCGCGGGGAGGCACCGCTGCGCGACAAGGTGCTGTCGAACACCGACGCGCTCGGCCATTTCGCGGGCATTCCGATCGTCACGCAGACGGTGAACGCGGTGAATCGCACGCCGCCCGCGCGCCACGCGCTCGAAGCGGCGCTCGGCGTCGATCGCAACGCGTGGCTGCCGGAGTTCGCGCCGCGCAAGTTTCGGCGTGCCGCGAAGCGCTCGGACGGCCCGCCGGTACATGACGGTGAACGCACGCCCGGCAAGGTCGCGATCTACGCGACGTGCTACGTGAACTTCAACGAACCGGGCATCGGCCATGACCTGCTCGCGATCCTCGCGCACAACGAGATCCCGTACGAACTCGTCACGCGCGAAGCGTGCTGCGGGATGCCGCTCCTCGAGCAGGGCAACCTCGAGGGCGTCGCCGCGAAGAAGGCCGTCAACATTCCGGTGCTGGAGCGTTATGCACGCGAAGGTTATGCGCTGATCGGCGCGATCCCGAGCTGCGTGCTGATGTACAAGAGCGAACTGCCGCTGATGTTTCCCGGCGACGACGCCGTGCGCGCGGTGGCCGATGCGTTCTGGGATCCGTTCGAATACGTGATCGCGCGGCATCGTGACGGTTTGCTGAAGACCGATTTCAGGCAGGGCCTCGGCACCGTGTCGTATCACGTGCCGTGCCACGCTCGCGTGCAGAACATCGGCCGCAAGACGGCCGACACGCTGTCGCTCGTGCCCGATACGCGCGTGAACGTCGTCGAGCGCTGCTCGGGGCATGCGGGCACGTTCGGCGTGAAGAAGGCCTTCCATGCGGACGCGATGCGGATCGGTGCGCCGGTGTTCAAGGCGATGGCCGAGCCGAAGCCGGATGTCGTGTCGTCGGACTGCGCGCTCGCCGGGCATCACATCGCGCAGGGCATCGACGAGAAAGGGTTGCCCGCCGCGCCGCTGGCGCATCCGCTGACGCTGCTGCGCCGCGCATACGGCATCTGAACCGGCCACTCCACGAAGACATCGACGCTATCCAAGGACACGCCATGACGCTGACCCGCGACTCGCTGCTGACGCTCGAAGCGTACGCGAAGATCCGCAAGACCGAACACGCGCGGCTCGTCGCGTACAAGCGCCGCCGCGCGGTGGCGCTCGGCAACCATCTGCGCTTCCTGTTCGAGGACGAGACCACGATCCGCTACCAGATCCAGGAAATGCTGCACATCGAGAAGATCTTCGACGAGGCCGGCATCGAAGGCGAACTGGAAGCCTATCTGCCACTCGTGCCCGACGGCACCAACCTGAAGGCGACGCTGCAGATCGAATACGAGCACGAGGCCGAACGGCGGGCGGCGCTCGCGCGACTGATCGGCGTCGAGGATCGCGTGTACCTGCGGGTCGACGGGCACCCTGACGTCTATGCGATCGCCGACGAGGATCTCGACCGCGACAACGCGGAGAAGACATCGGCCGTGCATTTCGTGCGCTTCGAACTGGACCGGCTGATGCGGGCGGCGCTCAAGGGCGGCGCGGCGCTGTCGATCGGCTGCGATCACCCGGCCTATACGGTGCCGCCGCAGCGCGTGGACGCGGACGTCGCCGCGTCGCTGGCCGGCGATCTGCGCTGACGCGCGCGGCCCGGCGCCGCTTTCCGTATCCCGCGGATTCGCCATCGTTCCGACCCGTAACGCGGCACCCGATCGTCGCGCCCGCCGCCGTTGGCTGTCTGCCACGCCGAGATGTAACAGGCCCGTCGGCACTTGCATGCCGGGAAACGATGTGCATCGACCTTACGCCGCTTTCATTACTCGCGGAGAAACAATAAAAAGATTGTGCACGGGGAAAATTCAGACCAATGGAGTTTGAACGATTTTACCGATCAGTGAATAATTTGTTACGAATTTTTCCCTGATTTACCGATTTTAGGCGGTAATTCCCGGGAGGGTTGCCGGCAAGGGTCGGAACAAGGCGGGAGGCCTGCCAGGTGGACCCCGCAAAGCCCCGCCAGATGGGGCTTTCCAGCGCCTCGCATAACGATCGCGTAAAAAAATTCAAGCGTAAATCGATTGCGCATCCATGGCAGGTTGTTTCAGTGCGTAACATTAAGTCATTGTCATATTGAGATAAACCCTGAGGATGGTATGCTTCGTGCACAAAAATTCCCACATTGGAGTGAGACCGTAGTCTGTGCGCCATTGCCGTGAATGGCGGCACCGTGAAAGTGCGGTGTCGCACCGGCATGCACAACGATCGGATAACCATAATGTGCAACCGGGCCGCCCCGTGACGCGATGCGTGACGGCGGCGCCGACAATCGCAGCCCCGGCCTGGCTGCGTGGAGAAATCGACTATGTTCTTCGATGAGCTTAACGATGAAGAGTGGCTTCGACTTTCAACGCTGATCGCCGATGAACCCATTCGGCTGAACCGTCGAGGCCGTCCGCGAGCCGAACCGCGCGTCGTCGCCAACGCGGTTCTCTGGATCCTGACGACCGGTGAGGCGTGGTCCAAACTGCCCGGGCGTTATCCGTCCGGGCCGACGTGCCGCCGCCGCTACGAGGAGTGGCTTGCGAACGGCACGCTGCTGCAGATGATCGACGTGCTGACCCAGTTCAGCGGGCGTACGTTCGCGTACGTGCCGCCGCCGCCGGTGCCGGCCGCACCGGCATGTCGTGCGGAGCCCGTGCCTGACAACGACCGTCTGCGCGGCGTGTTCTGGCAGAACCCCGAGTCGTGGCAACTACCGGTCGCGCAGGCAAACGTTTGGGACGGCGAGGGCGCTTCGCTGAGCGCGATGCCGAACGGCACCGCCGACGCGTCGCCCGGTGCGTCGTTCGCGGTGCCGGGCGCACCGCCCTCGGGGCTGCGTCACGGGCGGCCGTCCGCCGCGAGCTTCGCTGCGGCCGAGCCCCAAGTCGACGAATACCGAGGCTATACGATCTGCGGCAGCGCGCAGCCGGTGCAGAACCTGATGTACCGCGCGTGGGCCGAGATCACGCAGGACGACCGGCGCGTCGAGCGCTCGGGCCTGATCGGCCCACGCTTCACCGATGCGGAGGAAGCGGAGCAGTACGCGCTCGACTGGGCGCGTCAGTGGATCGATCGCCATGGGGCGAGCGACGAACCGGTGCGTGCGCCGCAAAGCGAGGTGCTGGCCGGCCTGTCCGCGCTGGCGCGTGCCGAGTCGGACATCAAGCGCTTCATCGCCGAGCGCCGAGCCGGCGCGTTGTCCGAAGGCCGCAACGACCCGGTGCAGTCGGACCGCCGAGAATACGCGTATCGCGTAGGTTGATCGTTCTCCGAAAGAAAACGCGCGGGTCGCCGTCCATCACGGCGCCCGCGCGTTTTTTTGTGTTCGTCATGCCCCTGATGTCGGGCGCACCGTCGAGACGGCGCGCCCGGCAGGCATTGCGTCACTGGCGTCCGTAGGTATCGTCGAAGCGGACGATGTCATCCTCGCCGAGATATGCGCCCGATTGCACTTCGATCAATTCGAGCGGCATCTTGCCCGGGTTCTCGAGACGATGCGACACGCCGAGTGGGATATACGTCGATTCGTTTTCGGACAGCAGGAAGGTTTCGTCGCCGCGCGTGATGCGTGCGGTGCCGCGCACGACGATCCAGTGTTCGGCGCGGTGGTGGTGCATCTGCAGCGACAGTCGTGCGCCCGGCTTCACGACGATGCGTTTCACCTGGAAGCGCTCGCCCATGTCGACCGAGTCGTAATGGCCCCACGGGCGATGGACCTTGCGGTGATCTGTCGCTTCCGCGCCGCGTTCGGCCTTGATGCGCCCGACGATCTTCTTCACGTCCTGCACGCGGGATTTGTCGGCGACGAGCACGGCGTCGGGCGTTTCGACGACGACGAGATTCTGCGTGCCGACACACGCGACGAGCCGGCTTTCCGAATGTGCGAAAGTCGATTCGGCGTTTTCGAACAGCACGCGGCCGCGGCCGACGTTATCGGCTTCGTCCTTCGGCAGGATCTGCCAGATGGCGTCCCACGAGCCGACGTCCGACCAACCCGCATCGAGCGGCACGACGACGCTTTCGCACAGCTGCGGCAGGTTCACGAGCCGCTCCATCACCGCGTAGTCGATCGAATTCGACGGCGACGCGGCGAACGCGTCGCGATCGACGCGGAAGAAGTCGCCGTCTTCCTTGCCACGCGCGACGGCCTGCTCGCAGGCTGCGAGGATCTCGGGTTCGAGCTGGCGGATCGCGTTCAGCCACACCGACGCGCGCACGATGAAGATCCCGCTGTTCCACCAGTATTCGCCGGATGCCACGTACTGCTGCGCGAGTTCGAAATGCGGCTTCTCGACGAAGCGGTCGAGACGGCGCACGTCGAGGTTGCCGGTGGCGGCATCGCCGAGCGGCGCGCCGACGCGGATGTAGCCGTAGCCCGTTTCGGCGCGGCCCGGCACGATGCCCATCGTCGCGATCTTGCCCTGGGCCGCGCAGTGCACGCCGGCCGCGACGGCCGCGTGAAAGCGCGGCTGGTCGGCCACCGCGTGGTCGGCCGGCATCACGGTCATCACGGCATCGTTGCCGCCGGCGACGATCCGCAGCGCGGCGAGCGTCAGCGCGGGCGCGGTGTCGCGGCCGAGCGGCTCGAGCATGATCGATGCACGCTTGCCGGTCAGGCGCAGTTGTTCGGCGGTCGTGAAGCGGTGATCCTCGCCGCACACGATCAGCACGTCGTCGTTCAGCGGATGACCGGTCGCGAGGCCGTCGAGCCGCAGCGCGGTGGATTGCAGCAGCGAATGATCGCCGAGCAGGCCGATCAGCTGTTTCGGATAGTGTTCGCGCGACATCGGCCACAGACGCGTGCCCGAACCGCCGGCAAGGATCACCGGCTGCACCGCGACACGCGTCGCGGCGTCGGTTGCGGCGGTAGAAGAAGGGCGCGTATCGGCTGCCACGGCCGGAGCATTCATGATGACACTCTCCTCGATTGAAGTCAGTGCCTGTTTGTAGCATGAAGTAAATCGACAATAAAACCGGGCGATTTGCGCGATATTCGGCGTGCACGTGTCAGGGAAATTTTTCCTCGGTAGCACGCGATGCAAATAAAAAAATAAAAAATAATTCGGTGAATCTGGCTGGAGCCCCATCCCGCAAAGGGTTTGCGGCGGACGTAAAGTTCTCGAAAAAATCCCGGTTCACGACCGATTCGGGAAAACGTGCCGATTTAATTCGGGAATGTCGCGGCAAGATTTTCCGATTATTTTTCGAAATACTTGAGCGCTTGAGGCGCGATTTTCTTGTCGCTTCAATAGCGTCATGCAACGTTTGAATCGAAAGTGCGGCACGGGCTGCACGAGGAGCTGTTCGGCAAACGCCTGTTCAAAGAGGAAGCGGACATGTTGAGCGTGCTGGCGAGAGTCATCGATATCGCGATGGTCGTGTTGGGGGCGTTGATCGCCGCCGCGCTGCACGGCGGCAGCATCTGGCTCAACGACCTGCAGCGCACGACGGTGCTGTTCGACTGCCTGCTGGTCGTCGTGTTCTTTCCGGCCATCGGCATTTACCAGTCGTGGCGCGGCAAGCGTCTCGTCGGGCTGGTGGGGCGCGTCGCGTTCGCGTGGCTGGTGGTCGAGCTCGCGGGCATCCTGATGAGCTTCAGCTTCCACCAGTCGGGTGACCTGTCGCGACTGTGGCTCGGTTACTGGGCGCTCGTGACCATGGCGCTGCTTGCCGGCTCCAAGGCTTGCGTGCACGTCGTGCTCCGGCAACTGCGTCGCGGCGGCTACAACCTGAAGGCGGTGGCGATCGTCGGCGGCACGCCGGCGGCGCGGCGGCTGATCGCACAGATGCGGGCGCGTCCGGAAGCGGGCTTCAACCCGGTGTGCGTGTACGACGAAAGCGAAGTGCCGGGCGAAGTCGCGCTCGACGACGTGCGCATCGAGCGGCAGTTCGAATCGCTGGTTTGGCTGGTGCGCAGCCGCGCGATCAGCGAGCTGTGGCTCACGCTGCCGATCACGGAGGAGCGCCGGATTCACCAGATCGTGACGGTGTTCCGCCACGATTTCGTGAATATCCGTTTCATTCCGGACGTGCGTACGCTGTCGTTCTTCAACCAGGAAGTGGTCGAGGTGCTCGGCGTGCCGGCGATCAACCTCGCGGCGTCGCCGATCACCGACGTGCGGATCCTGCCGAAGTTCGTGTTCGACCGGCTGTTCGCGCTGGCGGCGCTCACGGCGCTCGCGCCGGCGATGGTGCTGATCGCGTGCCTGATCAAGCTCACGTCGCGCGGGCCGGTGTTCTTCCGCCAGAAGCGCAAGGGCATCGACGGCCACGAGTTCGAGATCTACAAGTTCCGCTCGATGAAGGTGCATCAGGAAGTCGCCGGACAGGTCACGCAGGCGACCAAGAACGACTCGCGCGTGACGCCGGTCGGCCGCTTCCTGCGCCGCACGAGCCTCGACGAACTGCCGCAGTTCATCAACGTGCTGAAGGGCGAGATGTCGGTCGTCGGCCCGCGGCCCCATGCGCTCGCGCACGACGACATCTACAAGGATCTGGTGAAGGGCTACATGTTCCGCTACCGGATCAAGCCGGGCATCACCGGCTGGGCGCAGATCAACGGCTTTCGCGGCGAGACCGACCAGATCGAGAAGATGATGGGACGCGTGAAGCTCGATCTGTACTACATGCAGAACTGGTCGTTCTGGCTCGACATCAAGATCGTCGTACTGACGCTCTGGAAAGGCTTCACCGGCAGCAACGCGTACTGACGCGGTTTCATCCCGCGCAGACACTCCGGTTTCACGAATTTCGAATCATTGGTCACGAGGTCCGACACATCATGAATCTGACTATCATCGGCAGCGGTTACGTAGGTCTTGTCACCGGCGCCTGTCTCGCCGACATCGGGCACGACGTGTTCTGTCTCGACGTCGATCAGGCGAAGATCGACGTCCTGAACAACGGCGGCGTGCCGATCCACGAGCCGGGCCTCAAGGAAGTCATCGCGCGCAACCGCGCGGCCGGCCGCCTGCGCTTCTCGACCGACATCGAGGCGGCGGTCGCGCACGGCGACGTGCAGTTCATCGCGGTCGGCACGCCGCCCGACGAAGACGGCTCGGCCGACCTGCAATACGTGCTCGCGGCGGCGCGCAACATAGGCCGCTACATGAAGGGCTTCAAGGTGATCGTCGACAAGTCGACGGTGCCGGTCGGCACGGCCGAGCGCGTGCGCGCGGCGGTGGCCGAGGAACTCTCGAAGCGCGGCGGCGACACCCCGATGTTCTCGGTCGTGTCGAATCCGGAATTCCTGAAGGAAGGCGCCGCGGTCGACGATTTCACGCGGCCGGACCGCATCGTGATCGGCTGCGACGACGACGTGCCGGGCGAGCGCGCGCGCGAGCTGATGAAGAAGCTCTACGCGCCGTTCAACCGCAACCACGAACGCACGCTGTACATGGACGTGCGCTCGGCCGAATTCACGAAATACGCGGCCAACGCGATGCTCGCGACGCGCATCTCGTTCATGAACGAGCTCGCGAACCTGGCCGACCGCTTCGGCGCCGACATCGAGGCCGTGCGCCGCGGGATCGGTTCCGATCCGCGCATCGGCTATCACTTCCTGTATGCGGGTTGCGGCTACGGCGGCTCGTGCTTCCCGAAGGACGTCGAGGCGCTGATCCGCACCGCCGACGAGCACGGCCAGTCGCTGCAGATCCTGAAGGCCGTGTCGTCGGTCAACGCGACGCAAAAGCGCGTGCTCGCCGACAAGATCGTCGCGCGTTTCGGCGAGGACCTGACGGGCCGCACGTTCGCGATCTGGGGTCTCGCGTTCAAGCCGAACACCGACGACATGCGCGAGGCACCGAGCCGCGAGCTGATCGCCGAGCTGCTGTCGCGCGGCGCGCGCATCGCGGCGTACGACCCGGTCGCGCAGCAGGAGGCGCGCCGCGTGCTCGCGCTCGATCTCGCCGATCACCCGAGCTGGCTCGAGCGCCTCACCTTCGTCGACGACGAGGCGCAGGCCGCGCGCGATGCCGACGCGCTCGTGATCGTCACCGAATGGAAGGCGTTCAAGAGCCCGGATTTCGTCGCGCTCGGCCGTCAATGGAAATCGCCGGTGATCTTCGACGGCCGCAACCTGTACGAGCCGGAAACGATGAGCGAGCAGGGCATCGAATACCACCCGATCGGCCGCCCCGGCTCGCGCCAGGCCGTCGCCGCCCGCGTGCCGGGCGCCGCGCGCGCGAACGCGTGACCTGCGCGTCGCCGCTACCCGTAACCCGAATCGAGACGCCATGTTCCGGAACATCCTGATCGTCTGTCACGCGAACGTCTGCCGCAGCCCGGCGGCGGAACTGCTGTTCAAGTCGCATGCGGCGTCGCGTGGCGGCCCGCGCGTGACGTTCCACTCCGCCGGCGTGCGTGCGAACGACGGCGACGGTATCGATCCGGTGATGCGGCAACTGCTCGCCGAGCGCGGCGTCGATGCGACGACGCACCGGTCGCGGCGGCTGTCGCGCCGGATCGTGCGCGACGCCGACCTGATTCTCGTCAGCGAGCGCGAACAGATCAAGGCCGTCGAATCGGTCGATCCGTTCGCGCGCGGCAAGGTCCACCTGCTGGGCAAGTGGGAGGACGCCGAGATCGCGGATCCGCATGGCGGCCCCGAGGCCGACTATCGCGAGAGCTACTCATTGATCGAACGTCTGGTTCAAGGATGGCTGCAAAAACTATGCTGAAACGTCCCATGCGCCCGCTGGCGCTCGCCGTCGCGATGACGACATTCCTGTCGGCCTGCGCGACCGCGCCCGGCAACTATCTCGACTCGTCGAACCTGAAGGACGAAGGCCGGCAAGGCCAGGCCGAAACCTATCCGGTTCATTACATCGACGCGAAGCTGGTGATGGATCAGCTGCAGAAGCAGCAGGTCGAACACCCGCTGCCGCCGGGCCGTTACACCGATCCGTCGCAGTACGTTTACCGCATCGGCCCGCAGGACATTCTCGGCGTCACGGTCTGGGATCACCCCGAGCTGACGACGCCGCAGGGCCAGTCGTTCTCGAGCGGCGGCAACACGACGCAGACGATCGCGGGCGCGCTGCAGCAACCGTATTCGTCGTCGCTGCCGGGCCAGGCCGACCCGTACGGCCAGACCGTGGCCGCCGACGGCACGATCTTCTTCCCGTTCGTCGGCCGCATCCACGTGGCGGGCAAGACGATCGCGCAGACGCGCGACGAGCTGGCCACGCGCCTCGCGCGCTACGTGAAGAATCCGCAGCTCGATGTGCGCGTGCTGTCGTTCCGCAGCCAGAAGGTGCAGGTGACGGGCGAAGTGAAGACGCCGGGCCCGCTCGCGATGAGCGACGTGCCGCTGACGCTGGTCGACGCGATCTCGCGCTCGGGCGGCTCGACCGCCGAGGCCGACCTGCAGCGCGTGCGCCTGACGCGCGACGGCAAGCTGTACACGCTCGACGCGAACGGCGTGCTCGACCGCGGCGAAGTGAAGCAGAACGTGATGCTGCAGCAGGGCGACATCGTCAACGTGCCGGACCGCAGCGACAGCCGCGTATTCATCATGGGCGAGGTCAAGACGCCGGTCACGGTGCCGATGCTCAAGGGCAGGCTGACCATCGCCGACGCGCTGACGGCCGGTGGCGGCATCCTCGACACCGATGCGAACCCGCGCAAGATCTACGTGATGCGCGGGATGCGTGACAACCCGACGAAGCCGGAAGTGTTCCGTCTCGACATGACGCAGCCGGATGCGCTGATGCTGTCGAGCCGCTTCCCGCTCCAGCCGCTCGACGTCGTCTACGTCAGCACGGCCAGCTCGGTGCAGTTCAACCGTGTGCTGCAGCAAGTGCTGCCGACGATCCAGACGATCTTCTACATGCGGCAAATCACGCGCTGATAGCCCGCCGGGGCGGCGCCTCCGCCCCGGCACCACTCAAGCGGGAACGAATGGTGAACACGCAAGCAAAACACGCCTACGCGGATCTGACCGCGAAAACCGAGGAAGAGGACGTCGTCCTCGGCCAGTTGCTCCAGGTGCTGATGGACGACATCTGGCTGCTGCTCGGCATCGCGGTGACCGTCATCGCGCTCGCGGGCCTCTACTGCTACATCGCGAAACCGGTGTATCAGGCCGACGTGCACGTGCGGGTCGAGAGCAACGACAACACGTCGCAGGCGCTCACGCAGACGCAGACGGGTGCGACGATCAACAGCGGCCCGCAGCAGGCGCAGACCGACGCGGAAATCGAGATCATCAAGAGCCGCGGCGTCGTCACGCCGGTCGTCGAGCAGTTCAAGCTGAACTTCTCGGTCGTGCCGAAGACGATTCCGCTGCTCGGCAGCCTGGCCGCGCGCGTCGCGACGCCGGGCGAGCCGTCGCGCGCGTGGTTCGGCCTGCGGTCGTACGCCTGGGGCGGCGAAGTCGCCGACGTCGACACGATCAACGTCGAGCCCGCGCTCGAAGGCAAGAAGATGACGCTGACGGCCGGCCCGAACGGCACGTATACGCTGGTCGGACCGAACGGCAGCCGCCTGCTGTCGGGCCGTGTCGGCGAATCGGAGCAGGGTGGCGGCGTGACGCTGCTCGTGCAGAAGCTGGTCGCGCGTCCGGGCACGCAGTTCACGGTGGTGCGCTACAACGATCTCGACGCGATCACCGGCTTCCAGTCGGGCATCCAGGTGTCCGAGCAGGGCAAGCAGACGGGCGTCGTGCAGATCTCGCTCGAAGGCAAGGACCCGGACCAGACCGCCGCGATCGCGAACGCGCTCGCGCAGTCGTACCTGAACCAGCACGTGATCGCGAAGCAGGCCGAAGCGACCAAGATGCTCGACTTCCTGAAGGGCGAGGAACCGCGCCTGAAGTCCGACCTGGAGCGCGCGGAAGCTGCGCTGACGCAGTATCAGCGCACGTCCGGCTCGATCAACGCGAGCGACGAGGCGAAGGTCTACCTCGAAGGCAGCGTGCAGTACGAGCAGCAGATCGCGGCCCAGCGCCTGCAGCTCGCATCGCTCGCGCAGCGCTTCACCGATTCGCACCCGATGGTGATCGCCGCGAAGCAGCAGCTCGCGGAGCTGCAGGGCGAGAAGGACAAGTTCAGCAACCGCTTCCGCAGCCTGCCGGCGACCGAAGTGAAGGCCGTCCAGCTCCAGCGCGACGCGAAGGTCGCCGAGGACATCTACGTGCTGCTGTTGAACCGCGTGCAGGAACTGTCGGTGCAGAAGGCCGGCACGGGCGGCAACATTCACCTCGTCGATTCGGCGCTGCGCCCGGGCGATCCGGTCAAGCCGAAGAAGGTGCTGATCCTGTCGGCCGCGGTGTTCCTCGGGCTGATTCTCGGCACCGGCATCGTGTTCCTGCGCCGCAACCTGTTCCAGGGCATCGAGGATCCGGATCGCGTGGAGCGCACGTTCAACCTGCCGCTGTACGGGCTGGTGCCGCAAAGCACCGAGCAGGTGAAGCTCGACGCCATGGCCGAGAAGGGCGGCGGCCGCGCGCGGCCGATCCTCGCGAGCCTGCGTCCGAAAGACCTGAGCGTCGAAAGCATGCGCAGCCTGCGCACCGCGATGCAGTTCGCGATGATGGACGCGAAGAATCGCGTGGTCGTGCTCACCGGCCCAACGCCGGGCATCGGCAAGAGCTTCCTGACGGTTAACCTCGCGGTGCTGCTCGCGCATTCGGGCAAGCGCGTGCTGCTGATCGACGCCGACATGCGCCGCGGCATGCTCGACCGCTACTTCGGCCTCACCGCGCAGCCGGGCCTGTCCGAATTGCTGAGCGATCAGTCGCCGCTCGAGGAGGCGATCCGCGAGACGCCGGTGCAGGGCCTGTCGTTCATCTCGGCCGGCACGCGCCCGCCGAACCCGTCGGAGCTGCTGATGTCGACGCGCCTGCCGCAATACCTCGAAGGGCTCGGCAAGCGCTACGACGTCGTGCTGATCGACTCGCCGCCGGTGCTGGCGGTGACCGACGCGACCATCATCGGCCGCATGGCCGGCGCGACCTTCATGGTGCTGCGCTCGGGCATGCATACCGAAGGCGAGATCGCCGACGCGATCAAGCGCCTGCGTACCGCGGGCGTCGATCTGGAAGGCGGAATCTTCAACGGCGTGCCGCCGAAGGCGCGCGGCTACGGCCGCGGCTATGCGGCCGTCCACGAATACCTGAGCGCCTGACGGCATTGCACGAAACCGGGCCGGCGTGCGCAGCGCCGGCCTGGCCGACTGGAGAACCCTCGATGAAAATTTCCGTGCTCGTTCCGACCTACAGGCGTCCCGCCGACCTCGCGCGCTGCCTGCTGGCGCTGCAGCGCCAGCAGCGGCTGCCCGACGAGGTGATCGTCGTCGCGCGCCCGGAGGACGATGCCACGCACGAGCGCCTCGCCGACCCGTCGGTCGGCGGCATGCTGCCGCTGCGGATCGTGCCGGTCGACGTGCCGGGGCAGGTCGCCGCGCTGAACAAGGGGCTCGACTCGGCGAACGGCGACGTCGTCGCGATCACCGACGACGACGCGGCGCCGCGCGCCGACTGGCTCGCGCGCGTCGAGGCCGTGTTCCTGGCCGACCCGCGCGTCGGTGCGGTCGGCGGCCGCGACTGGGTGCACGAGAAGGGCCGCGTGCTCGACGAGTCGCGCGAGCTCGTCGGCCAGCTCACGCTGTCCGGCAAGATCATCGGCAACCATCATCTGGGCGTCGGCGGCGCGCGCGAAGTCGACATGCTCAAGGGCGCGAACATGAGCTACCGCCGCGCCGCGATCGAACGTCTGCGCTTCGACACGCGGCTGCGCGGCGCGGGCGCGCAGGTGCACAACGACATGGGTTTCAGCATGCAGGTGCAGCGTGACGGCTGGACGCTCGTCTACGACCCGGCGATCGCGGTCGATCATTTTCCGGCCGAGCGTTTCGACGACGACCGGCGCGACGCCGCATCGCTCAATGCGATCAGTAATGGCGCTTACAACCTGCATTTGATCCTGCGCGAGCATCTGCCGCCGGTGCGGCGCGAGATCGCGTGGTGGTGGTGGACGCTGATCGGCACGCGCGTCTATCCGGGCTTCGCACATGTGCTGCTGTCGCTGCATACCGCGCGGCGCGACCGTGTGCGCGAGCACTGGCGCGCGGTGCGCCGCGGCGCACGCGATGCGCGCCGCGCCGACCTTGCCCCCCATCGTGCGGCGATGCCGCCGGTGACGTCTTGAACGGGCTGCGCGCACGACGCGCGGCCATCCCCGGAGGGCTTGAAATGGTACGACCCCAACGCTCACTTTGTTCGCTGTCCCCCGAGGGGACGGTCAGCCTCCTCGGGGCGGCCCGGCGGAGGCTGACATGAATTCCACGAAGGTTCACGTCCACCTGTTCTACGGCGCCGATCCGCGTACTTACCGGAAAGGCGAGAACATCGGCTGCCTGTACGGCTATCACCACGCGGAATCCGACGAATTCCGGCTGACCTATTCGCAGGACCGGCGCGAGAACCGCGTCGCGAGCCTCGCGCGCCGTGCGCTGAAGGCTGTGCTCGGCTTCGACGTCGTGCATGCGTGGCGCAATCGCGCCGCGTTGTTGGGCACCGACGTGATCTGGACGCATACCGAGCAGGAGCATCTTGCCGCCGCGCTGATCCTGAAGCTCGCCGGCGCACAGGGCAAGCGCCCGCTGCTGCTCGCGCAGAGCGTGTGGCTGTTCGACAAGTGGAACACGTTCGGCGCCCCGCGCCGCTGGCTGTACCGCAAGCTGCTCGCGCGCGCCGACGCGCTGACGACGCTCGCCCGCGACAACGCCGAGCTGTGCCGCCGCTTTCTCGGGCGCGAGGCCGAGTTCGTCTACTACGGGCTGAACACGCAGGACTTCCCGCCGACAGAGCCGCGGCAGTGGCAGCCGAACCGGCCGCTGCGGATCGCCGCGATCGGCAACGACCGCGATCGCGACTGGCGCACGTTTCTCGCCGCGTTCGGCGGCGACGAGCGCTACGACGTGCGGCTCGCGACGCGGCGACGCGTGCCGCGCGAGTGGCATGCACCGAACGTGAAGATCGGCTCGGCCTCGGGCCTCGCGAAGCAGCACGAGCTGTACGCGTGGGCCGACGTGATCGTCGTGCCGCTGCGGCCGAACTTCCACGCATCGGGCATCACCGTGATGCTCGAGGCGGCGGCGGTCGGCAAGCCGATGATCGTGTCCGACGTCGGCGGCCTCAGCGACTACTTCCCGCACGACACGGCCGCCTACGTGCCAGCGTTCGACGCGGCGGCGATGCGCCAGGCCGCCGATCGCTTCGTGGCCGATCCGGTCGCCGCGCTCGAATGCGCGCGTGCCGCGGCCGCTTGCCTGCGCGAGCGCGACCTGACCACGCAGGCGTTCGCGGAACAGCACGTGCGGATCACGCGCGACATGCTGCGCCGGCGTCGCACGCCGGCGGCGGCCGGTCTTGCGATGCCGCTCGCGGATTCGCGCCCGTCGTCGCGGTGAGAGCGGATCGATGAGTACGATTGCCGCCGAACGCGCACCGTCGCGCAGCCGCAGCCGGTTGCCCGAACCGAAGCACTGGGTCGGGCAGGCCGGGCTGTGGACGTTTACCGCCGCGCTGATCGCCATTCACCAGGGCAAGGTGCTGACGCTCGCGTTTCCGGTGCTGGCGATCGCGGTCGGCATCTGGCTGTATTTCAAGAGCCCGGCGCGCTACATCGGCTTCATGTGGTGGGTGTGGTTCCTGAGCCCCGAAGTTCGACGTCTCGCCGACTGGTCGAAGGGCGCATTCACGCCGACGAGCCTGATCCAGGTCGCGCCGCTCGCGGTGACGATGATCGCGGGGTTCGGGCTGCTCAGGCATTACCGCGTGCTTGCGCAGCGGCGCGGGATTCCCGTGCTGCTGATGCTGTTCGGGCTCACGTATGCGTATCTGGTCGGAATCGTGTCGAGCGGCGTGATGGCCGCGACCTACGACCTCGCGAACTGGGTGTACCCGGTGCTGATCGGCTTTCACATCATGGTCAACTCGCGCGACTATCCCGAGTACCGCGACGTGCTGTTGTCCACGTTCATGTGGGGCATGCTCGTGATGGGCGTGTACGGGGTCGTGCAGTACTTCGTGATGCCGCAGTGGGACGTGCTGTGGATGATCGGGTCGGACATGGGTTCGCAGGGCGAGCCGGTGCCGTACGGTGTCCGCGTCTTCAGCACGATGAACTCGTCGGGGCCGTTCGCGTTCGCGATCATGGGCGCGCTGGTATTCGTGTTCGCGGCGCCGCAGAAGGTCCGCTGGTTCGCGGGCGCCGCCGGCTTCGTGTCGTTCGCGCTGTGTCTCGTGCGCTCGACCTGGGGTGGCTGGGTGATCGCACTCGCGATCCAGCTCGTGCAGTCGAGCAACCGCGTGCGGATGCGGATCCTGATCAGCGGCGTCGTGCTGGTCGGGCTGTGCGTACCGCTGCTGACCGTCGGGCCGGTGGCAGACCGGCTCGGCGCGCGCCTGCAATCGATCACGAACCTGAAGGACGACCGCAGCTACGACGACCGCAACAAGTTCTACGCGACCTTCGCACAAACGGCGTTCACCGACGTCGCGGGCGAGGGGATGGGTGCCACCGGCGCGTCCACCAAGTTGTCGAGCGACAGCGGCGAGCTCGGCAAGTACGGCAGCTTCGACAGCGGTGTGATGAACGTGCCGTTCGTGCTCGGCTGGCCCGGCACGCTGCTGTACCTGTCGGGCGTCGTGATGCTGCTCGCCCGCACGCTTCGCGCGGCATTCAAGCTGCGCAAGGACAAGTTCGTCGGCGCATGCCTGAGCCTGTGCCTGTCGGTGTTCGCGATGCTCGTGTTCACGAACTCGCTGATCGGCACGGGCGGTCTGCTGTTGTTCACGGCCATTTTTTCAATACTATCCGCGGCGCACTGGCAAAAGGCACAGCGCCTGCTGGCCGCCGCGCGTTCACGGGGAGGCGACCATTGAGAATCGCGATCGTCACGCACGTCGTGCGACATAACGACGGGCAGGGCCGCGTCAATTACGAAATCGCGCGCGCGGCGCTGGCCGAAAACTACGAGGTCACGCTGGTCGCGTCGCATGTCGCGCCCGAGCTGCTGGCCGACCCGCGCGTGCGCTGGGTACCGGTGAAGGTCGGCGGCTTCTGGCCGTCGAATCTCGTCAAGCAGCAGGTGTTCGCGCTGAAGAGCGCGTGGTGGCTGCGCGCGCATCGCGGCGAGTACGACGTGCTGCACGTGAACGGTTTCATTTCGTGGATCAAGGCCGACGTGAATACCGCGCACTTCGTGCACGGCGGCTGGTTCAAGAGCCCGTATTACCCGTTCGGGTTGACGAAGGGGCTGTGGTCGGCCTACCAGTATGTCTACACGCGCGTGAATACGGCGCTCGAGCGCTGGGCGTACCGGCGTTCGCGCGCGATCACGGCCGTGTCGCAGAAGGTGGCCGACGAGATCGCCGGGCTCGGCATCGACAGCGGCAAGATCAGCGTGATCTACAACGGCGTCGACGGCAGCGCGTTCGCGGGCGCGCAGGCTGATCGCGCGGCGTTCAAGCTGCCGGACGACGCGTTCCTGCTGCTGTTCGTCGGCGACCTGCGCACGCCGCGCAAGAACCTCGGCACCGTGCTGAAGGCGCTGACGAAGCTGCCGGGGAACGTCCATCTCGCGGTGGCCGGTTATCTGCCCGGCAGCCCGTATCCGGACGAGGCGCGCGCGCTCGGCATCGATTCGCGCGTGCATTTCCTCGGTCTCGTGAAGAACATGCCGACGCTGATGCGCTCGGTCGACGCATACGTGTTTCCGTCGCGCTACGAAGCGATGAGCCTGTCGTTGCTCGAGGCGATGGCGGCCGGGCTCCCGGTCGTCACCGCGCGCACCGCCGGCGGCGCGGAAATCATCACGCGCGACTGCGGGATCGTGCTGGAGGACCCCGACGATCCGGCCGCGCTCGCGCAGGCGATCGGCTCTCTCGCGGCGTCGCGCGACACCTGTCGCGCGATGGGCGATGCGGCTCGCGAACTGATGACCCGTTTCGGCTGGGCCCACATGGGCGCCCAGTATGTCGCGCTCTACCGGCGCATCGGCCAACCCTCGCAGCCGTCCGCCTTCGAGCGGGTCGAGCATGCGGTTACGCAGGAGCAGTCGTAATGTCCCAATCTTCCCGGCCGATCAAATCGTTGCAGATCGGCATGCACTGGTTCCCCGAACGCGCAGGCGGCCTCGACCGGATGTATTACTCGCTCGTCGGCGCGCTGCCCGGCGCGGGCGTCGAGGTGCGCGGGCTCGTCGCCGGCTCGCCGAAGGTCGCCGACGACACGGGCGGTGCGATCCAGGGTTTCGGGCCCGCGTCGCAGCCGCTCGCGCGCCGCATGCTCGCCGCGCGCCGCGCGTTGCGCGACGAGATTCGCAGCGAGCGGCCGGACGTGATTTCGTCGCACTTCGCGCTGTACACGTTCCCCGGCCTCGACGTGACACGCGGGATTCCGCAGGTGTCGCATTTCCAGGGGCCGTGGGCCGACGAAAGCCAGGTCGAGGGCGCCGCGTCGCTCGGGCAGCGCGCGAAGCGCTATCTCGAACAGGCCGTCTATACGCGCTCGTCGCGCCTGATCGTGCTGTCGCAGGCGTTCGGCCAGATCCTGACGAATCGCTACGGCATCGATCCGTCGCGCGTGCGCGTGATTCCCGGCTGCGTCGATACCGCGCAGTTCGATACGCCGCTGACGCCGGCCGAGGCGCGGCACAAGCTGCAACTGCCGCAGGACCGGCCGATCGTGCTGGCCGTGCGCCGGCTCGTGCGGCGCATGGGGCTGGAAGACCTGATCGACGCGATCGGTCTCGTCAAGCACCGTCACCCGGACGTGCTGCTGCTGATCGCCGGCAAGGGCAAGATCGGCGAGGAACTGCAGCAGCGCATCGACGACGCGGGGCTGCAGGACAACGTGAAGCTGCTCGGCTTCGTGCCCGACAATCATCTCGCGGCGCTGTACCGCGCGGCGACGGTCAGCGTCGTGCCGACGGTCGCGCTCGAAGGCTTCGGGCTGATCACGGTCGAATCGCTGGCGTCCGGCACGCCGGTGCTGGTGACGCCGGTCGGCGGGCTGCCGGAGGCGGTGGCCGGGTTGTCCAACGATCTCGTGCTGCCGTCGACGGGCGCGGATGCGATCGCGGAAGGGCTCGGCGGCGCGCTGTCGGGCGCGATCGCGCTGCCGGACGAGGCCGCGTGCAAGCGCTACGCGCGCGACCATTTCGACAACGCGGTGATCGCGCGACGCGTCGCCGGCGTGTACGAGGAGGCGATCCGGGCGGCGGGGTAAGCGAACGCGGCACGCCGCCGCGACGGTCGGGCCGGCACATGCGCATGCGTCCGGTCCGCATGCCGGCCGCCCGATCCGGGCGAGCCGGTTTTTTCGTTCCGTGCGAGGCATGCCGCGATTCGTGTACGACATCCGTCATGCACGTTCGAGCGTCATGGCCCATACGGCGAATGCAACCACGCTGACCGCCGCGCCGAGCCCGCAGACGCCGATCCATCCGGCGTGCGCATACGTCATCGTCGACGCAATCGCGCCGAGCCCGCTGCCGACCGAATAGAACAGCATGTAGCAACCGACGAGGCGTGCATGCGCATCGGGCCGCGCGCCGAGGATCATGCTCTGGTTCACGACGTGGACGGCCTGCCCGCCGACGTCGAGCAGCACGATGCCGACGACCAGCAGCGCGATCGATGTGCCGGCGAACGCGAGCGGCAGCCACGAGAGCGCGAGGAGTGCGAGCGCGGCGCCGGTCGTGGCCTCGCCGAGGCCGCGATCCGCGAGCCGGCCGGCGCGTGCGGCGGCTGCCGCACCCAGCGCGCCGACCAGGCCGAATGCACCGATCTGCGTATGCGACATCGCATGCGGTGGCGCGCTCAGCGGCAGCACGAGCGCGCTCCAGAAGATGCTGAACGCCGCGAACATCAGCAGTGCGATCGTCCCGCGCACAAGCAGCACGCGCTCATTGCGCAGCAGCGTGACCATCGAACCGAGCAGCGCCGCGTAGCCGATGCGCTCGCGCGGCGCATCCGCATCGGGCAACAGCCGCGCCAGCGCGACCAGCATCGCGATCGCGAGCGCGCCCGACACCAGATAGACCGCGCGCCAGCCGGCGACATCCGTGACGACACCGGCGAGCGCGCGCGCGGCTAGCAGGCCGATCACGACACCGCCCTGCGCCGCGCCGACCACGCGGCCGCGCTCACCGGCGCCCGCGAGCGCGGCCGAGCAGGCGATCAGCCCTTGCGTCATCGCAGTGCCGAGCAGCCCGACCGCGACCATGCCGGCCAGCAATGCGATGCGCGTCGACGAGGCTGCTACGCCGATGCATGCCGCCGTCAGCAGCAGAAGTTGAACGGTCATCAGGCGTTTGCGATTCAGCAGGTCGCCGAGCGGCACGACGAACAACAGCGCAAGCGCGCAGCCGAGCTGCGTCGCGGTGATGACGCCGCCGACCGCCGCCTGCGATACGCCGAAGTCGCGTGCGATCGAGTCGAGCAGGGGCTGTGCGTAGTACACGTTCGCGACGCTTGCCGCGCAGCAGACGGCCAGCAGCGCGACGAGCGCCGTCGGCACGCGTGACACGGCGACCGGACGAGCGGCGCGCGATGCCACGTTCGACGCGACCGTTCCTGAACAGGACGATTCCATGGGGGGCCTCACGCTCGCTCAAGTAGTTGCAATTTGAAACCAGTATGAGTGTAGAAAAAGTGGTTTTAAAATGCAACCTGTGTGACCGCGGGCGACGGGCCCGCGCACGGACGCCCGGCGGCCCGCGAAGGCGCCGGCGTGACAGCGGAGAGCAATATGGCCAGGCAGAAAAGTCTCGCGGATTCGCCGTGCCCGGTGGCACGGGCGACCGATATCGTCGGCGATCGCTGGGCGTTGCTGATCGTGCGCGACGCGTTTGACGGCGTGCGCCGGTTCGGCGATTTCCGTGCGAGCCTCGGCGTCGCGAGCAACATCCTGTCGGACCGGCTCAGGATGCTGGTGGACGCCGGCGTATTCGAAGTCGTGCCCGCGTCGGACGGCAGCGCGTATCAGGAATACGCGTTGACGAAGAAGGGCGAGGGATTGTTTCCGGTGATCGTGATGTTGCGGCAGTGGGGCGAGGCGAACCTGTTCGAGCGCGGCGAGCCGCATTCGGTGCTGGTCGAGCGCAAGACCGGCCGCGCGATCCGCAAGCTCGCGCTTCGGCACGAAGACGGCCGGCCGCTGAAGGCGGCGGAGACGGTCGTGCGGAAAGTGGGCGACGAGGAGGGCGGGAAGCGCGCGTGAGTGTCCGGTCGCCGCGCGACGCAAGAAACACGTCGTTTCTGCTTCGCGGCGCCGACGCACAGGTCGCGCGCCCGATGACGGCCGGCCGTTCCGTTCAATCGGCTGCCGGCACCGCACGATGCGCACCGTGTGCACCGCGATGCGCATCCGGCCTGATCAGCGTCGCGAGCAGCGCAGCCGCGACCAGCAGCCCGACCGACACACCGGTTTCGACATGCAGGCCCTCGATGGTCTGCCACGCGCCGCCGCCGCCCGCGAGCGCGCCGAACGCGGCGACGCCCATTGCGCCACCGGCCTGTCGTGCGGTGTTCAGCACCGCCGATGCGATACCCGCGCGCTCGTGCTCGACCGACGCGAGCACGGCCGTCGTCATCGCCGGCACCGCGAAGCCCATGCCGGTCGGAATCAGCAGGAACGGCATGAGCAGCAGCGGCAGTGGCGTCGACGCATCGATGAAATGCAGTGCGCCGTAGCCGAGCGCGGCGACCAGCGCGCCCGCGAGCATCGGCGCGCGCGGGCCGTGCCGCGCGACCGCGCGGCCGCTCGCGAGGTTCGACAGCAGGAAGCCGCCCGTGAGCGGCAGGAACGCGAGCCCCGCCTGCCACGCCGATTCGCCGCGCACGTGCTGCAGGTACAGCGCAAGCACGAACACGGTGCCGTAGTACGTGAGGTTCACGCAGATTCCGAACAGGACAGCCGCGCTGAACGTGCGCCGGCGGAACAGCGACAGCGGCAGCATCGGCATCGCAGTGCGCGACTCGACCGCGACGAACGCGAGCCCGGCCAGCGCCGCGAGCGCGAAGCCGCCGGCGACGATCGGATGCGCGAAGCCGAGCGGTTGCCATTCGATCACGGCGGCGGTCAGCGCGGTCAGCATTGCGATCGCGATGAGCTGGCCGCGCAGGTCGAGTGCCCGCACGGAGCGCACGGGCGTCGTCGGTTGCTTCGATGCAACGCCGATGCGACACGCGGGCACCCACGAGAACGTGGCCGCCAGCCCCGCCGCACTCAGCGGCAGGTTGACGAGAAAGATGCCGCGCCAGCCCCATGCGGCGATCAGCAGGCCACCCACGACCGGGCCGGCAGCGATCGAGATCGAGCCCGCGGCAGTCCACCAGCCGACGGCACGGGCGCGCAGACGCGGATCATGCCGGCAGGCGTCGTTGAGCAGTGCGAGTGAATTCGGCAGCATCGCCGCGGCACCGACGCCCTGCAGCGCGCGGGCCGCGATCAGCATCGCGGGTGCGACGGCGGCGCCACACGCAAGTGATGCGAGCGCGAACAGCACGAGGCCGACGACGTATATGCGGCGTGGGCCGAAGCGGTCGCCAAGTGCGCCGCCCGACAGCATCAGCACCGCAAATGCGAGCGTATACGCATCGACGACCCACTGCAGGCCGGCCACCGACAGATGCAGATCGCCGGCCAGACGCGCGAGCGCGATGTTGACGATCGTCACGTCGAGCTGTGTGACGACGAAGCCGATACTGGCGGTCGCGACGATGCGGGCGAGCGCGGGCGGAAAGGCAGGGGAGCGCGTGGTCGTATCCATGCGGTCATGGTAGGACGCGACGGGCGGGCGACGCTTCAGGGAGGCGTGAAGTGTCGATACCGTCGCGATGCGACCGGCCTGCCGGCCGGAGCGCAACGGCAGACCGGGGACGGGAGGCTCAGCGAGCCGTGATTCGGCTTTCCGGCAGGCCGCAGCGGCGTGCGTGAGCGCTCAGTGCCGCTCGCCGCGCCAGCGCCCCGGCGCGACGCCGAAGCGCTTCTTGAAAGCGTGCGTGAACGTGCTCTGGTCGGCAAAGCCGACCATGCCGGCGATGTCGACGAGCGGATGGCGGCCGTCGCCGAGCAGCACGACAGCGACGTCGAGCCGCAGCCGCTGCAGGTAGCGATGCGGGGTTTCGCCGAACGCGTCGACGAACAGTTGATGAAAGCGGCGCATCCCGTAGCCGCAGTGTGCGGCGAGATCGGCGATGCGAAGCGGTTCCGCGAGCCGCGCGCGTAGCCAGCGGTCGATGCGCGCGAAATCCAGGCCCGTCGCGGGCGCGGCGAGGCCGGCATCGTCGAGCAGCGCGTCGCACAGACGCGCGGCGGCCTGCCACTGGAAGCGATGCGCTTGCTGCGTGTCGCCGGCCGTCCCGTCGAGTTGCGCGGCCACCGCCGCGACCTGCGCGACGAGCGACGTCAGCGCCGGGTCGATCGACACGGCACGCGCGCTGTCGAACAGCCGCTGCGGCACCGCGAGCGACGCGGCGGGCAAGTCGAGCACGAGCTGGCGATTGTCGCCGAGGCCCGCGTAATCGTGGCGCGCGCCGGCCGGAATCAGCCATGCCGCGCGTCGGTCGATGCGCTGGCCGACGCCGTCCACCGCCATCACCATCGCGCCGTCGACGCCGATCACGACCTGGTGAAAGTCGTGCACGTCGGATGCTTCGCACGTGTCGTAACGGCGCAGTGCGATGGCGGGAGACGGGATGCGTTCCATCGGAAGGACGTCGGCGGGCGGCGTCGTCAGATGGCGAGCAGTTCGACTTCGAACACGAGCGTCGCGTTCGGGGGGATCACGCCGCCTGCGCCGCGCGGGCCGTAGCCGAGTTGCGGCGGGATCGTCAGGCGACGCACGCCGCCGACCTTCATGCCCTGCACGCCTTCGTCCCAGCCCTTGATGACCATGCCGCCGCCGAGCACGAACGCGAACGGGTCGTTGCGGTCCTTGCTCGAGTCGAATTTCTGACCGTCGGTCAGCCAGCCCGTGTAGTGGACGCTGACGGTCTGGCCGGCTTGCGCTTGCGCGCCGGTGCCTTCGGTCAGGTCTTCGATTTTGAGGCCCGATGCGGTCGTGGTGACAGACATGACTTCTCCTGAAAAGGGGTTGGGTAAAACCGCTATTGTAGGCGAGCGGGCAGGGGGCCGCCGTACGCGGCGAGCGCCCGTGCCGGTCGCGGGTCGGTCGCGGCGGTCTTCGCACAACCCGCCCGATACGCCAATGGAACGCG
This sequence comes from Burkholderia sp. AW49-1, assembly GCF_053427845.1. Taxonomy (NCBI): domain Bacteria; kingdom Pseudomonadati; phylum Pseudomonadota; class Betaproteobacteria; order Burkholderiales; family Burkholderiaceae; genus Burkholderia; species Burkholderia sp. AW49-1. The sequence continues at coordinate 768,529 of NZ_JBSAXF010000001.1, read as the reverse complement.
CGTTTGAATTTTTCGCGAACCGGAGCGACGGGGTTGCACCGCGCGAACGGGGCGCGCGTATGAATCGATGCCACCCGGCTGCTCGGCGTCACGTCGAGCGCCACCGTGCGAGCCCGCGCAACGCCCGTCGCGCGGGGCTTCGTGCCGATTTCGGCGCGTGCATGCGCCGCCCCGGCTGCCGGTCGCGTGCCGGCATGCGCGTTCGAATCGCGGCACGCGCGAACGCCGCCCGAACGTCGTTTTTTCCGCGCTGCCGACCGTGCCCTGTTTGGAAGCGCGCATCTACCGCGCGGCTTGCGCGCGGCGCCGGCCGGCGCCTATCTTTACAGCTATCGATGTCAAGATTTCGGCATTGCGCAATGCGCCGCCCGGGCCCGCGCCGACAAGGCCGCGACGCCTGCTGTGCCGCCCGAGAACCAGGAGAACGACGAACATGAAGTCAGCTGCTTCCGCCACCTCGGCCGAGGTGATGCCGGTGCGCCGCGACCTGCGTTTCGACCTGCCGGTCGAACGTGCGAAGGACTGGCATGGGCTCGGCCCGCACGTGACCCACTTCTTCAATGCGCTGTCGCTGCTGTTTCCGGCTGGCGAGCGCTTTTTCATGGATTCGGTGCGCAATTACCGCGACCGGATCGACGACCCGGTGCTCAAGCGGCAGGTGCTCGGCTTCATTGGCCAGGAGGCGATGCATACGCGCGAGCACGTCGAATACAACGAACTGATGCAGGCCAACCACCTGCCCGCGCGCAAGCTCGACAAGCGCGTGTGGACGGTGCTCGGCTTCATGAAGCGCACGCTGCCGCATTCGGTGCAACTCGCGCACACGGTCGCCGCCGAACACTACACGGCGATGCTCGCGGACTGGCTCCTGCGCGACCCGACGCGCCTGGAAGGCTCCGTCGAAGGCTACCGGCAGATGTGGCTGTGGCATGCGCTCGAGGAAACCGAGCACAAGGCCGTGTCGTACGACGTGTGGAACGCCGCGATGAAGCCGGGCCCGCGCCGCTACCTGATCCGCGTCGGCGTTTACCTGGCGACGACGCTGACGTTCTGGCCGACCGTGTTCCTGATGCACGTGACGCTGCTGTCGCGCGATCGCGACATCAGGAATCGCGTGCGCGGCATGCTGCGCATGATTGCATTCCTGTACGGGCCGCGCCGCGGGCTGTTCCCGCGCATCGCGGGTGAATGGCTGAGCTTTTTCCGGCCGGGCTTCCATCCGTGGGACCACGACAACCGTCACCACCTCGCGCGCGTCGACGCGCTCGTCGCCGCCTACGGGGAACACGACGGCGCGTCGGCCGGACGCGGCCGCGCCAACGTGCTCGCGCCGCTCGCTTCGGGGCGCTGACGCCGTCGCCGCGCTACGCGGCACGTGTTGCGTTCGTGCATCAGCCCCACTTCTTCAGACGATTGACCGGCGTCAAGCGTAAAACGGTTGCGCGAGCGGATGCCGGCACGGCCGCCGCGGTCGCGCCGGTGCCTGCCGCCGGTCCGATTCCACGTGCCCGGCGTCGCGTGTCGCACCGGCGCGCCCGCGCCGGCGCGGCTTCCCGGGCTCGATGCCCGTGTACGGCGGCGTCTTCGCACCCGCCTCGCCACCGGGAAATCACCCATCTAGCCGCGCATCGGCGGCACCGATATACCGTTCATGAAAGGATCCGCCCGGCGCGCGATTGTTGCCCGGGGGGATTTTATTCGGACGGAAATGCGGCCAATATGTCGGTTCAATCGAGGTCCTTCGGACGCGGCGGCGAGCCGGCGCGCGATACCAATGCCAAGCGGGGAACAACGATGGTTGCAAGGTCACCCGACGCAAGCGGGACGACGGCGTCCGAGATGCCGCTCGTGTCCGTTACCGCTCCCGAGGCCGGACGCAAGCTGTTCGTGATCATGCGTTCGCCGGACGAGCCGTTGCTGGCGCAGCTGCGCGAGCTCGGCTGGGACATCTCGGTCGCGAAGACGGCCGGCGCCGCGCAGAACATGACGTCCGGCGTGAACGTCGCCGCCGGGCTCGTCGATTTCTCGGGCTTCACGTCACGCGACTATCCCGCGCTGAAGGCATGCCTGAGCCAGCCGGCGATCGGCTGGATTTCCGTCGCGCAGGCCGGCATCACGATCGGCGTTGCCGTGCGCGAGCTGATCCGCAGCTACTGTTTCGATTACGTGACGCTGCCGTTGCCGTACGAATGGATTTCGCACGTGCTCGGCCACGCGCGCGGCATGGCCGCGCTCGATCGCGTCGACGGCGCGGCGTACGCGGCGTCGATCGGCGAGCACGGGATGATCGGCAACTGCGAGGCGATGCAGCAGTTGTTCAGCACGATCCGCAAGGTCGCGAAGACCGACGCGAGCGTGTTCATCTCCGGCGAGTCGGGCACCGGCAAGGAACTGACGGCACTCGCGATCCACGAGCGCTCGGTGCGCGGCAAGGGGCCGTTCGTCGCGATCAACTGCGGTGCGATTCCGCATCACCTGCTGCAGTCGGAACTGTTCGGCTATGAGCGCGGCGCATTCACCGGGGCGAACCAGCGGCGCGCGGGCCGGATCGAATCCGCGAACGGCGGCACGCTGTTTCTCGACGAAATCGGCGACATGCCGGTCGAAAGCCAGGCGAGCCTGCTGCGCTTCCTGCAGGAAGGGAAGATCGAGCGGCTCGGCGGCCAGGAATCGATTCCGGTCGACGTGCGGATCATCTCGGCGACGCACGTGGATCTCGACGGCGCGGTCGAAGCCGGGCGCTTCCGCGCGGACCTCTATCACCGGCTCTGCGTGCTGCGCATTCACGAGCCGCCGCTGCGCGCGCGCGGCAAGGACATCGATATCCTCGCGCATTACGTGCTGCAGAAATACAAATCCGACAGCGGCCGCAAGATCAGCGGGTTCACGTCGGCCGCGCTCGACGCGATGCGCCGCTACGAGTGGCCCGGCAACGTGCGCGAGCTGATCAACCGGGTGCGCCGCGCGATCGTGATGGCCGAGAGCCGGCTGCTGACGCCGCACGATCTCGGGCTCGATGTCCCGGGCGAAACGGAGCCCGTGACGCTCGAGCAGGCGCGTTCGCTGGCGGAGCGCACCGCGATCGAAAACGCGCTGTTGCGCAACGATCACCGGATCAACAAGGCCGCCGCCGAGCTCGGCATCTCGCGCGTCACGCTCTACCGGATGATGATCGAGCACGGGCTCAACGACCACGACAACAACGGCGACAACGCCGGAAAGGACAGCGCGCCGCCCGATGACGCCAACCACCAGCGAGTCGGCTGAACGGCGGCGGGAGGTGGCGCGGTCGGCCGGGCGTCCGGCACCATGTAAAGAGCGTGAAACGTTTCCTGCCGGCGACCGCCCAAATCGGCCCGGCAAGCGCATGCGGCGGCGTGCTGCCCGTGCCGGGAAAATTTTCCGGCTCGTCCGCGCGCCTTGTCCGTCAAGGCGTTGCCGCCACCTGGCCGGGCCAGCCTGCGCCCGGCATGTTTCAGTTTCGCAACGTCCTGCCTGTTCCGCCCGTTCCGGCCGCGGGCTTGTCCGATGAAAGCCTTGTGCGGCCGGCCCGAAACGAAGCTGGCCCGCTCCTTGCGGCGTTCGAGGTGCGAGAGTCGACGACGTGGCGTCCGGCCGGTTCGGCAGCGAACCATGCGAGGACCGGCAAGGACGCAGTCCGGGGGATGACCTGACGGACGGGCAGCAACAGCCCTGCTCCGAACGGCATGGGCCGTTGTCGACGGATCGTCGGGGCGCCGGCGGTGTCCGGTTGCCGGTACAAGCTACGGTTCGAATACGGGGTAGAAAAATGACGAACGATCGCCACACGCCGCGGCCGGCAGGCCGCGACCGCAGTGATTCGACCCATCGCCGGTCGACCGCGCATCTTGCTGCCGGTCGGCATGCGTCGACAGGCCATCTCTCCGCGCCCGGTGCGAGGCGGATCCGGCTGATACCCGGTCATCCGCGCCGGGCCGGCGCTTTTCCGCTCGCCAACCCGATCCGCATGGGGATGTGCACGCGGGCACCGGTCCCCCGGCGCCCGATCTTCGCTTATTGACGACGTCGAGCACCTGCGGTCGCCAGCGCAGGGTGATCCGTTTGCAATGCGAATGACGTGCGGCGTCCGGATGCGCGATACGGACGATGAACCGGCGCGGCGGCGAACGTCAGGGAGGCGTCGCTGTCCGGCGAGCAGGGGAGGGGCGGTCAGGCCGCGCGCGACGGGCATCGCACCCGTGCGCGCGCGGCACCGCTTCAGCCGCCGTAGATGTCGAAGTCGAAGTACTTCGACGCGAGCCGCTTGTACGTGCCGTCCTTGACCATGTCGAGGATCGCGCGATCGATCTTCGCCTTCAGGTCGGTGTCTTCCTTGCGCAGCCCGATGCCGGCGCCGATGCCGAGCACTTTCTCGTCGACGAGTTCGGGCCCGACGAACTGGTAGCCCGCTCCGCGCGGCGACTTCAGAAACCCGATCGCGGCCTGCACCTCGTCCTGCAGTGCGGCGTCGAGGCGGCCCGACGTCAGGTCCGCATACACGCCGTCCTGGTTCTGGTACGACACGACGTTCGCACCCTGCTTCGCCCAGTAGGCCTTCGCATACGCTTCCTGCGTCGTGCCCTGTTCGACGCCGATCGACTTGCCCTTCAGCGATTCGGCCGTCGGCAGCAGCGGCGAACCCTTCTTCACGACGAGCCGCGTCGGCTGGTTGTAGATCTTCGTCGTGAAGCCGATCTGTTCCGCGCGCTGCGGCGTGATCGACATCGACGACAGCACTGCGTCGAACTTCTTCGCCTTCAGCGCCGGGATCATCCCGTCGAAATCGTTCTCGAGCCACAGGCACTTCGCCTTCAGCCGCGCGCAGATCTCGTTGCCGAGGTCGATGTCGAAGCCGACGAGCTTGCCGTCGGGCGCCTTTGATTCGAACGGCGCGTAACTGGCGTCGGTGCCGAAGCGCAGCGTGGTCCAGTCCTTCGCGACGGCGGGGCCTGCCGATACCGCGAGCAGGGCGATCGAAACGGCGGCAATCAGTCTCTTCATGGTGGTTCCTTGGCGTGGTCTATCCGGTTCTGGGCGACACGGTTGCTGCGGGGACGCACCGCGTCCCGATGCGCCGTCCGCACGGTCATTAACGCAGAAAATAAAATATCAGTCCAGAATGGACAAAAAATATCGATCCTTCGGACGGAATGCCGACGCGGTGGGGGACGACCCTTGCAAAAATACGAAAATGGACTAATCTTGTTAGTAAATTCGTTTCGAGACTAACGATCATGTCACAGCCCGCCTTCGATCCGCATTCCGCCCCGCGGCAGGCCTCGGTCGCGCAGATGTCGGCGGCCGGCCTGCGCGCATTCTTCAACATCGCACGCGACTGGGAGCTGACGATCGACGAACAGATCGTGCTGCTCGGGTCGCCCGGCCGCTCGACGTTCTTCAAGTGGAAGGCGGCGCCGGAATCGGCGCGCCTGCCGCGCGATACGCTCGAGCGGCTATCGCTGCTGCTCGGCATCTACAAGGCGCTGCAGATCCTGCTGCCGCAGCCGGCCGCCGCCGACACCTGGGTCAAGCGGCCCAACGACGCCGCGCCGTTCGGCGGCAAGCGCGCGCTCGACCGCATGCTCGCCGGCAACGTCGGCGACCTGGTTGCCGTCCGTCAATATCTCGACGCGATGCGAGGTGGTTGGGCGTGACGATGCCGATCGAAGCAGTACGACACTGGCCCACGACCGTCGTCGACTGGGCACCTGCCTATCGCGTGATACCCACCCGTTTCCCGGCCATCAACCTGTTCGACCGCGTCGCGTCGGCCGAGGATTTCGACGCGCTCTATGCGCTCGAATCGCTGACCAATGACCGCATCCGCAACGAAGTCGGCACGCTCGAACTCGTGCCGCCGGCCGAGCGTCGCTACGGCCAGGGCTGGGGGCCGATCATGGCCGCGTTCACGCACCTGAATCCGCTGGGCAGCCGCTTTTCCGACGGCAGCTACGGCGTGTTCTACTGCGGGCGGTCACGCGATACGGCGATCGCCGAGACGCGCTATCACAGTGGGCTGTTCCTGGCCGCCACGAAGGAGGCGCCGATGCGCCAGCAGATGCGGTTGTACACGGTGTATGCGCAGGGCGACGTCGCCGACGTGCGCACGTGGTCGCAGCGCAGCCCGGGGCTGCTCGATCCGCTCGATTACAGCGCCGGGCAGGCGCTCGGCCGCGCGGTGCGCAACGCGGGCGGAGCGGGGATCGTCTATCCGTCGGTGCGCGACCCGCGCGGCGAGTGCCTCGCGGCGTTCCGCACGACGTTGTTGCGCGACTGTCATCACGCGGCGTATCTCGAATACAACTGGAACGGTTCCGCGATCGATGCGGTGTTCGAATTGAACCAGGTCGGTTAGCCAGCGCTGTGCTCGTGCACGCAAACGCGTGCGCGTCGGGCCCGCCACGAAGGCTGCGGGCCCCGACAAGGTCCGCTATTGGCGTGAACGGGCCTCAAGGCAGCGGCAGATCGCCCGCATGACGTGCGCGCGCATCGGCCTGGGTGAGCGACCACGTGTCGCCCGTACGCGGCTCGACGATCGTCAGTCGTCCCGACGGTGCGAACGCGCCGGTGTCGATGAACCATTGCGCGCCGATGCGCTGCGGCGCGCGCACCGGCGTGTGGCCGGTGCAGGTCAGCGACAGGCCGGCCTGCCGGGCCGGGTCGGCGAGCCCCTGCACCAGGTCGCGCCCCCAGATCAGCCGCTCGCGCACGTCGGGCGAATAGCTGCCCGTGTCGAGTTCGGCGTCCGGGCCGAAGAATTCCGCATGCAGCACGTTGAAGCGCGCGGGGCCGTCGCCGATCACGCGCACGAGCGGCAGCGCGTCGACGCGTGCCGCATGCGCGTGCAGCCGTTCCGGCGGGAGATCGGCGCCCCAGTCGCCGCCGATCCCGCGCCACGCGTCGGCCGACAGCTTGCCGCGCGACACGAGGCTCAGCACTTCTTCGTGATTGCCGCGCACCACGTGGCACCACGGGCGGTCGAGCAACTCGAGCGCGGTTTCGGAGGCGGGGCCGCGATCGACGAGATCGCCGACCGAAAACAGCCGGTCGCGAGCCGGGTCGAAGCCGATGTCGTGCAGCAGCGCGCGCAGCACATCCACGCAACCGTGCAGATCGCCGACGACGAAGTCGCGGCCGGCCGCGTTCGCGGGATGATGGCAGAGGACGGGAGTCATCCCGATATCTTAGGCGCTCACGCCCATCGCAACGTCATGCAGGAATGGCGATAATCGGGGCGGTACCGCCCGGCGCGGCGCAGCGGGCCGTTCGCACGCCGGCCGAACCCTTTCCATCCGCTTTCGGAATCGTACGATGACGCTTTATCCGCAGGTGTTACGCAATCGGCCGCGCATGGTCGCCGCCCTCGTCGCGGGCGTGCTGTGCGCGGTGCTGCTGCCGTTGCAGTTGAGGCCGACCGCGCGCGCGCTGATCGGCTGGGATTGCACGATCTGGCTGTATCTCGCGCTGATGTGGGGACGCATGGTCACCGCACATCATCACCAGGTGCGCGAGATCGCGATCCGCGAGGACGAGAACGCAACGACCGTGCTGACGGTCATCTGCATCGCGACGGTCGCGAGCGTGGCCGCGATCGCGATCGAACTCGCCACCGCGAAGAACGTCGGCTTTCGTGCCGGGCTCGGCCATTACGCGGTCACTGGCGCGACGCTGTTCGGCGCATGGTTCCTGATTCCGACGATTTTCACGCTGCACTATGCGCGGCTTTATTACGGCTCGCCGAGCAGCGATCGCGCTCTGCGGTTCCCCGACCGCAACCCCGAGCCCGATTACTGGGATTTCCTGTATTTCGCGTTTACGCTCGCGGTCGCGTCGCAGACGGCCGACGTATCGCTCGCGAACCGTTCCGCGCGGCGGGCGGTGCTCGCGCAGTCGATCCTGTCGTTCTACTTCAACATGGCCGTGCTGGGGCTGTCGATCAACGTCGCGGCAGGGTTGTTGAGCTGACGCGGGTGACTTGAGGCGTTCGTACGGACTGCCACGTTCAAGCGAGCGGCGGTCGGCGGCCCGCATGTGAATCGCCACGAGAAAGCGCGCGATTGCCGGATGCTCGCCGCCGCGCGCCGTTTCGCGTTGTCACGCACCGCGCCGCACCGCGATCCACGCCCCCCAGAAGAGGCTCGAGAAAAAGCGCAGCGGCGCATCGAAGCCCGCATCGTGCAGCAATGCGAACACGGCTTCCTCGGCAGCCGGCGGATCGGCACCCTGCAGGATTTTCGCAAGCTGCGCGCGCACGGCGTCGGGCGATGCGCCCTTCATTCGCCAGCGCTGCTGCCACGCGTCGAGCAGGCGAGGGTGGTCAGCGTAGCGGCGATAGTTGCCCGCGATCACGAGCGGCGCGCCGGGTTTCAGGCGGCGCGCGATCGCGTCCAGCAGCGCGGCCTTCGCCGCGTCGCCGGGGACGTGATGCAGCACGCCGATCAATGTCGCGCCGTCGAAGGCCGGCGCATCGGGCAGCGCATCGACGCCGGCCTCGACGAATTGCGTGCGGGCGGCGAAACCCGCCGCTTCGACGTTAACACGCGCGAGCGCGAGCATCGGCGCGGACGGATCGACGGCCGTGAACTGCCAGCCGGGTTCCAGCGCCGCGGGTACGCAGATTTCCTGCCCGGTGCCGCCTGCACCCACGACGAGGAGCCTCGCCTCCGGCGCACTGATCGCCGACGCGAGCATGCACGCGGCGAGCTCGTGGCATGCGTCGTAGCCGGCGAGCGCGATGCGGGATTGTTCGGCGTATTCGTGCGCGCGTGCCGGATCGAACTTCGCGACGCTGGCGGGGAGCGACATGGCGGGATTCCTCGGGTTCGGGCGAGGACGGGGTGTCCACGCGCATCGCACGGAGCGTAAGCGCGGGTCGGCCGCGCAGCAAGGCGAGTGGACATTCCGGTATGCGGACTACCCGATTCGGCGCGCGCTACGCGCATACGTTGGCGGGGTCGATTCGCATTTAAAAATGTGAGGATTCGATGCATCGCGGCCGCGAAACCGGCGCATACTTTTCTCCCCCTCTGCCTGGCCTTCGCATGCCGGGCCCGATGCGCCGCGCCGACCGCGCGGCCATGCCGCTCGGCACGCACGAGGAGCGCATGATGTCAGATTGTCCGCACGATCCGTATGCGCAGCATTACATTCACTGCCTGCCGTCCGGCGCGCAGCCCTGCGGCGCGCTCGGTACGTCGCCGCGCACGCATTTCCGCGTGTGGGCGCCGGGCAGTACGCATGTTCAGCTCGAACTCGATACCGGTATGGGCCCGACGCTCGTCCCGATGACGGCGGCCGGTCCGCACTGGTTCGAAGCGTTCGTCGAATGCGGTGCGGGCGCGCGTTACCGTTATCGGCTCGACGACGTCACGTCGATTCCCGATCCCGCGTCGCGTTCGCAACCCGACGGGCTCAACGGCCCGAGCGAGGTCGTGGATCCGCGCGCGTTCACGTGGCGCAACACGTTCTGGCGCGGACGTGCGTGGGAAGACATTGCGCTGTACGCGATTCGTCCGCACGCGGTGGGCGGCTTCGACGGCGTGCGCCGCCGGTTGCCTCAGCTTGCCCGTCTCGGCGTGACCGCGCTGGAGTTGCTCGCGTCGCCGCACGACAGCCTGCCGTTCGCGCCGCTCGCGGCGGAGGGCGGCCCCGACGCACTGAAGGCGCTGATCGACGATGCGCACGGCTACGGTCTCGCAGTGCTGCTGGAACTCGATTACGCGCGCTTCGGCAGCGGCACCGACGCGCTGCGTCATTACGCGGTGCCGTTCTTCCATACGCGCGACGATCCGCTGCAGGTGCCGCCGCTCGCGCTGGACCATCCGGAGGTTTGCGACTTTTTCTGCGACAACGCGCTGTACTGGATCGACGAATACCGTTGCGACGGCTTGCGGCTGCGCGAGGCCGACCGGATCGGCACGTCGTGGCTGCGCGAGATCGCCGACCGCGTGCGTGCGGCCGTGCCGGCCGACCGGATGATCCACCTCGTGCTCGGCAGCGAGCGTCATCCGGTGCATCTGGCCGATACGCATTTCGATGCGCAGTGGAACGGTTGCGGAGAACGTGCGCTGCATCGGCTGACGGGGCGCGACGTGTCGGCGCACGAAGGGATTTCGCCTCACCAGTCGATCCACACGCTCGCTCGCGCGCTGACCGCGGCAGGCGCGGCATTCCAGCCGGCTACGTCGGGCGACGGCCCCTGCACCGAAGGGTTGTCGCTCACGTCGCTGGTGCTGTCCGATGGCGCATGGCACGAGAGCGAGCATGGCGACCACGAGCAGACGCCCGGCCTCGCGGCGCTTGCGCTGTCGCTGCTCACGCCGCAGATCCCGCTGATCTTCGACGAAACCGCGCGCGATGTCGATCGTGCGCATTTCGTACAGTCGGCGCTCGCGGTGCGCGCGAAGCTGATTGCGCCGCGGCTGACAGATTGCAGGCCGCAGGACGCGCATGCGCTGAAGGCGAGCGGTGACGGCGATGCCGATGCGCTGCTTGCATCGTGGTGGCTCGCCGATGACGAGACGTTGACGATCGCATTGAACCTGTCGCCCGACGCGGTGCCGTTCGATGCGCCGAGCGGGCAGGTCGTGTTCGAGACGCCGGCACGCGCACGCGACCGGGTCGATGAAGGGGAGTTGCCGCCGTATTCGCTCGTCGCGTGGCTGACGGGTGACGTCAACCGCTACGCGCTGACGCACGACGTGCGCCGGATCGACGACAGCGCGCGGCGCGCAATGCGTCCCGTTCCGCGCGCATAACGTTCCGGCGCCCGGCGCTGGCGCGTCCGGCCACACTTACCAGAAGCCGCGAATGCCTGCGACGCCGTACGCGCCGTGGCGGCGCGCGTCGTCGAGATGCGCGCGTGTCATGCCGCCGAGCGCATAGACCGGCATCGCGGCCTGCGCGGCCAACGCGGCGAATCGCGTCCAGCCGAGCGTCGGCGTGCCGGGATGGCTGAGCGTCGGCAATACGGGCGACAACGTGACGAAATCCACGCCCGCGCGCGCGGCCAGCACGAGATCGTTGGCCGCGTGGCATGCGGCCGACATGCGGCGCGCCGCCGGCAGCGGCCGTTGCGCGACGGCTCGCAGTGCGGCGCCGTCGAGGTGCCAGCCCGCGCCGTCGAGCTGCATCACGCCAGCCGCGTCGATCGGTCCGTTGAGCATCAGTTGCGCGCCGGCCGCGTCGCAGCGCGCGAGCGCATCGGCGGCCAGTCGCGCGAACGCGTCCGCATCGAACGACTTCACGCGCAACTGCACGAGCGTCTCGCCGCGTGCGAGCACGGCCGACAGCCTGTCGAGGAATGCGTGGCAATCGGCGGCCGACGCGGACGCCGGCTCCGGCGTGATCACGCAGCAGCGCGGCAGCGTCGCCGTCATCGCGTGCGGCGCGCGGCGGCCGTCATTCGTCGGCCTCCTTCGCGATCTTCGGATAGACGCGCACCAGCACGATGCGCGGCCCGTTCATCTTCTTCACGACGACGTCGAAGCGATCGAACGACACGCGCTGCCCTTCGGTCGGCAAATCGCTGAGCGCCTGGATCACGAGGCCGCCGACCGATTCCGCGCGCCCTTCGTCGATGTCGATGCCGAGGGCCTGCTCGAGCGACACGACGGGCAGGCTGCCCTTGCCCATCAGCGTGCCGTCGTCGAGGCGGCTCCAGTCCGCATCGCCCTGGCGGAACTCGTCGTGGATCTGGCCGACCAGCGCGCCGAGCAGGTTGTCGAGCGTCAGGAAGCCGATCGGTTTTTCGCCCTTGTTGCCGACCAGCGCGAAGTGCGGCGCGCCCTTGCGGAAGCGGCGGAACAGCTCCAGCGCCGGCGTGTCGGGCTTCACGTACTGCACCGGGCGCACGTAGTCGGACAGATCCTCGAGCGCCGCCCCGGCATGACGCGCGAGCAACAAGTCCTTCAGGTGGATCAGCCCGCTCACCTGTTCGCGCGACGCATCCTCGAACAGCGGATAGCGGCTGAAGCGGTGCCGCGCGACGATCTCCATGTTGTCAGGCAGCGGCAGGTCGCGGCGCAGGCCGATCATTTCATGCGCCGGCCGCATCAGGTCCGACACCGTCATCGACGAGAAATCGAGCGAATGCGCGAGCGTGTTCCACTCGTCATTGGTGTACGTGCCGCGGGCCGGCTGGGCCGCGTTGCCCGCGCTGCGGCGGCTGCGCAGGATCAGCTTCAGCTCGTCGGTCGAGTAGTGCGCGTCGCCGCCGTGATCGGCCGACAGCCCCGCGAGCCTCAGCACCGCGTTCGCGCTGCTGTTGAGCACCCAGATCGCCGGATACATCGCCCAGTAGAACGCGTAGAGCGGCAGGGCGACCCACAGGCCGACCTTTTCCGACTGGCGGATCGCCATCGATTTCGGTGCGAGCTCGCCAACCACGATGTGCAGGAACGAGATCAGCGAAAACGCGAACACGAGCGAGATCAGGTGCACGATGCGTTCGGACTGCACGCCGATCAGGTCGAGCAGCGGGCCGATCAGTTCCGCGAACGCCGGCTCGCCGACCCAGCCGAGGCCGAGCGACGCGAGCGTGATGCCGAGCTGGCAGGCCGACAGATATGCGTCGAGCCGGCCGTGCACGATGGCGAGGATGCGCCCGCGCAGGCCGTGCTTGCGAGCAAGTGTCTTGACGCGCGTCGCGCGCAGTTTGACGAGGCCGAATTCGGCCGCGACGAAAAACCCGTTCAGGGCCACCAGGAACAACGCGCCGATGAGCGCGAAGATCTGTAACAAGGAATCGCTCCAGTCATGACAGGCCCGTCAGTATAGGGCCGGAAAGGAAAATGTAATGATGCGGGCGGCCGATCGCTTACACCGGCGCCTCGCAGGGCACGGAGAGCGACAGGGTGACGGCGCAGCCGTCGGCGAACGGCGTGTGGGTGAAGGTGCCGCCGTGCGCGAGCGCGACACGCTGGCACAGCGCGAGCGCCCACGCGACGCGTTTCGCGTCGCGCGCGCGCAGCATCTCGTGGCGGGCGAACGGTTCGAATGCGTGCGGCAGCGCGGGATCGGCGAGGGCGTCGGCGTTCACGTTGCAGATGACGTGCGCGACGCACAGGGCGCCATCGCGCGTGCATGTGAAGGTCACGCGACTGCCGGCGGCGCTGGTTTCGACGGCCGTCGTCAGCATCGTCCAGAGCGCTTGCGCGATGCGTTCGCGATCGGCGCTCAGCGACGGCTCGCCGTCGGGCAGCGTCGCGTCGACTGTCACTTGCCGCGCGTCGGCGAGCGAAAAGCGCACCAGTGCGAGCGTGTCGTCGAGCAACGGGCGCAGCGCGAACGGCTGCACGGCGATCGCGAGCGTGCGCGTTGCCGCGCGCGGCGCGTCGAGCACGTCGTCGATCAGCGCGACCTGCTGGTCGATCCCCGCGCGGATGCCCGCGAGTGCGCGTTGCAGGCTCGGGTCGGCACTGGCGAGCTGGCGCTCGAGCACATATGCCCAGCTGTGCATCGCGTTCAGCGGGCTGCGCAGGTCGTGCGATGCGGTGGACAGCGCCTGGTCGCGCAGGAACAGCGCGGCCTCGGCGGCATAGCGCGCTGCGCGTTCGCGCAGGAGGTCGGCGGCGGGATCGACGGGATTGGACGTCACGGAGCTGGCCTGTCGGAAACGGTTGGCATGAAAAACACGCGAACCGCCATTATAGGGATCGCGCGTGTCACGCCGGCAGCGCGTCCTCGTCCTTTTTCCGGGCGTCGCCGTTCGGCAGCAACTGGCAGGCGAGCAGGCCGGCCAGCATCAGCGCGCAGCCGACCAGTGCGCGCAGCGTCAGCGTCTCGCCGAGCGCGGCCCAGCCCGCGATGGCCGCGAACACGCCTTCCATGCTGAAGATTACGGCCGCGTGCGCGGGCGCCGCATCGCGCTGCGCGACGACCTGAAGCGTATAGCCGACGCCGACCGACAGCAGCCCGCCGTACAGCAGCGTCGGCAGCGCGCTGCGCAGCATCGCGACGCCGACCGGCTCGAGCACGAGGCCGGCCGCGAGGCACAGCGCGCCGCATGCGACGAACTGCAGGAACGCGAGCACGAGCGGATCGTGCCGCTTCGCGAAATGTCCGACGGCCATCACGTGCGCTGCGATGATCACGGCGCCCACGAGCTGGAACCAGTCGCCGTAGAGCACCGAGAAATGCTCGTCGATGCTGAGGAAATACAGGCCGATCGCCGCGAGCAGCGCGCCGAACCAGGTCCCGGCGCCGATTCGGTGGCGGACGAACACGCCCATCAGCGGCACGATCACGACGTACAGCGAGCTGATGAAACCCGCGTTCGCGACCCGTGTGTACTGCAGGCCGATCTGCTGCAGCGAGATCGACACGGCGAGCAGCCCGCCGAGCGCGAGGCCCGGCGCGAGGAGCGCCGGCTCGCGCCGAATCGCCGCGAGCTGCGCGCGCGACGCCCCGTTGACCATCAGCAGCGGGATCAGCACCAGTGCGCCGAGCAGGAAACGCAGCCCCGTAAACAGGAACGGCCCGATCACGTCGAGGCTCAATCGTTGCGCGACGAACGCCGAGCCCCAGATCGCGGCGGCGGCGAGCATCAGCAGGTTGGCACGGAGGTGCTTGCGGGCTTCGGGCTTCATCGGAATTCGTCGGAAGATTGCGAACGGCGTAACTCGTCAGTTTACGCCGAGATTGCAAGGCTGTCGGAAAACCTGCGCAGTGCGGCCGCCGCGCGGGCGTCGCGCACGCGCGAATACAGCACGACCTGGGAGTGCGGCAGTGGCGGCAAGCCGAATTTTGCGCCGACGTCGATCAGCGTGCGCGGCGCGACGCGCCGGGCCAGCGGACAGACTGCGAGCCCGGCCGCGGCGGCGGCCGTGACCGCCGCGACGCCGCCGCCCGTAAAGCGCTCGCGCCACGGGCGTCCAGCGTGCTCGAGCGCGCGCAGCGCGGCGGCCCGCACGCCGCACGGTCCGGCCAGCACCGCGAGCGGCAGCGGCTCGCCGGCGCGCGGCGTCCAGTCGGGCGCGGCGAGCCACGCGAGCGGCTCGGTGAACAGCAGCGTGCCGTCGTCGCGCGGCGGATCCTCGCCCGGTTCGTGCCGCACGATCGCCGCGTCGAGCCGCCTTTCGTCGTACTGCGTGAGCAGGCTCGCCGACATTCCCAAATGCATTTCCAGCGACAACCCGGGATCCTGCCGGTGCAGGCTCGTCAGCACGGCCGGCAGGTCGGGCACCGCAACGTGCTCGCTGACGCCGAGCGACAGGCGGTGCGTGGCGGCCGAGATCGCGCCGAGGGCCTGGTCGTGTGCGTCGAGCAGCGCGCGCGCGGCCGGCAGGAAGGTCTCGCCGTCAGCGGCCAGCTTGACGACGCGCGGCGTGCGCGCAAGCAGCGGCTTGCCGAGGTGCGCTTCAAGTCGTTTCAGCTTCAGGCTGACGGCCGATTGAGTGGTGCCGAGCGCGTCGGCGGCGCGCGTGAAGCTCGCGAGATCGGCGACCAGTACGAACGCGCGCACTGCATCGAGGTCGAGGACTTTCATTTCAAATGAAAATGAATGAAATATGGATGGATGACTGTTCATTATAGATGCGCACGCCTAACCTGACATGGCGTTTCCGTTTCAACGTCACCGAAAGGAGCAGACCATGCCGTTCACCCGTATCGCAGTGCGCGAAGGCAAACCGGCCGCCTACCGCGCGGCGCTCGTCGACGGCGTGCATCGCGCGCTGATGCACACGTTCAACGTGCCCGAGGACGACATCTTCATGGTCGTGACCGAGCATTCGGCCGAGAACTTCGTGTTCGGCCGCCACTACCTCGACATCGAACGCAGCGACGATCTCGTGATGATCCAGATCACGGCGAACAACACGCGCACGCTCGAGCAGAAGCAGGCGCTGTACCGAACCATCGCCGAAAACCTCGCGCGGCAGCCCGGCGTGCGGCCGCAGGACGTATTCATCAGTCTCGTCGAAGTGCTGAAGGAGGACTGGTCGTTCGGCAACGGCATCGCGCAATACGTCGTCTGATACGTCGTTTGACACGCGACAGGCGCGACAGGGCCAGATCGTCTCCCGCGCGTTCTTGCGGCGTGTACTATGGAAGCTGCTTCACGGGCGACGCCGGCGCGAAGGGTGCGCCGGCGATTCTTCATGTGCAGGAGCCTCCATGTCGCGTGTGCTGGAAATCGTGTTGTGCCTGTCGCTGGAAGGTTGGCCGGTCAAGACGGGAAGCCGGGCCCGTGGCGAGCAGCGCGACTTCGGTGCCGAACTCGTCCGTGCGTGGCGGATCTGCCCGCAGGTGCGGATGCGGCGCGGCCAGGAGCGCGTGACGATCGAGCCGTGCCAGGTCGAGGAGGCCGAACCGAACCCCGGCGAATGCTGGTGGACGTGGATCGAGTCGAACGCGCACGGGCGGCGGGTCGTCGCGTCGCGCACGAAGGCATTCGCGCCCGGCGTCGTGGAGCGGGAGTTGTTCGATGCCGAGCATGCGGGCATCGTCGTGGCCACGCCGGCGTCCGAGCCGATTGCTGATACGGAATCGGCAGAGGCCGCCGGTGAGGGCGACCGCGTCGTGCCCGGCCACGTTGACGAAGCGGCGGTCGCCGCATCGTCGGCGCCGGCACCGCCGCGGCTCGTCAGCGAACGGCGGCGCGGGCGCTGGGCGGACGACAGCGGTGTGGTGGTCGAGATGACGCTCGACGACGTCACGCTGCACGGCGGCACCGAGCCGCCGCGCCGCCATGTCGAGCTGCGCCTCGCGGCACCCGACTGGGAAACCGCCGCCGCACGCACGGCCGCGCTGCGCGCGCTGTTTGCCGCCGCGCGCGAGCTCAGCGGCGCATGGCCCGCGTTCGTGCAGTTGACCAGCGTGATCGATCGCGCGTGCGCGGGCGAGCCTGTCGTTGCCGGGCCGGTCAAGGCGCAACTCGTCGACCTGACCGGCATCCGCACGCAGCGGGCCGCGCTGTTCTCGCTGTCGGGCGACATCGCCGCGCAATGGCTCGGCAACGAGCGCGGCGTGCTCGACCGCGACGATCCCGAATTCGTGCACCAGATGCGCGTCGCGCTGCGGCGGCTGCGGACGCTGATGCGCTTCTTCCCGCGTTTCGCGGACGATCAATGGCAGAACACGTTCGGCGTCGACTTGCGCTGGCTTGCGACCCTGCTCGGCACGGTGCGCGACTGGGACGTGTTCTCGACCGAGAGCCTGCCGGCGCTGATCGCGGCCGACGGCGGCAGCGCGGACTGGGACGGCACGCTCGACGCCGCGCGCGTACAGGCGATGGCCGCACGCGTCGAACTGCGCCAGGCGCTGCATTCGGCGCGCTATGCGCGACTGACGCTCGGGTGGCTCGAGTGGCTGAGCGGGCTCGCGCTGCCGGCGACCGATGCCGACGACGGCGCACCGTCGCTGCGGCGTCATGCAACCAAGCGCGTGCGGCGGCTGTTCGGTCATCTGTATGCATCGCCGTCGCTCACGTCGCTCGACACGGCCGCGCGGCATCAGGTGCGGATCGACACGAAGCGGCTGCGTTACGCACTCGAATTCTTCGCGTCGCTGGCCTCGCGCCGCACGCGTAACGAAACGGTCAAGACGCTCGCGCGTGTGCAGAGCGTGCTCGGCGAGGCGAACGACACGATCGTCGCGCTGCATCATCTCGAGCAACTGGGGGCACCCGCTTACCAGCTGGGTTTCGTGCGCGGCTATGGTGCCGCGCTCGAGCAACGCGCGGCGAGGGACGCCGAGACCCTGCTCGCGAGCCTGCGTCCGCCGAAGCTGGATGGCAAGCCGCGGTGAGCGGCGCGCGCTCACTATAATGGCCACCCGTTTTCTTCAGACAGACCGATGAGCGACGCGTCGCCTCCTTCCTCTTCCGCCGGACCGCTCGAACTGGGCGGCGAACTGTGGCTGCGCGCGGGCGAGCAGACGCTCGGCGGCGCCACCCGCATCGCGCTGCTCGCGGCGATCGGCGACACCGGGTCGATCACGCGCGCGGCGAAGGCCGTCGGCCTCAGCTACAAGGCCGCGTGGGATGCGATCGATACGATGAACAACCTGGCCGGCGAGCCTCTCGTGACGCGCTCGACGGGCGGCAAGGGCGGCGGCGGCACGACGCTGACGCCGCGTGCGACCTCGCTGATTACCGCATTCCGCACGATCGAGCGCGAGCATCGCCGCTTCATCGACGCCGCGAGCGCGGCGGTTTCCGGTTTCGACGTCGACTGGGCGCTGATCGGCCGGATCGGGATGAAGACGAGCGCACGCAACCAGTTGTTCGGGAAGGTCGAATCGATCGTGCGCGGCACGGTAAACGACGAGGTGACGCTCGTGCTGCCCGGCGGGCAGGTGATCGTCGCGGTGCTCACGCACGAAAGCGCCGACGCGCTCGGCCTGCAGCCGGGCGCGGATGCGTGCGCGCTCGTGAAGGCGTCGTGGGTCGTGCTGGCGGTTGACGACGAAGGCGGCGCCGAAGCGGCTCTGAAGGTATCCGCACGCAACCAGCTGCGCGGGGTGATCGAAACCGTCGCGGCGGGCGCGGTGAACAGCGAGGTGACGCTGGCGCTCGATGGCGGCGGAACGCTCACGGCCGTGGTCACGAACGACAGCGTCGGGGCATTGCAGCTCGACGCCGGCCGGCGTGCGATCGCGCTGTTCAAGGCATCCAGCGTGATTCTCGCGGTGACGGGCTGATCGCGCGCGACGTTTCCGGCGCCGACCGTGGGCGGACGAGGCGAAACCGGCGCCGCCCAACGTACGCGAGGCGCCGGCTTCGATCGCGTTTTCAGCTTGTGCCGCCAGTGCGGCTTCTCTCAGGTCAAACGTGGCCGCTTGGGCCACCGCCTTCGCGCGATCAGCTGACGCGCGTCGGCCACTCGGCGTGCGGCGTGGCGGCCTGCACGCGTCCTTCGCTCAATTGCACGACCTGGTCGCCGAACGCGGCGACGTCGTCGGGATCATGCGTGATGAGCACCATCGGGATATCGAGCCGCGCCTGCAGTTCGGCGAGCTCGTGGCGCATGCGCTGGCGCATCGCGCCGTCGAGTGCCGCGAACGGTTCGTCGAGCAGCAGGATGCGGGGCTGCGCGACCAGCGCGCGGGCAAGCGCGACGCGCTGCTTCTGTCCGCCCGACAACTGCGACGGGAATTGCCCGGCGAGCGTGTCGAGTTCGAACGCATGCAGCCAGTACGCGACTTCGGGCGGCACCGTCTTCGCACGCGGATTGCGCAGGCCCGACGTGAGCCCGAACGCGATGTTCTGGCGCACGTTCAGGTGCGGAAACAGCGCATAGTCCTGGAACAGGTACGCGACGCGGCGCGCACGGGTCGGCACGTCGATGCCGTGCGCGGAATCGAACAGCGGTTCGCCGTTCAGCGCGATCGTGCCTTCGTCGGGCGACAGCAGGCCGGCGATCGCCTGCAGTGTCATGCTCTTGCCCGCGCCGGACGGGCCGAACAACACGACGCGCTGCGTGGCGGCCGTAAACGACACGTCGAGCGTGAAGCGGCGCTCAGCGTTCACGTAGGTCTTGCGGATGTCGACGGCGACGCTCATGCGGGCCTCCGTCGTGCCGCGCCGCGCGTGCGGGAAGCCGCTTGCGCGACGGGAAGGCGTTTTGCCGCGACCGGTGAGGCGCGGCGGTACGGAGGCGGCCGGCGCGTCATGTCGGCTGGCTCCGCCCGGCGCGCGACGGCACGAGCCAGCCGGTCGCGAGCAGCACGAGCACGCAGGTGATCGACGTCACCAGCACGAGGAAGTTGGCCGTGCTGTCGTCGCCGGCCTGCACCGCCGCATAGATCGCGACCGACAGCGTCTGCGTGCGGCCGGGCAGGTTGCCGGCGATCATCAGCGTCGCGCCGAATTCGCCGAGCGCGCGCGCGAAGGCGAGCAGCGCGCCGGCCAGGATGCCGCGCGTGGCGAGCGGCAGCGTCACGCGGAAGAACACCGCGGCTTCGCCGAGCCCGAGCGTGCGTGCCGCGCGCTCGAGATGCGGATCGACGCTTTCGAACGCCGTGCGCGCCGATTTCAGGATCAGCGGAAACGCGACGACCATCGATGCGATCACCGCGCCCTGCCACGTGAAGACGAGTTCGATGCCGAGCTTGTCGAGCCACGCGCCGAACACGCCGCGTCGGCCGAGCAGCACGAGCAGGTAATAACCGAGCACCGTCGGCGGCAGCACGAGCGGCAGCGTCAGCAGCGAATCGACCACGTCGCGCATCGGCGAGCGCCAGCGCGCGAGCATGAAAGCGGCGGTGACGCCGAGCACGATGTCGAGCGCGGTCGCCCAGCCGGCGACCTTCAGCGACAACAGCAGCGGTACCCAGGCGTCCTGCATCATGCTGCGCTCACTTGCCTGCGGGCTTGAAGCCGAACGTCGCCAGCAGGGCCTGGCCCTGCGACGATGTGACGAAGTCGATGAACGACTGTGCCTGTGCGGGATGGCGGCTGTCCTTGACCACCGCGATCGGATAGGTGATGGCCGTCTGCGTCGGCACGGTCAGCGCGACCTTCACGCGGCCCGGCATGATCGCCGCGTCGGTGCCGAACACGAAGCCCGCGTCGACTTCGCCGCGCGCGACGTAATCGAGGCTCTGGCGCACGTTGGCCGCCAGCACGCCCTTCGCGCTGACGGCGTCCCACACGCCGGCCGCGCGCAGCGCGCCTTCCGTGTAGCGGCCGACCGGCACCGACGCCGGGTCGCCGTACGCGATGCGCTTCACGCCGGGCGCCGTCAGGTCGTTCAGCGACGTCGGCGCGGCCGCGTGGCTGTCGGCCGGCACGATCAGCACCAGCGAGTTCGCCGCGAAATCGCGGCGCGTGCCCGGCACGATGACTTTTTCGCTGATCGCACGATCCATCGCCTTCTGGTCGGCCGATGCGAACACGTCGGCCGGCGCGCCCTTGGCGATCTGCTGCATCAGCACGTCCGACGCGCCGAAGTTGAACAGCACCTTGGTGTCCGGATGCTGCTTCTGATAAGCATCGCCGACGGCCTTGAACGCATTCGTCAGGCTGGCGGCCGCCGACACGACCAGCTCGTCGGCAGCGGAAGCCGGCCCGCTGAACGCGATGCCCACGGCAAGCGCGGCGAGCGGCAGCAGGCGGAGCAGGGTGCGGCGAAGCGGGCGGACGGTTGGGCGCATGGTCTGGTCGTTCGAATGGAATGGTTGAAACCGTAATCGTAATATAGGGTGGGTTATAACGCTCGGCATACCGTTCATGCGCCGGCGCGCATGAAATCTTCAGATCTGGAAGGCGACGGGAAGGATGTGCGTGCGCCCAGTCACGCGTGCATCAACGGCGGCGGCGACCCGGTGCGGTGCAGCGACGACGGCTGCGATGCCGGTCGGTAGTTGGGATTGGCTTTCCAGCGGGCCCGAACGAACGGCCGCTCGTGCCCCGACAGTTCCAGCGCGACCCGGGTGACCCAGCGGTGCGACGGCACTGTGATGCCGTGCAGCGCGACGGTGACGAGCGCGAGGCTCACGACGACCGCCGGCACCGACCAGCGGTGCGGCACCGCGTGCCACGAGCCGGCAATGAATGCCAGCGCCGCGATCGCGCCGACGATGCAGCCGGTGATCGATTCGGACGGCGAATGCGCGTCGAGCGCGACGCGCGACACGCCGACCGCGATGCCGGCCGCGAGCCCGAGCGCGATGCCGGCGATCCGCACCGGCGTGCGCGTGCGGATCAGCGCGAGGAAGATCGCGACCGGATAGACCGACGTCGACAGCATCGCGTGGCCGCTGAATCCCGTGAAGTCCCATGCGCGGATGCCGACGCCCCAGCCGAGAAACGCGATCTTCGTGAGCGCGACGACCCCGATCGCGACGGCGAGCACGCCGAGCCACGCGGTCGCGCGCTGCCACGAGTAGCCGAATGCGAGCCACACGGCGATCGTGATCGCGAGCGGCAAGGTCAGGCCGGCGCCGCCGAAGGCGGTGATCATGATCCACAGGTGAGAGGACAGGTCGAACATCGGGAGGGAAGCAGGCAGAGGCGGGACGAATGCTTAAATCAACGCGCGAGCCGGAAAGAACGACTACAACGGATACAAGCGGCTAAACCCGAGTATAGCGCCGCGTGTGCTCGAGGCCCGTTTTTTGCGCTGCGGGCGGAACTGGTCGCGCGCAGGAAAAATCCCAGAAACAATGTTATGGTGCATTGCACAAAGTCGAACGATGCACCGAGTGTTGTATCCCTATTTTTCCTGACTGCGAGCCCGATCGATGACCAAAAGTCTGACGAAGGTATGGCTGGGCGGCATGAAACGTATGCTGTCTCCGGCTGCCAAACGTGCGGCGCGCGATGCACAGCGTATCGCGCGCGATACGCTCGAGGCCGCGGCGTCGCCCGCCGCAACCGATCTGTCCCCGCCACGTGAATCGCGCGTGCGGCCGCGCGCGGCTGCATGGGCGGCCGGCGAGTGGACACGCGGCGAACATCCGATGGCCCCCGCGCTCGGCCGCCTGGTCCAGCAGCTCGCCTATGGGCTGTACGTTCCCCCCGGCCGGCGGCGCGGTGCGATACCGCTCGTCGTGATGCTGCACGGCTGCCAGCAATCAGCCGACGAGTTCGCACAGGGCACCCGGATGAACCTGCTGGCCGACAAGTACGGCTTCGCGGTGCTGTATCCGGAGCAGTCGGTGCGCGCGCACGCGCACGGCTGCTGGCACTGGTATGAAGACACCGACCGCGCGGGCCGGGGCGAGGCGGACGCAGTCGCCTCGCTCGTCGAAGTGCTCGTCGACGAGCACGGCTTCGACGCATCGCGCGTCTACGTTGCCGGGCTGTCCGCCGGCGCGGGCCTCGCGGCACTACTCGCGCTGCACCACCCGGACCGCTTCGCGGCGGTGGCGCTGCATTCGGGCCCCGCGCTCGGCGAGGCGAATTCCGGAATCAGCGCGATGGATGTGATGCGGCGCGGCCTGCGACAGAACCCGGCAGCGGTGGTCGACACGCTGGTCGATGTGGCGGCGTATCCGGGCATGCCCGTGCTGATCGTGCAGGGCGACCGGGACCACGTCGTCGCGCCGAAGAATGCGGACCAGTTGATGGTGCAGTTCATGCGCCTGAACGGGCTCGCGGACAGCCGCGGCGCACTGCGCGGCGGCGAGCGCGTGGAAACGCGCGAGGCGGGCGCGCACATCACCGACGTGCGTCGCGACGGCGAGTCGATCGTGCGGCTCTGCCACGTGAAAGGGCTCGATCACGCATGGGCGGGCGGCGACGAAGCGGTGCCGTTTCATGCGGCTGTCGGCCCCGATGCGAGCGCGATGATCTGGTCCTTTTTCGAAGAGAATCGGCGCACTGTGGCGACCGAACGACGCACCGTCTGATCGACGCTGGCCAAAGACTAGGGTTTTCCCTATAATTCGGGAAAACCCTAGTCAAAGAACCTTTGGATTGCGAGATCGATCATGTACCTGCTGAGCCACCTCTTCCTGATGCTGTCCAAGAACGCTGAAAAGGCCGCGAAAGAGCGCGCCGATGCGTACCTGTCCGAAGCAACCGACATCTACGATCTCGAATTCCGCATGCGCAAGATCGATCGCGAAGCGGCGATGAACCGTCCGTTCTCGTTCGGCTCGCGTTAAGCAGCGCAGCGCGGGCCGGCTCACCAGCCGGTCCGGCGAATCACGCAGAAGGGCGTGTGCGGCACTCAGCCGCACACGCCCTTTTTGCATTCGGCGCCGTGCGTTGCGTCAGATGACCGTCAGGCGCACCGGCACGTTGTTGCGGGTCGCGTTCGAGTACGGGCACACATGGTGCGCCTTCTCGACCAGCGCCTGAGCATCGGCCTTGTCGAGCCCCGGCAGCGACACGCGCAGTTCGATGTCGAGCCCGAAGCCGCCGGCGTCGTTCGGGCCGATGCCCACTTCCGCGGTCACTTGCGTGTCGGCCGGCAGCGCCTGCTTGTTCTGGCCGGCGACGAACTTCATCGCGCTCAGGAAACAGGCTGAGTAACCTGCGGCAAACAACTGCTCCGGGTTCGTGCCTTCCGCGCCCGTACCGCCGAGTTCGCGCGGCGCGGCCAGCTTCACTTCCAGCTTGTTGTCGGCGGATACCGCGCGGCCGTCGCGGCCGCCCGTGCTCGTGGCGCTGGTCTTGTACAGAATGTTCATGGTGCAGCTCCTGTCGGAAGAGTGGTAGGAAGCGGTCCGGTCGGACGGGATGTCGCCGGCCACGAGTGAAATATAGAGCACAAATGATTTGTGTGCAAATGAAATTTTGAAGAAAAAGCCCGGCAGTGCCGGGCTTGTTTGAGACCGACGTGCCATCAGCCTTCGTTGGCGGCCGACAGCGCGTTGCGCAATTGCTGGAGATCCGCGCGCAGCCTGACCAGGAACTCGGGCGTTTGCTGCATCGCGCAGAAGAGATCGGCGGGCACCGAGCGCGCCTTGAGCTTCAGCGCACGGCCTTCCGCGGTCACGCGCACGTTGACGACACGCTCGTCGGTCGCACTGCGCACGCGTTCGACGTAGCCGAGCGCCTCGAGCCGCTTCAGCAGCGGCGTGACGGTGGCAGGGTCAAGGTCGAGGCGGGCGGCGATGTCCTTCACGGCGATGTCGTCGCGCTCCCACAACACGAGCATTGCAAGATATTGGGGATAGGTCAGCGACAGCTTGTCGAGCAGCGGCTTGTACGCCTTCGTCATCGCATGGGAAGTCGAATAGAGCGCGAAGCACAGTTGCTCGTCGAGCGTCTGGGGCAGCGTGGGCAGGCGGTCCATGATTCGGGGGCGCGGCGGACGCGCTAACGATTTGCATGCAAATTATTTTGCGCGCAACGGATTCGATTGAACAGGGGGCGGCGCGAAGATTGAGGCGCCGGGTTGGCCGGGAGGGGAGATGGGCGGCCGGCGGCGTGCGCCGGCCGAGTCTGCGTCAGCGGCCCGACTCAACGGCCCGACGCGGGCGTCGCGGCTCCCGGTTCCTGCACGCCGAAGCAGCCGCGATAGGTCGCGTAGAACGAGCAGTACATCATCGTGACGATGATGATCGTTACCGGCATCATGATCGTCAGCACGTAGGCGCCGGCGCCGAGTGCCTGCAGCAGCAGCGACAGGCCGAACGACGTGCCGAGCGCGACGCCGAACCAGAGCAGCCCGTACACCACGAATGCGCCGCGATTGCGCCAGCAACTGACGATGCTGAAGAACAGCGCCTTGGCGGGCGGGATGTCGTGCCATGCGGTGAGCACCGGCGCGAACCAGAACAGCATCGCGACCGGCGCGTAGAGCAGCGTCGCCAGCAGCAACGCGCCGAGCGTGCCTTGCGCGGCAAGCGCTTCCGGCGTCGGACTCGTTTCGCTCGTCGCGCCCAGCATCATGGTGAGCAGCCCGCCGCCGTCCACGACGGACGACGCGGCGAACACCAGCACCATCAGCGCGACGTAGACCACGCCGAGCACGAGCAGCCGCTGCGTCGTCACGGAGCCGTACGAGCGGAAGCCGTCGATGAGGATCGTCGGCATCACCGGCTTGCCGGCCACCGTGTCGCGGCACGCGGCCATGAAGCCGACGGCGATCCCGGGGATGAACAGCAGCGGCAGCGCCGCGCCGATGACGGGCACCATCGACACCAGCGTGATCGCGAGCAGGTACGTGAAAAACAGCGTGATGAACGCGAGCGGGTTCCGGCGGAACAGCCAGATGCCTTGACGGAACCAGACATAGCCCGCTTTCGCGGGTACTTCGATCAGTTGCATGCGGTATGGGTCTCGGGAAGCGCGGGCGTGTGGGCGATACGCTCACGCAGGATGCGTTCGAAATGACCGGGGTCGTGCGGTTTGAGCATTTCAGCCGCGCGCGGCAGGTAGAAATCGTACAGGCGCGACACCCAGAAGCGGTACGCGCCCGCGCGCAGCATGTCGCTCCAGTGGCGGCGCTCCTCGGCCGTGAACGGCCGGACCGTCTGGTACGCGCGCAGCAGCGCATCCGCGCGCGCGACGTCGAGCACGCCCGTCGCGAGGTCGACGCACCAGTCGTTGACGGTCACCGCGACGTCGAACAGCCATTTGTCGCAGCCCGCGAAATAGAAATCGAAGAAGCCGCCGAGCCGGACGTCATGACCGGTGCCGGGCGCCGCGTGAGCGAACAGCACGTTGTCGCGGAACAGGTCGCAGTGGCACGGGCCGCTCGGCAGCGCCGCGTAGTCGTCCGACGAGAAGAACGCGGCCTGATGCGCGAGTTCGTCCTTGAGCAGCGTGCGCTGCGCGTCGGAAATGAACGGGACGATCGCCGGCACGTTTTCCTGCCACCACGGCAGGCTGCGCAGGTTCGGCTGGTGGCGCGCATAGTCGCGCCCCGCGAGGTGCAGGCGCGCGAGCATCTGCCCGACCTCGATGCAGTGTTCGACCCCCGGTGCGAGTTCGGCGGCGCCATCGAGCTTCGTGACGATCGCGGCCGGCTTGCCGTGCAGTTCGCCGAACAGCGCGCCGTCGTCGCGCGGGACCGGATCCGGCACCGGCACGCCGTGGCTGGCCAGATGGCGCATCAGATCCAGGTAGAACGGCAGTTGTTCCGCCGTCAGCTTTTCGAAGATCGTCAGGACGTATTCGCCGCGCGTCGTCGTCAGGAAGAAGTTGCTGTTTTCGATGCCGGACGGAATGCCGCGGAACGCCAGCACGTCGCCCAGTTCGTAGTGGCGCATCCATTGCGCGAGATCGGAGTCGGAAACAGCGGTGAAAACGGCCATGCGAGATGCGTCTGGTCAGTTGTCGGCACGCGCGCGGCGTGCGGCGCGACAGGAGGTGAAGGGAAAGCCGGCGCGCCGCGTCGGGATCGACGCGGCGCGGGGGGAAATCAGTAGCGGAGGTTCACCGACGGCAGGCGCGTGATCGGGACGCCCGCGTCGTGCGGCTTCGGCGACGTGTCGAGCGTCGAGCTCATCTGGTAGCGCGTGCCGAAGTTCGACTTCACGTCGATCTCGACCGGCTTGCCGCGATCGCGATACTCGGTGACCTCGGTGCCGTTCTTGCTCTTTTCATGGAAGCTCGGCGTGCGGCGAATGTCGGCGAAGTCGACTTTCGACGTGACTTCGGCACCCGGCCGGTTGATCTTGCGGAGATCGGGCAGGCCGGCGGCTTCGTTGGCCTCGGCCCGGGCCTGCGCGTCGGCGTCCGGCGTGCCGCCGGCGGCGTAGGCGGCGCCGGCGGCGGCAAACGTGCCAGCGAGCACGGCGGCAGCGGCGACGAGAATGAGCGGCTTCATGATGAGTCTCCAGTGAACCTTCCGATTTTAGCAAATACTGCGCGTGGCCCGGCCCTCGCGTGCAAGCGGCGTGCAAGCGGGCGGCCATGAGCGTGACCGGGTTCCGTGGTAATGTCGTTCGATCAGACGAGGTGATGAAAATGAAGAACGATTTGAGCCGCCGGCATCGGGTGCTGACGCCCGAGAGCCCGCCCGTCGAAGCATTCGACGATTCCGTTGCCGCCGTCGCGCGGCTGTCTGCCATCTACGACACCAATACGGGCTTTCTGCGTGACGCCTTCGCGCGTTATCGCCGCCATGAATCGATCACCGAGCACGTGCGCGCGTGCTATCCGTTCGTGCGGATTCGCACCGACGTCAACACGCACGTCGATTCGCGCCGTTCATACGGTTTCGTCGCGGGCCCCGGCGTGTTCGAGACGACCGTCACGCGTCCCGACCTGTTCGCGAACTACTATCGCGAGCAACTGCGCCTGCTGTCGAAGAACCACCATGTGAAGATCGAGATCGGCGTGTCGTCGCAGCCGATTCCAGTTCATTTCGCGTTTCCCGAAGGCATCCATCTCGAAGGCGAGCTCGATCGCGACCGCCTGCTCGCGATGCGCGACATCTTCGACACGCCCGACCTGTCGTACCTCGACGACCGCATCGTCAACGGCACGTTCGAGCCGGCACCCGGCGAGCCGCATCCGCTCGCGCTGTTCACGGCCGCGCGCGTCGACTTCTCGCTGCACCGGCTGCGTCACTACACGGCGACGTCGCCCACGCACTTCCAGAATTACGTGCTCTACACGAACTATCAGTTCTACATCGACGAGTTCGTGAAGCTCGGCCGCGCGATGATGACGGAAAGCACCGATCCGGACGTGCGCGCGTACCGCAGCCAGTACAGTTCGTTCGTCGAGCCGGGCGACGTCATCACGTACAACGCGAACCTCGGCAGCGAGCCGGCCGAGGGCGCCGCGCCGCCGCGGCTGCCGCAGATGCCCGCGTATCACCTGAAGCGCGCGGACGGCAGCGGGATCACGATGGTCAACATCGGTGTCGGTCCGTCGAACGCGAAGACGATCACCGATCACATCGCGGTGCTGCGTCCGCATGCCTGGGTAATGCTCGGTCACTGTGCGGGCCTGCGCAACACGCAGCGCCTGGGCGACTACGTGCTCGCGCATGGCTACGTGCGCGAGGATCACGTGCTGGATGCGGACCTGCCGCTGTGGGTGCCGATCCCGGCACTCGCCGAAGTGCAGCTCGCGCTCGAGCGCGGCGTGGCCGAGGTCACCCGTCTCGAAGGTGCCGAACTGAAGCGCGTGATGCGCACGGGCACGGTCGCGAGCGTCGACAACCGCAACTGGGAACTGCGCGATCACCGCGAGCCCGTGCAGCGGCTGTCGCAGAGCCGCGCGATCGCGCTCGACATGGAAAGCGCGACGATCGCGGCCAACGGTTTTCGTTTCCGCGTGCCGTACGGCACGCTGCTGTGCGTATCGGACAAGCCGTTGCACGGCGAGCTGAAGCTGCCGGGCATGGCCGACACGTTCTATCGCGGGCAGGTCGACCAGCATCTGCAGATCGGCGTAAAGGCGATGGAGATTCTGCGCACGAACGGGCTCGACAAGCTTCATAGCCGCAAACTTCGGAGCTTTGCGGAAGTGGCGTTTCAGTGATGCGAACGCTGCGCAAGCCGCGGGCTTAACGACAAAGGCCGCACGCGAACTTTCGTTCACGTGCGGCCTTGTTCATTGTCCTGCAGTGCGCGGGCCCGATCGACCTCGCGCTCGTATGCTCAGCACTCACCCTTCTTCGCGTGTCCCGGCGGGCAATGGTAGCCGCCGTGACCGCGATGGCGCTCATGATCTTCCCACTCGCGACGCTCCCAGTAGCGACGGCCGTCCCAGTAACGATCGCCGTGCCAGCCGATCACGACCGCCGGCGCCGGTGCGACCACGACAGGCGCGGGCGCGACGACGACAGGCGCGGGCGTGCCGATGTTGACGTCGACGTTGACGGCTTGGGCGAGGCCGGACAGCGAAAGACCGAGGCCGGCGAAGGCGAGGGCGATCAGCGAGCGTTTCATGTTGTTTTCCGTGATGTCGTTGTCAAAAGGCCGGCGCGACGCGATGGACGCGAGGGGGGATCGTTCCACCGGGGGGACGCCACGCCGACGAGATGCAGTGTGCAGGCGCAGCGCGAAAAAGGCGAGACGTGTTTGTTACGGCGGATTGACGTCGGGCACGCCGGCCAGATCGATGGCAAGCAGCGCCATTTGACAATGGCGGGCCGGGCATGGGATGTGTCGACCGCATTGCGCGATGCAGGCTGCCCGGATTTGACATTCGGTGGCGCCCGGCCGCGCGGCGGGATTAATACGGTGTTACAAAATGACGCGCGGCAGGTGGCGGAATTGCCGTGCCTGCCGCGCGGGAGACGGGATGCCGGCCATGAGGCCGGCCATCGCACCGATCGAATTACAGATAGAACATGCGGTCTTCTTCGGGCCGTGGCGGATGGTCTTCGCCGTCCGCGCCTTCTTCCTCGCCGCTGTCCTCGTAGAACGCGAGCACGGCGTCGAGCACCTGGTCGGGATCGTCGATCACCTGCATCAGATTCATGTCTTCCGGATTGATGAGGCCCATCGGAATCAGCTGGTCGCGGAACCATTGCAGCAGCCCCTGCCAGAATGTGCTACCCACGAGAATGATCGGCACGAGGCGCGACTTCTTCGTCTGGATCAGCGTGAGCACCTCGGACAACTCGTCGAGCGTGCCGAAGCCGCCCGGCATCACGATCACCGCGTCGGAGTTCTTCACGAACGTGACCTTGCGCGTGAAGAAGTGGCGGAAGCGCAGCGAGATGTCCTGGTAGTGGTTGCCCGCCTGCTCGTGCGGCAACTCGATGTTCAGGCCGACCGACGGCGCCTTGCCGGCGTGCGCACCCTTGTTCGCGGCTTCCATGATGCCGGGGCCGCCGCCGGAGATCACCGCGAAGCCGGCGTCGGACAGCTTGCGCGCAATCTGCACGGCCAGCTTGTAATGCGGTGTGTCGGGTTTGAGGCGGGCAGAACCGTAGATGCTGACGGCCGGGCGGATCTCCGACAGGTACTCGGTCGCCTCGATAAACTCTGCCATAATCGTGAACATCTGCCACGATGCGCGCGCCTTCTTGGCCGTCGCGCGTTCTTGATCTGCGAGCGAACGCAGACTCGGAATCACTTTTCTCTTGTTCATAATGCCTGAAGAACGAAATCTGGAAGGTAAGACCCTGCTATTGGTTGACGGTTCGAGCTATCTGTATCGGGCTTACCATGCGATGCCTGATTTGCGTGGCCCTGGCGGGGAGCCGACCGGAGCGCTCTACGGAATCGTCAACATGCTGCGCCGTATGCGCAAGGAAGTCAGTGCAGAGTATAGCGCTTGCGTGTTCGATGCAAAGGGCAAGACGTTCCGCGACGACCTTTATGCCGACTATAAGGCAAACCGTCCGTCGATGCCGCCCGATCTTGCACTGCAGGTCGAGCCGATTCACGGCGCGGTGCGTGCGCTTGGCTGGCCGCTGCTGATGGTCGAGGGTGTCGAGGCCGATGACGTGATCGGCACGCTCGCGCGCGAAGCCGAGCGGCACGGGATGAACGTGATCGTGTCGACCGGCGACAAGGACCTCGCGCAGCTCGTCACCGATCACGTCACGCTCGTCAACACGATGACCAACGAGACGCTCGATCGCGGCGGCGTGATCGAGAAGTTCGGCGTGCCGCCCGAGCGGATCATCGACTACCTCGCGTTGATCGGCGATACCGTCGACAACGTGCCCGGCGTCGAGAAGTGCGGGCCGAAGACGGCCGTGAAATGGCTGTCGCAATACGACAGCCTCGACGGCGTGATCGAACATGCGGGCGAGATCAAGGGCGTGGTCGGCGACAACCTGCGCCGCGCGCTCGACTTCCTGCCGCTCGGCCGCAAGCTCGTGACCGTCGACACGGCCTGCGATCTCGCACCGCATCTCGAATCGATCGAAGCGTCGCTGAAGAGCGACGGCGAGGCACGCGACCTGCTGCGCGACATCTTCGCGCGCTACGGCTTCAAGACGTGGCTGCGCGAAGTCGACAGCGCACCCGCCGAAGGCGGCGGTGCCGATGCACCGGAAGGTGAGCCGGCACCGGTGATCGCGGCGGACATCGCCCGCGAATACGACACGATCCAGACCTGGGAACAATTCGACGCATGGTTCGCGAAGATCGATGCGGCCGCACTGACCGCATTCGATACCGAAACCACCTCGCTCGATCCGATGATCGCGCGGCTCGTCGGCCTGTCGTTCTCGGTCGAGCCGGGCAAGGCCGCGTATCTTCCGGTCGCGCACCGCGGCCCCGACCTGCCCGAGCAGTTGCCGATCGACGACGTGCTCGCGCGCCTGAAGCCGTGGCTCGAATCGGCCGACCGCAAGAAGGTGGGCCAGCATCTGAAGTACGACGCGCAGGTGCTCGCGAACTACGACATCGCGCTGAACGGCATCGAGCACGACACGCTGCTCGAATCGTACGTGCTCGAATCGCACCGCACGCATGACATGGACAGCCTCGCGCTGCGCCATCTGGGCGTCAAGACGATCAAGTATGAAGACGTGGCCGGCAAGGGCGCGAAGCAGATCGGCTTCGACGAGGTGGCGCTCGAGCAGGCCGCCGCGTACGCCGCCGAAGATGCAGACATCACGCTGCAGCTTCATCATGCGCTGTATCCGCAGATTGCGCGCGAACCGGGCCTCGAGCGTGTGTATCGCGAGATCGAGATGCCGGTGTCGCTCGTGCTGCGCAAGATGGAGCGCACCGGCGTGCTGATCGACGACGCGCGCCTGCAGGCGCAAAGCAGCGAGATCGCGACGCGTCTCATCGAGCTCGAGGGCCAAGCGTACGAACTGGCCGGCGGTGAATTCAATCTCGGCTCGCCGAAGCAGATCGGGCAGATCTTCTTCGAGAAGCTGCAGTTGCCGGTCGTGAAGAAGACGCCGAGCGGCGCCCCTTCGACCGACGAAGAAGTGCTGCAGAAGCTGGCCGAGGATTACCCGCTGCCGAAGCTGCTGCTCGAGCATCGCGGGCTGTCGAAGCTGAAGTCGACGTACACCGACAAGCTGCCGCGCATGGTGAATCCCGCAACGGGCCGCGTGCACACGAACTATGCGCAGGCTGTCGCCGTCACGGGCCGCCTCGCGTCGAACGACCCCAATCTTCAGAACATTCCG
The DNA here is from genome assembly GCF_053427845.1 of Burkholderia sp. AW49-1. Classification (NCBI taxonomy): domain Bacteria; kingdom Pseudomonadati; phylum Pseudomonadota; class Betaproteobacteria; order Burkholderiales; family Burkholderiaceae; genus Burkholderia; species Burkholderia sp. AW49-1. The sequence continues at coordinate 736,103 of NZ_JBSAXF010000001.1, read as the reverse complement.
GTGCGCACGGCCGAGGGCCGGCGGATCCGCGAAGCGTTCATCGCGTCGCCGGGTCACCGCATCGTGTCGGCCGACTATTCGCAGATCGAACTGCGGATCATGGCGCACATTTCCGGCGACGCGTCGCTGCTGCGCGCGTTCGCGCAGGGGGAGGACATCCACCGCGCAACGGCCGCCGAGGTGTTCGGCGTGACGCCGCTGGAGGTCAACTCCGATCAGCGCCGGATCGCGAAGGTGATCAACTTCGGGCTGATCTACGGGATGAGCGCGTTCGGCCTCGCGTCGAACCTCGGCATCACGCGCGATGCGGCGAAGCTGTATATCGACCGCTATTTCGCGCGCTACCCGGGCGTCGCGCAGTACATGGAGGACACGCGCGCGGCGGCGAAGGAGAAGGGCTACGTCGAAACCGTCTTCGGCCGCCGCCTGTGGCTGCCGGAGATCAACGGCGGCAACGGCCCGCGCCGCCAGGCCGCTGAACGTGCGGCCATCAATGCACCGATGCAGGGCACGGCGGCCGACCTGATCAAGCTGTCGATGATCGCGGTGGACGACTGGCTCACGCGCGACCAGCTCGCATCACGGATGATCATGCAGGTGCACGACGAACTGGTGCTCGAGGTGCCCGACGACGAACTGTCGCTCGTGCGCGAGAAACTGCCGGAAATGATGTGCGGTGTGGCGAAGCTGAAGGTGCCGCTGGTCGCTGAAGTGGGTGCCGGCGCGAACTGGGAAGAGGCACACTGACGCACCCCCGCGTGATTCCCGCGCCCCGCGGCATATTGTTGCAGGGATGCTGAATATCGAGATGGTTTGCTTGTGGTCAACGCGCAAGCTCCCGGACAATGCATGTCAGTCAGGCCATTGTCGCGGGGGCAGCGCGCCCCGCGTTCCGGGATCGGCGCATCGAAGTGTTTCGAACTGCACATCGATGATGTCCGAACCGGTTAATCCAACGGGCAGTGCGAACGCATCGCGTCTGCATCGTCCGGCGGCAGCAGTTTCGAATCGCAAAGGGGGAATCGGATGCATCGGATCATCATCGTAGGCGGAGGCGCGGGCGGCCTGGAACTGGCGACGCGGCTCGGCGACCGTTACGGCGCGCGCGGCAATCGTCCCGCGCGTGCGCTCGTCACGCTCGTCGACCGCAATCCGACCCACATCTGGAAGCCATTGCTGCACGAGGTCGCGGCCGGCAGCATGGACCCGTTCACGCAGGAACTCGAATACGCGGCCCAGGCGCGCTGGCATGGCTTCGAGTTTCAGCAGGGCGAACTGACCGCGCTCGATCGCGCGGCGAAGCGCATCACGCTGTCGCCCGTCAACGACAGCGACGGCGCGGAACTACTGCCTGCGCGCGACCTGGAATACGACACGCTCGTGATCGCGATCGGCAGCACGACGCATTTCTTCGGCGTGCAGGGCGCGGCTGAAAACGCGATAGCGCTCGATACGGTCGGCGAGGCCGAGCGCTTTCGCAAGCGCCTGATCGCCGCGTGCATGCGCGCGGAGCACCAGGCGCCGGCGCAGCCCGCGCCGGGAGCGGCGGACGAGCCGCGCATCCAGGTGGTGATCGTCGGCGGCGGCGCGACGGGCGTCGAGCTGTCAGCGGAACTGCGCAACACCGCGCAGGTGCTGTCCGTCTATGGGCTGCACAAGCTCGACCCGCAGCACGACGTCGGCATCGTGCTGATCGAATCGGGACCGCGGATTCTGCCTGCGCTGCAGGAGCGCGTCTCGACCGCAACGGCCGAGCTGCTCGAAAAGCTCGGCGTGCGTTTGATGCTCGCGGAGCGCGTGACCGAGGTCGCGCCGGGTTTCGTGCACACCGCGAGCGGCAAGTCGGTGCGCGCGGATCTCACGGTCTGGGCGGCCGGCATCAAGGCGCCGTCCGTGCTGTCGAATCTTGACGGCCTGCAGGTCAACAAACTCGGCCAGCTCGACGTGCGCCGCACGCTGCAGACCTTCACCGACGACAACGTCTTCGCACTCGGGGATTGCGCCGCATGCGTATGGCCCGGCAACGAACGCAACGTGCCGCCGCGCGCGCAGGCCGCGCACCAGCAGGCGAGCTTTCTGCTGAAGGCGATCGGCTGCCGGCTCGACGGACGTCAGCTGCCCGAGTTTACGTATCGCGATTTCGGTTCGCTCGTGTCGCTCGGTCACTTCAGCGCGGTCGGCAACCTGATGGGCGGGCTCATCGGCGGCAACATGCTGATCGAAGGGTTGTTCGCGCGCTTCATGTATATGTCGCTGTACCGCCTGCACATCGCGGCGCTGCATGGCTATCCGCGCATGGTGCTCGATACGTTTGCGCACTGGCTGCGCCGCACGACGCTGCCGCGCGTCAAGCTGCACTGACCGCACTTCGTGCTCCGACGGGCAGGGAACGCGCATCGCGCGTGTTTCCTGCCCGTTGTCGTTTCCAGGGCGGGTGACCGCGAATTCACGCCTCGGGCTGGTTTGTTGCGCGTCATTTCGTGTCAAAACTTGGACAATTTGCGCGCGCGACGACGCTCGCCGCATCATGCCGCGCATGGGCTCGCGAGGTCGGGCCGCCGTGGTTGTCGATGCCCTCGGGTGCCACGGCATTACACCGTCGTAATCGAGTCTTACACATCTGACAGTTGACGCGACAACGGATTATTGGGCATCTTGTCCGGGTTTCCGCTTGCGGCGGGGTGCCACCGCCGCGACATTCGCTCCGTCCGCCGGCGTGATGCCGGGTCCAATCCCCGGCCGTGGCGGTGGCGCCCAATCGAGGAGTGCATTCATGTTGAAACCCGAAGTCGACAGCCTGGTTCCCCACGTTCCGTTCTCGCGCCGCAAGTTCATGCAGGCCGCGCTGGGCGGCACTTTCGCGGCGGCCGTGCTGCCCGTGTCGGCGCAGACGATCACGACCGACAGCAGCGGGCTGGATGTCGACACCATCGAAATCCGCTCGGGTGACGCGAGCATCCCCGCGTATCGTGCGCAGCCGGTCGACAAGACGAACCTGCCGGTCGTCATCGTGATCCACGAAATCTTCGCCGTGCATGCGCATATCGCCGACGTCTGCCGTCGCTTCGCGAAGCTCGGCTACCTGGCGATCGCGCCCGACCTGTTCGCGCGCCAGGGCAATGCGTCGAAGTATCCGACGATCCAGGCGCTCGTCGACAACATCGTCAGCAAGGTGCCCGACAGGCAGGTCACCGAGGATCTCGATGCGACCGTCGCGTGGGCCGGCAAGAACGGTGGCGATCTGTCGCGTCTCGGCGTGACGGGGTTCTGCTGGGGCGGGCGTCAGGCGTGGCTGTACGCGGAGCACAATCCGCACGTGCTGGCGGCCGTTGTGTGGTATGGATTCGTCGAGGGCAATACCGACGAGATGACGCCGTTCAATCCGGTCGATCATGCGTCGTTGCTGAAGGTGCCCGTGCTCGGGCTGTACGGCGAGAAGGACACGAACATCACACAGGCGTCGCTCGCGGACATGCGCAAGGCGATCCAGGCGAGCGATTCGAAGCTCGCGCGCCAATCGGAGATTGTCGTGTATCCGGATGCCGGTCACGCGTTCTTCGCGGACTATCGGCCGAGTTACGTGAAGGGCGATGCCGAGGACGGCTGGAAGCGCGCGATCGAGTGGTTCCGCAAGTACGGTGTGATGTAAACGCTGGAGCGGCGGCAGATGCCGCCGGCTCGTCATCGCGCCGCGCAGGGCTTACGGGTTCGGGCCAGTCGCGATCGGCCGCGACGGATCGGCGCTCCATTCGCTCCACGAGCCCGGATACAGCGACGCGCCATGCAACCCCGCGATTTCGAGCGCGAGCGCGTTGTGGCATGCGGTCACGCCGGACCCGCATTGCAGGATGACGCTGTTCGGTTCGGTACCGGCCAGCAGCGTGGTGAACGTCTCGCGCAGCTCATGGCCGGTCTTGAAGCGGCCGTCGGCGGCCAGGTTGTCCTTGAAGAACCGGTTGCGTGCGCCGGGGATGTGGCCGCCAACACGGTCGATCGTTTCATTTTCGCCGCGATAGCGATCCGGTGCGCGCGCATCGATCACGACGCGCTTGGCCGACGTCACATTCGCGAGCACGGCTGCCGCGTCGACCGTCGATTCGAGCGGGGTCGTCGCCCGGAAATCGCCGGCGGCCGGCTGCGGCACGTCGGCGGTGAGCGCCTGGCCGGCCGCTTCCCATGCCTGCAGGCCGCCGTCGAGCACCGCGACGGAATCGTGCCCGAGCCAGCGCAGCAGCCACCAAAGCCGCGCCGCATAGGCGCCGCCTTGTGCGTCATAGGCGACGACCTGCTGGCCCTGCTTGACGCCGCGGCTGGCGATCAGCGTCGCGAACGCGTCGCGGGTCGGCAGCGGATGGCGGCCGTTGGTGCCTGTCTTGCGGCCGGACAGGTCGCGGTCGAGATGGAGATACTGCGCGCCGGGGATATGGCCGGTCGCATAGGCGGCTTCGCCTGCACCCGGATCGACCAGATCGAAGCGGCAGTCGAATACGGCGATGCTGCCCGGCGCCGCGGCCAGCCGATCGGCGAGATTGGCTGCGGAGATGAGCGTGGTGTAGTGGGTATGTGGCATGACGGCTCCCTGGAGTGCAAACGGCCCGATATTCCAAGTCTAAACAAAAAAAGACGGGCCGAAACCCGTCTTTTCATATGCCGAATGCCATGCGGCGCCGGCGCGCCGCGTGCGGTCAGATGTCGCCGAGATGGCGGCGCAGGAACTCGTGGAAGTGCTGCATGCCGTCTTCCATCGGGCTCTGGTACGGGCCGACCTGCGATTCGCCGCGCGCCATCAGTGCGCGGCGGCCTGCGTCCATCCGCATCGCGATTTCGTCGTCCTCGACGGCCGTCTCCATATAGGCAGCGCGCTCGGCCTCGACGAACTCGCGCTCGAACAGGGCGATTTCCTCAGGGTAATAGAACTCGACAATGTTGGTCGTCTTCTGCGGGCCACGCGGAATCAGCCACGACACGACGAGCACGTGCGGATACCACTCGATCATCAGGCCCGGGTAGTAGACCATCCAGATCGCGCCGAACTCCGGCGGCACGCCATTGCGGAACTTGAGCACCTGCTCGTGCCACTTCTGGTAGGTCACGCTGCCCGGTTTCGCGAGGGCGTTGTGCACGCCGACCGTCTGCACGCTGTACCAGTCGCCGAACTCCCATTTGAGATCGTCGCACGACACGAAGCTGCCGAGGCCCGGGTGGAACGGGACGACGTGATAATCCTCGAGATAGACCTCGATGAACGTCTTCCAGTTGTAGTCGCACTCGTGCACTTCGACGTGGTCGAAGTGATACTCGGAGAAGTCGAAGTGATGCTTCGTGCCGAGGTTCGCGAGATCGCGCGCGACGTTGCGGCCTTCGGCCTCGAACAGCAGCCCCTGCCAGTTCTGCAGCGGGCTCTTGCCGAGGTTCAGGCACGGCTTGTCGGGGAAGTGCGGCGCACCGAGCAGTTGGCCTTCCAGATCGTACGTCCAGCGGTGCAACGGACACACGATGTTCTGCGTGTGGCCACGCCCGTTCAGCATGATCGCCTGCCGGTGACGGCATACGTTCGACAGCAGTTCGATCTGGTTCGCCGGGTTGCGGACCAGCACGCGGCCCTCGTTCTCGGACGGCAGCGCAAAATAATCCCCCGCCTCGGGCACCATCAATTCGTGCCCGACGTAACGAGGTCCTTTCTTGAAGAGGGTTTCGATCTCGCGCTCAAGGAGCGCCTCATCGAAATATGCAGTGACTGGAAGCTGGCTGTGAGCCGACTTCAACTGAAGCGCATCGCTCAGATTGGACATTCCCACTCCCGGTGTTAGCGTGAAAGCAGTGAACAACCCAACCATCGAAAAATCGATTTAGGGAAACGCGGAATTATACCCGGTTCGCCTCGCAAGGCTAGGATTAAGTGCCTGATTTGTGTCAATTTTTTGTCGGCAGGCAATCCGGGTGCGCACCTCGTGTGTCGAAGATGGGGCCGGAAGATGTGCCGGGCAGCCCACGTCGGCAGATCGGAGAATTCTCTTTTGCCGTAGAATGTCCGACTTGTTTTGAAATTTGACACCCTCGTCCATGGCGAAAACCGCATCCCCAGGCGCCACGCCGCCCGGCAATGGCACCGAACCGTTGCCGGACAATTATGAGATGGCGCTCGCGGAACTCGAGACGCTGGTTGCCCGGATGGAAGGCGGCGCGTTGAGCCTCGAGGATTCACTGGCGGCGTATCGCCGCGGTGCGACCCTCGTTGCGTTTTGCCAACAGCAGCTCGAGAAAGTGGAGCAGCAGGTTCGCGTGCTCGACGGCGCGACGCTGAAGCCGCTTTCGTCCGGAACGGCCGCCACGGACGGCGAAGACGACGATCTATGACATTCGAACAATGGATGCGGTCCGTGCTCGACCGTGTCGAGGACGCACTCGGCCACTATTTGCCGGCTGATAATGTGGTGCCCACGCAACTTCACGAAGCGATGCGCTACGCGGTCCTCGGCGGCGGCAAACGCGTTCGCCCGCTGCTGTGCCATGCAGCAGGCGAACTGACCGGCGCGACCGAAGCGGCACGCAACGCAGCGGCGGCGGCGCTGGAGATGATCCACGTTTACTCGCTCGTGCACGACGACATGCCGTGCATGGACGACGACGCGCTGCGACGCGGCAAGCCGACCGTGCACGTGCAGTACGACGAGCCGACGGCCCTGCTGGTCGGCGATGCGCTGCAGTCGCAGGCATTCGTCGCGCTGACCGACGCCGCGGCACTGACTCCGGTGCAGCAGGCTGCGCTCGTGCGCGAGCTGGCGCTGGCGAGCGGCTCGATCGGCATGGCCGGCGGGCAAGCGATCGACCTGGCGAGCGTCGGCCTCAAGCTGACGCGCGAACAGCTCGAGACGATGCACCGGATGAAGACGGGCGCGCTGCTGCGTGCCGCCGTGCGGATGGGCGCGCTGGCCGGCGACACGCCGTCGGCGGAAGCGATGGCCGCGCTCGACATTTACGCGGGTGCCGTGGGCCTGGCCTTCCAGGTCGTCGACGACATTCTCGACGTCACGACCGATTCGGCGACGCTCGGCAAGACCGCCGGCAAGGATGCGGCGAACGACAAGCCGACGTACGTATCGATCCTCGGCCTCGACGCATCGCGTGAGCTCGCGGCCCAGCTGCGCGCCGAAGCGCATGATGCGCTGAAACCGTTCGGCGCACGCGCACAGCGTCTCGCCGAACTTGCCGACCTGGTGGTGAACCGGGTCAGCTGACGCGAAGCCCGCCGCTGCGCACACGCTACGGTGCGTGCAATAGAATGCGGGCGCGTTTGATTTCCTACAATGGAACGACGATGTACGACTTGCTGAAAACCATCGACGACCCGGCGGATCTGCGCCGCCTCGATCGTCGCCAACTCCAACCGCTCGCGGATGAACTGCGCGCGTTCGTGCTCGACAGCGTGTCGAAGACGGGCGGCCATCTGTCGTCCAACCTCGGGACGGTCGAGCTGACGATCGCGTTGCACTATGTGTTCAACACGCCGAACGACCGGATCGTCTGGGACGTGGGTCATCAGACCTACCCGCACAAGATCCTGACGGGCCGCCGCGACCAGATGCATTCGCTGCGCCAGTACGACGGCATCTCGGGTTTCCCGCGCCGCAGCGAGTCCGAATACGACACGTTCGGCACCGCGCACTCGAGCACGTCGATCTCGGCGGCGCTCGGGATGGCGATCGGCAGCCAGTTGAACGGCGACGACCGCTTCTCGATCGCGGTGATCGGCGACGGCGCGATGACGGCCGGCATGGCGTTCGAGGCGATGAACAACGCGGGCGTGTCGGAGGATGCGAAGCTGCTCGTGATCCTCAACGACAACGACATGTCGATTTCGCCGCCGGTCGGCGCGCTGAACCGCCATCTCGCCCGCCTGATGTCGGGCCGCTTTTACGCGGCCGCGCGCGCGGGCGTCGAGCGCGTGCTGAGCGTCGCGCCGCCGGTGCTCGAACTCGCGCGCAAGCTCGAGGAGCACGCGAAGGGCATGGTCGTGCCGGCCACGTTGTTCGAAGAGTTCGGCTTCAACTACATCGGCCCGATCGACGGTCACGATCTCGATTCGCTGATCCCGACGCTGCAGAACATCCGCGAACTGCGCGGCCCGCAATTCCTGCACGTGGTGACGAAGAAAGGCCAGGGCTACAAGCTCGCCGAAGCCGATCCCGTGCTCTACCACGGCCCCGGCAAGTTCAACCCGGCAGAAGGCATCAAGCCGTCGACCACGCCCGCGAAGAAGACGTACACGCAGGTGTTCGGCGAATGGCTGTGCGATGAAGCCGAGCGCGATTCGCGCGTCGTCGGCATCACGCCCGCGATGCGCGAAGGTTCGGGCATGGTCGAGTTCGAGAAGCGTTTCAAGGATCGCTATTACGACGTCGGTATCGCCGAGCAGCACGCGGTGACGTTCGCGGGCGGCCTCGCGACCGAAGGGCTGAAGCCCGTCGTCGCGATCTACTCGACGTTCCTGCAGCGTGCGTACGACCAGCTGATCCACGACGTCGCGCTGCAGAACCTGCCGGTCGTGTTCGCGATCGACCGCGCGGGCCTCGTCGGCGCGGACGGTGCGACGCACGCGGGCGCGTACGATCTCGCATTCATGCGCTGCATTCCGAACATGACGATCATGGCAGCGTCCGACGAGAACGAGTGCCGCCAGATGCTGCACACGGCGCTTCAGCAACCGAACCCGACCGCGGTGCGTTATCCGCGCGGCGCGGGCACGGGCGTGGCGACGGTGAAGGAATTCACCGAAATCCCGCTCGGCAAGGGTGAAGTGCGTCGGCGCACGTCGCAGCCGGAAGGCAAGCGCGTCGCGATCCTCGCGTTCGGCACGATGGTTGCGCCGTCCATCGTGGCAGGCGAGGAACTCGATGCAACGGTCGCGAACATGCGCTTCGTGAAGCCGGTCGATGCGGCGCTCGTGCGTGAACTCGCCGAGACGCACGACTATCTCGTCACGGTCGAGGAAGGTTGCGTGATGGGCGGGGCGGGCTCGGCCTGCGTCGAAGCCCTGATGGAGAGTGGGGTTATCCGACCCGTAATACAATTGGGCCTCCCTGACCAGTTCATCGATCACGGCGATCCCGCGAAGCTGCTGTCGCAATGCGGCCTTGACGGCGCGGGCATCGCGAAATCGATTCGTGAACGCTTCCTGAGCCCGGCGGCCGATGTCGCCGATCAAGCGAAGCGCGTCGCATGAGGCTGGCGCCGCCTGCGGGCGGCGTCGGTGCGACTGGTGCGACCGGTCTACATTGATGCGGAAAACATGGGCCTGCGGGCCCATGTTGCTTTTCCGGCTGCCGCATGACGCGGCGTGCGCGTCGTCGGACGCGCGGCTTACAAGGATTGAACAAGATGAACCAGATGAATCCCGCCTTCGTGATGCCCGACGTGCAGAGCACGGTGGATACCCGCCAGATTCCGATTCAGCGCGTGGGCGTGAAGGCGGTCCGGCATCCGTTGACGGTGTGCACCGAAAGCGGCGACGTGCAGCCGACCGTCGGCGTCTGGAATCTCGACGTGCGCCTGCCTGCCGATCAGAAGGGCACGCACATGTCGCGCTTCGTCGCGCTGCTCGAGGAGAATCGTGCGCCGCTGACGGTCGAGCGCTTCCGTGCGATGCTCGCGTCGATGCTCGAGAAGCTGGAAGCCGAGGCCGGCCGCATCGAGGTCACGTTTCCGTACTTCGTGAACAAGACGGCGCCGGTGTCGGGCGTGCAGAGCCTGCTCGACTATGAAGTGACGCTCGCGGGCGAAAGCCGCAACGGCGAAGCGCGCCTGTTCCTGAAAGTGCTCGTGCCGGTGACGAGCCTGTGCCCGTGCTCGAAGAAGATCTCGCAGTACGGTGCGCACAATCAGCGCTCGCACGTGACGATCGACGCCGAGCTTGCGGCCGACCTGCCGGTCGAGGCGCTGATCCGCATCGCGGAAGAAGAGGCGTCGTGCGAGCTGTGGGGCTTGCTGAAGCGTCCGGACGAGAAGTTCGTCACGGAGCGCGCGTACGAAAACCCGAAGTTCGTCGAGGATCTGGTGCGCGACGTCGCGCAACGTCTCGATGCGGATGCGCGCGTGGTCGCCTATGTGCTCGAAGCCGAGAACTTCGAGTCGATCCACAATCACAGTGCGTATGCGCTGATCGAGCGCGACAAGCGGCACGCCGCGTAACATTGCGTCGCTGCGGCGTTTTGCCGCTGCAACGGAAAAGGCCGCTCGATCGAGCGGCCTTTGTGTTTTGGCTGCCGTATTCCGAAACGTGCCGGTGCGTCGTGCGAATCAGCGTGCGAGCGACGCGAGATCCCAGCGCGGTTTCACCGTGAACGCGTAGTCGGCGTTCGCCTGCTCGGGCCAGCGGCCGAGCCGCAACGCGCCGGCGAGCGCGATCATCGCGCCGTTGTCGGTGCAGAGCGCGAGATCCGGATAGTGCACGTCGAAGCCTCGCTTGGCCGCGGCGGCCGACAGCGTCGCGCGCAACTGGCGGTTCGCGCCGACGCCGCCCGCAACGACGAGGCGCTTGAGCTTCGTCTTCTTGAGTGCGGCGAGTGACTTCGCGACGAGCACGTCGACGGCCGCGTCGACGAAGCCGCGCGCGAGATCGGCCTTCGCGCGTTCGAACGCTTCGCCTTCGAGTTTTGCCGCTTCGAACTTCTTCATCTGCGTGAGCACGGCCGTCTTCAGGCCGCTGAAGCTGAAGTCGAGATCTCCAGAATGGAGCATCGGGCGCGGCAGTACGACTGCGCCTGGCGTGCCCGTTTCCGCAAGCTTCGACACTTCCGGGCCACCCGGATAGCCGAGGCCGATCAGCTTCGCCGTTTTGTCGAATGCTTCGCCGGCCGCGTCGTCGAGCGTCTCGCCGAGCGTCTCGTACACGCCGACATCGGTCACGCGCATCAGCTGCGTGTGGCCGCCCGACACCAGCAGCGCGATGAACGGGAACGGCGGCGGCCCATCGACGAGCAGCGGCGACAGCAGGTGGCCTTCGAGGTGATGGATGCCGACGGTCGGCTTGTTCCATGCCAGCGCGAGCGCATTCGCGATGCTCGCGCCGACCAGCAGCGCGCCGGCGAGGCCAGGGCCTTGAGTGAATGCGATCGCGTCGATGTCCTCGCGGCGCGTGCCGCTTTGCGCCATGACTTCCTCGAGCAGCGGCAGCGCGCGGCGGATGTGGTCGCGCGATGCGAGCTCGGGCACGACGCCGCCGTATTCGCGGTGCATCGCGATCTGCGAATGCAGCGCATGCGCGAGCAGGCCGCGCTGCGTGTCGTAGAGCGCGAGACCGGTTTCGTCGCAGGAGCTTTCGATGCCGAGAACGAGCATGGGTAGAGGCGGGGCGAGCTGCGTCGAGTGCGCCGCGGGAAGGTAAACGTAATCGAGAATTATAGCAGGCGAGGACCTGCCGCCGCTGGGGTGCGGCCCGGGTGTGCGGCCGGGCGGGCAGGGACAACGCTTCTGGAACCTCCCTAACCCGTTAGGGCTTTGTCCGTTGTACTGGCTTGGAATCAGGTGCTTGAGCTGTTCGTTCTCCGATTCCAGCTCCTTGAGCCGGCGGGCGGCGGCCACATCCATGCCGCCGACCTTATTGCGCCAACGATGGAACGTCTGTTCCGAGATGTTGTGGCGTTTGCACAGATCCTTCACCGCCTCGTCCCGGCTCTCGGCCGCGCGCAAGATCCGGATGATTTGTTCGCCGGTAAATCGCTTGTTCAGAGAGTTCTCCTTGCATAAAAGAGAACTCGCTTTCCACATGGCCAAAAGAAACGAAACGGTTCAGGTCACACGCGCTCTAGTCTGTTGGGCACGTGACCCTTCGATGGGGCGAAAGCCATCGCTTTAAGCCTATTCTTATATTCAGCTTGCACACGTTTAATCATAATGCTGGCCGTGCGCTTCAGCAGTTGATGTCATCGATACGAAACGTGCTACTCACGGCAGCAGTGCTCGGCGGAAATGCGCGAATTACCGCGAGGCAATGAGTTTGTCCGGGAGGGTTGCGGTGAGCTTGGTGGCACAGGCGGCCGCGTTGCTGGCACGCACGGTAAAGTTGGTCAGTCTGGTATTTCCGACCTGTCAGTTATTCAACTGGTGAAATCGCGCTTAATCGAGGTGCGATCGTGATTTGAAGAATCAAGTGGATTTGAATCAATAAGTTACCCAAATTATTCGCAGATTGAAATGTGGTCCGCATAGGACGTCACTTGTCGCGATCGCGGAGCGCGTGATCGACCCGGCGACGGACCTCGAGCGCGAGGAGGCCAGTATGAATTCCGGCGACGACGCAATCGTGATCCCGCCGGCCAAGTTCGCGTTGCCGGCTGGCGGCACGCGGCTCGTGCGAGTGATCCCGCTAGGCGTTCCGAAAAAGGAGGTGCTGTATCGCGTCTATCTGCAACCGGTGGCGGCACCGTCCGACGACGGCTCCGCGGCGAAGGGCGATGTGTCAGGCAAGATCGACTTCAGCCTCGTCTGGAGCTACAGGGTGTATGGCGCGAGTTGATCCCGGATCGAGTCGGCACCGATGCACGCGTGAGTTTTCCGCATCTGTCGGACGGCTAACCGCCACTACGCGCAACGATTCCGCGCTGATCTTCAGCCTGAGCCGCCATGAAGGCAGGCGCATCGCGGTCAGGGGGGGGCGTCGCGGTCGATTACTTCACCCGCCAAAGCGGTGTAAAACTCGACATACTCGCGTTCGATTCGGAGGAACTCGCGCGGGCCGCGGTCGCCGACGCCGCGCTGGGCACCGATGTCACGATGCTGCCGATCGTCCGGCGCGTCCCGCGCCAGCTTTACATTTCCGGGATGCTTGAGGAACGCCCCGTTTCGCTCGCGATGCTCACGCGCGCCGACTTGCCGACCGTGCCATCGATTATCGACAAGTCGCTCGCGGCGAAGCGCAACCCGCTGATTTGAGAGATGGTCTCGAGAAACGGCTGCACTACGCCGACGACCTTGCCGTTTTCGCGAAATTCGAACGGGCGCAAATGCAGATCGATGCGCGTTCGCACCACCGGGTGCGAGGCAATCCAGGCCCTTCGTTCAGCAGTGAACTGCTGTGCGTTGACCGCCTATCCCAACGTGGGCATCAGGCAGACGATCGTGTCTGCGAGGACGGCACATCGCTTCAAACTTCGCTTGCTCACACTGTTTCATCAGATTATTTGCCTTGCTGCACCGGGGCGGCCTATCGATTTGCGTCCGACATCGAGATGATCTCCGGCGCATCCAGAAAGCGAGGTCGAAAGCCGGCAAGTTGATCATGACAATCATGAACGACATCCCGCAACGAGATTGAGGTCAGCCGTTTCGCGCCGTACACAGCAACGAAAGGGGTAACAATGAGACCAAAGCACCAAGCGACACGCGTCATAATCTTGGACGACCATGCCGTTGTTCAGCATGGGATTTCTAGTTATCTGACTGGGAAGGCGGGCATTGAAGTAGCGGCGAGTTTCGCGAAGTCGCGCGATTTGATTCGCTGGCTCGAAGCGAATCACGCGGATGTCGTGCTGCTTGACTACACGCTCGGCCCCTGCGAGATCGACGGCCTCGATCTCATCAAGCTCGTCAATACGCGCTTCCCGGATTGCCGGATCCTGATGACATCGAGCAGCGATACCCCAGCGACGGTCAACATGACAATGCGCGCCGGGGCACTCGGCTTCTTCAGCAAAAGTGAGGATCTTGGTGAGTTGGCGTATGCAATCCGCATGGTGGCCAACGGTCGTCCATACATCAGCACTGACCTGGCCGCGCGGATAGAATCAAGCGCGACGCCCGGTTCTCGCGTCGAAGAGGCAAAGGCGGCGAGCGGCGATGGCGCACCGCCGGTCGAGTCCGGATTGTCTGCAGACCTGCGCCTCACCCCGCGCGAGCACGAGGTTCTGCGCTGTTTTCTCGCCGGCATGACCGTGTCCGACATTGCATCGAAGTTTTCCCGCAGCCTCAAGACGATCAGCGCGCAAAAGCAATCGGCGTTTCGCAAACTGGGCGTCCGTAGCGATGCCGAATTTTTCGCGTCGCGCAAGCTGATCGACGGAGGCTGAGACGCCTTGTCATTGCTGTGGCCGAATCCGTGCGCGCATATGCGTGTTGAAGAAGTGAGGTGGCTGGTGGAGTTTGCCCCTGTAATTCCGGGCACAGCGTCACCAAGGATTTCTGAATCCATTGGACGCCGGAACTCGCGAGGTGAGCGGTATTTCAGCGCGTTACGGGGCCAGCATCACGTCGCGCACGATGTTGCCGCTATGACCTGCCGTCGTGACCGCCCGACTTATCGCTTCACGGTCGCAACAATCCAGCGCAAACGTCACGCGCAGCGGTTCTCCGTAGTCGATACGCGAGCAATGTGCTCGTCGGTGCGGTGTCATTGGTCAGAGTGGGTAGTACGGCCCTGCCGAACAACAAGGATGAACCCTGTAGGTTCGCGATTGCGTGCGGCCCCGCCCGCGAATCGAGGTTGCGCCACCATCCAGGCGTTGCGTTCTCCGCCGTCGCATGTATCATTCGCCCTTCCTCAAGATGGTCATCGGCCACTTACGCCTAAGCATCTGATAAATCTGGATAATTTGCCTAACTCATGCAAAGTTCCTGAAGCGCAATGGAAACTTACGACATCGCCGTGATCGGCGCGGGCGCCGCCGGGATGATGAGCGCCGCGGTCGCCGGGCAACTCGGCCGCCGCGTGGTGCTGATCGACCACGCGCCGCGGCTCGCCGAGAAAATCCGCATCTCGGGCGGCGGCCGCTGCAATTTCACGAATCTCTACGCGGGCCCCGACAATTACCTGTCGTCGAATCCGCATTTCGCGCGCTCGGCGCTTGCGCGCTACACGCCGCGCGACTTCCTCGGGCTCCTCAAGCGCCATCACGTCACCTGGCACGAAAAGCACAAGGGGCAGCTCTTTTGCGATCACGGCAGCGACGCGGTCATCGACATGCTGAAGCACGAATGCGATGCGGGCGGCATTGCCTGGCGCCGGCCGGTGGTCGTCGACGCGGTGCGCCACGCGTCGGCCGACGGCTTCACGCTCGACACGCAGCAGGCGGGGCCGATCCGCGTACGCGCGCTGATCGTCGCCACCGGCGGCCTGTCGATCCCGAAGATCGGCGCGACCGACTTCGGTTACCGGCTCGCGAAGCAGTTCGGCCACAAGCTCGTCGATACGCGGCCCGCGCTCGTGCCGCTCACCTTTGCGCAGCAGGACTGGGAGCCGTTCGCGGCGTTGTCCGGCGTGTCGCTCGAAGTGCGCGTGTCGACCGGCGACAAGAAGCGCGGCGGCGAATTCGTCGAGGATCTGCTGCTGACCCATCGGGGCCTGTCGGGCCCCGGCATCCTGCAGATTTCCAGCTACTGGCAGTCCGGCGATCCGATCCGCATCGACCTGCTGCCGCAGCGCGACGCGGTGGCCGACCTGCTCGACGCGAAGCGCACGTCGAAGCGCCAGATCGGCTCGCTGCTCGCGGACTGGGTGCCGTCGCGCCTTGCTCACGTCTGGCTCGACACGCACCATGTCGCGCCGGACGCGAGGCTCGCCGATCTGCCCGACAAGACGCTGCGCCAGATCGGCGACGCGCTGTCCGGCTGGACGCTGACGCCGAACGGCACCGAGGGCTACAAAAAGGCCGAGGTGACGAAGGGGGGCGTCGATACGCGCGAACTGTCGTCGGCGACGATGATGAGCGCGCGGGTGCCGGGGCTGTTCTTCATCGGCGAGGCGGTGGACGTGACGGGCTGGCTCGGCGGCTACAATTTCCAGTGGGCGTGGGCATCCGGCACGGCGGCCGGGCAGGCGGCGGCGGAGTTTGCGCGTGGCGCCTGACGCGGCCGCGCGGGCCCGCCATTGACGGGACCCGGCCCTTATGTCTTTGCTTGGCGCTCTGCTATACTCGTAAGTCTTCCCTGCAAACCTTTATTCGTGTCGGATCATGACGATCATTCGCGTTAAAGAAAACGAGCCGTTCGAAGTCGCCATGCGCCGCTTCAAGCGCACGATCGAGAAGAACGGTCTGCTGACCGAGCTTCGTGCGCGGGAGTTTTACGAGAAGCCGACCGCCGAGCGCAAGCGCAAGAAGGCCGCCGCAGTGAAGCGTCATTACAAGCGGATCCGCAGCCAGACGCTGCCGAAGAAGCTGTACTGAACGATTGAGCGCCGCGCGATTCACAGAGCGGCGCACCGGCGACCTCCGCGCGATCGGCCTCGATCCGGGGCCGCGAGTCGCCGATGCCGGATTCGAGCAACCCGCTTGAGACTTAGTCCCAAGCGGGTTTTTGTGTTGACGCCCGTTCGCGGGCGCCGAAGTCACGTTTCCATCCCGGGTGCAAGATGAGTTTGAAAGAGCAGATCAGCGAAGACATGAAGGCCGCGATGCGCGCGAAGGAAAGCGAGCGTCTGGCGACGATTCGCCTGCTGATGGCCGCGATCAAGCAGCGCGAGGTCGATGATCGGGTAACCCTCGACGACGCGGGCATCACCGCGGTGATCGACAAGATGATCAAGCAGCGCAAGGACTCGATCAGCCAGTTCGAAGCCGCCGGCCGCGATGATCTCGTCGCGAAGGAACAAGCCGAACTGACCGTGCTGGGTGCATACATGCCCGCGCAACTGTCGGATGCCGAAGTGGCTGCCGAAGTCCAGGCCGCGGTCGCGGCAACAGGCGCTGTCGGCCCGCAGGACATGGGCAAGGTGATGGGCGTGCTGAAGGGCAAGCTCGCCGGCCGGGCCGACATGACGGCCGTTTCCGCGCAGGTCAAGGCCGCGCTGTCGAAGTAAAACCCGCTTCCCGGCGCGCCGCATGCGCGTGCGCCGGGACGTCGTATTGTCTTTTTTCGCTCGATCCCACGGTGATTCCGCATTCGTTCCTGCAGGATTTGCTGAACCGCGTCGATATCGTCGACGTGGTGGGCCGGTACGTGCAGCTCAAGAAGGGCGGCGCCAACTTCATGGGGTTGTGCCCGTTCCATAACGAGAAGAGCCCGTCGTTTACTGTCAGCCCGACCAAGCAGTTCTATCACTGCTTCGGCTGCGGCGCGCACGGCACTGCGATCGGTTTCCTGATGGAACACGCAGGGCTTACGTTCCCGGAAGCCGTGCAGGAGCTCGCGCAATCGGTCGGGCTGACCGTGCCGCACGAACCGTCGATGCGCGGTGGTGGCGGAGTCGGTGCGGGTGGCGGCGACTATCCGGCGCCCGTATCGAAATCGGTTGCGACCGCGCTGTCCGACGTGATGTCCGCCGCGTGCGATTACTACCGCAAGCAGTTGCGCGGCGCGACGGTCGCGATCCAGTACCTCAAGAACCGGGGCCTGACCGGCGAAATCGCTGCGCGCTTCGGGCTCGGCTATGCGCCGGACGGCTGGCAGAACCTCGAAACCGCGTTCCCGGACTACCGCGACGACGCGCTCGTCGAATCGGGCCTCGTGATCGTCAGCGAGAAAACCGATGCGCAGGGCGTCGCGCGGCGCTACGACCGGTTCCGCGAGCGGATCATGTTCCCGATCCGCAACGTGAAGGGGCAGGTGATCGGGTTCGGCGGCCGCGTTCTCGGCAGCGGTGAGCCGAAGTATCTGAATTCGCCCGAAACGCCGCTGTTCAACAAGGGCAGCGAACTATACGGGCTGTTCGAGGCGCGTCTCGCGATCCGCGAGCGCAAGTACGTGCTGGTCGTCGAAGGCTACATGGACGTCGTCGCGCTCGCGCAGCTCGGCTTCCCGAACGCGGTCGCGACGCTCGGCACGGCGTGCACGCCGATTCACGTGCAGAAGTTGCTGCGCCAGACCGACACGGTCATTTTCAGCTTCGATGGCGACTCGGCCGGCCGGCGCGCGGCACGGCGCGCGCTCGAGGCGTGCCTGCCGCATGCGGCGGACAATCGGACGATCCGATTCCTTTTCCTGCCGTCCGAGCACGATCCGGACAGCTACGTGCGCGAATTCGGCGCGGACGCGTTTTCCGAGCAAGTCGAGCGCGCGATGCCGCTGTCACAATTTCTGTTGAACGAAGCGATTGCCGGCAAGGCGCTCGACCAGCCGGAGGGTCGAGCGAAGGCGCTGTTCGACGCGAAGCCGCTGCTACAGGCATTGCCGGCGAACGCGTTGCGCGCGCAGATCATGCACATGTTCGCCGACCGGCTCGATATCCCGTTCGAGGAAGTCGCGGGGCTGTCGGACGTCGATGCGCGCATCGCGGCGCCGGCGCGCCAGGCGCCCGCGCGCAGCGAACGGCGGCGTGTGACTGACAGCGAAAAGCGCGCGTTGCGTACGCTCGTGATGCATCCGCGGATCGCGTCGCAACTCGACGACGAACAGCTTGCGACCCTGCGCGCGTTGCCGCGGATCGGCGAGCTGTTCGCCGAAGTCGTCGAGCATGCGCGTGCGCTGGGCGACGGCGCGGAGTTCCGGCTACTGTCGGATGTCCTGCGGACGTCCTCGAACGGCGCGACTTACGAGGAAATCTTCCGCGAAATTCTGGACTATGATGAAAACGTCCGCGATTTGCTGTTACAGAATCCGGAAGACGAGACGGTGCCCGAGCGGCAGCGTGAACAGGAACGGATCGCGGGGGAGGAACTGCAGGCCGCGGTGCTCAAGATGCGCTATGACGCCTGCTGCGACCGGCTCGATCGGCTTGCGCGGCAGTCCACCTTCACACCCGAGGAACTGGCGGAATTGACGGAATTGAACCAGCAGCGAACCGACATGAAGCGTCGGCTCGGGCTGTAGGCGGCCGGGGCGCCAAGAGAGGGCGCCCCAGCGTGCTATAATATAAGGTTTCCAGCGGTTTGTTTTCTAAGCAGAGGCGAGAATCGCGATGGCAAAGACGACAGGCGGAAAGAAAGCAACAGGCAAGGGCTCGACGGAGCCGACCACGAAGGTCACAGCGGCCAAGTCTGCTTCTTCCACCAGGACAACGTCTTCAGCCACGTCAGCCCCTGCAGGAAAGAAAACCGCGGCCGGCACTGCTCAGGCTGCGCCGGCGCCGGCAGCCAGAACACGGGCTGCCGCCAGACCCGACTCCGGGCCGGCCAAGCCGGCGGCGAAGCGGGCAAGTGCGAAAAGCGCAAGGGACACGACTGCCGCCGCGGACGAAACGGCAGTACGTACTACTCATGCACCCACGGTTCAACCGGCTGTCGTCCAGCAGCCGCGAGTCGATATAGCCGGTACGGCGAACTCCATGACCAAAAAGCTGAACGAAGTATCCGTCGATGACGACGCAAATCAGAGCGACGAGCAGCCCGCAGCCGCGGCTGCCCCGGGCAAATCCAAGGTGCGGGATCGTCGCGCCAAGGAAAAGGCGCTGCTGAAGGAAGCGTTCGCGACGAGCACGCCCGGCACGGCCGAGGAGCTCGAAGAGCGCCGCGTGAAGCTGCGCGCGCTGATCAAGCTCGGCAAGGAGCGCGGCTTCCTCACGTATGCCGAAATCAACGACCACCTGCCGGACAACTTCACCGAAACTGAAGCCCTCGAAGGCATCATCGGCACGTTCAACGACATGGGCGTGGCGGTTTACGAGCAGGCTCCGGACGCGGAAACGCTGCTCCTGAACGACAACGCGCCGGCCGCGTCGTCGGACGATGAAGTCGAGGAAGAAGCGGAAGTCGCGCTGTCGACCGTCGATTCGGAATTCGGTCGCACGACCGATCCGGTCCGGATGTACATGCGCGAGATGGGCACGGTCGAGCTGCTCACGCGCGAAGGCGAAATCGAGATCGCGAAGCGGATCGAGGACGGCCTGCGCCACATGGTGATGGCGATTTCCGCGTGCCCGACGACGATCGCCGACATCCTCGCGATGGCCGAGCGCGTCGCGAACGAAGAGATCCGCGTCGACGAACTCGTCGACGGCCTGCTCGATCCGAATGCTTCGGACTCCGCCGATACGGACGGTTTCTCCGCGAAGGAAGCCGAAGCCATCGAGAACGAGGACGAGGAAGCCGAAGAGGAAGAGGAAGAAGAGGAAGAGGAGGAGGATGACGGTGCCGCTCAGGCGTCGGCCAACGCCGCTCAACTCGAAGCCCTCAAGCGTGCATCGCTCGACAAGTTCTCGCAGATCAGCGAGTGGTTCGACAAGATGCGCCGCGCGTTCGAGAAGGAAGGCTACAAGTCGAAGTCCTACCTGAAGGCGCAGGAAACGATCCAGACCGAGCTGATGACGATCCGCTTCACCGCGCGTACCGTCGAGCGTCTGTGCGACACGCTGCGTGCGCAAGTGGACGAAGTGCGTCAGGTCGAGCGTCAGATCCTGCACATCGTCGTCGACAAGTGCGGCATGCCGCGTTCGGAATTCATCGCGCGCTTCCCGGGCAGCGAGACGGATCTCGACTGGGCCGAGAAGATCACGGCCGAAGGCCATCCGTACAGCGCGGTCCTGTCGCGTAACGTTCCGGCGATCCGCGAACAGCAGCAACGTCTGATCGACCTGCAGGCGCGCGTCGTGCTGCCGCTGAAGGATCTGAAGGAAACCAACCGCCAGATGGCGGCCGGCGAACTGAAGGCGCGTCAGGCGAAGCGTGAAATGACCGAGGCGAACCTGCGTCTCGTGATCTCGATCGCGAAGAAGTACACGAACCGCGGCCTGCAGTTCCTCGACCTGATCCAGGAAGGCAACATCGGCCTGATGAAGGCGGTGGACAAGTTCGAATACCGTCGCGGCTACAAGTTCTCGACCTATGCGACGTGGTGGATTCGCCAGGCCATCACGCGTTCGATCGCGGACCAGGCGCGCACGATCCGTATTCCGGTTCACATGATCGAAACGATCAACAAGATGAACCGCATCTCGCGGCAGATCCTGCAGGAAACCGGTCTCGAGCCGGATCCGGCAACGCTCGCCGAGAAGATGGAGATGCCGGAAGACAAGATCCGCAAGATCATGAAGATCGCGAAGGAGCCGATCTCGATGGAAACGCCGATCGGCGACGACGACGATTCCCATCTCGGCGACTTCATCGAGGACAACAACACGGTCGCGCCGGCGGATGCCGCGCTGCATGCAAGCATGCGCGACGTCGTGAAGGACGTGCTCGATTCGCTGACGCCGCGCGAGGCGAAGGTGCTGCGGATGCGTTTCGGTATCGAGATGAGCACCGATCACACCCTCGAGGAAGTCGGCAAGCAATTCGACGTCACCCGCGAGCGAATCCGTCAGATCGAGGCCAAGGCGCTGCGCAAGCTGCGTCACCCGAGCCGTTCCGACAAGCTGAAGTCGTTCCTCGAAGGGAACTGATTTCCAGCGTCTTACTTGTGAACGCCGCCGGCATCCGCGTGATGCCGGTGGCGTTTGTCCTCTTTGGCGTCTTTGTTGTTACAATGCCGGCCCGGCTTCGTTGCCGGCGTGGCGTCTAGCACACGTTGCTTCTCGTCTGGGCCCCTAGCTCATGCTTGGTTAGAGCAGCGAACTCATAATTCGTTGGTGCCGGGTTCGACTCCCGGGGGGCCCACCAGATTCGCTTCCAGGGTTATCCGGGGAAGCCTCGGAACCCGCGACGCCGCAAGGCTTCGCGGGTTTTTCTTTTGGCGCGCCGCGTGAATGTGTCGAGCGTGTTGAATGCGTTCACGCCGGCGTCGCGTGTCGCATTGCCGCCACCGGCGAAACGCGCGGAGCGTGCCGTCCCGATATCAATCGAAGTATGCTGTAGCGCGGTCGGCGCGCACGATCGAGAATCGTCGCGCGCGCGAACCGTAGGCCAGCGCCGCGTTCCGTCCGGCGGCCAGAACAAACACAAACAGACTTCGCCCGACAGTGGGGGCGGCCATCATGATCACGTTGCGTTCCTGGAGTGCGATTCTGTCGTTGCTGATGCTTGCCGCATGCGCCAGCCTGCCGCCGCAGGCCGGTCGCGCGCCAACGCACGCATTCACCGATACCGAAACCACGCGCCTCGGCATCGCATTCCGCCAGCAGGCCGCCGCCCATCCGGGACAGGACGCGTTTCACCTGCTGCGCGATCCCGTCGATGCACTCGATGCACGCGTGCTGCTCGCCGATCGCGCGGACCGCTCGCTGGACCTTCAGTACTACATCTGGCACGACGACCTGACCGGACACGAACTCGCGGATGCGATCGTCCGTGCGGCCGATCGCGGGGTTCGTGTGCGTGCGCTGCTCGATGATCTCGGGACGAACGCGGACGATCGCAAGCTGCTCGAGATCAGTTCGCATCCGAACATCGAGATCCGGCTCTTCAATCCGGTCGCCACACGCCACTTCAAGAAGATCGGCACGGTGCTCGAGTTCTCGCGCGTCAACCGGCGCATGCACAACAAGGCGATGATCGCGGACAACCAGGCGGCAATCGTCGGCGGCCGCAACATCGGTGACGAGTATTTCGGCGCGTCGTCGATGCTGGAGTTCGGCGATCTCGATGTGGTCGTGCACGGCCCCGTCGTGAACGACATCTCGACCGAATTCGATACGTTCTGGAATTCGCCGTATGCGTATCCGGTCGATGCGCTGGTCGGGCACGACGCGGCGCCGGGCGGCCTCGACCGGGAGCGCGAACGGTTGCGCGATTACCTGCGCGCGATGGAGGACAATCCGTACGTGCTCGAGGCGCGCCACAGGCTCGACCAGATCGTGCACGGACAAGGCACCGAGCTGTCCTGGGGGCGGGCGACGGTCCTGTACGACGATCCGGCGAAGATCGCACGCTCGCCGAAAGACAGCGACGGGCATCTGATGCCGCAACTGCGCGCGCTTGCGTTGCGGCCGGAGCAGGAACTGCTGATCGTGTCGCCGTACTTCGTGCCGGGCAAGGACATGGTCGAACGGCTGCACGCGCTCACGGCACGCGGCGTGCGCGTGACGATCCTGACCAACTCGCTCGCATCCACCGACGTCGCGGCCGTGCATGCCGGCTACCGGCGCTATCGGAGTGCGCTGCTGGAAGCCGGCGTGCGGCTTTACGAACGGCGACCGTCCGGCGACAAGAGCATCGCGAAGCAGGTCATCATCGGCTCGTCGCGTGCTTCGCTGCATGCGAAGACCTATGTGTTCGATCGAAAGAGCATCTTCATTGGTTCGATGAATCTCGATCCGCGCTCGCTGAACCTCAATACCGAGATCGGCGTTTACTGCGAGAGCCCGGCAATTGCGTCGGAGGTCGCGACGGACCTCGAGCCGCGGCTCGATCGAATCGCGTGGCGAGTCGAATCGCGGACCGATCCGGCCGGGAAGGGGCGGCTCAAGTGGATTCAGACCGACGCGGACGGGACGGTGACCGAGATCGATCACGAACCGGAAGTGTCGGCGGCGCGGCGCATGGAAGTGTGGTTTCTCGGCTTGTTTCCGATCGAATCGCAGCTGTGATTTCGCTGGCCCGCGACGACCGCGGGCGGTGTGTGCCGACGCGCAGCGTCGATCTGGAGGCGCTGCGCGCAGCGGCGCAGATACGGCTCCAGGCGCGCGAAACGACCCGCACCCGGAACCGCACCGCTCATTGCACGATCGATCAGCGCGCGAAATCCGACGTGCTCTGGATGAACGTGTTCAGCTTCGAGATGTTCACGCCGCCGAAGCCAGTCGTCGCGTCCCGGCCAGCCTTCGCCTTGCAGCCGTACGTGCCGCTGCCGTTGTTGCCGGACGTCACGTCGTGCGCCAGCGCTGCATTGCTCGGGAAGTATTTGTAGATGCTCGACGCCGGGAAGCCGAGCGCGTTGTTGTTGGCCGATTGCAGCCGCGCCCGGATGCCGATGAAGATCGGTGCGGCGACGCTCGTGCCGCCTTCGTTGTTCAGGTAGCCGGAGTCCCACAGCGTGTCGGACGTCTGGCCGTTCACCACGAGGATCGCGCCGGTGCGTAGATCGGCGTCGAAGCCGACGTCCGGCAGTGAAGCGCGTTCAGCGCGCTATCGGTCGTTCAATGGCATGGGCACAAGGGCACGACGCGACGCATGATGGCTCGGCCATCGGCATCAGCCCGGCTTGCGGTCCGGTGCAGCGGGCGGTGGCGTGCCGGCGGTCGGGGCGCCGTTCTCATCGCTCTCGGGCGCCACGGGCCGCGAACCGTCGTCATACGCGACGAGGCTGCGCTGCGGATTCGCGATCCGGATTCCTCGTTCGTGGAACAGCACCGCGATGCGCCGGTTGAATTCGCGCTGCACGCCCCAGCGTGCCGAGTCCTTGCACTGGATCTGTCCGGCCAGCGCAATCGTTGCGCCGTCGACCTGGTCGATGCCCCAGTAGCTGAAATCCGACAGGATGCCGTCCTTGTAATTCGGATCGTCGCGCAACGCGGCGCCGATTTCCTTCAGCGTCGCGATCGCCCGATCGATGTCCTGGCCGTATGCGATGCTGACCTTGACGGCCGCGTTGCCGAGCCCGCGATTCGTGTTGTTGACGGTCGTCACCGAGCTGAAC
This sequence comes from Burkholderia sp. AW49-1, assembly GCF_053427845.1. Classification (NCBI taxonomy): domain Bacteria; kingdom Pseudomonadati; phylum Pseudomonadota; class Betaproteobacteria; order Burkholderiales; family Burkholderiaceae; genus Burkholderia; species Burkholderia sp. AW49-1. The sequence goes on along the minus strand of NZ_JBSAXF010000001.1, from coordinate 711,728 downwards.
GGGATCGTATAGAGCGACCCGTCGCCCGCGCGCAGTCGCACCGTGCGGATCGACAGATATTCGACCGTGCCGGACACGCCGGCGAGCGTGACCCAGTCGCCCACCTGCATCGCGTTCTCCATCAGCAGGAAGATTCCGGTGATGAAATCCTGCACGAGCTTCTGCGAGCCGAAGCCGAGCGCGACGCCGAAGATGCTGGCGCCGGCGAGCAGCGGACCGATGTTCACGCCGATTTCGCTGAGGCCCGTCAGCACGACGACGAGCGCGATCATGATGAACAGCAGCGAACGCAGCATCGGCAGCAGCGTGCGCAACCGCGCCGCGCGCACGAGGTTGCCCTCGCGCGTCCACTGCTGCAGGCGGCGCTCGATCGCGATGTTTGCGGCTTCCCATACGATCAGCGCGACGACGGCCGCGATCGCGATCGTGATCAGCGCCGAGGCGAGCCGATGGCCGATCGTGCCGGTCTGGAAGGCGTGGAAGATCGGCACGCCCCAGATCTGCAGCAGCAGCACGACAGTCACGACGGCGATCACGGCCGACACGATCTGGCGCACCAGCGGGTAGTACCGGTACGCGTGCAGGTGGACCAGCGTGCGATCGTCGTCACGGCGCTGGAACAGTCGCGCGAGCGCACCGAACACGACGATCGACACGATGCGCATGCCGATCATGGCGGCGATCGAGCGGCCGCCGAGCGCGATCAGCACGCGGTAGCCGTTGTGAACGTCGAGCGCCCACACGAACCACAGCGCCATCACGACGAACACCGACACGGGGGCCCACGCGTCGGCGAGCGCGTTGCCGATCATCGCGAAGGCCGGCCGATCGTCGCCGGCGGCGCGGATGCGGGCGGCGACTGGCTGGCGGCACCGAAGAATCAGTGCCGAGATCATCAAGTGGCCGACGAGCGCGACGGCTTTCAGCAGCGCGACGTGACCGGCGTCGCTGAGGCCGAAGCTCGCGGCGATTTCGACCGCAGCCGTGCAGACGCCGACGACGATCACGATCCGCGCGATCGAGCGTTGCGCGATCGCGGCCCATGCGTCGCTGACGTGCAGCAGCCGCAACTGCCGCGCATCGGGCTGGAAGAACAGCCGGCTGACGATCGTCACCAGGCGACAGATCACGTAGATGTCGATCAGCGATTCGAGTGCGGTTTCGGTCGGCGTGCCGGCGCCGTCGAGCAGCGACATCGTCAGGCTCGCGATGCCGACGAACACCAGCAGCGGCACCACGCGCAGCGCGAGGCTGACCAGCGCGCGCGGCATCCGGCGCAGCAGCGTGGTGTGGCGCCGTGCATGGCCACGGCTTTGCGACGACGTATCGGGCGCGGTGGTGCCTTCGCCGCTGGCCTCGGCGTCGGCCGGCGCTGACGCGCTGGAATCGCCAGTCCCGGCAGGTTGGGACTCGGCCCGACGCGACGATTCGGCCCGACGCGTGCCCAGGGCGCCCTGCGCGCGCCGTAGCAGCCGCTTCGCGAACCATTCGACGACGAACGCGGGCACGAGCACGGCGAGCATGACCAGGATCGCGCGCGTGAGGTCCGCGCGTTCGTCGGCGCGCACCAGCCGTTCGTGCCACCAGTTGCCGACGGAGCCGACATCAAGCAGCGAGTGCAGCGATTCGTTCAGCGCACCGCCGATTTCGCCGGTCCAACGTGCCCCCTGCCGGACGAGCATCGACGCGAGGCCGTTCGTCGTGAGCGCGGCGGGCGCAGCCGATGCCGCGCTGGCCGGTGCCGCGGCGCTCGCCGGAAGCACGGGCGTGGTCAGCACGCCGACGGCGGCGATTGCGCGCAACGTCGTTTCGACTTGTTCGCGCTCGCGCGGATTTTGCAGGACGGAGAGGGCCTGCTGCGCCTGTTGCGGCGTCAGGGCCGGCGCGGCGCCGGAGGCCGCCGATGCGGCGGCTGGTGCGTGGGCGGCCGCGTGGGCAATCGATACGATGGCGGCGAGCAGCCAGCCGAGCAGGAAATGTCGCATGGGTAGGCGTGCGGGCGCGCATGTGGCCCGCCGGGCTGGACGATGGACGGAAGTTAACATGATCGCGAACGGACCCGAATAGTTCCGTCGACGAATGTTCGAATCGGGCATGCAGCAAGCGGTGCGGTCTGTTTCGCGTGGCGGCGGTGTTCGCGAGCCGCTGTTCGCGCACGTCGACCCTTGCGATGGTCAGACCAGGAACGAAACGTGCTGCCCGGCACATCGACTCGGTACAAACCACGACCGCGGTTACGTGCAGCGAACTCCGGATTCCTGATGAATCAGCCCTGCTCGTCGTGAAAGATCGGCAGCACGTGCTCGGCGATTTCCTCGATGACCTCGCGCACGGGCCGGTCCGAGCCGGGATTCAGCGTGACGTGGTGCGTGCCGGCCGCGCGCATGTCCCGCAAGATGCCGACCAACGCGTTCCGTCCGGTCGCGTAGCCGAGCGACAGCGCGCGGGCCGGCGCATCGCGATTCGCATCGAGATCGAGCCGCATCGACACGCCGAACGCGCGAAAACCCGGCTGCGCGAGCCGGTCGACGGCCGCGCGCCACATCGAATAACGCGAACGCTGCGTGTCCGGATCGCGGTGGTACGTCATCCAGCCGATCGCGTTCCGTGCGATCCAGTCGACGCTCTGTCCGCCCGAGCCGACCGCGAGCATCGGCACTGCGGCATCGCCGCGCGGCAGCAGCGAAAAGTCGGGCGCGTCGGGCGGTGTTTCGTCGGGCAGCACGCGAGACGGCATGCCGAGTGCGGCCGCGACGATGTCCCAGTGCCGGCGATACCGGTCGCGCCGCGTTTCCGCATCGACGCCGAACGCCGCATATTCGGGCGGCCGGTCGCCGGAACCGAGGCCGAGGATGAAGCGTCCGCCGGACAGCGTCGCAACCGACAGCGCGCCTTTCGCGATATGCAGCGGATGACGCAGCGGCAGCACGATCGCGCCGCTGGCGAGCACGATCCGGCGCGTGCGCGACGCGAGCGCGCCGAGCAGCACCCACGGATCGAGGTGCCCGACCGGGTCGGGATAGTCGGCGCTGTTCAGCGGTACGTCGCGAATCCACAGTGCGCGAAAGCCGAGCGAATCGGCCAGCGCCGCGAGTTCGAGCTGCTCGTTGAAATCGGCAACGGTCCGGCCGCCGCGCAGCAGCGGCAGCGTCAGGCCGACCGACAGCCGCTCGGGCGAGAAGACGCGTTGCGCAACGTCGGCGCGGCCTGAGGCGGGCAGGGGCATGTCCATTCCTTGAAGACGGGGCGAAGCGGGCGCGCGCAGTACGGTGTTCGCATCCTAACGTGTTTGCGCGACGCTTGCGACGCGCGGCGAGCGAGACACGGCGGCATCGGCGGTTCCGGCATGATCGGCGCCTTCGGTCATCGGGCAGTCAATCGCCATGACCGCGCTGCGGCAAGCGGTGGTCGGGCTTGTGGGGGCACGGTGCTGTCCTTGGTCGGCTGCGGCGCTCGCGCGGTTGCGGCGACGCACGCGGATATCTGAGCGACCCGCCGAACGGACGGGCGATTGTAAGCAGATCGTCGGCGTCGTTCGGGTTCGAACATCTCGCCGGCGCACACGTCACATTCCTGCAACACGGGCGTCCCACCCCTTCGCCGATCGCTAAGGCCGCTTCCCGTCGTTTCACTTTCGAAACGTTCACGCATTTCTGTCGCCGCCTGATCTGCATCGGGGGTCGCTTCACCGGCCGCGCGGCCTTGCGCCGCGAAGCATGGTGCGTTCCTTGCGTATCTGTGTGTGCCGTGAGCGCGATCGCCGGCGCGGTACAGGGTCGGCCATCGCATCAGTGGGTCGGACGCATCGAAGACGGGGACAAGAGAATGAGAACAGACCGAATCGCAACGTGTCGTGTTGCAAACATGAATCGCCGACCTGCCCGTGAATTCGCTTCGCCGTTGATCGCGATGACATGAGCGTGCGGCCTTTCGTTCCATCCGACCAATTCAGGTTCATTCCGAACGACGACGTGCAGGCATGAAGCACCAGGACGACCGGTGCCGGTCGGCCGTCGGGGATGAACCGCCCGTGCACGCAGATGGGCAATCATGAGTTCCGGACCGTCATGCCGGCGCGCGAAACGCATGCGTGCCGAGCGCGACGCATGCGTGTGCCTGCCGCACGCGGTGCCGCGCGGCGATCCGCCCGACATCAGGAATTCGAAGGTGTAGTCCCGGGGAAAGGTCCGCCGGCCGCGCCGCGGTGGATCTGACGACATTGTGCTGTCAGTTGATCCACTACCCCGATGGATCAATTGTTGAAGCGCCCATCGCCATGTGGTCGATGGGCGTCTTTTTTTTGCTGCGCCGGTGTCGCGCGGACTGCCGGCCCGATCGCGCGGGGTTCTGTATCATGTGCTGGCGCGCTGGCCGCACGGTTTGCCGCCACGCGCGATCAAGCGCCGCCAACATGAACGACATCGCCTTGCCCACCCCCTCATCCGACAGCATTGATCCGGCCGCGCTCGACGCGCTGCACGCGTTCGTCGAGCGCCATCCTCGGCTGCTCGTGCTGACCGGTGCGGGCATCAGCACGGATTCCGGCATTCCCGGCTACCGCGACCGCAACGGTCAATGGATGCGCTCGCCGCCGATCCAGCTCCACGAATTCCTCGGTTCCGACACCGCGCGCCGCCGCTATTGGGCGCGCAGCATGATCGGCTGGCCCGTGGTGGGCCGTGCGCAGCCGAACCGCTCGCACGTCGCGCTCGCGCGGCTCGGCGGCATCGGCCGGATCGAGCGCCTCGTCACGCAGAACGTCGACGGGCTGCACCAGCGTGCGGGCAGCGGCGACGTGATCGAACTGCATGGCGGCATCCACGGCGTCACATGCCTCGATTGCGGCGCGCATCACGCGCGCGCGACGATCCAGACCTTGCTCGAAACGGACAACCCCGAACTGCTGGGCGCTCAGGCGGAACCGGCCGCCGACGGTGACGCGCACCTCGAATGGGCCGCGCTCGACACGTTCCGCATTCCGGCCTGCCCGAACTGCGGCGGGCTGCTGAAGCCGGCGGTGGTGTTCTTCGGCGAGAACGTGCCGCGCGAACGCGTCGCACTGGCGTCGCAGGCGCTCGATGCGGCCGATGCGCTGCTCGTCGTCGGCTCGTCGCTGATGGTGTATTCCGGCTACCGGTTCTGCGTGTGGGCCCAGGCGCAGAACAAGCCCGTCGCCGCGCTGAACCTCGGCCATACGCGCGCCGATCCGATGCTGACGCTGAAGGTCGAGGCGCGTTGCGCGCCCGCGCTCGATGCGCTGAACGCGCGGCTGGGTGTTGCCGGCGACGCGCCGGAGCATGCATCGTGACCGGGCCGACGTCCTCGCCCGATCCGTCCGCGCGGCTGTCGGCGCCGGCGGCCGAGCGCAATCGCGGGCCGATCCTCGACGTGCTGCGTCGCGTGCTGCCGGCCAGCGGCGACGTGCTCGAGATCGCGAGCGGCACCGGGCAACATGCCGTCCATTTCGCGCGGTCGCTGCCGGCGCTGCGCTGGCAGCCGAGCGATCCCGACGCGCACGCGCGCCGCTCGATCGCCGCGTGGGTCGCCCATGCCGGCCTTGCGAACCTGGCCGAGCCGCTGGCGTTCGACGTGCGCGACGCGTCGTGGCCGGCCGCGGCGTTCGACGCGATCGTCTGCATCAATATGGTCCACATCTCGCCGTGGGCCTGCACCGACGCACTGTTCGCCGGCGCGTCGCGCGTGCTGCGTCCGGGCGGCGTGCTGTTCCTGTACGGCCCGTATCGCCGCGAAGGCCGGCACACGGCGCCGTCCAACGAAGTGTTCGACCAGCAGTTGCGCAGCCGCGACCCGTCGTGGGGCGTGCGCGATCTCGAGGCGGTCGTCGCGCTCGGCCTCGACCGCGGGCTCGACTGCATCGAGGTCGTCGAGATGCCGGCGAACAACCTGAGCGTCGTGTTCCGGCGTCTGCCGCACGCGGAGCAATGACACGCAAGCGCGCATCGCAGCCGGGTTTCCACTATCCTTTCGCCTGTGCGCGCGGCCCGGTTCGGGGCGCGCCCTGTTTTTTCCGGAGAATTGACTAATGGGCAAACAAGCAATCGGTGTGATCGGGCTCGCGGTGATGGGCCGCAATCTCGCACTCAATATCGAGAGCCGCGGTTACGCGGTGTCGGTGTACAACCGCAGCCGCGAGAAAACCGACGAACTGATCGCCGAATTCCCCGGCCGCAATCTGGTACCGACCTATACGCTCGAAGAGTTCGTCGCGTCGCTCGAGACGCCGCGCCGGATCCTGATGATGGTGAAGGCCGGCGAAGCGACCGATGCGACGATCGCATCGCTCAAGCCGCTGCTCGAGAAGGGCGACGTGCTGATCGACGGCGGGAATACGCATTTCACGGACACGATCCGCCGCAATCAGGAACTCGCGCAATCGGGTCTGCATTTCATCGGCACCGGCGTGTCGGGTGGCGAAGAGGGCGCGCTGCGCGGCCCGTCGATCATGCCCGGCGGCCAGCGCGACGCGTACGACCTGGTCGAGCCGATCCTCAAGCAGATCGCCGCGAAGGCTCCGTCGGACGGCGAGCCGTGTGTCGCATACATGGGGCCGGACGGTGCGGGCCACTACGTGAAGATGGTCCACAACGGCATCGAATACGGCGACATGCAGCTGATCGCCGAAAGCTATGCCGTGCTGAAGGACGTCGCGGGCCTGACCAACGACGAACTCGGCGCGGTGTACACCGAGTGGAACCAGGGCGAGCTCGACAGCTACCTGATCGAGATCACGTCGAAGATCTTCGGCAAGAAGGACGAAGAAACCGGCAAGCACCTCGTCGACGTGATCCTCGATCGCGCCGCGCAGAAGGGCACCGGCAAGTGGACGAGCCAGAACGCGCTGGATCTCGGCGTGCCGCTGCCGCTGATCACCGAGTCGGTGTTCGCGCGCGTGCTGTCGTCGCTGAAGACCGAGCGAGTCGCGGCCAGCAAGATCCTGTCGGGCCCGGCCGCCGCGCCGTTCGACGGCGATCGCGCCGCGTTCGTCGAAGCGGTGCGCCGTGCGCTGTACCTGAGCAAGGTGATCTCGTATGCGCAGGGCTTCGCGCAACTGCGCATGGCGTCCGAAGAGTATGGCTGGAACCTCGATCTCGGGACGATCGCGAAGATCTTCCGCGCGGGCTGCATCATCCGCGCACGCTTCCTGCAGAAGATCACGGACGCGTACGCGAAGGATCCCGCGCTCGCGAACCTGCTGCTCGACCCGTACTTCAAGGACATCGCCGCGAATTACCAGACGGCGCTGCGCGACGTCGTGGTGGCCGCGGTGAGGGCAGGCGTGCCGGTGCCGGCGTTCGCGTCGGCGGTCGCGTACTTCGACAGCTACCGATCCGAGCGTCTGCCGGCGAACCTTGTGCAGGCGCAGCGCGACTTCTTCGGCGCGCATACGTTCGAGCGTACCGACAAGCCGGGCAGCTTCCACGCGAACTGGTCGTAACGGGTTGGCGAGGATGGCATTGTTGCGAAATTCTATTCTTTGAGTAGGGTTTTTCGTTCCCGGATGCCGGAATTGTTGGCTTCGAGGAAACAGTGTTTTCGTTCTTTCATGGTTTTCCCTAGGTGATCTCGGGACTAAACTTTGTTCCATCGCTGCAGACATGGTGTGTGCGGCGGAGCAAAAAAATCCCGGAGGTAATCATGAAATCGCTGATCGCAACGTTCGCTGCTGCTGCTGTCCTCGCCGTTCCCGCCGTCTCGTTCGCCCAACAGAACGCTCCCGTCACCCGTGCGCAGGTGAAGGCCGAACTGGTCCAACTGCAACAGGCAGGCTACAAGCTGGGCAGCGACCGCACCGACTACCCGGCTGGCATTCAGGCAGCTGAAGCCCGTGTGAACCCGCAACAGAACGTGGCCGCCGCCGATACGAGCGGCTACGGTGCGCAACCGGTCGCCCAGCAAGAGTCGGGTGCTCCGGCGGCCGCCAAGACCGGCTGGCAGGTCAAGCGCGTGTCGGATGGCGCACCGGTCTACAAGGGTCGTTGATCGGCGCCGATCGCCGGGCCGCAAGTGCGGCCTGATGTGACCCCACGCAGTACCCGCAGCCCGTCGTTCCGCATCACGGAACGACGGGCTCTTTTCATTGGCGGCGCCCCGCCGTGTCAATGCAGCGGCCGCGGCCCGCGGCCGATGTCCCGGAACAGCGCGTCGGCCGGCTCCAGCGCCTGCAGCCAGGCCTCGTCGTAGCCGCTCAGCGTGTCGAGCGCGTCGCGTAGCCGCTCGATCGCGAGTACCGGCAGCTCGACGCTGTGCCGGGTGGCGCCGCTCAGGTGCGCGACGCTCGCCAGCTGGACGAGTGCGTCCGCCGCTTCGGCGACGTCCGTCGCGAACAACAGGTGCCGGTTGAGCAATTCGACGAGGCCGCTGGAGCCGGCGAAATCCTCGGCGTTGAGCTGCACGGACAGAAACGTCGCATTGTTCATGGTTTTCTCCTCGTTATCGCTGGATCGAGCGGTGCACCTCCGAGTATAGGAGGCGGCTGACAGCGGGGCGGCGGTCATCGCGGCCGACACGGCGGACGGCCGCGGAACGGTGGCCTGCAGCCTCTCGGGATGCTCCGTGCGGAGCAGATCGCGGCCCGCCGACCTGCGTCTGCCATACCGCAAGATTGTTGCCGGATCGGGCGCCTGTCGCGGTCCTGACCACGACAGATGGTATCTTTGACGGCCGGGACGACGCGAAAGTGGCGCGAAAAAGGGGCCGGTGAGCCCGTTCGCGCCGACGTCCCGCTGTGGAAACTGACGGCCGCGAGAGCGGTCGGATAATGGTTGGTCCGGCCGCCTGGCCGGACATCGTGCGTCGCACGCCGGAGGGCGGCGGGCGGTGCAACGACGCAAATCCGGAGGACCCTTGAGAAAAACGATTCCGATCCACGATGCGCTGGCGCGCTGGTTGCCGCAGGCGGCGCTCGTTGCCGCGGCTGCCGCGCTGACGGGCTGTACGATGACGCCGTGGACCGACAGCTGGCAGCCGGTACGGCCATCGACGCCGGCGTCGGTCGCCACGCCGGGCGTGATCGCCGGCTATTACCGCGTGAATCCGGGCGACACGCTCGCCGGTGTCGCCGCCGCCTACGGGCAGCGCGTGCAGGACGTGGCCAGCTGGAACCACATGTCGCCGAATGACGTCTTGTCGCCCGGCCAGGTGCTGCGCGTCGCGCCGCCGCCTGCCGCGACCTCGCTCGGGCAGTCGCCTGCCGCTGCCGTGCAACCGGGCTCGCTCGCCTGGCCGGCCACGGGCATGGTCGCCGCGCCGTTCCAGGCCGGCAAGACGCGCGGCATCGTGATCGCCGCGACCGGGCCCGACCGTTCGGTGCGGGCCGCGGCGAACGGGCGCGTGGTCTACGCCGGCTCCGGCGTCAAGGCATACGGCCCGCTCGTGATCCTGAAGCACGACAACGGGCTCATCACGGCCTACGGGCACAACGGCAAGCTGCTCGTCAACGAAGGCGACGCGGTGCGTGCGGGTCAGCCGGTCGCCGAGATGGGCACCGACGCGAGCGGTCGCGCGACGTTCGACTTCGAAGTCCGGCAGAACGGCAAGGTCGTCGATCCGATGAACTTCCTGCCGCGCAACGGCGGCTGACGCGCCGCGTCACGACGTGTGCGCCGCGCGGCGCACACGTTCCCGTCTTCACCCTTCCTTGAGCTCCGCGGTGCCGGGCTGCCTCGCATGATTGCCGAGCCAGCGAATGCCCAGCGCGAGCCCCGCCGCGCCGAGCGCGATCAGCGAACACTGGATCGCGACCGGCAGGTACCCGTGCGGGCGCGGATCGACGAACGGGTAGGGATACCAGTTCTCCAGCGCGCCGCGCACGAGCGTGTAGCCGAGATAGACGACCGGAAAGCCGAGCCACGCGAACGCACTTCGCCATGCGATCGGCGAGCGCGGTTCCACGTACAGCCAGTCGCACAGCACGACGAAAGGCACGATCCGGTGCAGGACCCAGTTGTTGAGGGCCGGTGTGACGTGGCGCAACGCATCGAGCCGGGCGAGCAGCAGTTCGTACACGATCGCGGTGATCAGCACGTAGAGCACGGCAGCGCCGCGCATCGATTCGTAGCGCGCCGAGCCGGGACGCGTGACACGCGACAGCCCCACGACCAGCATGGCCGCGGCATAGAGGCTGCTCAGTTGCGTGAAGTAGCTGAAGTAGTTGCCGAGATGGAAGGCAGGCATGCCCCAGTAGCCGGCGACGCTGTGCAGCGTGGTCGACACCGCGAGCAACGCGGCGATCAGCCGGTAGGCCGCAACGAAGAACGCTTTGCTCATGATGCCCGCGCAACGTCGCACCAAAGCTTCATCCTGCCACAGCCGCAGGTGCGCGCGATTCGGACTTTCCATATGGGGGCGGTGGACGGGCCGCGCGGATTCCTCGGATATTTGATCCGGTCGCACAACACCGGTCGTGCGTGACGCTACAATCGGGGCAACCACCGGGGCGCGTCAGCCGCGGCATGTGCGGGCCCCGCATACCACACGAGCAATTACGAGACACAGCATGAAAAACATCCTCGCGAAACAGACGCGCTACAGCTCACCCGCAATCTTCTTCCACTGGGCCATCTTCCTGCTGGTGGCGCTGGCCTATCTGGCCGTCGAGATTCGCGGCCCGAAAGGCAGTGACAGTCGCGTGTTCTGGATGAACGTGCACTTGCTGGCAGGTACCTTCGTGCTCGTGCTGTCGGTGCTGCGCGTGCTGTGGCGCATGATCAGCCGCGTGCCGGAACCTATTCCACAGACGACGCTGCTCAAGTGGCTGTCGAAGCTCGCGCATTTCGCGCTGTATGCATTCATCATTGCGCAGCCGCTGCTCGGCATCATGCTGGTCAACATGGGCGGCAAGCCCGTATCGCTCGACTGGATCGGCGTGTCGTTCACGCTGTTCGGCCCGGACAAGGCGCTGCGGCCGACGATCAAGGAAGCGCACGAACTGATCGGTAACGCGTTCTACTTCGTGATCGGCCTGCACGCACTGGCCGCGCTTTACCACCACTTCATCCGGCGCGACGACGTGCTGCGACGCATGGTGCCGTGATTGTCGCGCGCTGAAGCCGTGTAGCAGCCGGGGGCGCATGGTTGTATCGACAACCATGCGCCCCCGGTCCGTTTACCGCGATGCGCGACTGGCCATCGCGGCGAACATTCTGTAACATCTCGGCTGCTTTTACATTCCGCTTACGCATCGCCGCGCATGCTGCACCGACATCGTCACCTGACCGCCTGGCTCGGCGTGTTCGCGATCTGGCTCGCGATCGCGGCGCCGCTGGTGTCGCAGTGGCGCATCGCGCAGGCGGCCACCCCCGACGCGATCGTCTGCAGTGCAGAGCATGGCGCACACCGCGCGCCCGATGCGGGCCGCGCGCACGGCCATGTGCTGCATCCTGATGCGTGCGGCTATTGCAGCTTCTTCGCGCACAGTCCCGCGATCGGCGGTGCGGCAGCCGCACCGTTCGCCTTCGCCCCCTCTCATGCCCTTTCCGCCACCGCGCCACATGCGGTTGCGGCACACGCCGACCGCTATCCGCGCGCGTATCCACGCGCACCGCCCGAGCGCGCCTGACGCGCTGTCTTCCGTTCCATTCATCGCCCATATCCGTGCGGTCCGTCGAGGCCGCGTGGAGGGCGTCACTCGGGCTTTCGATCATGACCATTCTTTCCTTGCGCGCGCCGAGGGCGGCGCGCCATTCTCGTGCGCGGCGCGTGCCGCGGATGCTGAAACTCACTGTTCCCGCGCTGGCCGTCGGCGCGATGACCGCAGCTGCGGCCGCGACCGACTCCGCGCAGGCCGCCGGTGCGCCGACGGACGCCGCGGCCGCGCTGCTGCCACCCGTCGAAGTCGTTGCGTCGCCGCTGACGACGCCGCTCGTCGTCGTCACGGATCCGAAGACGCCGCGTCAGCCGCTGCCGGCGAGCGACGGCGCGGACTACCTGAAGACGATTCCCGGCTTCACGTCGATCCGCAGCGGAGGAACGAACGGCGACCCCGTGCTGCGCGGGATGTTCGGGTCGCGGCTGACCATTCTCGCGAACGGGATGCCGACGCTCGGCGCGTGCCCGAACCGGATGGATGCGCCGACCTCTTATATCGCGCCGGAAAGCTATGACAAGGTCACCGTCGTGAAGGGTCCGCAGACGGTGCTATATGGCCCCGGCGCATCGGCCGGCACCGTGCTGTTCGAACGCGTGACGCCGCGCTTCGAGCGCCCCGGCATGCGCTTCGACGGCAGCGTGGTCGGTGGATCGTTCGGCCGCAACGACCAGAACGTCGACGTGACGGCCGGGACGCCGGACGTCTACGGCCGCGTGACCGCGAACCATGCGCACGCGCAGGACTACGAGGACGGCAACGGCAACACCGTACCGTCGCAATGGGACAAGTGGAACGCGGACGCGGCGCTGGGCTGGACGCCCGACGATCACACGCGCGTCGAACTGACGGCGGGCACCGGTGACGGTTATGCGCGCTACGCGGGGCGCGGGATGGACGGCGCTCATTTCCGCCGCGAGACGTTCGGCCTGTCGTTCGACAAGCGGCATCTCGGCGACGTGCTCGACCGGATCGAAGCGCGCGTCTACTACAACGAAGCCGACCACGTGATGGACAACTACACGCTGCGGCAACCCGACCCGACCAGCAGCATGCCGATGCGAATGGCATCCGAGGTGCGGCGCCGCACGCTCGGTGCGCGGGCGGCCGCGACTTTCCGATTCGGCGACGACTTCAAGCTCGTGACCGGCGTCGATGCGCAGTCGAACCGGCTCGATGCCCGCTCGGCGATGGGGCGACAGAACTACAGCGACCAGCCGTGGGACGCGCAGGCGACGATGTGGAACGCCGGCGCGTTCGGCGAGCTGACGTGGTATGCGAGCGATGCGTCGCGCGTGATCGGCGGCGCGCGGGTCGACTACGCGAGCGCGCGCGACAAGCGTGCGACGACGCGCGGGATGATGTCGAGCAAGCCGAACCCGACCTTCGACGACGATCGCGCGCGCGTGCTGCCGAGCGGCTTCGTGCGGTACGAGCGCGATCTCGCTGCGCTACCGGTCACATGGTACGCGGGGATCGGTCACGCGGAACGCTATCCGGACTACTGGGAGCTGTTCTCCGCGAAGCGCGGGCCGGCCGGTTCGGTCAACGCGTTCTCGGCGGTGCAGCCGGAGAAGACCACGCAACTCGACATCGGCGCGCAGTACAAAAGCGACCGGTTCGATGCATGGGTGTCCGCCTACGCGGGATATGTGCAGGACTACATCCTGTTCAACTACGCGGCCGGAATGATGGGGCCGACCACGCAGGCGACCAACGTCAACGCGCAGATCATGGGCGGCGAAGCCGGCGTGTCGTGGCGGCCGGTCGCACCGCTGCGCGTCGAGACGTCGCTCGCCTATGCGTGGGGGCGCAACGCGACGAGCGGCGATCCGCTGCCGCAGATGCCGCCGCTCGAGGCGCGCTTCGGGCTCGAATACACGCGCGGCGCATGGTCGGCCGGCGGCCTGTGGCGGGTCGTTGCACCGCAGCATCGCTATGCCGTGAACGAAGGCAACGTGGTGGGCAAGGACTTCGGTCCGAGCGCCGGCTTCGGCGTGCTGTCGCTGCATGCGCAGTACAACGTCAGCAAGAAGGTGCAGATCTCGGTCGGCATCGACAACGTACTGAACAAGGCCTACAGCGAGCATTTGAACCTCGCCGGCAATGCGGGCTTCGGCTATCCGGCGAACGCGCCGGTGATGGAGCCGGGGCGCACGGCATGGCTGCGTGTGAGCGCGAAGCTGTAACGCGTGGCGCGCGTGTGCGATGCAGCATGCGCACGCGTGAACGCAGCCCCGCCCGAATGGGCGGGGCGCGTCAACCGATTAGAGAACCGTTTCTAGTCAGGGCGCAATCGTTCGCGACTCGTGATTCACTCCCGCATTCGACGCACACGTTGCCCGCAACCGTCCGTTCGCGACCTGCCGTGCGCGTCGATCCGATCTCATTCGCACCGGCAGCACAATAATCAGGAGAACATGCATGGCCAGATCGATGCGTTCCAGGGTGGTGGCAGGGGCAGTGGCTTGCGCGATGAGCGTCGCGCCGTTCGCGGGGTCGACCGCGCTGATGACGCTCGCGACGACGCACGCGGCGATGGCGGCAACCGCGCCGGCGGACGACTACGCGGCGACGCGTTATCCGATCATCCTCGTGCACGGGCTCACCGGCACCGACAAGTACGCGGGCGTGCTCGAGTACTGGTACGGCATCCAGGAAGACCTGCAGCAGCATGGCGCGACCGTCTACGTCGCGAACCTGTCGGGGTTCCAGAGCGACGACGGGCCGAACGGGCGCGGCGAACAACTGCTCGCTTACGTAAAGACGGTGCTCGCGGCGACCGGTGCGACCAAGGTGAACCTGGTCGGTCACAGCCAGGGCGGCCTCACGTCGCGCTACGTCGCGGCCGTTGCACCCGATCTCGTCGCGTCGGTGACGACGATCGGCACGCCGCATCGCGGCTCGGAGTTCGCGGACTTCGTGCAGGGCGTGCTCGCCTACGATCCGACCGGATTGTCGTCGTCGGTCATCGCGGCGTTCGTCAATGTGTTCGGTATCCTGACGAGCAGCAGCAACAACACCAACCAGGACGCGCTTGCCGCACTGAAGACGCTGACGACTTCCCAGGCCGCCACGTACAACCAGAATTACCCGAGCGCAGGCCTCGGCGCGCCGGGCAGCTGCCAGACGGGTGCACCGACGGAAACCGTCGGTGGCAATACGCACCTGCTGTATTCGTGGGCCGGCACGGCGATTCAGCCGACCGTCTCCGCGTTCGGCGTGACGGGTGCGACGGATACCAGCACGATTCCGCTGATCGATCCGGCCAACGCGCTGGACCTGTCGACGCTTGCGTTGTTCGGCACGGGCACGGTGATGATCAATCGCGCCTCGGGCCAGAACGACGGGCTCGTGTCGAAGTGCAGTGCGCTGTACGGGAAGGTGCTGAGCACGAGCTACAAGTGGAACCATCTCGACGAGATCAACCAGTTGCTCGGCGTGCGTGGCGCGAATGCGGAAGATCCGGTCGCGGTGATCCGCACGCATGCGAACCGGCTGAAGCTCGCGGGCGTGTGACCGATGACGGCACGTGAAGGACGCGCGCCGCTCGCGCGGCGCGTTGCGGTCTACGGCGCAGTGGGGCTGGCGGCGATCGCCTGCGTCGCGATCTGGAGCGGCACGGCATCGCATTGGGGCGCCGACGCGACGCATGCGTCGGTCGATGCGGCAGTGCCCGGCGGCGCGCGCGCCGCACCGCCGCAGGCCGCATTGCCCGCGAGCGCGGACCTGCCGCTGCCGCTCGCCGGTTCCAGTGCGCCGAGGCTGCCGCTCGATGCCGGCGGCCATCTCGCGAAGTCGCGCGCGGTGCGCGATTTCTTCGACTACTGTCTGACGGCGCGCAGCGACCTGAACGCGGCCGCGCTCGATGCACTCGTCGTGCGCGAGATCGCCGCACAGCTCGACGGCACGCTCGCGCAACCCGAGGCGCTCGACGTCTGGCGTCGTTATCGCGCGTATCTCGACGCGCTGGCGAAGCTACCGGAGGCGGGCGCGGTCGACAAGTCCGATCTCGGTGCGCTGCAGCTCGCGCTCGATCAGCGCGCATCGATCGCGTCGCGCGCGCTCGGCGACTGGAGCCAGCCGTTCTTCGGCTCGGAGCAGTGGCGGCAGCGCTACGATCTCGCGCGGCTGAAGATTGCGCAGGACCGCACGCTGACGGATGCGCAAAAGGCGGAGCGGCTCGCGGCGCTCGCGCAGCAGATGCCCGCCGACGAACGCGCAGCACGACAGAAGACCGACCGGCAGCAGGCCGCGATCGACCAGATCGCGCAGTTGCAGAAGAGCGGGGCGACGCCGGATGCGATGCGCGCGCAACTGACGCAGACGCTCGGCCCGGAAGCCGCCGCGCGCGTCGCGCAGATGCAGCAGGACGACGCATCGTGGCAGAGCCGCTACGCCGACTACGCGGCGCAGCGTGCGCAGATCGGCGCAGCCGGCTTGCCGCCGCAGGATCGCGACGCGCAGATCGCCGCGCTGCGGCAGCGCATGTTCACGAAGCCCGGCGAAGCGATGCGCGCGGCGTCGCTCGACCGCGGCACGGCTGCCGCGCAGTGATGCACGCGATCATGCCGCGTGCGTGAAATGCTGCGGCAGATGCTGTTCGATGGTTGCCGCGAGCGTCTCGAACGCGGGGCCGATGCCTTCGTGCGCGACGCACGCATAGCCGAGCAGCAGCCCGCGCCGGGCAGTGTCCAGGCTGCTGTAGTAGCTCGTCAGCGGACGCACGATCACACCCGCGTCGAATGCGCTTTGCGTGACCGCGCGATCGTCGCACGTGTCGGGCAGGCCGAGCACCAGATGCAGGCCGGCCTCGTCGCCCATCACGGGCAGCGCGTCGCCGAAGCGCGCATGGATCGCATCGATCAGCAATTGCCGGCGCTCGCCATAAAGCGTGCGCATTCGCCTGACGTGTGAAGTCAGGTGCCCGTCCATGATGAACTCGGCGAGCACGGCCTGCTGCATCAGCTGGCCCTCGCGATACAGTTCCGACAACCCGGTGCGGAACGTGTCGACAAGATGCTCCGGCACGACCATGTAGCCCATCCGCAGGCCCGGGAACAGCATCTTGCCCAGGCTGCCGACGTAGATCACGCGGCCGCCGTCGTCGAGGCCCTGCAGCGACGCGAGCGGGCGGCTGCCGTAGCGGAACTCGCTGTCGTAGTCGTCCTCGATGATCCAGCAGCGGTGCTGGCGCGCGTACTCGAGCAGCATCCGGCGCCGTGCGAGGCTCATCACCATCCCGAGCGGATACTGGTGCGACGGCGTGACGAGCACGAGCCGCGGCGGATGCTGCATGTCGTTCGCGCTCGGGTCGATGCCTTCCTGGTCGACGGGCACCGGCGTGAGCGCGAGGCCGGTCGCCTGCAGCACGCTGCGCACGCCCCAGTAGCACGGCTCCTCGACCCACGCGCGATCGCCGATGTCGGACAGCAACCGCACCGCGAGGTCGATCGACTGGTGGATGCCGGTCGTGATGATCACCTGGTCGGGCGAGCATTTGACCGAGCGCGCGACGCGCAGGTAGTCGGCGAGCGCACGGCGCAGCGGCCGGTAGCCACCGCCCGGCGAATAGGTCAACAATTCGGGATTCGCTTCTTTCCACAGGCGCGCCTGCAGGCGGCTCCATGTCCGGCTCGGGAACTCCGATACATCCGGTACGCCCGGCATGAACGCACCCCACTGGCGCCGCGACACGCCCGCATGCTCGATCAGCTGCCGCCCGCGCATCGACAGGTCGCCTTGTGCGTCCTGCTGCGCCGCCGCACCGGCGCCGCGCGGCGGCGGCGCGGCGCCCGGCACGCGGATGGCGGCCGCGTCCGGTCGTGTGTCGGCGACATAGGTGCCGCTCCCGGTCGTCGTCAGCACGTAGCCTTCGGCCGTCAACTGGTCGTACACGTGCAGCACGGTATTGCGCGCGATCGACAGGTCTGCCGCCAGCGTGCGCGAACTGGGCAGCTTGGTCCCCGGCCCTAATTCCCCGGTGAGAATGGCTTGCTGCATGAGTTGCAGCAACTGCCGGTACATCGGCTCGGACGAGCCGCGGTCGAGACGGGCGGAGAGCCAGTCGGCCAGGATCACGGTATCCAAAGTGGTCCTACTAGGAATATTGAAATGGTTCCCTATTGTAGAACCGTACACACCGTATAGTGGGTCCATCTCAAAAACGTTTGTCGCGCAGCAAGGGGACAGCCACGATGAAGTCCGATGATGTGATCGTCAGCTTTCGCGGCGTGCGGAAGACCTACGACGGCGAGACGCTGGTCGTCAAATCGCTCGACCTCGACATCCACCGAGGGGAATTCCTGACGCTGCTCGGGCCGTCCGGCTCGGGCAAGACCACCTGCCTGATGATGCTGGCGGGCTTCGAGTTTCCGACGGGCGGCGAAATCCGCCTCGACGGCGAACTGCTGAACACCGTGCCGCCGCACAAGCGCAACATCGGCATGGTGTTCCAGAACTACGCGCTGTTTCCGCACCTGACGGTCGAGCAGAACGTCGCGTATCCGCTGTCGGTGCGCAAGCTGCCGGCGGCCGAGCGCGCGGAGCGCGTCGCGCATGCGCTGAAGATGGTGCAGATGGAGCGTTTCGCGAAACGCTATCCGGCGCAGTTGTCGGGCGGCCAGCAGCAGCGCATCGCGCTCGCGCGGGCGCTCGTGTTCGAGCCGAAGCTCGTGCTGATGGACGAGCCGCTCGGCGCGCTCGACAAGCAGTTGCGCGAACACATGCAGTACGAACTGAAGGCGCTGCACGAGAAGCTCGGCGTGACCTTCGTGTACGTGACGCACGACCAGGGCGAGGCGCTGACGATGTCGGATCGCGTCGCGGTGTTCGACAAGGGCATCGTGCAGCAGCTCGATACCGTCGACCGCCTGTACGAATCGCCGTGCAACGAGTTCGTCGCGAACTTCATCGGCGACAGCAACCGGCTGCGCGGCACCATCGCGCGCGTCGACGGCGAATTCTGCGAATTCCGCCTCGACGACGGCACGCAGCTCGTTGGTCGCCGCATCGGCGACGCGGCCGAAGGCGCGCCGGCTGTCGCGTGCATCCGTCCCGAACGCATGAGCCTCGCGAACGGCCACGCGAACGGCACCGCCAACCGCGTGACCGGCGAGGCGCGCAGTCTCATCTATTTCGGCGATCACGTGCGCATGCGCTGCGCGCTGCCGGGCCAGGACGAATGCTTCGTGAAGGTGCCGCTCGGCACGGGCGCGCTCGACGCGTTCTTGCCCGGCGCGCCGGTATCGCTCGCATTCGCGCCCGAGCATCTGCGCGTATTCGCCTGACGCAGGGTTTTCCCGCTTTTATCGCAGCACGTCGTCAACAACAACTGCCCACTTCCACCACGAGAGGAGAGGAACCATCATGAACGGAGCAAGCACTACCGCGCGTCGCACCGCGCTCGCACTGGCGCTCGCCGTCGTCGGCGCATCGGCCACGGCGGCCGAACTCACGGTCGTCAACTTCGGCGGCGCGAACGGCGACGCGCAGAAGGCCGCATTCAACCAGCCGTTCGAGAAGGCGACCGGCAACAAGGTCACGGCCGTCGAGTACAACGGCGAGCAGGCGAAAGTGAAGGCGATGGTCGAGGCGAAGCACGTCAACTGGGACGTGGTCGAAGTCGAATCGGGCGACCTGAACCGCGGCTGCGACGAAGGGCTGTACGAAAAGCTCGACTGGTCGAAGATCGCGAAGAAGTCCGACCTGATTCCCGAATCGCCGCAGGTGTGCGGCGTCGGCTTCTTCGTGTGGTCGACCGCGCTGTCGTACAACGCGGACAAGCTGAAGACCGCGCCGACCGGCTGGGCCGATTTCTGGAACGTGAAGAAATTCCCCGGCAAGCGCGGGATGCGCAAGGGCGCGCGCTACAACCTCGAGTTCGCGCTGATGGCCGACGGCGTCGCGACGAAGGACGTGTACAAGGTGCTCGGCACGAAGGCCGGCCAGGACCGCGCGTTCAAGAAGCTCGACGAGCTGAAGCCGTACATCCAGTGGTGGGAAGCGGGCGCGCAGCCGCCGCAGTTCCTGGTGGCCGGCGACGTCGTGATGTCGACCGCGTACAACGGCCGTATCGATGCCGCGCAGAAGGAAGGCAAGAACCTGAAGGTCGTGTGGAACGGCAGCATCTACGACCTCGACTACTGGGCGATTCCGAAGGGCTCGCCGAACAAGGCGTTGGCCGAGCAGTACATCGCGTACACGCTGACGCCGAAGCCGCAGCAAGGGTATGCGCAGCACATCGCGTACGGCCCCGCGAACATCGCGGCGATCAAGTCGCTCGACGCGAAGACGCTCGCGAACCTGCCGAACTCGCCGGCCAACGGCAAGAACGCGGTGCTGGAGGACATCGGCTTCTGGACCGACCACAGCGACGAGCTCGAGCAGCGCTTCGCCGCGTGGGCGACGAAGTAACCGCTACTCAGGTGTCCTGATGCAACCTGCCGCGCGGCGCATCGACTGCGTCGCGCGGCATTCCGCCGGATCGAGCCCGGCCGGAGAGAACCGTTGAACACGATGACGATCGCTCCTTCCTCGCCGTCGACAGCCGCGCTCAAGCGCGAGCTGAAGGCCGCCGAGGCCCGCAAGCGCACGATGGCGCTGCTGCTGATCGCGCCGCTCGCGATCTTCCTGCTGCTCATCTTCGTCGTGCCGATCGGCACGCTGCTCACGCGCGCGGTGCAGAACCCCGAGATCGCGACCGCGCTGCCGAACACGATCGCCGCGCTGTCGGGGTGGGACCGCAAGGCGCCGCCAGCCGACGCCGCGTACGTCGCGCTCGCGGCCGACATGACGAAGGTCGCCGACAGCGAGGCGATGGGCGCACTGGCGCGGCGCCTGAACACCGAGATTCCCGGCTACCGCTCGCTCGTCGCGAAGACGGCGCGCGCGATGCCGCTGAAAAGCGACAACGACGCGGTACTGACGCCCGCGCAAACACGCACGAAACTGATCGACCTCGATTCGCGCTGGGGCGACGTTGCGTACTGGCAGTCGATCGCGAAAAACGGCAGCCAGGTGTCGCCGTTCTACCTGCTCGCCGCGCTCGACCACAAGCAGGACGGTTTCGGCCAGATCGTGCAGGCCGATCCCGATCAGTCGATCTATCTCGCGATCTTCGGCCGCACGTTCGTGATCGGCGTCGCGGTTACGCTGTTCGCGCTGCTGCTCGGCTATCCGCTCGCGTACTGGATCTCGACGCTGTCGGAACGGCGCGCGAACCTCGTGATGATCCTCGTGCTGATTCCGTTCTGGACCTCGGTGCTCGTGCGCGTCGCCGCATGGATCGTGCTGCTGCAGAGCGAAGGGCTCATCAACACGGCGCTGATCGGCAGCGGACTGATCTCGCATCCGCTGACGCTGCTGTTCAACCGCGTCGGCGTGTACATCTCGATGACGCACATCCTGCTGCCGTTCATGATCCTGCCGCTCTACAGCGTGATGAAGTCGATCCCGCCGACCTACCAGCGCGCGGCCGTGTCGCTCGGCAGCCATCCGTTCGCCGCGTTCTGGCGCGTGTACGTGCCACAGACCTATCCGGGCGTCGGCGCCGGCGCGCTGCTCGTGTTCATCCTGGCGATCGGCTACTACATCACGCCTGCGCTGCTCGGCGGGCCGAACGACCAGATGGTCAGCTACTACGTCGCGTATTTCACGAACGTGACGATCAACTGGGGCATGGCATGCGCGCTCGGCGGGCTGCTGCTCGCGGCGACGCTGGTGCTGTATGCGGTGTATGGGCGCTTCACGCGCACCAACGTGAGCCTCGGTTGAGCGCCCGAGCAGAAACACGCAACGAAACGGGAAGGGGATACCGACCATGAAACTCGCCAGGCCGCTGTTCGCGCCGCACATGTCGTTCGTCGAGCGCGCGTGGTACGTCGCGTTGCGCGTGCTCGTCGTGCTGACGCTGCTGTATCTGATCCTGCCGGTGCTCGCCATCGTACCGCTGTCGTTTTCGTCGAGCACGTTCCTCGTCTATCCGATCCCGGGCTTCTCGACGCGCTGGTACGAGAACCTGATCGCGTCGGACGAGTGGCGGATGGCCGCGAAGAACAGCTTCATCGTCGCGCCGTCGGCGACCGTCGTCGCGACCGTGCTCGGCACGCTCGCCGCGATCGGTCTCACGAAGGCGGATTTCCGCGGCAAGGGGCTCCTGATGGCCGTGCTGCTGTCGCCGATGATCGTGCCAGTCGTCGTGGTCGGCGTCGGCATGTACCTGTTCTTCGCGCCGCTCGGGCTCGCGAATACCTACACGGGGCTGATCGCCGCGCACGCGGCGCTCGGCGTGCCGTTCGTCGTGACGACGGTGGCCGCGACGTTGCAGGGCTTCAACCAGAACCTGGTGCGCGCGAGCTTGTCGCTCGGTGCGAATCCCGTCACGACGTTCTTCCGCGTGACGTTGCCGGTGATCGCGCCTGGCGTGATGTCGGGTGCGCTGTTCGCGTTCGCGACGTCGTTCGACGAAGTCGTCGTCACGCTGTTCCTCGCGGGCGCGGACCAGACGACGCTGCCGCGCCAGATGTTCACCGGCATTCGCGAGAACATCAGCCCGACGATCGCCGCGCTCGCGACGATCCTGATCATCTTCTCCACGAGCCTGCTGCTCGCGCTCGAATGGCTGCGCGGACGCAACGCGCGACGCGCGGTGTCGTGACGGCCGCAACCGCGGCGTCCGCCGTATCGCCGATCGTCGCGGTCTCAACGATGCCGCACACTCGACGCGGCGCACGGAAGCTTTCGTTTCGCTGACTGGCGACGCAGTGGCCTGCACGCTCGATGAGGCTCTGCAACAATACGGCTCGCGGTGCCGCGCGTCCCGTTCTTGCAGCAGGGGGGGCCCGGTGCCGCGCCGCTCAATCCGCGACGCCGCGCGTCGCTCGTCAGCCGAGCCTCATCTTGTCCGAATTCGCATCCCCTGCCGGCGCCCGGGAGCCGGCCGTCAACTGGCGCGCAATGTCCGCCGTGCTGCTCGCCGTCGCGCTCGCGACGCTCGACACGGCAATCGCGAACACCGCGCTGCCCGCGATCGCCACCGACCTGCACGCGTCGCCGGCCGCGTCGGTGTGGATCATCAACGCCTACCAGCTCGCGATGGTCGCGACGCTGCTGCCGTTCGCGTCGCTCGGCGACATCGTCGGTCACAAGCGCGTGTATGTGGCAGGCCTCGCGGTGTTCACGCTCGCATCGCTCGGCTGCTCGCTCGCGGCGACGCTGCCGCAGCTGACGGCGGCGCGGATCGTGCAGGGCTTCGGCGCGAGCGCGATCATGAGCGTGAACGTCGCGCTGATCCGCAACCTGTTTCCCGCACACCGGCTCGGGCGCGGCGTCGGCTTCAACGCACTCGTCGTCGGCGTGTCGTTCGCGGTGGGGCCGACGATCGCGTCGCTGATCCTGTCGGTGGCCGCCTGGCCGTGGCTGTTCGCGGTGAACGTGCCGCTCGGCGTGCTCGCGCTTGCCGTGGCGATTCCGTCGCTGCCGCAGACGGCGCGCGGCAAGCATGCGTTCGATCCGCTCGCCGCACTGTTCAACGTGATCACGTTCGCATCGCTGATCTTCGCGCTCGGCGAATTCGCGCAGCGCGGGCCGCTGTCCATCGTGTTCGCGGCTGCCGCGGTCGCGCTCGCGTTCGGGGCACTGCTGATCCGCCGCCAGGCCGGGCACCCGGCGCCGATGCTGCCGGTGGACCTGTTCCGCCGGCCGGTGTTCACGCTGTCGGCACTGACGGCCGTGTGCGCATTCGCCGCGCAGGGGCTCGCGTTCGTATCGCTGCCGTTCTACTTCGAAACCGTCCTGCATCGCGACGCGGTGGAAACCGGCTTCCTGATGACGCCATGGTCGGCGATCGTCGCGCTCGCCGCGCCGATCGCGGGGCGGCTTTCGGATCGTTATCCGCCCGGATTGCTCGGTGCGATCGGGCTCGCGCTGCTGAGCGCGGGGATGGTATCGCTCGCCGCGCTGCCGGCGGCGCCGAACGTCGTCGACATCGGCTGGCGGATGATGCTGTGCGGCGCGGGCTTCGGCTTCTTCCAGTCGCCGAACCTGAAGGCGCTGATGTCGAGCGCGCCGCCCGAGCGCAGCGGCGGCGCGAGCGGCATCATCGCGACCGCGCGGCTGATCGGGCAGGCGACCGGTGCGGCGCTCGTTGCGCTGTCGTTCGGGATCGCCGGGCGTCATGGGCCGACGCTCGCGCTGATGCTCGGTGCGGGCTTTGCCGGTGCCGCGAGCGTCGCGAGCGGGCTGCGGCTCTTCGCGCCGTCGCATCGCGCCGGTGCGCCGGTTGCATCGGTCGCGGCGACGCCGACGACGGAGTAGCGCTCCGTGCGCGCCCGGCGCCCGTGAATTTCCCGGCCGGCGCGCAGTGAACGACCACCGCGCGCCGGCCTTCGCATCACGCTCAGAAGCCGCCCGTCTGGATCAGCTTGTTGAGGTTCGCGATGTTCAGGCTGCCGAAGCCGGTCGTCAGATCCCAGCCGCTGCCTGCGTTGTAGCCGTACCCCTGATAGCCGTTGTTCCCCGACACGACGTCATAGCGCACGAGCGACGGGTTCGACGGAACGTCCGCATAGAACTTGCCGGCCGGGAAGCCGAGACCCGTGCCGTTTGCCGCGAGCAGACGCGCCCAGAAACCGGTGAAGATCGGCGCGGCGAGGCTCGTGCCGCCGATCTGCTGCAACTGGCCGTAGTTGTAGATGTACGCGCCCGTGCTTTGCGCGGCGTCGAACGACACGTCGGGCAACTGACGATTGCTGCCCGACTGCCATGCCGGTGCCGGCAGGACCGTGCTGACGCCGCCGCCCGTGGCCCATAGCTTGCCGTTGCCGTCTAGGCCTTCGTTCCACACCGTTTCGTTCGAGAATGCGCCCGCCGACGTGGTGTACAGCGTCGTGCCGCCGATCGCGAGCACGTGCGGCGACGCGGCCGGCCACGACACCGTGTAGTTCGCGCCGTCCGGATAGCCGCGGTTGTTGCACTCGTAGACGCCTTCGTCGCCCGACGATACCGAGAACGTCTGGCCCTGCGCGGCGGCCGTCGTGAAGATCTGTTCCTCGGCGTCGATCGTGCCGTCCGCATTCGCGTCGGTTTCGCACCAGCCGAGCGACACGTTGATCACTTTCGCGGTGTTGTCCGACACCGCGCGGTTGAATGCCTGCGTGAGCCCCGTGTTGCCGGCGGCGTTCAGGTCGGCCATGTAGAACACCAGCTTGCCGACCTGGCCGCCGGCCGAGCCGACGATCGACTGGCTGTCGAGATCCCATTCGCCCTGGCCGTCCTGGTCGTCGCTGTAGCTGCCGCTCGTGCCGGTGCCGTTGGTCTTGACGGTCTGGGTCGTGACCGCGCCGTAACCGTTGCTCGACGTGAACTGCTTCAGGTCCTGCAGCGTTTGCGACACGCCGCCGATCGTGATGATGCCCACGGTCACGCCGGCCGCGGTCGGCACGCCGGTCGCGTTGTAGAGGCCCGGGAATTCCTTCGGATAGTGGCCAGTGGCCGTGCCGGCCGCGAGTGCCTGCGGCTTCGCGACGTTGCCGATGCGCAGCATCGGCCGTGCGCGCGCGACGCTCTGCAACCCGAGCACCGAGCCGACGACGTCGCCGAGCGCGCGCGGCACCTGCGCGGTCGACGCGTTCGCGAAGCCCGAGCGGCCCGCGTACTGGAAATGCACGAGCGACGTGTTGAACGCGGTCTTCACCGTGCCGGCCGTGCCGCGCGCGGACACCAGCAGCCGGTTCGGCGCCACTTCGATGTTCACGAAGCCGCTTTTGCGCAGATAGTCGACGACCGACTTCACCTGCGCGTCGGTCGGTGCGTAGCTGGCGAGGAACTGCTCGTGCGTCAGGTACTGGCGGTAATGCGCGTTGCCGGGCCGGTTCACGTCGTGCGCGAGCTGCTTGAGCTGCGCGGCGTTGCGCAGCTTCAGGCTGACGACGACGTCGGTCGTCTCGCCGGCCGCGAGTTCGAGCGACGGCGCTGCGCTGCGCGCCATCAGTTGCGGGCCGGTCAGAAAGGCCTTCGTGTGGGTGTCGACCCAGTCCGTCGTCGCATGCGCCGCGCCGGCGGCAAGCACGAGCGGCCACGCGCACGCGAGGCGGCGGGGCGACGGAAGGGGAAGGGCAAACCAGGCGTTCCTTTTCATCGGGAGTCCTTTTTAGGAGAGACGACGTTGCTGGAGCCCCCAGCCCTTGTGGGGCCGCGAGCGGTGACGAGCGTAGGGCGTCGGTGCCGTTCAGGTAGCTGCCAGTTTCCATAGCTGTCAGTTCTGACATCGGCGTATTCGCGCGCATGCGCGGCGGCGTCGGCGCACGCGGCATCGGCGCCGGCGAAGGGAACCGGTTCGCGACGCGATCGCGCTGCGGTAGACGGCGTTTGCACGCATGACTCGTTCGTTGCGGTATCGGAATGCGCGCGATTGCGGAGCGAGTTGCCGCGAGAGCGCATCGCGTGCGATCAGCCGTGGGTGCGCCGCGCGTTGCACTATGTGGTCAAGCGACGCCATGACGCCAACGCGACGACGTCGAGATGGGCGGATGCACAAAAACGGGGCCGGTCGATCGCGCGCGTTTCCCGAACTGTGGAACGGCGCGTTGCCGAGTCTTGCAGCGTGCTTTCGGTTCGCAGGTCGGGTGAGCGGATTAGAGGAAATGCTCGAATGCGGGCGACGGCGTCGAGTCGGCACGCGCCGGATGCCCATTGCAAACCGGTTCGCTGCCGCTCGGCCCGCGCCGGCGAACGAGCACGCTGCGGGATCGAACGACGTGACGCGCGAAATTCCTCCTTGACGCGTATCGTTCGCCGGCTATGCTTCAATCCATAACCATCGGGTTATTGATTCGAACATGCACGACGCTCACGACCTGCTTTTCAGAACACTTGCCGACCCGACGCGTCGCGCGCTTTTCGAGCGGCTGTGCGAGGAGGGCGAGTTGACGGTCGCCGCGCTCACGGCCCATGCAGGCGTGTCGCAGCCGGCGGTATCGAAGCATCTGGGCGTACTGAAGCAGGCCGGGCTCGTGAGCGATCGTCACGAAGGCCGGCAGACGCACTACAGCGCGCAGCCGCAGGCGCTGACGCCGTTGATCGACTGGACCAGCCAGATGGCCGGCTTCTGGCAGAACCGGTTCGACGCTCTCGAAGATCTGCTCAAAAGGATGGATCAATGAACCAGGCCACTACCGAAACGCGTACCGTCGTCGTCGAACGGGAACTGTCGCATCCGCCGGAGAAGATCTGGCGTGCGCTCACGCAACCGCACCTGATCGAGGCGTGGTTGATGCAGAGCGACTTCGAGCCCGTCGCGGGCCGCGTGTTCAACTTCCGCGCGGACTGGGGTTCGGTCGACTGCACGGTGCTGACGATCGAGCCGCAGCGCGTGCTGTCCTATACATGGGCCGCGTATGGCCTGGAAAGTGTCGTCACGTGGACGCTCACGCCGACGCCGGGCGGCACGCTGCTGCGCATGGAGCAGGCCGGTTTCCGCGCGGATCAGGAACAGGCGTATCGCGGGGCGCAGCACGGGTGGGTGCAATTCTTCGAGTCGCTCGAACAGGTGCTGGCGCGTCCCGATGGAGAACCGGAGGCCGGGGCATGAGCGCCTCCGATCTGGAGCCGTCGGCACGCATCGACGCGCTGATCGCGGGAATTGCCGACTGGCGAGGCAAGACGTTCGCCGAGCTGCGCGAGACGATTCTCGCCGCCGAGGAGGGCATCGTCGAGGAATGGAAATGGATGGGCAGCCCGGTGTGGTCGTGCGACGGGATGATCGCAGTTGCGAACGCGCACAAGGGCAAGGTGAAGCTCACGTTCATGCACGGCGCGCACCTGCCCGATCCTGATGGGCTGTTCAATGCCGGCCTCGACGGCAATGCACGGCGCGCGATCGATTTCCTCGAAGGCGACACGCTCGACGAGCGAGCGCTGAAGCGCCTCGTTCGCGCGGCGATCGACTACAACCGCGCGCACCTGAAGAAGAACGTGCGGGCGGGGGCCAAGGCACGCGCCGACAAGACCGCATGACGTACCGGCGACATTGCGCTCCTGCCGCGCGCGCATAAAAAAAGCCCGACACGAAGTCGGGCATCCAAATCGGCCGCAACCGCCGCGAGGCGGCTGCGGCACCTGCAAAAGCAGGGCGCTTACGCCGCGAGCAGCGAGCGCAGCACGAACGGCAGGATACCGCCGTGCTTGTAGTAGTCGACTTCGATCGGCGTATCGATGCGCAGCAGCACCGGCACGCGGGTCGCTTCGCCGTTCTTGCGGTGGATCACGAGCGTGACGTCCTGCTGCGGCTTGAAGTCGTCGCCGAGGCCTTCGATGTCGTAGGTCTCCTCGCCGGTGATGCCGAGCGACTGGATGCTGTCCGAGCCCTTGAACTGCAGCGGCAGCACGCCCATGCCGACCAGGTTCGAGCGGTGGATCCGCTCGAAGCTGCGTGCGATCACGGCCTTCACGCCCAGCAGTTGCGTGCCCTTCGCGGCCCAGTCGCGCGACGAGCCCGTGCCGTACTCTTCGCCTGCGAACACGACGGTCGGCGTGTCGGCCGCGACGTACTGCATGGCCGCGTCGTAGATCGACTGCTGTTCGCCGCTCGGCTGGTGGATCGTCAGGCCGCCTTCGACGCGCGTGCCGTCCGCCTTCGCCGGGATCATCAGGTTCTTGATCCGCACGTTCGCGAACGTGCCGCGCATCATCACGTCGTGGTTGCCGCGGCGCGAGCCGTAGCTGTTGAAGTCGGCCTTCTGCACGCCGTTCTCCTTCAGCCACTTGCCGGCCGGCGAGTCTTCCCTGATCGAGCCTGCCGGGCTGATGTGGTCGGTCGTGACCGAGTCACCGAAGATGCCCAGTGCGCGCGCGCCCTTGACCGTCGGGATCGACGCGGCCGGCTCCATCGAGAAGTCGTCGCCGAAGAACGGCGGCTCGGCGATGTAGGTCGACTTCGGCCAGTCGTAGACCTGGCCCGTTTCGCCCTCGATCTTGCTCCAGAGGTCGCCCTTCTTGGTCAGCTTCGAGTAGTTGTCCTCGAACTTCTTCGGGTCGAGCGCGAACTTGAGCAGCGCGTGGATTTCATCGCTGGTCGGCCAGATGTCGCCGAGGTAGATGTCGTAGCCGTCCTTGCCCTTGCCGACCGGCTCGGTCATCAGGTCGCGCGTGATGTTGCCGGCGATCGCGTAAGCGACGACCAGCGGCGGCGACGCGAGGAAGTTCGCGCGGATGTTCGGGTGGATGCGCGCTTCGAAGTTGCGGTTGCCCGACAGCACCGCAGCCGCGACGATGTCGTTTTTCGTGATCGCTTCGTTCAGTTCCGGCGTCAGGTCGCCCGCGTTGCCGATACAGGTCGTGCAGCCGTAGGCGGCGACTTCGAAGCCGAGCTTCGCGAGGTAGGGCAGCAGGCCCGTCTTCGTCAGGTATTCGGTGACGATGCGCGATCCCGGCGCGAGCGACGTCTTGATGTGCGGCGCGACGGTCAGGCCGGCTTCGACGGCCTTCTTCGCGAGCAGGCCGGCGGCCAGCAGCACGCTCGGGTTCGACGTGTTCGTGCACGACGTGATCGCGGCGATCAGCACGTCGCCGTTCTTCACGTTCACGCCGTTGCTCGTCGTGTATTGCGCGTTCAGGTCGTCCGCCTTCTTCGCGAAGCCGTTTTCCGCAACCGGCTTCGAGAACAGGTCGGTGAACGTCGACTTGACGTTGCCGATCTCGATGCGGTCCTGCGGGCGCTTCGGGCCGGCGAGCGACGGGGCGACCGTTGCCAGGTCGAGCGTCACCGTCTTCGTGTAGTCGATGTCGCCGGCCTTCGGAATGCCGAACAGCTTCTGGGCCTTGAAGTAGTTTTCGAACGCGGCGATTTCCGCCTTCGTGCGGCCCGTGCCTTCGAAGTAGTCGATCGTCTTTTCGTCGACCGGGAAGAAGCCCATCGTCGCGCCGTATTCCGGCGCCATGTTGCCGATCGTCGCGCGGTCCGGCAGCGACAGCGACTTCGTGCCTTCGCCGAAGAACTCGACGAACTTGCCGACGACCTTCTCCTTGCGCAGCATTTCGGTGATCGTCAGCACCAGGTCGGTGGCCGTCACGCCTTCGCGCAGCTTGCCCTTCAGCTCGACGCCGACGACGTCCGGCGTCAGGAAGTACACCGGCTGGCCGAGCATGCCGGCTTCCGCCTCGATGCCGCCCACGCCCCAGCCGACCACGCCGATGCCGTTGATCATCGTCGTGTGGCTGTCCGTGCCGACGAGCGTGTCCGGGTAGTACACGGTGTCGCCGCCGTCCGCCTTCTTGTGGACGCCGCGCGCGAGATACTCGAGGTTCACCTGGTGGACGATGCCGACGCCCGGCGGCACGACCTTGAACGTGTCGAACGCCTGCATGCCCCACTTCATGAACTGGTAGCGCTCGTTGTTGCGCTGGAATTCCAGCTTCATGTTCAGGTCGAGCGCGTCCTTCTGGCGGAAGTAGTCGATCTGGACCGAGTGGTCGACGACGAGATCGACCGGGACCAGCGGCTCGATCTTCTTCGGGTTCTTGCCCGAACGCTCTGCCACACCGCGCATGGCCGCGATGTCGGCGAGCAGCGGCACGCCCGTGAAGTCCTGCAACACGACGCGCGACACCACGAACGGAATCTCGTCGACGCGCTTCGCGGTCGGCTTCCAGTTCGCGAGCTGCTCGATGTGTTCTTCGGTGATCTTCTTGCCGTCGTAGTTGCGCAGCACGGACTCGAGCACGATACGGATCGACACCGGGAGGCGTTCGATCTTCGTCTTCAGTTCCTTGCCGAGCTGCGGCAGCGAGTAGAACTTGCCTTTGCCGGAACCGCTGTCGAATTCCTTGAGGGTCTTGTGGAGATTGTGGGCCATGGTGATTTTCCTGGGTTTAAGGCTAGGAAACAAAGAGTCCTGTACGGCTATATCACATACAAGTCGACGTACTCATCGACCGGCATCGCTTCGAGCTTTGCCTGGTCCAGCGACACGTCGAGAATCGCTTGTTGCTGCTTTGCCGGGAAGCGACGGGCGAGGTTGGTCCTGAACTTCTCGACCAGGAGCGGGATGCCGTCCGCACGGCGTCGCAGATGGCCGATCGGGTATTCGACCGCTACTTCGGCAAGCTTCGACCCGTCCGCGAATTCGATCGTCAGCGCATTCGCGATCGATCGTTTGGCCGGGTCATGGTAATCCTTCGTGAACTGCGAATCCTCGACGCACACGGTTTTCGCACGCAGCGCGTCGATGCGCGGATCGGCGGCGACCGCATCTTCGTAATCGGCTGCGGTCAGCCGGCCGAACAGCAGCGGCACGGCGACCATGTACTGGATGCAGTGGTCGCGGTCGGCCGGATTGGCGAGCGGACCCTGCTTGTCGATGATGCGGATCGCGGCCGCGTGCGTGCGGATCGTGATCCGGCTGATCTCGTCGGTCGTGCGGCCCGCCGCGGCGAGCTGCGCGTGCAGCTGCAGCGCGGCCTCGGCGGCCGTCTGCGCGTGGAATTCGGCGGGGAACGCGATCTTGAACAGCACGTTCTCCATCACGTACGTGCCGTACGGGCGCTGGAAGCGGAACGGCTGCCCGTCGAACAGCACGTCGTAGAAGCCCCAGGTTTTCGCGGTGAGCGCCGACGGGTAGCCCATTTCACCCGTTTTCGCGATCAGCGCGAGGCGCACCGCGCGGGATGTCGCGTCGCCGGCCGCCCACGACTTGCGCGAACCGGTGTTCGGCGCGTGGCGGTACGTGCGCAGCGCCTGGCCGTCGACGAAGGCATTGGATACCGCGTTGATCAGCTCGTCGCGCGTGAGGCCGAGCAGGCGGCCGACGACGGCCGTCGACGCGACCTTGACGAGCAGCACGTGGTCGAGCCCGACCGCATTGAACGAATTCTCGAGTGCGAGGCAGCCCTGGATCTCGTGGGCCTGGATCATCGCGACGAGCACGTCGCGCATGGCAAGCGGCTTCCTGCCGGCCGCGACGGCCGTGCGGGACAGCCAGTCGGCCGTCGCCAGGATTCCGCCGAGATTGTCGGACGGATGACCCCATTCGGCGGCGAGCCAGGTGTCGTTGAAGTCCAGCCAGCGGATCATCGCGCCGATGTCGAAAGCGGCCTGGACGGGATCGAGCTGGAAGGACGTGCCGGGCACCTTCGCGCCGTTCGGCACGATCGTGCCGGGCACGACGGGGCCGAGCAGCTTGGTGCAGGCAGGGTAGGACAGCGCCTCGAGTCCGCATCCGAGCGTGTCGATCAGGCAATGACGCGCCGTCTCCAGCGCGAGCGCGCTGTCGATTCCGGTGTTCAGCACGTAGTCGACGATATCGACGAGTACCGTATCCGGAGCGGGGCGGACGTTGGAGACCGAGGCGGACATCGAGGGGCCTGGGAGCGCGAAAACGCGGGCGCTTAGTTCGTTGCCGGCTTCAGTTCGTTCGATTGCGTCGGAGCCGGCGTGCCTTGCGCCATTTCCGGCGTCACGCATTCGTCGGCGAGACGCTCGCCGCCGTTGGCGTCGCTGAACAGCATCGCCTTGCTCGGGATCACGACCAGCTTGAAGCCCGCGGCCGGATCGTAGAACGTGTCGGCGCCCGTCGTCGTGGCCTGACGCGGCAGCTTGTAGTTCTTCTTCGCCCAGTGAACCGTGACGACCTGGTCACGCTTCATGTCGCCGGCGAGGTCGAACGACAAGCCGTCCTTGCACGCCCACTTGGCTGCGCCGTCCGGTACCGGATCGACCTTGGCCGCGGCACGCGCCTGCGCCTTCTTGCTGCGCGGAACGATGCGCTTGGCCGGCGCCGGGCGCTTGGCCGTCTTCTTCGCGGTCGTCGCCGTATCCTGGGCGAACGCGCTCGGAGCCGAGACCAGCATCGTGGCGGACAACGCGCCGATGGCGGTAGCGATCAGGAGTTTCTTCATGGAGTCAGAACCTTTCGATAATCAGTTGACAAGGGCCGGCGGCAGACACCGTCGGCCGGTTTGAAACTGCACGCGCCCCGGAAGCGCGCAGCGGCCGCTATTTTCACCTATTTGGCCGCGCATATTTCAGGTTTTCGGGCTCCGTTACGTTTTTTGTCGTTTCGCAAACCTGTCTCGGGTTCACGCTCCGGTGATTCGATGAAATGCGTGTGTCGGCGCGCGCTCACCGCGCGTCTCCGGCGGCCGGCCCGAACAGCGGCGCGGCCTCGGCCGGCACCGGCTGGCCGGTCGCCCGTGCGCGGCGCAGCACCGACCAGTAATAGCGGTAGCTCGCGCGGTCGTGCAGTGTATCGCCGTGGCGCGTCGGGCCCCAGTCGGCGGCCTGCGCGGCCAGCAGGATCTCGGCGGCCAGCGCGACTTCATCGGTGCGCGGCGCGAATGCGTCGACGATCGGGCGGATCTGTGCGGGATGGATGCTCCACATCCGCGTGAACGCGAACTCGTCGCGCGCGCGTCGCGCGTCGCCGGCGACGACGGCCATGTCGCGCACCTCCGTCGTCACGTTATGCGACGGCGTCTTGCCGTGCGCGTGGCAGGCGGCGGCGATTTCCAGCTTCGCGCGGCGCACGAGCGGGTGGTCGAACTGGCCGGGCGAGCGCATCGCCGCATCGGGAATCGCGCCGTGATGTGCGGACACGAAGTCCATCAACCCGAAGCTGAGCGTGCCGACCAGCGGCAGCGCGGCGAGGGCGGCCGCCTGCGCGAGCGCGCCGTGCGTCTCGACCAGCACGTCGACCGGGATCGGCTGCGCGAGGCCGAGCTCGCGGCGCGTGCCTTCGATGAACGCGACCATCTCGGCCGCGTCCGCGGCGCTCGCGATCTTCGGCAGCGTGACGTAGACCGGCGCGCGCGCGGCGCGCAGCACGATGCGCACGTCGTCGCGCCAGTGGGGATGGGAAAAGTCGTGGATGCGGACGCCGACACGCCCGAAGCGGTTTTCGGCGCTGCCGAGGCATTCGGCGACGAGCTGCGCGTGGGCGGCTTCCTGGCCGACGGCCGCGCCGTCCTCGCAGTCGAGCGTGATGTCGAACACGGGGCCGAGTTCGGCCTGGAGCGCGAGCGACTTGCGCATCAGCTTCTCGCTGCCCGCGTAGTGATCGCAGCAGGGCAGGATCGTGGGCGGGGACGCCCCGTCGTACAGCACTTGTGCAGGAGTGAGCGCGGACATCTCTTCTACGTCAAGGAGGCGGGCAACGTGGAGGAAATCGGATTCGGGCGCGTTCTGGGCCGGCGCGCGGGGCGCCTGGAGCGGCAAAACGTGCCCGGATCGGATCGGGCGGCGGGGCCGACAGTCGGCCCGCCGCCCGTGCCGTGACCGGACCGCCCGGAGGCGGCCCGGCCGTGCAGTCTGCTTAGTTCTTCAGCAGGTGAGCGACGCCGTCGCGCTCTTCGAGCAGTTCGGCCAGCGTGCCGTCCATCTTCTCGCGCGAGAATGCGTCGATTTCGAGGCCTTCGACGCGCTTGTACTCGCCGTTTTCGCACGTGACGGGCACGCCGTAGATGATGTCTTCGGGGATGCCGTACGAGCCGTCCGACGGGATGCCCATCGTGACCCACTTGCCGTTCGTGCCGAGGACCCAGTCACGCACGTGGTCGATCGCCGCGTTCGCCGCCGACGCTGCCGACGACAGGCCGCGCGCTTCGATGATCGCCGCGCCGCGCTTGCCGACGGTCGGGATGAACGTGTCGCGGTTCCACACGTCGTCGTTGATCAGATTCAGGAGCGACTCGCCTTCGACGGTCGCGAAGCGGAAGTCGGGGTACATCGTCGGCGAGTGGTTGCCCCACACGGCGAGCTTCTCGATCGATGCGACCGGCTTGCCCGACTTCGCCGCGAGCTGCGACAGCGCGCGGTTGTGGTCGAGGCGCAGCATTGCCGTGAAGTTCTTCTTCGGCAGATCCGGTGCCGACTTCATCGCGATGTACGCGTTGGTGTTCGCCGGGTTGCCGACGACCAGCACCTTCACGTCGCGGCTCGCGACTTCGTTCAGCGCGGCGCCCTGGACCGTGAAGATCTCGGCGTTCGCCGACAGCAGGTCCTTGCGCTCCATGCCCTTCGAGCGCGGACGTGCACCGACCAGCAGCGCGACGTCAGCATCCTTGAATGCGACCTTGGGATCGTCGGTGATCACGACGCCCGCGAGCAGCGGGAACGCGCAATCATCGAGTTCCATCACGACGCCTTTGACGGCGGCTTGGGCTTGCGGGAGGTCGAGCAGTTGCAGGATGACCGGCTGGTCCTTGCCGAGCAGGTCGCCGTTCGCGATGCGGAACAGCAGGGAATAAGCGATTTGACCTGCGGCGCCGGTGACGGCAACGCGCTTTGCGGGCTTAGCCATTGAAAATCTCCAGGACGGGTGAAGCGGTGGACGCTAGGCAAAACGCCATTCTATGCGCGTTACGCGTAGCGTTGCATTGAAGCAGGGCGGAGGACTCGCGAAAGGCAGACGCGGTGAACCTGGAGACGGCCGTGGCACGTAGCCGGGGACGCGTTTTGCACCCGCGAACCCTTGCTCGCCCCGGAGTGTAGGAGCCGGCGGGCCCAAAGTCAAACGGTATCATATGTCTTATATAAGACAGATGTTTTGCGGAATTTGAGTGGACGGAAAAGCGCGGTTTGTGATGAAATGCGCGCCATGACATCGAACCAGGCGAACAACGCGAATCCGACCGGCGCAGGCGGCCCAGGGCAGCCGGGCGCGGCCGATTCCGTGCCGGCGCCTGCCGCGTCGCCGTCGCCGACCTTCAGTCCGTTATACCAGCAGATCAAGTCGTTGATCACGCAAAGCCTGGAATCCGGCGAGTGGAAGCCGGGCGAGATCATTCCGAGCGAAGTGGAGCTCGCGGCCCGTTACAAGGTCAGCCAGGGCACCGTTCGCAAGGCGATCGACGAACTGGCCGCCGAAAACCTGGTGGTCCGGCGGCAGGGCAAGGGCACTTTTGTTGCAACGCACAACGAAGATCGCGCGCAGTTTCGCTTTCTGCGTTTGCTGGCCGACGACGGTGCCGAGCATCCGCACGTGAGCCGCCTGCTCGAATGCCGGCGCCTGCGCGCGCCGGCAGAGATCGCGCGGCAGCTCGACCTGAAGCCGGCCGACCCGGTCGTGCAGGTGCGCCGCCTGCTGGAGTTCGAGAACGAAGTGACGGTGCTGGACGAGATCTGGCTGCCGGGCGCGATGTTCCGCGGGCTCACGTTCGAGCGGCTGAGCGAGTACAAGGGGCCGCTCTACGCAATGTTCGAGACGGAGTTCGGCACGCGGATGATCCGCGCGACGGAGAAGATCCGGGCGGTGGCGGCGGAGCCGGCGGTGGCCGACCTGCTGCATGTGCCGGCGGGTTTTCCTTTGCTGTCGGTGGAGCGTGTGTCCTATACATACGGAGACCGGCCGGTGGAAGTGCGACGCGGCTGGTATGTCACAACCGGGTATTACTATCAGAATGACTTGAGCTGACGACGTATCGGCACAAGCAGCGTGCGCGCGCACTCCCCATGTTCGCGTAGCACGTTTCGGGCCGCCTTTATTCCCGTTCGCGTAATGATCCAGAGCAGACTTTCGCTGCAGCGCGATATAAAAAGGCGCTAAAATCGCGGATTAGTGTGACAACATAGTAGGGGTCTAGCATGACTGACGCAGTAAGAAAGCCGAGGCCGGAATACCGGAACATCGGATTCGGCGATATCACGATGAAATATCGCATGCCCTTGGCGGCGATATTGTCGATCCTCCATCGAGTCAGCGGCGCGCTGCTGTTCCTGTTCCTGCCGTTCCTGCTGTTCCTCTTCGATCAGAGTCTCACCTCCGAGCTCAGCTTCGAAGTCTTCAAGGCTTTCCTCTCCAACATCGTCGTCAAGCTGATCGTCCTCGCGCTGTCCTGGGCGTTCCTCCACCATTTCTGCGCCGGCATTCGCCACCTGCTGATGGACGTCAATCACGACGCCGTCTCGAAGGAAGGCGGCAAGCGGACGGCCGTCGTCGTCTTTGTCGTCTCGATCGCCCTGACGATCGCCATGGCACTCAAACTGTTCGGAGCATTCTAAGAAAATGGCAGCCAATAACCGAATCGGCTCGAAGCGCCTCGTCGTCGGCGCTCACTACGGCCTGCGCGACTGGCTCGCGCAGCGCGTCACCGCCACGATCATGGCGGTCTACACGGTCATTCTGCTCGTCCTGTTCTTCGGCGCGCATGACTTCTCGTACGAAGGCTGGGCATCGATCTTCTCCGCGCAATGGATGAAGCTCGCGACCTTCGTGACGCTGCTTTCCCTCTTCTACCACGCATGGGTCGGCGTGCGCGACATCTGGATGGACTACGTGAAGCCCGTCGGTGTGCGCCTGCTGCTGCAATCGCTGACCATCGTCTGGCTGCTCGCATGTGCGGGCTACGCCGCGCAGATTCTCTGGAGAGTGTAAAGAATGGCTGCAATCAAAACTTCCCTGCCGCGCCGCAAGTTCGACGTGGTGATCGTCGGCGCGGGCGGCTCGGGCTTGCGCGCAGCGCTGCAACTGTCGCGCGCGGGCCTGTCGGTCGGCGTGCTGTCGAAGGTGTTCCCGACCCGTTCGCACACGGTGGCCGCACAGGGCGGCATCGGCGCGTCGCTCGGCAACATGAGCGAAGACAACTGGCACTTCCACTTCTACGACACGATCAAGGGTTCCGACTGGCTCGGCGACCAGGACGCGATCGAGTTCATGTGCCGCGAAGCACCGAACGTCGTGTACGAACTGGAACACTTCGGCATGCCGTTCGACCGTAACGCGGACGGCACGATCTACCAGCGCCCGTTCGGCGGCCACACCGCGAACTACGGCGAGAAGCCGGTCCAGCGCGCTTGCGCGGCCGCCGACCGTACCGGTCACGCGCTGCTGCACACGCTGTACCAGCAGAACGTCGAAGCGAAGACGCAATTCTTCGTCGAATGGATGGCGCTCGACCTGATCCGCGACGCGGACGGCGACGTGCTCGGCGTGACTGCCCTCGAGATGGAGACGGGCGACGTCTACATCATGGAAGGCAAGACGACGCTGTTCGCGACGGGCGGCGCAGGCCGGATCTTCGCGGCGTCGACCAACGCGTTCATCAACACCGGCGACGGCCTCGGCATGGCCGCTCGCTCGGGTATCGCGCTGCAGGACATGGAGTTCTGGCAGTTCCACCCGACCGGCGTGGCCGGCGCGGGCGTGCTGATCACCGAAGGCGTGCGCGGCGAAGGCGGCATCCTGCGCAACGCGAACGGCGAGCGCTTCATGGAACGCTATGCACCGACGCTGAAGGATCTGGCGCCGCGTGACTTCGTGTCGCGTTCGATGGACCAGGAAATCAAGGAAGGCCGCGGCGTCGGTCCGAACAAGGACCACGTGCTGCTCGACCTGTCGCACATCGGCGCCGAGACGATCATGAAGCGTCTGCCGTCGATCCGCGAAATCGCGCTGAAGTTCGCGAACGTCGATGCGATCAAGGAGCCGATCCCGGTCGTCCCGACGATCCACTACCAGATGGGCGGCATCCCGACCAACATCCATGGTCAGGTCGTCGGCACGTCGCGCGGCCACAAGGATCCGGTCAACGGCTTCTACGCAGTGGGCGAGTGCTCGTGCGTGTCCGTGCACGGCGCGAACCGCCTCGGCACGAACTCGCTGCTGGACCTCGTGGTGTTCGGCCGTGCGGCCGGCAACCACATCGTCGAGCACGTGAAGAACCAGAAGGAACACAAGCCGCTGCCGGCCGATGCAGGCGAATTCTCGCTGGCGCGTCTGAACAAGCTCGACAAGTCGAGCTCGGGCGAGTACACGCAGGACGTCGCCAACGACATCCGCGCGACGATGCAGAAGCACGCAGGCGTGTTCCGCACGTCGGCACTGCTGAAGGAAGGCGTCGACCAGATGGCCGGCCTGAAGGCACGCGTGGAAAACATCCACCTGAAGGACAAGTCGAAGGTGTTCAACACCGCGCGCGTCGAAGCGCTCGAGCTGGAGAACCTGATCGAAGTCGCCCGCGCGACGATGGTGTCGGCGGAAGCGCGCAAGGAAAGCCGTGGCGCGCACGCACACAGCGATTACGAACATCGCGACGACGACAACTGGCTGCGCCACACGCTGTGGTACAGCGAAGGCGATCGCCTCGACTACAAGCCGGTTCAAATGAAGCCGCTGACGGTCGACTCCGTGCCGCCGAAGCCGCGCACGTTCTAAGCCGAGTCAAAGGAATCCGAAATGGCAAAACGCATTTTTGAAGTCTACCGCTACGATCCGGACAAGGACGCGGCGCCGCGCATGCAGACGTACGAGCTCGAGATCCAGCATGAGCGCATGCTGCTCGACGCACTGGTCAAGCTGAAGGCCGTGGACGAGACGCTGTCGTTCCGCCGCTCGTGCCGTGAAGGCGTGTGCGGTTCCGACGCGATGAACATCAACGGCAAGAACGGTCTGGCGTGCCTGACGAACCTGAACGACCTGCCGCAGAAGATCGTGCTGCGCCCGCTGCCGGGCCTGCCCGTCGTGCGCGACCTGATCGTCGACATGACGCACTTCTTCAACCAGTATCACTCGATCAAGCCGTACCTGATCAACGACGCGCCGCCGCCGGAGAAGGAACGTCTCCAGTCGCCGGAAGAACGCGACGAGCTCGACGGCGTGTACGAGTGCATTCTGTGCGCGAGCTGCTCGACGTCATGCCCGAGCTTCTGGTGGAACCCGGACAAGTTCGTCGGCCCGGCCGGCCTGCTGCAGGCTTACCGCTTCATCGCCGATAGCCGCGACACCGCCACCGGCGAGCGTCTCGACAACCTGGAAGACCCGTACCGTCTGTTCCGTTGCCACACGATCATGAACTGCGTCGACGTTTGCCCGAAGGGCCTGAACCCGACGAAGGCGATCGGCAAGATCAAGGAACTGATGGTTCGTCGCGCGGTTTAAAGTTTGTGATGAGCGACGATTCGCATCAATCCGACCCGCACCGTCGCGCGCGCCTCCGCTGGCGCGCGCGGCGGGGTCTGCTGGAAAACGACATCGTATTCGAGCGTTTCTTCAGCAGATACGAGCATGACCTCACCGATGCAGACGTAGGCGCGTTGTCGCGCCTGCTCGATCTGAGCGACAACGACCTGATGGACTTGCTCCTCGCGCGCAAGGAACCAGAGGGCGACCTAGACAGCCCGGACGTTCACCGGCTGTTGGAGATGCTGCGCAACGTGTAACGCGTTACGCCCGTTATCGAATCCCGTTTCTTTATTTCGATTGAGGATGTGCCATGACTCCGTCTGATGTTAAAGCCACGCTATCGTTCAGCGACAATTCGCCGAGCGTCGAAATGCCGATCTACAAGGGGACGATGGGCCCGGACGTGATCGACATCCGCAAGCTGTACGGCCAAACCGGCAAGTTCACTTACGACCCGGGCTTCATGTCGACGGCAGCTTGTAATTCGGCGATCACGTACATCGACGGCGACAAGGGCGAACTGCTGTACCGCGGCTACCCGATCGACAATCTCGCGCAAAACGCGGACTTCCTCGAAAGCTGCTACCTGCTGCTGAAGGGTGAACTGCCGAACGCAGCACAGAAGAAGGAATTCGTCGACACCGTCACGAAGCACACGATGGTGCACGAGCAGATGCACTTCTTCTTCCGTGGCTTCCGCCGCGACGCGCACCCGATGGCAGTGCTGGTGGCTGCCGTCGGCGCGCTGTCGGCGTTCTATCACGACTCGCTCGACATCAACGATCCGCGTCACCGCGAAGTGTCGGCGATCCGCATGATCGCGAAGCTGCCGACGCTCGTCGCGATGGCGTACAAGTTCAGCATCGGCCAGCCATTCGTTTATCCGAAGAACGAACTGTCGTACAGCGCGAACTTCATGCACATGATGTTCTCGAACCCGTGCGAAGAGTACAAGGTCAACGACGTGCTCGTCCGCGCACTCGACCGTATCCTGATCCTGCACGCCGATCACGAGCAGAACGCATCGACGTCGACGGTCCGCCTGGCCGGCTCGTCAGGCGCGAACCCGTTCGCGTGTATCGCAGCCGGTATCGCATGTCTGTGGGGCCCGGCGCACGGTGGTGCGAACGAAGCCGCGCTGAACATGCTCGAGCAGATCGGTTCGCCGGACAATATCCCCGAATTCATCAAGCAGGTGAAGGACAAGAATTCGGGCGTGAAGCTGATGGGCTTCGGTCACCGCGTGTACAAGAACTACGACCCGCGTGCGAAGCTGATGCGCGAAACGTGCTACGAAGTGCTGAACGAACTCGGCCTGCACGACGACCCGCTGTTCAAGCTCGCGATGCAGCTCGAGAAGATCGCGCTGGAAGACGAATACTTCGTGTCGCGCAAGCTGTACCCGAACGTCGACTTCTACTCGGGTATCGTTCAGCGCGCGCTGGGCATCCCGACCTCGATGTTCACGTGTATCTTCGCGATGGCACGTACGGTCGGCTGGATCGCACAGTGGAACGAAATGATCGCGGATCCGGAGCAGAAGATCGGCCGTCCGCGTCAGCTGTTCATCGGCGACACGCCGCGCGAAGCGAAGCCGCTCAACGCACGTTAAGTCGTGCGCGGCGCGAACGGCCGCAAGGCCGCTCGCGTCCGGCAATTGCAACGCCCCGACACCCCGGTGGGTCATCCCGCCGGGGTGTTTTCATTTGCGCGGCCGAACGGCATGGCGTTCCAGCGACGGCGGCCGCGTGTCGAGCGGTGGCGGCGTGCCGGTGTCGGGAGCGTGGCCGTGGCGCGCGAAGAACTGCCGATATGCGCCGGGTGTCATCCCGCGCGCGGCGAGGAACTGGCGGTTGAAGTTCGCGGCGTTCGGAATGCCGCAGCGCGCGGCGACCGTCGCGATCGGCCAGTCGGTCCCGACGAGGTGGCGGCACGCATGCGCGAGCCGTAGCCGCTGCACGTAGCGGCCGACGCTTTCGCCGAGGTGCCGCATGAACAGCCGCTGAAGCGTGCGTTCGGACATGTGCGCGACGGCGGCGAGCGCGTCGATGCGCAGCGGCTCGTGAAAGCCCCGGTCGATCGCGTCGAGCACGCGGTCGAGGCGTTCGGCTTCGGGCGCGGCCGAGTCGGCCGATGACGCGGCGGCGTCGGGCTGGCCGTAAGCCTGCGCGGTGGCGAGCGGTTCGCCGCCGGCTTCAGCGAGGTCGGCGAGCGTGTCGAGTGCGGCCGCGAGGCGGACGCGCGGCGATGAGTCGAGCAACTGCGGCAAGCGTGCGCGCATCGCGCGGGCCGTCTCGGCGTCGAACGCGAGACCGGGCGCCGCGCGACGCAGCAGCGAGCGCAGCGGCGCGTACTCGGGGCAGCAGTCCGCGATGCGACGTGCCCAGTCGCCGTCGAACCAGACGACGAGCGCGACTTCCGGCGCATCGCGATCGATGCGCGCATTCGACGACCACGTGTGCGGCAGGTTGGGCGGGACGAGCACCAGGTCATCGTCCCCGTAACGGGCAACATGATCGCCGATGAAGCGCCTGCCTCGGCTGTTCAGCGTCAGCGTCAGTTCGTATTCGGGATGTCGATGCCATTCGAACGGAATGTGCGCGAGCTGCCGGTGGTACACGCGAATCGAACAGCCTGGGGCGAACGTCACGTGCTCGTATTGCGGCTTCATCGCGACCTCCGGTCGAGCGGGGCAGCGCGCCGTGGCATGATCGTGATCGGTCGTCACAACGGAGCGATGCCATGTTTTCACATGTTTGCGTAGGCGTCAGCGATACCGCGCGCGCGTACGACTTCTACGCGCCGCTGTTCGCGGAACTCGGGCTGCGTCTGAAGTTCAGCGAGCCGGACGGCTGGTCGGGCTGGATGCCGGCCGACGCCGACCGGCCGCTGTTCTTCTTCGGCCGGCCCCTCGACGGCCACGCGCCCGAACCGGGCAACGGCCATACGATCGCGTTCGACGTGCCGACGCGCGCGCGGGTCGACCGCTGTCATGCGCTCGCGCTGCAGCAGGGCGGCACCTGCGACGGGCCGCCGGGGCTGCGGCCGCACTATCACGCCGACTACTACGGCGCGTATTTCCGCGACCCGGACGGCAACAAGCTGTGCGTGGTCTGCCATCGCCCCGAGTAGCGAGTGGTTGTCGGGATTGTATCGATAGTTGACCGGATAGTGTCGATAACGGCACCGCGCCGGCCGTACGCTGAATGCTCGACACGACACACGATTCAGCGAGGAGACGACGATGCACCTGACGATTGACGATCTGCCGGCCGCGATCCGCACGGCGAAACGGGCGCTGCGCGCCGATCTGCCCGGTTACGCGGCCACGTTCCGCGAGCTGGAGGGCGATGTCGCGCGGCAGGTCGACGCGATCCGCCGCGCGCATGCGCAAGGCCGCGACGTGATTCCGGTGCTGCGATTCGCGGATATCGCGAACGATACCGTCGATCCGCAGGCGATCGCCGCGATTCGTACGCATGGCGCGGCGGTGATCCGCGGCGTGTTCGACGCGCAGCAAGCACGCGACTGGAACGACGAGATCGGCGCCTATCTGGACGCCAACCGCTTCGCGGAGCGGCTGCATGCGCGTGCCGAGGACCGTTACTTCGGCAACCTCGCGTCGGGCAAGCCGCAGATCTACGGCGTCTACTGGTCGAAGCCGCAGGTGGCCGCGCGCCAGTCGCCGGCCCTCACGCGGGCACGCGTGTTCCTGAACCGCCTGTGGCGTCATGCGGACGGCGCGCGCACGCATTTCGATCCCGACCAGGTGCCGGCATACGCGGACCGGATCCGCCGCCGGCCACCGGGCTCGACGTCGCTCGGGCTGTCGCCGCACGTCGACGGCGGCTCGGTCGAACGCTGGCTCGGCGCGAATTTCCGGCAGGTCTACCGCCACGTGCTGGCCGGCCACTGGCGCGATTACGATCCGTTCGACGCCGCGTTCCGCCCCGACGTCGAGGAGATTCCGTCGCCGGCGGTGTGCTCGATGTTCCGCACGTTTCAGGGTTGGACCGCGCTGACGCCGCAAGGGCCCGGCGACGGCACGCTGCAGCTGATCCCGGTCGCGAACGCGATGGCGTATGTCGTGC
Organism: Burkholderia sp. AW49-1; assembly: GCF_053427845.1. Classification (NCBI taxonomy): domain Bacteria; kingdom Pseudomonadati; phylum Pseudomonadota; class Betaproteobacteria; order Burkholderiales; family Burkholderiaceae; genus Burkholderia; species Burkholderia sp. AW49-1. Next base: position 668,142 of record NZ_JBSAXF010000001.1, on the reverse strand, counting down.
TGCGTGCGCTGCAGGACGACGTCGCCGACGACGACCTGTGCGGCGCGCGTCCGGGGCGCGCGCTGTCGATCCTGCCCGAATGGCATGCGCTGCTGCTCGACGCGCTGGTGCCGATCCCGCACATGGAGCCGGGCGATGCGGTGTTCTGGCACGGCGACGTCGTGCATGCGGTCGAGGACGCGCATCGCGGCAGCGGCGACAGCAACGTGATGTACATCGCGGCCGCGCCTGGTTGCGCGAAGAACGATGCGTACCTCCAGCGCCAGCGGCTCGCGTTCCTGCGCGGCGAGAGCCCACCCGATTTCCCGGCCGATCATTTCGAGGTCGATTTCGACGGACGCGGCGGCGAGGGCGATCTGACGGTGCTGGGGCGTGCGCAAATGGGGTTCGCGCCTGTCGTCGCATAACGGATGCAGCGCACGGACGCATCGGTCGCTCCGGCACCCGCATATGGCGCGTTTGCGCCGCGCACGCCAGCCGTCTGCCGAATCCGCTGCGTCCCGCACGCAATTCGACGTGATCGGCTGCGGGCACGCCCGAATTCGACGCGAATTGCGCAATTTGGCTTCCGATAATGGTCCGGACACAACGCAGTTGCCCCGTGCGCCGCACGGGGGCAGCGTGACCATGGAGGAGTCGATGCAATTCACGCAAGCGATCGTTCGCCGTCCCGCGCCGTCCTGCGGCGGGGGGCTCACCACCGCCGCGCTCGGTGCGCCCGACTACGACAAGACGCTCACGCAGTTCCACGCATACTGCGACGCGCTGCGCGGCCTCGGTGTCGAACTGACCGAACTGCCGCCGCTGGACGCGTTTCCCGATTCGCACTTCGTCGAGGACGTCGCCGTCGTCACGCCCGAATTCGCGGTGATCACGCGCCCCGGCGCACCCGCGCGGCGCGGCGAGACGGCGCACATCGAAGAAGCGCTCGGCGCGCATCGCGACCTGCTGCCGATGCAGGCGGGCCGCCTCGACGGCGGCGACGTGATGCTCGTCGGCAAGCGCTTCTACATCGGCCTGACGAGCCGCACCGATGCCGAGGGCATCGCCGCGTTCGAGTCGCTGGTGTCGCGCTACGGCTATTCGGTCGTCGCGGTGCCGGTCGGCGCCGGCCTGCATCTGAAATCGGTGGTCAACGCGCTCGGCGACGACACGCTGCTCGTGACCGAGGCGCTGGCCGCGCATCCGGCGTTCGCCGACTATCGCCGGATCGCCATCTCGGCCGCCGATGAATACGCGGGCAATACGCTGCGCGTGAACGGCACGCTGATCACACCGGCCGGCTACCCGCGCGTGCACGACGCGATCGGTTCGCTCGGGCTGCCGCTGCATGTGATCGACACGAGCGAGTTCCGCAAGATGGACGGCGGCCTGACCTGCCTGTCGCTGCGCTTCTAGCCGATTGGCGCGCGTCCGCTCCGGCCGGATAATGTGGCCCACGCGCGGAACCGGAGGAGACGTTCCGCGCGCCATCCACCACACGACCGGAGCGAACGCGGATGACCGACAAGAAGATGCAGCTCGACAAGATCGACCTCCGGATCCTCGACATCCTGCGCACCGACGGCCGGATTTCGTACCGGAAGCTGTCGGAGCTCGTGAACCTCACGCCGCGCCCATGCCAGGCACGCGTGGAACGGCTCGAGGCGCTCGGCGTGATCGAAGGCTATCGCGCGGTGATCAACGCGCCGCGCGCGACCAAGCCGATCGTCGTGATCGCGCAGATCGTGCTGGCCGACCACGGGCGTTCGCAGGCGCCGTTCGAGGACGAGATGCGGAACAACCCGGCGGTGCTCGACTGCTGGCTCGTCAGCGGCACGTTCGATTTTCTCGTGCGGCTCGCGTGCGAGGATCTCGACGAATACCGGCGGATCGCGAACATGTGGCTGGAAAGTCAGCGGTTCCGGATCGAGAAGATCGTGACGACGGCCGAGCTGCAGGCGATCAAGCGCAGCGTCGTCTGACGCAGCCCGGTGGTCAGGGCCGTTCTTCGACGCGAATAACCGGGTCGATCGGTTGGTATTCCGAATCAATTGGTGCGGTCATAATCCAATCAGGGTGAACACTATGGATGCTTTGCAAGCGGCAGTGGAGACGCCCGCGCCGTCCGGAACGGCGCTGAAGCGCCGGCTGCAGAGCCGCCACATCGCGATGATCGCGATCGGCGGCTCGATCGGCACGGGGCTGTTCGTCGCGTCGGGCGCATCGGTCGCGCAGGCGGGGCCGGGCGGCGCGATCGCCGCGTATATCGCGATCGGGCTGATGGTTTACTTCGTCGTCACCGGGCTCGGCGAGATGGCCGCGCTGATGCCGGTGTCGGGCTCGTTCGCGATCTACGGCGAGAAGTACGTCGACGAAGGCTTCGGCGTCGCGCTCGGCTGGACCTACTGGTACAGCTGGGCGGTGACGATCGCGATCGAACTCGTCGCCGGGCAGATCGTGATGCGCTACTGGTTTCCAGCCGTGCCGGGCGTGTGGTGGGGCGCGGGCTTCCTGGTGCTGATCTTCCTGCTGAACACGCTGTCGGTGCGCGGCTTCGGCGAATCCGAATACTGGTTCTCGCTGATCAAGGTCGTCACCGTGATCGCGTTCATCGCGGCGGGGTTGCTGATCGCGGCTGGCCTGCTCGGCAACGGGCATCCGGTCGGCTGGCGCAACTTCAGGACCGGCGATGCGCCGTTCGTCGGCGGCGTGCACGCGATGATGAGCGTCGCGCTGATCGCGGGCTTCTCGTTTCTCGGTACCGAGCTGGTCGGGATCACGGCCGGCGAATCGGAAAACCCGCGCAAGACGATCCCGCGCGCGGTGAAGCAGATCTTCTGGCGGATCATGCTGTTCTACGTGCTCGCGATCTTCGTGATCGGCCTGCTGGTGCCGTACACCGACCCGAACCTGCTGAAGAGCGACGTGACCGACATCGGCGTGAGCCCGTTCACGCTCGTGTTCAGCCATGCGGGCTTTCCGCTCGCCGCGGGCGCGATGAACCTCGTGATCCTGACGGCCGTGCTGTCGGCCGGCAACTCCGGCACGTATGCGGCCACGCGGATGCTGTACAACCTCGCGGCGGAAGGCCGTGCGCCCGCGATGTTCGCGACGCTGTCGCCGGGCGGCGTGCCGCGCAACGCGCTTTACGCGACGATGGCGGTGGGCGGGCTGTGCTTCCTCACGTCGCTGACCAACAACCAGCGCATCTATCTGTGGCTGCTCAATACGGTCGGCATCACCGGCTTCATCGCATGGCTCGGCATCGCGGTCTGCCACTACCGGTTCCGCAAGGGCTTTCTGAAGCAGGGCTACCGGCTCGATCAGCTGCCGTATCGCGCGAAGTGGTTCCCGTTCGGGCCGTTGTTCGCAATCGCGATCTGCATCGTGATCTCGCTCGGGCAGGATTACCAGGCGTTCTTCGCCGCACGCATCGACTGGATGGAAGTGCTGTCGATCTATGTGTGGATCCCGCTGTTCGTCGCGATCTGGTGGGCGTATCGCCGCGTGCGCAACAGCCGGCTCGTGCGGTACGAGGAGATGGAGATCGGGCCGTGGCTGACGCGCCCGGTCGGCGACGCGGGGGAAACGCGCGAGCGGTCGTCGCGCGGCGCGTAGCGTGCGTGCGGCCGAGGGCCGGGATACCATCGCGTTCGCGTAGCGTGCCGGACAGGGCCTTCGGCACGCCGCGCGTTTCCCGATCGATTCCGCGTCCAGCACACAACATGACAACACAGCCGAACCGCGTTTCCTCCTCTTCATTCGTTTCTGCCGCCAGCGTGCGCGAGCTTGCCGATGCGGTGCGTATGGCCGAACGCCGCGCTGTCGATCTGGCCGACGACGCACTCGCGCGTCTCGCGTCGATCGCGCCGCTCAATGCGATGGTGCACGTCGATGGCGAACTCGCGCGCCGCACGGCCGAGCACGTCGATGCGCGCGTCGCCCAAGGCGACGTGTTACCGCTTGCCGGCGTGCCGTTCGTGATCAAGGACAACCTCGATACCGCCGGGATGCCGACGCTCGGTGCGAGCCCCGCGGTGAACGGCTATCGGGCGGCCACGGACGCGCTGACCGTGCGGCGCCTGCTTGACGCCGGCGCGGTGCCGCTCGGCAAGTCGAACATGCACGAGCTTGCATTCGGCATCACGAGCGGCAACCGGCACTTCGGCGCGGTCGGCAATCCGCAGGATCCGCAGCGTATCGCCGGCGGGTCGAGCGGCGGCACGGCGGCGGCCGTCGCGGCCGGCATCCCGTTCGGTCTCGGTACCGACACGGGTGGCTCGGTGCGGATTCCGGCCGCGTTCTGCGGTGTCTACGGATTGCGGCCGTCCGCGCAGCGCTATTCGGCGCACGGCGTGCTGTCGCTGTCGCCCACGCGCGACACGGTGGGGCCGATCGGACATGGCATCGACGATCTGCTGCTGCTCGACGCGGTGCTGACGCGCGACGACAGCATCGCGATCGCACCCGAATGGCCGCGGTTGCGCATCGGCGTGCCGGGTGCACCGTACTTCGACGCGCTCGATCCGGGCGTCGCGACCTGCATCGAGCGTGCGCTCGCGTCGTTCGCGGCGGCCGGCGCGACGCTCGTGACGTTGCCTGCGATGCCGCTGCACGAGGCCAGCGAAGCATGCGGCTTTCCGCTCGTGGGATACGAGGCGGACCAATACTGGCGCCGCTTCGCGGCGGAACGGCTCGGCATCCCGTTCGACACGTTCGTCGAGCGGATCGCGAGCGACGACGTGCGCGCGATCTTCCGGTCGTTCGTGTCCGCGCCGGTCGATGCGCAGGCGTATGCGGACGCGATCGCGTGCCGTCGGCGTCTCGTGCGCTGGTACGACGACGCGTTCGGTACGCCGGTCGATTGCATCGCGATGCCCACGGTGCCGGGCGAGCCGCCGTCGCTCGACGACACGGCCGCGATGACCGCCGCGCAGGACGCCGCGCTGTTCGCGCGCGTCGCACGCCAGACTTCGCCGGCGACGCTCGCCGGCGTGCCGTCCGTCTCGATCCCGGCCGGACGCTCCCCGCAAACAGCGCTGCCGGTCGGGCTGATGCTGGAAGGGCCATGGGGCGGCGATCGCCGTCTGCTCGCGATCGCCCGGCGGATCGACGCGCTGCTGCGGGACGATGCGGCGCGCGCGTGAGTCGCCGCGCGCCTGCCACGTTCACGCCGGGTTCAGGCGAGATATGCCTTCATGAAGTCGACCCATGCACGTACTTTCTGTGGCACGTGCGGGGTCGACGGGTACAGCGCATAGACGGCCTGCGGCGGAAACCGGTAGCCGGGGAGCGCATCGACCAGCGCGCCGCTCGCGAGATCGTCGCGCACGAGCCATTCGGGCAGCAGTGCGACACCGCTGCCTTGCCGCGCGAGCACGCGCAGGACCGACGCATTGTCGACCACGACGCGCGGCTTGGCGCCGGGCCGGAACGCGTGCGGGTTGCCGTCGCGATCGGCGAGCGGCCACGTGGCGATGCGCTCGAGCCGCGTATGGCCGAGCTGCGGCAACCGGGCGAGCGTGTCCGGCGACTCGATGTGCGACAGGCCGGCCGCGGCGAGCAGTGACGGCGCGATCACGGGCCGCACTTCGTACGTCGCGAGGCACGCGCCGCGGTACGGCAGATCCTGGAACTGTTCGAGGCGGCCGAGCCGGATCGCCACGTCGACGCGCTCGCGCACCAGATCGACCTGCGACGCATGCGTTTCGAGCCGCACGCGCAGCGCGGGATGCCGCTGCATGAACGTGTGCAGCGCGGGGGCGACGACCATCGTTCCGTACTCGACGGTCGACGTCACGCGCAGCACGCCGTGCATCCCGCCATGCTCGCTGCGCGCGTCCTCGATCGCGCTTTCCGCTTCCTCCAGCACGCGCAGGCAGCGCGCATGGAAGCGCTCGCCCGCGTCGGTCAGCTCGACGCGCCGCGTGGTGCGCGTGAGCAGTGTGACGCCGAGTTCGGCTTCCAGTTGCTTGATGTTGAAGCTCACCGCGGCCCGGGCCTGGTTCAGCTGGGCGGCGGCGGCCGTAAACGACCCTGCTTCCACGACGGCGCGGAAGACGGCGAAACGATCGAGACTCACCATGGCGTGTCGGATGCGAGACGGAAAACCGACATGGTGCCCTGATTGTCAAAATTTTTCGACCAGTCCTGCCGTTCGGCCGGGCTTATCGACGTGCGCGGCGAACCTTACACTGCGGCGTTTCGTTCGTCTTCCGCCGCCATGACCGATCGCTCGAAAATCGCCGCCGTCTATCTGCTCGGGTTCGCGATCGACCTCGCCAACATGTTCGTCATCAACGCCGCCTATCCAACGATCCAGCGCGAGCTGCACGCGTCGGTCGCGCAGCTGGCGTGGATCGGCAACGCGTACGTGCTCGGGCTGACGGTCGTGATCCCGCTCGGTACGTGGCTCGCGCGCCGCTTCGGCGAGCGCCGGCTGCTGATCGCGTCGCTGCTGCTGTTCGCGCTCGGCAGCCTCGGCGTCGGCCTGTCGGCGTCGATCGGCGCACTTCTGGCATGGCGGCTGATCCAGGGGCTCGGCGGCGGATTGCTGATCCCGGTCGGGCAGACGATGGCCTATCGTGCGTATCCGCCCGATGCGCGGGCGCATCTGACGTCGATCGTGATGATGGTCGCGCTGCTCGTGCCGGCGCTGTCGCCGGCGCTGGGCGGCGTGGTCGTGGATCGCGTGTCGTGGCGGGCGATCTTCTTCGGAATGCTGCCGCTCGCCGCGGTCACGAGCGTGCTCGCGTTCGCGTGGCTGCCGGCCGACGAACCGGACGGCAGCCCGCCGGCGCTCGACGTGCGCGGCCTCGGGCTGAGCGCCGCGGCGCTCGTTGCGCTGCTGCTCGGCCTGACGTTTGCGGGACAGCCGGGCGCGGGCCGCGACGCGTTCGTTCCGCTCGCGATCGCGCTCGTCGCCGGTGGTGCGTATGTCGCGCACGCGCGCCGGGTTGCCGCGCCGCTGCTCGACCTGCGCCTGGTTGCGCAGCCGCTGCTGCGGATCGGGCTGATCGTCTACCTGTGCGTGCCGGGCGTGTTCACTGGCGTGAACCTCGTCGCTGCGCTGTATCTGCAGAACGCGCTCGGGCTCAGCGCGACGCATACGGGCGCGCTGATGGTGCCGTGGGCGATCGCGTCGTTCGCCGCGATCGCGACGACGCGCCGCTGCTTCCCGAAGTGGGGGCCGAAGCCGCTGTTCGTGTGCGGGATCACGATCGACGCGATCGGGATCGTGTTGCTCGCGACCCCGCTTGCCGGTTTCGAGGCCGGGCGCGTGCTCGCGTTCGTCGCGATGGGGCTCGGCGCCAGCATGTGCACGAGCACGTCGCAAAGCGCGGCGTTTCTCGATATCCCCGCCACGCGAATGGGCGACGCGAGCGCGCTGTGGAACATCAACCGGCAACTGAGCTTCTGTCTCGGCGTCGCGGTGCTGGGCAGCGCGTTGAACTTCCTGCTGTCGATGCACGGGGACGACGGGCGCATGCCGTACCAGCAATGTTTCGGCCTGGCGGCGCTGGCGACGCTGCTGCCGCTGCCGTTCGTCGCGCGCCTCACCGCGCACCGTGCGCCCGCCGGGCGTGCGGCTTCTCAACGTTCGTGAGTTTCGAGATGAATTCGTCAAACCCGTTTTTCCAGGAAGTGGTCGACGCGCACGTCGACATCGAGCAATGGTTGTCCGGCAGCGCGGCGCGCGACGGGCTCGCGCCGCTGCTCGCGCGCTTTTCGCGCGACTTCTCGATGATCTCGCTGCACGGGCATGCGCTCGACTACGCGGATATCGACATTCTGTTCTCGCGCGGCTTCGGTGCGCGGCCCGGCCTGCGGATCGCGATCGACGAACTGCACGAAGTGAGTGCGTGGCAGGGTGGCTCGACGATCGCCTATCGCGAGACGCAGACCGACGCGGCAGGGCGGCGAACGGTGCGCCGTTCGACCGTCGTGTTCGAGCGCGACGCCGATGGCCGCATCAGCTGGCTGCGGCTGCACGAGACGCCGGTGACGGGCTGACCGTTACCCGCAACGCCTGACGCCGCCGTGCGGCGGCAGGCACATGCTCCTCCGAGCGGCATACCAACCAGAAACCTGAGAGATGACAATAAAAGCAATCGACATCGCGCGTCGCGAGGACGCGCGGCCGCATCGCGTCCGCAGTCGGGGGCGCGCATGACGGCGCCGTCGTTCACCGATGCGGTGGCTTCGCTCGTGCGCGATACCGAGGTGCACAAGGACCTCTATCTGTCGCCGCGCATCTTCGAGCTGGAGATGCGCCATCTGTTCTGGAACACGTGGGTCTATGTCGGCCATGTCAGCCAGATTCCGGCCACGGGCGACTACGTGACGACGACGATCGGCGCCGAGCCGGTCGTGATGGTGCGCCACGTCGACGGTTCGGTGCGGGTGCTGCACAACCGCTGTTCGCACAAGGGCACGCAGTTGGTGACGGATGCCGCCGGCAACACGGGCACATTCTTCCGCTGCCCGTACCACGCCTGGTCGTACCGGACCGACGGCAGCCTCTACGCGATTCCGCTGCGGCGCGGCTACGAAAACACGGGCTTCGAGACGTGCGAGGCGAGCAAGGGCATGCAGGCGGTCGGCGCGACCCATGAGCATCGCGGTTTCGTGTTCTGCCGCCTGAGTCAGTCCGGTGTCGATTTCCATGCGTACTTCGGCGATGCGCTGTCGTCGCTCGACAACCTCGTCGATCGTTCGCCGGAAGGGCGCGTGGAAGTCGCGGGCGGCGTGTTCCGCTACGTGCACGGCTGCAACTGGAAGATGCTCGTCGAGAATCAGACCGACACCTGCCATCCGATGGTCGCGCACGAGTCGTCGGCCGGCACGGCCGTGCGCGTGTGGGAGCGCGACGGCACGCAGCAGGCGAAGCCGATGGCGGTGGAGCTGCTGGAGCCGTTCATCCAGCCGCACGCATTCTTCGAGCAGATGGGGTTGCGCGTGTGGCCCAACGGACATGGTCACACCGGCATCGCCGATTCGATTCACGCGCGCTACACGCCGATTCCCGGCTATCACGAGAAGATGACCGCAGCCTACGGCGAAGCGCGCGCCGCGCGGATCCTCGGCGAGGTGCGTCACAACACGGTGCTGTTTCCGAATGCGATGGTGAAAGGGCCGATCCAGATCCTGCGCGTGTTCAAGCCGCTGGCGGTCGACCGGACGCTGGTGGAGTCGTGGTCGTTTCGTCTCGTCGGCGCACCCGATTCGCTGTTCGAGCGCACGCTCGCCTACAACCGCCTCATCAACGCGCCGACGTCGATCGTCGCGCACGACGATCTCGAAATGTACGAACGCGCCCAGCGCGGCCTCGCCACGCAGGCGCGCGACTGGGTGCATGTCGGGCGGCTGTTCGAGCCCGAGGAGTTCGCGCAGCCGACGTCGGAGACGAACGGCACCAGCGAACAGCAGATCCGCAACCAGTTCCGGGCATGGCTGCAGTACATCGCGCCGGTATCGACGCAGGAGGCCGCCGATGCGCGTATTTCCGCACGATGAGCTCGTCGCGTTCGTGTATCGCGAGGCACGCCTGCTCGACGAGCGGCGCTACGAGGAATGGCTCGCGCTCTATGCGGACGACGCGCGCTACTGGATGCCGCTGTCGCCGGACCAGCCCGACACCGGCCTGCACGGCGCGCTGATGGACGAGGACCGGCTCCTGCTGCGCATCCGCATCGAGCGGCTGGCCGGGCGCCGGACGTTCTCGCAGCAGCCGGCGAGTCGCGGTCATCATCTGCTCCAGCAGCCGCACGTCGATCGGGCCGACCACGAACGCGGCGCCTATGTGCTGCGCACGCCGTTTCATTACGTCGAAACGCGACGCGACGAGCAGACGCTGTTCGCCGGCTGGTACACGCATGAACTCGCGGTATGCGACGACACGTTGCGCATCCGCGTGAAGCGTGTCGATCTCGTCAACGCCGACGCGCCGCTCGGCAGCATCCATCTGCCTGTCTGATCGCGTGCGGCCAGCACGTCCCTTTTCGTTCCCGACCACATGAACGCTCCTGAATTCCTGCCGCGCACGTTGCCGTACATCGACACGCTATACGACTACGGCGCCTTCCTGTCCCGCACCGGCGGGCATCTCGGCACGCTGCCGGCGCAGCGCGCACGCGATGCGCGGATCGCGATCGTCGGCGCGGGCGTCGGCGGTCTGGTCGCCGCCTGCGAGCTGCTGCGCGCGGGGGCACGGCAGGTCGTCGTGTTCGAGGCGAATCGCGCGCGCGTGGGCGGGCGCCTGCTGTCGCAGTCGATCAATCCGGACCATCCGCACCTGCTCGCCGAAATGGGCGCGATGCGTTTCCCGCCGTCGCAGGCCGCGCTTTACCACTATCTCGAGCGGTTCGGCGTCGACAGCGCATCCGCGTTTCCCGATCCGGGCATCGTCGACACCGAGATCCACTATCAGGGCCATGCGTACCGCTGGCCCGCGGGCGATGCGCCTCCCGCGCTGTTCGACCGCGTCGACCGCGGCTGGCGCGCGTTCATTCGCGACGGCGTGCGGCTCGACGACGGCACGCAGCTGCCCGCCCCGGCCGAACTGACGGCGCTGCTGCGCGCGCACCGCTACGACGATGCGCGACATGGCTGGCAGCAGTACATCGACCGCTTCGGCGACGAGTCGTTCTACTCGGCGATCGTCAAGATCTTCACGGGCGCGACGCCGCCGGGCGGCGCGCGCTGGCGCAAGGGCGAGGACCTGCGCCTGTTCGGCACGCTCGGCATCGGCTCGGGCGGCTTCCAGCCGGTCTATCGCGCCTCGTTCCTCGAAATCCTGCGGATCGTGGTCAACGAGCTCGAAGTCGACCAGCGGTTGATCCCGGCCGGCATCTTCGCGCTCGCGCAGGGGTTGCTCGACGATGGCGGGGACGGTGCGCGGGTGCGCGATTGCATCGTCCACGCGGCCGTGCGGCACGTGGCGAAGCAGCCGGACGAGACCTTTGCGCTCACGCTCGACGACGGATCGACGCAGATATTCGACCGCGTGATCGTCGCGACCACGACGCGCGCGATGCAGGTCGGCATGGGCATCACCGGCATCGCGAACCTGTTCGCGCCGAACGTCGTTCGCGCGATCAACGAGACGCACATGGTCAGCTCGTCGAAGCTGTTCGTGCTGACCCGCGACAAGTTCTGGCTCAAGCACGGGCTGCCGCACAACATTCAGACGGACACGCTGGCGCGCGGCATCTACTGTCTCGACTACGCGCCCGACGATCCCGACGCACACGGCGTCGTGCTGATCAGCTACACGTGGGAGGACGATTCGCACAAGATCCTGTCGCTCACCGACAAGGTCGAGCGGTTCAAGCGTCTCGTGGCCGAGATCGGCATTGTTTCGCCGGCGTTCGCCGCGCACCTGCGTCCGCTCGACGACGATTACGCGCGCAACGTCACGAGCCACGACTGGTTGTCGGACCGCTACGCGCTAGGGGCATTCAAGCTGAACTATCCGGGCGAGGACATTCACTCGCAGGCGCTGTTCTATCAGTTCCAGACAGCCGCCGATCCGTCGTCGGATCGTGGCATCTATCTGGCCGGCTGCTGCTGCTCGTTCACGGGCGGCTGGATCGAGGGCGCGGTGCAGACCGCGATCAACGCGGCGAGCGCGGTGATCCGCAGTCTCGGCGGGACGCTCGCCGACGGCAATCCGCTCGACGCGATGCGCAGCCGCTATCGCTACGGCGACTGACGCGGCGTGCGGCGTTACTTGTCCAGCTCCGGATAGTGCCGGAAGATCCCCATGTCGTTGAACGGGATGCGGCGCGCCGACTCCAGATAGCGCGCGACGGGCGGATGTCGCGCGACGCGGTCGTGCAGGCCGACGAGCCCGGGGACCTTGCGCTCCGCGCGCTTCATCGCCTTCGGGAACGCGTAGCGCAGCCCTTCGATCAACTGGAACATCGACAAATCCGCATAACTGAGCGCTCCGCCGGCGATATAGCCGCCTTTGTGCGGATTCTGCTCCAGCACGCGATCGAAGTAGCCGAGGAACTTCGGCAGGCGGTGCGCGAGGAAATCGGCCGCGCGCTCGGCGGCCTCGGCCTTCTGGTCCTCGTAGTACAGGCCGCTGCCGATCGGGTGATGCGTGTCGTGGATCTCGGTGACGAAATCGGCGACGGTCAGCTGGAGCTGATGCACCCACAGCCGTCCGGCTTCGTCGGCGGGCGCGAGACCGAGCCGCGCGCCGAGAAACAGCAGGATGTTCGCGGTCTGTCCGACGAGCACGTCGCCGGCCTTCAGGAACGGCGGTGCGAACGGCACGCATTCGGTCTTCGTGCTGTCCATCAGCCGCATCATTGCCGATACACCCATGCCGCGCCCCGATTCGCGCGCGACATCGACATAGTCGGTCTCGGCCGCCTCGAGCGCGAGCCGCACGTATTCGCCGCGACCCTGGATCTCGGGCCAGTAATAGAGTTCGTAACGCATGCCGTGCTCCTGTCCGGTCGATGCGCCGGGCGATGCGCGCATCGTGATGGCGGGGAGGGCGGCCGCGCCGCCCGTTGCGAATAGACAGTCTAGGGGATCGTGCGGGAAGCGCGGTGCTTGCCGCGCGTCATGCCCCGCGCGCGTCGCGCTCGCCGCCTTCGGGGCCGTAGAAGAACACCCAGGTCGAGAAGTCGTCGGAGAAGCCGATGAAACGGTGCGGCGCGAATGCCGGGACGAACACGACGTCGCCCGTCGCGACGCTGCATTCGCGTCCGTCGACGACGAAACGGGACGTGCCGGTGGCGATCACGTAGACCTCGTCGCGCGTATGCGGCGTCTGCAGGTCCTCGCCGCGCGGCCGGTACAGCTCGACGTCGAGCGTGCCGTGGCGAAACAGCGTCGTGAACGGCGTGCCTTCATCGTCGAGGCGGGCGAGCGATTCGTTGATGCCGAGCTTCATCGTCGTGGGCTCCGGTTCCGGACCGTGGGGACAGGCAGGCGTACGTCGCCCCATCGTATGCCGGAATCCGCCTCGAGGCGAACGTCGCGAGCGCGGGGCGTCGCGGTGTCCGATGCTGCCGTTTGGCTGGTAATGCCGATACAGGTATTGGAACTACCAGCCAAGCCACTGTTTTTAATGGGTTTTTTCGCGCCAGGCCTGCGCCGTGGCGTGTTCTGCGTGGCATAATCGACCGCATCCGCAAGGCTTGTAGTCACAACGACCCCGCATACCCATGGCACAGACTCTCTACGACAAACTGTGGAATACCCACGTCGTCCACACCGAGGACGACGGCACGGCATTGCTCTACATCGACCGTCAGCTGCTGCACGAAGTCACGAGCCCGCAGGCGTTCGAAGGGCTGAACGTCGCGCACCGCCCGGTGTGGCGCATCAGCGCGAACCTGGCCGTGTCGGACCACAACGTCCCGACCACGGATCGCAGCCACGGCATCGCCGATCCGGTCTCGAAGCTGCAGGTCGACACGCTCGACGCGAACTGCGACGCGTTCGGCATCACGCAGTTCAAGATGAACGACGTGCGCCAGGGCATCGTGCACATCATCGGGCCGGAGCAGGGCGCGACGCTGCCGGGCATGACGATCGTCTGCGGCGATTCGCATACGTCGACGCACGGCGCGTTCGGCGCGCTCGCGCACGGCATCGGCACGTCGGAAGTCGAGCACGTGCTCGCGACGCAAACCTTGCTGCAGAAAAAGAGCAAGAACATGCTCGTGAAGGTCGAGGGTGCCCTGCCGCGCGGCTGTACCGCGAAGGACATCGTGCTCGCGATCATCGGCAAGATCGGCACGGCAGGCGGCACGGGCTACGCGATCGAATTCGGCGGCTCGACGATCCGCGCGCTGACGATGGAAGGCCGGATGACCGTCTGCAACATGGCGATCGAAGCCGGCGCGCGCGCGGGCATGGTCGCCGTCGACGATACGACGATCGATTACCTGAAGGGCCGTCCGTTCGTGCCGACCGGCGCGGAATGGGACCAGGCCGTCGAATACTGGCGCGAATTCAAGTCCGACGAAGGCGCGCAGTTCGACCGCGTCGTCGAGCTGAACGCGGCCGAGATCGTCCCGCAGGTCACGTGGGGCACGTCGCCGGAAATGGTCACGTCGATCGACGGTCGCGTGCCCGATCCCGAGCGCGAGAAGGATCCGGTCAAGCGCGACGCGATGGAACGCGCGCTGGCCTACATGGCGCTCGAGCCGAACACGCCGATCGAGTCGATCAAGGTCGACAAGATCTTCATCGGTTCGTGCACGAACGCGCGCATCGAGGACATCCGCGCGGCCGCGTACGTCGTGAAGAAGCTGAATCGCCGCATCGCATCGAACGTGCGCCTCGCGATGGTCGTGCCGGGCTCGGGCCTCGTGAAGGCGCAGGCCGAGCGCGAAGGCCTCGACAAGGTGTTCACGGATGCGGGCTTCGAATGGCGCGAGCCGGGCTGCTCGATGTGCCTCGCGATGAACGCCGACCGGCTCGATCCGGGCGAGCGCTGCGCGTCGACGTCGAACCGCAATTTCGAAGGCCGGCAGGGCGCGGGCGGTCGCACGCACCTGGTGAGCCCCGCGATGGCGGCGGCGGCGGCGATCGAAGGCCATTTCGTCGACATTCGCAAGCTGGGGTAACGCGTGACGGCATCGAAGCTCATCGCGCGGCTGGTCGCCGCGCTGGCGCTCGCGGGGCTGGGCTTCGGCCTTGCGGGCTGCAATACCGTCCGAGGCTTCGGCCAGGACGTCAATGCCGCCGGCAACGCGCTGCAGCGCGCCGCGGAGTGACATCCGCCGAGAATTTGTCGATGTGCGCCGGCTGACTGCCGGCCCTTCAACCGGATAGACGGATCATGGAAAAATTCAATGTGCATACCGGCGTCGTGGCGCCGCTCGATCGCGAGAACGTCGACACCGACGCGATCATCCCGAAGCAGTTCCTGAAGTCGATCAAGCGCACGGGCTTCGGTCCGAACGCGTTCGACGAATGGCGTTACCTCGATCACGGCGAGCCGGGCCAGGACAACTCGAAGCGCCCGCTGAACCCGGATTTCGTGCTGAACCAGCCGCGCTACCAGGGCGCATCGGTGCTGCTCGCACGCAAGAACTTCGGCTGCGGCAGCTCGCGCGAGCACGCGCCGTGGGCGCTGCAGCAGTATGGCTTCCGCGCGATCATCGCGCCGAGCTTCGCCGACATCTTCTTCAACAACTGCTACAAGAACGGGCTGCTGCCGATCGTGCTGACCGAGCAGCAGGTCGATCACCTGTTCAACGACACGTACGCGTTCAACGGCTATCAGCTGACGATCGATCTCGACGCGCAGGTCGTGCGCACGGGCGACGGCCGCGAGTATGCGTTCGACATCACCGCGTTCCGCAAGTACTGCCTGCTGAACGGTTTCGACGACATCGGCCTGACGCTGCGTCACGCGGACAAGATCCGCCAGTTCGAAGCGGAGCGGCTCGCGAAGCAGCCGTGGCTCAACAACAAGCTGGTCGGCTGAGATTGCCTCCGGGCGGGTGCGCATGACGCGCGCTCGCCGACCTGCCACCCATACCTACCCAGTCAGGAATAACGCATGAAGATTGCAGTGCTGCCCGGCGACGGCATCGGTCCGGAAATCGTCAACGAAGCGGTCAAGGTGCTGAACGCCCTCGACGAGAAGTTCGAACTCGAACAGGCGCCGGTCGGCGGCGCGGGCTACGAGGCGAGCGGTCATCCGCTGCCGGACGCGACGCTGAAACTCGCGAAGGAAGCCGACGCGATCCTGTTCGGCGCAGTCGGCGACTGGAAGTACGACTCGCTCGAGCGCGCGCTGCGCCCCGAGCAGGCGATCCTCGGGCTGCGCAAGCATCTCGAGCTGTTCGCGAACTTCCGCCCGGCGATCTGCTATCCGCAACTCGTCGACGCGTCGCCGCTGAAGCCGGAGCTGGTCGCGGGCCTCGACATCCTGATCGTGCGCGAGCTGAACGGCGACATCTACTTCGGCCAGCCGCGCGGCGTGCGTGCCGCTCCCGACGGCCCGTTCGCCGGTGAGCGCGAGGGTTTCGACACGATGCGCTATTCGGAACCGGAAGTGCGCCGCATCGCGCACGTCGCGTTCCAGGCCGCGCGCAAGCGTGCGAAGAAGCTGCTGTCGGTCGACAAGTCGAACGTGCTCGAAACGTCGCAATTCTGGCGCGACATCATGATCGACGTGTCGAAGGAATACGCGGACGTCGAGTTGTCGCACATGTACGTCGACAACGCGGCGATGCAGCTCGCCAAGGCGCCGAAGCAGTTCGACGTGATCGTGACCGGCAACATGTTCGGCGACATCCTGTCGGATGAAGCGTCGATGCTGACGGGTTCGATCGGCATGCTGCCGTCGGCCTCGCTCGACAAGAACAACAAGGGCCTGTACGAACCGTCGCACGGTTCGGCGCCGGACATCGCGGGCAAGGGCATCGCGAACCCGCTGGCGACGATCCTGTCGGCCGCGATGCTGCTGCGCTACTCGCTGAATCGCGCGGAGCAGGCCGATCGCATCGAGCGCGCGGTGAAAACGGTGCTCGAACAAGGCTATCGCACGGGCGACATCGCGACACCGGGTTGCAAGCAGGTCGGCACGGCGGCGATGGGCGACGCGGTGGTCGCCGCGCTGTAATGCGGTAACGCAGTGAATTGTAGAAAGGGTGCGAACGGGCCGCGAAATCGGCCGGTTCGCGCGTGGTTGGCCGTTGTGCGGCCAACCGGCTTTGTGTAGACTCGAACGATGGCGCTGATTTCCCTGATCTCCCCGGTCCTGAAACTCCACGGCAACACTGCCCGTGCGGGTGCGCGCGCCATCGTCATCACGAAAACCATTACCACGAAAACGATCATTAAACGCTGATCGTCCGTCGTGCCCGCCTGTTTCCCCGCGCGGTCACGCCGGGGGCGGAAATGGCGGGGAAGCTCCATTCAAAGGGTTAGTCATGAACGTAGGTCTCGTAGGTTGGCGCGGCATGGTCGGCAGCGTGCTGATGCAGCGCATGCAGGAAGAAGGTGATTTCGACCTGATCGAACCGGTGTTTTTCAGCACCAGCAACACGGGCGGCAAGGCGCCGTCGTTCGCGAAAAACGAGACTACGCTCAAGGACGCGACCAACGTCGACGAGCTGAAGAAGTGCGACGTGATCATCACGTGCCAGGGCGGCGACTACACGAACGACGTGTTTCCGAAGCTGCGCGCGGCCGGCTGGAACGGCTACTGGATCGACGCGGCCTCGTCGCTGCGGATGCAGGACGACGCTGTCATCATCCTCGATCCGGTCAACCTCGACGTGATCAAGGACGCGCTCGTCAAGGGCACGAAGAACTTCGTCGGCGGCAACTGCACGGTCAGCCTGATGCTGATGGCGCTCGGCGGCCTGTTCCGCGAGAACCTCGTCGACTGGATGACGGCGATGACCTACCAGGCCGCATCGGGCGCGGGCGCGCAGAACATGCGCGAACTGCTGTCGCAGATGGGCGCGCTGCACGGTTCGGTGCAGGAACAGCTCGCCGATCCGGCTTCCGCGATTCTCGACATCGACCGCCGCGTGCTCGCGACGATGAACAGCGATGCAATGCCGACGAGCCAGTTCGGCGTGCCGCTCGCGGGTTCGCTGATTCCGTGGATCGACAAGGATCTCGGCAACGGGATGTCGAAGGAAGAGTGGAAGGGTGGCGCGGAAACCAACAAGATCCTCGGCAAGCCGGCCATGGGCGAGCCGGGTTCGATCCCGGTCGACGGGCTGTGCGTGCGGATCGGCGCGATGCGCTGCCACTCGCAGGCGCTGACGATCAAGCTGAAGAAGGACGTCCCGCTGGACGAAATCAACGGCATCCTCGCGTCGGCGAACGACTGGGTGAAGGTCGTGCCGAACGAGCGTGAAGCGTCGATGCGCGACCTGTCGCCGGCGAAGATCACCGGCACGCTGACGGTGCCGGTCGGTCGCCTGCGCAAGCTCGCGATGGGCGGCGAATACCTGTCGGCGTTCACGGTCGGCGATCAGCTGCTGTGGGGCGCGGCCGAGCCGCTGCGTCGCATGCTGCGCATCCTGCTCGACAAGTAAGGATCGGGCTGTGCTGCGCGCCCCGTCGGCGCGCGACGCGAAACGCCTGCCTGCCCTTCGCGGGGCGGCAGGCGTTTTTTGTTGGTCGGCGCCGCGGCATACGCGCGAAAACCTCGAGACGCTTGCGAGAGGGCCCGACGCGAACGATACGGGCATGAATTCATTCCCGAAGCGATGCGGCCTCCACAATTTTCATCGATTGATGCCCCCTTTTCGATAAAACGGCCGTGCGCGATTGATGGTGAGGATCGGCATGGCGGTCGCGCGATTCGCGCGCCGGCGGCGCGGCGCGGGTAGCAGTTGCGCCGATGCACCGGCATGGACGGCCGCATCCGCCGGCGACGAATTCGGCCGGAACCCGATCGCGTGAAGTAAACTATGTGATTACGACGCGCAGAGTCGCCGAAAGCGTCGCGTTCTGCGCGACGCTTTTGCATTTCTGCGGCGACTTTATTGACGCTTTCCTACGCGAATCCGAGCCGCGCCCGCGCGCGGCGATAGAGCCTACGATGTCCCGAATTTCCTTGTTTCCGCGTCAGTCCCGTCTGTCGCGCGCCGTGCGTGGCGCGCTGGCGATCCTGGCGCTCGGTGCGGCCGCGTCGGCCTGGGCGGCCGGCACCGTCGAACTGCCGGCTTCCGCCGCAGGCGGCCCCGCGCCGCTCACCGTGACAGTCCAGCCGGGCCAGTCGCTGAACGATCTCGCGAAGGCGGCCACGCAGTCGCACGATCCCGGCGTGCTCGCGCGCGCCGGACGCGCGCTGTTCGATGCCAACCCGCAGGCATTCATGAAGCGCGACCCGAGCCGCCTGAAAGTCGGCGCGACGCTGACGGTGCCGGCGCTCGACGCGACGGGCGCGGCACTGGCGGCGGCCGGTGCGTCAGGTGCATCAGGTGCATCGGCCGCGTCCGCGGTGGCCGCGGCGTCGGGTACGGCCGCAACTGCGGCTGTGGCTACGCAGCATGGCGCGTCCGCGCCGCATCCGGGGTCGGCCGTGCAAACGGCGCCGGCTGCACATGCGGCACCCGTCAGCGGCGCAAGCGTCGCGACGGCGACAGTCGCGGCAGGGGCATCGGCTTCGACCGGCGCGTCCGCCGTGCATGGCGCGTCGACGGTTGAACCAGTTCAGCCGGCCGCGCCTGCGGCCGGGGCAAGCGGGCCGCACGTGTGGAGCGGCGCGATCCAGTCCGCGACCCCGTCGTCCGCGAGCGAAGCCGCCATCCAGCCCACGCAGGGCGGCCAGGCTCAAGGCATGCACGAACCATCCGCGGCGGCGCCCGTCGCTGGCGCGTCGCAGCCGCGGCCGTCGAGCCTGCAGCAACTGCTCGCGCTGAAGAATCGCGTGCTGATGGAACTGCAGAAACACGGAATCGGCAAGCCGGCCGCGACGAACAACGTTGCGCCCGTGCCGGCGCCTGCTGCCCCGCGTCCCGCCGCGAATGACGGCGCATCTGCTGCCGCGTCGTCGCCTGCCGCGAGCGAGGCGGCATCCGGTGTGGCCGCCAGTGCGGCGCAGCTGGCATCGGCGCCAGTGCAGCCGGCCGCGCCCGCGACGGTGACGCCGTCCGCGCGTGATTCCGAACAGATCGATTGGCGACCGGCCGCGGCGGCTGGCGCGGCGGTGGTCGTTCTCGCAGCCGGCTTCGCATGGCGCAAGCGCCGGAATGCGCGGCGCGCCGAGGCGGTCGCCGCGGAATCCGGCGGGGCGGCCGCTTCGGATGCCGGCGCATCATCGTCGCCCGTCGAACCCGTGCCGCCGATTCTTCCCGAGACACCGGTCGCACGCGACGCAGCCGCCGATGTGAATCTCGTTTCGGCCGCTGCGGTAGCGGCGGAGGTGGCCGAAACGCGGGATCTCGACGTGCCTTCGTCGCCGGAAGCGGCAACGCCGCAAGACGATCAAATGGAAGCGCCGGCCGCGCCCGCCGCAGAGCCGGCACCGCACGACGCGAAGCCCGTCGCGGAGACACTCCCCGGTCAGTCGATCGACGCACCCGCCGCGCCGGCGACGAACGACGATCAGCACGCGGCACTGATGCAGAACGCGATCAGCGCGCTGAGCAGCCTCGACATGCCGCTGCCGCCGCGTACGGCAGAAGAGCCGGCCGCTCGGGAAAGGCAAGCCGCAAGCGAGCAGATCGCAACTAACGGTCAGTCCGCATCGCACCCGCCGGTTGGTGCGAACGATCCGTTGCCGGAGCACCCGGCCGACCAGGACGACGAGTTCGACTGGGATCCGGATGCGGCAACGCCCGCGCCGCACGCGGGTGGCGCGTCTGCGCCGTCGTCGCTGCCGCCGCTCGGCGGCGCGCAGTTCGGCGCGTTGAAGCTGGATTTCGATCTCGACCTGCCGTCCGCGCCGGGCGCCGTGCTGCCCGCGCTGACACCGGAAGAGCTCGCGCGCATCGCACGCAACAAGCTGGATCTCGCGTCCGAGTACGTCGAGCTGGGCGACCTGTCCGGCGCGCGCACACTGCTGCAGGAAGTCGTCGATGCGAACGACGCCGCGACGCGCGACGATGCGCGCGCGCTGCTCGCGAAACTGGCGGAAGAGGCGTGATGCGGATCGCGCTGGGGATTCAGTACGACGGCGCCGCGTTCTGCGGCTGGCAGGCGCAGCCGCACGGCAAGACCGTGCAGGACGCGCTCGAGCGCGCGCTCGGCGAATTCGCGTGCGTGCCGCTGCACACGACGGTCGCGGGGCGGACCGATACGGGCGTGCACGGGCTCGGGCAGGTCGTGCACTTCGACACGGATCTCGACCGCACGGATTTCTCGTGGGTGCGTGGCACCAACGCGTTCCTGCCGTCGACCGTTTCCGTGCAGTGGGCGAAGCCGATGCCGGACACGTTCCATGCGCGTTTCTCGGCGTTCGAACGCACCTACTACTACGCGCTGTACGTGCATCCCGTGCGCTCGCCGATGCTGGCCGGCAGGGCCGGCTGGATCCACACGCCGCTCGACGACGACGCAATGCGCGTCGCCGCCGCGCACCTGATCGGCGAGCACGACTTCTCGTCGTTCCGGTCGTCGGAATGCCAGTCGAAGACGCCGGTCAAACACCTGTACGAGATCGACGTGCGGCGTGCGGGCCACTTCATTCATTTCCGCTTCCGCGCGAACGCGTTCCTTCACCACATGGTGCGCAACCTGATGGGCTGCCTCGTCGCGGTCGGGCGCGGCCGCTACCCGGCGGACTGGCTCGCCGACGTGCTGGCCGGGCGCGACCGCAATCTCGCCGCGCCCACGTTCATGGCCGACGGGCTGTACCTCGCCCATGTCGGCTACCCGGCGGAATTCGCCGTCCCGCCCGCGCAGCTCGGCAGCGTGCCGTGGAGCAGCGTCTGGGCCGACCTGGACCCCCAACCATGACGGATCACGCCGTGTCTTCTCCGACTTCCGCCGCGGCCGGCCTCGTGTCGCGCACGCGCATCAAGCTGTGTGGCCTGTCGCGCCCCGAGGACGTGATGCATGCGGCCGCGCTCGGGGCCGACGCGATTGGCCTCGTGTTCTATCCGAAGAGCCCGCGCGCGGTATCGATCGCGCAGGCGGCCGAGCTTGCGCGCCTCGCGCCGCCGTTCGTGTCGGTGGTCGGGCTGTTCGTGAACGCGACCGAAGCCGAGATCGAGGCGGTCGTGCGCGACGTGCCGCTCACGGTGCTGCAATTCCACGGCGACGAGACGCCCGAGCAGTGTGACACCCTCGGCCGCGCGGCACGTCTGCCGTGGTTGCGCGCAGTGCGCGTCGGCCCCTCGACGCAGCCAGCCGATTTGGTAGAATCGGCTCTTCATTATTCGAAAGCGCGCGGCCTCCTGTTCGACACCCTGGTGCCGGACTACGGCGGTAGCGGCAAGGTCTTCGATTGGTCACTTATTCCCGCAGAGCTCGCGCATCGGGCCGTTTTGAGTGGTGGCTTGAACGCGCAAAACGTCGGTGATGCGATCCGCCAGTTGCGCCCGCTTGCTGTCGATGTCTCGAGCGGCATCGAAGTGGACGGCGCGAAGGGCGTGAAGGATCACGCCCGGATGGCGGCGTTCGTACGCGCGGTGCGCGAAGCGGACGCCGGGTGATGCAAGCCGGTGCGGCCCCGACAGCGGGGCGCGCCGACCGATCGAGAGTGACACCATGTACAACCTTCCTGATGATCACGGCCACTTCGGCCCGTATGGCGGCGTGTTCGTCGCCGAAACGCTGATTCACGCGCTGGACGAACTGCGCACGGCGTATGAAAAATTCCGCAATGACCCCGATTTCGTAGCCGAATACGAGCGCGAACTGAAGTATTTCGTCGGTCGTCCGTCGCCGATCTATCACGCGCAGCGTTGGAGCGAGATGCTCGGCGGCGCGCAGATCTACCTGAAGCGCGAGGACCTGAACCACACCGGCGCGCACAAGATCAACAACGTCATCGGCCAGGCGCTGCTCGCGAAGCGGATGGGCAAGAAGCGCGTGATCGCCGAAACCGGCGCCGGCCAGCACGGCGTCGCGACCGCGACGATCTGCGCGCGCTTCGGGATGGAGTGCATCGTCTACATGGGCGCCGAGGACGTGCGCCGCCAGGCCGCGAACGTCTACCGGATGAAGCTGCTCGGCGCGACGGTCGTGCCGGTCGAATCGGGTTCGCGCACATTGAAGGACGCGCTGAACGAAGCGATGCGCGACTGGGTCACGAACATCGAAAGCACGTTCTACATCATCGGCACAGTCGCGGGCCCGCACCCGTATCCGGCGATGGTGCGCGACTTCCAGCGCGTGATCGGCGACGAGTGCAAGGTGCAGATGCCGGAACTCGCCGGCCGGCAGCCGGACGCGGTAATTGCGTGTGTCGGCGGTGGCTCGAACGCGATGGGCATCTTCTATCCGTACATCGACGACACGTCGGTGCAGCTGATCGGCGTCGAAGCGGCCGGCGACGGCCTCGACACCGGCCGTCACGCGGCGTCGCTGATCGCCGGCAGCCCCGGCGTGCTGCACGGCAACCGCACGTACCTGCTGCAGGACGACAACGGCCAGATCATCGAGACGCATTCGGTGTCGGCCGGGCTCGACTATCCGGGCGTCGGTCCCGAGCACGCATGGCTGAAGGACAGCGGCCGCGCGCAGTACGTGGCGATCACCGACGAAGAGGCGCTGAAGGCGTTCCACGACTGCTGCCGGATCGAGGGGATCATTCCCGCGCTCGAGTCGAGCCACGCGATCGCGTATGGCGTGAAGCTCGCGCCGACGTTGCCGAAGGACAAGATCCTGCTCGTCAACCTGTCGGGTCGCGGCGACAAGGACATGCACACGGTCGCCGAGCGATCGGGCATCGCGCTCTGACCCCGACCGATGCGTGACCTGATCGAACAACCGGGCGGCGGTGCCGCGAGTGAAGCGGAGGCGGTGCAGTCCGCCGTCGCCGTGCCGTGCGCGCTGCCGTCCGGGATCGAGCTGCACAACCGCGATTTCATGTCCGAAGCCGCGCGCCTGCCGGATGCGTCGATCGACCTGATCGTCGCCGATCCGCCATACGGGCTCGGCAAGGACTACGGCAACGACTCGGACAAGCGCTCGGGCGACGACTTTCTCGCGTGGACGCGCGAGTGGCTCGAACTCGCGATCCCGAAGCTCAAGCCGAGCGGGTCGATGTACATCTTCTGCACGTGGCAGTACGCGCCGGAAATCTTCAGCTTCCTGAAGACGAAGCTCACGATGGTCAACGAGATCATCTGGGACCGGCGCGTGCCGAGCATGGGCGGCACGACGCGCCGTTTCACGTCGGTGCACGACAACATCGGCTTTTTCGCGGTTTCCAAGGCGTATTACTTCGATCTCGATCCGGTCCGCATCCCGTACGACGCCGACACGAAGAAGGCCCGCTCGCGCAAGCTGTTCGAAGGCAGCAAGTGGCTGGAGATGGGCTACAACCCGAAGGACGTCTGGTCGGTCTCGCGCCTGCACCGGCAGCACGCGGAGCGCGTTGATCATCCGACCCAGAAGCCGCTGGAAATCATCGAGCGGATGGTGCTCGCAAGCTGCCCGCCGGGCGGCCGCGTGCTCGATCCGTTCATGGGCAGCGGCACGACCGCGGTGGCCTGCGCACGGCAGGGGCGCGACTTCGTCGGCTACGAGATCAACGAAAGTTATTGCGCGATCGCGCACGAGCGCGTGAACGCGCTCGCCACGCCGGCGTGCGCGTGAGTCGCGCCGCCGCAGTGCCGATCGCATCAAGGAAAATTGCCATGTCCTCCCGTATCCAGCAGACCTTCGCCGCACTCGCCGAACAAGGCCGCAAGGGCCTGATCCCGTTCATCACGGCCGGCGACCCCGATCCCGCGAAGACCGTCGAATTCATGCACGCGCTCGCCGAAGGCGGCGCCGACGTCATCGAGCTCGGCGTGCCGTTCTCGGACCCGATGGCCGACGGTCCGGTGATCCAGCGCTCGTCGGAGCGTGCGCTGGCGCGTGGAGTCACGCTGAAGAGCGTGCTCGCCGACGTGAAGCGCTTCCGCGAGACCGACCGGAAAACCCCCGTCGTGCTGATGGGTTATGCGAACCCGATCGAGCGTATGGGCGTCGATACGTTCGCGACCGAAGCGCAGGCGGCCGGCGTCGACGGCGTGCTCGTCGTCGACTATCCGCCCGAGGAAGCGGGCGTGTTCGCCGAGAAAATGCGTGCCGTGCGGATCGATCCGATCTTCCTGCTCGCGCCGACGTCGACCGACGAACGCATCGCCGACGTGGGCAAGATCGCGAGCGGCTACGTGTACTACGTGTCGCTCAAGGGCGTGACCGGCGCCGGAAATCTGGATGTTTCGAGCATTGCGGGTAAAATCCCGGCCATCAAGTCGCGCGTGCCGGTTCCGGTGGGCGTCGGCTTCGGCATCCGCGACGCCGAGACGGCGCGCGCGGTGGCCGAAGTGTCGGACGCCGTCGTGATCGGCAGCCGCCTGGTGCAGTTGCTCGAGAGCGCCGCGCCGGAAAGCGCCGCCGCCGCGCTGAAGACTTTCATCGCCGAGCTGCGCGCCGCCCTGGACGGCGCCGGCAAGACGGCGCGATAAACACAACACAGGAAGCGGGAACGGGCCGGTCGGCCCGCCCCGCCACGGAACAGGAAACCATACGATGAGCTGGCTCGACAAACTGTTGCCGCCGAAGATCAAGCAGACCGACCCGAAAAGCCGCAAGGGCATTCCGGAAGGCCTGTGGGTCAAGTGCCCGTCCTGCGAGGCCGTGCTGTACCGCAACGACGTGGACGCCAACCTGCACGTGTGCCCGAAGTGCGATCACCACATGCGCATCGGTGCGCGCGAGCGTCTCGACGGGCTGCTCGATCCGGAAGGCCGCTATGAAATCGGCCAGGAAATCGTGCCGGTCGATTCGCTGAAGTTCAAGGACAGCCGCAAGTATCCCGATCGTCTGAAGGAAGCGATGGACGAAACGGGCGAGACCGACGCGATGGTCGTGATGGGCGGCGCGATCCACACGCTGCCCGTCGTCGCGGCCTGCTTCGAATTCTCGTTCATGGGCGGCTCGATGGGCTCGGTCGTCGGCGAGCGCTTCGCACGCGGCGCGCAGAATGCGCTGGAGCAGCAGGTGCCGTTCATCTGCTTCACGGCGTCGGGCGGCGCGCGGATGCAGGAAAGCCTGCTGTCGCTGATGCAGATGGCCAAGACCACCGCGATGCTGACCAAGCTGGCCGAAGCCAAGCTGCCTTTCATCTCGGTGCTGACCGACCCGACGATGGGCGGCGTGTCGGCGAGCTTCGCGTTCCTCGGCGACGTCGTGATCGCGGAGCCGAAGGCGCTGATCGGCTTCGCCGGCCCGCGCGTGATCGAGCAGACGGTTCGCGAGAAACTGCCCGAAGGCTTCCAGCGCGCGGAATTCCTGCTGAAGACTGGCGCGATCGACATGATCGTCGATCGCCGCAAGATGCGCGACGAGATCGCGCAACTGCTCGCGCTGCTGCAGCGACAGCCGGCCGACGCGCTGGCCTGATTGGCGCGGCGTTGTGAACTGCGCGCGTCGCCCGGCTGAACCGCCGGGCGGCGCGTTTCGTTTTTTGGCGTAGTGGCGGTACCGATTCAGATTTGATCCGATGAGCACTTTTCCCACTCTCGACGCGTGGCTTTCGCATCTCGAACGCGCGCACCCGGTCGGCATCGACATGGGCCTCACCCGCATCGGGCAGGTCAAGGCGGCGTTGCAGCTCGAATTCGCGTGCCCCGTGATCACGGTCGGCGGCACGAACGGCAAGGGTTCGACCTGCGCGTTCCTCGAGGCGATCCTCGTTCACGCGGGCTACAAGGTCGGTTGCCACACGTCGCCGCACCTGCTCGAGTTCGGCGAGCGCGCGCGCGTGAACGGCCAGCAGGTGAGCGACGCCGAGCTGCTGCCACACTTCGAAGCCGTCGAGGCGGCGCGCACGTCGCTGCCCGAGCCGGTGTCGCTCACGTACTTCGAATTCACGACGCTCGCGATCCTGCACCTGTTCGCGTCGCGCGGGCTCGATGCGGTGATCCTCGAAGTCGGCCTCGGCGGCCGGCTCGATGCGGTCAACATCATCGATACCGATTGCGCGATCGTCACGAGCATCGACATCGACCACACCGAATACCTTGGCGATACCCGCGAGAAGATCGCATTCGAGAAGGCAGGGATCTTCCGCGCGGGCAAGCCGGCGATCTGCGGCGATCCCGCGGTACCGAACACGCTGGTCGAGCATGCCGAAGCAATCGGCGCCGACCTGTGGCTGGTCGGTCGCGATTTTCGCTACGAAGCGCAGCCGGGCGCCGAGCGCCAGCAATGGAGCTACCTCGGCCGCGAGAAGCGCTATCCGGCGCTCGCGTATCCGGCGCTGCGCGGTGCGAATCAGCTGATCAATGCATCGGCCGCGCTGGCTGCACTCGAGGCGCTGCGCCCGGTGCTGCCGGTGTCCGCGCAGGACATCCGGCTCGGGCTCGCCAACGTCGAACTGCCGGGGCGCTTCCAGGTGCTGCCCGGCAAGCCGGCGATCGTGCTGGACGTCGCGCACAACCCGCATGCGGCGGCCGTGCTCGAGCAGAATCTCGGCAACATGGGCTTCTTCCCGTACACGTACGCGGTATTCGGCGCGATGCACGACAAGGACATCGACGGCGTGTTGCAGCATCTGAAGGGCGAGATCGACCACTGGTGCGTGACCGACCTGCCGCTGCCGCGTGCGGCGAGCGCGGAGCAGCTCGAAGCCGCGCTGCGCAAGGCCGGCGTGGAGGAGGGGGCCGATTCGAGCGTGACGCGGTTCGCGTCGCCCGCCGAAGCGTTTCGCGATGCACTAAAAAGAGCATCCGAGAATGATAGAATCGTGGTTTTCGGCAGTTTCCATACGGTGGCAGGTGTGATGGCCTACCGGAAATCGCAGCAACACTGACTGACGGGCAGTTTCGGACTCAGCCATTCATGGGAATTTTCTCGTTCGGCAAGAAAGACGACGACGCGCCCCCGCGGCGCGGCGGTCGTACCGGGGCCTCCCGGAACGTGCGCACGGAGCGCACTGAACGCGTCGAGCGACGCACGCGCCGCACCGAGCGTCCGGAATCGGACGCACTGCTCCTCGATCCGACCCTTCCAGAAAAGCAACGCGCCCGCCGGCGTCTCGTCGGCGCGATCGCGCTCGTCGTCGCCGCGGTGATCGTGCTGCCGATGGTGCTCGATTCGCACCCGAAGCCGGTGACGGACGACATCGCGATCGACATCCCGAACCGGCCCGCGCATCAGGCGGTGGCACCGCGCGACGACGATGCATCCGACGTGCAGGCGGGCGTCGCGCACGACGAACCGCCGGCATCCGATGTCGCCGTGGCGGCCGTGCCCGCGCCCGCGGCCAAGGATGCGGCCAGGCCGGCCGCGAAGCCCGATACCACGACCCCGACGACCACGGCGAGCGTGACGCCGCCGAAGCCCGCCGCCAAGCCGGCCACGGCCGCACCCGCACCGAAGCCGGCCGCGCCGAAACCGGCGCCCGCGACGGTCGCGAACGCGGATGCCGCGGCCGACGCCGGCGACGCATCGTCGCCGGCGTCGCCGGCCGGTGCGCGCTTCGCGGTGCAGCTCGGTTCGTTCAAGGACGACGCAACGGCCCGTTCGTGGGCCACCAAGTTGAAATCGGCGGGGGTGCCCGCATATGTCGAGCATCGCAAGCAGGCGGACGGCAGCACGGCTACACTGCTGCGTGCCGGCCCGTTCGCGGATCGCGCGGCGGCGTCCGCCGCGATCGCGAAGGTGCGCGAAGCCGGACTCACGCAGTAACGTGCGATGCTGACGGCTTTCGACTACGCTGTATTGGCGGTGATCGCGTTGTCTGCGCTGCGTGGCGCATGGCGCGGTTTCGTCTCGGAGATTTTCGGGCTGATCGGCTGGATCGCGGCGATTGCGATCGCGGCCCGCTATGTCGGACTGGTCGTGCCGTATATCCCGGCGAACTGGCCGGGCGGCGCGCTGACACAGTGGGTGCTGGCGTTCGCGCTGATCGTGATCGGCGTCGTGTTCGTCGCGGGTGTCGCGAACGCGCTGTTGTCGCGGATCGCGCAGGCGACGGGCCTCGGCGGAGTCGATCGCTCGCTGGGCATGATGTTCGGGCTCGTCCGCGGCTGCGTGCTGGTGGTGCTGCTGGTCGCGGCGGCCGGGCTGACCGAATTGCCCAAACAGGAATTCTGGCGCAATGCGCTATTGCGTCCTTTCGCCGAACAGGGCGTGCACGAGCTGAAGCAGCTCCTGCCCGACGGCATGGCCCAGTACGTGCGCGTGTGACGACGCGGCCGGGCAGGACGGAACCGATTTTGTCATCTTGAAGGACATGCCATGTGCGGCATCGTAGGTGTTATCTCCCAATCCCCTGTCAATCAGCTGATCTATGACAGCCTGCTGCTGCTGCAGCATCGCGGTCAGGACGCAGCGGGCATCGCGACGGCGGACGGCAGCAATTTCCACATGTACAAGGCGAACGGTATGGTGCGCGACGTGTTCCGCACGCGCAACATGCGCAGCCTGCCCGGCACCTTCGGCATCGGCCAGGTCCGTTATCCGACGGCCGGCTCGGCGTCGAGCGAAGCCGAGGCGCAGCCGTTCTACGTGAACGCGCCGTTCGGGATCATCCTCGCGCACAACGGCAACCTGACGAACTGGGAACAGCTGAAGGACGAGATGTTCCGGATCGACCGCCGGCACATCAACACCAATTCCGACAGCGAAGTGCTGCTCAACGTGTTCGCGCACGAACTGCAGCTGTCGACGACGGGCCTCGAGCTCGATCCGGCCGCGGTGTTCAAGGCGGTCGCGGGCGTGCATCGCCGCCTGCAGGGCTCGTACGCGATCGTGTCGCTGATCGCCGGCTACGGCCTGCTCGCGTTCCGCGATCCGTTCGGCATCCGCCCGCTCTGCATCGGCAAGCTCGAGACCGAACACGGCACCGAGTGGATGGTTGCGTCGGAGTCGGTGGCGGTCGAAGGCATCGGGTTCGAATTCGTGCGCGACGTGCAGCCGGGCGAAGCGATCTTCATCGACAAGGCCGGCAACTTCCACAGCCAGCAGTGCGCGGAGCACCCGACACTGAATCCGTGCATGTTCGAATACGTGTATCTCGCGCGTCCGGATTCGTGCCTCGACGGCGTGCCCGTCTACAACGTGCGCCTGCGCATGGGCGACTATCTCGCCGAGAAGATCAAGCGCGAGCTGCCGAACGTGCCGATCGACGTCGTGATGCCGATTCCCGATTCGTCGCGTCCGGCCGCGATGCAGGTCGCCGCGAAGCTCGGCGTCGAGTATCGCGAAGGCTTCTTCAAGAACCGCTATGTCGGCCGCACCTTCATCATGCCGGGCCAGGCCGTGCGCAAGAAGTCGGTGCGCCAGAAGCTCAATGCGATGAGCATCGAGTTCAAGGACAAGAACGTGCTGATCGTCGACGACTCGATCGTGCGCGGCACGACCTCGCACGAGATCGTGCAGATGGCGCGCGATGCGGGCGCGAAGTCGGTGATCTTCGCGTCGGCGGCACCGCCCGTGAAGTTCCCGAACGTGTACGGCATCGACATGCCGACGCGCGGCGAGCTGGTTGCCCACGGCCGCACCGACGATGAAGTCGCGAAGATCATCGGCGCCGACCACCTGATCTATCAGGACGTCGACGACCTGCGCCGCGCGGTGCGCGACATCAACCCGAAGCTCGAGCGCTTCGAGGCGTCGTGCTTCGACGGCAACTACATCACCGGCGCCGTGACGCCCGAGTACCTCGATGCGATCGAGCGCGCGCGTCTCGCACCGGCGTCGCAGGCCGATCGCGACACGGCCGGCGATGCCGCGCGTTCGCAGATGAACCTGCAGCTGTCGGTCGAGTGATGCCGGCGCGCGCTTCCGACGAAGCGTGATAGGATGTGGCCTTGCGTCGATTTGATTCAGCTTGCGGACGCGGGGCGACTTCCCAAAACAGCTAAAGCGAAGGCCGGCGGCAGCCGGCCCGAGTCGATCGCTGTCGTACCGCACCGAAGCCCGCTGATGCCGACGCATAGCGGGCTTTTTGTTTTGGCCTGATTTGTGGCTGGGTGCGCGCCCGATGCATGACCCGCGGCGCGACCCTCGAATACGGAAAACGGAACATGGACGACTCCCTCAACTTCGACACGCTCGCCGTGCGCGCGGGCACGCTGCGCAGCAACTTCAACGAGCATTCGGAAGCGCTGTTCCTCACGTCGAGCTTCTGCTTCACGAGCGCGGCCGAGGCGGCCGAGCGCTTCGCGAATTCGGAAGACTATTTCACCTATTCGCGCTTCACGAACCCGACCGTCACCATGTTCCAGGATCGTCTCGCCGCGCTCGAAGGCGGCGAGGCCTGCATCGCGACGGCGTCGGGCATGGCCGCGATCATGTCGGTCGTGATGTCCGCGCTGCAGGCAGGCGATCACCTCGTCAGCTCGCGCAGCCTGTTCGGCTCGACGCTCGGGATGTTCTCGCAGATCTTCAGCAAGTTCGGCATCACGACGACCTTCGTCGATCCGACCGACCTGAACGCATGGCGGGAAGCGGTGCGGCCCGAGACGAAGATGTTCTTCCTCGAAACGCCGTCGAACCCGCTGACCGAACTCGCCGACATCGAGGCGATCGGCAAGATCGCGAAGGCCGCGAACGCGCTGTTCGTCGTCGACAACTGTTTCTGCAGCCCGGTGCTGCAGCAACCGCTGAAGCTCGGCGCGGACGTCGTGATGCACTCGGCGACGAAGTTCCTCGACGGGCAGGGTCGCGTGCTCGGCGGCGCGCTGGTCGGCTCGAAGGAATTCATCATGGGCAAGGTGTTCCCGTTCGTACGCAGCGCGGGGCCGACGCTGTCGGCGTTCAACGCGTGGGTGCTGCTGAAGGGGATGGAGACGCTGTCGCTGCGCGTCGAGAAGCAGTCGGCGAACGCGCTTGAAATCGCGCGCTGGCTCGATTCGCATCCGGCCGTCGCGCGCGTGTTCTATCCGGGGCTCGAATCGCATCCGCAGCACGAACTCGCGAAGCGCCAGCAGAAGGCGGGCGGTGCGATCGTATCGTTCGAGCTGAGGGGCGACACGCCGGAGCAGCAGCGCGCGAATGCGTGGCGCGTGATCGACGGCACCAAGCTGATCTCGATCACCGGCAACCTCGGCGACACGCGCACGACGATCACGCACCCGGCGACGACGACGCATGCTCGCGTTACGCCGGAAGCGCGTGCGGCCGCGGGGATCACCGAGGGGCTGATCCGCCTCGCGGTCGGCCTGGAAAACGCGGGCGACCTGCGCAACGATCTCGCGCGCGGCCTCGAGGGCTGAGCGCGGCGGCAGGTTTCACGGCCGACATGACGACGGGCCGCTCGATCAGATCGAGCGGCCCGTCGTCTTTTGGTCGGCGCCGCGCGCGCTGGCGGAATCAGCCGGCGTGCCCAGCCTGCGCGTGCCGCGGCACGTCGCGCATCGCTTCCATCATCCAGCGCAGCGTGTCGTCGAGCGGCGTCACCGGCAGCTCGCCCACCGCGCGCCGCAGCTTGTCGCGCGATCCGCTCAGTCGCTTCACCTCGTTGTGCCGAACGAAACGCGGATCGATCGTCACGTCGATCACGTAACCGGCGATCCGCGACAGCATCGCCAGCACTTCCTTCAGCGAATACGCGCGCTCCGAGCAGACGTTGAACGTCTCGCCGGCCGGCGCGGCTTCGAGCAGCTTCAGATAGGCGGCCGTTACGTCGCGCACGTCGGAGAAATCGCGGCTCACGTCGAGATTGCCGAGCGAGATGCGCGGCGCGTTGCGCGCATAGTGCGACACGAGTTTCGGCAGCAGATACGCATCGTCCTGGCCGACGCCGGTGTAGTTGAACGGCCGCGCGATCACGATCGGCAGGCGGTCGGCCCACAGTTTCGCCGCGTATTCCATCGCGAGCTTGCTGACCGCATAGTCGTTTGCAGGGGCGGGTGCGACGGTTTCGTCGAGCACGCCGGCCGTCGAATTGCCGTAGATGTTCGCGCTGCTGGCGAGCAGCACCGCCGACGGACGGCGGTCGAGGCCGGCGAGCGCGGCCAGCAAGTTGCGCGTGCCGACGATATTGACCGCGTAAGTCTGCGACGGCTCGTCCTGCGCGACGTGCGCACGCGCAGCCAGATGCACGACCGCATCGGGTCGCGCATCGGCGGCCGCCGCGCGCATCGCTTGCGCGTCGAGCAGGTCGACCGGCAGCAGCGTGCAGTTCGCGAACGCCCGATCGTCCGGCCGCGCCGCGCCGGGCGCCACGGTGCCCCACACGTCGTAGCCGGCCGCCTCGAGGCGCTGCACCATGTAGCGGCCGGTGAAGCCCGTCAGGCCCGTGACGAACGCACGGCGCGACGAGCGTCCGGCATCAGTACGTGTCATGGTGACGATTCCGCGTCAGGTCCGCTTCCACCATCATCTGGCAAAGCTGCTCGAGCGTCGTTTCCGGCGCCCAGCCGAGCTTGGATTTGGCCTTGTCCGCGCAGCCGATCAGCAGGTCGACTTCGGCAGGGCGGTAGAACTTCGGGTTCACTTCGACGAGCACGTTGCCATTCGATGCGTCGAGGCCGCGTTCCTGTTCGCCCTTGCCGGTCCATTCGATCTGGTAGCCGGCGGCCGCGAACGCCATCTGCACGAAGTCGCGCACGGTCTCGGTGCGGTTGGTCGCGAGCACGTAGGTGTCGGGCTCGTCGACCTGCAGCATCCGCCACATCCCTTCGACGTATTCGAGCGCGAAGCCCCAGTCGCGCTTGGCGTCGAGGTTGCCGAGTTCGAGTTTGGTCGCCTTGCCGAGCTTGATCTTCGCGACGGTGTCGGTGATCTTGCGCGTGACGAACTCGCGGCCGCGCAGCGGCGATTCGTGGTTGAACAGGATGCCGCTGCAGCCGAACAGGTCATAGGACTCGCGGTAGTTCACGGTCATCCAGTGCGCGTACAGCTTCGCGACGCCGTACGGGCTGCGCGGGTAGAACGCGGTCGTTTCCGTTTGCGGAATTGCCTGCACCTTGCCGAACATCTCGGACGTCGATGCCTGGTAGAAGCGCGTCTTCGGGCTCACCACGCGGATCGCCTCGAGCAGGTTCAGCGGGCCGATGCCGGTGACCTCGGCGGTCGTGGCCGGCTGATCGAACGACACGCCGACGAAGCTCTGCGCGGCCAGGTTGTACAACTCGTCGGGCTGCGTGCGTTCGAGCAGCCGCAGGCTGGAGCCGGCGTCCGTCAGGTCGTGCTCGACGAGCGACAGGTTCGGGTGCGTGTCGACGCCGAGCTCGGCGATGCGCCAGAAGTTCACCGAGCTGGTGCGGCGGTAGGTGCCCGTGACCTCGTAGCCCTTGTCGAGCAGCAGCTTGGTCAGGTAGGCGCCGTCCTGCCCGGTGATCCCCGTGATGATGGCCTTCTTGCGAGTTTGGCTCATGGCAATGTCCTGGTCGAATCGATGGATTGAGAAATTCAGGCGGTCGTGCGCGCGGCGGCGGGTACCGTGGCGCGTGCGGGGCCGCGCGTCAGGCGCCGCTCGAAGCCGTACCAGCTCACGGTGGCGTACGCGAGCGTGATGGCGAGGGCGAGCGCGGCCGTGACGAAGCGATTCAGGTGCAGCGGCCACAGCGCGTACAGCACGCTCAGGTGAATCAGGTAGACGGTGTAGCTGACGGTGCCCACGTACACGAGCAGCGGGTTCGTCAGCACACGCTGCACGATGCCGCGTCCGCGCAGCGCGATCACGACGATCGACGTGCAGAGCAGCAGCGAGACGCTGTAGAGCGCGGCGTTCGACAGCGGCGTGTTCGCCGCGCGGAAACGCGGGAACGACAGGTGCAGCCAGCCGAGGATCGCGAGCGACACGAGCGCGCCGACGATCGCGAGCGGATAGAACGGCTCCAGCGCGCGCCGGTCGCGGCGCAGCACGATCGCGAGCAGCGCACCCGCGGCCAGCAGGTCCATCCGGAACGGCGTCAGGTAGTAGATCGGCCAGAACGAATCGAACCACGGCGTCGCGATCGCGCGCAACACGGGCGCCGCGACGATCAGCGCGGCGGCGATCCACAGCAGCGCGCGCTCCGAACACCACAGCACGACGAACGGCCAGAAGATGTAGAACTGCTCCTCGACTGCGAGCGACCACAGCACGTTCAGGCTGTCGTGACCGATGCTGCCGAGCGACAGCCCGATGTTGGTCGAGAAGAACGCGAACCACGGCCAGTGCGGCAGCCAGCTCGCGCCGAACAGCAGCGTCGACACGACCAGCAGCAGCACGTACGGCGGCAGGATCCGGCGCACGCGGCGCGCGTAGAAGTGGCTGAAGTACGACTGTCCGCGGGCCTTGCGATCGAGCAGGATGCCGGTGATCAGCAGGCCGCTCAGCACGAAGAACAGGTCGACGCCCATCCATAGCGGCGCCTTCAGCGCGTGTTGCAGGAACACGGCGCCGACGGCGATCGCGCGCAGTCCGTCGAGCTGCACGATGCGGCCGTGTTGCGGCGGGGCGAGGTCGGCGGTGCGCGAGATGCCCGTCATCGCGCCGCTCCTTCGCGACGCGCGGCCGATGCCGTGGCGCGCCGCGCATCCGATGCGTGAACGTAATGCATGCGTTTAAATGAAATATTGAATCGAAATCGATTCTAGGGAAAAGAAATCGGCAAAAAAACGCATGTCATTTATCCGGCTGAAAAGATTCGAATGCCGGTCGTTTCAATCGCGACATGAAAGGTTTGCAGGCTACGCACCCCGACGGGGCGGGCCGGAGCGGCATTTTCTACGGATCGCCGCATGAAAGGCGGTCGATATTTCCGTTTTGCCGGGCCAATTCCTCGCTGTTCCGGCTCGATATTTCAGGTCGAAACATCCCCAAATATTTCCAAATTTCTTGTGATTATTTTTGCTTGTAACCTGCATCGCGACGTTTGAAACCTATTTAGCGACAGGGCATCGAGTGCAGGCAGCATGCCGCGCCGCCGGTCGCTTCCGCATCGAGTCTGGAGAGCGCATTGCGACGTCTGATTCTGGTTGGCATGACGGTATGCGCGGCGCTGTCCGCGAGCGCCGCATCGGCTGAAACCGTGTTGCCCGCGACCACGTCGTGGATCGGCAACACGTTCGGCTATGGCGACGGCAGCTGGACGCAGATCGACATCCGCGCGATCGCGGTGACGCCCGACGGCAAGGTGTATACGAACGCGCCGTGGGACGAGAGCGGCGCCGAGGCGAGCGTCTACCAGGACGGGAAGATGCTCGGCTTCGCCGGCGGCACGCACGGCTGGGGCAACCTCGGCGGCAACGCGGTCGCGGTGAACGGCAAGTATGCGTATGTCGCGATCGGCGTCGGCAACGAGCGCGGCCATCTGCAGTCGCCCGGCATCTGGCCGGACAAGGGCAAGCAGTGGTTCGGCATTTCGCGCCGCACGATCGGCGACATGAAGCAGCCGGCGCCGTTCCGCGCCGCGCCGCAGGTCGCGCCGGGCGGGCGCGCCGATGCCGGTCGCGCACGGATGGCCGCCAGCTTCATGATGGTCAACGAGGTGCCGGCCCCGGCCCGGTCGGAAGTGGGCGAGGCGAAGGCGGAAGTCGGCGGCCTCGCGGCCGACGACAGGACGCTGTTCTCCACGAATCCGTCGCATGACGCGGTGGACGTGTACGACGCCGAGACGATGCAGAAGAAGGCCACCTGGAGCGCGCACGAGCCGGGCCGCATCGCGCTCGCCGGCGACGGCACGCTGTGGCTGCTCACCGATACGATCGGCGGGCCCGCGCACCTCGTGCACGTGCGCGCGGACGGCCGCAAGCTCGACGACGCGCCCGCGCTGCCCGACGGCACCGAGGCGGTGGACGTGGCGGTCGACGCGAAAGGACGCGTGCTGGTCGCGGACAACGGGCCTCGGCAGCAGGTGCTGATCTTCTCGAAAGGTGGCAAGGGCTATGCGCCGTCGGGCACGCTCGGCGAGCGCGGCGGAATCTTCGCGGGTCCGGTGCCCGGCCGTCCGGGGCCGCAGCGCTTCAACGGGCTGACGGGCGTGGGCGTCGATCGAGCGGGCAACGTGTATGTGTCGATGAACGGCATCGGGCCGCGTCACGACACGATCGGCGCGGGGCTCGGCGCCGTGCTCGAGAGCTATACGCCGGACGGCAAGCTGCGCTGGCAGGTGCAGGGGCTGCTGTTCGTCGACGGCGCGTGGCTCGATCCGGCGCGGCCGAACAGCGTGTATACGGGCAACAAGCGCTTCGAGCTGGATTTGTCGAAGCCGCCCGGCCGGGACTGGAAATACGCCGGCTTTCTGTCGAACCGCTTCAAGTATCCGGACGATCCCGTGTTCCACACGGACCAGTATCCCGGCATGCCGTTCGCGCGGCGCGTCGACGGCCGCACGTTCCTGTACCTGACCGACATGTACGCCGACCACCTGAAGATCTACCGCTTCGACGCGAAGCGCGACGGCGAGGTCGCGATTCCGTCGGGCCTGATCGCGGGTCGCGCGCGGCCGGTCGACAAGGTGCCGAACAAGCCGCCTGGCGGCGACTGGATCTGGCGCGACACGAATGGCAACGGCCGGCTCGACGAGGACGAATTCACGACCAACACGACCGGCAAGGCAAAGGCGGGTGGCTGGGGCTGGTGGGTCGACACCAAGGGCGACATCTGGCGCACGAGCGACGTGCGCGGCATACACCGCTTCGGCTACGGTGGCGTCGACAAGGCCGGCAACCCGATCTATTCGTACGACAAGGTCACGACCTATCCGATGCCGCAGCCGTTCACGCAGCTGCGCCGCGCGATTTACGAGCCGCAGACGGACACGCTGTACGTGACGGGCTACACGGCCGACGCGCCGCCGCAGGCAGGCATCAACAAGGAAGTCGGCCGCGTGCTGGTGCGCTTCGACAAGTGGTCGACCGGCTCGCCGGTGGTGCGCTACACGGTCGCGCTGCCGTGGCAGCTCGACGCGAAGCCGATCCTCGACCTGATCGGTATCACGGTCGAAGGCCGCTACATCTTCACGGTGGAGCCGGTCGGCAAGATCCACGTGTACGACAAGGAAACCGGCAAGGAAGTCGGCGTGATGAGCCCGGGCGCGGAGGTCGGCAAGGCATCGGGCTGGGTCGACGTGCCGTTCGGCATCAGCGCGTTCCGGCGCGAGAACGGCGAATACCTGGTGTTCGTCGAGGAAGACGCGCGCGGCAAGGTGCTGATGTATCGCTGGAAACCGTGACGGGCGGCGCGCCGTCGTCGTTGGCGTCACACAAGGCAGAAGCATGGACAAAGGCATACTCAAGAACGTTTCGATCAACTTCATCGGGCTGATCCTGCCGACCTTCGTGTCGCTGGTGACGGTGCCCGCGTACATCCACGCGCTGGGCGTCGAACGCTACGGCGTCGTCAGCCTCGTGTGGACGCTGATCGGTTATTTCGGGATCCTCGATCTCGGGATGAGCATGGCCGCGCAGAACCACATCTCGAAGGCGCTCGCGAGCGGCAATGCGGACGAAAGCGCGCGGGTCTTCTGGAGCGCGTTCTGGCTGAATCTCGGCACCGGCATCGTTGGCGGCCTGCTGATCTATTTCGGCGCGTTCGTCTACACCGCGTATTTCACGAAGGTGTCGGCGGCGATGCAGCACGAGGTGTATCTCGCGTTGCCGTGGCTCGCGCTCGCGATTCCGCTCGCGAACGTGTCGTGGGTGTTCGCCGGCGCGATCAACGGGGCCGAACGGTTCGGCGTGTTCAACACGAACCAGACGATCGGCACGTTCCTGTTCCAGCTGCTGCCGCTCGGCGCCGCATGGTGGATCGCGCCTAACCTGCAGACGGTGCTGGCCGCGGCCGTCCTCGCGCGGCTGATCGCGGCGGTGATGCTCGGTCACGCAAGCATCAAGGTGCTCGGGATCCAGCGCATCGACCCGCCGCAGTGGGGCACCGCGAAAGGGCTGTTCAACTTCGGCGGCTGGATGCTGATCGCGAGCACGACGAGCATGATCGCCGACACGCTCGACCGCGTAATGCTCGGCGCCGGCATGGGCGCGAAGTTCGTCACCTATTACACGGTTCCGCAGAACCTCGTCACGCGGCTGAACATGCTGCCGAACGCGCTGGTGCGCACGCTGTTTCCGCGCCTGTCGGCGGTCGGCCGCGAGCATGCCGACACGCTCGCGCGCCAGTCGCTCGAATTCCTGAACGGCGTGTTCACGCCGGTCGGCATCGTCGCGATTTTCGCGCTCGCACCGTTCCTCACGTTGTGGGTCGGCGCCGATCTCGCCGCGCATTCGGCGCCGGTCGGGCGCGTGCTGGTGATCAGCGTCTGGCTCGTCGGCCAGGCGAGCGTCACGCGGATCCTGATCCAGTCGCAGGTCAATCCGGCCCGGGCGGCGTTCGCCGGGCTCGTCGAGATGCCGTTCTTCGTCGGCGGCCTGTGGTTCGGCATTCATCACTTCGGGCTGATCGGCGCGGCGGTGGTCGTCGCGACCCGTGCGCTGGTCGATTACGGCGTGCTGCTTTACCTGTCGGCGATCCGGATGCGCGCGATCGTGCTCGACATGCTCGCGCATCTCGCCTTCCTGCTCGCGAGCCTGTTTCTCGCGCAGGCGTGGTCGGGGCTCGGCGAGTCGATCGGCCTCTGCGCGGTCGTGCTGGTGCTGAACCTTGCGTGGTCGCTCACGATGACGCCGGCCCTGCGCGCGCTGGTGCGCGACCTGTTCGTCCGTCTCAATGCGAGGAAAACCGTATGAATCGCGATCTGGCGGAACACGCCATCCTGAACCTCGCCACGGCCGATGCCGCCGTGGCCGAAGCCGG
This sequence comes from Burkholderia sp. AW49-1, assembly GCF_053427845.1. Lineage (NCBI taxonomy): Bacteria > Pseudomonadati > Pseudomonadota > Betaproteobacteria > Burkholderiales > Burkholderiaceae > Burkholderia > Burkholderia sp. AW49-1. The sequence goes on along the minus strand of NZ_JBSAXF010000001.1, from coordinate 628,856 downwards.
CGACACCGCCGCGCTGCGCCGGACCGAACCGGCCGGACAGGCGGGCGCACGCGATGCGTCGCGCCCGCTGCGCGTGGCGATCGTCCACGACTGGCTCGTCACGTACGCCGGCGCCGAGCGCGTGCTCGAACAGATCGTCGCGTGCTTTCCCGACGCGGACCTGTTCAGCCTCGTCGATTTTCTCGACGATCGCGCGTTCGTGCGCGGCAAGCGGGTGACGACCTCGTTCATCCAGAAACTGCCGTTCGCGCGCACCAAGTACCGCAGCTACCTGCCGCTGATGCCGCTCGCGATCGAGCAGCTCGACGTGTCGGACTACGATCTCGTGATCTCCAGCAGCCATGCGGTCGCGAAGGGCGTGCTGACCGGGCCGGACCAGATGCACATCAGCTACGTGCATTCGCCGATTCGCTACGCGTGGGACCTGCAGCATCAGTATCTGGAACAGTCGAACCTCACGCACGGACCGAAGTCGCTGCTCGCGCGGATGATCCTGCATTACATCCGCAACTGGGATACGCGCACCGCGAATGCGGTCGACGGCTTCGTCGCGAACTCCGCGTTCATCGCGCGACGCATCCGCAAGGTGTATCACCGCGACGCGGCGGTGATCTTCCCTCCGGTCGACGTCGACGGCTTCTCGCTGAACGAGGCGAAGGACGATTTCTACCTGACCGCGTCGCGGATGGTGCCGTACAAGAAGATCGACCTGATCGTCGAAGCGTTCTCGCGCACGCCGGAGCGCAAGCTCGTGGTGATCGGCGACGGCCCCGAGATGCAGAAGATCCGCGCGAAGGCCGGCCCGAACGTCGAGATCATGGGTTATCAGCCGTTCGCGGTGCTGCACGACCGGATGCGGCGCGCGAAGGCGTTCGTGTTCGCGGCCGAGGAGGATTTCGGGATCTCGGTGGTGGAGGCGCAGGCGTGCGGCACGCCCGTGATCGCTTACGGCAAGGGCGGTGCGCTCGAGACGGTGCTCGAACCGCGCGCGCACGCGAATCCGACCGGGCTGTTCTTCGACGAACAGACGCCGCACGCGATCGTCGCGGCGGTCGACGATTTCGAGCGCGCGCCGCAGCGCTTCACGCCGCACGCGTGCCGCGCGAATGCAGAGCGCTTCTCCGCCGACACGTTCCGGCGGCGCTTCCTCGACTACGTGGAGGCGGCGCTGCCCGGCTCGACCGCGCAGCGCGGCACGGCCGTCGCGCCGATGCCGCCCGCGCGCGGCCCGGCGACGCTCGTGCTGGACCAGAGCGGCGTGCTCGGCGGCGCGGAGCTGTCGCTGCTGGAGATCATGAAGCACATGCGCGCGAACGCCGACGTGGTGCTGTTCGACGATGGCCCGTTCCGCGCGGCGCTCGACGAGATCGGCGCGCGCGTCGACGTGCTCGACCAGGGCGCGCTCGCGGGGGTGCGCAAGCAGGGCGGCGTGTCGGCAGGCGCGTTGAAGCAGCTTTACACGCTCGTGCGGGACGTCGCGCGGCGCGCACGCCGCGCCGAGGTGATCTACGCGAACACGCAGCGCGCGATGGTGGTCGCGGCGCTGGCCGGGCGGCTCGCGCGCAAGCCGGTGGTCTGGCACCTGCGCGACATCGTCAGCAGCGACCATTTCGGCAGCAAGCAACTGATGGCGATCAAGTGCTGCGCGCGGTTCGGCGTCACGCGCGTGATCGCGAACTCCGATGCGTCCGCGCAGGCGTTCCGTGCGCTGACGGGCTTCACGCCGCAGCACGTCGACGTCGTGTTCAACGGCATTTCGGCGGAACCGTTCGACGCGCTGGACACGGCCAGCCAGGCCGCGCTGCGCGCGCGCTTCGGGTTACCGGAGCACGCATGGCTGGTCGGCTCGTTCAGCCGCCTCGCGCACTGGAAGGGGCAGCACCTGCTGCTGGAGGCCGCGGCTCGCCATCCGGACATGCACGTGGTGCTGGTCGGCGCGCCGCTGTTCGGCGAGGACGAATACGCGGCGCAGCTGCACGAGATCGTCGCGCGTCACGGTATGGACGATCGCGTGCACTTCCTCGGCTTCCAGCGCGACGTGGCCGCGTGCATGAAGGCGGTCGACGTGGTCGCGCATACGTCGATCACACCGGAGCCGTTCGGGCGCGTGATCGTCGAGGGCATGCTCGCACGGCGGCCGGTGGTCGCGGCCCGCGCGGGCGGAGTCGTCGAGATCATCGAGGACGGCGAAAACGGGCTGCTGTGCGAGCCGGGCAACGCGACCGCGCTGGCCGATGCGCTGGGCAGGCTGCAGCACGACGCCGCGCTGCGCGAGCGGCTCGTCGCGAGCGGGCGGGCGACCGCGGTGCGCCGGTTCGGCACCGAGATCTATGTGGAACGGGTCGAGAAGATCCTCGCGGATACGGCGAAGGCCGCGAAGGCGAAGAAGCGGTAGGTGCGGCGCGAATCTACGCCATGCGCCGGGAAACGGGCCCTCATGCGGCGGTGTGCTGCATGAGGGCTCTGCTTTTTTGGGCGGGCGGGAGCCTGATGCGCGTCGGGCGCGGGGTGCCGGAGGCGAACTGATGATGCGTTCGCGTACGGGGTCTTGGGGGAATCCTCGGCAGTCTGGATCGGAATTGGCTTCACGGAACGCCGTGAGGTCATGCAGTGAGGCCGGCGAGGAGGCGGGCGATGCGACGGTAGTGCAGCCGCCCAGGCGGCGTGTGACGCCGCGTCATGCCCATGAAAATGCCCCCGCACGACTCGAGGTCGCGCGGGGGCCGGGAGCGCCGTAACGGCGCAATCAGACAGCCCGTTCGGGCGCCGGTGCGACGACGCGTGCGGCGCGCGTCGGCTTCAGGCTGGCCGACCACATCATCGCGGGGCGTTCGAATAGCCGGTAGAACACGTAGGCGACCGGAATCGCGGCGGCCATGAACGCGATCGACGGCCAGATCGACAGTTGCAGTTCGGAGTGGAACAGCACCGAGCCGAGGCAGACGAACAGCGGCAGATGGACCAGGTACAGCGAGTAGCTGAAGTCGCCGAACCAGCCGAGCACGCGCAACAGCGGCGTCGGGCGCGGCGGGCAGGCGAGCGCGCGGTACAGGAAGCACGCGAAGCCGGCCGCCCACAGCTGGAACGCGCCGTACTGGCCGAAGTGGAACGCGCCGCAGCCTGCGGCCAGCAGCGCGGCGGCCGCGAGATACCACGCGCGCGACGGCACGGCGGCCGTGCCGCGCGACGGCTGCGCGCGCACGTCGGCGATCCATGCGCCGACCGTCCAGGACAGCCAGTACGACGTGAAGAACTGCAGGTCGTGCCGTTCGAGCAGCCACGCCGACGCGACGTTGACGAGCGCGACGGCCGCCACGATGGCCGGCATGCCGATGCGCCGGCGCAGCGCGAACAGCAGCGGGTAGATCGCATAGAACTGCACTTCGAGCGACAGCGTCCACAGCGCGCCGTTCGACCCGTACGTGTAGCCGGCGACGCCCTGCAGCGAGAACAGGTTCACGAGGAACGCGGTGAGGCCGACGTCGCGGATCTTGTGGCTGACCGGCGCGATCTGCAGGCTGACCGCGTCCATCGCGAGCGTGAACAGCAGCGCGGCGAGCAGCACCGGGTAGATGCGCGCGAAGCGGCGCGCCCAGAAGTTCGGCGCATCGAGCCGGTACGCGGGGTTGGCCGCGAGCTTGAGCGCCGCGTTGCGGTGGATGCAGTAGCCGCTGATCACGAAGAAGATCGGCACGCCGGCGGAGCCCCACGCGAACGGGAAGGTCAGGTAGCCGGCGATCACGCTCGGGTTCAGCGCATGACCGTAAGCGTGATGGAAGCTCTGCATGCCGACCCAGACGACCTGGCGGCAGTGGAAATAGGCGACGAGCAGCGCCGCGAACCCGCGCATCGCGTCGATCACGTGTTCCTTGTGGTCGGCGACGGGCGGCGCAGTCAAAGACGATCCGCTGAAAGCTTGCATGCGATTCGATTCCTTGCGACGGATGAAGGGGATGGTCCAATCGTAATGCGCAAGAATTCGATCGAATGAATAAAAAAATCTCGCCGGGAAATGATGATGTTTCAGATGGTGGTTTTATTCCGGTCTGAAAGCGGTTTCGCCGCTGCCACAATTATTTGCCGATTTTTTTCTGATAGCTTGAAGCTCCAGTTGATTGATGCAAGGAGCGGCAAGATGGACATGCATTGGATCGCGAGCGCGGCAGTACTGCTGGTCATGGCCGTGCTGTCGGCGTACCGCGAGGCGCTGAAGAACGAGCCGATTCGCCCGGGCCTCGAGCGGGGCGGCGTCCCGTATATCGAGGAATTCGAATCGTAAGAATTTGTATCCGGAAAATCGGTAATTTGTTTATGTCTCGGTATCGGGTTCGGAAATATCGACCGGGTTCGTGGATTATCCATTTTTCGGAAACATGGGCACTAGGTCCATATCGAAAATGAGCGGAGTGGAATTGGCCGTGCCGCCGGTTCTCGATATGCCGTTCGAAAAACAATCGCGCCGGGTCGCCCAGCGACGCGGCGCAGTCAACGCAATCAGGATGCGAACATGTTGAAAGTCACCAAGGCCGTGTTCCCCGTCGCCGGTCTCGGCACGCGGTTCCTTCCGGCAACGAAGGCGAGCCCGAAGGAAATGCTGCCCGTCGTCGACAAGCCACTGATCCAGTACGCGGTCGAGGAAGCGATCAACGCCGGTATCACCGAGATGATCTTCGTGACCGGGCGCAGCAAGCGCGCGATCGAGGATCACTTCGACAAGTCGTACGAGATCGAGGCCGAACTCGAGGCACGCGGCAAGGAAAAGCTGCTCGAACTCGTGCGCGGCATCAAGCCGAGCCATGTGAACTGCTTCTACGTGCGCCAGCCGGAAGCGCTCGGTCTCGGCCACGCGGTGCTGTGCGCGGAAAAGCTCGTGCACGGCGAGCCGTTCGCGGTGATTCTCGCCGACGACCTGCTGCACGGCGAACAGCCCGTGCTCAAGCAGCTCGTCGACGTGTTCGACCACTATCACAGCTCGGTGATCGGCGTCGAGACGATTCCGCGCGAGGACAGCCGTTCGTATGGCGTCGTCGAAGGCCGCGAGTGGGAAGAAGACATCATCAAGCTGTCGGGCATCATCGAGAAGCCGGCGCCGGAAGACGCGCCGTCGAACCTCGGCGTGGTCGGCCGCTACGTGTTCATGCCGACGATCTTCGATCACCTGCGCAAGCTCAAGCCCGGCGCCGGCGGCGAGCTGCAGCTGACCGACGCGGTCCAGACGCTGCTCGCGAACGAACAGGTGCTCGCGTATCGCTACTACGGCACCCGTTTCGATTGCGGCAGCAAGATCGGCTACCTCAAGGCGACCGTCGAGCTCGCGCTCCAGCATCCGGAAGTGAGCCGCGAATTCGAGGCGTACCTGCGTACCTGTCTGCCCGCGCTGGCTGCTGTCGCATAAGCAGCCGCGCTGCTCCGTTGTTTCAGGTGGTGGTTGTTCCGTTGGCCCCGGCTGCCTCGTGCGTCGGGGCTTTTTTGCGTCTGGACGAATCGCGGGCGTGCGGCGGCGGGTGAGCGGCGATGCTGATTTCGGGCGGATTCGAGCGGGTGCGTGCGTGACGATTCTGGTACGCCGCCGGACGATGGTGGCGATTCGAGCGCGCGGTGCGCGATGCGCCGGATGCCGCTGCGATGAAACCGGTGCCGGCGCGTCGGCGCGCTTGCGCGCTGATGAACGACGGTTGCTTGCAGGCTGCGTCGCGCCCGCGCCGGTATCGCGCTCAGCGCGGCGACGTGCTCGGCCGCGCGACGAAGTACCGGGCCAGCATCGCGGCGATCGGCTTCTTGAAGTCGAGCAGGCGCCGTTCCAGAAAGCGCCATGACAGATGTGCGAGCAGCACGGCGAGCGCGAACTGCAGCAGTTCGGGCAACGCTTCCCGGACGATTCCAGGCATCGGCACGTGCGCGAACAGCGCGGGCATCTCGCCGAAACGTGCCGGGATCAGGTTGTGGAACAGGTAGAAGCCGTAGCTGATCGTGCCGAGATACACGAGCGGCGCCCAGTCGAGCAGTGCCACGGCCGGATGGTCGGGTTCGGTGACGATCCATAACATCAGCGCGCCGAGCGACGCGGACAGGCCGAGATCCGCGAGCCCCGTGACGACGTCCGGCAGCATCGTGAATGCGGGCAGCGCGAGGAAGAACACGACGCCGGCGGCGCCGAGCCAGCCGGGCGGAACGCGGCGGACGACGTCCTGGCCGCGATCGGCGAGCGCCATCGCGCCGACGCCGCCCAGCGCGATCAGCGCGAAATTCCACGGGGAAAACGCATAGATCAGCACCGGCGATGCATCGACCGCGTAGAGCGCGAGATGCGCGACCGCGCACAGCGCGATGGCCGCGACGCCGAGCACGACATGGCGCACGGCCGGCACCGCGAGCAGCGTGAGCGGCGCAATCAGATAGAACTGCTGCTCAACCGCGAGGCTCCAGAAGTGCGACGTGGAGCCCGGCCAGCCGTCCTTGACGACGCCGATCCAGTAATTCGACAGGAACGTGGCGTGCCAAGCGAGCCCGAGATCGACGCCGCGCTGGTAGAACAGCGCGTGCGCGATCGCGAGCGCGGCGAGCAGCAGGTAGTAGACGGGAAAGATCCGCAGCGCGCGCTTTGCGAGAAACAGCGCCAGCGCATGGCGGCGCGTCATCGCGCCGCGCTCGATCGCCTGACGATTGCGATGCAGTTCGCCGACGATCAGGAATCCGCTGATGAAGAAGAACGTCCACACACCGAGCTTGCCCACGTCGACAGCGAGGACGTGGCCCTTGTGGGACAGGAAAACGAGGATGACGGCGATGGCTCGCAGGCCGTCGAGTCCTTTGACGTATCTGACTTCGCGCATGAAGGCATCCGGGGCACTGAGCGAGGTCAGTATAGGTGCGCAAATATCGAACGTAATTCGCGATCGGGCGCGTTTGGACGTATACGTGAAGGCGTTTTTCGATGCTGGCGCGCCGTCGAAGTCGGTCGCGCGCAACAAAACCTGCGGGAAACCCCGCGAAAACGCATAAAAGTACTCCACGAAGCGTCAAGGCGCTTGTAGAATCCGGCGTTGAAGCGCGCGCGTTGCACGCTTCGTGTATCCAACGACCACACCTGGTAGGAGAAACATGGCGACTTCCGCAAAAAAGGTGGCCAAGAAGGCTGCCGCACCGGCCACCAAGAAAGTGGCTGCCAAAAAGGCTGCGCCCGCGAAGAAAGTAGTGGCCAAGAAGGCTGTCGCGAAGGCAGCACCGGCCGCTCCGACGCCGCTGAAGGACAAGTTCACGAAGGCATCGCTCGCAACGCACATCGCTGAGCGCGCAGCTGTCGAAGTGAAGGCGGTCAAGGCAGTGCTCGTCGCACTCGAGAACGTCGTGCTGGGCTCGGTTCACAAGAAGGGCGCAGGCGAGTTCACGCTGCCGGGTCTGCTGAAGATCACGGCGCAAGTCGTGCCGGCAAAGAAGAAGCGCTTCGGCAAGGATCCGTTCACGGGCGAAGAGCGCTGGTTCCCGGCAAAGCCGGCCAGCGTGCGCGTGAAGGCACGTGCGCTGAAGAAGCTGAAGGACGCGGCTGCGTAATGCAGCGTAACGGTCGCCGAATGCATGTCGGCGGCCGTTGCGATGTCCGACGATCCCCGTACGCGAAAGCGTACGGGGATTTTTATTGCGTCGCGCAAATCGAACGGCCGCGTCGGTATCGCGCGGCGCGGATACGGCATGACGTGACGCGCATCCGATGTTGCGGGCTGCTTGCGCGGATGGCCGGATCGTCGTGTTCGTGCCGGCGCACGGCTGTGCATCGCCGCGCGTTGCGCGTGTGTCGCGCGGGGCGCGCGCGATGAACGCGACGATCGTTCCCGCCGAGATTGCCGAGCAGGTGACGGCCGCGTGCGCCGCGATCGAACGGCACTCGGCGCGATGCTGCAGGCGATGCATCGGTTCGGTGCGACGCTCGATAGCGGACTGAAACCGCGCAGCGACATCGACCTGCTGGTAACAGTTGCCGCATCGCCGGGCGAAGCGGTGCGGCGCGCGCTGATGCTCGACTTGCCCGACGTGTCTGCGGCGCCGCGGAGTGAGGTGCTCATGCGTGCGCTGGAAGCAACCGTGGTCGTGCGCGGCGACGTGGTGCCGCGGCGTCATCCGGCCCGGCGCGAACTGCAGTTCGGCGAATGGCTGCGCCGCGATCTTCGCGCGGGTATCGTCGAGCCGGCATGCGTCGATCACGATCTGGCGATTCCGTCGACGAAGGTGCGGCAGCACGACGTTGCGCTGGGCGGGGCCGCGCGCGGCCGCGTGGTTCGACGCGGTGCCCGCACGCGATTTCGTCGCCGCGCTCCTCGCCACGGTTGCGCAGTGGAATGCCGGGCCCGACTGGCGCGGCGACGAATGCAACGTCGTGCTCGCGCTCGCGCGCATCTGGTACAGCGCCGCGACCAGCAGGATCGCGCCGAAGGATGTCGCCGCGGCGTGGGCGCTGGAGCGACTGCCCGACACGTACCGCCCCGTTCTGTCGGCCGCGCGCACCGTCTATCTGCGCGGTGACGGCGACGGTGTCGATGCGCTGTTGTCGGGCCAACCGGTCGCCGTATTCGTGCGTTACGTGCGACGGATCGTCGAGGCCATGTTCTCGGCGTAGTCGCGCGCGAACGGTCGCTGCCCGCGATTGCGTCGCGGCACGATGCAATCCCGTCGACGGCCGCGGACACGCCCGTATCGCGCGCGCGCCGCAGGCGTGCCGATGCCCGCGCGAAGGAGGCCGCGGCGCCCGTGCTTCGTCAGCCCCCCGTGCCGGCGTAGGCGGCCTTCAGCGCGGCGACGTCGAACTTCGTCATCTGCATCATGGCCGCGGCCACGCGCGCCGCCTTGACCTCGTCACGGTCGGCCATCATCGGGATCAGCGCGTCGGGCACGATCTGCCATGAGACGCCGAAGCGGTCACGCAGCCAGCCGCAGCCGTCGGCCGTGCCGCCGTTGTCGAGCAGCGCGCTCCAGTAGCGGTCGAGTTCCGCCTGGTCGGCGCAACTGATCATCAGCGAGATTGCGTGGTTGAACGTCTCGGTGCGCGGGTGGCTCATCGCGATGAACGGCTGGCCGAACAGCTCGAATTCGACCATCCGGGTGCCGCTGGTACCGGGTACCGCCGTGACGCGCACGACGCGCGAGTTCGGGAAAATGCCCGCGTAGAAGGCCGCGGCTTCTTCGGCTTCCGTCGCATACCAGAGGAACGGCGTGATCTTCTGAATCGTCATGGAGCGTCTCCTGTCGGATGTCGGTGAGGGATGGGGCAATCCGCGTGCCGCCATCGATACGACGGACGAAGGCCGTCGAAATCGACACGTCGAAGCATAGTGCTTCGCGTCGCGGGATCGAAATTGGCAGGGTGGGCGCGCAAGCGTCCGTTGCGATGCCTGATCCCGTTGTCGCGCGTCAGGGGATATGGCGAGGTCCGCGTGGCGGCATGCGCCTGACCGGCCGTATGCGGCCGTCGGACAGCAAGGAGGTGTCCGGATGCCTCAGGACAGGCTTCCAGCGCGCGACAGGCGATCCAGGAGCCGCTCCCGGCCGGTTGCCGTACCCAAGTGCCGACCACGGCCATCGCCCGCCATGGCGCCGCTGGCAACGGACGAAAAAAAACCAGCCACGGCCGAAACCGGTGACTGGTTTTGCAGTTCGGCGACATGGCGTCGGAGACGCCATGCACACCGGAAACGTACTTCTTAGAACTTGTGGCGAATGCCGACCGCGACCAGCTCGGCCGAGCTCTTGCCAGCGAAGCCGTACGAAGCGATCGACGCTTGCGCGCTTTGCTGCACGCCGTCGACGAGCTGCGTGCCGCTTGCGTGCTGGTATGCGCCGACCAGGTAAACGTCCGTGCGCTTCGACAGCGAGTAGTCCGCGCCGACACCGACTTGGTGGTACTTCGCCGACGTGTCGCCGCTAGCCTTCGTGTACGAGTAGCCGAGGCCCAGCAGCAGCGGCGGCGTGACCTGGTACGTCACGAACGCGCGGCCCGTGTTGTACTTTTCGGTCGAGCCGAAGCCCGAGAACGCGTCCGGCTTGTACTGTGCGTTGCTGTAGCCGAGGCCGAACGTCACCGGGCCGAGGGCATACTGGCCTGCGACTTGTGCGATGGCGATCGACTTCGCCGTTGCGTAACCCGAGTTGATCGGGCCGTCGAAGATCGCGTCGGACGTCGTCGAACCCCAGCCTGCGCGGCCGACAGCCGTCGTCGGCGACGGGTTGGCTGCGTAGAAGTAGCCTGCTGCAACGCCGACCGGACCGTTGTTGTAGGCAGCCGCGACCGACCACGTTTGGCCCGAACCCGTCTTGCCCGCAACGCCGCCGAGAGCGTACATGCCTTCGACCTGGAAGCCTGCCCAGACCGGCGAGGTGTACTTGATTGCGTTGCTGACGCGCAGCGAGTTGTCGTTGTTGTCGACGTCGCCCGGCGTTGCCATCACGCTGCCGAAGTAGTTGTCAGCCGTGACTGCCTGGACCAGGTCGACCAGCGGGTCGTACTGGCGGCCGAGCGTCAGCGTACCGTACTGGGCGCTCTCGAGGCCGACGTATGCCTGACGACCGAACATGCGACCGCCCTGGTTCAGGTGGCCGGTACCCGGGTCAAAACCGTTTTCCAACTGGAAGATCGCCTTCAGGCCACCGCCGAGGTCTTCAGCGCCTTTCAGGCCCCAACGGCTGCCTTGCAGGTTGCCCGACAGCATTTGCCACGAGTTGTTGGCTTGGCCGTTGTTGCCGTGAACCCATGCGATCGACGTATCGATCACGCCGTACAGCGTGACGCTCGACTGAGCGTGAGCAGCGCCAGCGGCGCCCAGCAGGGCGAGCGAGAGGGTCGAGAGTGCGAGTTTCTTCATCGTTGAGTATCTCCACGCAAATGAATCGTCATTCGTTATTTGTTGCGGATTGGAGAATAGCTCAGTGCCATACGTGCAAGAAAGCTTAAAAAATAAAGTGTCTCGAAAAGGTAACAGCCGAAAAAAGTCCATATATATCAAGGACATCAACGACTGTTCCTCTTTTTGAAATAGTTGACAATTGCTGCGCTGCGATTGTTGCAACGGCTGATGCGTTCGGCGGGAGAAGGTTGAGTTTCGCCGGTTCGAGCGCGAAAAACGACGCATGCAAACGTTTGCCGTTGCAGCGTGCATCGCGTGCCGACGCAAAGAACGCATCAACGTGCAGGAATGCCCCGCCGGGCGGGGTGGTTGCGGAAAGGGAGGCGGCCGCGGGAGGTAATACGTGGGGGATGAATCAGTCGCCGCTTGCGCGATCGGCCGGCGCGGATGCGGCCGCGGCGTTGCCGGTGCGGCGATGCGCATCGCCGCGCGCGGCCGCGAATTCCGCGCCGAGCAACAGCACGGCCGCCGAGAAGTACAGCCACATCAGCAGGACCGCGAACGATCCGGCCGCGCCGAACGCGCTGGCCGTGCCCGCATGCGCGAGATAGAGCGCGAACAGCTTCTTGCCGCCCGAGAACAGGATCGCGGACACGATCCCGCCGATCGTCGCATCACGCCATGCGACGCGCGCATCGGGCAGGAACTTCATCAGCGCGGCGAACGCGCCCGCGAGCACCGCGATGCCGACGAAGAACTGCAGCAGATTGGTGATCACGACGTACGGCGAATCGCCGAGCAGCCAGGTGCCGATGAACGTGATCGCGGTATCGAGCACCAGCGACACGATCAACAGGAACGCGACGCCGAGCACGAGCCCGAACGAAACCAGCCGCACGCGCACGAGCCCGAGCATGCTCGACCAGCGGCTTTCCGTGCTCGGCCAGATCACGCTCAGCGCGGTGTTCAGCGACGCGAACGTTGCCGACGCGCCGACCGCGAGCGCGGCGAACGAGATCAGCGTCGCGATTCCGCCGCGCTCGCCCGCGCGATGCGCGTTCTGCACGATCGTCTGGATGCTGGCCGCCGCGTCGTCGCCGATCAACTGATGTGCCTGCTCGAACACCTGGCCGCGTGCGGCGTCGTCGCCGTAGAACCAGCCGGCCACGGCGATCACCATCACGAGCGTCGGCGCGAGCGAAAAAGCGGAGAAGAACGCGATGCTCGCGGCCATCGCCGAGCAGCGGTGGGAGGAGAAACGCTTGAAAGCGTTGAGCGCCCAGTTGGCCTGCTGTTGCGCGAGGCGGCTAGCTTCGGACGTGATCTGTCGTTTCATGACGGTTCGGTTGGGCGTTGTACGCGAGGACATCGGGGGATCAGACAAATCGGTATTGATCCGAGGATTCGATCATAGTTGCCTGAACTGTCTATAATTCCTTTCAGTTTCACCTCACCCCACAAAAACGCCGAGACCATCATGCTACAAATGTCCCGGCGCCAGTTCCTGAAGGTGACGGCCACGTCGCTTGCCGGATCGAGTCTTGCCCTGATGGGCTTTTCTCCGACGGAAGCGCTCGCCGAGGTCCGACAGTACAAGCTGGCGCGCACAGTCGAAACGCGCAACACCTGCCCATATTGCTCGGTGGGTTGCGGCATCCTGATGTATAGCCTCGGTGACGGCGCGAAGAACGCACAGCCGAGCATCATCCATATCGAAGGCGATCCCGACCATCCCGTCAATCGCGGCACGCTGTGCCCGAAGGGCGCGAGCCTGATCGATTTCATCCACAGCCCGAACCGCCTGACGCATCCCGAATACCGGGCGCCCGGCTCGGACAAGTGGGAACCGATCTCGTGGAACGACGCACTCGACCGGATCGCGAAGCTGATGAAAGCGGACCGCGACGCGAACTTCGTCGAGACGACCGAAGACGGCGCGAAGGTCAACCGCTGGCTGACCACCGGCATGCTGGCCGCATCGGCGGGCAGCAACGAAGTCGGCTACCTGACCCACAAGACTATCCGTAGTCTGGGGATGCTCGCATTCGACAATCAGGCGCGTGTCTGACATGGCCCGACGGTGGCAGGTCTTGCCCCGACGTTTGGCCGTGGAGCGATGACGAACCATTGGGTCGACATCAAGAACGCGGACGTGATTCTCGTGATGGGCGGCAATGCAGCCGAGGCCCATCCGTGCGGTTTCAAGTGGGTAACGGAGGCGAAGGCGCACCGCAAGGCGCGGCTGATCGTCGTCGACCCGCGCTTTACGCGTACGGCCTCGGTGGCCGACTACTACGCGCCGATCCGCACCGGCACCGACATCGTCTTTCTGGGCGGTGTGATCAACTATCTGCTGACGAACGACAAGATCCAGCATGAGTACGTGAAGAACTACACGGACTTCTCGTTCATCGTGCGCGAGGATTTCGCGTTCAACGACGGCATCTATTCCGGCTACGACGCGGAGAAGCACGCGTACCCGGACAAGTCGAGCTGGGACTACGAACGCGGCGACGACGGCTTCGTGAAGGTCGACCCGACGCTGCAGCATCCGCGCTGCGTGTACAACCTGCTGAAGCAGCACTACGCGCGCTATACGCCGGACATGGTCCAGCAGACGTGCGGCACGCCGAAGGAGAAATTCCTGAAAGTGTGCGAAATGCTCGCGACGACGGCCGTTCCGGGCCGCGCCGGCACGGTGCTGTACGCGCTCGGCTGGACCCACCATTCGATCGGCTCGCAGATCATCCGCACCGGCGCGATGGTGCAGTTGCTGCTCGGCAACATCGGCATCGCCGGCGGCGGCATGAACGCGCTGCGCGGCCACTCGAACATCCAGGGCTTGACCGACCTCGGGCTGATGTCGAACCTGCTGCCGGGCTACATGACGCTGCCGATGCAGGCCGAGCAGGATTTCGACGGCTACATCAAGAAGCGCACGCAGCTGCCGCTGCGACCGAACCAGCTGAGCTACTGGAAGAACTACAAGGCCTTCCACGTCAGCTTCATGAAGTCGTGGTGGGGCGATGCGGCGACCGCCGAGAACAACTGGGCCTACGACTACCTGCCGAAGCTGGACAAGCAGTACGACCTGCTGCAGGCGATCGAGCTGATGAATGCCGGCAAGATGAACGGCTACATCTGCCAGGGCTTCAACCCGCTCGCGGCGGCGCCGTCGAAGGTGAAGACGGCGGCAGGCCTCGCGAAGCTGAAGTGGCTCGTGATCATGGATCCGCTCGCGACCGAGACGTCCGAGTTCTGGAAACATCACGGCGACTACAACGACGTCGATGCGTCGAAGATCCAGACCGAAGTGTTCCGTCTGCCGACCACGTGCTTCGCGGAGGAAAACGGTTCGCTCGTCAGTTCGAGCCGCGTGCTGCAATGGCACTGGAAGGGCGCGGAGCCGCCGGGCCAGGCGCGCAGCGACCTCGAAATCATGTCGGGGCTGTTCCTGCGCATGCGCAAGATGTACCAGACGGATGGCGGCAAGTATCCGGATCCGATCGTGAACCTGACCTGGTCGTATGCGAACCCGGAAAGCCCGACGCCCGAAGAGCTCGCAATGGAGTTCAACGGCCGTGCGCTCGCCGACTTGCCCGACCCGAAGGATCCGGCCAAGACGCTCGTGAAGAAGGGCGAGCAGCTCGCCGCGTTCGCGCAGCTGAAGGACGACGGCACGACCGCGAGCGGCTGCTGGATCTTCTGCGGTGCCTGGACGCAGGCCGGCAACCAGATGGGGCGGCGCGACAACTCGGACCCGACCGGCATCGGCCAGACGCTGAACTGGGCGTGGGCCTGGCCGGCCAACCGGCGGATCCTGTACAACCGCGCGTCGTGCGACGTGAGCGGCAAGCCGTTCGACCCGACCCGCAAGCTGATCGGCTGGAACGGCAGCGCGTGGAAGGGCGCCGACGTGCCGGACTTCAAGGCCGACGAAGCGCCCGAGAGCGGGATGGGGCCGTTCATCATGAACCCGGAAGGCGTCGCGCGTTTCTTCGCCCGCGCGGGGATGAACGAAGGTCCGTTCCCCGAGCACTACGAGCCGTTCGAGACGCCGCTCGCGGCGAACCCGCTGCACCCCGACAACCCGCAGGCGCTGAATAACCCGGCCGCCCGCGTGTTCCCGGACGACCGCGCGTCGTTCGGCAAGGTGTCGGAGTTCCCGCACGTCGCGACGACTTACCGGCTGACCGAGCATTTCCACTACTGGACCAAGCATGCGCGGCTGAACGCGATCATCCAGCCGGAGCAATTCGTCGAGATCGGCGAAGATCTCGCGAAGGAAGTCGGCGTCGCGCACGGCGATCGCGTGAAGGTGTCGTCCAAGCGCGGCTACATCGTCGCGGTTGCGCTCGTCACGAAGCGGATCAAGCCGCTGACGATCGAGGGCAAGAAGGTCCAGACGGTCGGCGTCCCGTTGCACTGGGGCTTCAAGGGTCTGACGAAGCCCGGCTATCTCGCCAATACCCTGACTCCGTCCGTAGGCGACGGCAACTCGTACACACCGGAATTCAAGTCGTTCCTGGTGA
This sequence comes from Burkholderia sp. AW49-1, assembly GCF_053427845.1. Classification (NCBI taxonomy): domain Bacteria; kingdom Pseudomonadati; phylum Pseudomonadota; class Betaproteobacteria; order Burkholderiales; family Burkholderiaceae; genus Burkholderia; species Burkholderia sp. AW49-1. The sequence goes on along the minus strand of NZ_JBSAXF010000001.1, from coordinate 613,492 downwards.
AGGTCGAAAAGGCGTAAGGGGGAAGAGATGGCATTGCAATCGCTGGATATCAAGCGCGTCTCGGCCACCACGACGCCACCGCCCACGGTGCGCGAACCGGTGACCGGGAGTGTCGCGAAGCTGATCGACGTATCGAAGTGCATCGGCTGCAAGGCATGCCAGACGGCATGCATGGAGTGGAACGACCTGCGCGACGAAGTCGGCACCAACGTCGGCGTGTACGACAACCCGGCCGACCTGTCCGAGCACTCGTGGACGGTGATGCGGTTCTCCGAATACGAGAACCCGGCAGGCGACCTCGAGTGGCTGATCCGCAAGGACGGCTGCATGCATTGCGAGGATCCGGGCTGCCTGAAGGCATGCCCGTCGCCGGGCGCGATCGTGCAGTACAACAACGGGATCGTCGATTTCCACGAGGAGAACTGCATCGGTTGCGGCTATTGCGTGACCGGCTGCCCGTTCAACGTTCCGCGGATCTCGAAGAAGGATCATCGCGCATACAAGTGCACGCTCTGTTCCGACCGTGTCGCGGTCGGCCAGGAACCGGCCTGCGTGAAGACCTGCCCGACGGGCGCGATCGTGTTCGGCACCAAGGAGGACATGAAGCAGCACGCGGCCGAGCGGATCGAGGACCTGAAGGAGCGCGGCTTCGATCATGCGGGGCTGTACGACCCGCAGGGCGTCGGCGGCACGCACGTGATGTACGTGCTGCACCACGCCGACAAACCGTCGCTGTACCACGGGCTGCCCGACAATCCGTCGATCAGCCCGATGGTGAAGCTGTGGAAGGGCATCGCGAAGCCGCTCGCGGTTGCCGGGCTCGCGCTGACCGCGCTGGCCGGGTTCTTCCACTACACGCGGGTCGGTCCGAACGAAGTCAGCGAGGACGACGAAGCCGCCGCCCGCGACGAGGCGCGACGCATCAAGGAGGACGCAAAATGAAGCACGACGACCCCAACCTGATCGTCCGCTACACGCCGAACGAGCGCACGAACCACTGGATCACCGCGATCACGTTCGTGCTGCTCGCGCTGTCCGGGCTCGCGCTGTTCCATCCGTCGATGTTCTGGCTCACCGCGCTGTTCGGCGGCGGCCAGTGGACGCGGATCCTGCATCCGTTCGTCGGTCTCGTGATGTTCGTGTCGTTCGCGATTCTCGTGGTGCGCTTCTGGCACCACAACGTGCTCGACGCGGATGACCGGCAATGGCTGAAGCAGATCGACGACGTGCTGACCAACCAGGAGGACAAGCTGCCGCCCGTCGGGCGCTATAACGCCGGACAGAAGCTGCTATTCTTCACGTTGGTGGCGTGCCTGCTGTTGCTCCTGCTGTCGGGGATCGTGATCTGGCGACGCTACTTCTCGTTCTACTTCCCGATCGGGATGATCCGCGCGGCGGCCGTCGTGCATGCCGTGGCGGCCTTCGTGCTGATCGCGAGCATCATCGTGCACATTTACGCGGCGTTGTGGGTGAAGGGCTCGATCGGGGCGATGGTGCGCGGCACCGTCACGCTGGGCTGGGCCCGCAAGCATCACCCGAAGTGGTTCCGTGAAAGCGTGAAATAACGCACCGGAGCGGGGCGGTACGCCGGTTGCGGCATGCCTTCCCCGCCTGCCGTCGGGACCGCCTGAAGAGCGCCGATCCGTCGGCGCTTGTTTTTTTGGATGACATTTTCGTGACACAACGCATTCTCGAACCGACCGAGATCTCGACGCTCGATCATTCGGCCATTCCGCGCTTTCGCCTGCCGGAGCGCGACACCGTGTTTGCCGCGCGTGCCGCACGGCTGCGCAAGCTCGCCGACCTGAACCCGATCAGCGGCTACCTGCGGCTGATGGCGACCGTCGCCGATGCGCAGCACGCGACGCTGCAGGCGCTGAACCTGCCGATGCCGTCGCCCGAAGCGATCGCGCGTGCACAGCAGCATTCGATGCCGCTCGTGCCGGCGCTCGACGGCGAGCGCAACCCGCAGTGGCGGGCCGTGCTGTACGAACTGCTCGACCGCGTCGAAAGCGCCGGGCTCGTCAATCCTTCGCTCGCGAAGCTGCTCGACCGGCTGCGGCTGATGGCGCCGGCCGAACTCGACGCACAGGCCGACGCGATCCTCGCGCTGCGCTTCGCCGAAGTCGATCCGGCCACCGCGCCGTTCCTGATGGCCGCGTTGCAGGTCGTCTGGACCGATCTCGCGAGCCGCGTCGCACCGGCCGACGTCCCGTATCTCGACCAGCCGGGGCTGTGCCCCGTGTGCGGCTCGCATCCGGTCGCGAGCGTCGTGCGCGTCGGCGGCCAGTTCCAGGGGTACCGTTTCCTGCAGTGCGGGCTGTGCACGACCGAGTGGCACATGGTGCGCACGAAATGTTCGCACTGCGATTCGACCAAGGGCATCGCCTACCACGGGATCGAGGGCGGCAGCGAAGCCGTCAAGGCCGAGTCGTGCGACGAATGCAAGACCTATCGCAAGATCGGCTACCAGGAAAAGGACTACGAGTTCGAGCCGCTGGCGGACGATCTCGCGAGCCTCACGCTCGACCTGCTGATGAACGAAGCCGGCTACCAGCGCAGTTCACCGAACCCGCTGCTGTGGCCCGACATGTCGCGCGAAGCGGAGTGACGGCAGGCGGCCGGGGCGAGCGCGCGAGTGCCGGTGCCGGCTGCCCTGCCACGCAAGGAAATGGAGCCACCATTACGTGACCGAACCGGGTTTGAATGAACTGAATGCCGTCCTCGCGCGCGTGCCCTCGGTAGAGCGCGTGCTGTCGTCGGCCCCGCTGCAACCGCTGCTCGCCGACTATGGCCGCACCCGCGTGCTGAACGCGGTGCGCGCCGAACTCGAACGCTGGCGCACCGCCGCTCAGCAGGATCTGCCGGCGGCCGAGCCGCTCGACGAGCCGCGCATCGCCGCGACTGTCGCCCGCACGCTGGCCGCACAGAACGCCGGCACCGTGCGCCCGGTGTTCAACCTGACGGGCACCGTGCTGCACACCAATCTCGGGCGCGCGTTGTTGCCCGACGATGCGGTGCGTGCGGTGGTCGTCGCGCTCACCCAGCCCGTCAACCTCGAATTCGATCTCGCCACCGGCCGCCGTGGCGATCGCGACGACCTGATCGACGATCTGTTGTGCGAACTGACCGGCGCGGAAGCCGCGACGGTCGTCAACAACAATGCCGCGGCCGTGTTGCTGACGCTGTCCGCGCTCGCGCCGAAACGCGAAGTGATCGTGTCGCGCGGCGAGCTGGTCGAGATCGGCGGTGCATTTCGCATTCCCGACATCATGAGCCGCGCGGGCGCGAAGCTGCGCGAGGTCGGCACGACCAACCGCACCCATCTGCGCGACTACGCGGACGCGATCGGCCCGCGCACGGCGATTCTGATGAAGGTGCACTGCAGCAACTACGCGATCAGCGGCTTCACGAAGGAAGTGACGCTGGCCGAACTCGCGCCGCTCGCGCGCGAGCACGGGCTGCCGGTCGCCGTCGATCTCGGCAGCGGCACGCTCGCCGACCTGACGCAGTGGGGCCTGCCGCACGAAACGACCGTGCAGGAAACCGTCGCCGCCGGCGCGAACGTGGTCACGTTCAGCGGCGACAAGCTGCTCGGTGGGCCGCAGGCCGGCCTGATCGTCGGTGATCGCGCGCTCGTCGCGAAGATCAAGAAACATCCGCTCAAGCGCGCGCTGCGCGTCGGCAAGCTGACGCTCGCCGCGCTCGAACCCGTGCTGCGGCTCTACCGTGCGCCGGAATTCCTGCGCGAGCGGCTCACCACGTTGCGCTTGCTGACGCGGCCGCAGCGCGATACCGCGGAGGCCGCCGAGCGCGTGCGCCCCGCGTTGCAGGCCGCGCTCGGCAGCGGTTTCGACGTGACGGTCGAGCCGATGTTCAGCCAGATCGGCAGCGGTGCGCTGCCGATCGATCAGTTGCCGAGCGCCGGGCTCGTCGTGCGCACGCCGGACGGCAAGCGCGGCGGCCGCGCGCTCGCGCAACTCGAGAAGAAACTGCGCGAATGGCCGCGTCCGGTGATCGGCCGCATCGCCGACAACGCGCTGCGGCTCGACCTGCGTTGCCTCGAAGCGGCAGACGAAGCGGCATTCGTCGCGCAATGCGTGCAGGTCGCGGGGCCGGCTGCATGATCGTCGGTACCGCGGGGCACATCGACCACGGCAAGACCACGCTGGTGCGCGCGCTGACGGGCGTCGATACCGACCGCTTGAAGGAAGAGAAGGCGCGCGGCATTTCGATCGAACTCGGCTATGCATATACGCCGCTCGAGAACGGCGACGTGCTCGGCCTGATCGACGTGCCGGGCCACGAGAAGCTGATTCATACGATGGCGGCCGGCGCGTGCGGAATCGACTTCGCGCTGCTCGTGATCGCCGCCGACGACGGCGTGATGCCGCAGACCCGTGAGCATCTCGCGATCCTGCAACTGCTCGGCGTCACGCATGGCGCGGTCGCGCTGACGAAGTGCGATCGCGTCGACACCGCACGCCTGTCGGCGGTGCGCGACGAGATCGCCGCGTGGCTGCACGGCACGACGCTCGATCGCGCGCCGATCTTCGAAACCTGCGCGACGCGCGAGGACGATCCGGGCGTCGCCGCATTGAAGCGCCATCTCGCCGATGCGGCGCTCGCGTGGCGCGCACGTCGCGACGACGGCCTGTTCCGGCTCGCGGTCGATCGCGTGTTCACGCTGGCCGGCCAAGGCACCGTCGTGACGGGTACCGCGTTCGCGGGCCGCGTGGCGACCGGCGATACGCTCGCGGCCGTGCGCACTGGCGCCGCCGCGCGCGTGCGCAGCATCCATGCGCAGAATCGGCCGGTCGGCGCGGGCCGCGCGGGCGAGCGCTGCGCGCTGAACCTGGCCGGCGTCGACAAGGCGGACGTCGAGCGTGGCGATACCGTCGCGGATGCGCGGCTCGTCGCGACGTCGACTCGTCTCGATGTCGACCTGACGCTGCTGGCCGATGCGGGGCTCACGCTGACGCACTGGGCGCCGCTGCACGTGCATCTCGGCACGCTGCATCGCGTCGCGCACGTCGCATTGCTCGACGGCGATACGCTCGCGGCCGGCCAGCAGATGCGCGTGCAACTGGTGTTCGACGAACCCGTGTTCGCGCTGCCGGGCGATCGCTTCATCGTCCGCAATCCGCAGGCGACGCGCACCGTCGGCGGCGGCCGCGTGCTCGACCCGTTCGGTCCCGCGCGCAAGCGCCGCACGCCCGCGCGTCGCGCATGGCTCGACGCACTCGCGGCATGGCTCGACGAAGGGCGGCTCGATGCGCTGCTTGCGCAGGCGCCGCTGGGCATCGCACGCACGATGCTCACGCACCTGACGGGCTTCGCGCCCGACGCGCTCGCATTGCCGGACGACGCCCTGGCGATCGGCCAGCGCGAGCGTGCGTCGAACGACGGCACGGTGATCGCGCGAGTGCACTGGCATGCGCTGCAGGCGCGGGCGATCGACACGCTGCGCGCATATCACGAGCGCGTGCCGGACGAGCAGGGACTCGATGCGGCACGCCTGCGACGGATGGCGGCACCGCTCGTCGGCGACGTGCTGTGGCGCGCGTTGGTCGATGCGCTGGTGGATGGCGGGGAGGTCGCGCGAAGCGGGCCGTGGCTGCATCTGCCGTCGCATGCGGTGAGTTTCGATGCGCGCGAGGAAGCGCTGGCGCAGCAACTGCTGCCGCTGATTCATGCAGGGCGCTTCGATCCGCCGTGGGTCCGCGATCTGGCGCGCGACACGGGTGCGGGCGAGGATGCCGTGCGCACGCTGCTGCGCAAGCTCGCGCGGCGCGGCGACGTGCATCAGGTCGTGCGCGACCTGTTCTACCACGCGGATGTCGTGCGCGAGCTGGCCGGGCTGGTCGCCAATCTCACGCCGACGCGCGGCGGCGGACTCGATGCGGCGACGTTTCGCGACGCGACCGGGCTCGGCCGCAAGCGTGCGATCCAGATTCTCGAATTCTTCGATCGGGTTGGGTATACTCGCTTCCACCGCGATCTTCACTTCCTGCGGCCTGACAGCGGTTGGGTGGGTATACAGGCGTAGGCGCTCGTCGTTCTTTTGGTTTTTTCCCACGGAAGGCATTCGTATCCGGTGGTACGGCCGGGCTTCAAACCCGGTTGGGGGTGTCAGACACTCCCGGGTCAGTTCGACTCTGGCTGCCTTCCGCCATTCCCGCGCCATGTCCGTCTTGCAGCGACCATGAAAAAAGCCCGCGATACGCGGGCCTCGTGCAATCAGCAATTGCCTTTCTTTGCCTGTCCGGGCGGGCAGAACCCGTTCCCCGGCCCGCCTTGCGGTGCGACGACGACCGGCGGGCCCGGAACGTATGCGACGCAACCGCTTAGCGCGCCGACCACGCTCGCCGCCGCGAGCAATGCGATAACCCCTTTCTTCACTTCGTTCTCCCGTTTATTGAGGAAAGGGCCGTGCGGCCCTTTCGATGATGCTGTCGATGCGTCAGAAACTGAAATTGACGTTCGACTGGCTGGTCGTTGCGTTGACGTTCGTCGATTGCGTTGCGCCCGACGCTGCGTCCGCCTCGATCGTATATTGTGCCGCGGCGCCCGGCGACGCAGCCAGCGCGACCGGCAGCGAGCCCGAGTAAGTGCCGACGATCGGCGCGGCCGTGGGTACGTTGAGCGCATACGCTCCCGTATCCATGTTCGCGTTGATCGACGTGATCTCGTACGCTTTTGCATCGACGGTCTGCAGTGCCCGCACGAACGCGTCGGCGCTTGCCGTCACCGTGCCGCTGACCGTGCTCATCGTCGATGCCGGAAGCGCGATCGGCGCGTTCGACGTCGACACCGCCGTGGTCGTGTTCACGACGACCGGAACCGAGCGCACGATGCCAGACGCGAAGTTGTTCTGCACGACCACGACGTCGTAGTTGCCTTGCGTCGAACTCTGGATCAGCGGCGACAGCACGAACTTCCCGGTACCGTCGGCAACCGTGCCGCGGACCACCTTGCCGCCTTGTTCCGCATACACGGTCGCGCCGGCTTCGGCCGATGCGACGTAACCGGAGATCGCGCCGCTGACGATGGTCGGGATCGCGGTGACGACCGGCTTCAGTGCGTACGTGCCGTTGCCTCGCTGGACGATCGACTTGCACGCGTTGAAGTCGAGCACGAGGTCGACGAGCGTGTTCGGCTGCACCGTGAATGGCTGGATGATCTTGTAGCCGCTTTGCGTCGCGCTCGGCGTCGCGAGCGCCTGTTCCGTGCCGCCGGTCGGGACGACCGAGTTCGCGAGGGTGTTGCCCTGGTTCTGCGCGAGAACCAGGCGGACCTGCTGATACTGACCGGCCGGCAGCGCTGTCTGACCGATATCGGCGAGCACGCCGTTGGTCAGCGACAGCAGGTCGATCTTCTGAGGTGTCGCCAGCGTGATCGTCGACCAGCCGGCGTCGTTGTCGGAAGCATTGCTATTCGCATTCACGCGAACCTGCGAGACGGTTATGTAGACATGGTCGAAGCCGCATGAAGGTGCATCGGTCATCGCGACATGCAGCGTACCGGTTTGTGGGCCGCTATCATCGCCGCCGCCGCATCCCGCGAGCGCGAACGGCACCGCTGCCGCACATAGTGCGGCCTTCCAGAATGTATTGTTCATTATTTTGTCCCCCTCCGAAGTTATTGTGGGTGCAACGAAGCATAGCCTCGGTGAACGTCCACAGTATGGACAGCTTTGAAACGAACGGTAAATTCTGCGTCGGAGCGTAAGAGCCCGCGCTTGCCGAGCAGTATTCACGACGCAACGGCAGGTAATTCGGCGCGCAGCGAATGAATCATGTCCGGCCCGATCGAGCCAGGGCATGAATCGCCGTGGCAGGCACGTTCGCGATCGGCGAAAACTTGATCGGTGAAAGCACTGAATCCGCCCCGATTATTTCGCCGCTATAGTCGAAGCACGAACGGTAGTCGCGAGCGCCATGCGCCGCCCCCGTTCAGGTAACAACTGCAGACGGGTGCTGTATGAAAAACACAATCGAAAAGACCACCGGACCGGTATGGGGTGTGGCGGCAGGCGTGCTCCTGGCTGCCGCGGGACTGAGTCTCGGCATTTTCCCGAAATCGCTGAACAGCACGGGAACCGCAAACGACTTCATGGCATCCGGCGTCGCGATGCTGGGGATCTTCCTCGTCGTCTATTCGTCACACGAATTGCGGCGAAAGCGCCTGAACTGAGCGTCGGGGCATCGTCGATCCGCGCGGAACACTCCGGCCGCCCGCCGGCTCAGGAATGCGCGCGCCCGTCGGTGGTGCCGGAATCGGCCAACAGGTCGTCGACGATGATTTCGCCGGCCGCGCGGCCGGCGCGCAGCGCGTTGAGGGTGTCGTCGAACAGGCGGCCGCCATCGTCGCCGAGCCGGACCGGCGCCAGCAGGCGCGGCGCGATGCCGGCCGCGCGGACCTGCACCACCGCCACGAACCCGAACCGAAGCGTGGCGGGTGGCGGCGCGTGGTCGCGCGGTTCGTCGAGCCGGAATTCGCAGCGGACATCGATGGTGTATCCGCGGTAGGTGTACGCACTGTTCATCTGCAGCTCGCTCGGAAGGGAACGCGACGACGGACCGTGGGCGCATGATATCGGCTCGTGCGAGCCGGTGGGGGTGGGGTGTCTACCTACTTGAGGATTTCGTGCCGGTAGACGAGCTCGACGATGCGCTTCGTCGGGATGCTCGCACGCAGCGCATCGACGTTGTCGATGCGAAACCACTTGCACTTCTCGATCTCGTTGCTCGCCTGGGCCGTATGCTCCGGGCCGACTTCCGCGAAGAACACGTGGTGCACCTTCGCGAGCCCGGTGAACTGCATCGAATAGACGAGGTTCTGGCCGATGATGCCGGTTTCTTCCAACAGTTCCCGATGTGCAGCCTCGAGCGGCGTTTCGCTGCGCTTGATCGTGCCGCCGGGCAACGCCCAGCGCGACGAAACGCGCGCAACGAGCAAGACCTGTTCTTCGCGGTAGCAGACGACGGTCGCGCGTTCCTTGATGAGGACCGCACTGGATTCCGGCGCATTCGTGGAGACGGGGGCTTGAGGCATGACCCGATTCTAGCGAGACTCGGGCGCCCGGCCAAGCCGGAGCCGCCGAGCGCGACGCGGCCCGTCGGTCGGGCTGCGTCATGGAGTCCGTAGCGTTACTTCTGTTCCGGCAAGAACCAGTTCATCACGAGCGCGCAGATGCCGCCCGTCGCGACGCCCGATTCCAGCACGTTCTTCAGCGCATGCGGCAGGCTGTTGAGGATGTCCGGCACTTGCGACACGCCGAGGCCAAGCGCGAGTGACACCGCGATGATCAGCAGCGCGCGGCGATCGAGCTGGATGCCGGACAGGATGTTGATGCCCGATGCGGCCACCGCGCCGAACATCACCATCGCAGCACCGCCGAGCACGGGCTCCGGCACGGCTTGGAGCGCCCCCGCGACGACCGGGAACAGGCCGAGCACCACGAGCATGCCCGCGATCCAGATGCCGACGTAGCGGCTAGCGACGCCGGTAATCTGGATCACGCCGTTGTTCTGCGCGAACACGGAGCTCGGGAACGTGTTGAACACGCCGGCCAGCAGCGAGTTCGCGCCGTTCACGAGCACGCCGCCCTTGATCCGCTGCATCCACACCGGCCCTTCGACCGGCTCCTTCGAGATCTTGCTGGTGGCGGTGACGTCGCCGATCGCCTCGAGCGACGTGACGAGATAGATGATCAGCATCGGCACGAACAGCGACCACGAGAAACCGATGCCGAAGTGCAGCGGCGTCGGGACCTGGAACAGCGCGGCCTGATGCACGCCCGTGAAGTCGAGGCGACCGAGCACCGCGGCCGCGGCATAGCCGATCGCGAGCGCGATCACGAGCGCGGTGCTGCGCACCCACACGATCGGCACGCGGTTCAGCAGGATGATCGTGCCGAGCACGAGGCACGACAGCGTCAGGTTCTGGGCGCTCGCGAACGTGCCGTTGGCCATCGCGCCGTAGCCGCCACCCATGCTGATGAGGCCGACCTTGATCAGCGTGAGGCCGATCAGTAGCACGACGATGCCCGTGACGAGCGGCGTGATCAGGCGCTTCACGAACGGCAGGATGCGCGACACGCCCATCTCGACGAACGAACCGGCGATCACGACGCCGAAGATCGCGGCCATCACGGTCTCGACCGGCGTGCCCTGCTTGACCATCACGCTGCCGCCGGCGATCAGCGGGCCGACGAAGTTGAAGCTGGTGCCCTGCACGATCAGCAGGCCGGCGCCGAGCGGACCGAAGCGCTTGCACTGCACGAAGGTCGCGATACCCGAAATCACCAGCGACATCGACACGATGAGGGTCGTATCGCGGCTCGATACGCCGAGCGCCTGGCAGATCAGCAGGCCGGGCGTGACGATCGGCACGATGATCGCCAGCAGGTGCTGGAGCGCCGCGACGAAGGCGACCATCGGCGCGGGCCGGTCATTGGGGCCATAGACGAGGTCGCGCGACGAATCTGCGTCGTCGGCGCCGTGGGAGGCGGATCGGGCGGGGGAGGCGGGTTGCATGGCGAGCGGGCCGGACAGGATGGAAAGTGCGGCATTTTAGCCGAAGGGCCCGCCGGCGCCGCCCGGCGCGTTGCAATGGCCGGGATTCGGGAAAACGGTGCCGGATCCGTGGCGTCGCGTGGGCGGTGCGGCTGGTGTGAGACGCGGGCGCTGCGTGCGGATCGTGGTGCTTCAGCCGGCGGCGCGCGTGTTCGTGCCGCGCTTCGGCACGCGCGGTGCGCGGGCCGCCGGATACGCGCGTTTGCACACCTCGATGACGGCATCGCGCAGACGGCGATGCACGGGGTCGCGCTGCATCCGCGGATGCCAGAGCGCGGAGATCAGGATCTCGGGCAGCCGGACCGGTATCGCGAAGCTGCGCAGTCCCAGCGCGTCCACGAGCCCCGGCGTGAATGCGTTGCCGAGGCCCGAGCGCGGCACGAGCGCAATCAGGTCGGTGCCGGCCGCGACGCGCATCGCGTCGGGATAGCCGGGCACCACGACCTGCACGATATGGGCGGGCGCGCGCGCATCTGCCGGATCGTTCGCCGGCCCGCCGAAGTCGCCGAGCTGCGATGCGATCACGTGGCGGCAGGCCGCGTAGCGCGCAGGCGTGATCCTGGCCGCCGCGAACAGCGGATGCCCGGCGCGCGCCACCGCGACGTGTCCGTCGTGAAAGAGCTCGCGCGTGTGCAGCTCGGGCGCGTCGTCGCCGCGCTTGCCGATTTCCAGGTCGACCGTGCCGTCGCGCAGCGGCCCCGGATCGCGGTCGAGCCTGGCGACGAAACGCACCCGCACGCCGGGCGCGATGTCGCCGATGGCGGCCACCACCGGGCCGGCGAGCATGTCCATGAACGACGCGGCCGCACGGATGGTGAACGTGGACGACAGCGTGGCCATGTCGACGTCGGCCGAGGCCGGACGAAGCACGGCACGCGCATCGCTCGCGATGGCGTGCACGCGATCGCGCAACGCCGATGCGTGCGGCGTCGGCACGAGCCGGCGTCCGGCACGCACGAGCAGAGGATCGCCCGTGGCGGCGCGCAGCCTCGTGAGCGTGCGGCTCATCGCGGAGGTGCTCAGTCCGAGCCGGCGCGCGGCGCCGGTCACGCTTCCTTCGGTCAGCAGCACGTCGAGCGCGGTGACGAGGTTCAGGTCGATGTCTTCCATCCGGACAGCATACGACATCGCTCGGCTTGATAGGGCGTTCGATGCAACTATCAATTGAGTTCGGTGCGTCTGGTGCATGCGTTGGCGCACGCCTATAGTGGCCGGATGACGAACTCCGGCACAGGTGCGATCCATGCAATCGACCGTATCGACCCCCAGGACACCTTCGATCCTGCTCGTCGCGGCCTCGCGCGGCCTCGGGCTCGCGATGGCGGAACAATTCCTGAACAAGGGCTGGCACGTCACCGGAACCGTGCGCGCGGCATCGGGGCGCACGCAACTGCATGCGCTCGCCGACCGCTTCGACGGATGGCTCGAGATCGAGACGCTCGACATCTGCGCGCCGGAACAACTGGCCGCGCTGCGTGCGCGCTTGTCGGGCCGGCGCTTCGACATGCTGTTCGTGAACGCCGGCACGACCAACGACCCGAACGAAACGATCGGCGACGTCACGACCGACGAATTCGTGCGCGTGATGATCACGAATGCGCTGGCGCCGATGCGCGTGATCGACGCGCTGCAGGATCTCGTGACCACGGATGGCCTGATCGGCGCGATGTCGTCGGGGCAGGGAAGTGTCGCGAACAACGTGAGCGGGATGCGCGAGGTCTACCGCGGCAGCAAGGCCGCGCTGAACCAGTTCATGCGCAGTTTCGCGGCGCGCCAGGCCGGCACGCCGCGCGCGATGGTGCTGATGGCGCCGGGTTGGGTTCGCACGGAACTCGGCGGGCCCGATGCGCGACTGACGATCGACGAAAGCGTGCCGAGCCTCGTGAACGTGTTGATCGGCAAGCAACGGCGCGCGGGGCTCGAATACCTCGATTACCTGGGGCGTACCGTGCCGTGGTAGCGGCCGGAGCAGCGGGGCGTGCGACGCGTGACGCGCAAGGCCGGCCAGGGCACCGTGCCGGCATTCGACGGGCCTGCCGCGAACCGTTCAGGCGAAGCGTTGCCGCCGCGTGCGTGACGACGCGCTGCGCACGCGACGCCGATTCAATACAATGCGACGTCGGGCCGCGACCGCCACTTTCGACGCGCAGTCGCGCATTGTGGAATGACGACCCGTCATGGCGGGCCGCTGGCGAATACGGAGCGCAGCATGAACGAACCTTACCTGCAGGTCATCGCGCATTTCTTCGCGAAACCCGGCAACGGCGACCGCGTGATCGAACTGCTGGCCGAACTCGCGCCGGCCACGCGCAACGAGCCGAAAAACCTCGACTATGAATACTTCCGGTCGCCGGTCGATCCCGACCACATCGTGATCCTCGAGCGCTATCGCGAGGCCGACGGCCTCGACGTGCATCGGGAAACGCCGCATTTCCAGCGGATCGGTGTCGGTGCGATCTTTCCGTTGCTCGATCGCCGCGACGTGACGCGCTACATCGTGCAGCCGGACACCGGCACGGCGACGCCACCGGGAGGCATCCGATGAACCCGTTTCAATTCCGTACCGTTCCGACGCAGATCGTCGAATTCGGCGCCGCGCGCCGGCTCGGCGCGCTGTTGCGCGAACGCTTTCCGGCGCTCGCGCGGCTGTGCGTCGTCACCGACGCGTTCCTGCATCGCAGCGGCGTGCTCGCGCCCGCGCTGCAGAGCCTCGCCGCGCACGGCTGGCAGGTGACCGTGATCGACGACGTGATCGCCGATCCGCCCGAGCACGTCGTGCTCGAAGCGACCGCGCGGGCGGTGGCGGCCGATGCGGAAATCGTGCTCGGCCTCGGCGGCGGTTCGTCGATGGACGTCGCGAAGCTGATCGCGGTGCTCGCGCCGGGGCGGCAGGCGCTGGCCGACATGTACGGCGTCGACAAGGTTGCAACGTCGCGGCTGCCGCTCGTGCAGATGCCGACGACGGCCGGCACCGGCTCCGAAGTGACGGCCGTGTCGATCGTCACGGTCGGCGAGGCGCGCAAGATGGGCGTCGTGTCGCCGCACCTGTTCGCGGACGTCGCGATCCTCGACGCCGAGCTGACACTCGGGCTGCCGCGCGCGTCAACGGCCGCGACGGGCATCGACGCGATGGTGCATGCGATCGAGGCCTATACGTCGTCGCGGCTCAAGAATCCCGTGTCCGACATGCTGGCCGTGCAGGCACTGACGCTGCTGTCGCGCAACCTGCTGAAGGCATGCGACGACGGCGGCGATCGCCACGCGCGCGAAGCGATGCTGGTCGGCGCGATGTTCGCCGGCCAGGCATTCGCGAACGCGCCGGTCGCGGCCGTGCATGCGCTGGCCTATCCGGTCGGCGGCATTTTCCACGTGCCGCACGGGTTGTCGAACGCGCTCGTGCTGCCGCATGTGCTGCGCTTCAACGCGCCGGCTGCCGCGCCGCTGTATGCCGAACTCGCGGCGATCGTCACGCCGTCGGCGACGGGTAGCGACGAAGCGAGAACGCAGGCGTTGATCGACGAGATCGATCGCCTGATCGTCGCGACGGGCATTCCGCGCGCGCTGCGCGAGGTCGGCATCGGCGAGGGCGACCTGTCGAGGATGGCGTCGGACGCGATGCTGCAGACGCGCCTGCTCGTGAACAATCCACGCGAAGTCACGGAAGCCGACGCGCTGGCGATCTATCGGCAGGCCTGGTGATGCGGCGCGGGTGAATGTGCGACCGTCGACGGCGTGACGGCGCCGGCAAACGCGCGGCGGCATCGGCCGTTGCGCGTTGACCCGCGCTTGAGCGCGAACTCGGGAAGCGCGTATCTCGACAGGCTCTCGACGAGCTTGCCGTGCGCGAGCGCATTGCCGCAGGCCGGTGCCTGCACGACGCCGATGCCGCCGCCGGCCAGGATCGTGTCGAACCTCGGGCGTTAGTGGCTCGTCTTCATCACCGTCTGGATCAAAGGCCCATGAGATCATCGATGCCGTGAGCGCAAATCCGGCTCATGCAACCGACGGGAGACGACATGACGCAACGGGACGAAGCAGCGCGCACGCGGTGCGTCGCGTGGCAGAACACGCAGACCTGGCAGGCGGCCGAATGGTGCCGGCTCGTCGAGACGCATGCGGACATCGACCTGTCGGGCGCGGTGGCGGGCGCGATCGACGGCACGCCGTTTCGCGTCGACTATGCGATCGCGTGCGGGGCCGACTGGCTGACGCGATCGGCGCACGTGACGTACTGGCTCGGCGCAGCGCCGCCACGGCAGCTCGCAATCGAACGCGACGCGGCGCGCTGGACGATCGACGGCGTCGACGCGCCGGCCCTCGCGGGCGCGACCGACATCGATCTCGGCTTCAGTCCGTCGACCAATACGCTGCCGATCCGGCGCCTCGGGCTGGCGGTCGGTGCGTCGGCCGTCATTCACACGGCCTGGCTGCGCTTTCCGGCGTTCGAGATCGTGCGCGGCGAGCAGCGCTATGCGCGCACGGCGGAGCGCGTTTACCGCTACGAGAGCGGCACGTATGCGGCCGATATCGCGGTCGACGATGCGGGCCTCGTCACCGATTACGACGAGTGGCGGCGCATCGGCGCGACGCGTTCGCCGTAACGCGGCGTAGCGACGGCGCGTCAGCGTGCGTTGGCGACCGTCACCTTGCCGGGAATCAGCTTCAGCGCGCTGAACGCGTCGGCGATGTTCTGCTGATACGCGAGCGTCGCATCGGTGACGGGCTGCACGCCGTAGCCCGTGCGCCTGAGCGCGACTTCGAGCGTCGGCGCGTCGAGGCCGACGAGCGGCGACAGTTGCGCGGCGACTTCCGGAACGTGGTCGCGTCCCCAGCGATCCACCGCGTCGACTTCGTCGAGCAGCGTGCGCAGCACCTGCGGCTGCGCGGCGGCATATTTGCGCGCGGCGAGGTAGTACTGCGTATTGCGCACGAGCCCGTCGCCGTTCGCGATCACACGTGCGCCGAGCTGCCGTTCGGCGGCCGCCAGATACGGATCCCAGATCACCCATGCGTCGACGCTGCGCTGTTCGAACGCGGCGCGCGCGTCGGCGGGCGTCAGATAGATCGGCTGGATGTCGGCATACGCGAGGCCCGCATGTTCCAGCGCCTTCACGAGCAGATAGTGGACGTTCGAACCCTTGTTGAACGCGACCTTCTTGCCGCGCAGCTGCGCGACGGTGCGGATCGGCGAATCGGGCAGCACGACGATCGCCTCGCCGTGCGGCGCGGGCGGTTCGTTGCCGAGATAGACGAAATCGACGCCTGCGTCCTGCGCGAAGATCGGCGGCGTCTCGCCGACCGTGCCGACGTCGATCGCGCCCGCGTTCAGCCCCTCGAGCAATTGCGGGCCGGCCGGAAACTCGAGCCACTGGACCGTCACGCCCTGGCTCGCGAGCCGCTTCTCGAGCGTGCCGCGCGCCTTGAGCACGACGAAGTTGCCGTATTTCTGGAAGCCGACGCGCAGCCGCTTCTCGCTGCCCTGCGCCAGTGCGGGCATGCCCGCGAGCGGGCCGAGCGCGAACCCGGCCAGTCCGGCGGCCGCGCCGTGCAGCCACTGGCGGCGGCGCGGATTTGCCGGGGTCGTTCCAAGGTCTGCGTGTGATTCGTCGTTCATCGAGGCGTCCTGCAGGCGGGTTCACGGGGCGCGCGCGTTTGCGGCGCGATCGGCACGGGACGCAGCCGGATGCGCAAGCTGCGCGCGACCGGCCGGCCCGCGCCGGATGCACGACGATACGGCCGCGCGAATCGGCGGCCAACCAATGAATCCGCATATGCAAATCAGCGGCCGGACGATACGTGAACGACGGGCCGGCAGGCGCCGCCGCATTCAATCGGTGCCGAGCGGGCTTTCCTCGATCGAGTCGACGCGATCCGGGTAAAACGCGAGGTGCGCGCGAATCGATTCGACGGCCGGGTTCGGATGCTCGTACGTCCATACCGCGTTGGTCGCGCGTTCGCCGCCGGCGGGAATCGAGTAATACGCGCAATCGCCCTTGTACGGGCAGTACGTCGCATGGTCGGTGCGTTGCAGCAGCGCCATGTCGGCATCCTCGCGCGGAACGTACAGCACGGCCGGATAGCTGGCCTCGCGCAGCGCCAGCGCGTGGCACGTATCGGCGACGACCTTGCCGGCCACCTTGACCACCACGCGAGACGGATGCGGTTCGATCGTGATCGGATGATCGGGGCCCGGCGACTTCACGGGACGAGAAGGTGTATCGGGGCTGATCGACATCGTGGGTCCTCCAGGAAGGTGCGGCGCGCCGGCGGGCACGTCGCGCTGCACGTGCGTGCGGGCGAATGCTCGCGCGCCGGTGTCGGCGTTGACCAACCGCTACGATGCGCCAATTACCGAGAACCTGCAGGGGGCCGGAAGGCGGGCCGCGAATGGCGTCGCCCGTTCACGCCGATCGCGACAGCGATCGTGTCGCTGCCGATCTCGAAGCGCGTGCACCGGGGTGACGTTCTCGCCGCTCGGCGGGCACCGGTTCGACGCCGTCTGGCTGGATTGAGGAAGGCAGGCCGGCGCGCGTGGGGCGAATGCGGTTCACGCATGCCGATCGGCGCGTGCAATATTTTCCGGATCGCGCTGGAATGCACGAAAGGATTGCCGGGCAATGCACGCGAGAGTTTGTTCTGAATTCGTAATTACGAAGCGCGCGGCATATCGAAAAACTGAATAAAAAACCATCGAATTGAACGGTGGCGGCAATGATGCGGCCGGGCATTAACATTCTTACTTCGAGCCATGACCGGCCTGCCGCGCCACGTTGAAAAAGCGGTAAATGGCGTGCGCGTATTTCATCGCTGAAGCGCTCTGCCCATAAATGCATTCCGACGCCAAATTATTTGAATTCGCCCAAAAAATTGTCTATACCCTAGACGAATTAGCGTGATTCGCATCGTGCCAATGCGGCTGCGCATCAGACGCGCGAATGTAGCGGCGAACGCCATCGCCGCACACCACGCGTTGCAGCGATCGAATGGATTCCGGGGAATGCGCACGGTCCGATGCCGGGGCCGCCGCATGGGTCACGAATGGGCGAACGCCGTGCGCACCACCCCGTGCAACACCGCGTCATTACATTCAACGGTCGATCACCGACCCCGCCACACGGAGGTTGTCATGCTGCAATACGTCAAGACCTTGCTGCGCGATGAACGTGGTGTCAGCTCGCTCGAATATGCGGTTCTGGCCGGTATCGTCGTGGTCGCGCTGGCGGCGGTCGGGGTGATTCTCAGCAGCACGTCCGGCGGCTTGCCGGCCGTGTTCACCGCGCTGATCAACAAGGTCACGGCGTTGATCTGATCTCCTGAACCCGCGCGCCGTCGGCGGACACACGGATCCGCAGCGGTACGACGTATCCAGCCGGGGCGCGCCGACGGACGGCTCTCCGATGCTCTTTCTCGTACAGTCGGCGGCGACGCTCGTGCTGGTGTCGCTCGCGACGCAGGACCTGCGCGAGCGGCGCTTGTCCAATCGTGCCGTGCTGGCGTTCGCGGTGCTGTATTTGGTCGCGGCGGCACTCGCGCGCGACGGACTCGCGCAACTTGCCGCTCACGTGGCGACCGCCGCGGCGATGCTGCTGCTGTTCGCGGGCTTGCGTCACGCGGGCTGGATGGGCGGCGGCGACGTGAAGCTGGCGGCGGCGGTGTTCCTGTGGGCCGGCCCGACGCTCGCGTTCCCGGTTCTGACGCTCGTCGCCGCGAGCGGCGCCCTGTATGGCGTCGCCGCGCTCGCGGCCGTTGCATGGCGGCGTCACACAGCGCCGGCACGTGCGATCGCGCCGCGCGGCGTGCCGTACGGCATCGCGCTCGCGCTCGGCGGCATGCTGGCCGTCTGGGTGCCGTTTCCTCACGCGGTTTCGCTTACCTAGACAGGGGGACGCACGCCGCCATGCCCAAACCCCTGAGAATGGCCGTGCTGATCATCGCTGCCGCGATCGGCGCGTTCATCCTGCGTCAGCTGTATGTCTCCGCGTCGACGCCTTCCGCGCCCGGCGAAGCGGCCGAGGTGAGCGTGCGCGTCGCGGCGGCGGACCTGCCCGAAGGGCTGCTGCTGCGCGACAACGATCTCGCGTGGAAGCGCATACCGCGCACGCAGGTGCCGGCCGGTGCGTTCGTCGAGTCGCAACCGGGCGCGGACCTGAAAGGCGCGCTGCTGCGCAACCGTGTCGACGCCGGTGCGCCGATCCGCGCGGACAACGTGATTGCGGCGGGCGCGCCGGATTTTCTCGCGGCCGCGCTGCAGCCCGGCATGCGCGCGATCTCGGTGCCGGTCGACGACGTGTCGGGCAACGCGGGGCTGATCCAGCCGGGCGACTTCGTCGACGTGGTGCTCACGCAGGAGATCGGCGGGTCCGCGACGACGCCCGGCACGTTCGAAGCGGAGACGGTCGTGCGGCGCGCGCGCGTGCTCGCGGTCGGCTCGGAATTCCAGCGTGCGAAGGCGCCCGCGAGCGCGCCGGACGTGCCGGTCCGCGCGCGCACGGTCACGCTCGAGGTCGCACCGCGCACCGCCCAGGTCGTGCTGGTCGCGACGCGCCTCGGTTCGCTGTCGCTGGCCCTGCGCAGCTTCGCGACGAGCGATCGCCGTCAGGCGGCGGGTGGCGGCGAACAGGAGCCCGATACGCCGCCGGTGTGGGCCGGCGACGTATCGCGCGCGGCCCGCGACGCGGCGCGGGCACAGTCCGGCCGAACGGACGGCGGCACGCGGCCTGCGTCGCAGGGCAATACGGTCGTGATCTATCGCGGCTCGTCGGTCGACGACGGATCGCGCGGCAGCGGTATCGGCACGCCTGGCTTGCCGCCGCTGCCGTCCGGGTGGCCGGCTATGCCAGGTACGCCAGGCACGCCGGTTGCGCCGGCTGTGCCCGCGGGCGGGAATGCTGCCGCGGACGCGACGGCGCAAGCGCCGCGCGCGGCCGTGCCGCAGTGACGGGATGACGATTCGGGCCGGCCGCCCGGCGGCCGGCATTTGACGGGAAGACGCATGGTGCGCATGGTTCGTTGGATCGCTTTCTGGTGCCTGGCCTGTATCGTCGCGCCGGGCGTCGTGCTCGCGCCGCGCGCGCAGGCGGCGGACGCCGGCTCGGCGTTGTCGATCGCGACCGGCAAGGGCGAGATGCTGTCATTGTCCGAACCCGCGACCGCGATGTTCGTCGCGGACCCGAGCATCGCGGACATCCAGGTGCCGTCGCCGCGCACCGTGTTCGTGTTCGGGAAGAAGGCCGGCACCACCACGCTGATCGCGCTCGGTGCGAACCATCGGCCGATCCTGCGCCGGACGGTGATCGTTCAGGTCGATACCGCGTCGCTGCAGGCGGTGCTCGACAGCCGCTTTCCGCAGTTGAAGCTGTCGGTGTCCGGTGCGCCGGGCTCGCTGATGGTGTCGGGCAAGGTGCCGAGCGCAGCCGACGCGGACGCCGTGATGCAGTCGCTCACGCCGTATCTCAACGACAAGGAAAGGATCGTCAACCGGCTCACGCTGTCGCGCCCGATCCAGGTGAACCTGCGCGTGCGCGTGACCGAGGTGAGCCGCAACGTCACGCAGCAGCTCGGCATCAACTGGAGCTCGCTCGGCGCGGCCGGCAATTTCGTCGGCGGGCTGTTCAACGGACGCACGCTGATCGATCCGACGACCAAGCTGTTCAACCTGTCGCCGACCGGCGCGTATTCGGTACTCGGTGGATTCCACGCGGGGCGCTGGTCGATCGACGTCGTGCTCGATGCGCTCGACCAGGAAGGCCTGATCACGATGCTCGCGGAGCCGAATCTCACCGCGATGTCCGGCCAGACCGCGAGTTTCCTCGCCGGTGGCGAAATTCCGATTCCGGTCGCGCAGGCCGGCACCACGACGGGCGCGATCACGGTCGAGTTCAAGCCGTTCGGCGTGTCGCTCGACTTCACGCCGACCGTGCTCGCCGACAACCGGATCAGCCTGAAGGTGCGGCCGGAGGTGAGCGAGGTCGACTCGAGCAACAGCGTGACGACGGGCGGCGTCACGGTGCCGGGACTCTCCGTGCGGCGCGTCGAGACGACGGTCGAGCTGTCGAGCGGGCAGAGCTTCGCGATCGGCGGGCTGCTGCAGAGCCAGACGGCCGATACCGTGTCGCAGATCCCGGGGCTCGGCCGGCTGCCGATCATCGGCCGGCTGTTTTCGTCGAAGAACTTCCAGGACAACAAGACCGAGGTCGTCGTGATCGTGACGCCGTACATCGTGCAGCCGTCCGGCCCCGGCCAGCTCGAGCAGGCGCTCGACACCGTCGCGCGGCCGAGCAGCGATCTCGAGTTCGCGATCCAGCGCAATCTCGGGATCGACATGCTGTCGGGCGACACGCCGCGCCTCGTCGGCGCCGCGGGCTTCGTGTACTGACCGGAGGAGCGCGCATGCGAATTCGAACCATCGTCTCCGTCCTGTTGCCGCCGGTGCTGGCGGGCTGCCTGTCGGCGCCGCCGCCGATCAACCTGCCCGATGCGCGCGCGATCGGCTTCGACGGCGTGCACGCGGTGCCGCCCGACTGCGCGAAGCTGATGCAGCCGTCGCATCTCGTCGATGCGGGGTTCGGGCGGCCCGGCGTGCCGTTCGGCTGCGCGACCTACACGAATCTCGCGACGATGCTCGCGCGCCCGGAGGATCTCGTCGCGCCCGTGCCGTACGGCGGCGCGGACGCGCAAGTCGCGGCCGACGCCGTGCGCCGCTACGTCGAGGATCGCGTGAAGCAGCCCGCACCCGGCAAGACGTTGACGACGACCGGCTCGCCCGGCCATTGACCCACTCCCGATGCGAAGCGCGATGCCGCCCATGAACGTCCTCGACCGCCAGAACGCCAAACGCGCCGCCTCAGCCGGAGCGGCGGACCTCGTCGCGGTCGTGTCCGATGCCGGCAGCGAGGACGTGATCCGGCGCGTCGCGCAGGATCTGTCGATCACGCGCGCCCATGTGCAGCCGGGAAACTGCGACGACGCGATCCGGCTGTTGCAGCAGCACGAGCGCTCGCCGCGCCAGCTGATCGTCGACGTGTCGGATTCGGTGCTGCCGGTATCGGATCTGATGCGGCTCGCCGACGTGTGCGATCCGTCGGTGAGGGTCATCGCGATCGGCACGCAGAACGACGTCGGGCTGTTCCGCAACCTGCTCGGCATCGGCGTGCAGGACTACATCGTGAAGCCGCTGACCGTCGAGTTGATGCGGCGCGCGCTGACCGCGACGGAATCGGTCGTGCAGGCGCGCACCGGCAAGATCGTCGCGTTCGTCGGCGCGCGCGGCGGTGTCGGCACGACCACGATCGCAGTGAGTCTCGCGCGCTGTCTGGCGGGCGAGAAGCGCCGCCGCGTCGCGTACGTCGACCTGAACCTGCATGGCGGCGGCGCGAACTCGATGCTCGGGCTGTCGAGCAACAACGGACTGATCGAATTGCTGAACATGGAGCAGCGCCCCGACGACGCGTTGTTCGACCGCATGTTCGTCACGAAGGGCGACCGCCTGCACGTGCTGTCGGCCGAACTGGCGTACGGCGAGGACGCGCCGCTGCGCGACGATGCGGTCGCGCTGCTCGTCGACATGCTGAAAGACCGCTTTCACTACGTGCTGTTCGATGTGGGCACTCGCGTCGGCAAGCTGTTCGAGGACGCGTTGGCGGTGTCCGATCTCGTCTATATCGTCGCGGACCGCTCGGTGCACGCCGCGTACGAAGCTGCGCGGCTTGCGCGCTTCGTGAAGGAGCTACCCGGCGAGCGGCTGCTGTCGATGACGCTGAACAACCCGCTCGAACCGGTCAAGGGGCGTGTCGCGCAGACCGACTTCGAGGACGCATTCGGCGGCGTGAGGCTGCGCGAGCTGCCGCATGAGCCGCAGCCGCTCGCGGTCGCCGAGAACCTCGGCGAACCGATCGAGCGCGCGAAACGTCATGGGTTCCTGGACGAGATCCGGCTGCTCGCGAACGGCATCACCGGCGAATCGATGGCCGTCGCCGAGCCGTGGTACGCGCGCTTCGTCAAATGGAGGAAGGGATCGTGACGTTCGGCACCCGCAAGCAGTCGACGCCGGACCCGGCGCCGGCAGGGGCGCCCGCCGCGCCGCCCGACGGCGCGCCCGGGCCGGGCCCAGGCGCGGGTCCGGCCGCGAGCCCGGCGCCCGCGTCCGCGCGCGCGCTGGCGTCGGCCGATACCCAGGAGGCGCTCATTCGCTCCGGCAAGTTCGATGCGATTCGCACCGCGGTGTTTTCGTCGATGAACATGTCGGCGGCGCTGATGAAGACGCGCGACGAAGTGCGTGCGGGCATCGAACAGGTGGCCGCGCATACCGTCGAGCGCGAACGACTGAAGATCACGACGGGCGAGCAGGTGCTGATCGTCGATGCGATCCTGAACGACATGTTCGGCGTCGGGCCGATCGAGCCGCTGCTCGCCGACGACACCGTCTCCGACATTCTCGTGAATGGCCCCGATCAGGTGTACGTCGAGCGCGCGGGCCGGCTTGAACTTACGCCGCTGAAGTTTCGCGACAACGCACACGTGACGAGCGTCGCGCAGCGGATCGCGGCGGCGGTCGGGCGTCGCGTCGACGAAAGCAGCCCGATGGTCGACGCACGTCTCGCCGACGGCAGCCGCGTGAACGTGGTCCTGCCGCCGATCGCGATGCGCGGCGCGTCGATCTCCATCCGCAAGTTCGCGAAGCGCGACATCACGCTCGCGCGCATGGCGCACCAGGGCAATATCTCGCACGGGATGCTTCAGGTGTTGAAGATCGCGTGCGCATGCCGGCTGAACATCGTGATCTCGGGCGGTACCGGTTCGGGCAAGACGACGCTGCTCAACGCGATGTCGCAACATATCGAGGAGCACGAACGGATCGTGACGATCGAGGACGCCGCCGAGCTGCAACTGCTGCAGCCGCACGTCGTCAGTCTCGAGACGCGCCCGGAGAATACGGAGGGCCTCGGCGGGATTTCGCAGCGCGACCTCGTGCGCAACGCGCTGCGGATGCGGCCCGACCGCATCATCCTCGGCGAAATCCGTGGCGCGGAGGCGTTCGACGTGCTGCAGGCGATGAACACGGGGCACGACGGCTCGATGACGACGATCCACGCGAACTCGCCGCGCGATGCGATCAGCCGGCTCGAAAGCATGGTCATGATGGCGAACGCGAACCTGCAGCTGCTGTCGATCCGGCGCCAGATCGCGAGTGCCGTGCACCTGTTCGTGCAGGTCGAGCGGATGCGTGACGGCGTGCGCCGCGTGACCCGCATCACCGAGATCGTCGGGATGGAGGGCGAGGTGGTGATCACGCAGGATCTCTTCGCGTTCCGCCAGGAAGGTGACACGACGCGGGACGTGGTGAAGGGCGTGTTCGAGGCGTCGTCGCTGCGGCCGGCGTTCGCACCGCGCGCCGCGTATTACGGTGTCGAGGACGCGCTTTCCGAGGTATTCCGGCAATGAGGCCCGCGGACCTGTTCGCGTTCGGCGCATTCGTCGTGATCCTCGCGGCGGGCCTTGCGCTGTCCGCGCTGCTCGATCGTGCGCGCCACACGCCGGAGCAGCGCATTCGCGCGCGGATGCGGCACCTTGCGCCGTCGCTGGCGGGCCGGGAGGCCGGTGCGGCCGCGGCGCCCGGCGTCGCGCTGTTCAACCTCCCTCGCCGGCAAAGCCGCGCGCGCGCGTGGCTGCAGCGTTACGTGACGCGCGTGCGAGCGGTCGGCGGCGAACGTGGGATGCGGATCGTCGTCGCCGGCACGATCGCCGGAGCGATCTCCGCGATCGCCGTGGTGGAGCTCGTCGCGCTGCCGAGCGTACTTCATCCGCTGATCTACGTCGGGCTGCCGCTGGTGGCGATGCGCGCCAGCTACCGGGCGCTGGTCGAGCGGTTCCGGCTGCGCTTTCTCGAAGCGTTCCCGGACGCGATCGACCTGATCGTGCGGGCGGTGCGCGCGGGCATTCCGGTCACGCAGGCGATCAGCACGGTGGGCGACAGCGCGGCGGAGCCGGTGCGCTCCACCTTTCGCACGATGGGCGACAGCCTGCGCGTCGGCGCGGATCTGAAGGACGTGCTGACGCTCGCGGCGGACCGGCTGATGATCGCGGACTTCTCGTTCTTCACTGTCTACCTGCTGCTGCAGCGCGAGACGGGCGGCAGCCTCGGCGAGACGCTCGACGAGTTGTCGAGCATCATCCGCACGCGCCGCGACATCCGCCTGAAGACGCGCGCGTTGACCGCCGAGGGGCGGATCACGACGAAGATCATTTCGGCGGTGCCGTTCGTGATGATCGGTGCGCTGTTCCTCGTGAACCGCGCGTATGTGATGCTGCTGTTCGATACGCATGCCGGACGTGTGATGCTGACGATCGCCGCGGTGCTGCTGACGATCGGACTGCTGACGATTCGCAAGATCTCGAAACTGGATACCGCGCGATGACGATGTCGATGCTGGCCGCCCGCGGCCTCGAACTGTTGTTGTTGCTCGCGTGCGTCGCGGTGGCGCTTGCGCCGCCCGGCGGCGGCACGCGCCGGCGGATCGCGGAGCGTGTGCAGCAGGCGGCCGGGCAACGTCCGCCGTCGCTGGCGTCGGGGCGGCTGCAGCCGGGCGAGGTGCGTCAGGACCTGACGCGGCGGCTCGCGCAGCTCGGCGAGCGGCTGCCCGTGCTCGACCCGATGCAGCGCGCGAAGCTCGGGCTGCAGCTCACGCGCGCGGGTTTTCGCGAGCGGCGTGCGGTGTCGTCGATGATCGGCATCAAGCTGAGTTGCGGCGTGCTGTTCGCGGGCGTCGCGATCGTGTTCAGCCCGTACATTCCGCGCTTCGGCGAATACTTCGTGATCCGGGCGCTGGCGATGGTCGCCGCGTTCGTGATCGGCGTGATCGTTCCCGAATACGTGCTCGGCGCGATGATCCGGCGGCGCCGGCGCATCATCTCCGCGTGCTTTCCGGATGCGCTCGACCTGCTCGTGATCTGCACGATGGCCGGCAACAGCCTCGTATCGGGCGTGCGGCGTGTCGCGCGCGAACTCGAGCGCATTTGCCCGCCGCTCGCCGACGAGCTGAAGGTGTGCGCGGACGAGCTGACGCTGAGCGGCAACGTGGCCGAAGCGCTCGCGCACTTTTCGATACGCGTCGACTTCGCGTCGGCGCGCTCGCTTGCCACGACGCTCACGCAGTCGCAGCGATTCGGCACGCCGATCACGCAGGCGCTGCGGACGCTGTCGCGCAGCGAGCGGACCGAGCAGATCGTCGCGCTCGAGGAACAGGCCGCGAAGCTCGCGCCGAAGATCACGCTGCCGATGATGCTGTTCATCCTGCCGACGGTCGGCCTGATCGCGGCGGGCCCGGCGGCGATCCGCCTGCTCGAGGTATTCAAATGACACGATCCGTCCTCCGTGCGCTCGCGTTCGCGGCCGTGTTGCCGGTGCTGGCCGGCGGCTGCGCGCCGGGCATCCAGACGCGGCCGGCGTTGTCGCACAAGAGCGACGACCCGCAGGCCGAATTGCGCATTGCCGACAGCGCGCTTGCAGGCGGCAACGTCGATCTCGCATCGACGCTGTACGAGAAGGTGCTTGCCCGGCATCCCGATTCGCTCCCGGCGCGTCTGGGGCTCGGCGACGTCAACTACCGCGCGGGCGATCTGGAGCGCGCGCGAATTCTCTACGAGCAGGCACGGCAGCAGGCGCCCGCCGAACTCGGGCCGCAGATCGGGCTTGCGCGGGTCGCGTTGCGGCAGCGTCGGCTCGACGAGGCCGCACGGCGCTACCGCGACCTGCTGGCCGCGCAGCCGAATCTTCCGCTCGCGGCCGAAGGGCTCGGCACGGTGCTCGATCTGCAGGGCCGCCACGAGGACGCGCAGGCCGTATACCGGGATGCGCTGCGCGCGCATCCGGATGCGCAGGGGCTGCGTGTCGACCTCGGGCTGTCGCTCGTGCTGGCCAACCGGCCACGCGAGGGCGTGAACGTATTGCTCGACGTGGCCGGGCTCCCCGATGCGCCGTGGCAGGCACGCCAGAATCTCGCGTTCGCGTATGGCGTGCTCGGCAACACCGATTCGGCGAAGAAGCTGCTGTCCGCGGATCTGCCCGCGTCGGCGGTGGCTGACAATCTGCGCGTCTACCAGGCGGTGCGCGCGCAGCTCGCATCGCGCCCGGCCTCCGCCGCGGCACGGCCGTCGACGGGCGCCGCGCTCGAGCCGCGCGCCGTGCCGCCCGCCGCGGAGGCCGAAAAATGACACGTGGGGCGATGGGCGCGCGCCGCGCGCGCGGCGTCGTATCGCTCGAATTCGTGCTGATGCTGCCGTTCCTGTTGATGGTGCTGATCGGCATCATCGACACCAGCCTGTTGCTGTGCGACAAGGCCGTCATCACGAACGCGAGCCGCGAGGCCGCGCGCGCCGGCGTCGTGTTGCGAGTGCCGATGCTGACCACGACGCAGATCGCCAGCGTCGCATCGAGCTACACGCAGAACAGCCTGATCACCGGCGGCACAGCGACGACGCCGACCGTGACCGTGACGCAGGCGAACGGCACGACGTCGGGCACCGCGCTGACGGTCACGGTGACCTACACGTATTCGGGGCTGGTGCTGGGTTCGGCATTCAGCGCGCTGACCGGCCCGGTGACGATCTCGGCCAGTTCGGTGATGCTCTATGAATGACGCCGCCGACGCGCCAGGGGTCGGCGCCGCGCGCGAGCGTGGTTCCGTCGCGCTGTTCTTCCTGATGTTCCTGATTCCGCTGCTGTCGTTCGGCGCGCTGGCGATCGACATCGCGTGGGTGGCCACGGTGCGCAACCAGCTGCAGAACGCCGCCGACGCGGCTGCGCTCGCGGGGGCCGACGCGATGATGTCGCCGACCGGCGGCGCGCTGAACTGGTCGCAGGCCGCGCCCGCGGCGAACGGCGTGATCGCGCAGAACGCGGCGGCAGGCGCACCGCTGGCGACCGGCACGGTGACCACCGGCTACTGGAACGTGACGCGCAGCCCCGCGTCGATGCAGCCGACCACCATCACGCCCGGCTCGTACGATGTGCCTGCGGTGCAGGTGACCGTGTCGCGTGCGCCGGGCGTGAACGGCGGGTCGATTCCGCTGCTGCTCGGCGGGCTGCTCGGCATCGCCGGCGCGTCCGGCAGTGCGACCGCGATCGCGGTGCTCGCGGCGCCCGGCGGGGTCGCGGCGGGCGGGCTCTTTCCGATCGCGATCGACCAGTGCGTGTACAACCAGTACTGGAACGCGGCGACCAACCAGCCGCTGATCGATCCGTTGACCGGCCTGCCGTACGAATTCTCGATCACGAACGGCCAGACCTACGGCGCGCTGTGCATGGGCGGCCAGTGGACGTCGTTCCAGTCGACCGCGACCGATACGACGACGATGGGCGGCCTGATGGTGACCGGCAACCCGACGACGCTCAACATCGGCGACAGCATCTATCTCGCGACCGGCGTGAAGGCCACGCTCTACACGTCGGTGCCGGTCGGCACGACGGTCGTGCTGCCGGTCGTCACGCAGACGGCGAGCAGCACCTACGTGCCGATCGTCGCGTTCGCGGCGTTTCATATCGACGTGTCGCTCGGCGGCACGTACAAGTACATCCAGGGGCACTTCGTCGCCGGCGTGAAGATGACCGGCGTCGCGACGGGCGTCGGGCCGTACTACGGCGTATACGTGCCGCCGCGGCTCGCGTTGTGAGCGTCGTGGCGCGCGCGGCGCAGCAGCACGAGCAGCGCGAAGAGCGTCACGGCCGGGCCGATCTGCGGTAACTGGAACCACGGGTTCAGGTATTCGACGATCGGCAGTGCCCACATCAGCGCGATCGCGGTCTGTTCGCCGCGCAGCCACCCGTCGCGCCAGCCGATCGACAGCATGCAGGCGATCGCGATGGCGAGCCATGAGAGTTCGTAGTGCCACAGGTACGGGGTGGCCACGAGCGTCGCGACCGTCAGCACGGCGGCGCGCACGCGGGTATCGCGCGACTGCGTCCAGGCGATGCAGGCGGCCGCGATCGCGATCGCGGCAATACCCGCATGTGCCGCATACGCGGCGCCGAGCGGCACGCCCGAGAGGCGGAACGCCGCGAACGGCGTCGGCGACGCGAGCCAGAACACGACGCCGTGTTCGAGGACGATCGAGCGTACGAGGTCCGTGCCGGCGGCGAACAGGCGCAACGACTCGATGCCGCAGACCAGGACGCTCAGCGCGACGAACGTGCCGGTGGCGAGGGCAGCCCACGCGATCGCGCGCCATGCGCGTGTCGCCACCAGCACGAACGGGAACAGCAGCGCCATCTGCGGCTTGACGGACAGCAGTCCGATGCAAAGGCCCGCCCACATCGGCCGTCGCTCGGCCCAGTGGACGGCCAGCGCCGCGCACGATGCGGTCAGGAACGCGTTTTGCCCGAGTGCCCCGGTGACGAACACGCACGGCGCGACGGGCAGCGCAACGATGCCGGCGCGCCATGCGCCGGGAATCACGCCGAGACGCGCCACGCGCCACGCGGCGAGGCCGAGCACGGCGACGCCGAACGCGACGAACAGCGGATAACCAAGCGCGAAGGGGAGCAGCGCCAGCGGCGTTACGAGCAGCAGATACGTGGGCGGGTACAGCCACGGGGCGAAGGCGTCGCGACGAAGATTCGGGAACAGTTCGGCCGTCAGCCGCGAGAATACCGAGAAATCGTATGCCTGCGAGGGCGAGCCGTGCAGCATGACGTACGATGCGGACCAGAACACCGAGAAGTCGGCGCCGGCGCGTGACGGGACGCTGCCGTGCGCATGACGCACGACGGATATCCAGATCGCGACGAACAGCGCGGACAACGCCAGGATCAGCATGCTGTACAGGATGACGCGTCGCGGTGTGAGCCACGCGACGACCGGGCGCTCCGCCGTGTGCAGCGATTGCCGGGGAATGTCCAATTGCGGCCGCCCGGTTCTACTTGAACGACGCCTTGCGAGCAGCGACGCCGGTTGCCGCCGGCAGCGCCGTCCGGCGGCGCGCGGCGTTCGCGCGCTTCAGCGGGAACTGCAGCAGCTTCGATGCCGGCTGCCCGGCGGCATCGCGCTCGGCACGATAGCGTCGCCTCACGAGATAGACGGGGCGCTGCTTGGACTCGTGATAGATCCGGCCGAGGTATTCGCCGATCACGCCGATGCCGATCAACTGGATGCCGCCGACGAACAGCACGACGGAAATCAGCGACGGGTAGCCATGCACCGGATTGCCGAACAGCAGCGTTCGCACCACGATGAACGCGCCGTACACGAGCGACAGCATCGCGAACGTGAGGCCGACGTAGGTCCACACGCGCAGCGGCACGGTGCTGAAGCTCGTGATGCCCTCGAGCGCGAAGTTCCAGCGGCGCCATCCGGAGAACTTCGAGCGGCCGCCGCTGCGCGGCGCGCGCGTGTATTCGACGATCGCGGTGCGAAAGCCGACCCACGCGAACAGCCCCTTCATGAACCGCCGCCGCTCCGGCAGCGCGCGCAGCGCATCGACGACCTCACGATCCATCAGGCGGAAATCGCCGACGTTTTCCGGCATTTCGACTTCGGACAGCGCATTGTGCACGCGATAGTAGAGTGCCGCCGCCGCGCGTTGCAGGTACGGATCGCACATCCGGTCGGTGCGTTTCGCGGCGACGACTTCGGCGCCGCCGCGCCAGTGTTCGATCATCGCGGGAATCAGCGCGGGCGGGTCCTGCAGATCGGCGTCGATCAGGATCACCGCGGCGCCGGCGGCCTCGTCGAGGCCCGCGGTGAGCGCCGCTTCCTTGCCGAAGCGGCGCGTGAGATCCACGACGTGCACGCGCGGGTCGCGGGCGGCGACCGCGACCAGCCGGTCGAGCGTGCGATCGCGGCTGCCGTCATTGATGCAGACGATCTCGAAGCGCACCCCGGCGACCGACTCGAGAATGGGCAGCGTTTCTGCAAAGAATGCGTCGATCGTTTCCTCTTCGTCGTGAAACGGCACGACGAGCGATATCAGCGGCTTCCTGGCGTGCGTGGACATCCTGCGGTCCCCCGAGAGATCCGGTCTGCACTGCACCGTATGGTTCCGGTTGTCGTTCACCGAGCGGGCCCGGCCCGGTTCGGCGTGAAGTCGGTTCCGGCCTGCTCGTCCACCGTGGCCGGACGACAGGCATTGCGTTCATTGTAGGCAGGAATCGCCGATTCGTAACACGTATCGGTGGACTTGCACGCCGGACCGGCTTGTCCGGGAAAACATCGGACGGCGGCGCGTCGGCGAACCACGCGCGGTGGCGCTAGGATGACGTTTTCAAGACCGCTGGAGGGCGCGATGCAGGTTCAGGAGCTGACCGGTGCACCGCTCGATTTCTGGGTGGCGATGGTGGAAGACCTCGGCGTGCCGCGCGTCGACGTCGCGGGGTGCACGGTCATTCGCGAACCGGGCGGCACGCCGGTGCCGTACGCGCCGTCGTCGTCGTGGGCGGACGGCGGCCCGCTGGTCGAGCGCTTGCCGTTCGGTGCGTTCGAGCGCGACGGCGGGCGCGGCGCGTGGCGCGCGGTCCTGCATCGGGCCGTGCCGGCGGCGGGCGAGCGCTGTACGTTCAACCAGTCGGGGCCGACGTTGTTGGTCGCCGCGATGCGCACGCTGGTCGCGTCGACGTTCGGCGACGACGTGCCGGATCTCGACATGTCGAAGCCGCGTTGAGCGCGCGCAAGGCCGGTCATGCGGCCGACAGGTTGCGTATCGCGATCGACGCGACGTCGACGCGCTTCGGCAGGATCGCGTCCGCGGCGGCACGGTCGGCGACACGCTGCAGCACGTCGATGTCCGCGCCGGTGACACCGCGCTGCGCGAGCGCCGCCCGATGGACGATGTCCGCGGCCGCATCGCGCGGCAGACGCGTGAGCGACGCATAGACGGCCGCGTAATCGACAGGGTGCGACAACGCCCACTGGCCGGCGCGGGTCAGCCGCGCGAGCACGTCCGACAGCGCCGCGCGCTTCGAGCGATCGTCGAGCGTGTCGACCGGCGACGTGAGGAACGCGAGGCCCGAATTGATCCCGCTGCCGTCGCGCACGACGCGTGCACCGCGCCGTACCACGTGCCCGTAATACGGATCGAAGGTTGCCCAGATGCCGATCTGCTTTGCCTCGAACGCGGCGAACGCATCGACCGGCAGCACGAAGCGCACCTCGACGTCGCCCGGTGCGAGGCCGTGTTCGCGCAGCGCACCGTACAGCTGGTATTGCGAGATGCTGCCGCGCGCCGACGACACGACGACGGTGCGCCCCTTCAGGTCGGCGACGGTGCGCACCGGCGAATCGGGCTGCACGACGATGCCGAGCGACGCGGGCGAGCCGACGCGCGTCGCGACGATCCGCAATGCCGGATCGCCGAGCGCGGCCGTCAACACCGGCAGGTCGCCGGCCGGCGCGAGATCGATCGCGCCCGCGCGCTGCGCTTCGAACAACGGTGCCGCGCCCTGGAAATTCGCCCATCGAAACCGGTACGGCACGCCGTCGAACACGCGCGCCGCTTCGGCCAGCGCGCGCAGGCCGCCGGCCTGGTCGCCGAGCACCAGCGTGACGTTCGACGGGTCGGGGCCGGCCGCGCGCACGGGCAATACGGCGTTGCCGGCCAGCGGTGCGGCGGCCAGGGCGGCCACGCGCAGCAGGGCGCGGCGGCGGGCCGGGGCGGGGGGAGAAGTCATCGGCGGCGGGTCCTCGGTGATCCGCGCAGGCCGCGCGGCTGCCGGGCAGATTACGGAATCGCCTTCGCGCGGGCAAACATCGAATCGCGAAATGCTTATTCACGCGAGGATGGTGCGTGACGGGGTGGAGAAGCCAAGGCTGCGGCCGCCCTCGAGGCATGCTCGACGGCGGCGGGGCGGCGCCAGTCCGTTTTGCGCGAACAGTCCCTAGCCAGCGGCCGGAACGGTGCGCAGGAAAGCGCGCACCGCGGGCGCCTTTTCGAAGCGTCGATGCGCGAGCGCGAGTTCGGACATGATCGGCCTGCCGGCGATCGGCCGGTATACGACGCCCGGCAACGACACGCAGCCGGCGAGCGCGTCCGGGATCACGGCGACCCAGCCGTTCACCGACACGCACGCGAGCACCGCGAGCAACCCGCCCGGCCGCGCGGCGATCACCGGCGCGAAGCGGCCGCGGCGTGCGACTTCGAGCGTGCCGCGTTCCTGTTCGGGCACCGCGAAGCGTGCGTCGGCGAGATCGGCGGCTCGCACGGCGGTCATCGCCGCGTAACGCGAATCGGCCGGCACCGCCGCGACGAACACGTCGCGCTGCAGTGTGACGATCCGCAGGCCGCCCGGCAGCGGCAATGGCGGGCGCACGTATGCGAGGTCGAGCCGGCCCGTGTCGAGCTGCTTCGCGACGTCGTCCATCGGCACTTCGCGCAGGTTCAGCTCGATGCGCGGATGCGCGGCGCGGAACGCGCCGACCGTGCGCTGCAGCGTGCCCGAATAGACGGCCGACGACACATAGCCGATCTCGAGGCGGCCGAGCTCGCCGCGCTCGGCGAGCGTCGCGAGTTCGCGCCCGCGCTGCAGATGCTCGAACGCGGCGCTTGCCTCGGCGAGAAACGCTTCGCCGGCCGCCGTCAGCGTGACCGCGCGGCGCGAGCGCTGGAACAGCCGCACGCCGAGCACCCGCTCGGCTTCCTGGATCTGCCGCGTGAGCGCGGGCGGCGCCATGTCGAGCGCGTCGGCCGCGCGGGCGAAATGCAGGTGCTGCGCGACGGCCAGGAACGCGCGCACGTGACGGAATTCGAGCGGATTCATGATTGCGATTTTCGTCAATGAAACTGCATGGGTATGTCAATGACAGGCAATACGGGGCCAGCCTAGCATACGGCTCGTCCCTCTTGCTTCGGAGCCCGTCGATGCCCCAGTTTTCTCCCGCCCCGCGCTCGGGCGCGCACGCCGCCGCGCATGCGCGTGCCCGCCTGCCGGCCGCCGCGACGCTCGCGGTCGCCTCCGCGACGTGCTCGCTGATCGTGCTCGACACGAACGTCGTCGCCGTGTCGCTGCCGAGTGTCGCGCGCAGCTTCCATGCGAGTTTCGCCGACATCGAGTGGGTCGTGAGCGCCTACATGACCGCGTTCGCCGCATGCCTGCTGCCGGCCGGCGGGCTCGCGGATCGCTTCGGGCGCAAACGCATGCTCGGCGCGGGGCTCGCGCTCTTTGCGCTCGCGTCGCTCGGATGCGGGATCGCGCCGTCGGCAGCCTGGCTGATCGCCGCGCGCGCGGTGAAGGGCGGCGGGGCCGCGCTATTGCTGACGGCCGCGCTCGCGGTGATCGCGAACCGCTTTCCGGACGGGCGCGAACGCGCCCGCGCGTGGGCGATCTGGGGGATGTGCATGGGGATCGCGACGGCCGTCGCGCCGCTGGTCGGCGGCGCGATCACGCAGTGGATCGGCTGGCGCTGGGTGTTCCTGCTGAACCTGCCGGTGTGCGCGCTGCTCGCGGTCGGCGCGCGCGTCGCGATCGACGAGTCGCGCGACCCGCATGCGAAACGGGTCGACGCCGCGGGCAGCCTGCTGTTCGGCACGGCGCTCGCGTGCGCGATTGCGGCGCTGATCGGCGCGCCGTCGCACGGCTGGCTGTCGGCCGCGACGCTCGGCCGGCTCGCGCTCGCCGGCGCGCTGCTGGCCGCGTTCATCGGCGCGGAGCGCTGGCAGGCACGGCCGATGATCGATCTCGCGCTGTTTCGCCAGCCGCGCTTCGTCGGCGCCGTGCTCTCGATGTTCGGCTACGCGGCGTGCGCGCAGGTGATGATGACGTTCCTGCCGCTGTACCTGCAGAACGCGTTCGGGATGTCGGCGATCGACGCGGGGCTCGGGATGTTGCCGTTCGCGTTCGCGATGATCGCGGGACCGTCGCTCGGCGGCATGCTCGCGTCGCGCGTGTCGTCCGGCGGCGTGCTGGCGGGCGGGCTCGCACTGATCGGCGCGGGCAATCTCGCGACCGCGGCGCTGACGGCCTGCGGCGACTACCGGCTCGTCGCGCTCGGAATGTTCGTGACGGGCTGCGGTGCCGGCATCATGAACGGCGACACGCAGAAGGCCATCATGGCGTGCGTGCCGCCGAACCGGACCGGAATGGCGTCGGGCATCAGCACGACCACACGCTTCTCGGCGATCGTGACGGCGGTCGGCGTGCTCGGCGCGGTGCTGGCCGCCAGCACGCACGCGCGACTCGACCGGATGTTGTCCGCCGTGGCGGACGTGCGCGCGTTCGTCGATGCGCCGTTCATGTCGAGCCTGCTGGCCGGCGATCTCGGGCAGGCGCTGGCGCACGTGCCGCCGTCGGCCGCGCGCATGCTCGCCGACGCGGCGCCCGCGGCCTTCGCGAGCGGATTCGCCGCCGCGCTGACGGTGAGCGGCGCGCTCGCGCTCGCTGTCGCCGCCATTGCATACAAGTTGCTTGCGCAACCAATGCGCGATGCGTGACGCATGCTGCGCCGCGTGGACCGCCGCCCGTTGCATACGACGACGCGGAGCCGTCGGGCTTGCGATTCAGCGCGGCTTCGTCGCGATGCGATGGATGCGCGCTGCGCGCGCGACGTGCGGTCGCCGCGAGACACCGCAATGCGTCGCCTGCCGGCGGCGTGTGCGCCGCAATGGTTCGGGTGGGGCATCGGCGATCGGCGCGTTCGTTCGCGCGTGCGCATCCGCGTTCGCGGCGACCGCCGCAACGGCCGGCTGTGCGGCTTCCGCATCGAGCCAGCTGCGCGTCGCTTCGACGATCAGTGCGCGCAGCCAGCGCACACCGTCGACGCACGATCCCGATTCGTTCCACGTCATCCGGTACACGATCTCGGGCGGCTCGGCCGGCAGCGCGACCGCGCCGAGCGGCAGCAGTTTCGCGTAGTGGCGCGCGAGCCGGTACGTGGTGGTCAGGACCAGATCGGAGCGCACCAGCGCATGCGCGGCGAGTTCGAAGTGCGGCAGCGTGACGACGATCCGCCGCTGCAGGCCGACGCGTTCGAGCTGCCGGTCGATCGCGCCGGATGCTTCGAGCCACGACGGCGTCGGGCACAGTTGCGGCGCCTGCGCGAATTCGGCGGCCGTCATCGCGCCGCGCCGCGCGAGCGGATGCGTCGCGCGCATCAGGCACACGACGCGATCGTTGAACAGGTCGTCCTGCCGGAACTGCGACGAGCGGGCAGGGCGGTTGTCGATCACGACGTCGAGCTCGCCGTCGGCGAGTGCACGTTCGTCGTCGAAGCCGTCGCCGAGCGGATGGAAGACGAGCTGCGCGTTCGGTGCGCGTTCGCGGAACAGCGCGACGAGCTTCGGCACGAACAACACGTTCAGGTAGTCGGGGCAGCCGATCCGGTAAGTGCGCACCGACGTGCGCGCATCGAAGGTCGGCTGCTGGATGCGGATGAAGTCGATCACGCGCAGCGCGTTGAGCAGCGGCTCGATCAGCCGCGCGCCGAACTCGGTCGGCACCATCCCGTAGCGGCTGCGCACCAGCAGCGGATCGCCGAGCAGCGTGCGCAGGCGCTTGAGCGCGGCGCTCGTCGCCGGCTGCGACATGTTCAGCCGCACGGCCGCGCGCGACACGGTGCGCTCGGTGAGCAGCACGAGCAGGATGCGCATCAGCCGCGCGTCCAGCACGTCGAGCGCGCCCGTTGCGTCGGACACGTCGAGGGCAAGGCCGTTCGGCTCCGGTGCGTCCCGCATGGCGCTACGCGTTCGCGCGGTCCGTCATTTGGCGAAGGTGCCCGGCCAGCCGACGATCCGCTTCGGACGCGGCGGCGCATACGTGCGGACCTTCGACGTCTTCAGCTTCAGGCGCACCAGCGACTCGGCGAGGGCGACCGCGGCCGACACGCCGTCGACGACCGGCACGCCCGTGCATTCCTCGATCTGCCGGTCGAGGCCGGCCATCCCGCCGCAGCCGAGGCAGATCACTTCCGCGTGATCGTCCTTCACCGCGCGCGCGGCCTGATCGACGATCGACTCGATCGCGCGGGCCGGGTTCTCCTCGAGTTCGAGCACCGCGAGGCCGCTCGCGCGCACCGATGCGCAGCGCGCATCGAGTCCGGCGAGCTTCAGGCGATCCTCGATCAGCGGCACCGTGCGGTCGAGCGTCGTGACGACCGAATAGCGGTGGCCGAGCAGCATCGCGACGCTCGCGGCTGCTTCGGTGATGTCGACGACGGGCACCGTCAGCAGTTCCTGCAGTCCTTCGCGGCCGTGTTCGCCGTAGCCGGCCTGGATCACCGCGTCGTACGGCTCGTCGTAGCTCAACACGCGGTCCATCACGGCGATCGCCGCGAGATAGCTCTCGAAGTTGCCCTCGACCGACTCCGCGCCGAAGCGCGGCGTCAGCCCGACGATCTCCGTGCCGGGCGACGCGGCGGCGCGCGCCTGCGCGGCGATGGCGTCGGTGATCGATTCGGTCGTGTTGACGTTGACTACCAGGATTCTCATCGGTGCACTCCGTATGCTGCGTTCAGTGTCGGGCGCAGGCGACCGCGATGTGTTCGCCCGAGCGCTCCTCGTATTGCCGTTTTCGATCGGCCGTCAGCCAGTACACGCTGCCCGCGACGGCCGCGCCGAGCAGCCAGGAGAACGGCGTCATCGCGCTGAAGGCCGGCACGACGGCGAGCGCGATCGAGATCAGCGCGGACGGCACCAGGGCCGCGAGCGCCTTGCGGTTCACGCCGCGCGTATGGAAATAGGCGCCGGTCGGCGCTTCGGTATAGAGATCCGGCACGTTCACGCGTTGCTTGCGCACGAGCCAGTAGTCGACCGTGATGATCCCGTACAGCGGGCCGAGCAGCGCGCCGAGGCCGGACAGGAAGTAGACGATCACGATCGGGCTGTTGTACAGGTTCCACGGCAGGATCAGCACTGCGGCCGTCGCGCTGATCAGGCCCGCGCGGCGGAACGTCAGCCGGTGCGGCGCAAGGCTCGTCAGCACGAAGGCCGGCGCGACGAAGTTCGCCATGATGTTTACCGCGACCGTCACGATCAGGAACGCGAGGCAGCCGAGCACGAGGAACAGCTTGTTCGGCACCGTCGCGATGATTTCCGTCGGGCTGTGAATGATCTGACCGTTCAACTTGAACTGCGCGCCCGCGAGCACGAAGCTGATCGCCGCGAACACCAGGATGTTCACCGGCAGGCCCCAGAAGTTGCCGACCCGCACCGTCTTCGCACTCGGCGACGAGCGCGAGAAATCGCAGAAATTGAGCACCAGCGTGCCGTAGATCGCGAGCCACAGCGAGCCGCCCGCGAACACCTCGATCCACATCTTCAGGCCGGTCAACGGCTTGCCGATCGACATCGCGAGATGGCCGCCGGTGCGGCTGAACATCCACGCGGCGAGCGACAGCGTCGTGACGAGAATGACCGGGCCGGCGAGCCCTTCGTACTTGCGGACCATCTCCATCCCGTAAGTCAGGATGCCGATCTGAACCAGCCAGATCGCGACGAACGTGATCCAGCCGAGTGTCGACAGCCCGAGGATCGCATCGTGGTCGAACGCGGCCAGGACCGGCCAGATCGCGGTGAGCAGCACGCGCAGCACGACCGATGCGAGATAGGTCTGGATTCCGAACCATGC
Organism: Burkholderia sp. AW49-1; assembly: GCF_053427845.1. NCBI lineage: Bacteria > Pseudomonadati > Pseudomonadota > Betaproteobacteria > Burkholderiales > Burkholderiaceae > Burkholderia > Burkholderia sp. AW49-1. The sequence goes on along the minus strand of NZ_JBSAXF010000001.1, from coordinate 575,371 downwards.
GATCGCGATCACCGCGCGGATCATCGCGGGCAAGAGCGCGCCGTAGATGCCGAAGCTCATCCGGCTGATCACCGGGAACGGCACGCCGGTCTTCTGGCCCATGTAGCCGGTGAGGTTCATGAAGCAATACACGAGCACGGCGCCGATCGCGAGCGACGCGAGCATCTGCCAGCCCGACAGGCCGAGCGCGAACAGGCCGATCGCGAACGAGTAGTTCGCGATGTTGTGCACGTCGTTGGTCCACAGCGCAAAGATGCTGTAGCGGCCCCAGGTGCGGCCCTCGGCCTTGGTCGGCGCGAGGTCGGCGTTGTGCAGCCGCGGGCTCAACGCGGGATCGCGCGCGGCCGTGTCGGTTCGATGCAGTGCGTCGTGCGCGCCGAGCACGATGCCCGCGCGGTGGGTGGCTTCCAGTTGCACGCCTTGTCTCCTTCCATGTGCGGGGCGCGAACCGGCTGCGTGTGCACGCAGCGCGGGCCCGGCCGCCGTGGACGTTATGTCTCGGATTTGTTCGCGAGTATGGGTGGCGGGCGCGGCGATGGGAAATTAAATATTCGGCTGGCCGTCATTCGAAAAATGAATGGGGCTGGATCGACGACGAGGCACGCGAATTGCGTATTGAAGGGCTCCATCCACATCGACATCAGCGGAGGTGTCATGCAGCGATATTCCATTCGTCACGTATCGCGGGCCGTCTTCGCCGGCATCCTGATCGCCGGTCTGGCGGCGGGTGCGGGTTGTCAGAAAAAGAGCGACACCGGCACCGGCGCGAGTTCGGACACGAGCGCCACCGGCGGCATGGCGCCGGCGCCGTCCACCGCGCCGTCGGGGATGCCGGGCAGCGACGCGGCCGGCGCGGCGAGCATGCCGGGCGCGGCATCCGCGCCAACGGGCGCAAGCGGCGGCTGACCGACGGGAGCGGGCGGGGTGCACGGGCGGGCTGCCCGTGTGCCGCCGTGACGGCCTGCCCGCCCGATGCGTGCGTCTCGGGACGCGCGCGGGCAGCGCGCTGCGCGTGAAAGATTTGCAAGGACTGTTGTAGCGATTCCCGGAGCGGCACCGGCCGCATCATGCTGGCGCCCGTCGTCGGGAACAGGAGGTGCGATGCAGAACGCGGAATCGAATCCAACTCCGGAACAGCAGCGGGAACAGATCGAGAAGAGCCCGGTGAAGACGCCGGCGGCCGGCGACATGCCGGATGCGGCGACCCAGGCAGCCGAAGTCGCGAAGCATCCGCTGACACCGGAGGCGGTCGCGGCGAAAACGCCGACCGGCCTGCCGCCGATCGACGTCGACGCGCATGCGGTCGACAGCGGCGACCCCGTGCGTCGCGCGGCCGGGCGGATCGTCACGCTCGACAACGCCAACATGGCGATGACGGACAACACGGTCGACGTCGACGGCAAGGGCCTGGAGGCCCGCGCAGGCGCGACCGAATGGCACGACAACGTGATCTATTCGAACGCGTCGCTCGACGACGCGGTCGACACGCCCGACGAAGGGCTCGGCGGGATCGAGAGCCGGCCGGGCGGCAACATGCCGCAAATCGCGACGCGGCCGGGCTGGCGCGTCCGGTATGTCGGCGACGTCGATGTCGAGCACGGCGACGGCACGCGGGCCGAGCACGTGATACGCCTCGAGCGAACCGACTGACGTATCGGTGGGTGCCGGGCGGACCGCCGGCCGGCGGTCCGCCGATGGCCGTTACTGCGGGCCGAGTTCCTGCGCGGATGTGTCCGCATCGTTGCCTTGCGCAACGAGCACGTGGACGTCGTTCGGTGTCACGTCGCCGATGCCGCCCGACGGAATCGTCACCAGCAGCCAGTCGGCGTTGTTGTTGAGGCTCACGGGTGCGGTCTTGAGGATCGGCGACTTGCTGCCGGCCGTCGTGACGATCACCTGGTAGCTGCCACCGTTGAGGTACACGGAATCCTGCCCGGATGCCGGCACGGCGTTCTGATACGCGGCGCCGGCCAGCGTCGGACTTTGCGCGTTGATGTCGGTACCGGGAGGCACGACGTACACGTCGACATTCTGCGCGTTCGGCGACGCGTTGAAGCTGCGCACGCGCGCCTTGTCGGACAGCAGCTTCTTGTCGAACGGGTCGTCGATCACCGAAATCGCCGACGACGTGCTCGGCAACGCGACCGTGGTGTAGTGATGGCCATTCGCCGCGCCGAACGATTGCGACGCGACGGTCGTGGTCGTTCCCGATACGTCGTAGCTCGCGGTCTGCGTGCCCGAGTCGATGTCGTGATAGCGAGTCACGCCCTTGTACGCGACACCCGACGCATCGACCTTCGCATTCAGGTAGTAATCGAGATTCGGGCCGGCCGGCACCGCGTTGATGAAGCGAGCCTGAGGTTTCGAGATGCCGAGTTCGGTGCCGACGTCGTTGCCGTCTCCGCCGCATGCCGCGAGCACGGAAATGACCGAGCACAGGGCCGCTATCGTTCGAATGGATTTCATTGTCGTCCTCTCATTCAGGGAACCTGATTGCGATGCAATGTCGCCGCGCGAGCGATCGCGCAGTACGCAGTGCCGGATTGAAGGAAGGAATTGCCGTCCGCCGGGGCGGCGGGCGCATGGATGTCGCAAGCGACGTGCCCACGCGGCGGAATCGGCGCGGACGCCCGTGTGGCCGAGATGTGGCACGCAGGGTCGTGGCGTGCCGTGGCGGATCCTGCGAGTCGTGGTTGCATGCTTGTAAAAAGGCGATGCAACCAGGGAGCGCGCGACGTGTGCCGAAAAGGCGTTTCAAACGCCGAGCATTGTACGGTGCGGCCGAAGCGGGATGGCGGGGTGACGATTTTCGCGTACATCGTTGCGCGCGCATCGATATGAAGAAAATCGCGCGGGCGCGCGGCGATCTGGCGGCGCCGCGCGCGTGATGTGCATCAGCGATTCACGAGCTTCGCCGGATACGCGAGCGCGAGTGCGCAACCGACCAGCATGCATGCGGCGAAGCCGTACAGCCCCGCGCTTTGCGAATGGAACGTGTCACGCAGCCAGCCGATGAAGTAAGTGCTACCGAAGCCGCCGAGGTTTGCGATCGAGCATGCGAACGCGATCCCGCCGGCCGCCGCCGAGCCCTTCAGGAACGTGGACGGTAACGCCCAGACGACCGGCATCGCGGCGGCCGCACCTGCGTTGATCAGCGAGAACAGCAGCACGGTCGCGAGCGTGCCGTGCGACGACGCGGCGGCAAATGCGAGCGCGACGGCCGACACCAGGAACGGGACGACGATATGCCAGCGACGCTCGCGCGCGCGGTCGGAACTCGCGCCGCAATACAGCGTCGCGAGCACGGCCGCGGCATTGGGGATCACCATCAGCCAGCCGATGTGATACGCGTCCTTCACGCCGGTATCGCGCAGGATCGTCGGCAGCCAGAAGCTCACCGCGTACAGCCCGAGCAGCACGCACAGATCGATGAGCCCGAGCGCCCATACCTTCGGATCGGTGAACGCGCGGCCGAGCGCATGACTCTTGTTGCCGGACGGGTCGGCGTCGAGGTTGGCTCGCAGCGCGCGCTTCTCATCGGCGTTCAGCCAGCGCGCGGTTTCGATGCCGTTGGGCAGCCAGCGCAGCACCGCGAAGCCGAGCAGCACCGACGGCAATGCCTCGAGCAGGAACAGCCACTGCCAGCCGCCGAGCCCGTGCGCGCCGTCGAACGCGCGCATGATCCAGCCGGAGATCGGGCTTCCGATCATGCTCGACAGCGGCAGGCCGACCATGAACAGCGCGACGATCCGCGCGCGGCGCGCATCGGGATACCACTGCGTCAGGTACAACAGCACGCCGGGCAGGAAGCCGGCTTCGGCGGCACCGAGCAGAAAGCGCACGATGTAGAACTGCATCGGCGTCTGCACGAACATCGTCGCGCCTGACAGCAGACCCCACGTGATCATGATTCGCGCGATCCACAGCTTTGCGCCGACGCGCTGCAGGACCAGGTTGCTCGGGACTTCGAACAGGATGTAGCCGCCGAAGAACAGGCCGGCGCCGAGCCCGTACACGGTATCGCTGAACTTCAGCGCGTCGAGCATCTGCAGCTTCGCGAGCCCGATGTTGATGCGGTCGAGATAGGCCGCGAAATAGCACAGGCAGAACAGCGTGATCAGGCGCAGCGTGACCTTGCGGTAGAGCGCGCCGTGCAGCGTGTCGTCGGCGGAGACGGCGGCGCTCGGGTGTGCGGTAGACATGGGATTGCCCCTGTTCGAATGTGACGGATGAAGTGGGTGGCCGTTCGACGCGAGCGAAGATTCGCCGCGCGCTGGAGTCTGTATAGCACGCCAATTACATAGCGTACACACTAGAAAATACGGAATCACACAGGCATGGAAACGGCCGGATGAGGATCGACCGATGTGCCGGATAAGCCTCATGTTTTTTGAGGAATTATTCGGAAAAATGCACATATGTGAGCGAGCGTCGCGAGCGGATCGGAATGCACGAAATTCGTGCGTATGCGCTCAAAAGTGGAGTGTGTGCATGCAAGTGCTTCGGTAGTGCGATGGCGTGCGTTCGGCAGCCCGCAGACGGACGCGAACGGCGCCCTCGAGGCGCGATGTCGCGAGAGCGGGCCCTGCTCCGTCGGATAATCGTCAGGTGAAAGCCGGAAAGGGCGCGATGAACCCTGACGTACCGCAATGAAGCGGCCGCCGCGCGAACGATCGTGCCGATTCGAGGGTGTACACTGCTTGCCTTTCTCATTCATGCCGCGCGGGCTCTCATCTTCATGGCGTCTTCCAAGGATTCCTACGACTTTCATGACCAGGTCGGGCACCTGCTGCGCCGCGCCTATCAGCGGCACGTCGCGATCTTCCAGGAAGCGATCCCCGATTCGGACCTGACGGCCGCGCAGTTCGTCGCGCTGTGCGCGGTCAAGGAAAAGCAGGCGTGTTCGCTGAACGACATCGTCAAGGCCACCGCGATCGACCAGGCGACGATTCGCGGCGTCGTCGATCGGTTGAAGACGCGCGCGCTGATCGAGGTGCTGCCCGACCCGAACGACGGTCGCAAGCTGATCGTGCGCGCGACCGCGGCGGGCCTCGCGCTGATCGACCGCACGGTGCCGTTCGCGCGGCAGGTGACCGAGCGCACGTACGGACCGCTCAATCCGGGCGAGCGTGTCGCATTGCAGTACCTGCTGCGCAAGATGATGGAGGCCGACGGCGACGCGTGACGCGCGGCGCGGTCCGGCCCTCGGCGCAAACCACCGTTACACGGCGCGTGTCGCGACAGGCGCTTCCGCACCAGGAAGCCGGCCGGCCTCGCGCAGCGCGGCACGCACCGTCTCGGGCGTGAACGGCGGCGCGTAGAAGCGCACGCCAGTCGCGTCGAACAGCGCATTCGCGACGGCGGCGGGCCCGGGCACCGACGCCGATTCGCCAGCGCCGAGCGGCGGCTCGCCTTGCCGCGGCATCAGCACCGCGTCGACGTCCGGCACTTCGTCGAACGTCAGGATCGGATAGCTTGCCCATTCCCGCGACGCGACCTTGCCTTCGGCAAACCGCACACGCTCCTTCAGCGTGCGGCTCAATACCTGGATCACGTTCCCGTGGATCTGGTGGCGCACGCCGTCCGGGTTGATCATCGTGCCGGTGTCCTGGCCGACCGTCACGCGCTCGATGCGGATTTCGCCGGACACGCGATCGACGCTCAGATCGACGATCCATGCGGACCATGCCGCGCCGAAACCGGGGAAGCGACTGTGCACGTAGCGCGCATACGCGACGCCGCGTCCGCGCACGACGCGAGATGCTTCGTGTCCGCGATTGCGGTTCGCGCGCGGCGTCCAGCCCGCGCGATCGGCCACAGCCTGCAGCAGCTCGCGCGCGCGCGTGTCCGCGAGATGCCGAAGCCGGAACGCGAGCGGGTCGATGCCGGTCAGCGTCGCGCATTCGTCGACGAACGCGTCGTGCGCGAACGAGTTCGGCAATGCCGATACGCCACGCAACCACGATGCGCGCACGAGTGGCGCGAGATCCTCGCACACGAAACGGCGGTTCGGGCTTTCGTACGGCGACACGGCCGTGCGGTCACCCATCTCGAACACGCGCGGCTCGGGCGCGATCGCGCCGGTCAGGAGCATCGCGAGCAGCGGCGCGTCGTTCGACGGATAGCGTGTCGTGAAGTCGTAGCCGAGCAGGCGGCCGTCGCGCGTCACGGTGCCCGTCACCTGCATCAGTTGCCCGGCGCCCTTCGGTTCCCACAGATGTTCGTCCGCGCGTGACAGTTGCACGCGCACCGGGCGGCCGACCGCGCGCGACAGCAGCAGCGCGTCGCCGCATACGTCGTCCGCGCCGTTGCGGCCGTAGCAGCCGGCTGCGTCCATTCGCACGATGTCGAAATCGGCTTCGTTGCGCGCCACGAGCGTCGCGAGGTCGTAGCGCAGCGATACGGGGTTCTGCGTGCCGGACCATACGGTGATCCGGCCGTCGCCGGGCGCGCGATAGTCGGCGAGCGCGCACGACGGGCCGATCGAGCCGTGCATCTGGAACGGCCATGTGTAGGTGCGCGACAGCGTGATCGTGTCGGGTTGCGTGCGTGCCGCGTCGACGTCACCTTCGTCAAGCAGCACGCGGCGTTGCGCGCGCGCGGCGGCGATCGCAGCCGCGGGCGCATCGAGCGGCGGCAGCGCGGGATGCGGCCGCCACGTGACGCGCAACTGGCGCGCCGCGCGGATCGCGTGTTCCTCGCGCTCGGCGACGACGCCGACGAAATCGCCGATCGCGATGACCGCCACGAGCCCCGGCACGTCGGCGACCGACGCGCGATCGACGTCGACCAGCGACGCGCCGACGAACGTGCCGCTGTCGTGGCCCGCATACGGCGGCCGTACGACGCGGCCGTGCAGCATGCCCGGCAAGCGCATGTCGTGCACGAACGTGAGCTGGCCGGTTGCTTTCGCGGGCAGGTCGACGCGCGGCGACGATCGGCCGACGATCCGGTAGTCGGCGGGATCCTTCGTCCGGACATTCAGGTCGAGTGTCAGTGCGATGCGGCGCGTCGCGACGAGCGCGGCGAACGTCGCGACGTGCCCATGTGCCGGAGCGGAAATCGTTCCGTCGTCGATGCTCAGCTGCGCGAGGTCGACTCCGAAGCACTCGGCGGCCAGCGTCAGCAACGCGTGGCGTGCCTGGGCGGCCGCGCAACGCAGCGGCGTCGCAGAAATCTGGATCGTCGCGCTCGCGATGGTCGGGCCCTGGTTCGGTGTCGCGGCGGTATCGCCGAGCACCATCGTCACGCGCGCGGGCGGCACGTCGAGCTCCTCGGCCACGATCTGCGCGAGCGACGTGCGAATGCCGGTGCCGAGGTCGACGTGCCCGTTGAATGCGAGGATGCGTCCGTCGTCGAGAATCGCGACGAACACCTCGGGCTGCGCCGGCACATACGACGACTGGCTGCCCGGCTGACCGGGCGCCGGCTTGAGCGGAGGCACGGGCGGCCGGATCACGGTCAGGCAGCCGTCGCGCGCAAGCAGTTCGGAGCGGTTCACGATCGAGGTGTCCTGTCGGGGAGGGCGCGCCCGGCGGCCGGGCGCGCTTCGGCGCGGACGCGGCGTGTCGCGCACGGGGTGACGGCCCGGACTTTCGCGACGGCGCACGCGGTCAATCTAGGTCGCCAAAACCGCGGCGTCAATCGCACGCGGGGGAAGGGTAGGGCGCGGACGGCGGCCAGGCCGCCGCCCTCGCGGCACGGAGCGGCGTGGCGGCTCAGCGCGCGTGCACGGCATCGATCGCCGCGATCGCATCGTCGAGCGGCATCACGGCTGCATATTTCTGCTGCATGTCGAACAGGTTCGCGTCGTGCGGCGCGATCGCGCGATCGCCGACGCAATCGGCGAGCACGAGCGGACGGAACCCGTGCGACATCGCGTCGACCACGCTTGCGCGCACGCAACCGCTCGTCACCGCGCCGGCAACGAGCAGCGTCTGGACCGCGCGCTGCGCGAGCCACGGTGCGAGCTGCGTGCCGAAGAATGCCGACGGCACTGTCTTGCGCACGACGAGTTCGCCGGCGGCAGGCGTGAGTTCGGGCACGATCGCGCTGTTCGGATGGTGCTCGGTCAGCGTCGCCATGCCCGGCACCTTCAGCGAGAACACGTTGTCGTCGCTGCCGTCGTCCGCGTATACGATGCGGCTGTGCGCGACCGGCCAGCTGCGTTCGCGCGCGAGCGCGAGCGCCCGCGTCGTGCGCGCGATCGCCGGCGCGATGTTGCCGCCGCCGAACGTCGCGGGATCGGCGAAGCCGACCACGAAGTCGACGATCAGCAGTCCGATGTTGCCGTGCGGCGGCAGCGGCGTGCCGAAACCCTGCTGGCGGTAGACGTTCGCTTCGGCGTGGTGGGAGAGGTCGGTCATGGTGTCGGGCACTCGTCTGTCAGGCGGGTTGATCGGTCACGCGGCCCTCGCGCACGACGGTCTCGCCGTCGAGCTCGACCGTGCAGCGGCGCAGCGGGATGTCGATGTGGCAGGTGGTCGTGCGGTTGCCGCCACCTTCGTTGTTCGGGCCGAGCGAGAACAGGAAGTTGCCTTCGAACGCGCGCGCATCCATCCCGATCGTCGCCTCGCGGTCGTACAGGCCGAGTGTCGACCAGCGCGCACGCGGCTGCAGCCCCCAGCCGATGTGCGAGATCGCGTAGCCTTCCGGGTCGGCGAAGGTTTCCATGTAGTCGCGCAGCAGGTCGGCATCCACGCCACCTTCGATGCGCGTCGCGTAACCGCCTTCGACGGTCAGCGCGACCGGCTCGCTCACGTAGTGCTTCTGCGGCAGCAGGATGTCGCCTCGATCGATCACGATCGTGCCGCGCGCGGTGCGGTCGTTCGGGTAGGTCAGCGCGAAGCCGCTGGGCCAGTGGTCCCAGCGCCCCGGCGCGTCGACGAATCCGTATTCGGCGGTCGGCGGGAAATCGCCGAGCGGGCACACGAGCGCGGTGCCGGCCGAGGAGGTCACGCGCATCTCGCGCGCGGCGGAGATTTTTTTTGCGGCGCCGAGCACGCGCGTGCGGTCGGCCAGCGTCGGCACCATGCGCACAAGCACCTCGGGCGGCTCGACCGCGAGCAGGATCTTCGTGCCGGACTTCAGGATGTCGTGCTGCTCGGGCGAGAACAGCAGCGTCATCAGGTCGAGCACGAGGTCGCTCTCGCGCAGTGCGGCGATCGCGGCTCGGTTGCCGGTCAGCGGGGTCGTGCCGAGATACGCGAGCGGGTCGCGGCTGAACGCCTTCTCGCTGTTCACCGGTGGCAGGTCGAGCCGGTTGACGACCGCGCCCATCGATTGCGTCGCGATCAGTGCGCACGATAGCGTCTGCGGGTGGGTGGCCGCGCTCGTCAGGATCGTGACGGTCTGGCCCGGTTCGAGGCGCGACAGCGTGAGCACCTGCTTCCACGCGTCGATCAATTGATAGTCGCTGACTGGCATCGTCGGCTCCGGTAAAGGCATGAAGGGAAAAGGCGCGACGCGAATCAGGCCGCGAGCGGCGCGCCGAGGAAGTCGCCGAAGGCCGCGTAGAAGCCTGCGGCGTTGTCCCACGGGATCATGTGGCCGGCATCGGGCACGCGCACGTGCCGCATCGACGGCATCGCGCGCTGCAATTCGGCGACGTCGTCGTCGCGCACCACGTCGCCGCGCTCGGCCGTGATCAGCAGCGACGACACGGTCAGTCGCGCGGCATCCGCGTGGAAGTCGTCGGTGTGGAAGCCTTCGTACGACGCGCGCACCGCGCGCTCGTCGCAGGTATGCAACCATTCGGCGCGCAGTTGCAGTTCGGCATCGGTCCAGGTCGGGCAGAACGCGCGCATCCCTTCGGCGTCGACGCCGGCGCGCGCAAGTGCCATCGAGTCGATGTACCACGGCAGCTTGCCCGGATAGTCGCGACGGTTCGGGCCCGATACCGGCGGATCGACGAGCACGACCGACTCGAGCCCGCCGATGTCGCGCTGCGCCGCGCGCGCGGCGATCCGCGCACCCATCGAATGGCCGACGAGGCTCGTGCGCGGCAGGCCGAGCGCGGCGACGAGCGCCGCGACGTCGTCGGCCTGCGCGTCGAGGCTGTAGTCGAGCGACGGCGACGCGTCGGACAGCCCGCGGCCGCGCACGTCGAGCACATAAGTGTCGAACGCCGCGCCGAACACTTCGCCGACGAAGCCCCATGTGATCGCAGGGCTCGTGATGCCGGGAATCAGCACGATCGCGGGTCGCGACCCGCGCGCGCCCGTCGCGCCGCCGTAGCGCAGGTAGTGCTGGCGGATGCCGTTCGCGCGGACGTTCGCGCCGTACAGGAATGTCGAGGACATGGAGAGGCTCCGAAGTAGCGGGGTGCTCAATACGCGCCGGACAGCAGCGCGCCGGCGCCGGGCACGATCGGTTCGAGATCGAGTTCGCGCAGCATCGCGTAGGTCGTCGCGATCGCGGCGGTGATCACGGGCTTGCCCGTCATCGCCTCGACCTTCGCGACGGCCGGCAGCGACGGCATTTGCACGCAAGCGGACAGCACGATCGCATCGGCGTCCTGGTATGGCAGCGTCTTCACGATGTCGGGCAGGCGTGCCGGGTCGTGGCGGCCGACGTCGAGGTTGTCGGGAATCTCGAGCGCGCGGTACGCGATCACGTCATAGCCTTCGTTGCGGATGTAGTCGACCACGAGTTCGGTCAGCGGCAGCATGTACGGCGCGACCACCACGATGCGCTTCGCGCCGATCACCTTCAATGCGTCGACGAGCGCGCCCGCGCTCGTCAGCACCGGTGCCTGCGCGCCGTTGTCGGCCGTGTGCTTCGTGAGGCGCGCCTGCGACGCGCGGTGATAGCCGCGGCCCATCGCCATGATCGCGACGAGGCACGCGTAGCCGAGCACGTCGACGCGCGCATCGCTCAATTCCAGCGCGCAGCGGTCGGATTCGGCATCCATCGCTGCGAGTTCTTCCTTGACGACCTTCTTCATCCGCATCCGGCTCGAGTGATACGTGAAGCGCTCGGGCCGGATCGCCTCGCGCAACCGCAGCATCGCAGGAATCTCGGTTTCCATCGTCGTGTTGGAACTCGGCACGATCTGGCCGATGCGGTAGGTCTTGCTCATGACGGGAGGCTCCGTGTCGGTAAGGGTGGGGCGGCGCTTGCGCGAGGTCGCCTGGTTTCGAGCAAAGTCTAGTGTGTACATTTGAAAATGGCAATGGATCAAAATGATTGCCGTCTGGCATTCATCGTTGGTGATTACGTGTTTGTTGAGGGTAACTGGTGTTTTCCCGAATGCGTCGATCACGTCAACAATCCGCTTGTCCTGAATAAATTGAGTGTGTACGCTACATAAACGCCATTCAATCCGCCCGTTCTCGCGCCGCGTTCGGCGACGGGCTCACGATCAGGAGATCCGCATGAGCAAACCCCGTATCGCAATCATCGGCGCCGGTCTCGGCGGCACGGCCGCCGCGGCGCTGCTGCAGCGCCGCGGCTACGATGTCGCGCTGTACGAGCAGGCGCCGGCGTTCTCGCGCCTTGGCGCGGGCATCCATCTCGGCCCGAACGTGATGAAGATCATGCGGCGCATCGGCTGCGAGGACGCGCTGGAGACGATGGGTTCGCATCCGGATTACTGGTACAGCCGCGACTGGCGGACCGCCGACGTGCTGTCGCAGATTCCGCTCGGCGACTACGCGCGCAAGACTTATGGCGCGAGCTATTTGACCGTGCATCGCGGCGATTTCCATGCGCTGATGACGCAGGCGGTGACGCCCGGCACGATCCGTTTCGGCAAGCGGCTCGCGTCGGTGGAGGACACCGGCGACGCGGTGCGCCTGACGTTCGCCGACGGCAGCGTCGAGACGGCCGACATCGTGATCGGCGCGGACGGCGTGAATTCGCGCATCCGCGAGCATCTGCTCGGCGCGGAACCGCCGCGCTATACGGGCTACGTCGCGCATCGCGCGGTGTTCCCGGCATCGCTGCTCGGCAACAAGCCGTACGACATGTGCGTGAAGTGGTGGTCGGAGGATCGTCACATGATGGTCTACTACGTGACCGAAAAGCGCGACGAGTACTACTACGTGACGGGCGTGCCGCAGGCCGAGTGGCCCGAAGGCGTGTCGATGGTCGACAGCAGTCGCGATGAAATGCGCGAGGCGTTCGCGGGTTTCCATGCCGACATCCAGCATCTGATCGACGTGTCGCCGTCGATCACCAAGTGGCCGCTGCTCGAACGCGACCCGCTGCCGTTGTGGAGCCGCGGCCGTCTCGTGCTGCTCGGCGATGCGTGCCATCCGATGAAGCCGCACATGGCGCAGGGCGCGGCGATGGCGATCGAGGATGCGGCGATGCTCGCGCGTTGTCTCGACGAAGTCGGCATCGGCGATCACGCGGGTGCGTTCGCGCTGTATGAGGCGAATCGCGCGGCGCGTGCGTCGAAGGTGCAGCTCGTGTCGCACAACAACACATGGCTGCGCACCAACGAGGATCCGTCGTGGGTGTTCGGCTACGACGTGTTCGACGTACCGCTCGTGTCGCCGTCGCCGTCGCGCGGCGACGTGGCGGCCGTCGCCTGACGCACATGCGATGTCCGCGCCGGATGCCGCGCCGCCGTGTCGACGCGGCGGCACGCGCGCATTTCGGCGTGTTATACGTGAGCCGTGCGCGCGACGCTGGCCGTCGCGAGCCGGCGGCCGTGTCCGCCGCCGGTTCCAGACCTCGGCCCGCCGGTCGTCCGGCCCGCGCCCCGCATTCCGGATTCATTCATGTCCCATCCCGCTTCTTCGTCGCGGCCGCTCGCGTTCCGCGTGAACGGCATGCCGCACACGTTCGACGCAGCCGCGCCCGACGCCCCGCTGCTGCTGATCCTGCGCAACGACTGCGCGCTCAACGGACCGAAGTACGGCTGCGGGTTCGGGCAGTGCGGCGCGTGCACGGTGCTGATCGACGGGCAGGCAACGCGCGCGTGCGTCGTGCCGGCCGCCGCCGCGCACGGGCGCGACGTGACGACGCTCGAAGGGCTCGGCTCGCGCGATGCGCCGCATCCGATCCAGCGCGCGTTCATCGACGAGCAGGCCGCGCAGTGCGGTTATTGCCTGAACGGGATGATCATGAGCACGAAAGCGCTGCTCGATCGCAATCCCTCCCCGGACGATGCGGCGATCCGCGACGCGCTGCGCTTCAATCTTTGCCGCTGCGGCACGCACCTGGAGATCATCCGCGCGGTGCATCGGGCCGCGCGCTATCTGCGGGATGACGGCGATGAAGCATGACCCGGGCGTGCCCGCGCAGCCCGAAACCGATGAGGGCGATGTGCGATGCGATGACGTGATGGCCGGTTCGGCGCGGCGTGCGGACGACGCGGTGCGCACGCACCGCGCGCGCTACGAGTGGCCGATCGGCGATGCGCGCACGCACGCGTCGTTCGATGTCGAAACACGGACCGCCGCCGACGGCCGGTTGACGACGTGGCGCTATCGCGCGCAGGCCGACACGGTGGCGGACGCGCGGCGCGCGATGGCGGAGGATGGCGCGTCGGCGCCATCGTCGCCGTTCGTCTATCGACATGCGCGGACGTCGATCGAGATGGCCGACACCCGCCACGCGATTCCCGGCCACGCGCACGCATTCGCGCGCGAATCGTTCATCGACGAGCTGGCCGGTGCGCTGAAGCGCGATCCGGTCGCACTGCGCCTGCAGCATCTCGATGCGTCTCGCGATGCGGGGCCGCGCGAAATTATCCGGATGGTCAGCGAACGCGCCGCGTGGGGCGAACCGGCGACGGCACGCATGCATGACCGCTCGAGCGGACGCGGCTTTGCATTCGACGGTGCCGGTGCGCCCGATGCATCCTCCGCGGACGAAACCGCGCAAGCCGATGCGGGCCGTGACAACGCCCCGCACTGGTCGGCGTGGGTCGTCGATCTCGACGTTGATCGTGCGACGGGCGACGTCGCGGTGCGCCGCGTCGTCGCCGGGCAGGGCGCGGGCGAACCCGGGCAGGCGTCGATGGCGGGCTTGCCCGCATGGCAGATCGAGGCGGCGATTTCGCGCGTGATGGGCGCGCGGCTGTCCGCGCGGCCGGCACATGACGAAACCGGCGGCGATGTCGCGCCGGATGCGATCGCGCATGAGCTCGTCGCGTTCGACGACGCCGCGCCGGGCGCGAATCGCGCCCGCTCGCTGTCGGCATACGATGCGCAGCGGATCGAGCAGGCGGCCGCGCCGGCCGCGGCCGCGATCGCGAACGCGCTGCACGACGCGACGGGCGTGCGTTTTCGCGCGCCGCCGTTCGATGCCGCACGCATTCGCGAGGCGCTGGCTCGACCGGTGCCGGTCGATTCGGGCGAAAGCCGTTCCGGCACGCCGCGTCGCGCGTCGTCGCGCTGGCGCCGCTGGCTGGCCGGAGGCGGCGCGGGCGGGGTCGTCGGCGGGCTGATCGGGCTCGCGTGCGCGATCCTGCCGGGCCCGGCGCCGATCGCGCCGGTCGCATCGGGCGGTGCGGACGGCGCGATGTGGAGCGCGGCGACGCTCGAACGCGGCCGCCTGATCGCGCTCGCCGGCGACTGCGCGGTCTGTCATACCGCGCCCGGCGGCGCGCCCAACGCGGGCGGTCTCGCGCTCGACACGCCGTTCGGCACGATCTACACGACCAACATCACGCCCGATCCGGAAACCGGCATCGGTGCATGGTCGTATCCGGCGTTCGCGCGTGCGATGCGCGAAGGCATCGGCCGCGACGGCTCGCATCTGTATCCGGCGTTTCCGTACACCGCGTTCGCGAAGCTGAGCGAATCCGACCTGCTCGCGCTCTACGCATATCTGATGTCGCAGCCGCCAGTGGCGCATGCACCGCCGAAGACGAAGCTGCCGTTCCCGCTCGACCAGCGGCGCCTTGTCGCCGGATGGAACTGGCTGTTTCACGACACGCGGCCGTTCGCGCCGGACCCGGCGCGCTCCGCGACGTGGAATCGCGGCAAGTATCTGGTCGACGGCGCCGGGCACTGCGGCGCATGCCACACGCCGCGCAATGCGCTCGGCGCGGAACGGGGCGGGCGCGCTTATCTGGCCGGCGGCGATGCCGAGGGATGGGTCGCGCCGCCGCTCGTCGCGTCGCCGGCGTCGCCGGTGCCGTGGACCGAAGGCGCGCTGTTCGACTATCTGCGCACCGGCTTCTCCGCGCAGCACGGCGTCGCGGCCGGGCCGATGGCGCCGGTGGTCGCAGGGCTCGCGGTGCTGCCCGAATCGGATGTCAGGGCGATCGCGCATTATTTGACGTCGCTGTCGCCGCCCGTCGATGCGGCCGTGGCGGCCGACGCGGCGACCCGCCGTGCGCTCGGCGCGCAAGCCGTCGCGACGCTCGGCCTCGAGAGCGGCCGGCGCGCGTTCGACGCCGCGTGCGCGGTCTGTCACGCGGAAGCGGGCGGGGTTGGGCATTTCGGCGTGCGTCCGCTGATGGGGCTCAACACGAGCGTCAGCCAGGCGGCACCCGACAACCTGCTGCGTGTGCTGCACGACGGGATCGACCATCCTGCCACCGACGCGCTCGGCTACATGCCGGGCTTCCGCGACGCGTTCGACGACCGGCAGATGGCCGAGCTCGCCGCGTACATCCGCGCGCGCTACGCGCCCGGTCAACCGGCGTGGCGAAACCTGGAGGAAGCCTCGGCGAGAATCAGGCAGGCGCGCTCGCACTGACCGGTGCGCGTGAAGAAGCCGCACGGCAGCCGGGAAAAGCGACACACGGGGCAACGCCGGGCGCGACGCGGGCCGTAAATCTTGCCGGGCGCCCCCATCGTTTAACCATTCGAAACAATGTGTTCACCGAAAAGGGCATGATCTCCGGCAATCTGGCAGGCATACTGTCGCCTATGTTGCTCAATGCCGTCGAATCGACGTGCGCCTGCCCTCCCCATGTCCATCTCTGTACCTTTTCGATCCTTGCGAGGGTTGACCATTGCGGCCGCTGCATGTCTGCTCGCCGCGTGTTCGACCGCTTCCGACGTGACCACGACGTCGAACCCGAACGTCTTCACCGTGACGACGCGCACGCTCGGCGTGTCGACGACGTGGGCCGATGCCCATGAAAAAGCCGTCAACGAAGCGACCAACTACTGCACGCAGCGCGGCATGCGCGCGAGCCTGAAGCAGGAGTCCGTGACCGGCGGCCGCCGCGTCGACGCGCGCTCGGAACTCGCGTTCGAGTGCCATCCGACCTTCGAGACGGCGTCGAACCCGCGCGGATAAGCGCCGCGTCGCCCGCGCGGCCGTGGTCCACGCCCGCGCTGCTCCGGAAGTGAATCGACCCGCGATGCCGTTGACGAGCATCGCGGGTCGGCGCACGTCCGTCGGACGCGTTACGCGGGCTGCGCCTCGTACAGCTTCACGCACGCGGAGAAGTCGAGCGTGCCGAGCCCCTGCTGGCTCATCGACTGATAAAGCTGCTGCGCGAGCGCGCCCATCCATACCGGCTGCCGTGCGCTGCGCGCGGCTTCGGTCGCGAGCCCGAGATCCTTCAGCATCAGGTTCGCGGCGAAACCGCCCGAGTAGCCGCGCGCGGCGGGCGCCGCGCCGTTCACGCCCGGGTACGGGTTACAAGCGTCCGAACTCCAGCAGCGGCCGGTCGACGTGTTGATGATGCCGGCCAGCACGGCCGGATCGATGCCGAGCGCGGCACCGAGCGCCATCGCTTCCGACACGCCCATCATCGAGATCCCGAGCAGCAGGTTGTTGCAGATCTTCGCGATCTGCCCGGTGCCCGTACCGCCGCAGCGCACGACGTTCTTCCCCATGTCGAGCAGCACCGGGCGGATGCGCTCGAACAGCGCGCTTTCCGCGCCGACCATGAAGGTCAGCGTGCCGGCCTGCGCGCCGCCGGTGCCGCCCGACACCGGCGCATCGGCGAGCGGGAAGTCGCGCTGCGCGGCAGCGTCGGCCACCGCGCGCACGGTGGCCGGATCGATCGTGCTGCAGTCGACGAACGTCGCGCCGGCGCGCGCGCCGGCCAGCACGCCGTCGTCGCCGAGATACACCGCGTGCACGTGCTGCGCGGCCGGCAGCATCGTGATCACCAGCGACGCGCGGGCGGCCGCGTCACGCGGCGACACGGCCGCCGTCGCGCCCGCGCGCACGGCGGTGTCGACCGCGTTCGCATCGAGGTCGAACACCGTCAGCGCGTGGCCGGCCTTGAGCAGGTTGGCGGCCATGGGGCCGCCCATGTTGCCGAGTCCGATGAATGCGATTTCCATGTTCGGACTCCTGTCAGCGCAGCGCGATCGTCGTGTTCACGGCGCCGGCCGTCGCGTCGTCGTCGAACCAGCGCGCGGTGACCGTCTTCGTCTGCGTGTAGAACTGCACGACCTGCTTGCCGTACGGGCCGAGATCGCCGAGCTTCGAGCCGCGCGAGCCGGTGAAGCTGAAGTAGGGGACCGGCACCGGGATCGGGATATTGATGCCGACCTGGCCGACGTCGATTTCGCTCTGGAACTTGCGCGCGGCCGCGCCACTCTGCGTGAAGAGGCCGACACCGTTGCCCATCGGGTTGCGGTTCACGAGCGCGATCGCTTCGTCGAGCGTGTCGACTTCCATCACGACCACCACCGGCCCGAAGATTTCTTCCGTGTAGATCGACATGTCGGCCGTCACACCCGAGAAGATCGTCGGGCCGACGAAGTTGCCGTGCTCGTAGCCGGGCACCTTCACGTCGCGGCCGTCGAGCAGCAGCGTCGCGCCTTCCTTCACGCCCGCGTCGATCAGCGACAGGATGCGCGCCTTCGCCGCCTTCGATACGACCGGGCCGACATCCGTGCCGGCTTCGGCGCCGGCGTTGACCTTCAGCGCCTTCGCCTTCTCGACCAGATCGGGCAGCCAGTCGCGCGCCTTGCCGACCAGCACGACGACCGACGTCGCCATGCAGCGCTGGCCGGCCGCGCCGAAGCCCGCACCGACCAGCGCGTTGATCGACTGCTCGCGATGCGCATCCGGCAGCACGACCGCGTGGTTCTTCGCGCCCATCATCGACTGCACGCGCTTGCCGTGCTGGCTGCCGAGGTTGTACACGTGCGTGCCGACGCGCGTCGAGCCGACGAACGAGATCGCCTTGATGTCCGGGTGCGTGCAGAGGCGATCGACCACCGTCTTGCCGCCGTGCACGACGTTCAGCACGCCCTTCGGCACGCCGGCCTCGATCGCGAGCTCGACGAGCTGCATCGTCGACAGCGGGTCCTGCTCGGACGGTTTCAGCACGAACGTGTTGCCGCACACGATCGCCATCGGGAACATCCACAGCGGGATCATGCCGGGGAAGTTGAACGGCGTGATGCCCGCGCACACGCCGATCGGCTGGCGCAGCGTGTAGGTGTCGACGCCGCCCGCGACGTTCTCCGCGAACTCGCCTTGCTGCAGCGTGCCGATCGAGCATGCGTGCTCGACCACTTCGAGGCCGCGGAAGATGTCGCCCTGCGCATCGGGCAGCGTCTTGCCTTGCTCGGCCGTCAGCGTGTGCGCGATCCGTTCGAGATTGCGGCGCACCAGATCCTGGAACTTCAGCATGATGCGCAGCCGCGCGCCGATCGGCGTCGTCTTCCAGGTCTGGAACGCGCGCTGCGCGGACGCGATCGCGGCATCGACCTCGTCCAGCGTCGCGTACGGCACGCGGCCGATCACTTCCTGCGTCGCGGGGTTGACGATGTCGCCCCATTCGGCGCTTTGCGATTCGACGAACGCGCCGTCGATCAGCAGCTTGGCGGTGGGCAGGGCGAGGGTGGTCTGGGGAACTGCGGCGTTCATGGAACTCTCCGGAAAACGTTGGTGCGAAGAAAATGGGTGGCCTGCGTCCGTCGAGCGTTCGGCAACGGCGGACGGCAAGTCGAATTGAAACCGGGTAAAAGACGGGCCGGCGTGCGTCGATGCGCTTATGTCCGTGCCGGACGCATCAGGGCGGTGCATACGAGCGCGAACACGCCGAAGCCGACGAGATACGCGATCACGTAGTGCGGCTGGCCGCCGCCGGCCTTGAGCAGCGACGTCGCGATCATCGGCGCGAAGCCGCCGCCGATCACGCCGGCGAGCTGCACCGACAGCGAGATGCCGCTGTAGCGGATTTCCGCCGGGAACTGTTGCGCGAACAGCAGCGACTCCGGTGCATAAAGAATCGGGAACACGACGCCGAGGCCGAACACGATCGCCCACCATGCGTACGACGTCTGCTGCGTGCCGAGCATCATGAAGAACGGCGCGGCGAACGCGCACATCAGCACGAGGCCGATCGCGAACATCCGGCGCTGGCCGATGCGATCGCTCAGATGTCCGCACAGCGGCATCGTGACGAGCGACAGCGCCGCCCCGGCCGTGATCGCGTGCAGCATGTCGGCCTTCGGCAGATGCAGTTGCTGCGTCGCATAGGCGAGCGCGAACGTGACGACCATGTAGAACCACGTGTTCTCGGCGGCGCGCGCGCCGACGATCGTCAGCACCTCGCGCGGATGGCGGCGCAGCGCGGCCGTCACCGGCGACTTCTCGGCCTTGCCCTGGCGCTGCATCTTCTCGAAGTCCGGCGACTCGGGCACCTTCGCGCGGATGAACCAGCCGAGGCCGACGAGCGCGATGCTCGCGAGGAACGGCACGCGCCAGCCCCACGACAGCATGTCGGCTTCGGGCAGCGCGGCCACCGCGGCCATCGCAACCGACGACAGGATCAGCCCGAGCCCGACGCCCGTCTGCGGCAGGCTGCCGAACAGCCCCTTGCGGCCCTTCGGCGCGTGCTCGACGGCCATCAGCACCGCGCCGCCCCATTCGCCGCCGACCGCCATCCCCTGCAGGAAGCGCATCGCGATCAGCAGGGCGGCGGCCCAGTAGCCGATGCGGTCGTATGACGGGATCAGCCCGATGATCATGCTCGGCACGCCCATCAGCAGCAGCGTGATCATCAGCATCGACTTGCGGCCGATGCGGTCGCCGAAGTGACCGAACACGATGCCGCCCATCGGCCGTCCGATGAAGCCGACTGCGAACGTGCCGAACGCGGCGAGCGTGCCGACGACGGGGTCCAGCGACGGGAAGAAGATGCGGTTGAACACGAGCGCGGCGGCGGTGCCGTAGAGGAAGAAGTCGTACCACTCGATCGTGGTGCCGGCCATGCTGGCCCAGCCGGCCAGCAGGTAGTGCCTCGCGGTGCGGGCGGGGGCCGGCGTCGCGACGGCGGCATGCTCATCGAGGGTGGATCGCGTCTGCATGGTGTCTCCGTATTTATTGCCCGCGGCTCATGGTCCGCAGGTCACGGTCGAGTATAGTTATGCGCAGATCCACAATGTACCGACAAGAAAACCGGTTGGATGTGCATTTATGCATATCGACGGCCGGCCCGGAGCCTCCAGCCCTTTTTCCCGCCGATGCGACACGCCACCGAGCCGGTTTCCGGCAACCTGAACTGGGACGACCTGCGCTTCTTCCTCGAAGTCGCCCGCACGCAGCGCGCGAGCGGGGCGGCGAAGCGTCTCGGCGTCGACTACACGACCGTCGCGCGGCGCATTCGCGCGCTCGAAACCGCGATGGGCACGCTGCTGTTCGACAAGTCGCGCTCCGGCGGCTTCACGCTGACGGCCGAGGGGCAGCGGCTCGTCGCGTACGCGGACGCGATGGAGACGACCGTGCAGTCCGCGTGCGACCAGGTCGCCAATACCGGCGAGGCGCTGTCGGGCCACGTGCGGATCGGGTCGACCGAAGGGTTCGGCTGCTTTTTCCTCGCGCCGCAGCTTGCGCAGTTTCGCGTCGCGCATCCGCACGTGACGGTCGATCTGCTGCCGGTCCCGCATTTCGTCAACCTGCCGAAGCGCGAGGCCGATCTGGCGATCACGCTCGAGCGACCCGAACGCGGGCCTTACGTGGTCACGAAGCTGTGCGACTACCAGTTGCGGCTCTATGCGACGCGCGACTATCTGGCGAGCCACGCGCCGATCACGTGCACCGACGATCTCGTGCGGCATGCGTTCATCAGCTACGTCGACGATCTCGCGTTCAGCAGCGAGCTGCTGTACCTGGAGCGCGCGGTGCCCGGCGCGGCCGCCGGATTGCGCACGACGAGCGTGATCGCGCAGGTGTTCGCGGCGCTGCAGGGCGGCGCGCTCGCGATCCTGCCGTGCTTCATGGCGGCCACGCAGCCGGCGCTGGTGCCGGTGCTGCCGGACGACGTGGTGGTCACGCGGTGCTTCTGGCTGACGTGTCGCGAGGACCTGCGCAAGCTGCGCCGCGTGACGGCGCTATGGGACTACCTGCGCGCGGCGGCGGACGCGAACCGGGCATTGCTGATGGGGGAGTCGGAGCAGTTGCGATTCGTCGGCGATTGAGCGCGGCGGTGCATCAACCCGGACAACCGAGCCGGTCCGCGAGTTCGTGCAGGTCCTTGACGTCGAAATCCCACGCGCCGTCGGCTTTCAGATCCGTCGTCTGGTTCGGCCCGTGTTCGGTCGCCCGCAGTACGAACGCGGTCGCGAGCCCCAGTTGCCGCGCGGCGGCCAGATCGCCGTTGTGCGCGGCGACCAGGCACAGCTCGGCCGGCCCGACGCCGAGAATCTCGACCGCTTCGGTGTAGACCTTCGGTGACGGCTTGTACGCGTGCGCGACTTCGGCGCCGAGAATCGCGTCCCACGGCAGGCCGCCGTATTTCGCGACGTCGACCATCAGCCGGATGTTGCCGTTCGACAGCGGTGCGATGATGTAGCGCTGTTTCAGCCGCTGCAGCGCCGCGACGGAATCGGGCCATGGATCGAGCCGGTGCCACGCGAGGTTGAGCGCGTCGATCTCCGTATCGGGCACGCCGTCGATCCCGTAGCGGTCGAGCGTGCGCACGAGGTTCTCGCGATGCAGCACGTCGAGCCGCACGTAGCGCCTGCGCCCGCTGCGGATCTCCTCCATCGACGGCGCATATTCGCGACGCCATGTATCGGCGAATTCGAACGGATCGCGATCCGGCGCATGGTGCGCCAGGAACGTGGCGGCTTCGCGCGCGACGCCGTTTCTCCAGTCGACGATCGTTCCGAACACGTCGAAAACGAGCGCCTTGATGTCGGCAGGGTTCGTCATGGGATTCCGTGAAGGTCGGTCGAGGGAGGCGCGATGCGCGGCGTGGTGACAACGCGCGACGCCGATTCGAACGACATTGAAGCACGTATCCGCGAACGCGGCTGGCCGTGTCGTCTCGAGTGAAGCGCGGTGCGGCGTCGAAGGTGCTTTGGGGGAGGGAGGCCACGGCGTCCGACGCGGATCGCGGGGCCCAGCTGGAGACGGCAGACTCGTCGTCGAGATGCCACGTGATGCAGGTCGCATTGTCTCCCGCACGGGCCGGCAGGCTCGGGCGGTTCGAGTCACGCAACGCGCGCTTGCGGCTGCTGATCGACTTCCTCGCCGAGCATATCCGCAAGGACTGACGGCGGCGCAACCATCAGACGAATCGGGTTCCGGCGGCAGGCCGGCGCGACCGCGCGTAAGCCCTGATGCGCAGGGACGCGCGGGGCTGACCGGATTGGTGTTAAATGTATTTTGGTGCGCATCAGGGGCGCCCGAATGGGGACGCAACGGGGTCGCGTAAACCCGGAGCGATGAAACGGCACGAAGGATCGCTAACGAATCGGGCGCATCAGACCCGGTCGAACTGACGGCAGGATTCGTCTTGAATACCGAACCGCAAAGTTCTCGCTACAGCCTCGGCCTCGCAGCGGAAGTGCTCGCGTCCGAGCAGAGCGTGCTGAGGCTGATCACGCGCAACACACCGCTGCCGGAACTGCTCGTCGAGGTATGCCGGCGCGCCGAGGCGCTGCTCGGCGACGGCGCCTCGTGCACGATCCTGCTGCTCGACGCGGACGGCGTGCACGTGCACGTCGGCGCCGCACCGTCGCTTCCCGCGCAGTACAGCGCGGCGATCGACGGGGCATCGATCGGGCCCGCCGCGGGCTCGTGCGGCACGGCGATGTACGAGCGCCGGATGATTGCCGTCGACGACATCGAAACCGATCCGCTGTGGGCCGACTTTCGTTCGTTCGCGTTGCCGTTCGGCCTGCGCGCGTGCTGGTCGGTGCCGTTTCTGGACGACGCGGGCACCGTGCTCGGCGCGTTCGCCGTCTATCACCGTACGCCGCGGCGGCCCACCGACGCGGAAACCGACTTGTTGCGCGATATCGGCAACAGCGTTGGCCTCGCGGTGCACCAGGACTGGATCGCGCGGCAGCTCGCGCGCAGCGAGGAACATCACCGCCTGGTCGTCAACAGCCTGAACGAAGGGATTCTCGTCGTGTCGCCCGACGGCGTGGTGGTCGCCAGCAATCCGAGCGCGAACCGGATGATGCGCGCGAAGGGCGACCTCGTCGGCCGCCGACTTTCGACGGTGATCCTGTACAAGCTGTACGAGGACGGCACGCCGGTCGCGCCCGACGACTGGCCGAGCCGGCGCGCGTTCACCACGGCCACGCCGCAGCTCGACTACTCGGTCGGCTTCGGGCTTGCCGACGGCGACATCATCTGGGTGCGCGGCAACGCGGTGCCGATCGTGAAGCCGGGCGAGACGCAGCCCGAATCGGTGCTCGTGTCGTTTCACGACATCGGCCCCGTGCGCGAAGCGCAGCAGCAACTGCGCTATCTGGCGACGCGCGACGCGCTGACGGGCCTCTACAACCGGCGCTGGCTTTCCGACCGGATGCGCGAGCTGCTGGATGCGCACGATGCGGCGGCCGGGCCCGCGCGTGTCGCAATTCTGTTCATCGATCTCGTCGGCTTCAAGAAGGTCAACGATACGGCCGGGCACGACGCCGGCGACGCGCTGCTGCGCAGCGTCGCGGCGCGCCTCGCGGCGTGCGCGGGCGGGCGCCACGCGCTTACGCGCGTCGGCGGCGACGAGTTCGTGATCCTCGTCGACCACTGCGACGATCCAGACGCGCTCGCCGTGCTCGCACGCGAGGTGATCGACACGATCGCAAAGCCGTTCGCGATCGCGAACAACGAGTACTGGCTCGGCGTGTCGATCGGGATCAGCGTCGCGCCGCGCGACGGCGACGATGCGGCCACGCTGATGCGCAACGCCGATTCCGCGATGTACGACGCGAAGCAGCGCGGCCGCAACCACTTCACGTTCTTTACCGCGCAGCTGAACCTGCGCCTGCAGCGCCGCTTCGCGATCGAGCAGTCGCTGCGGCGCGCGATCGCCTCGGATGCGCTGCGGCTCGCCTACCAGCCGGTCGTCGACGCGCGCAGCGGTCGCACGGTCGGTGCCGAAGCGCTGCTGCGCTGGACGAGCCCCGAGCTCGGGCCGATGTCGCCGGCGGAATTCATCCCGGTCGCGGAAGATACCGGGCTGATCGTCGCGATCGGCCAGTGGGTGCTCGAAACGGCCTGCCGGCAGGCCGCCGAATGGCGCCGCACGATCGCCCCCGACCTGATGCTGGCGGTCAACCTGTCGCCGCGGCAGTTCCACGAGGGGCTCGTCGAGTCGGTCGACCGCTGCCTCGAACAGACGCGGCTCGATCCGGGCGCGCTCGAACTGGAAATTACCGAAGGATTGCTGATGAACGACACGGACACCGTGCTGCCGATGCTCGAGGCACTCACGGACATGAACGTGCGGATCTCGGTCGACGACTTCGGTACCGGTTATTCGTCGCTCGCTTACCTGAAGCGTTTTCCGCTGCACAACCTGAAGGTCGACCGTTCGTTCGTGTCGGGCGTGCCCGATCATCGCGACTCGGTCGCGATCACGCAGGCCGTCGTCGCGATGGCGCATTCGCTCGGGATGAAGGTCACCGCGGAAGGCGTCGAGACCGAGGCGCAGTCGTGGTTCCTGCAGCAGATCGGCTGCGACATGCAGCAGGGTTACCTGTTCGGCAGGCCGCTCGATCCGGCCGATTACGCGCGCCGGCTCGTCGCCGTCTAGGCGTTCACGCTAAACCGCCGCCGCCCGGCGGGGCAGTGGGCGCAGGCGGCGCATCGATCTCGACGCGATTCTTGCCATCGTGCTTCGCGCGGTACAGCGCGCGATCGGCGGCCTCGATCAGCGACGTCGTCGGCAGGCCGGCGGCCGGCACGATGCTCGCGCCGCCGATGCTGATCGTCACGTAGCGCCCCGTCGACGAATGCGCGTGCTCGAGCCGCAGCGATTCGACCGCGAGGCGGATCTTCTCGCCGAGCAGCCGCGCGGCGCCCGGCGACGTGGCGGGCATCACGACCGCGAACTCCTCGCCGCCGAAACGCGCGGCGAGATCGCCGGATTGCCCGAGGCAGCGTTCGATGGTGGCCGCGACCTGCTTGAGTACGCCGTCGCCCGACACGTGGCCGTACGTGTCGTTGTACAGCTTGAAGTTGTCGACGTCGATCATCAGCAGCGACAGCTCGCTGCGCTCGCGCGTGCCGCGCCGCCATTCGGCGGCCAGGTATTCGTCGAGATAGCGCCGGTTCGACAGCCCGGTCAGGCCGTCCGAATGGGTGAGGCGCCGCAGTTCGAGATTGGCCTCCAGCAGTTGCTGCTGCGATTGCCGCAGCGCCCGATAGGCCTCGTCTCGCTGCAGCAGGTTCATGTACGAGCGCGAGTGATAGCGGATCCGCGCGATCAGCTCGATGCGGTCCGGCAGTTTCACCAGGTAGTCGTTCGCGCCGGCCGCGAACGCGGCGCTCTTGATCACCGGCTCCTCTTGCGTCGACAGCACGATGATCGGCACGTCGCGCGTCGCCGGATTCGAGCGGTACGCCTTCACGAGGCTCAGCCCGTCGGTGCCGGGCATCACGAGATCCTGCAGGATCACGGTCGGCCGCGTCTCGATCGCGGTCGCGAGCGCGTCGTCCGAGCGCGGGCAGTAGTGAAAGTCGATGCCGTCCTCGTCGACGAGCGCGCGCCGGATGGCTTCCGCGACGATCGTCTGGTCGTCGACCAGCAGGACCATCGCGGGGGCGTTGGCATGCGGCACGGGTGCCGCGTGAGCGGCGTCGAACGCCGCATGCAGGCCGCCGGGCGGGCGGGTGAAGTCGCTAGTCATGATTGATGCAGGGTTGCGCCATGGTAGCGATGGGTGTGACAGGGTTTCATCGGGATCAGATCCGCGCGAGTGCCACCAGCTCGCCGGCAATGCGCTCGAGCGGCAGGATCGCGCGCGCGGCGCCGAGCGTCGCGGCCGCTTTCGGCATGCCGTAGACGGCGCTGGTCGCCTCGTCCTGCGCGATCGTGTGACAGCCCTTCATCCGCAGTGCCTTCAGGCCGATCGCGCCGTCGCGTCCCATGCCGGTCAGCAGCACGCCGATCACGCGGCCCGGCCAGTGCTCGGTCAGGCTGTTGAAGAATACGTCGACCGACGGCCGGTACGGCGTGGCGATTGGTTCGCGCGTGTATTCGAGCGTGCCGGTGCGCGTGATGCGCAGGTGATCGTCGGTCGCCGCGAGCAGCGCGACGCCAGGCTGAGGACGGTCGCCTTCGTGCGCGACGCGCACGGTCAGCGGCGTCTGGCCGTCGAGCCATTGCGCCATCCCTTCGGCGAACGCGCGATCGACGTGCTGGACGATCACGATCGGCGCGCTGAAGTCGGCCGGCAGGCTGCCGAGGATCGACGCGAGCGCGCCGGGGCCGCCGGCGGACGCACCGATCGCGATCAGCGGGCCGCCGCTCGCGCGCGAGGTGGTGCCGGCCGCGCGGACGCCGCCGGGCGCGTCGAGCAGCCGGCCGATCTGGTCGATCTTCGCGAGCAGCAGCCGCGCGGTGTCGCCACCCGCGCCTTCGCCGAGGCGCGGCGTGTCGACTGCGTCGAGCGCGCCGGCGCCCATCGCTTCGAACACGCGCCACGCGTTCGCGCCGATGCAGCTCGTCACGATCAGGATCGCGCACGGGCGGCTGGAACGCATGATCCGCCGCGTCGCCTCGATGCCGTCGAACTTCGGCATGATCAGGTCCATCAGCACGATGTCCGGCGGTTGCTCGGCGCACAATTCGACGGCCTGCGCGCCGTCGGTCGCGACCCACAGCACGCGGTGCTCGGGCCGGCGCGCGAGCGCGCGGCGCATCGCCTCGACGGCAAGCGGGAGGTCGTTGACGATGCCGATGTT
This sequence comes from Burkholderia sp. AW49-1, assembly GCF_053427845.1. NCBI lineage: Bacteria > Pseudomonadati > Pseudomonadota > Betaproteobacteria > Burkholderiales > Burkholderiaceae > Burkholderia > Burkholderia sp. AW49-1. The sequence continues at coordinate 548,341 of NZ_JBSAXF010000001.1, read as the reverse complement.
CACAAGCGGGATACTCCGGTCGGTTCGTAGTGTTGGATATGGGCCGGGTTCATGAAAGGCGGTGCGGGCCGGCGCCGCCGAACGGCGTCGGCGGCCGGATGGCACGGAATTCTTTTCGACTGGCAACGCCCCGAATGCTGTCATGCGACGCGAGCGGCGGCAATCGAAAAAATTGCGCATTGCGTCGATTCCGCCCCTTTTCTCTATGGCCTGGCGGCATTTTTTGCCGCCCGGGCGGACGGGCAGCATACGTGCGGGTTCCCGCGGCAGCGCGGCAATCCGTCGCCGACGCGTTCGTGATGGCGGGAAGTGGGCGCCCGACACGGGCGCGCTCAGGCACCGGCGAGCCGGCCGCGCAGGCCGGCACACCGCGCCCGATGCGCGTTCAGTCGTTCAATGGCTGCGGGCGTACCCCTGGATCAGCGCGCGCATCATCCCTTCGACCGTCGCGTCGAGCAGGTCGGCTTCCTGCTCCGATTCCTCGACGAGCGCGGCATAGGCTGTCGCGAGCGTCACGCGATCGACTTCATGGTGTTGTTCCATCAGCGTCACCATCCCGTCCTTCGCCAGATGAGCGGAGAACGCGCGGCTGCCGATGGTCTGGAATACGTCGATCATGGCGGCTCTCCCGAACGTTGCGATGCCTTCCAGTGTAGTCGGCGCACCGGCGCTCCGCCATGCTGGGCGGGGCCGTCGCCGACACGCCGGCCGGGAGCGTGCGTGCGGCGCGCGTTGTCGCCACCCGCCGCCGCCCGCCGCGAATCGTTGCGCCGAAACTCGGCGGACATACGGCCGGCGCAACGTGGCATCGGTTTCAACGTTTACCCGAAGCCTCAAATTGTCGACTTTTTATCGATAAAGTCTCGTGTTAGATTTTGCCGCCTGAACCCGGTCGAAACCGGGCGGGCGGCGCGCCTTCACGGCGCGGCGAATCCATCACAAGGAGGGGCAATGCTGGTGCTGATTGGGGTGCCGATCGTCGTGATCGGTTTCGCGCTGCGCTTCAACGCGCTGCTGGTGGTGACGATCGCGGGACTCGCGACGGGGCTGGCGGGCGGGATGAATCTCGTCGATATCGTCAGCGCATTCGGCAAGGCATTCACCGACAACCGCTACATGGGGCTGATCTGGCTGACGCTGCCGGTGATCGCGCTGCTCGAGCGCAACGGGCTCAAGGAGCAGGCTAAGCGGATGATCTCGCGCGTGCACGCGGCGACCACCGGCCGCGTGCTGATGCTGTATTTCGTGCTGCGCCAGGTGACGGCCGCGCTCGGCCTCACGTCGCTCGGCGGCCACGCGCAGATGGTGCGGCCGCTGATCGCGCCGATGGCCGAAGCCGCGGCCGTCAGCCGGCTCGGCGACCTGCCTGAATCCGTGCGCCAGCAGATCCGCGCGCATGCGTCGGCCGCCGACAACGTTGCCGTGTTCTTCGGCGAGGACATCTTCATCGCGATCCAGTCGATCCTGCTGATCAAGGGCTTTCTCGAACAGAACGGGATCGCGATCGAGCCGCTGCACCTGTCGGTCTGGGCGATTCCCACGGCGATCGCCGCGCTGCTGATCCACTGCACGCGGCTCGCGCTGCTCGACCACCGGCTGTCGCGCGGCTTCGGCGCATTCGGGCGGGAGGGCGCGCGATGATCGGCCTCGAACCGCTGTACACGCTCGCCGGCCTGATGTTCGCCGCGTTCGCATGCTTCAACCTGACGGACCGCACGAACCCGCGCCGCGTCGTCAATTTCGCGTTCTGGGCGATCTACGCGCTCACGTTCCTGTTCGGCGCGCTGCTGCCGCACTTCGTGACGGGCTGCCTCGCGATCGCGCTCGCGCTGATCGCGGGCTCGGGCAAGCTCGGACGCGGCAAGTCCGACGAATCCAGCGACGCGGCGGGTGCGCGGCGCGACGCGAAGGCGCTGCGCTTCGGCAACCGGCTGTTCCTGCCGGCGCTGCTGATTCCCGTGGTCACGCTGATCGGCACGTTCGCGCTGAAACTGGTGCCGTTCGTCGATCCGAAGAGCGTGACGCTGATCTCGCTCGTGCTCGGCACGCTCGTCGCGTTCGCCGTCGCGCTCGCGATGCTGCGCGATTCGCCGGTGCACGCGCTGAAGGAGGCGCGTCACACGATGGACGCGGTCGGCTGGGCCGCGATCCTGCCGCAGATGCTCGCGGCGCTCGGCGCGCTGTTCGCGGTCGCGGGCGTCGGCGGAGTGGTGTCGGGGCTCGTGAGGGCGTGGGTGCCGATCGATTCGCCGTTCGCGGTCGTCGCCGCCTACACGGTCGGCATGGCGCTGTTCACGATGATCATGGGCAACGGGTTCGCCGCGTTCCCCGTGATGACGGCGGGCATCGGCCTGCCGCTGATCGTCCATCAATTTCACGGCAACCCGGCGATCCTCGGTGCGATCGGGATGCTGAGCGGCTTCTGCGGTACGCTGATGACGCCGATGGCCGCGAACTTCAACATCGTGCCGGCCGCGCTGCTCGAACTGAAGGACAAGAACGGCGTGATCAAGGCGCAGTGGCCGACCGCCGTGCTGCTGCTGGCCGTGAACACGCTGCTGATGTACGCGTTCGTATTCCGCTTCTGACGAGACGCCCATGACCGACCGACTGACCCCCGAACTCGCATCGAAATTCGCGTCGCTCGCGCTCGCGCACCTGACCCGCGAATATCCGAACAAGCTCACGCATTCGCTCGAAGGCCCGCACGACGTGCAGGGGCCGCGCGCGCTGCATCCGATCTTCTACGGCAGCTACGACTGGCATTCGTGCGTGCACGGCTACTGGCTCGTGCTGAGCGTGCTCGAACGCTATCCGGCGCTGCCGGAGGCCGAGCGGATCATCGCCGTCGTCGACGCGCACTTCACCGACGCGAACGTCGCCGGCGAACGCGCGTATCTGGCGCTGCCGCACAACAGCGGCTTCGAGCGGCCTTACGGATGGGCATGGCTGCTGGCGCTGTCCGCGCGGCTGGAGCGGCTCGCGCTGAAGGGCGTGGTGCCGCAGGCCGCCCGCTGGGCGAAGACGATCGCGCCGCTCGCCGACCTGTTCGTCGCGCGTTTCGAGACCTTCCTGCCGAAGGCGACCTATCCGCTGCGGGTCGGCACGCACTTCAACACCGCGTTCGCGCTGGCGCTCACGCTCGACTTCGCGCGCGCGACGCAGCGCGACGGGCTCGCGGCGCTGATCGTCGATACGGCGAAACGCTGGCATCTGAACGATGTCGCGTGCCAGGCGTGGGAGCCCTCGGGCGACGAGTTCCTGTCGCCCGCGCTGATGGAGGCGGAGCTGATGCGCCGCGTGCTGCCGGCCGGCGAATTCGACGGCTGGTTCGCACGTTTCCTGCCCGATCTCGCGCGCGGCGAGCCGGCGACGCTGTTCGAGCCGGCCACCGTCAGCGACCGCAGCGACGGCAAGATCGCGCATCTGGACGGATTGAATCTGAGCCGCGCATGGTGCCAGCGCTCGCTTGCCGGCGCGCTGCCTGAGGGCGATGCCCGGCGCGCGAGGCTGCGCGATGCGGCCGACCGGCACCTCGCGAGCGCGCTCGCGCACGTGGCCGGCGACTACATGGGCGAGCATTGGCTCGCGACGTTCGCGCTGCTGGCGCTGGACGCGTAGTCGCCGCGTCGGAAGATCGGTGTTTGGCCGGCGAAATGCCCAGGCGGGTGTCGCGCAATGTGCCGCGGGCGCCCGCCTTGCGGCCCGACGGCTTTGCACTCGGCGCAATACCGCTTTCCACGGGGCGACCGGCTCGACCCGGCGGCAGAGTCGATACACTGCCATACCGGTTGCACGGGCCCCGGCATATCAGGCCCCGACGAAGGAGACAGCACAGATGGACACCCAACGCGCAGCGGTCGTGACGTACCGCGGCAATGCGATCGAGAACACGCACGTCGCCGATGTGGCGGTGGTGGATGCCGGCGGCAGGCTGCTGTTCCGGCTCGGCGATCCGTTCCGGATGACGCTCGCGCGCTCGGCGGCGAAGCCGGCGCAGGCGCTGTCCGTGATCGAGACGGGTGCGCCGGAGCGGTTCGGCTTCGACGAAGCGGACATCGCGTTGATGTGTGCGTCGCACAGCAGCGAGGAGCGGCACATCGCCCGCACGCGGGCGATGCTGGCGAAGGTCGACGCGCAGGAATCGGATTTGCGGTGCGGCGGCCATGCGCCGCTCTCGGACGCGGTGTACCGGTCATGGATCAAGCGCGACTACACGCCGACCGGCGTGTGCAGCAACTGCTCGGGCAAGCACGTCGGGATGCTGGCCGGCGCGCGGGCAATCGGCGCCGCGATCGCCGACTATCATCTGCCGGCGCATCCGATGCAGGTGCGTGTCAAGCAGGTGGTCGCCGATGCGTGCGGCCTGCCCGACGACGCGGTCGACTGGGCGATCGACGGCTGCAACCTGCCGACGCCGGCGTTCCCGCTCGACCGCCTCGCGCGTCTTTATGCATCGCTGGCAGACGGTGCGGATACGGTTGAAGCCGGCGGCGCGGCGACGACCGATCGCGTGCGCGCGCTGGCGCGCATTCATCATGCGATGACGGCCCATCCCGAGCTGGTCGCCGGAGAAGGGCGCTACTGCACGGTGCTGATGGAGGCCTTCGACGGGCAAGTCGTCGGCAAGCTCGGCGCGGATGCGTGCTACGGGATCGGCGTACGCGCATCGGCGCGCACGCGGGAACTCGGCGCCGACGGCGCCCTCGGCATCTCGGTGAAGATCGAGGACGGCAACATCGACGTGCTGTACATGATGGTCAGCGAACTGCTCGAACGGCTGCGGATCGGCACGGACGCGCAGCGCGCGCGGCTCGCCGCGTTCCACCGGCCACGGATGCTGAATACGCAGGGCGTCGAGATCGGGCACGCGACGTTCCCGTTCGAATTGCAGCCGGCCTGACGGCGGCTGTCGTGCCGATGCCGCGTGCCGAAGGTGCATGCGGCATCGGCGCTGGCTTGCCGGCCGGCGTGATGGCCGCCGCTACGCGCCCGCGTCGCGAATCTTCGTCAGTTCGACTTCCGACAGCTCGCCGATGTGCGCGAGATGCTCCGCGAGGAAGTCCTTCAGCACGCGCAACTTTGCCGAGCTGCGCCGGTTCGCCAGATACGCGATGTAGATGTAGTCGCCCGTGAGCTTGTTCTGCAGCCGGTAGCGCGGCAGCACGGCTTCGAGCCGGCCGCTCGCGAGCAGGTCGCGCACCAGCCAGATCTCGAATTCGGCGATGCCGAGGCCCGCGCAGGTCGCGTCCAGCAGCAATTCCGAATGGTCGGTGACGAGGTTGCCGGCCGGCAGCACGCTATGCCGTGCATCGCCGCGCACGAGCTCCCAGCGCGGATCGCCCTCGGGATGCACGTAGCGCAGGCAGTTGTGATGCCGCAGGTCGTCCGGCGTCGCGGGGCGCCCGCAGCGGTCGAGGTAGCCGGGCGTCGCGCACAGGATGCTGTCATTGCGCGACAGCCGGTGCACGATCAGATTGTCCAGGTAGTTCTCGCCTTCGTGAATGTCGAGGTCGAAGCCGCCGGCGACGAGGTCGTTGTGGTTGTCGGTGAGCCGCACGTCGAGCTGGATCGTCGGGTAGCGCGCGAGAAACGGTGCGATCAGCGGCGCGAGGTGACGGCGGCCGAATGCGACCGGCGCGGTGAGCTTCAGCGGGCCGCTTGGCTGTGAATTGAGCTCGGCGACGACGCGCAGCGTGTCGTCCAGATCGGCGATCATCGTGACCGCGCGTTCCAGGTAGATGTGGCCGGCCTCGGTCAGCGCCACGCTGTGCGTCGAGCGGTGCAATAGCGCGACGCCGAGGGCGTCCTCGATCGCCGTGATCTTGCGCGCGACCGTCGACGTCGACACGTGCATCTCCTTCGCGACCGCGGAAAAGCTTCCCATTTCGACGACCCGCACGAACGCGCGCATCGCGCCCAGGTGATCGATGCCTGTGTCTCTCGCCATTGTTTTCATTCGCCTATCGCTGTTGCGTCACACGCAAAACCGCTTTCGATAATACAGAAGCGAGGTTCTTTATGCAAAGGCATAGAATGCGATCCCGTCGCATGGGGAAGCGGTGAACGTAGCCGGTTTCCCGCGGCGGCACGAGACAATTCAGGAGGGGCACCATGACGGAAAGCGGCTTCCGCGTCGAGGCGGATCTATTAGGGAAACGAAGCATTCCGGATTCGGCGTACTACGGCGTCCATACGCTGCGCGCGAAGGAAAACTTCGACATTTCGGGGCGCACGATCGCGTCGCTGCCGTATCTCGTCATGGCGCTCGCGGCGGTGAAGGAAGCCGCTGCCGATGCGAACTGCGAGCTCGGGCTGCTGCCCGATGCGTATCGCGACGCGATCGCCGCCGCCTGTGTCGAGATCCGCGAGGGCCGGCTGCACGATCAGTTCGTGGTCGACATCATCCAGGGCGGGGCAGGCACGTCGACCAACATGAATGCCAACGAGGTGATCTGCAACCGCGCGCTCGAAATCATGGGGCATGCACGCGGGGAGTACGAATACCTGCATCCCAACGAGCACGTCAATCTCGCGCAGAGCACGAACGACGTCTATCCGACCGCGATCCGGATCGCGACCTGCTTCGCGGTCGAGCATCTGCTCGACGCGATGGCGCGCCTGCGCGATGCGTTCGCGGAAAAGGCCGACGCGTTCTCGGATCTGTTGAAGCTCGGCCGCACGCAGTTGCAGGACGCTGTGCCGATGACGCTCGGCCAGGAATTCTCGACCTACGCGGTGATGGTGACGGAAGACATCGCACGCCTGCAGGAAGCCGGGTTGCTGATGCGCGAAATCAATCTCGGCGCGACCGCGATCGGTACCGGCATCACCGCGCATCCGCAGTACGCGAAGAAGGCGCTGGCCGCGCTGCGGCGCATCACCGGCCTGGACCTGAGCACCGCGCCGAACCTGATCGAAGCGACGCAGGACTGCGGCGCGTTCGTGCAGGTCTCCGGCGTGCTGAAGCGGATCGCGGTGAAGCTGTCGAAAATCTGCAACGACCTGCGGCTGCTGTCGAGCGGCCCGCGCGCCGGCTTCGGCGAGATCAACCTGCCGCCCGTGCAGGCCGGTTCGTCGATCATGCCGGGCAAGGTGAACCCGGTGATTCCGGAAGTCGTGAACCAGGTCGCATTCGAAGTATTCGGCAATGACCTTACGGTGACGTTCGCCGCCGAGGCCGGCCAGCTTCAGCTCAACGCGTTCGAGCCGGTGATCGCGAGCGCGCTGTTCCGCAGCTTCGGTCACCTGACGGCCGCCTGCACGACGCTGGCGGACCGCTGCGTGAGCGGAATCACCGCGAACCCCGAGCGGTTGCGCGAAACGATGGAGCAGTCGGTCGCGCTCGCGACCGCGCTGAACCCGTATATCGGCTACAAGCGCGCGACCGCCGTGGCCGCAGAGGCCCATGCGAGCGGCAAGTCGATCCGCGAAGTCGTGCTCGATCGCCAGCTGATGACCGACGCGCAACTGGACGAAGCACTGCAGCCCGAAGCGCTGATCCGTCCGCGCGCGTACTGATTCCGGCCGCGCGGCGCCGGCGCATGCCGCCGGCGACCCGTGTGCGGCCGTTCCCGCAGCGCCCCGTCGACGGGCGCGACACATCAAGAAACGGAGACACTCCATGAAGCACGCCAGCGAGCGCGCAGCCGGCACGGCCGGCGGCGCGGATCCCCGTCATGCCGACCGAGACGCGATGTTCGCGTCGCACGAATCCGGGTATGAGAAACAGTTGAAGCCGCGCCACGTGCAGATGATCGCGATGGGCGGAGCGATCGGCACCGGCCTCTTTCTCGGCGCGGGTGGCCGCCTGCAGAGCGCGGGGCCCGCGTTGGCGGTCGTGTATCTCGTGTGCGGCGTATTCGCATTCCTGATCATGCGCGCGCTCGGCGAGCTCGTGATGCATCGGCCGACCAGCGGCTCGTTCGTGTCGTACGCACGGGAGTTCATGGGCGAGCGCGCGTCGTTCGTCGCGGGCTGGATGTACTACCTGAACTGGGCTACTACCGGCATCGTCGACATCACCGCGGTCGCGATCTACATGAAGTACTGGGCCGTGTTCTCGGACGTGCCGCAGTGGGTGTTCGCGCTCGGCGCGCTGGGGATCGTGTCGGTGATGAACATGATCGGCGTGAAGGTGTTCGGCGAGATGGAGTTCTGGTTCTCGATCGTCAAGGTGGGAACGCTCGCGTTGTTCCTGGTGATCGGCGCCGTGTTTCTCGGCAGCGGCCACCCGGTCGCCGGCCAGATGCCGGGGCTGCATCTGATCGCCGATCACGGCGGAATCTTCCCGCACGGAATCCTGCCGGCGGTGCTGATCGTGCAGGGCGTCGTGTTCGCATATGCGAGCATCGAGCTCGTCGGCGTCGCGGCGGGCGAAACCGCCGATGCGCGCAAGGTGCTGCCGAAGGCAATCAACAGCGTGATGTGGCGCATCGCGCTGTTCTACGTCGGCTCGGTCGTGCTGTTGACGATGCTGCTGCCGTGGACCGCGTACAGCGCGCACGAAAGCCCGTTCGTCACGTTCTTCGGCAAGCTCGGCGTACCGTACGTCGGCACGGTGATGAACGTCGTGGTGCTGACCGCCGCACTGTCGAGCCTGAATTCCGGCCTCTATTCGACCGGGCGCGTGCTGCGTTCGCTGGCGATGGGCGGCTCGGCGCCGCGCTTCGTGTCGCGGATGAACGCGCGCGGCGTGCCGTACGGCGGGATCCTCGTCACGGTCGCGGTCAATGCGATCGGCGTGCCGCTGAACTACATCGTTCCGGCGCAGGCGTTCGAGATCGTGCTGAACATGGCGTCGCTCGGGATCATCACGACCTGGGGCTTCATCGTGATGTGCCAGATCCTGTTCCGCCGCGCGGTCAATCGCGGCGAGTTGAACCCCGTGTCGTTCCGGATGCCCGGCGCGCCGTTCACGTCGTGGCTCACGCTCGGGTTCCTGGTCAGCGTGCTGGTGCTGATGGCGTTCGATTACCCGGGCGGCACGTGGACCGTCGGGATGATCCCGGTCGTCGTGCTCGCGCTCGTGGTGGGCTGGAAGCTCGCGAAGCGCGGTGCCGCGCGAGAGGCGTCCGCTGCAGCCGCCGCGCCGATCGGCGCCGATCCGGCGAGCAACGTCTGACGATACGCACGGGCGGGGCAACTGCCCGCGCGCTCAGTTCGATCCGGTGCGTGCACCGACCCAGCGGCCGAAGTCGCCGGCCATCTCCGCCGTGAGTTCGTGGCCGACGTCGTAGAGGCGCGTGTCGTGCGCGACGCCGAGCGCCGTCAGCTTCGCGTCGGCGGTTTCGGCCCATGCGACCGGCAGCTTGTCATCGAAGCGGCCGTGCATCACCAGCGCGTGCAGCGCGCTCAATGCGTCGCGCGGCGCGATCAGCGGATCGATCTCCGGCAGGATGCGCCCGCACAGCACCGCGAACGCGGCGACATCGGCCGGCGACGTGAGCGCGACGCTCGCGCTCATGATGCCGCCCTGGCTGAAGCCGGCGATCACGGTGGGCAGGGCGGCGCGTTCGTTGTCGTTGCCCCGGGCGCGCAACGCGCGCAGCAGCGCGATCAGCTGCACACGGCCCGCCTCCGCGCGAGCCGCATCGATTTCCGGGCCGTTCGGGCCGAAGCGCACCGGAAACCACGCGTGCTGGCCGGGGCCGAACGTCAGCGGGCCGCGCACGAACGCGATTTCGATGCAAGGGTCGATCGTGCCGGCCAGATTCAGCAGATTGGTTTCGTTGCCGCCGACGCCGTGCAGCAGCAACAGGCGGCCCACGGGGCGGCCCGCGGCCGGGCGCAGCCGGTAGTGGAGGCCGGATTCGGAGTCGGTGGTCGGCAGGACGTCGGTCATTGCAAGGGTCCGGTGGGGAAGTGATCCGACAGTCTAGAACGCGCGGGCGGGAAGGTGAATCGCGGGACGGCGATTGATTGTTTCCTGACTGGAATGAATCGACGGCCATTCGCCAAGTCGGCCGACGCAGCGATTCCGGCCGCACGGCAGAAGGTGCATACCCGATTCGATTCGCGGATAATGCGCAAACGTTTTACCGGCATTCGGCCGGATTGAATGACCGGATCGAAATTGAAAGAATGAATATCAGGATTCGATTTGTCGAGGCCGCCAGGCAGGCCCGCTGGGCCGTTCAGGCCGGAGGTTAACGGCCGATTCGAGAAGAACTTTAGGGTTTTCTCGCCGCAATTGATCATTGCGAGTTTCTCAACGACCGATTGATTTTCAGTCATCGGACAGTCATACACCATCCCCGATAATTCGGCGCTCACATTCTTTCAATAGACAAAAGGGCGATCGAAGCCGGATCGCTGCGGGGAGCTGTACTCATGACCATCCGTCATCGCATTACGCTGCTAGTCGTCCTGACGTTTTTCGCGCTGTCCGCGATCGGCGTGTACGCCGTGTACCAGACGCGCAAGAGCGCGTCCGAGGTGCGTCAGGTTACCCAGGGAATCGTGCCGAGCGCGCTCGCATCGGCGGATCTCGTCGCCGACGTGAAGAACATCCAGATCGCGACGATGACGCTGGTGTACGCGCCCGACGCGAACACCGCCGCGCAGGCGCGCGACGAGCTGAAGGCGAAGCAGGGCGCGCTGCGCGCGGCGCTCGACGCCCAGGCGAAATCGGCGGTCGGCCGCGCGCAGGAAGGCCTCGTCGAGCAGGCGAAGGACAGCGCCACGAACTACTTCGCCGCGATCGACGACACCGTGAAGATGAAGACCGACGGCAAGCCCGAGATGGCGCAGGCGTACCTGTTCGCGAACGTCGCGCAGTATCGCGACGAACTCGAGGGCATCGTCGACACGCTGCGCGTCGAGAAGAACCGCCAGAAGGACGATGCGATCCGCGCGCTGAACGGCATGCTCGCGACGACGGCCACCGCGATCGCGGGCGTGGCGGGCACGGTGGTCGTGCTGCTGACCGCGCTCGGCTTCGTGCTGTATCGCCAGATCACGCGCCCGCTGATCGGGATGCAGACGGCGATGAGCGAGATCGCCGCGAGCCAGGACTTCACGCGCCGCGTGCCGGTGGGCCGGATGGACGAGATCGGTCATTCGATCGTCGCGTTCAACGGGATGATCGAGAAGATCCAGGAGAACGCCGCGCAACTGAAGCAGAAGACGGCCGACATCCAGGCGATGCTGCAGAACATGCAGCAAGGGATCCTGACGGTCGTCGAAGGCGGCGTCGTGCATGCGGAGTATTCGGCTTACCTCGAGACCATCTTCGAGACCGGCGACATCGCCGGACGCGACCTGATGGCCCTCGTGTTCGACGATTCGAGCATCGGCTCCGACGCGCGCTCGCAGGTCGACGCGGCCGTGCATGCGTGCCTCGGCGAGGACAGCATGAACTTCGCGTTCAACGAGCACCTGCTCGTCAACGAAGTCGCGAAGCGGATGCCGGACGGCCGCGAGAAATGGCTCGACCTGAGCTGGTCGGCGATCACCGACGAGACCGACACGGTCGTGCGCCTGATGCTGTGCGTGCGCGACGTGACCGAGATTCGCGAGCTGACCGCGCAGGCCGGCGAGCAGCAGCGCCGCCTCGAGATGATCGGCGAGATCCTGTCGATCAGTCAGGACAAGTTCCACGACTTCGTGCACAGCGCGAAGGGCTTCCTCAGCGAGAACGAGCGGATGATCCGCCAGCACGAACGCGCCGATCATTCGATCGTCGCGGCGCTGTTCCGCAACATGCACACGATCAAGGGCAACGCGCGCACGTACAGCCTGCAGCATCTGACCAACATCGTGCACGAAGCGGAGCAGGCGTACGAATCGCTGCGCCGCGCGGACGGCGGCCCCGAGTGGAATCGCGATGCGCTGATGGACGACCTGGCCCGCGTGCGCGAAGCAGTCGACCACTACGCGACGATCAACGCGGTCACGCTCGGCCGGCATGGCGAGGCGGCGCAGCACGGCGGCACCGACTACCTGATGGTCGAGCGCGCGCATATCAGCGAGAGCCTGCGCATGCTCGACGGCGCCGATCCGGCGAACGCAAACGACTGGCGCGCGGCGCGCGATTCGGTGCGCCGCCTGCTGAGCCAGTTCGGCACGCAGGGCATCGGCGATGCGCTGGGCGGGGTGATCGAATCGCTGCCGTCGCTGGCGGCCGAACTCGGCAAGCCGGCGCCCGTCGTGCATATCGACAGCAACGGCCATCGCGTGCGCAGCGAGATCGGCGCGACGTTGAAGAACGTGTTCATGCACCTGTTGCGCAACGCGATCGACCACGGGATCGAAACGTCGGAAGAGCGTCGCGCGGCCGGCAAGGCGCCGGCCGGCAAGATCGACATCGCGGTCGACGTGGAGGACGATGCATTGCGCTTCGTGCTCGGCGACGACGGCCGCGGCCTCGCGCTCGACCGGATTCGCGGCATCGCGCGCGAGCGCGGCTGGATCGACGCCGGCAACGAAGCCGCGCTGACCGACGAAGCGGTGGCCGAACTGATCTTTCGCCCGGGCTTCTCGACCGCGCGCGCGGTGACCGAAGTATCGGGGCGCGGCGTCGGGATGGACGCGGTGCGCAACTTCCTGAAGCGCGACGGCGGCGACATCGCGCTGCGCTTCACCGACGATCGCGTCGGCGCGTCGTATCGCGCGTTCGAGACGATCGTGTCGCTGCCGGCGCGATTCGTGGCGGACGGCGCCGCCCGCGACGCCGGGCAGCCGACAGGCGCCGCCATCGCGAACGTCGACGTGGCGGAGTGATCGTGCAAGCGTGGATGATCCCGATCGGCGCCGCGCTGGCGGGCGGCATGGTGGTCGCGGCGGTGGCCGCGATCGTGTGTCGCATCACGCGAGCGCGACTCGTTGCCGCGCTGACGCGCGAAGCCGGGGCGTTGCGCGCCGCACTCGGCGCGGCCGATGCACGGGCCGATGAAGCCGTTGCCGCACATGCCGAAGCGGCGCGGGCGTGGGCACGCCGCGAAGCGGCGCTCGAGGAGGCGCTGGCGCGCGAGGCGGCCGGCACCGGCGAGCAGCGCGACGCGCTGCAGGCGCTCGCGGCCGAGCGCGCCGCGCTGTCGCAGCATGCGACGAAGCTCGCCGACGAAGCTGCGCGGCTGCGCGGGCTGGCCGGCACGTTCGAACGCTGGCACGAGCAGATGATCTCGCTGACCACGCAGAACCAGGACATGCGCACGAAGAACCAGGAGCTGTCGGCGATCGTCGCGCACGTGTCGATCGTGTCGCTGAACGCGTCGATCGAGGCCGCGCGCGCGGGCACGGCCGGGCGAGGCTTCTCGATCGTCGCGAGCGAGGTGCGCGGGCTCGCCGCGCGCTCGCAGCAGCTGTCGAACAGCTATCGCGACAGCCTGAATCGCAACGATCTCGTGACCGCCGCGACGTTCCAGGACATCCAGGCCGGCGGCAAGATGATCACGGCCGCGCTCGCGACGGTCGAGACGCTGGCCGGGCAACTGCATGCGCGGCTCGAGGGAGCGGCGGCGTGATCAGCGCGCAGGCCAGGGCCGGTTTCGAGCGGATCTTCTTCGATGCGGCGCGCACACGGCTCGCGTCCGGCGGCGCGTGCGAAATCAGGCCGGTAGCCGGCGATGCGCACGACGCGTCGCACGATTCGTCACGCGCGAAGTCGCGCGCGACGCCGAAGGTGCCCGAGCACGTCGCGGTGCTGACGATCTCGGCACTGTACTTCCGGCTGCTGCTCGCGCTGCGCTTTCGCGACGACGAACCGACGCGTCGTCACTTCGCCACGACGACGCCCGGCGCGAGCACGCAGCGGCCGCTGCCCGAGGCATTCATGGAAGTCGCGAACCTGTGCTGCGGCGCGATCAACCAGGCGCTGACCGCGCCGTTCCCCGATCTCGGGATGTCGACGCCTTACCTGTTGAGCGGCGCGAGCGTCGACTACCTGCCGGCGCTGCATCCCGACCACGTGGCCGCGTACGACGTGACGCTCGACGGCGACGTGCGGATCGGCGCGACGCTGTGCGTGTGCGCGAACGCGCCGGTCGATTTCCACGTGCCGGAAGCGGCGAGCGTGGACACGGGCGGCGAGCTCGAACTCTTTTGACCGATTGCGAGGAAGGACTCCTTGAGATGACCGTAGACCAACCCGTCAGCAAGGTGCTCGTGCTCGACGACAGCCGCGCGCATGCGGCGACGCTCAAGCGCTTCTGCGACGAGCACAACCTGGTCGGCCTGACCGTGCGGCGCAACCGGCTGCTGAAGGTGCTGCGCTCGAACATCGATCTCGGCGCGATCCTGCTCGCGGAGGACTACGGCGGCTCGCCGGACGAAAGCGCGATCATCGCGACGCAGATCGATGCGCTGCGGCCCGAGTTGCCGATCATCCTGCGCCGCGCGTCGAATGCGTCGCGCGACGGGCTGCCCGATGCGCTCGCGCGCGTCGCGTGCGCAGCCTACGTCGCCGACGACCTGACGCCACTCAAGCGCGCGATCGATGAATACCTGTTCGGCCGCGATTACCCGAACGCACTCGTGCGCGGCATCGCGGAGATCACCGAGGCGCGGCTCGACAGCCTGTTTCCGGGTCTCGCGATCGAGCGCGACACGCCGTGCATCGTGCGCGACCAGATCATCTTCGGCGAGGTGTTCAGCCTGATCGCGCTGGAAAGCGCGTGGTGCCGCGGCTACATGCTGCTGCAGACGAGCGAGCAGCCGCTGCTCGACATGATCGGCGGCACGCGCGACGACGGCCGCGCACCCGATTTCCGCGACGTGAACAACGTGCTTGGCGAGTTGACCAACCTCGTGTGGGGCGCGTTCAAGAACCGCTATCTCGGCGACGCGGAGGCACTCGCGCGCCATCCCGTGCAGGTGCCGCTCGTCGTCAATCACAAGCAGAAATTCATTTCGTTCGGCGGCGACTGTCCGCAGCTCTGTTTCAAGTACCGGATGACCGACCGCGAGTCGGGACGATCGGTGCGGCTCGACCAGCGTTTCGTGTTCAGCCTGAGCTGGTCGCCGGAGGATTTCCGCGAATCCGTGCAGGACGTGGGGCCGATGGTCGAGTCGGGCGAACTCGAACTGTTTTGAATGTTGAAGTCAGCAACAAGGAAAGGGGAATACGGCATGGCAAAGATTCTGGTGGTCGACGATTCGGGCACGGTGCGTGACGAGGTCGCGGGGTTCCTGCGCAATCACGGGCTCGACGTCGCGACGGCGGTGGACGGCAAGGACGGGCTCGCGAAGCTCAAGGCGACGCCCGGCGTGCGCCTCGTGATCAGCGACGTGAACATGCCGAACATGGACGGCCTGACGATGGTCGAGAAGATCCGCGGCGAGCTGGCGAATACGTCGGTCAACGTCGTGATGCTGACGACCGAAAGCAGCCCGGCGATGAAGGAGCGCGGCAAGGCCGCCGGCGTGAAGGGCTGGATCGTGAAGCCGTTCAAGGGCGACGCGGTGCTCGACGCGCTGAAGAAGCTCGCGGGCTGAGCGCGCACGCGGGAGATGCATCGCCGTTGAGCGGCGATCAACGGGCAGCCTGGGTAGCCTTCGCTTCACGGTGCGGCGACGTGCAAGCCGGCTTCGCCGGCCGGCCGGTCGCCCCCGCTGGACGCCGCGTGCAATGTGGAGGACGATTCGTGATCATGTCGATCGCGAATCCGGGCGCGTGCCACCCGTGCTGCAGATTCGCGCCCGATCGAACCCCGTCGAGCGGAGCATCATGGAACCCCGTCACGAAACCACCGAGCCGATCCTGCTGCGCGACGTGCGCGACGGCGTCGTCACGCTGCGGCTGAACCGGCCGCAACAGTTCAACGCGTTGTCGGAGGCGATGCTGGCGAGCCTGCAGGACGCGTTCGATTCGCTGGCCGCCGATCCGCACGTGCGCTGCGTCGTGCTCGCCGCCGAAGGCAAGGCGTTCTGCGCGGGCCACGACCTGCGGCAGATGCGCGCCAAACCCGAACTCGATTACTACCGCACGCTGTTCGCGCAATGCAGCCGCGTGATGCTCGCGATGCGCGCATTGCCGGTGCCGGTGATCGCACGCGTGCACGGCATCGCGACGGCGGCTGGCTGCCAGCTCGTCGCCGCGTGCGATCTCGCCGTCGCAGCGGACACCGCGCGCTTCGCGGTATCCGGAATCAACGTCGGGCTGTTCTGTTCGACGCCTGCCGTCGCCTTGAGCCGCAACGTGTCGGCGAAGCGCGCGTTCGACATGCTCGTCACCGGGCGTTTCGTCGATGCGGCGACGGCGGCTGCCTGGGGGCTCGTCAACGAGGCCGTGCCCGAGGATGCGCTCGACGCGGCCGTCGCGCGCAAGGTCGCGGAGATCGTCGCGAAGAGCCCGGCGGCGGTGCGCTACGGCAAGCAGATGTTCTACCGGCAGCGCGAACTGCCGCTCGACGACGCGTACGCGTTTGCCGGCGACGTGATGGCGCGCAACATGATGGAAGAGGACGCCGGCGAGGGGATCGACGCGTTCCTGGAGAAACGCAAGCCGGTGTGGCGTTCGTAGCGCGGCGGCCGCGCGTGCGCATTGCCCGCGCCAGCGCTTTTTACACGGTGCAAAAGCAGACGGGCCGCTGGCAAAGCGGCCCGCGAGCTGATCCGGATGCGCGGCGGCAGCGAGCGTGCCGCCGCATCTGCGCCGGGCATCAACGCCCGTAGCTGCCCGTGCGCAGCGCCGGCTGCACCGTCGACGTGCCGGGCGGCGCGATCACGACCGGCACGCGGGGCGCGAGTGCGCACATCAGCTCGTAGCCAATCGTGCCGCTGGCTTCCGCGACGTCGTCGACCTTCACCCGATCGCCCCACAGCTCGACGCTCGAGCCGATGCCAGCGTTCGGGCACGGCGTCAGGTCGACGGTCAGCATGTCCATCGACACGCGGCCGACGACGCGCGTCATCACGCCGTCCACCGCGATCGGCGTGCCGGTCGGCGCGTGACGTGGATAGCCGTCCGCGTAGCCGCACGCGACGACGCCGACGCGCATCGGCTGGTCTGCCGTGAAGCGACGGCCATAACCGACCGTTTCCCCCGGCGCGAGCGTCTGCACGCCGATGATCTTGCTCGTCAGCGTCATCGCGGCCATCAGCGGCGTGTCGGCGATGTGCCGCGACGCGCCGGTCGGCGACGCGCCATACAGGATCGTGCCCGGCCGCACCCAGTCGCGGTGCGCGCGCGGATGCCACAGCACGGCCGCCGAATTCGATGCCGTGCGCTCGCCCGGAATCCCTGCCGTGGCCGCATCGAACTGCTCGAGCTGCCAGTCGACTTCGCCTTCGTCGGCGTTCGCGAAATGCATCATCAGCGTGATCTTGCCGATCGACGGCGCGGCCGCCGCGCGTTCCCACGCGGCGCGGAATGCGCCGGGCCGGTAGCCGAGCCGGTTCATCCCGGAGTTCATCTTCAGCTGGATGTCGATCGGCTGCCGCGGCTTCGCGGCGATCAGCAGATCGAGCTGCGCGTCGCAGTGTACGGCCACCGTCAGCCGGTGGCGATCGGCCAGTTCGACGTCGGCGGGCTCGAAGATCCCTTCGAGCAGCAGCACCGGCTTGTCCCAGCCGAGCTCCCGCACGCGCACGGCTTCGTCGAGATCGAGCAGCGCGATGCCGTCGGCGGCCGCGAGGCCCGGATAGATCCGTTCGATCCCATGACCGTAAGCGTTGGCCTTGACCACGGCCCACACGCGCGATTGCGCGGCGGTGCGGCGGATGAAGTCGAGGTTGTGGCGGACGGCATCGGGACGGATATGGGCGACGATGGGACGGGGCATGGGCGGGCTTGGGTCGAAAGTCGTTCGGCGCACGCGGCGGCGCGGCGCGGGTGAGCAGGCTGGCGCGGCAATACGCCGAGCCAGTGTTGAACGCTATCTTATTGGTGTTCGACCAGTTTTAATTAACGTATTTGTCGACGATTTGGTGGAATTTTTGGTGCCTGATCCATGCCGTCACGGCCTTTGGCAGGCTGACTTGCCGAGTCTCCCGTCTAGAAAACCGGTGCGCGAACAGCCGGGTGCAATGCTAAGCTCTGCGCGACCGTGTCAGTGATCAATGTAATCATAAAGGAGGAGACTTTGATGACGACGTCCCAGATCTGCCTGTTCATCGTGGCGCTGTTGCCGTTCCCGATGACGTTCCTGGCCAAGGCCCGCAAGGGCTACGACAACCACGCGCCGCGCGAGTACCTGGCAAGGCTCGAAGGCTGGCGCGCGCGGGCGCAGGCCGCGCACCAGAATGCCTGGGAAGCGCTGGCGCTGTTTACGGCCGCACTGGTCGTCGCATGGCACAACGGCGCGAACGCGCATCACGTCGACCAGCTCGCGATGGGGTTCGTCGCGATTCGCGTCGTCTATGTGCTGACGTACCTGCTGAACTGGGCGGCACTGCGCTCGCTCGTATGGTTCGCGGGGATGGCCTGCGTCGTCGCGTTGTTCTTTGCCGCGCCGTGACGAGAGGATGAACAGGGGGGGGGGCGGCGCGGGCCTCGCGCGCGGGTCGCTACGCACCGCCCGCGCCGCGCGCGTGACTGTCGTTGGATGCGAGCGCAACGATCTTCGCGAGCTGAAGCGGCGGTGCATCGGCTTCGCGGCGCAGGAATGCGATCAACGGATCGAGCAGCCGAAGCCGTGCCGACGGATTGCGGCGAAGCACGACGCGCCATGACGCATCGCGTGCGAGGCCCGGCACCAGCGGCACCAGGCGGCCGCTGCACAGTTCGGGCTCGATCGGCGGCACGCGCGGCCCAGCGCCGCGCCGATTGCCTGACTGAAACTGCTGTAGCGGACGATCTTCGTCTCGAAGTCGTCCGGCAAGCCGAACTGCACGGCCCCGTTGCGCCAGTCGATTTCGGGGCTGTCCTCGTGCATCTTCTGCAGCAGCCGCGATCGGCATACATACCCCGATGCGTGCGGATACAGTTCTGGACTGCAGACCGAAAACACGGTTTCGCGCATCAACACGTCATCGTCGTCGCGCAGCCGGGGCGCGAGCACGTGCACGATCGCGAGATCAACGCCGCTGCGCGCGAAATCCGGTTCGTCGTCGACCACGACGGCGTGCAGCGGCGTTTCCGGATGCAGCGACGAAAGTTCCGCGAGGCGGCGCGCGAGCCACATCGACGAAAACGGCGGCGGTGGCCGGCATCGCGATCGCCGCGGCGTCGGCGCGCATGGGACCCTCCGGTCGCGCCGAATTGCCGGGCGGGCGCCCGTCCACGCGCGCGCCTTTCCTCCGATCAATCCCGCCCGTGCGGCTCGGGTTTGTCTCGATGCATTTTCCTGTTGAGCATTTTTTTGTTGTCGTAGTATCCGTGTTGACAACACTTGTTGCACTAATGTCTAATTCAACATCGCATGTTGCGGTGCGGCTTGATGTCGTCGTTCCCCGGCCGGCCGGCCGGTTACATCGCTCAACCATGCGGAGAAAAGTCATGAGTCGCCGTTCCTTCCTGAAAGCCGTCGCGGTGGTCGCCGCGCTCGGCGCCAGCATCGCGCACGCGGATACCAAGACGCTCGTCGTCGGGACCGATACGTCGTTCATGCCGTTCGAGTTCAAGCAGGGCGACAAGTACGTCGGCTTCGATCTCGACTTGTGGGCCGAGATCGCGAAGGACCAGGGCTGGAAATACACGATCCAGCCGATGGATTTCGCGGGCCTGATCCCGGCGCTGCAGACGCAGAACATCGACGTCGCGCTGTCGGGGATGACCATCAAGGAAGAGCGGAAGAAGGCGATCGACTTCTCCGCGCCGTACTACGACAGCGGCCTCGCCGCGATGGTGCAGACCGGCAACACAACGATCAAGTCGATCGACGACCTGAACGGCAAGGTGATCGCCGCGAAGACGGGCACCGCGACGATCGACTGGATCAAGGCGCACCTGAAGCCGAAGGAGATCCGCCAGTTCCCGAACATCGACCAGGCATATCTCGCGCTCGAGGCCGGCCGCGTCGACGCGGCGATGCACGACACGCCGAACGTGCTGTTCTTCGTGAACAACGAAGGCAAGGGCAAGGTGAAGGTCGCGGGCCAGCCGGTCAGCGGCGACAAGTACGGGATCGGCTTCCCGAAGGGCAGCGTGCTCGTGCCGAAGGTCAACGCGTCGCTCGTGAAGATCAAGGCCGACGGCCGCTACGCGCAGATCTACAAGAAGTGGTTCGGCGCCGAGCCGCCGAAGATGTGAGCGTGACGGCACAGCATGGCGTGGCCGGGCGGCCGCGCCGGTCTTGGATCGGACGGGGAGCGACAGGTGAATTTCGATTGGTCGGCGATCTGGGCGGCGTTGCCGGACCTGATGGACGGGGTCCGGTTGACGGTGTTCATCGCATTTTTCGGGCTGGTGGGCGGATTCGTCGTCGGGATGATCGCGGGCATGTTCCGCGCATACGGACCGAAGGCGATGAACGTGCTCGCACAGGTTTATATTGAACTGATCCGCGGCACGCCGATCGTCGTGCAGGTGATGTTCCTGTATTTCGCGTTGCCGCTGCTCGCGCATATCCGCATCGACGGCCTGACGGCCGCGATCATCGCGATCACGGTGAATTCGGGCGCGTATCTCGCGGAAGTGGTGCGCGGCGCGCTGCTGTCGATCCCGAAGGGGCTGACGGAAGCGGGGCTCGCGATGGGCCTGTCGATGCCGCGCGTGCTGCTGAAGGTGGTCGGGCCGCTCGCATTCCGGCGCCTGATTCCGCCGCTCGGCAACCAGTGCATCGTGAGCCTCAAGGACACGTCGCTGTTCATCGTGATCGGCGTCGGCGAATTGACGCGCAAGGGGCAGGAAATCATTGCCGGCAACTTCCAGGCGGTCGAGATCTGGACCGCGGTGGCCGTCATCTACCTGCTGTTGACCGGCGCGATGACGCTGACGCTTCGGCTCGTCGAAAAGAGGATGCGCATCTTATGAGCATGATCGAATTCCAGAACGTGTCGAAGAGCTTCGGCCATGTGCCGGTGCTGAAGCATATCGACCTGAAGATCGATGCGGGCGAGGTGGTCGTCGTGATCGGTCCGTCGGGTTCGGGCAAGTCGACGATGTTGCGCTGTATCAACGCGCTCGAGAAAATCACGAGCGGCGAGTTGCTGGTCGACGGCCAGAGCGTGCGCGGCAACGCGTCGACGATCCGCAACATCCGGCTTGAAGCGGGCATGGTGTTCCAGCAGTTCAACCTGTTTCCGCAGATGACCGCGCTCGAGAACGTGATGTTCGGGCCGACCCAGGTACGCGGCGCGTCGCGCGCCGACGCGCGCGACCAGGCGATGGCGCTGCTCGACAAGGTCGGCCTCGAATCGCGCGCGAATCATTATCCGTCGGAGCTGTCGGGCGGCCAGCAGCAGCGCGTCGCGATCGCACGCGCGCTCGCGATCCGGCCGCGGCTGATGCTGTTCGACGAGCCGACGTCGGCGCTCGATCCGGAATTGCGCCACGAAGTGCTGAAAGTGATGCAGGATCTCGCGACCGAAGGAATGACGATGATCGTCGTCACGCACGAGATCGGCTTCGCGAAGCGGGTCGGCACGCGGTTGCTGTTCATGGATCAGGGCGGCATCGCCGAGGACGGCCGCCCGGTCGACCTGATCGACCGGCCGCCGACCCCGCGCCTGAAGGAATTCCTGAAACACGTGTCCTGAACGAAACCGAGTCAACCGACATGCCGCTTTCCCCATCTCCCGTCATCGCCGGCACGCCGTTCGACATCGGCGTGCGCCTCGGCGAGCTTGCCCGCCCCGTGTTCGATGCGTACATGCAGCAGAGCAGCGCATGGCAGGCCGTGCGCCGCTGGCGCGGCCATCCGTTCGTCGCCGCGCTGCGACAGGCCGCGCTGGCCGCGTACCCCGATCTCGTCGCGGAACTGGACGGGATTGCGGCGGGCATCGGCTGGCCGGCCGAGGACATTTTCCTGTGGAACTGCCGCGGCGAACTGATCCATCACGCGCCGGACGGCTGCACGACGCTCGCCGGGCGCGATGCGCACGGCACGCGCTGGATCGCGCACAACGAGGACGGCGATCCGTACCTGCGCGAGCGCTGCCTGCTGGTCGACGTGCAGCCACAAGGCAAGCCGGGCTTCATCAGTTTCTACTACCCGGGCTCGCTGCCCGGGCATACGTTTGCCGCGAACCGCGCGGGCGTCACGCAGGCGATCAACAACCTGCGGATCCGCACGCCGGCGGTCGGCGTGCCGCGAATGATCCTCGCGCGCGCCGTGCTCGACGCCACATCGCTCGATGCGGCCGCCGACGTGCTGCGCACGCATGCGCGCGCGAGCGGCTTTCACCATACGCTCGGCGCGACCGGCGATCCGCGGCTCCTGAGCATCGAGGCGAGCGTCGCGCGCTGCTCGGTCGTCGAAGTCGCGCATCTTGCCGGTCACGCGAATCATCTCGTGCATCCGGGATGCGAGGCGGAAGCGCAGATCGTCACGCAATCGTCCGGCGATCGTCAGCGGCGTGTCGATGCGCTGACGCCGGGCATCGACGCGATCGACGAAGCCGCGCTGCTGCGCGTGCTCGGCGACCGCGCACCGGAAGGACTGCCGATCTATCGCGACGATCCGGCCGACCCCGACGATGAAAACACGCTGGCGACTGCCGTGTTCGCGATTCGCGACACCGCGATCGACTTCACCATTCACCAACACGGCACGCGGCGCTTCGCGTCGCGCATCGTGCCGTCCGCGCACGCGCGCAGCGCGTCCTGATCCATGAGGCAACGCATG
This sequence comes from Burkholderia sp. AW49-1, assembly GCF_053427845.1. Classification (NCBI taxonomy): domain Bacteria; kingdom Pseudomonadati; phylum Pseudomonadota; class Betaproteobacteria; order Burkholderiales; family Burkholderiaceae; genus Burkholderia; species Burkholderia sp. AW49-1. The sequence continues at coordinate 525,674 of NZ_JBSAXF010000001.1, read as the reverse complement.
ACGACCGTTTTTCATCGCGCTCCACGCGCCACTTTGCCCGTCGCCGTTGCAGGCGACGGCATCGAGATCATCGATTCGACCGGCAAACGCTACATCGACGCGTGCGGCGGCGCGGCCGTGTCGTGCCTCGGCCACAGCAACCAGCGTGTGATCGATGCGATCAAGCGGCAGGTGCAGCAACTGCCGTACGCGCATACGTCGTTCTTCACGACCGACGTGGCGGAAGAACTGGCGGACCGGCTCGTCGAGGCCGCGCCGGCCGGTCTCGAACACGTGTATTTCGTGTCCGGCGGATCCGAGGCGATCGAAGCCGCATTGAAGCTCGCGCGCCAGTATTTCGTCGAGAAGGGCGAGCCGCAGCGCCGCCATTTCATCGCACGGCGACAGAGCTATCATGGCAACACGCTCGGCGCGCTCGCGATCGGCGGCAACGCATGGCGGCGCGAGCCGTTCCTGCCGCTGCTGATCGAGGCGCATCATGTGAGCCCGTGCTATGCGTATCGCGACCAGCAGGCAGGGGAAACCGACGAAGCCTATGCACAGCGCCTGGCTGACGAGCTGGAGCAGAAGATCGTCGAACTCGGCGCGGAAAACGTCGCGGCATTCGTCGCGGAAACGGTGGTCGGTGCGACGGCAGGCGCGGTACCGCCGGTGCGTACCTACCTGAAGAAGATTCGCGCGGTGTGCGACAAGTACGGCGTGCTGTTGATCCTCGACGAAATCATGTCGGGAATGGGGCGCACCGGTTACCTGTTCGCGTGCGACGAAGATGGCATCGCGCCCGACCTGCTGACGATCGCGAAGGGGCTCGGCGCAGGATACCAGCCGATCGGCGCGACGCTGGTGAGCGATCGCATCTACCGGACGATCGTCGACGGCTCGGGTTTCTTCCAGCATGGCCACACGTATCTCGGTCATGCAACGGCCTGCGCGGCTGCGCTCGAAGTGCAGCGCGTGATCGCCGAAGAGAAGCTGCTCGACAACGTGAAGGCGCGCGGCGAGCAATTGCGCGCGTCGCTGCGCGAGCATTACGGCGCGCATCCGCATGTCGGTGACGTGCGCGGCCGCGGGCTGTTCGTCGGCGTCGAGCTCGTGCGCGATCGCGACAGCAAGGCGACGTTCGATCCCGCGTTGAAGTTGCATGCGGCAGTCAAGCGCGAAGCGATGCAGCGCGGCCTGATGGTGTATCCGATGGGCGGCACGATCGATGGCGTGCACGGCGATCACATACTGATCGCACCGCCGTTCGTCTGCACCGCGCAGCAGATCGACACGATCGTCGAACGGCTGTCCGGCGCGATCGATGCGGCGCTCGCATCGGTCGGCGCGTGAACCTCTATCTCATCGAATCCTCACCATGACGGACAGACTGCCTCCCTTCGATCCCGCATCGGCCACCGACGAGCAGAAGGCCGTGCTCGCCGACATTCTCAGCGGCCCGCGCGGCAACCTGAACGGGCCGTTCCTCGGCTGGATCGCGAGTCCCGAGCTCGCGCAGCACGCGCAGCGGCTCGGCGCGTTCTGCCGCTATCGCACGGGGCTGCCGCTGCGTCTGTCGGAGCTCGCGATTCTCGTGACAGCCGCGCGCTGGCGCTCGCAGGCCGAGTGGCACATCCATCATCCGATCGCGCTCGATGCGGGTGTGCCGGCTGCGACGGCCGACGCGATCCGCCGCGGCGTCGAGCCGGCGTTCGAATCGGACGACGATGCGCTGATCCATGCGTTCGCGACCGAGCTGTACGACACGCGGCGCGTGAGCGACGCGACGTTCGCGCGCGCGCAGGCGCGTTTCGGCCACGAGACCGTCGTGAACCTCGTCGCGCTGCTCGGCTATTACGCGCTCGTGGCGATGACGCTCAACACGTTCGGTATGCGCGCGGACGGACAAACGGATTTGCCGTTTCCGGAGTAATCGCCGCATGCGGGGTGCTTTTGATCGCGTTCATTGCGTGTGTCGTTCATACGCCGGCGCGGCAAGGTACGGCGCCGTTTCGCGACACGCGGCACTTTCCCTGACTCGCCGTGCTTCAGCGTGGATGGCGTATCTTCCGCGACATCGATCGTCCGATGAAATACCGCCGGGGGGCGATGTCGAACCGTCTGACGATAGGGCGACGCGGTGCGGCAAGGCCGCGCCGCTCTGGGGTCGACATCAATGAAACCAATTGTATTCGTGCGGGATCAGCCGCGATCGCACGCGTATGATGGCTTGTTCACGTCGATAAGATCGGTGAGCAAGCATGACTAGTACCCGTAAGACATTGATGATCGCCGGCGGCCTGCTGGTTGCCGCGGCCGGCACCGGCTACGTGATGCTCCTGCGTGCGGACCACCGCGCGATCGCGGAGGCCGGCATCGGCGACGCCGCGGCGCCTGCCGCCGCCGTGACGGCAGCGAACGACGGCCACACCGCACAAGGCACGATCGCGCCGCCTGCGGCGGTCGCCGTCCCTTCCACGCATATGGATGAGGCCGTGCCGCAACCTGCGGCCGTACGGCCGCCTCCCGCGACTCCTGCGCATACGAGCGCGGCGCCGGCATCCGCTGCCGTCGCGCCGGTCGTCGCCGCGCCGGCGCCACCGCCGAAACCGAGTGCGCCGCCGCCGACCGTCCATGTCGTGACGGTCGAGCCGGAGGATGCGACCCCGCCGAAAGCCCAGCCCGCTCCGCCGGTAAAAGCGCCGGTACAAGCGGCGCAACCCGTGCAATCGATGCCGCCGGCCCAGGCGACGCAGGCGGCTCGGCCGAGTCAGCAGGCGGAGCAGCCGACCCAGCACGCGGCGCGCAAGCGCGACGGGCTCGAGCGGCACGCTGCCGCGACGCCCGCGGTGAAATCCGAAACGCCTGAAACCGCTGCACTCGTGCGGGAATCGGCAAAGCTCGATCCGTCGTTGCCGCCGCCGCAATACGTGGCGACGCCGAGCGCCGATCGGCAGCACGCGACGACGGGCGCGAATCCGGTCGCAGCCGCGATGACCGATCAACTGGTCAGGCAGTCGAGCAGCTTCAAGGCAGCCACACCGGCGAACGCCGGGCCCGGCGTGACCCAGTGAGAACGGAGCGGCCGCGCTCGCGCAGCGCCGCTCGATGCCGGATGAAAAAGGGCCCCGCACGCCGACCAGGGCATGCGGGGCCAAGAGACACGAACTTGTGTGGTGCGTCGCGCGTTACGCGGCGATCGCTTCTTCGGCCTGCGGCGCGTCGGCGGTAGCGGGCGTCGCGTCTTGCCGGATCAGGTGATCGAACGCGCCGAGCGATGCCTTCGCGCCTTCGCCCACCGCGATCACGATCTGCTTGAACGGCACCGTCGTCACGTCGCCGGCGGCAAACACGCCCGGCACCGACGTCGCACCGCGCGCATCGACGACGATCTCGCCGTGCTTCGACAGTTCGATCGTGCCCTTCAGCCATTCGGTGTTGGGCACGAGGCCGATCTGCACGAACACGCCTTCGAGATCGACCCGCTTCGTTTCACCCGAACGCAGATCCTTGTAGACGAGCCCGTTCAGCTTGCTGCCGTCGCCGGTCAGCTCGGTCGTCTGCGCCTGCGTGACGATCGTCACGTTCGGCAGGCTGCGCAGCTTGCGCTGCAGCACTTCGTCCGCGCGCAGTTGCGCCCCGTATTCGATCAGCGTGACTTCCTTCACGATGCCGGCCAGGTCGATCGCGGCCTCGACGCCCGAGTTGCCGCCGCCGACCACCGCGACGCGCTTGCCCTTGAACAGCGGGCCGTCGCAGTGCGGGCAGTATGCGACACCGCGGTTGCGGTATTCGCGCTCGCCCGGCACGTTGATTTCGCGCCAGCGCGCGCCGGTCGCGAGAATGATCGTCTTCGCCTTCAGCACGGCGCCATTCGCGAGGCGGACGTGGTGCACGTCGCCCGGAATCAGCGCGTCGGCGCGCTGCACGTCCATGATGTCGACGTCGTACTGCTTCACGTGCTGCTCGAGCGCCGCGGCGAACTTCGGTCCTTCCGTTTCCTGCACCGACACGAAGTTCTCGATCGCCATCGTGTCGAGCACCTGGCCGCCGAAACGCTCGGCGACGACGCCCGTCGCGATGCCCTTGCGCGCCGAGTAGATCGCGGCGGCCGCACCGGCCGGGCCGCCGCCGACGATCAGCGTATCGAACACGGGCTTGTTCTCGAGCGACTTCGCGGCGCGGGCGCTGGCGCCCGTGTCGAGCTTCGCGAGGATTTCCTTCACGCTGCTGCGGCCCTGGCCGAACGATTCGCCATTCAGGAACATCGTCGGCACGGCCATGACCTGGCGTGCTTCGACCTCGTTCTGGAACAATGCGCCGTCGATCGCGACGTGGCGGATGCGCGGGTTGATCAGCGACATCACGTTCAGCGCCTGCACGACTTCCGGGCAGTTCTGGCACGACAGCGAGAAATACGTCTCGAATGCGTAGTCGCCGTCGAGCGCGCGGATTTGTTCGATCACGTCGTCGTCGAGCTTGAGCGGATGGCCGCCCGTCTGCAGCAGTGCGAGCACGAGCGACGTGAATTCATGGCCCATCGGGATGCCGGCGAAGCGGATGCCGGCCGGCTTGCCGGGTTCACCGATCGAGAACGATGGCTTGCGCTCGGCATCGTCGCGGCGTTCGGTCACGGTCACGCGCGACGTCAGCGACACAATCTCGTTCAGCAGCGCAAGCAGTTCCTGCGATTTCGCGCTGTCGTCGAGCGACGCGACGAGTTCGATCGGGCGCGTGATCTTTTCGAGGTACGCTTTCAGTTGGTTCTTGAGATTGGCGTCGAGCATGGCGTTTCGGATTCCGTATTGATAATTATGGTCGGGCACGTCGTGCCGGAGAAAGGCGCGGGCCGCACGAGGCGGCCCGCATTCGCGAGACGCGCACGCCTCGTGCGAGGCGCGCGGCACGATCGTCAGATCTTGCCGATCAGATCGAGCGACGGGGTCAGCGTTTCCGCACCCGGCGTCCACTTGGCCGGGCACACTTCACCCGGATGCGCCGCGATGTATTGCGCGGCCTGCACCTTGCGCAGCAGTTCGCCTGCGTCGCGGCCGATGCCGTTGTCGTGGATTTCGCACAGCTTGATCTCGCCTTCCGGGTTGATCACGAACGTGCCGCGCAGCGCCATCCCTTCTTCCTCGATCAGCACGTCGAAGTTGCGCGACAGCGTGAGCGTCGGGTCGCCGATCATCGGGTACTTGATCTTGCCGATCGTGTCCGACGTGTCGTGCCATGCCTTGTGCGTGAAGTGCGTATCGGTCGACACGCCGTAGATCTCGACACCCAGCTTCTGGAATTCCGCGTAGCGGTCGGCGAGGTCGCCCAGCTCGGTCGGGCAGACGAACGTGAAGTCGGCCGGGTAGAACACGACGACGGACCACTTGCCCTTGAAGTTCTCTTCGGACACGGGGACGAAATCGCCGTTGTGGTATGCGGTGGCTTTGAACGGTTTGATTTGGGTGTTGATGATCGGCATCTTGCGAGTTCCTTTGCTTGGGTGTTGATGAAGTGTTGCCAGTATCCGGGTTCACCCCTGGTTTGTGAAATTGCTTGTTTCAATCCGCGGCATCGGGAATTTCTATCTGCTTCCGGCCCCCGTCGCGACGGGCCGTCCGGTCGGCCCATGCCATCCGGGCCGGGCCATCCGGCGGATTTCGGCCGGCCGGCGCTTCTGACACATTGGGCGTGCGGGAGGGCGCCGCGCCGGGCGACGGCGACGCGCCCCGCGCAAGGGCCCGGCGTCCGTTCGTCACGAACGGCTGCGCGGTCGTCAGACACGCTTCGTCCCACTGCCGCCATGAACCTCTTTTCCGGACGCACCCTGCGTGCGCTGCTCGCGTGGTTCCACGAGATCGTCCCCGAGCGGCGATGCCAGCATCGGCTCCTGCGCGGTGCGGCCTGCATACTCATGACCGTGTCGTGTGCCGCGCCGGCGCTCGCCGTCGATGCGTCCGCGCCGGCCGCGACGGCGACACCCGCCACCACGTCGACCGGCCTCGTGCAGATGCCCGACGGCCGGCTGCTCGCGCCCGAGTTCGCCCGCATCGTTTCGCGCGGCGCGCTCGTCGTCGCGGTGCTCGGCGTCGATCAGCCGCCGTTCTTCATGTCGCGCAACGGCGCATTGGCCGGCGTCGACATCGATCTCGCCGACGAACTCGCGAAAAAGCTCGGCGTGTCCGTGCAGTTCGACCGCGATGCGCGCACTTTCGACGATGTCGTTCACCTGCTCGCGACCGGGCAGGCCGACGTCGCGATCAGCAAGCTGTCGCGCACGTTGCCGCGTGCGCAGGTGGTCCGCTTCAGCACGCCGTACATCAACCTGCGACGCGCGCTGCTGATCAACCGCGTCAGCTTCGCGGAACTGGCGAAAGGGCGCGCGCTGCCGGAAGTCGTGCGCGATTACCGCGGCACGATCGGCGTCGTCGCGGGGTCGGCCTACGCGGAGTACGTGCGCAACGACTTCCCGGCCGCGCGGGTGCGCACGTATCCGAGCTGGCCGGCGACGCTCGACGCGCTGAGCGCCGGCGCGGTCACGGCCGTGTATCGCGATGAACTCGCGATCAAGCTCGTGATGCAGGACGACCCGACCGCGCCGATCCGCCTGCGCGTCGCGACCTTCGACGACCTCACCGACGCGCTTGCCGTCGGTGTGCCGGTGTCGACGCCGACGCTGCTCGCGTTCGTCAACCAGTTCCTGGCCGAGCGCAACAAGCGGCTCGACGTGAAATCCCTGCTCGATGCGATGGGTCGCTGACATGAACACGAACCGGAACAGGAACGAGAACATCAGGATCATGCCGCGCATCGAGCGGCTGCATGCGCTCGCGATTCATCCGTTGACGGTCTTCGGCAGCCTCGCGCTCGGGATCGTGGCGGGCGTGCTGTGGCCGGCCGCCGCGCCGAAGTTCGACTATGTGGGCCAGGTATACGTCGGCCTGCTGAAGATGACGGCGCTGCCGTTCATGACGGCCGCCGTGATCTTCAGCCTGCAGCGGCTGCTGCGCGACGGCAGCGCGTCGGATCTCGTGATGCGCGTGATCGCGATCTTCGGCTGCGCGTCGGTGTTCGTCGTGGCGGTCGGCGCGGTCGTGCTGGTCGCGATGCGGCCGGGCGAGCATCTGTCGAACGCGACGCTGAAGGCGTTCGGCGCGCTGGTCGGCACCGACGGCGCGGCGAGCGACACCGTGATGACGCTGTACGGCACCGATCCCGCGGAGAAGTCGTCGGGCCTTGCCGACATGTTGATCGCGCTGGTACCCGGCAACTTCTTCGCGGCGCTCGCGAGCGGCGACACGCTGAAGGCGCTGGTGTTCTCGCTGTTCTTCGGTTTCGCGTCGGGGCGTGTGCCGGCGAGCATCTCGGCGGCGCTGAGCCAGACCCTGGAGACGGTCTATTTCACGTGCCAGAAGATCATGCACTGGCTCGCGTATCCGACGCCGATCGTGCTGTTCTGCGGCGGCGCCGCGCAGATCGGCACGTCGGGATTCGGGCCGCTCGAGGCGATGGTCCGCTTCGTCGCGGCGTTCGCCGTCGTCGCGCTCGTACTGATCGCGGCCGCGATCGTCGTGATCTGGAAGCGCTCGGGCGCGACGCTGGCCGAGACGCTCGCCGGGTTGCGCACGCCGTTCGCGATGGCGCTCGCCACGCGCAGCAGCGTGGCCTGCATGCCGAGCATGATCGAGTGCCTGGCCGACGGCTTCGGCTTCGCCCGTGCACGCGTCGAACTGGTTGTTCCGCTTGCCGTGTCGCTGCTGCGCGTCGGGCCGATGGTTTATTACGCGAGCGCGACGCTGTTCGTCGCGCAACTCTACGAACGGTCGCTCGGCCCTGGCGAGCTTTGCGTCGTGCTGGTCGCATCGGTGCTGGCCGGATTCGCGTCGACCGGCACGTCGGGCGTCGTGACGGTGTCGCTTGCCGGCATGGTGTGCGCGGCACTGCACCTGCCGTTCGAGGCTGCGTTCGTGCTGTTCGCGGCAATCGATCCGTTCTGCGAAATATTGCGGACGCTGTTGCTGGTGATCGGCAACTCGGCCGTCGTGTCCGCGATCTGCGCGCGGCCGCCGCGCGCGTGAAGGAGGCGTCATGGCACTCGTCGGCGTACTGGGCGGAATGGGGCCGCTGGCCACGGTCGACTTCATGCATCGCGTGATTTGCCTGACACGCGCGCGCTGCGACCAGGAGCACCTGCCGATGATCGTCGCGAACCTGACGCGAACGCCCGATCGCTCGCGCGCGATCATCGACGGCGGGACCGATCCGCTGCCGGCGCTGCTCGATGGCATCGCGCTGCTGAACGGCTGCGGCGTGGACGTGATTGCGATTCCGTGCAATTCGGCGCATCACTGGTATGCGCCGCTGCGCGAACGCAGCGCGGCGCCGATCCTGCATATCGTCGATGCGTCGGTGGCCGCGTTGCCGGCCGGCGTGCGGCGCGTCGCGGTGCTCGCCACAGGTGGGACGCTGGTGTCGGGCTTTTACCAGGCGGCGCTGCGTGCACGCGGTTTCGAGCCGGTGATGCCGGGCGTGGCCGCGCAGCGCGATATCGCCGCGTGCATCGCGGCGGTCAAGGCGGGGAAGATCGATGCGTCGGTGAGGTGCCTGTCGCGCGCGCTCGCGACGCTGGCACGACGGGACGTGGGCGTGGCGGTGATGGGCTGCACGGAAATTCCGATCGCGGCGCGCGCGTTGCGCGATGCACCGTTCGCGTTGATCGACAGCACGCAGGAGCTGGCGCGCGCGACGGTCGCCCATGCGGTCGCGCGCGGATGGGGGCGGGCGGTGTGACGCAACGGCGGGACGGTGCGCGTGAGGGCCCGCGCGCTTATGCAGCCATCCGCCTGAGCCATTCCGCCAGCCGTCTCGCGCCGTCCGGCATGTCCGTATCGTCGCGCGTGCACAGGTAGTAGTCGCGTCCGTCGTCGAGCGCATGGTCGAACAGCTTCACGAGTTCGCCGCTCGCCAGTTCGCGCTCGACCAGCGGCGCGCGCAGCAGCGCCGCGCCGAGATCCGCGCGCGCCGCGCTCAGCGTCAGTTGCCCGTCCTCGAACATCGGCCCCACCGCGTGCGACACGTGCCGCACGCCGGCGCCTTGCAGCCAGTTGACCCAGGTGCTGCGATCCTCGTCGTGCACGAGCGGCGCCCGCGCGAGATCGGCCGGCGTGCGGAACGGCCCGTGGCGCTTCAGGAACGACGGGCTGCACATCGGCACCATCGCGCCCGGCAGCAGCCGCTCGCAGCGGTAGCCGGGCCAGTCTCCGGTGCCGAAGCGGATCGACAGGTCGGACGCGTCGCTTCGATAGTTGCGGTGATGCGCATACACCACGGTCACGTCGACATCGGTGTTGTCGGCGAGGAACGCGTGCAGCCGCGGAATGAACCAGCCGATGCCGAGCAGCGGAATCAGGCTGATCGTGATCTGCCGCAGCGACGACCGGTCGCGCACGAAGCGCGTCGCGCTGCGCAGCACCGAGAACGCGGCGCTGATCGAGCGGTAGTAGTCGCGCCCCTCGTCGGTAAGCACAAGCAGCCGGCCTTCGCGCACGGTCAGCGGCGTCTGGATGAACGCTTCGAGCAGCTGCAGCTGGTGGCTGACCGCAGACGGCGTGATGTCGAGCTCGTGCGCCGCCGCGGTGACCGAGCCGAGACGCGCGAATGCCTCGAACGCGCGGACGGCGCGCAGCGGCGGATCATGTGGCAATTGTTCGATATTTTTCATGTGTCGAATTTTATCGAAAAATCAGGGTAAGCGACAACATTAAAATATCCAGTGTTTACAGGTAATTACGCTATTGTGTCGGGAATGGCATAAGCATCCAACAATTGAGTATTTGGGGTGTCGGAGCCGAATATTTAATATTTTTCATGTTTTGATTCGAGTCCCCGATCCCCGCACATGAAAATCGCTATTCTTCCCGCCAGCCTCGCATTCTCCGCGGCCGCGCTGATCGCCGCCGTTCCCGCCTTCGCACAGTCCGCGCCGCAGACGATCCTGATCGGTCTCGCCGCGCCGCTCACCGGCCCGTCCGCGCGGATCGGCAAGGACCTGCAGAACGGCGCGCAGCTCGCGATCGACGACGCGAACGCGACGCATCCGAGCATCGGCGGCAAGCCGGTCGTCTACAAGCTCGTCGCCGCCGACGATCAATCCGATCCGCGCACGGCCGTCGCGGTCGCGCAGCAACTCGTCGACCAGCACGTGATCGGCGTCGTCGGTCACTGGAACACGGGCTGCAGCGTGCCGGCGTCGCGCGTCTATCGAGATGCGGGCATTCCGCAGATCGCGCCGGCCTCCACCGGCCACCCGTACACGCAGCAGGGCTATGCGACGGCGTTCCGCATCATGGGTCACGACGATGCGGGCGGCAACTTCACCGGCGTCTATGCGGTGAAGACGCTGAAGGCCACGCGCATCGCGGTGATCGACGATCGCACGTCGTTCGGCGCGGGGCTGGCCGACCAGTTCATCAAGGGCGTGCAGGCGAACGGCGGCACGATCGTCGATCGCCAGTACGTGAACGACAAGACGACCGACTTCAGTGGCGTGCTGACCGCGATCAAGGGCAAGCGGGCGGATCTCGTGTTCTTCGGCGGGCTCGACGCGCAGGCCGCGCCGATCGCGCGCCGGATGCGCCAGCTCGGCGTGAACGCGCCGCTGCTCGGCGCCGGCGGCTTCGTGAGCCAGACCTTCCTGTCGCTCGCGGGCAAGGACGGCGACGGCGTGACGGCGCTCGAACCGGGCCTGCCTCTCGACCGGATGCCGGGCGGCAAGGCGTTCGACACGCAGTACCGCGCACGCTTTCACGCGCCGATCGAACTGCACGCGCCGTTTGCGTACGACGCGGCGGCCACGCTGATCGCGGCCGCGCAGAAGGCCGGCACGACGCAGCCGGCGAAGCTGGTCGCGGCCGTGCGCGCGATCGACCGGCCCGGCGTGACCGGCCGGGTCGCGTTCGACGCCGAAGGCAATCTGAAGGACCCGGCATTCACGATCTACCAGGTGCGCGGCGGCAAGTGGACCGTCGTCGACGTGCTCGGCGGCGCGCACCCGGCAACGAAATGACGACGGAGACGAATCCCATGACCGACACGACACACGCATCGACGGCGGCACCGGAGGACACGCGCCTCGGCATCCTCGCGCGGCGCCGCATCGAAGCGGAAATCATCAAGCCGATCTACGAGATCATGAGGCGCGAATTCGGCACCGAGCGCGCGCAGGCCGTGATCGCGGAAGCCGTGCGCGGCGCGGCCGTCGACGCGGGCCGCACGTTCGCGGCGCAGGAGCCCGACGGCACGAGCGTGCAATCGTTCATCGCGCTGCAGGTGCTGTGGGAGAAGGACGATGCGCTCGACGTCGAGGTGCATCGCGCGGACGACGCGCACTACGACTACGACGTGCATCGCTGCAGCTACGCGGAGATGTATCACGCGATGGAGCTCGGCGAGATCGGCCACCTGCTGAGCTGTGCGCGCGACAGCTATTTCATCGAGGGTTACGACCCGCGCATCGCGCTGACGCGCACGAGCACGATCATGCAGGGCGGCAAGCGCTGCGATTTCCGCTACGCGCTGCAGGCGGCGCCTCAGGTTGACACCCCGGAGGCCGGCAATGCGTGACGATCTCGCGGGCGCGCCGCGCGTCGACGGCGCGCGGCTCTGGGCGTCGCTCGAACGGATGGCGCAGATCGGCGCGACGCCGAAGGGCGGCGTCTGCCGTCTCGCGCTGACCGACCTCGACCGCGAGTCGCGCGACCTGTTCGTGCAGTGGGCGCGCGATGCCCGCTGCACGGTGCGGGTGGACCGGATGGGCAACGTGTTCGCGCGCCGCGCGGGCCGCCATCCCGATGCCGCGCCGGTGATGACGGGCTCGCACGCCGATTCGCAGCCGACCGGCGGCCGCTACGACGGTATCTACGGCGTGCTCGGCGGCCTCGAGGTCGTGCGGGCGCTGAACGATGCGGGCATCGAGACCGAGCGTCCGATCGACGTCGTGATCTGGACCAACGAGGAAGGTTCGCGCTTTGCGCCAGCGATGATCTCGGCCGGCGTGTTCGCGGGCGTCTATCCGCTGGAATACGGTCTGTCGCGAACGGATGGCGCGGGCAGGACGATCGGCGAGGAACTCGCGCGGATCGGCTACGCGGGCGCCGAGCCTGTCGGCGGCTATCCGGTGCATGCCGCCTACGAATTGCATATCGAACAGGGTGCGATTCTCGAACGCGCGGGCAAGACGATCGGTGTCGTGACGGCCGGGCAGGGGCAGCGCTGGTACGAGGTAACGCTGACGGGCGTCGACGCGCACGCGGGCACCACGCCGATGGAATTCCGGCGCGACACACTGGTGGGTGCCGCGCGGATGATCGAATTCGTCGATGCGCTCGGCCGTCGCCATGCGCCGCACGCGCGCGCGACGGTCGGGATGATCGAGGCGCGACCGAATTCGCGCAACACGGTGCCGGGCGGCTGCTTCTTCACGGTCGAGTTTCGCCATCCTGACGATGCGGTGCTCGACGAGCTCGACGCGGCGCTGCGTGCGGAACTGGCCCGCGTCGCGGCCGACGCCGGCCTCGGTGCGCGGATCGAACAGATCTTCACGTACCCGCCGGTGCCGTTCGCGCCGCGCTGCATCGACGCGGTGCGCGATGCGGCGCAGGCGCTCGGGCTGCCGCACATGGACATCGTGTCCGGTGCGGGTCACGACGCGTGCTACGTCGCGCGCGTCGCGCCGACGGGCATGATCTTCGTGCCGTGCGTCGACGGGCTGAGCCACAACGAGGCCGAGGCGATCACGCCGGAATGGTCGGCGGCGGGCGCCGACGTGCTGCTGCGCGCGGTGCTGCAAAGCGCGCAGGAACCGGGCGCGTGATGCGCGCGTGACGGGCGCGGCTTACTTGCCCGCCTTGCGCCGCGCCATGAACGCGAGGTAGGCGACGATCTGGTCGAGCTCCCGGTCGCTCAGTTGATCGGGCGGGAATGCCGGCATCGCGCGGCCCGGCCAGTCGCGCACCGATGCCGGATTGCGGATGTAGCGGCGCAGCGCGGCGGGCTGGAAGTAGTCGACCGGATTCATCGGTGCGTTCAGGTCGGGGCCGGCCTGGCTGCTGCCCGCGCCGTCGAGGCGATGGCACGCGAGGCATTGCGTGACGAACAGGCGCTGGCCCGCGCGGGCCGGATCGTTCGCCGGCAGCGCGGGATCGACGGCGAGCGATGGCCAGCGCGCGAGCGGCGACGATTCGATCGTAATGCGCACGATCTGATACGGCCATTGCTCGCCGCGCACCGACGATGCATCCGGCCCGAGCCACACGAGATAGAACGGCCCGGCGCTGACTTGCTTGCCCGGCAGCTTCGGCCACGGATGCGCGGGGTCCTCGATCGCGAGCCACGCGACGGCGCCGGCCGGCGCACGGCGGCGCGCGAGATCCAGCGGCAGTTGCGCGGCGAAACCGTCGGCCGCGCGCGTTTCGAGCACGCCGTCCGCCGGCAGCGGCGTGTCGCCGAGCAGGGCAGCGAACGGCACCGCGCGGAACGTCATCGGCCGGCCGTACGCGATGTCGCGCGGCACGTCGATGTCCGTCGCGTCGGCGCGCGCGAGCAGCGTCTGGCGCGTCAGCACGCGAGGCGTGCCGTCGGTCTCGAGTTCGAGCGAGCCCTGCGCGGACGCGCGCGTCGCGATCAGGCACACCGTCACCAGCAACAGCGAAAACCACTGGCGCTTCAGCATTCGTTCTCCGTGGGGACGTTCCGGCGGCGGCAGGGAGGCGAGCGCGCGGCCGATGGATGGAATCGGGCGACAGTCTATCCGGTACGGGCGTCGCTGGCGAATTCGATGGGGGATCGGCGCAATTTCACGGGGCGACGGTGTCGGCCCGGTCCCGTTCGCGTCGCCGTCAATGTGTCGGACACTGCGCGTCGGTTTTCGGTAAAGGCGTGTCCCGTGCCGTGTCGAAATCGGCTTCGCGCGTCCCGGACGGCGTCAGCGACACGAAATGCATCGTCCCGCCGCGTGCCGTGAACCCGGCGATGCCGGTCGAGCCCCACGGAATCGGCGAGCGTTGCGCGCCGCTCACCGACATGCCGGTTGCCGAAAGCGCCAGCGTCAGCAGCCGCCCGTCGCGGGTCGGCACATACGCATGCGTGCCGTCGACGCCGATCCCGGATTCCCGCACCGACGCCGGCAAGCAGTCGAGTGTCGCGAGGCGGCGGCCGTCCGGGTCGATCAGCATCGCGACGCCGCGATTGTCCGCCGTCGTCGTGACGACGACGAAGCGGTCGATCGCCGGCACGTACGCGGACGAATACACGTAGTACTGGATCGCGTCGCTCAGCGGCCCGAGCTTGACGAGCTTCGCCGTGACCGGATCGAACATCGCGTATTCGAGCGTCGCGTCCGTGCTGCCTTCGATGTATTTCTGCCAGACGAGCAGCGCGCGGTGCGGCGAGCCGGCGACCACGGGCCACCATTCGCGGCGGTGCGGCGCGACCGGCATGTGATTCAGCACGCGTCCGTCGGCATCGTAGGTTTTCACGTAGACGCCGTTGCCGGTGCCGAGGTTGTCGACGCCGCCGCCGTCGATCCAGTCGGCGGAATAGAACACGATGAAGCGTTCGCCCACCGCGGCGACATGCCCGGAGTGACCGCCCGCCTCGACGTCGTTCGGGTACGGCTTGATCGGCTTCAGGTCGCGCCGATAGACGCCGTAGCGCTGGCTGACCTCCTGCGGCGTGTTCCAGCCGTCCTCGAACGTGACGAAGATGTCGCCGCGCGGATTCTGAGCGATCGATACGGGCTCCTGCGCTTCCGGACGGCTGATGAACGTACGGACGCGCAGCAGGCGCGGCTTGCCCGGCAGCCATTCGCCGACGTACACGTCGTGCGGCCAGTTGCCGTTGCGCAGCGCGCCGCGCGGCGCGATGCCCGAGCTGCTGAAGAACACCCAGCGCCGGCCGTCGCCGGCGTCGGCCACGCCGATTCCGTGCATGAAGCGCCGCGGGTCGCCGCTGTCCTGCGGTGACGCGGGCGCCTGCACGGTGACGGTGTGCACGACCGGCGCGCCGGCGAATGTGTGCGACGGTGCCGCGATGGCGCAACACGCGCCGCAGAGCACGGTCGCGACACGCCACGCGGCGGCGCGCGCGCCCGCATGGGCGCGCACGGTGGCGATCGGGGTCGCGACCGGCCGTCGCATCATTCGACGGTGACGGATTTCGCGAGGTTGCGCGGCTTGTCGACGTCGGCGCCGCGCGCGCACCCGACGTGATATGCGAGCAGCTGCAATGGGATCACGTTGACGATCGGCGACAGCGCGTCCCCCGATTCACGTACGCGGATCAGGTGCGTATCGCGGTCGGCGTCGATCGCGAGATGATGGCCCGCGAGCACGTACAGCCGTCCGCCGCGTGCGCGCACCTCGGCCATGTTGGACTTCAGCTTCTGGAACAGGCGGTCGTCCGGCGCGATCGTGACGACCGGCATCGCGCTCGTGACGAGCGCGAGCGGGCCATGCTTCAGTTCGCCGGCCGGATAGCCTTCCGCATGGATGTACGACACCTCCTTGAGCTTCAGCGCGCCTTCCAGCGCGATCGGATAGTGAATGCCGCGCCCGAGGAACAGCGCGTTCTCGGTGCGCGCGAACTTCGCGGCCCAGCCCATGATCTGCGTTTCCAGCGCGAGTGCGTGAGCGATGCGATCCGGCAGTTCGTGCAGTTTCTTCAGGTGCATCGCGACATGCGCCGCATCGAGCCGGCCGCGTTGCTGCGCGAGCGTCAGCGTCAGCACGAACAGCGCGACGAGCTGCGTCGTGAACGCCTTGGTCGATGCGACGCCGAGCTCGATGCCGGCTCGCGTCAGGAAGCTGAGTGGCGCGCCGCGCGCGATCGAGCTGGTCGCCACGTTGCAGATCGCCATCGACATATCCTGGCCCATCTCGCGCGCGCGCTCGATCGCGCCGATCGTATCGGCGGTTTCGCCGGACTGCGAAATACCGACGACCAGCGTGCGCGGATCGGGCACGGTGTCGCGGTAGCGGTATTCGCTCGCGATCTCGACCTGCGCCGGAATGCCCGCGATGCCCTCGAGCCAGTATTTCGCGGTCAGGCCCGCGTAGTAGCTGGTGCCGCAGCCGAGCAGCAGCACGCTCCGGGTCTTCGACAGCAGCGCGCGCGTGCTGTCGCTGCCGCCGAACAGCGCGGGCGAAATCGTGTCGACACCGTCGATCGTGGCGGCGATCGCCTTCGGCTGTTCGAAGATTTCCTTCTGCATGAAGTGCTGATACGGGCCGAGCGCGGCGTCGTCGTCGCGTGCCTTGACGAGGCACAGCGGACGCTGTGCCTCGCTCCCGATCGCGTCCACCACGTCGATCCGTTCCGGCGTGATCAGCGCGACGTCACCGTCTTCCAGGTAGACGAAGCGGTCGGTCAGGTCGCCGAGCGCCGCGCAGTCGGACGCGAGGTAGTTCTGGTCCGCGCCGATGCCGATCACGAGCGGCGAGCCCGCGCGCGCTGCGACGAGCCGCTGCGGCTCGCGCGCGCTCAGCACGGCGATCGCGTACGCGCCGTGCAGCCGCTTCACCGCGCGGGTGACGGCATCGAACAGGTCGTCGCGATACATGCTGTGGATCAGATGCGCGATCACCTCGGTGTCGGTCTCGCCGCGAAACGTGTAGCCGCGCTCCCGCAGTTCGGCGCGCAACGCATCGTGGTTTTCGATGATCCCGTTGTGCACGACCGCGATCGTGTCGCCCGACATGATCGGGTGCGCGTTCATTTCCGACGGCGCGCCGTGCGTCGCCCAGCGCGTGTGCGCGATGCACGTCTGCGCTTCGAGGCCGAGCGTCAGCACTCGGTCCTGCAGGTCCGCCACGCGCCGCAGCGTGCGTTCGCTGCGCAGGCGGCCGTCACGCAGCACGGCGATGCCGCACGAGTCGTAACCGCGATACTCGAGCCGGCTCAGTGCATTGACCAGTTGCGGCACCTGATTGTTCAGGCCGCTTGCTCCGACGATTCCGCACATGATTCACCTCGTCTACAGGAAGTTGCCGGCCGGCGCACGACACGCGACGGCGCGAATTCGGGAGCGGTGTCGCGTCGCGCGGCATGCGTCGCATCCGGCGCGGCACGTCTCCGGTGACCTATTCGCGGGGCTGCGGTCCCGCGTGCGCGATCCATTCGATGCCCGAGATCGAGCCGTTCGCATCGTGCGACGCGACGAGAATGCGCGTCGCGCGCCGCGCGCCGCGCCGGCGGGCGCCCGCGAGCGCGGTCGGCGGCACCGAGCGCATCTTCACGCTGGCCGAGCGCCGCAGCATCTTCGAGACGCGCAGCCGGTACGCGAGCGGATGCACGACACGTCCCGCGATCAGCCACGTGACGATCGTGCCGGCGATCAGCGCGATGCTCGTCACGTAGAACACGATCTGCTCGATCGGCATCTCGGCCTGGTTGAACGGCAGCAGGTAGCGGTACGTATAGATGCAGATCGATGCCCACACACCTCCGACCAGCGCGGGCCGCACGAGGCGGAACCATGCGACGAGCACGGGCCCGACGATGCCGCCGCGTTCGGCGATCAGTTCGCGCGGGGCGCGCAGGGAAAGATCAATAATCGGCGCGTTCTTCATGTTGAATGCCTCGGTCGGGACTGACCCAAACGGCGCGCTTGCCGCGGCCCCGCAATACGACGGCGGGCAGGGCGGCGACGGTGGTGACCATGCTGATCAGCCAGAACGCGACGGGGTACCAGACGGTGTCAAGGAAATACATCAGGAGTTTTTCGTCGTAACGACGATCGATCATGCTGCCGATGATCAGCTGCAGGATGCAGGTCGCGACCAGCAGCATCCCGTGCCAGTGCGGCACCACGGACACATGCCAGTTCTGCGGAAGCGGATAGACGACGTCGATCAGCGCGAGCAGCAGGATGAACGACATCGAATAGGCCCACGCGATGCCGATCAGGTACTCGACGAACAGCGGCCACATCATCATCTGCGTCGGCCGTGCGAGCGTGCCCGCGTACTTGAGCAGCACCTGGATGCCGCCCTTCGCCCAGCGCAGCCGCTGCCGGTAGAGCCCTTTCAGCGTCTCGGGCATCAGGATCCAGCTGAGCGCGTGCGGCTCGTACACGACACGCCAGTCGCGGCACTGCAGCTTCCAGCTGATGTCGATGTCCTCGGTGAGCATGTCCGAGCTCCAGTAGCCGACATCGGCGAGTGCGGTCTTGCGGAACATCGTGATCACGCCCGATACCGTGAAGATGCGGCCGTACACCTGCTGCGTGCGCTTGATCAGCCCGACGATCGACGAGAATTCGCCGACCTGCATGCGCCCCAGCAGCGACGTGCGCGTGCGGATGCGCGGGTTGCCCGTGACCGCGCCGACGCCCGGATCGGTCAGGAAATGCTCGAGCATCCAGCCGATCGCGTCGTGCGCGAGCAGCGCGTCGCCGTCGATGCAGAGCAAGTATTCCGCATTGGATACCGCGGCCGCGGTGGTGAGCCCGACCGCCTTGCCTTCGTTGCGCGCGTGATGGATCACGAGCAGCCGCGGGATCTCGACGGCCAGCTCGTTGAGGATCTCGCCCGTGCGGTCCTTGCTGCCGTCGTTGACCGCGATGATGTCGTAGTTCGGGTAGTCCATCGCGTTCAGGTGACGGATCACGCTGCGCGCGTTCGCCGCCTCGTTGAAGCACGGCACGACGATCGAGATCTTCGGGATTCCGCTCGCCGCGATCGTGCGCGTCGACAGCTCGCGGCCTTCCTCGAGCAGGAAGTAATGGACGACGCCACCGATCATCCACAGATACGACATGAAGAACGGGTAGTAGAAGACGAAGTCCTGCAGGCGCTGGATGATGCTGTGGCTGGTCATGGCGTCTTGGTTCCGGGTGCATGTTGCATCTGCATCAGTGCGTTGATCGAGGTCGGATCGAGCCGCGACTTCAGCGACATCACGTCGCGCATCGCGTCGAGCTCCGGCTGGCCGTTCAGGAAGTTGTCCGGGTAGTAGCCGAAATTCACCGCGCCCTCGCTGCGCAGCCGCCGCATCTGTGCGAGCAGCGTGCGGGCCGGTACGTCCTTGTGCGCGTGCCAGTCGTACGACTGCAGTTCGAACACGGTGCGCTGCAGGCCGCGCTGCTTCGTGCGGACGGCTCGCACGAGCTGATCCAGCCAGCCCTCGGGGTCCTTCGCCTGCTCCATGTAAGGCATCGCCATCAGCGCGACGTAGTCGTAGTTGGCAAGGAAATCGTCGTAGTTCTGCGCGTACCACGCTTCCGACTCGGGCTTGAGCACCGGCATCGCGAAGATGTTGCGCGCGCTCAGTACGTCGCCCACGTTCTGGTGGGCCAGCACGATCTGTTCGAGCTGGCGGGTCAGGTCGATCAGGTAGCGCGACTTCTGGCGCGTCCAGCGCTTCATCAGGTCGGGGTTCTCGCGGATCTTGCCGACGTCGGCCGGCAGCCCCCACTGCGAGTAGGTACGCAGCGCATGCCGGCCTGCATCCTCGTAGTCGTCGAGCACGGCGTCGTCGCTGAACAGGATGCCGCTGAACGATGCGTGCTTGCTGAGATCCTCGTAGATCTGCTGGATCATCAGCCGCGCCTCAGGGTCGAACGGGCTCAGCCGGAACATGCGCGTGCCGTTCTCTCGGGCCGGTGCGCCGCCATATGCGCTGACGGTCTCGAGCCCCTGATGCTTGTCCGGCGGCGGCCGGAAAGCGAGCACCGGCATCCACGCATACACCTGCACGTTGGACCGCGTGTTGAGCTGCCACGCGGCGCGCGAGAACAGGTCGGCGCGCATCGGCAGGTGCCGGTTCGGGAAATACACAGCTTCGGCCACGCCCGTGCCTTTCGGGTCGGCATAGGCCTGCAGGTACACCGATTTCGGCTGCATCCGGTAGATGCGCTCGATCAGCTTGCCGAGATTCGCTTCCTGCCGCGCGGGATCCGGATCGTAGACCTGATCGAGGTCGACCTGCACGATGCGCTCGGGCACGTCGACGTCGCCACGGTTCGACGCCGGCTCACGCATCGAGCGCTCGAACCCGCCGATGTCGACGTCGTACATCATCAGGATCCGCCTGAGCCGGTCCAGCGGCACGTCCGGCGTATTCGGGCCGGCGTCGAGGCTGAACTGGATGTCCATGCCGAGCGACGTCGATATCTTGCGCACGGGCTGGTTTTCCGCGCCGTATGGCCACACCATCGAGCGTGCGACGATGCCGGTGCGTTCGCGGATCTGCCGCACGCATGTCTGCAGGTCGTCGTGCACGCGTGCTTCGAATTCGGCGTCGGTTTCATAGCGCTTCTCGTCCTGCAGGTAGAGGTGCGACGTGGTCGCCGGCAATTCGTTGCCTTGCGGATTCGCGACCGCGCCGTGATGGAGGTTGTGGGTGTGGCAACCGAGCTCGACGAGGTGCGACTGGCCGACCTTCTGCACCTCGTCCCACGACATGAAGTAGTCGCGCGGCACCTGGATCTTGTCGCTGATGCGGATCGGCGCATCCAGCGGCGCATCGATCCACGCCGTGACGATGCCCATCACGGCCGGATACTTGAAGCGCTCGAGCAGCGGCAGCACTTTCGTGTAGTGGCTGCGGTACCCGTCGTCGAACGTGAGGAGCACCGCGCGCGGCGGCAGTGGCTTGCCGCCGTGCCGCGATTCCTCGATCTGCTTGACCGTGATGGTGTGGTAGTTGTTGGTCTGCAGCCACGAGAAGATCGCGGTCAGCGTGCCGGTGTCGACCGCGAACGGGTCGACCATCGCCGACGCGGAGGAGAACGACGCCATCAGGTTGTCGCGCACGTCGTGCATGCAGATCACGCGGAACGTCTTGCCATCCGCCGGATCGGACGGCGGCAGCAGATCGATCATCCGCGCGTTCGACACGCCCGGGAACAGCGAACAGGCGGCGAACGTGCCGAGACATCCGCACATGAAGGTCCGTCTGGTTTGCATTGCGCGATCTCCTTGCTAGAACGGCAGGTTGACCGACAGGAAGCCGGTTTCGGAGCGCTCGCGCTGGCCGTCGTACGCGTGACTGCTGACCTCGACGCCATAGCTCAGCGTGATGTCGTGCTTGAACGTCCATGCGTGCTCGAGGCGTGCGCTCCACAGCGGGCTGGTGCCGAAGCCGCGCTCGTTGTACGCGCCGCCCGACACCGATACGCGCTGATGCAGCGCCATGTCGCCCTTCTTCCACAGCGTCAGCTGGTGCATGACGGTTGCAGCGGCCGCGTAGTCGCGGCCCGGGCTGAAGTAGGGCGCGTCGCGGCGCGTGTTGCTGTCGGTGCCGAGGTCCAGCGATACGTTGACGAGCTGGTTGGCGGACGTGTACACGCGCTGCGTGGCGGTTGCCGAGATCTCCTGATGCAGGTTCGAATCGCTGTAGCGGCTCACGCCGTAGCTCAGCTTGACCTCTCGACGGTCGTTCTGCCGATACACGACCGAGACGTTCGCGGAGCGGCCCCAGATGTGCGCGGCATACGCCTTCCATGGCAGCGAGTTGTCGTTGGTGTCGAGCCCGGCGCTGACCGTCCAGTAGTCGTTCAGCGCGTACGCGATCGACCCGCGGCCGCCGGTTCGGCCGTCCGAGCCGAACGAGCGCGTGACTTCGCCCTGCACGGTGAGCGGCCCGTGCCGGTAGTCGCCGCCGACGCCGGTGCGCGTGCGGCTGACGTTGCCCGAGTCGGTCTGCGCATAGCCGAAGAACGTGTGCGAGAAGACGCGCCAGTTGTCGCCGAACGGTTGCGAGTACACATAGCTGTCCGACGTGAAGCTGTTGTCGGCCAGCGCGCTGTTGCCGTGTTCGTAACTCAGGTCGGTCGTGAACACGGGGCTGCGGTATGCCTTGTAGTCGCGCTTGAAACCGCGCACTGCGCCGCTGTCCGGAAATACGTTGCCCACGGTCTGGTCGACGTACTTCGCGGTCGCGTAGTCGTCCGCCGTGAGCGCTGCGCGGCCGAGACCCGCGAGCATTTCGACGCTGTCCGGGTGGTCGGTCAGCGAAGCGCGATACATCGCGATCGCCTGGCGCGGATGCGCCTGGCCCGACACCGCGTCGGCATGCGCGGCACGGACCTCCGCATTGAACGGCACCTGTTGCTCGAGCTGCTCGAGCGCGGCGATCCCTTCGTCGACGCGGCCCGTATAAATCAGGTATTGCGCGCGCAGCCGGTAGTAACGCAGAAAGTCGCTTTCTTCCGGACCGTAGTTGCGCACCTCCTTGGCCGGCGGCAGCGACTTGCCGATGTCGTCGAGCACCTGCTTCGCGTCCGCCGCGCGTCCCTGGTCGACGTACGACCAGAACAGCCCTTCGCGCAGTTCGATCGGACGCGTGCGTGCACCGTACTGGAAGCCGCGAGTCGC
Source organism: Burkholderia sp. AW49-1 (assembly GCF_053427845.1). Lineage (NCBI taxonomy): Bacteria > Pseudomonadati > Pseudomonadota > Betaproteobacteria > Burkholderiales > Burkholderiaceae > Burkholderia > Burkholderia sp. AW49-1. Next base: position 503,328 of record NZ_JBSAXF010000001.1, on the reverse strand, counting down.
ACGGTCCGTCGGCGCCGCGGTCGCCTGCTTCAGCGCACGCTGGTACACGCCGTTCGCCTTGGCCGGTTCGCTCAGGTAGAGGTAGGCGTCGCCGACGGCCGCCAGCGCGTCGATCGAGATCTCCGCGTTGGACGGAATCGTCTCGAACGTCGCGACGGCCGTCTTCATGTCGCCGCGCGCCGCATAGGCGACCGTGCGGTCGCCCGCGAGCGCCGTCCTGACCGGTGAATATTCGGGCGTGGCCGGCATCCGCTTGTCGAGGTCGTCCGCCGCGCGCAGTGCGCTGTCGAGGCCGTCGAAGCGGTCGGAACTCGTCATCGAGCGCGACTTGTCACGTCCGCCGCGCACCTGCTGGCGAATCGCCAGTTCTTCCAGCTGCGCGACGTCGACGGCGGAGAACGCATCGGGCCGTGCCTTCGCTTCTTCGAGCGCCTGGATCGCGCCACCGCTTGCCGCGAGGCCGAACACGTCGTTGCGCACCGTCGCGACGTCGGCGGTACGCAGATTCGGCGCCTGTGCATTCGGCGCTTCGACGTCGGGGCCTTGCGATCGTTGCGTTTGCTCGCCGGGCAGCTGGGCGCCGGGCGTCTGCGAATTCGGAGCCTGGGACGACGGAGAGGGCGAGCCCGGTGTCTGGGTGACGGGTGCCGGCGAGCCCGGCATCGGGGTGCCGGAGGCCTGCGCGGTTTGCGTCGGCGCATTCAAGGGCGCGAGTGAACTGGTCGCAGGTGTGCCGGACGTTGTCGCGGTGGTTTGCGCCGGTGTTTCGGGCGGCTGCGGGTTCGCGGCCTGCGCGATTCCGATCGGCGCGCCCGATGCATGCGCGATGGGTGCCTGCGGGGTCGGCGGCGCGGCGTCGGATGCCTGGGCTGGCTGCATCGGGGCACTCGACGTCGGCTCGACCGGTGGCGGCGTACTCGGCGGCGCGGTATCGGTCGCCTGGGCGATCCGGATCGGTGCACTCGACGCTTGCGCGCCCGTCGCCGGTTCGCTCGGCGGCGCGACGTCCGGCTCCACCACGACCGTGGTCGGCGTCGCCTGCGGTTGCGGGTCCGACGCCTGCGCAATCTGCATCGACTCATCCGATGCCTGCGCGATCGGCGTCGGCGCTTGCGGGGGCACGGCGTTGCGACCCCGGGCGATCTCCAGCGACGCCGCCGTCGGTTGCATGTCGGGCGGCAGCGCATCCGGTGCGCCGCGGGCCCCGGCGATTTCGCTCGCGCCGCCCGGGTCCGCGTCGCCTTCGGCGGCAAGACAGGAGCCGGACGCGACGAGCAGCAACAGCAATGGCGCATGCAGGAGGATCCGCCGGTTGGGCGGAGCGGCGGTGGTGCATTGTTGTCGACGATTCTTGGCCACGATGTCTCCTCACTCTGAAACGATCACATCGGTTGCACGCCCGACGACGCGCGTCGCCGGTCGTCGTGCTGCCGGGCAGTGAAGCCCGGCAGCATCCGGCCGCTTCACAGGCGGTTGCGGATCGCTTGTCCAAGCAGCGCGCGCGATTCGCTGTTTTTCGGGTCGATGGCGAGCGCGCGGCTCGCGTTCTGCTCCACGCAGTTCCATTCGTCGATCCGTGCACACCAGCGCGCCCGGGCCAGCGCGCGCGCGCCTTCCAGTTCGTCGCGCGTGACGCTGGTGGCCTCCATGTGCGCCGAGTTGGCGATATACGATTGCGGCTGCCGTCGCGGCGCGGGGTCGGTGGGTTTTTTCGTGCGCGCCAGCGTCTGCGAACGCGACGTTCGGTGCGTGTCACCGGGACGTGCCGCGCGACCGCCGGCCGATGCGGCGTGTGCGTTGGCCGCGAGCGCCGTGGGCGGCACATGCGCGGGGTGCGGGTGTTTCGCGGCGGCGCGGGCAGTCGGGCGTGGCGGCACGGCCGGCGCCGCCGTGGCCGACACGGCAGACGTTGCCGACGCATACTGCGTTCCCGATACGGAAGGCATAGCCGGCTCGGCCTGCGCGACGGTCGACGCCGCGCCGGAGGCGTCTGCCGTCGCGGCCGCGATGGCCTTGCGATACTTTCCGACGGCGCTGCCAATCATGCCGGCGATGTCGTGCGTCACGGTTGCATGGCCGATTCCCGCATCCCGCTCGACGTACGCGAAGCCACCGAAGATCGCGGCAAACGCAATGACGCTCAGTGCCGCATTCTTTCCGGGGCCCCAGGCGGGCTTTGGCTGACGGACGGGCGAGCCGTCCGGTCGTTCTGCACGAGTCATTCAATCCTCCTCGATTCGACGGACTGCAGTGCACGACGCGAGCACATGCCGTCGCCACGCAGATTCGCCCGACGTTCACCACCGCAACTGCGTGGTGAGTGCGCCTGTTTCGACGACCGCGAACTGGGTGGAGCCCTGATAGGTGCCTTCGACCCGGTAACTTGCATCGGGCACGCTGAACAGACAGCGCGGCCCCGTTGCCTTGAATTCGACGAGCACGCGGCCATGCCGTCGCAGCCGCACCTGCACGTTCGACAGCGGTTGCCCGCTCGCGCCTGATACGAACGACACGCCGAGGTTGTAAGGACGGCCGTCGGGGGGAAGCGGCGCCGTACCGTCGATGCGCGCGTCGCCGCAGATGTACGAAATCATGTATCGGCCGGCGCGGGCGTCGGCGTCCGAAGCAGGCGCCGGGGCCGGGGTTTGCGCCAGGGCATTGATGCAGAGTGCGGATACGACGATGCCGAGGAGCGGGCGAGCATGCTGTTCAAACGAGGAAGACATTGCAACCTCCATCCGAAATCGCTGGCAACGCATTTGTTCCGATTTGAAAACTAGCGACGTTCTTTTTGCGACATGCTATTGATACACGATGGGTTTTGAACAAACAATCGCGTGTGTCCAGAATGGAATATGCTTTAAATGTCTTATTTAAACAGGATTGGTACTCATTCGACGAAACAGATCAGCGCTGAACAATGGCGATATTTCCGGACATGAAATTTGCTCGCCGGTAGCGATGACCATTTAGCAAATTTCCGACGTAAGTGGTACCGAAGTTCATACCGAAAAATAACGACAGATAAAAGGAAGATTTGCTTCCCGGATCGATGTGCTACGTTGAATTTCGGAGCGAAGATCAGATAAATCGAAGGCGCTGGTATGACGTTTTTGATAGAAATGTCGTTACATGAAAATCGAAACTTTTGATTTGTTGTGTAACAGGGTATTTCCGTTTTTGGAGTCGATAATTCATTCCGATTCGCAAACGTTTGCCGGCATTGTGGAATTGACCGAGCGTGCGGAACGCATATTGAAAATGAGGCGGGTTTGAAAAATGCTTCGCGTTGGCGAATTTGGAATACCTGTTGGGGCGCCGCACGGAGTGCATTCCGCGCGGCGCCCCGGTGAGTCGGGCGATGAGGGACGGTGAAGGGCGTTACCGGCTGCCGCCGGCGCTGCGGCGCGCGATGCGCATGGCCGGCTCGATCGACTGCTCGGCCGCGCGCGTGTCGTCGGCCGCGACGCGCGGGCGATTCATGATGTAGGTCCACAACTGTTCGGCCGCCAGCCCGCGCTTGCGGGCCGATCGGTACAGGCGAATCTCGAGTTCGGTGATCCAGTCCGCCGAGCCCGCACGAACGAGCGAGCCATCCGCGAGTTCCTTAGCCACGCAGCTTTCGGGCAGCCAGCCGATGCCGTGCCCGGCCACGACCATTCCTTTCAACGCCTCGGACATGTGCGTCTCGAAGCATCGATGCAGCGCATATGATTCGGACGCATTCAGCAGCAGCATCTCGACGACGTTCCCGAGGAACGCGCCCGACGAATACGCGAGGAGCGGCAGCGGCGCGTCCGGCGTGCCCGGCAGTTCGAATACCGGCTTGCCGCGCGCGTCGGGCGTCGATACCGGCAGGATCCGCTCGACGCCAAGCGTGACGAACGGGAAATGGTTCGGATCCAGCACGATCGGCAGTTGCGGATGGTGATAGCCGAGCAGCAGGTCGCATTCACCTTCGACGAGTTGCTGCACGCCCTCGGGCACGTTCACCGCGTTCACGCGTGCGGTCACGTGGCCGACTTCGCCGTTCAACTGCTTGAGCCATTCGGGGAACAGCGTGAACACGAGCGTATGGGCGACCGCGAAGCGCACGACCTGGTCGCTTGCCGCGAACTGGTCATAGCCGTTCACGAGGTTGCGCGCCGCATACATGCTGCGCAGGATGTCCGCGGCCAGCCCTCGGAACATCTGCCCGGCCGGCGTCAGCGCGATCGGGTTGATGCTGCGGTCGACCAGTTTCGCGTCCATCCATGTTTCGAGTGCGGCGATTCGTCTGCTGAATGCCGACTGCGTGAGGTGCCGATGACGCGCGGCCCGGGAAAAACTCTTGGTATCCGCAAGGCTCAGGAAATCTTCCAGCCACTTTGCTTCCATGTTGATCTTCGCTTTTTATAGTCGGCGCCGGAACGCGGCGGCGCCGTTTCACTGAACCGGTTTGGTAGCGTACCGCGCCTCGCGCATCGGAGCCGATGTTTTTTTTCGATCGGTGTCAGTCGAAATATGCATGGGCGTTGTCGGCGGTATTACGGCTACATACGGTTGAGGTGCCGGACCCGGCTAACCGGTTAGTTCACCGCGTCGAACTACCCGACTCGCCGCAGACGGTACTTCCCCCCAGGGCCGGCCGCGCATCCGCGCGCGCCGGCTCGCCTTTCCGCTATTCCGCCCGGGCAACCGAAGGATGTGGCGCAATCCCCGTCGCGGTTCGCTGCGACGCGGCAAGACCGGGCGGGAAGGTGGCGAGGCGCGGGCGATCGCACGGCGGCGGGGGAAGCCGCGCCGGCACAGGCGCGGCACCGCTGCCGGCCGGCAGCGCGGTCATCGTGGAGGCGCGCCGGCACGGGGAAGGATTGGTGCAGTGCAGATTGCACAGTCGTGACACGCAGGGGAACTATGTTCGACAGGCGCGGTGCAGCAGAGGCCGTGTGCGGGCACGGCACGCCTCTGAAGCGTCCTGCGTCGTGCGCATCGCACCATCATGGTGCGGCGTGCCGCGGGGGCGTGCCGGCCGCGCGACAAAATGGGGGAACCTGAGGGGATATCGCAAGGCACGTTCCTTGCAAGGCAGTCAGTACGCCGGTCCGGCATGCGCAATGCCGGGGAAAACGATCGATGGAGAAAAGATCGATGAAGCCATTCGATGAAATGCTGCAATCCGGCGACATGGTGAGGGCGCCTTACGCGCGCCTCAAGCAGTGGCTCGACACGCAGAACCCCGCGAGCCTCGCCCAGAAGGCCCACGACGCGGAAGGCGTGTTCCGCAGGACGGGCATCACATTCGCCGTGTACGGCGACGCGCAGGCCGCCGAGCGGCTGATTCCGTTCGATATCGTGCCGCGGATCATCTCGGGCGCGGAATGGAGCCGGCTGTCGCTCGGCATCGAGCAGCGCGTGATGGCGCTCAACGCGTTCCTCGACGACATCTACCACCGCCAGGAGATCGTGCGCGCCGGCATCGTGCCGAAGCACCTGATCGCGCACAACGAGGCGTTCATCCCGGAGATGATCGATTTTCGGCCGCCCGGGAACGTTTACACGCACATCATCGGCGTCGACATCGTGCGCACCGGCGAGAACGAGTTCTACGTGCTGGAGGACAACGCGCGCACGCCGTCGGGCGTGTCGTACATGCTGGAAAACCGCGAGACGATGATGCAGCTCTTCCCCGAGCTGTTCCAGCAGGTCAAGGTGCGCCCGGTCGAGACCTATCCGCAGATGCTGCGGCAGTCGCTCGCGGCCGTGTGCCCGCCGGGCGGCAACGCCGACAATCCGACCATCGCCGTGCTCACGCCCGGCATCCACAATTCCGCGTACTACGAACATTCGTTCCTCGCCGACCAGATGGGCGTGCACCTCGTCGAGGGCAGCGACCTGCAGGTGGTCGACGGCCGCGTCGCGATGCGCACCACCGAAGGCTTCCGGCCGATCGACGTGCTGTACCGGCGGGTAGACGACGCGTTCCTCGATCCGCTCACGTTCCGCCCCGATTCGGTGCTCGGCGTGGCCGGGATCATGGACGTCTACCGCGCCGGCAACATCACGATCGCGAACGCGCCGGGCACCGGCATCGCCGACGACAAGGCGATCTACTCGTACATGCCGGAGATCGTCGAGTTCTACACGGGCCGCAAGGCGCTGCTGGAGAACGTGCCGACCTGGCGCTGCGGCGAGGCCGACAGCCTGAAATACGTGCTCGACCATCTCGACGAACTGGTCGTGAAGGAAGTGCACGGCTCCGGCGGCTACGGGATGCTGGTCGGTCCGTGCGCATCGAAGGCCGAACTCGAAGCGTTCGCCGCGAAGCTGCGCGCGCGTCCCGCGAACTACATTGCGCAACCCACGCTGGCGTTGTCCACGACGCCGATCCTGACCGAAGCCGGCCTCGCGCCGCGCCACGTCGACCTGCGGCCGTTCGTGCTGGTGTCGGACCGGATCCGCATCACGCCGGGCGGGCTCACGCGCGTCGCGCTGCAGGAGGGATCGCTCGTCGTCAACTCGAGCCAGGGCGGCGGCACCAAGGACACCTGGGTGCTGGCCGACTGAGCCGGGCACGACCGCGCGCGCCGCAGCCGGCGCGCGAACCGAACGAAGACGGAGTGGACACGAGATGCTTCTGGGACGAACTGCGAGCGGTCTCTACTGGATGTACCGCTATATCGAGCGCGCGGAGAACATCGCGCGCATCGTGGATGCCGGGCTGCGGATGGCGCTCACGCGCACGTCCGACGCGCCGGCCGAATGGTCGTCGGTGCTGGTCAGCTCGGGCGCGGACGACGGCTATCGTCAGAAGTACGACGCATATGCCGCCGATACCGTGACCGACTACCTGCTGCGCGACCGCGACAACCCGTCGAGCGTGCTGTCGTGCATCGAGAACGCGCGCTCGAACGCGCGGATGGTGCGCACGGCGCTCACCCGCGAGGCGTGGGAGAGCGTGAACGGCGCATGGCTCGCGCTGCGCCACGCGCTCGCGCAGCCGGTGCCGGAGAGCGGGCTGCCGGCGGTGCTCGACGAAGTGAAGCGTGAAACCGCGCTGATCCTCGGCAGCTTCTACAGCACGATGCTGCGCAACGAGATCTTCGATTTCGCGCAGATCGGCGCGTTCGTCGAGCGCGCCGACAACACCGCGCGGATTATCGACGTGAAATACCACCTGCTGCTGCCGTCGGTGTCGCACGTCGGCACGATTCTCGACAACTACCAGTGGGAGACGATCCTGCGCTGCGTGGCCGCGCACCGCTCGTATCGCTGGGTGTACGACGTGCAGTACAAGCCGATGAACATCGCCGATTACCTGATCCTGAACGGCCGCATGCCGCGTTCGCTGCGCTATTGCTACGGGCGCGTGGTGTCGAGCCTGAACATGCTCGCGAAGGATTACGGCGTGACACACCCGTGTCACGACACGGCCACGAAGATTCTGCAGATGCTGTCCGACACCTCGGTCGAGCGGATCTTCAAGAGCGGCCTGCACGAGTTCCTGACCGACTTCATCGGCCGCAACAACAGCCTCGGGATCGATATCGCCCAGGCCTACAACTTCGACTGAGACTTGCCATGCGACTCGCCATCCGACACATCTCGCGTTATCAGTTCGACGATCAAGCCACCCATGCGCTGCAACGGCTGCGGCTGCGCCCGCAATCGGGGCCCGGGCAGACGGTGCGCGCGTGGCAGGTCACGATCGAAGGCGTCGAGCCGGCGCTGTCCTACACGGACGGGCTCGGCAACCGGATCGACCTCGTGCGCCACGACCGCGGCGCGAAGAACGAGATCGTCGTGGTCGCGGCCGGCGTCGTCGAGACGCAGGACCGCGCCGGCATTCTCGGCAACCCCGAGGGCTATGCGCCGCCGTGGATCTTCGAGCGCGAGACCGCGCTCACGAAGGCCGGCGACACCGTGCGCGAACTCACGCAGGCGCTGCCGATCGAGCCGCATAGCCTCGACGCGCTGCACTGGCTGATGACGGAAGTGCATGGCCGCATCGCGTACGCGCCGAACCTGGCCGACGCGCCGGTCGATGCCGAAACCGCGCTGCAAAGCGGCGAGGGCACGAGCCGCGACCATGCGCATGCATTCATCGCGGCCGCGCGTGCGCTGAAGGTGCCCGCGCGCTATATCTCCGGCTACGTGCTCGCCGACAGCGCGATGCAGCGCATCGCCGACGCGAAGCAGAGCGCGGCGGACGACGAGGAAGAGGAGGCGCTCGCGCTGCAGAGCGGCGACGGCATGCAGCAGGCGCTCGGCGCATCGCACGCGGCGCAGTCGCAGGGCTTGCCGCAGGCGGCGCTCGGCGCGCAGCCGCAGGCCGCCGCGCTGATGCAGCAGCCGGCCGGTCATGCGTGGGCGGAGGCCTACGTCGAAGGGCTCGGCTGGGTCGGCTTCGATCCGTTCATGAACCGCTGCCCGGACGAGCGCTACGTGCGCATCGCCGTCGGCCTCGACGCTCGCGACGCGCAGCCGGTGACGGGGCTCGGCGCGAGCATCGTCGGCATCGAGATCAGCGTCGTGCAGTCGCCGGAACTGGTCTGACGCACCCCTTCGCCGAATCCGCCGTGCCGTGCCGCCGCAGCGACGGCGACGCGGCGCGCGCGGCCGGCCCAACCCGAACCGAGCGGCTCTCCCATGCCCATCCACGTCGCGCTGCATCACACCACCCGCTACCGCTACGACCGGCCCGTCAACCTCGGCCCGCAGATCGTGCGGCTGCGGCCCGCGCCGCACTGCCGGACGCCGATCGTCGCGTATTCGATGACGGTCGAGCCCGCGCAGCACTTCATCAACTGGCAGCAGGACCCGTTCTCGAACTATCTCGCGCGGCTCGTGTTTCCGGAACGCACCGAACACTTCGAGATCACGATCGACCTGGTTGCCGAGATGTCGGTGTACAACCCGTTCGACTTCTTTCTGGAAGCGAGCGCGGAGCAATATCCGTTCGACTATGACGATGCGCTGAAGACCGAACTCGCGCCGTACCTCGCGTGCGATCCGCAGACGAGCGCGGCGCCGCTGTTCCGCGCGTATCTCGACGGCGTCGACCGCACGCCGGCCGGCACCGTGAACTTCCTCGTCGCGCTGAACCAGCAGCTGCAGCACGACATCGGGTATCTCGTGCGGATGGAGCCGGGCGTGCAGACGCCCGAGCAGACGCTCGAGCTCGCGTCCGGGTCGTGCCGCGACAGCGCATGGCTGCTCGTGCAGCTGTGCCGGCACCTCGGCATCGCCGCGCGCTTCGTGTCCGGCTACCTGATCCAGCTCACGCCGGACATGAAGGCGCTCGACGGCCCGAGCGGCACGTCGGTCGATTTCACCGACCTGCACGCGTGGTGCGAAGTCTATCTGCCGGGCGCGGGCTGGATCGGCTTCGATCCGACCTCGGGCCTGCTCGCGGGCGAAGGGCACATTCCGCTCGCGTGCACGCCGCAGCCGACCAGCGCCGCGCCGGTCGAAGGGCTGATCGACGAATGCGAAGTCTCGTTCGAGCACGAGATGGCGGTGACGCGCGTGTACGAATCGCCGCGCGTGACGAAGCCGTATACCGAGTCGCAGTGGGACGCCGTGCGCACGCTCGGCGCGCAGGTGGACGGCGCGCTGACGGCCGGCGACGTGCGGCTCACCCAGGGCGGCGAGCCGACCTTCGTGTCGATCGACGATCGCGACGGTGCCGAGTGGAACACCGATGCGCTCGGCCCGACCAAGCGCGGCTATGCGACCGAACTCGTGCGGCGGCTGCGCGCCGAATACGGCGAAGGCGGTTTCCTGCATTTCGGGCAGGGCAAGTGGTATCCGGGTGAGCAGTTGCCGCGCTGGGCGCTGTCGATCTTCTGGCGCGCCGACGGCCAGCCCGTGTGGCACGATCCGTCGCTGTTCGCCGACGAGCGCGAGCCGTCCGCGTGCACGACCGACGACGCGAAGCGCTTCATCGATGCGCTGGCCGCGCGCCTCGGCCTGACCGACGAATTCGTGCGGCCCGGCTACGAGGACGTCTGGTACTACCTGTGGCGCGAGCGCAGGCTGCCCGTCAACGTCGATCCGTTCGATTCGCGCCTCGACGACGAGCTCGAACGCGCGCGGCTGCGCAAGGTGTTCGATCGGCAGCTCGACAGCGTGGTCGGCTACGTGCTGCCGATCAAGCGCGCGGACGACGAGCCGGGCCGGCCCGGCCTCGACGGCCCGCGCTGGCAGACGGGCCCGTGGTTCTTCCGCGACGAGCGGATGTACCTCGTGCCCGGCGATTCGCCGATGGGCTATCGGCTGCCGCTCGATTCGCTGCCGTGGGTCGCCGGCGCCGACTATCCGTACCTCGTCGAACGCGATCCGTTCGCGCCGCGCGACGCGCTGCCGGACGCGGCCGCGTTCCGTGCGCGTCACGCCGGCACGGCCGACGCGCCGCGCTACCTGGCCGGCGCGCATCGCGAAGCACCCGTGCAAACGGTCATGCAATGGCGCGGCGACGGCACGGCCGCCGGCGGGCGGCATGCGCATGGCACGCGGGACGCGCAGGACGCGCAGCGCCGCCCCGAGCGCTTCGAATCGGCCGCGTGGATCACGCGTACCGCGCTGTGCGCCGAAGTGCGCAACGGCATCCTGTATCTGTTCATGCCGCCGCTCGCCGCGCTCGAAGATTATCTCGACCTGCTCGCCGCGATCGAGCTGACCGCGCACGCGCTCGACGTGAAGCTCGTGCTCGAAGGCTATCCGCCGCCGCGCGACGCACGGCTCAAGCTGCTGCAGGTCACGCCCGATCCCGGTGTGATCGAGGTGAACGTCCATCCGGCTAAGAGCTTCGACGAACTCGTCGGCCAGACCGAATTCCTGTACGACGCTGCCTGGCAGTCGCGCCTGTCCAGCGAGAAGTTCATGGTCGACGGCCGGCACGTCGGCACGGGCGGCGGCAACCACTTCGTGCTCGGCGGCGCGACGCCGGCCGACAGCCCGTTCCTGCGCCGCCCGGACCTGCTCGCGAGCCTGATCGCTTACTGGCACAACCATCCGTCGCTGTCGTACCTGTTCTCGGGGCTGTTCATCGGTCCGACGAGCCAGGCGCCACGCGTCGACGAGGCGCGCAACGACCAGGTCTACGAGCTCGACATCGCATTCGCGGAAATCCAGCGCAACAAGCTGCTGTACGGGCAGGACATGCCGCCGTGGCTCGTCGACCGCGTGCTGCGCAACCTGCTGATCGACGTGACCGGCAACACGCACCGCAGCGAATTCTGCATCGACAAGCTGTATTCGCCCGATTCGCCGACCGGGCGGCTCGGCCTGCTCGAACTGCGCGCGTTCGAGATGCCGCCGCATGCGCGGATGAGCATCGTGCAGCAACTGCTGCTGCGCGCGCTGGTCGCGCGTTTCTGGGCCGCGCCGTACACGACGCCGCTCACGCGCTGGGGCACCGCGCTGCACGATCGCTTCATGCTGCCGGCGTTCCTGAAGATGGATTTCGACGACGTGCTGGCCGAGCTGCGCGACGCCGGTTTCGCGTTCGACGCGGCGTGGTTCGCGCCGCACTTCGAATTCCGCTTCCCGCTGTTCGGCCAGATCGCGGTGAACGGGATGCAGCTGTCGCTGCGCGGCGCGCTGGAGCCGTGGCATGTGATGGGCGAGGAGGGGGCGACCGGCGGCACGGTGCGCTACGTCGATTCGTCGGTCGAACGGCTCGAAGTGCGCGTGACCGGGCTGAACGACAACCGGCACGTCGTGACCGTCAACGGCCGCGCGTTGCCGCTGCAGCCGACCGGCACCGTCGGCGAATACGTCGCGGGCGTGCGCTACAAGGCATGGGCGCCGCCGTCGGCGCTGCATCCGACCATCGGCGTGCATGCGCCGCTCACGTTCGACATCGTCGATACGTGGCTGCAACGCTCGCTCGGCGGCTGCCGGTATCACGTCGCGCATCCGGGCGGGCGCAACTACGCGACGTTCCCGGTCAATGCGTACGAGGCCGAGAGCCGGCGGCTCGCGCGCTTCGTCGCGATGGGGCACACGCCGGGGCGGATGGACGTGTCGGCCGCCGCGCCGAGCCGCGAATTCCCGTTCACGCTCGATTTGCGACGGCCCTGATTCCCGGATGAAAGCACGGACGACGATGCGCGGTTCGCGACCTCCCGGCGCGCCGGCCGATGGCGGCCCCGCCGGAGTGCTAGGATGCGGGCAGAACGCGGCCGCCCGCCGTGCCCGGCCGCCGGTGCGGCGGCGCGCGGGTGCGTCCGCCCCCTGACGACGGAACGATATCGACCGTGCCGCCCATTCACCCCGACGATCTCGCCGACGCCGACGCGATGCCCACGCTCTTCGATACCGGCGCGCAGCCGGATGCCGCGGAACTGGCCGCCGCGCTCGCGGCGCCGGCCGCGGCCGGCCGCTACGACGAACTGCGCGGCAGCGCCGCCGGCCTCACCGCGCCGCTGCTCGCGCCCGCATGGCGCAGCTTCTTCACGTCGATCGGCAGCGACGGCGTGGCCGACCTCGACCGCCGCGCCGACGCGCTGCAGCGCCGCATGCGCGAGAACGGCCTGTTCTACCAGCTCCACGAACAACGCGCGGGCGACGGCGCGGCCGGCCCGTGGTCGCTCGACCTGCTGCCGCTGATCGTCACGCCCGAGGACTGGGTCGCGATCGAGCGCGGCGTGCTGCAACGCGTGCGGCTGCTCAACGCGACGATGGCCGACCTGTACGGGCCGCAGACGATCCTGCAGCGCGGGTTGCTGCCGCCCGCGCTCGTGACCGGGCATCCGGGCTACCTGCGCGCGATGCGCGGCGCACGCGTGCCGGGCGATACGTGGCTGCACGTCGTCGCGTTCGACCTCGCGCGCGGCCCCGACGGGCAATGGCGGATCGTCGCGCAGCACACGCAGGGCCCGTCCGGGCTCGGCTATCTGCTCGAGAACCGGCTGATCGTGTCGCGGCTCTTTCCGCGCGGCTTCCGCGGGCTGCGCGTGCAGCGGCTCGCGTCCGCGTACCGGTCGCTGCTGCAGAGCATGCAGGCGCTCAGCCCGGCCGCCAGGAATTCGCGGATCGTGCTGTTGACGCCGGGGCCGCACAGCGCGACGTACTTCGAGCATGCGTATCTCGCACGCTACCTCGGCCTCACGCTCGTCGAGGGCGGCGACCTGACCGCGCGCGACAACCACGTATTCCTGAAGACGCTGCGCGGGCTCGAGCCCGTGCACGGCATCCTGCGGCGCGTCGACGACGCGTGGCTCGATCCGCTCGAACTGCGGCCCGATTCGCTGCTCGGCGTGCCGGGGCTGCTGCAAGCCGTGCGCGCCGGCAACGTGCTGCTCGCGAATGCGCCGGGCTCCGGTTTTCTCGAATCGCCGGGCGTGCTCGGTTTCATGCCGCGCCTCGCGGAAGCGCTGCTCGGCGAAACGCTGACGCTGCCGGCGGTGCATTCGTGGTGGTGCGGCGAGGCAGCGGCATGCGACGACGCGCTGCCGCAGCTCGCGCGCTGCATCGTGAAGCCGGCGTATCCGCCCGACGCGCAGGCCGGCGGCGCGTTCGATCCGGTGGTCGGCGCGCGGCTCACGCCGGCGCAGCTGGCCGAATGGCGTGCGCGAATCCTGGCCCGGCCCGAGCATTACACGGTGCAGGCCGACCTGCCGCTGTCGCAGGCGCCGACCTGGCCGGGGCCCGACGCGCCCGACGGCTCCGGCGGCGCGCGCATCGTGCCGAAGCCGCTGCTGCTGCGTGTGTTCGCGCTCGCCGATGGCGCGCAACGCTGGCGGCTCCTGCCGGGCGGGCTGTCGCGGGTCGGCACGCGCGACACGCTGTTCAACGCGCCGATGCCGCGCGGCGGCAGCACCGTCGATACGTGGGTGATGACCGAAGGCATCGTCGATTCGACGACGCTGCTGCAGACCCGTCTCGGCCCCGACGATCTGGTCGAGCGCCCGCGCGCGATCGCGAGCCGCGCGGCCGAGAACCTGTTCTGGCTCGGCCGCTACACCGAGCGCGCGACCAACCTGATGCGTCTCGCGCGCGCCGCGCTGGAGCGGCTGCGCGGCGAGGACGACGTCGACAGTCCCGCGCATCTGGAATTGATCGACACGCTGTGCCGCGACACCGGGCTGATCGCGTCCGATGCGCCGAACGCCGTCGACGCGCCGCGCGCGTTCCAGCATGCGCTCGCGACATCGCTGACGCGTGGCGCGGACCGTACGTCGGGCATCGCATCGTGCCTGTTCGGGATGCGCGCGGCCGCCGCCGCGATCCGCGAGCGGCTGTCGAGCGATCAGTGGCGGCTGATCGACGACGCGACACAGCTGTTCGCCGACAGCGCCGATCATCCGGAGGCCGAGGAGCAGATCGGCAACGAGGCGCTGCAACTGCTCGAGCGGCTGGGGCTGCTGCTCGGCGCGATCACCGGCGCGCAGACCGACAACATGACGCGCGACGACGGCTGGCGACTGCTGTCGATCGGCCGGCAGATCGACCGGCTGGACTTCCTGTGCAGCGTGCTGAAGTTCGCGTTCGACGATGGCGCCGTGCACCGGCAGGACGGCTTCGAACTCGTGCTGGAACTGTTCGACAGCACGATCACGTTCCGCTCGCGGTTCCAGCGCGGTTTCGACGTCGCGCCGCTGCTGTCGCTCGTCGTGCTCGACACCGACAACCCGCGCTCGCTCGGCTGGGTCGTGCAGGCGTTGCGCGGCCGGCTGACGAAGGTCGAGCGCAGCGAGGGCTATGCGCTGTCCGAACTGGCCGAGACGATTCCGGACGTGCCCGCGTGGTCGCTGCACGAGCTGTGCGAAACGGGCGACGACGGCCGGCACGACAAGCTGCTCGATGCGCTCGACACGACCGTGAAGGCCGTGTGGGAGCTGTCGAACCGGATCGGCGAGCGCTATTTCAGTCACGTGCGCGAGGCGGGCAGGACGCTATGGTGACGACGAAACACGCGGCGAAGACGCCGCCCGCGGCCGGTGCCGGCAGCGCGAAGGAGGCGGCCACGCCAGCCGCACCCGCAACGCCGGCGGCCGTCGCGGCCGGCCGCGTGCTGCGCGTCACGCACGACACCGAATATCGCTACGCCGCCCGCGTCGAATCCGCCCAGCACCAGGCGCGGCTCCGACCGCTCGCGACGCCGCGCCAGCAGGTGCTGTCGTTCGCGCTCGACATCGAGCCCGCGCCGGAAGCGGTCGGCACCGAGATCGACGCGTTCGGCAACGCGCGCGCATCGTTCGCGCTGAACCAGCCTCACGATGCGCTGCTCGTGCGCAGCCGCAGCATGGTGCGCGTGAGCCCGCCCGTGTGGTCGCAGGGTGCACGCGGCGCGCCGCCGCCCGCGATCGCGCATCCCGACGCCGAACATGCGACGGCATGGGAAGCCGTGCGCGACCGCTTGCGGTTTCGTGCCGGACAGCCGTACGACGCGGCGAGCGAGTTCGTGTTCGCGTCGCCGCACGTGGCGTGCGATCCCGAACTGGCCGCGTATGCGGCCGCCAGCTTCACGCCGCGGCGGCCGCTCGTGCAGGCCGCGTGGGATCTGATGCGGCGGATTCACGCCGACTTCGCGTATACGCCGAACAGCACCGACATTACGACGACGGCGCTCGATGCGTTGCAATTGCGCAAGGGCGTCTGCCAGGATTTCGCGCACGTGATGATCGGCGCGCTGCGCTCGCTCGGGCTCGCCGCGCGCTACGTGAGCGGTTATCTGCTGACGCAGCCGCCGCCCGGGCAGCCGCGGCTGATCGGCGCGGACGCGTCGCATGCATGGGTCGACGTCTATGACCCGGCGTGGCCCGAAGACGGCGGCTGGCTGCAGCTCGATCCGACCAACGACCGCGCACCGGGCGACGACTACGTGATGCTGTCGATCGGCCGCGACTACGCGGACGTGACGCCGCTGCGCGGCGTGATCCGCGGCGGCGGCGCGGATCAGGAGCTGAAGGTCGGCGTGACGGTCGAGCCGCTCGATACGCCGTAAGTCACGCGGCGTGATCGCGCCGGCGCTGCGCGCGTCGGCCGTTTAAGTCTTCGTTAATTCTGCCCGCCTAGCATGGTGATGCCGACGAACGGACCGGACCCGGGTCCGGCGCCGGCGGCACGCACGGGTGCGTCGACGTCACGGCGCCGCGCCGTCGCGCGTGGCCATTTCATTGCAACGGCGGCAGACATGATCAAGAACTTCGACTACCCGCTCGGCAACGAGACGATCGCGCTCTGCGCGAGCTTCGGCGCGGGCCCCGCATTCCGTCGCGTGCTCGTAAGCCGCGCGGATTCGATGGAGACGCTCGTGGTGCTCGATGCGCGCGGCCTGTCGGGCCTGCTGAAGGTCGCGACCGAGCAGCCGGAAGGATTGCTGGACGATGCGATCCGCAAGGTCGGCGACGAACAGCTCGTCGAGCGCGCCATCAGCGGCCGGACGATCGTCGAAGCCGCGCTTTGAGCGGGCGGCGCGTGCAGGCCGGCATTGTCGGCTGCAACGCGCCGCCGGGTGTTGCAGCTTACGCGGCGAACCGGTCCGTCGCGGCGAGCAGTGCCTTCAGGATGCCCGGTTCGTTGTACGCATGTCCGGCATCCGGCACGATCTCGAACGTCGCGTCGGGCCATGCCTTCGCGAGGTCCCACGCGGTGCGCGCGGGCGTCGCGATGTCGTAGCGGCCTTGCACGATCACGCCCGGAATGCCGGCGAGGCGATGCGCGTCGCGCAGCAACTGGCCTTCGTCGACGAAACCGCGGTTCACGAAGTAGTGGTTTTCGATTCGCGCGAACGCGAGCGCGTAGTGACCGTCCGCGAAGTGCGCGGCCAGCGCCGGATCCGGCAGCAGCGTGATCGTGCGGCCTTCCCAGATGCTCCATGCGCGCGCGGCTTCGAGCTTCGCGGCTTCGTCGTCGCCCGTCAGCCGGCGATGGTACGCGGCCATCAGGTCGCCGCGCTCGGCTTCCGGGATCGGCGCGAGGAATTCCTCCCACAGGTCCGGGAACAGCCACGACGCGCCTTCCTGGTAGTACCACAGCAACTCCGCGCGGCGCATCGTGAAGATGCCGCGCACGACGAGCGCGCTCACGCGCCGCGGGTGCGTTTCCGCGTAGGCGAGGCCGAGCGCGCTGCCCCACGAGCCGCCGAACACCAGCCATTGTTCCGCGCCCACCATCTCGCGCAGCCGCTCGATGTCGGCCACCAAATCCCCGGTCGTGTTGTTGTCGAGGCTCGCGTGCGGCGTCGAGCGCCCGCAGCCGCGCTGGTCGAACAGCAGGATGTCGTAGCGCTCGGGATCGAACAGGCGGCGGTGGTCGGGGCTGCAGCCTGCGCCCGGGCCGCCGTGCAGGAATACCGCTGGCTTGCCGGACGGATTGCCGCAGCGCTCCCAGTAAATGCGGTGGCCGTCGCCGGTGTCGAGGTGGCCGTGGGCGTAGGGTTCGATCGGTGGGTACACAGGCAGGCTCCGGGTGAGGGTCGGCAGGAGGGCGGACGAGGCACCGGCCGGTGTGCGATCGGAATACCGCGGCGCCGGTATCGCGGATATTGCGGCGCCGCAAAATTCGTTGTGTCGGCATCGGACCGGCCGCCGCCGGACGAGGCTCATCATTATGCCCATTCATTCCGCCCGCCGTGCGCCGGCCGACACCGGGCGGCACCGGGCGCGCGGCCCGGCATTCCGGCCGACAGGCGCACCGAAATTTTTTGAAGCAATTTCGTTCCGATATTTTTCAGACAAAATCCCGGCGACATATCGGCGAGCCGGTCGCGGGCGCCGGCCTTCATACCGTTCCTCCACCGTGCCAACGGGAAACGAGCCGATGAACCATCGCGTCAAGCAGCTGACCGGGTTGCGCGCCGTCGCGGTCACGATGGTCGTCGTCGGCCATGCGGAGCACGTGCTGCCGGGCGGCTACACGGGCTGGTTCGCGCCGCTGCGGCTGATCGCCGACGGCCGACTCGGCGTGCTGATCTTCTTCGTCCTCAGCGGCTTCCTCATCACCAACGTGCTGCGCGCGGAATTCGCGCGCACGGGCGGAATCGCGCTGACGTCGTTCTACGTACGCCGCGCGTTGCGGATCTGGCCGGCCTGCTACGTGTATCTCGCGACCGTCGGCGTGCTCGCCTTCGTCGGCTGGCTCGACGTCGATCGCCGTCAGTGGCTGTATGCGGCGCTGCACCTGTGGAATTACTCGGCGTGGTTCGGGCTGACCGGCGACAACACGCTGCATCCGGCCGGCGCGTGGTATCTCGGCCATTTCTGGTCGCTCGCGCTCGAGGAGCAGTTCTATTGGTTCTGGCCGCTGCTGTTCGCGTACGGTGCCCGCCGTCGCGGCACGCGCTGGCTGGCCGCGCTGATCCTGGTCGTGCCGCTGGTGCGCGCGCTCACGTATTTCGTCGCGCCCGCGCTGCGCGGGCAACTCGGGATGATGCTGCATACGGGTGTCGATCCGATCCTCATCGGCTGTTACGCGGCGCTCAACCGCGAACGGCTCGAAGCATGGATCCGCTCGTGGCGCGGCGAGACGCGCATCGTGACGGCGCTCGTCGTCATCGTGCTGTTCGGGATGCCCGTTGCCGAGCATCGGCTCGGCGGCTTCTGGAATGCAACCTACGGCGTGACGCTCGAGGCCGCGCTGATCGCGATCGTGATCGTCGTGCTGAATTTCCGCAGCGAGTTCTGGTGCGCTCGGTGGCTGCGCGCCGCGCCGGTCGTGTTCGTCGGCACGATCTCGTTCAGCCTGTATCTATGGCAGCAGCCGTTCGCGAATCCTGAGCTGGCGGTTCCGCACGCGTTCCCGCTCGGGATTGTTTGGGCGCTGCTGGCCGCGACGGCGAGCTATTTCCTCGTCGAGAAGCCGTTCCTGCGGTTGAAGGATCGCTATGCCGCGCGCGAGGCGCGACGCATGCGCGACGATGCGCTGCGGATGCCGGTGCCGACCGATGCGATCGGGCCGAAGGTGGTGGAGTAGGCGGGCGTGACGGGCCCCGCCTGCCTACCAAGCTGAAACGCTTCAGCGTCTCGGGAAAATGCAGGACGGGCCGGGCCGATTCCGTCGGACTTGCCGTCGCGACGCGAAATGGGGACGTTGCGAATTTCACGGAAACGCGAGGCAGACCGTCGCTGTTCGGCTACGAACCGCCATTCGACCTCACGTCCGCCGCGGTCATTCGACGTGTTCCGGCATCCGCTTGCAAGCATCTGCCGGACTCCGGCGTCGCCTGAACGCTAGCGACTCATTTATCCATTTGAATAAAATCGGACAAGATTCTATTGTTCGGTTGATATGCGGTAACGCTCTGACGATATAGCCTCTGCCTGACCGGCTTTGCGACCGTGGTGACAATCGATCGGAGCTGATGGATGATCAAACGGCTTACGCTTGTATCTGCCTCGATCGTATTGGGCTGCGTTGCGACCATCGCCCCCGTGCTGACGAGCATTTACGTTGCCGACGAGGACGTCGAGCGACGGGATCAGAACGATCTGCGCGACTTCGCAGCCAAGGCGCTCTTGCGCGCTGAGTTGGTCACGTATCAGGCCGTTACTGCCCTTGCGGACCTGGAGCGTGTTCCGGGGGCATCCTGTTCCGCCGCCAACCTGTCGCACGCGGCGCGCGTGATTTTCAATTACGGCTATGTGCAGGATGCGGGCACCCACGCTGACGGACAATATCTCTGCTCGCCCTTGATGGGCGATGTGCGCGCGCTGCATTTGACGCTGCCGCCGGCCGATTGGCGCAGTGCGGACGGATATTCGGTATGGTTCAGGCGCAAGAGCCCGCTGAGCGACGTGCGCGAGG
This sequence comes from Burkholderia sp. AW49-1, assembly GCF_053427845.1. NCBI lineage: Bacteria > Pseudomonadati > Pseudomonadota > Betaproteobacteria > Burkholderiales > Burkholderiaceae > Burkholderia > Burkholderia sp. AW49-1. The sequence continues at coordinate 483,594 of NZ_JBSAXF010000001.1, read as the reverse complement.
ACATCCAGTTGGCTCGCAACGGCCATTACGTCCTGATCGATCCAAAGTCATACGTCGATCTGATCGATCCGGCGAGGCGCCCGATCGCGGCGGTCAATACCGACACCGGCACGCTGTTCGCGCTCTCCTATGGCGCCGACAAGGATGAAATGCTCAACGCATGGAAGCTCGGCGGCAAGCTCGAGAACGACCGATGGTATTACGCGGTCGCGAAGTCCGCGACCGGCCCGCTCGCGATGGTCGTCAAATCGCCGAAGAGCAGTCTTGTCGGCGACTGGCCGAAACTGCTTGCGACGTGGCTTTCCATCGGCGTTGCGCTGGGCGCTGCGATCGGATGGCTGGCGTTCAAACGCGTGTCGCGCCAGCTCTCCTTTCCGGCAACCCTCGAATGGGCGATCAGTCGCAAGAAGATACAAGTCGTCTACCAGCCGATCGTCAAACTTGTAGACGGCCGTTGCGCCGGGGTCGAGGCGCTCGTCAGATGGGAATTGAACGGGCGACCCGTGTCGCCGGAGATCTTCGTGGCGGTTGCCGAGGAAAATCATCTGATCCAGCCGTTGACCGATCTCGTGCTCGACAAGATCATTGCCGACATGGCGCCTCTGCTGCGCACACACCCGGCATTTTATGTGTCGATCAACGTGAGCAGCGACGATTTACGAAGCGATCGGTTCCTCAAGGTTCTCGCGCGCATGCTCGACGGCACCGGCATTGACCCGTCCCAGATACGGATCGAAGCCACCGAGCGCAGCTTCATGAATGCGGATGAAACCCGCGACGTCATCGCGGCATTCAGGGCGGCCGGACACCCCGTCTATATCGACGATTTCGGCACGGGCTATTCGAGCCTTTCCTACCTGCAGACTTTCCAGGTCGATATTCTCAAGATCGACAAGTCGTTCATCGACACGGTCGCAAGGGACACTGCATCGAGCATTGTCGCACCGCACATCATCTCGATGGCTCACGAGCTGGGTCTGGAAGTCGTCGCCGAGGGTGTCGAATCGGACACACAGGTCGAATATCTTCGAGGCAAGGGCGTGCAGTACGGACAAGGCTGGTACTTCGCGAAGGCCATGCCTGTCGTAGAGCTGATGGCATGGTTGCTGGCGCGCGAAACGTCGCAGGAGACCGCCAGGTTGACGGCGGCGTAGCATTCGATGGCATCCGTCGTTTGTTTCGCTGCGCGCGGCGGCGCGTCCGGTGGCTGCGGAACGGCCACGCGCGGACGTCGATAAGCGATACGCGTGAAAATCCGCGAGGAACAAAAAAGGCCCTCGCGGGCCTTGGGTTGGAGAGCGAGGCCGACGCTTAACGCGTCAGCGCCGTGAACTCCTCCAGCAGTCGATCGACGTCGGCCGCACCAATCGCGCCCATCGTCGAGATGCGGAACAGTTCCTTCGACAACCCGCCTTGCCCCGCATAGATCACGAAGCCGCGCGCCTTCAGGCCGTCGTGCAGCGTCTCGTACGTGACGCCCTGCGGCAGCCGGTACGCGCGCAGCACGACCGACGATGCGCCTTCGGGCAGCACGAGCGGCATCCCGCGCGCGGCGAGCCCGGCTTGCGCCTGATCCGCGAGCGCCTTGTAGTGCGCATGGCGCGCACGCCAGCCACCGGCTTCGTCGAACTCGCGCAGCGCCTCGACGAGTGCGTAATACGCGTGCACGGACGGCGTGAACGGTGTATTACGCTGGTCCTGAAGCTTCGCGAGACGGCCGAGATCGAGGTAATACGTGCGGCTCGCGGCCTTGGCGAGCGCGCTGCGGCGCACGATCACGAACGCGGCACCCGGCACGCCGTGCAGGCACTTGTTCGCGGTCGCGGCGACCGCGTCGATCGCGCCGCCGGCGAAGTCGATCGCTTCCGCGCCGAAGCTGCTGACACCGTCGACGAGCATTTTCACGCCGCGCGCGCGGCACACGTCGGCGATCGCGCCGAGGTCGTTCAGCCGGCCGGTCGTCGTTTCGTGATGAATCACCGCGACGTGCGAATAACCGCCCGCGTCGAGTCGCGCGGCGATCTGCGCGAGATCGGGCGCCTGCATCCATTCGTGCTTCAGCACGTCGTGCGCGATGCCGTACTGCGTTGCGATCTGCGTGATGCGCTCGCCGTACACGCCGTTTTCGATCACGAGCAGCTTGCCGTCCTGCGGCACGAGCGCCGCGATCATGCTTTCGACGGCGGCGGTGCCCGAGCCTGTCATCAGCACGGCGGCCCATTCGGCCGGATCGAGTTCGTACGCGGCGACGAGGCGCGCACGCGCTTCATCCTGCAAATCGAAGAATTCGCTTTCGCGATGGCACAGATCGGGTTGCAGCAGGCTGCGGCGCACGCGTTCGGTCAGCGTTACCGGGCCGGGATTCAGCAGCAGCATCAATGAGCTCCTTCGGCATGGGCTTCAGCCTGCGCGGCGCCGATATGCCGCATCAGGCGGGTCTTCACCTCGACCGGCGTGACGGTCGGGCGGGGCAGGCCGTCGGGCACGCCCGTGCGGATCGCCACGCGCACGAACTGCGCACCGTCGGCTTGCGTCGCGAGCGTCGCATCGAGCACGTCGAGCGTGTCGCCTTCGACGGCCGATGCGTAGCCGCACGCGGCCGCGATGCCCGCGAACGACACATGCCGCGACACGGTTGCCTGACCGCCGGTCGATTCGTGCGCGCCGTTGTCGAGCAGCACGTGCGTGAGGTTGGACGGACCGTAGGTGCCGAGTGTCGCGAACACGCCCATGCGCATCAGCGCGGCGCCGTCGCCGTCGACGGCCACCACGCGCAGGTCGGGGCGCGCGAGCGCGAGACCCAGCGCGAGCGGCGTCACGCAGCCCATCGAGCCGACCATGTACAACTGGTTCGGGCGGTCGTCGATGGCATAGAGCTCGCGGCCGCAGAAGCCGGTCGACGCGAGCACGACGGTCGAATCGACCGGCGTGTGCGCGATCACGCGCTGCAGCGCGTCGTGGCGGGTCGGCCACGCGGCGGGCGCTTCGGCGCGTGCCGCCGACTGCGCGGCGACGTGCGCGCGCGGCGCCGCCGCCGGGTTCGCCTTCAGGTCATACGGCGCGACGCTGCCTTTCTGCATCACGAGCGCGTACGGGCGGCCCGTCGCGTCCATGTGCGCGATCGCGCGGTCGAGTGCCGGGCCGACCTGTTCGGGGTCGGTCGGGAACGTCTCCCACGGGATCTCCATCGTGTCGAGCATCGCCGGCGTGATCGGCCCCATCAGCGCATGCTGCGGCTCGTCGGCCACGCCCGGCTGGCCGCGCCACGTGACGATCAGCAACTGCGGCAGCCGGAACGTCCAGGTCAGCGACGTGAGCGGGCTCACCGCGTTGCCGAGCCCCGAGTTCTGCATCATCGCGATCCCGCGCTTGCCGCCGAGCGTGGCGCCGGCGATCAGCGCGACCGCGTCGCCTTCGTTCGCGGCCGACAGGTAATGCAGCGTCGGGTCCTGCAGCACGTAGTTGATGAACGGCGTCAGGTACGAGCAGGGTACGCCCGCGTACCAGTCGAAGCCGCGTTCCCGCGCGGCCTCGACGAACTGGGCCGCTTCGATCATTGCGCGCTCCCGTTGCCGGCACCCGGCTCCGACAGCGGCGTCTGGCCGTGCGCGAAGTCGCCCGCGCGGCGGAAGTCTTCGAGATCGTTGACGCCGCGCCAGTGGCCGTGCACGTACTGCACCTCGATCTTCTCGCCGGCGGCGATCAGTTCGTTGAGCAGGGACGGGATGTCGAGCGTGTCGAAATCGGGGCGCGCCTGCAGCGTCGCGAGCATCGCCTTCAGACGATCGACGCCTGCGCCGCGCACGTTCAGCAGGCCGATCCAGCGGCCGTGCGGCGTGCCGGCGGCGGCGACGTCGCTCGATACACGTTGCAGATACGTCTTCTGGCCGAACAGGCCGCGATCGTCCGCCGCCGAGCAGAGCGCGAAGTCGCGCACGCTCTGGTTGGTCTCAGTGAGCGACGAATCGACGACGACGCTGAACTCGGCCTCGCTCTCCGCCAGGTCGCGCAGGATGTAGCTGCGGAACAGCAGGTCGCCGTACGAGATCACGGTGTCGCCGGTCAGGCGTTCGGCCGCGCATGCGAGCGACGTGAGTTCGCCCGTCTGCGCATGGCGCTCGTTGACGACGAGCTTGATGCCCGACGTGTCGATCGCGTCGGCGCGATAGCCGCCGACCACGGTGATGTCGTTCACGCCATGCTTCTTGAAGCCGTCGACGAGCCAGCGCAGGAGCGGCTTGCCGGCGACAGGCAGCATGACCTTGGGCTTGTCTTCGGTGACGGCCTCGAGCCCCTTGCCGCGGCTCGCGGCGAGCACGATCGCGGCGTTCGACGCGCGCGACGACGACGACAGGTAGATGCGCTCGGCCGCCGAGTATTCGTCGGCGTCCTGCAGGCGGAAGATTTCGTTGACCGACGCGACGCGGTCCTCGACGTTGATCAGCGTCTGGTTTTCGTGGATCTCGCGTGCGACGGACTGCATCGCCGATGCCGACGCACGGATCAGGTGGTTCGCCCAGATCACGGTGCTGATGCCGGCCTGGCGGAACACGTCGGTCGGCGTGCTGTAGTACTTGGTCGGCACGATCACGAGCGGCGCGCGACCGCTCCATTCGCGCGCGAACTGCAGGATCTCGTCCGGGCGCGACAGCTTGCTGTGAATCAGGATCGCGTCGGCGCCGGCTTCCGCATACGCGTTCGCGCGGCGCAGCGCCTCGTCCATCCCCCAGCCCGCGATCAGCGCCTCGACGCGCGCGACGATCGAGAAGTCGGGATCGCTCTGCGAATCCTTGCCGGCCTTGATCTTGCCGCAGAACTCGTCGATCTCGGCGAGCGGCTGACGCTCGCCGTCGATGAAGCTGTTCGTCTTCGGGAACTGCTTGTCCTCGATGCACACGCCGGCGATGCCTCGCTGCTCGAGCTTCTTCACGAGGCGGCGCACGTTGTTGAAGTTGCCGTAGCCGGTGTCGCCGTCGAGCAGGATCGGCAGGTCGCTCGCATCGGCCATGAATTCGAGCACGTCGACGACCTGCGTCCAGCTCGCTTCGTTGTTGTCGCGCACGCCGAACTGCGCGGAGATCGCGAGGCCCGATGCCCAGATGCCCTTGAAGCCGGCTTCGCGCACGATCCGTGCCGACAGGCCGTTGTGCGCTTCCATCAGGAATTCGAGGTCGCTGCTGACGAGCATGCGGCGCAGGCGTGCGCTGCGCGATTCGGAGAAGTTGGGTTCGCGTGCGTTCATCGTGCGGCTCCTGCGGTCGTGCGTTGAATCAGGGGAAGAATTTCTTGCGTGGCGCGTGCGACGTCGTTCGGGAAGTCGATCTCGATCCACGGCGAGCCCGTGACGTCGGCGACGTCGAACGAATGGCCGCCTTCGAGCAGCAGGTCGCGCACGGCTTCCTCGTGCGGCATGTTCGCGCGGCCGCTGTCGACGTAGCCCGCGACGATCGTCGCGAGGCGGCGCGCGGTGCCTTCGGTGAAGCGGAAGAAGCCGACCGACTCGCCGATCGTGTCGTATTCGAGGTCGACCGCGAGCTGCTTGCGCAGCTCGACCGGCACGCCGTTCTTCAGGCACAGCTTGACGGGTTCGTCGCCGGCCTCGAAGTCGCGATCGATCAGCAGGCGGTCCACCGACTTGTCCGGATCGGCGACCAGCGCGTGCAGGATGTTCTCGTCGTACAGCACGTCCGCGTCCATCAGCAGCACGTCACCGCCGCGCGTCATCGCATCGGCGACGGTGTGCACGGTCAGCACGCTGCCGAGGTCGTAGCGCTCGTTCAGCACGATCTCGGCGCTGCGGCCGAGGCGCTCGAGTTCCTGCTCGACCTTGCCGGACTGGAAGCCGAGCCCGAGCACGATTTCATCGACGCCGGCGGCATCGAGCACGCGCAGATGGCGCTCGAGCAGCGACACGTCGTCGAAGCGCAGCAGGCACTTCGGGAATTGCGCCTCGGGCGGTTGTTGCAGGCGCAAGCCGAGGCCTGCCGCAAGAATGATGGCTCGCATGGGTTCTCCAACCAAAAAGCCGGCGGATCTGAACGATCAGTCGGCGATGGGCTGCGGCGCGCGGCGCCGCTGCCAGTTTCTTTCACTGAAATGCAGATAGAGCAGGCCGGGCAGGCCGAGCGCGAGTTCGCGCGCACGCTTCGCGAGCGACAGCGCGAGCGCCGCGTCGGGCGGCAGGCCGACCAGCGGGGCGAGCAGCAGGTAACCGCCTTCCTGTGCGCCGAGCGAACCCGGGATCGCGAATGCCGCACCGCGAATCGCCTGGCCGACGCTCTCGAGCAGCAGCGCGTCGAGCCAGCTGACCGGGTGCCCGAGGAAGTGCAGCGCGAGCCACACTTCGGCCGTGCCGACGATCCAGCCGGCGAGGCTCAACGCGAAAGTCTTCGCGACCTTCGCGCGATCGCGGTACAGCGCGCCGACGGCGTCGTCGATCGCGTCCGCGCGCGTCGCCAGCGACGACCAGTCGCGCGGGCCGAGCAGCTTCGACGCGAGACGCAGCCCGCGGCCGAACAGCCCGCGCCGCTGCGCCACGTAGAACGCGACGGCGAGGGCGCCGAGCACGCCGGTGGCGATCAGCGCCGGCGTGCGCAGGTGAGCGACGGATTCGTGCGTCGCATACAGGCTGAACGTGGCGATGCCGATCAGCGCGAAGGCCATCTGCGCGAGCGCCTGCATCGTCGTGCTGACGGTGACCGCGGCGGCTGCATCGGCCATCCGCGTGCCGCGCTGCGCGAGGTGGCGCACCATCAGCACCGGGCCGCCTATCTGCCCGGCGGGCAGCAGGCTGTTCACCGATTCGCCGACCCAGCGCGCGCGCAGCGCGTTGCCGAGCTCGGCGCCCGGCTGGCCGCGGCGGAACATCGCCGAGATCGCCAGCGCGTCGATCACGAGCGGTACGACGTGGAATGCGGCGACGAGCGCGAGGCCCCAGCCGGCCGCGAGAAACGTCGACGCGACCGCGCCGACGCCCTGCCACGCGAGCAGGGCGACGAACAGTGCCGTTCCGAGAGACAGCAGGATCAGGCCGGCGCGTGTCATGACCCGGTCGACCGTCGCGTGGCCAGCTGCTTGAACACCTGGCGGAAACCGAAATACGCGATCGCGTCCTTCATGTTCGAGATGAAGCGCTTCCACGGCCGCATGCCGGGGTTGGTCACGTATTCGAAAGTGAGCGACACGCGCGTCTCGTTCTGGCCGAGCGGCGTGACGCGATGGCGCAGCTTGTCGCCGTCGAACAGCACGATGCCGCCGTCGGCGATCTGCACGGAGCCCGGCGCGTCGGGCACGTCCGGATTGCGCGTATGCAGCTCGTAGTCGAGCCGGCATGACGACTCGTCGATCACGCCGATCAGCAGCGTGTAGCGGCGGCCGTCGTAGTACGACGTGTCGTAGTGCCAGCCGATGTGGTCGCCCGGCTTCGTGTAGTAGTACAGCGCGTACGCATGCGGATCGTCGTCCGGCGACAGCATCAGCTTGTCGCCGGTGATCTTCTCGAGGAAGCCGATCAGCGCCTTCGACCGGTACAGTTCGGCGATGTACGGCGCCTGCTCGTCGATCGTGTGCCGGCTCACGCTGCCGCCCTGCTTGTGGCCGGGCAGGTAATTGCGGTTCAGGCCGGCCTGCATCGCGCGGGCGGCGGCGGCGAGCTTCGCGTGCGCGTCGGCCGGCAGGAAGGTGTCGAGGTACAGGAACGACCCCTGGCGCGTGTAGTCGCCGCGCAGGCGGTCGAGGTCGAGACGGCCGACGCAGTCGGCCACGGTGCGATCGGGATCGGCCGCTGCCGCGCGCGCAGGCGCGGGGCGTGCCGGGCTCAGCACGGTGTCGTCGCGCGTGCTAGGAGTCATTTGGAAGCCTGGATTTCGGTTGAATTCTGTGGGACGCCGCTCCGCCGAACGATGCGCCACCAGTCGATCACGACCCACGCGGCGAACAGCGGTGCGCCGATCGATGCGGCGAGCAGGAACGGCTGGACGCCGTCGACGAGCGTCACGATCGGCAGCAGGTAGAGCACGTCTTCCGTCTCGAAGCCGCCGGCGAATGCCTGCTTGGTGCCGGCCTTGCCGGCGATCGATTCGATCCGCATGCGCAGGAAGAAGATCAGTGCAACGGCCGCGCCGGCCACCGCGCCGAGCAGCACCGGCGACGCGGCCATCTGGCCGCCCTGGGCGACGATGCCGACGCCCATGCTGACGAACAGCGCGACCGTCACGAGCGCGTCGGCCGCGAGGTCGTAAAAGTGACCGATCTTGCTGGTCTTGCCGCTGATGCGCGCGAGTTCGCCGTCGGTGTGGTCGACGAAGTTCGACAGCACGATCAGGAATGCGCCTGCGTTGCTCCAGCCGAAGCCGCCGTGCGCAAGGCACCAGGCGCCGGCGAGGCCGATCAGCAGACGAAGGGTGGTGAGGTGATTCGGGGTAACGGGCGTGTCGATCAGCGGTCGGACGAGCGAGCGCGCGAGCCGCGCATCCCAGGTGCGCGGCAGGGGCGGTTCGGAACGTGTAGCGGTTTTTCTTTGGTCCATCGGCGAAATATATACGGAATTGTAATTTGTTGCTTTTTATTCGACCAATGTCCTGACATGCGGGAGTGTTACCGCGCATTCCGGGCATTGGCCGGTTGCAAACCGGACGCGCGAAACGGCGTTCGCGCAGGCGGACCCTGTCTGATCCAGTGTGGTTCGCATCACGCGGCTGTCAAGGGCGGACGGGCCTTGCACGCGGGCTTGGCGGCGATTCGCGCACGTCGACGCGTTGATGTGCGTCAGGCCCGCAACGGCCGCGTCGGGCGACAATCGGCCGCGGCGATCGCCGATCGGCCATCGCGTGCGGATTGTTCGCGTTGATGCGGTCAATCCGCAACGAAATCGGTCGATTGACGTTCAGCCGTTCGTAATTTTCGCGCGGAAAACTGGCGAGCAGCTTTCGCCAACCTTTCGGGTGCATGCGCTGGCGGCTGCCGCGGCTGTCACAGAGCTGTCGTTCGATACCCGATGCATTCAGCAAGTATCTTTTGCATCCAGCGGACATTTCACGGCGATGGCCTCTGCGATACTCCGACCGTGCCCGTGGTGCCGGGCCGCCCCCCGCGGCCCCAAGGGCTTCGCGTCGCTCAGGAGACACCCCCCGCGACGTCAACGACAGACCAAAAGCGTCAGATATACAGCCATGTCTTCTTCACGCATCCTCGCTCCCGCCCTGCGTTCGCTCGTCCGCACCGCCGACGAAGCCGCCGCGCTGATCCGTCCCGGCATGACCGTCGCCATGAGCGGCTTCACCGGATCCGGCTATCCGAAGGCCGTGCCCGCCGCGCTCGCCGCCCACATCGACGCGGCCCACGCGCGCGGAGAGGACTTCCGGATCAACGTGCTGACGGGCGCATCGACCGCACCGGAACTCGACGGCGCGCTCGCCCGCACCAACGGCATCTCGATGCGCCTGCCGTACCAGTCCGACCCGACGCTGCGCGACAAGATCAACGCCGGTGAAGTCGACTACCAGGACGTCCACCTGAGCCACGTCGCGCAATACGCATGGTTCGGGCTGTACGGCGAGCTCGACGTCGCGATCGTCGAAGTCGCGGGCATCCGCGAGGACGGGCTGCTGATTCCGTCCGCGTCGATCGGCAACAACAAGACGTGGCTCGAGCAGGCGAAGCACGTGATCCTCGAAGTCAACGCGCGCCAGCCGCTCGGTCTCGACGGGATGCACGACATCTATTACGGCACCGCGCTGCCGCCGCATCGCAAGCCGATTCCGCTGACGAAAAGCGACGACCGGATCGGCGAGCCGTACCTGCGCTGCCCGGCAGAGAAGATCGTCGCGATCGTCGAGACCGACGCGCCGGATCGCAGCAACGCGTTCTCCGCGCCGGACGCCACGTCGAAGCAGATCGCACTGCAACTGATCGACTTCCTGCGCCACGAAGTGAAGCGCGGCCGCCTGCCGGAAAACCTGCTGCCGCTGCAGTCGGGCGTCGGCAACATCACGAACGCGGTGCTCGCGGAACTGAGTTCGGCCGGCTTCTCGAACCTGACTGCTTATACCGAAGTGATCCAGGACGGCATGCTCGACCTGCTCGACGACGGCACGCTGAGCTTCGCGTCGGCCACGGCGCTGTCGCTGAGCCCGGCCGCCGTGCAGCGTTTCGCCGACGAGATCGCGACGTTCCGCGAAAAGATCCTGCTGCGCCCGCAGGAGATCAGCAACCATCCGGAACTCGTGCGCCGCCTCGGCTGCATTGCGATGAACGGGATGATCGAGGCCGACATCTACGGCAACGTGAACTCGACGCACGTGATGGGCACGAAGATCCAGAACGGCATCGGCGGCTCGGGCGACTTCGCGCGCAACGGCTACCTGTCGTGCTTCATGTCGGCCAGCACCGCGAAGGGCGGCGCGATCTCGCGGATCGTGCCGATGGCGAGCCACGTCGACCATACCGAGCATGACGTCGCGGTGGTCGTCACGGAGCAGGGGCTCGCCGATCTGCGCGGCCTGTCGCCGAAGCAGCGCGCGCGCAAGATCATCGCGACCTGCGCGCATCCCGACTACCGGCCGATGCTCGACGACTACTTCGAGCGCGCGTCGCGCGAGAGCTTCGGCAAGCACACGCCGCACCTGCTCGCCGAGGCGCTGTCGTGGCACGAACGCTACGTGCGCACCGGGACGATGAAGGCCTGACATTGCGGCCCGCGGCGGGCATGCGCCCGTCGCATCGTCAATCCATCGCCGCGTGCGCGACGTCGACGCTCGCCGTTTTCTGCGGCGGGCGGATGAGCAGCAACAGCGGGATCATCAGCAGCGTCGCGACGAACATCAGCTTGAAGTCGTTCAGGTAGGCGATCATCGCGGCCTGCTGGTTGATCGTGCGGTCGAGCAGCGCGATGTCGAGGTGGCTGCCGGCCATCGCCTGCACGGCCGGGTCGAACGGCGTGATGTGGGTCGCGAGGTCGGCATGCGCGACCTGCGTGTTACGCGTCATCAGCGTCTGCACGATCGAGATGCCGATACTGCTGCCGATGTTGCGCATCAGGCTGTAGGTGGCCGTGCCGTCCGCGCGCAGCTCCGGCTGCAGCGTCGAGAACGACAGTGCGCTCAGCGGCACGAACACCAGCCCCAGCCCGAAGCCCTGGACCACCCCGGGCCACACGATGTCCACCTCGGACAGCACGATCGTGTACTGCATCATCTGCCACAGCGCGAGCGCGGAAATCGCCAGCCCGGCGAACAGCAGCGCCCGCGCATCCACGTATTTCAACAAGCGCCCGACGAACAGCATCGCGATCATCGTGCCGGCACCGCTCGGCGCGGTGACGAGGCCCGTCGTCGCGACCGGATAGCCCATCAGGTTCTGCAGCATCGGCGGCAACAGCGCGCGCGTCGCGTACAACACCGCGCCGACGACGAAGATGAACAGCGTGCCGGTCGCGAAGTTCGGGTCGCGCAGCAATTCCGACTTGAAGAACGAAGCCTTGCCGACGGTCGCCGTATGCACGAGGAAGAACGCGAAGCTCAGTGCGGCGACGAGCGCCTCGATGCGGATCTCGTACGAGCCGAACCAGTCGAGCTGTTCTCCGCGGTCGAGCATCGCCTGAAACGCGCCGATCGCGAGCGCGAGCGTCGCGAAGCCGAATGCGTCGAATTTGACGTGGGGACGCGGCGCGCGCGCGGGCAGGAAGGTCAGCACGCCGGCCAGCGCGAACGCGCCGATCGGCACGTTGATGAAGAATACCCAGCGCCAGTTGTAGCTGTCGGTGAGCCAGCCGCCGAGCGTCGGGCCGAGGATCGGGCCGACCATCACGCCCATCCCCCAGATCGCCATCGCCTGGCCCTGTTTCTCGCGTGGATTGATGTCGAGCAGGATCGACTGCGACAGCGGCACCAGCGCGGCGCCGAACACGCCCTGCAGCAGCCGCGCGCCGACGATCTGCACGAGCGACTCGGACAGTCCGCACAGCGCGGACGCGATCGTGAAGCCCGCGATCGAGAGCGTCAGCAGCCGCTTCATGCTGAGGCGGTCGGACAGCCAGCCGGTCAGCGGCGTCGCGATCGCCGCGGCGACGATGTAGGAGGTCAGCACCCAGGTGATTTCGTCCTGCGACGCGGACAGCGTGCCCTGCATGTGCGGCAGCGCGACGTTCGCGATCGTGCTGTCGAGCGTCTGGATCAGCGTCGCGAGCATGATCGACAGGGTCAGCATCGGGCGGTTGAGGGCGGGCGGTGGGGTGGGGGCGTCGGTGGCGGCGGGGTTCAAGCGAGTGTCTCCGTGGGACGGTCGCCGTGGGCGGCGATCCGGTATGGCTCGAATTATAAGCATGCTTATTATGTTCGTGCTCATCGCCTGGCCCGAGCCCCGGATGATTCGCGGCCTGCCCCTATAATCCCCGCATGGACAAGACTTACGAGAACCGGATCGGCTACCTGATTTCCGACGTGGCCCGCCTGCAAGGACGCCTGTTCGACCGGCGCGCGAAGCGCCTCGGATTGACGCGTGCGCAAAGCCGCGTGCTCGCGTACCTGACGTGGAAGGGCGAGATGAATCAGGCGCGGCTCGCGGAATGGCTCGAGATCACGCCGATCTCGCTGACGCGGCTGCTCGACCGGATGGAAGTTTGCGGATGGATCGAACGCATCACGAACGACGACGATCGCCGCGCGTTCGTGATCCGGCTGACCGACAAGTCACGCGACATCTTTCCGCAGATGCTGGAGGTGGGCGACACCGTCACCGACGACGGGTTGCGCGGCTTCACGCGCGACGAGCGCGACACGCTCGTGCGACTGCTCGGGCGCGTGCGCCACAACCTGATCGACAGCGGCGGCGAATGAAACGCGGTGCGCGGCGCTCGCCGACTCGGCGCCGGCGGTTCATGGCGGACCAGGCTTGTATCGAAGGAGTCGAGCGGCTATCTTGCAACTTCAAGTTCACTTGAGATCGAGCATGAGTCGTCTGGACATCGCCGAAGTCGCGCGCCGCTCGGGCTTGCCCGCGTCGACGCTGCGCTACTACGAGGAAAAGGGATTGATCGTGCCGAACGGCCGTCACGGGCTGCGGCGCCAGTACGACGAGTCGGTGCTGGAGCGTCTTGCGCTGATCGCGCTCGGCCGCGAGGCCGGCTTTTCGCTGGACGACATCCTCGCGATGTTCGGCGCGGACGGCCGGCCCGCGATCGATCGCGCGAAGCTCGACGACAAGGCCGACGAGCTCGACCGTACGATCCGCCGTCTCGGCGCGGTGCGCGACGCATTGCGGCACGCGGCCGTCTGCCCTGCGCCGAGCCATCTCGAGTGTCCGTCGTTCCGCAAACTATTGCGCATCGTGGCGCATCGTCATCCGGCGCGCCGCACGAAGACGGAAGGCGCGTAAGCGGTCAGGCGGTCCGGTTTGCCGAAGCGTGGACGCTCGAGCACGCCACGGGGCGGCCGTATCGCCGCGGCTGGCGTCCCGGGCGCCTCATCCCGCGTAATACACGCGGCATTCCATCTCGCGTCCGCGCACGATGCGCTTGCCGACGAGCGAGCCGAGCGTTTCCGTGACGACGGTCCGCTGGTTCTCGCATTGCAACGCGTCATAGAAGTAGAGCGCGACCCAGTCCGCGGTGCGACCGGACGCCTGCGGGCGCACGGGATACGGGCACAGCGCGGTGAAATGCCAGCCGCCTTTCGTCATGTGCATCACGGGCGGTTGAATGCTCACGTCCGCGTTCAGCCGACGCGACACGAGCGTGGGCAGGATGCCGGCGGCGGCCTTGTTGCGGTACAGGCGGTCGATGTAAAGCAGCAGTTCGACCGGCGGCTCGGTGCCGAGGCTGGCGTCGCGCGCATGGCCTTGCCAGCGCCGGCGCCGGCTCAGCACGTCGTCGAGCGCCGCGCGGATGCCGGCCGCGCGCCGCGGGCCGACGCCCGGAATCGCTTCGAGCTGGCCGCTGCGTGCCGCGCGTTCGAGATCCTCGAGCGTATCGATGTGCAATTGGTCGTGAATCCGCAGCGCGAGCGCGTGGCCGATGCCCGGCACGGCTTCGAATGCGGACGCGCGCTCCGCGTCGCCGCGCAGCCGGTCGAGCAGCCGCCAGCGTCCGGTCACCAGCAGTTCGGCGATCGCCTCCGCGACGCCCGTGCCGACTTCCGGCAGTGCGTCGAGTGCGTCGACACCGCCCGCGTCGAACCGCGTGCGAATGCTGTCTTGGAGCGACTCGATCGTATCGGCCGATGCGCGGTAGGCGGCAACCCGATAAGGATTCGCGCCCTGGTCGGCAAGCAACTGCGCGGCCTCGCGCAGGCAGGCCGCGATCTGCCGGTTTTCCTCGTGTGTTTGGCCGATGGTCGTTTGCATGTGCGGAGCCCGGGTGTGTGCAAACGGAATGGACACGGTGCACAACGCCCCGTGTCCAACTCTTATTTCAGCACATTGTCACGGCAAGCGACGAGCAAAACTTGATATGCATCAATGGTAAGCGTTGCACGGTCGGAACCGGTCCGCGCGCGCTCGTGCCGGCGTGCGGCACGAACGCGCGGACCGTTACGCGTCGAGGAACGACTGCGCGCCCTCCGCCTCCGCGGCCATGCGCAGCGTGGCGAGCGCGCGCTTCTCGATCTGCCGCACGCGTTCGCGCGACATCCCCGCGTCCTGCGCGATCGCATCGTAGGTGTCGGGCTCGGCGCCACCGAGGCCGAACCGCCGGCGCAGCACGTCGGCTTCGGCCGGCGTGACCGAGCGCAGCAGCGACGTCACGCATTCGCGCATGCGCGTGTCCACCAGACGCTCGAACGGGCTCGCCGATGCCTGGTCCTCGAGCAGGTCGACGAGCCCGGTATCCGCATCGGGCAGCGGCGTGTCGAGCGACAGCGGCTCGGCCGGCAGCGCGAGCACTGCGCGCAGCTTGTCCTCTGCGAGCCCGGTCTCGGCCGCGAGTTCGGCCGGCGTTGCGCGGCGGCCCGTGCGCTGGCGAAAGCGCAGCGCATGGCGTTGCACGCGCTGGTACTGGTCGCCGACGTGCACGGGCACGCGGATCGTGCGCGAGCGGTCGGCCACCGCGCGCGCGACCGCCTGCCGGATCCACCAGGTCGCGTAGGTCGAGAACTTGAAGCCGCGGCGGTATTCGAACTTCTCGATCGCGCGCATCAGGCCGAGGCAGCCGTCCTGCACGAGATCGGGCAGGTCGACGCCGCGGTTCATGTACTTGCGCGCGATCGACAGCACGAGGCGCAGGTTCGCCTCGAGCATCGCGCGCGTGCCGTCGCGCACTTTTTGCTGGCCGTCGCTCAGCGCGGCGCCGAGCGCGCGCCGCGCGACCGGGTCGAAGCTCGCGGCGTCGGCGCCCGCGGTGGTGTCAGCTCCGGCTTCGACCGGGGCGACGGCGAGCGCGCGCACGACGCGGCTCGCTTCATCGACGGCCGGTGCAACCCATGCGAGCGAACCGAGCAGCGCGACCAGGCGGTTACGCGCGTCGCGATACTCGGCCGAGCGGCAGCCCTGCGCGTGCAATGCGTCACGCACGGTCGCAACCGCGTCCTGCAGCGTGTCGTAGCGCGCAGGTGCCGGCGCATCGCCGCCGCCGCCGTCGTCGACGTCGCCTTCGTTGGCGGCCGAGCCGGCTGCACGCGTTGCGGCATGGCGCGCGAGCAGCGCCTCGACGGCCGTGGGACAGCCGGCCAGCGCGTGCAGGATCTGATGGCGGCCCGTCTCGATCTCGCGGGCAAGCACGATTTCGTCCTCGCGCTTGAGCAGCGGCACCGCATGGATGCGCCGCATGTAGAGCGCGAGCGGGTCGGTCGATGCAGCGGTGCCGCGGGCGAGATCGCCGAGCAGCGCGCGGCCCTCGTCGAGGGCGTCGCGATCGACGTCGACCGGTGCCGCGCCCGTGAACGGCGCCGGCGCGACGGGCTCGTCGAGCACGGCGATGCCGATGTCCGCGAGCGCGGCGCGCACGACGTCCAGCGCGTCGGGGCTGTCGCTTTCCGGCGGCAGCGCGTCGACGAGGTCGGCGTGCGTCAGATAACCCTGTTCGCCGGCAAGCGCCAGCAGCTGGATGATCGGATCGAGGGGCGTGTCCGCCCGAAGCGTGGGGCGTGGCGTAGTCATGTCGATGGCGGCGCGAGCCGCGTTCCTGTCTGGGCGGGCCGAAGTCCGCGGGGTTTCAGGCTGCCGGGGGCCGCGAACGCCCGTTCGCGCCGGCCAGCCTGACTCGATATTCAACTTGAGGGCATTTGCGCCAACTTCAACGCCGGCGCGGCTGACGCACGCGCATGCGGCATGCCCGCGCGGTCACGCCCCGTTCTTCGTTGCCGCGAAACAAAAAGTAACCGATCAAACCCGCAGAAATATTCGGGGGACGTAAGCTAGAGTCAGGCGCGCCAGGCGGTGACGCGCCGATTCCCTGCGGAGCCTCGAATGAACCCGATTCCCGCCGCGCGGCCTGCCGTCATGGCGCTGGCCATGCTAGCGCTGAACGGTTATTACACCGGCCCCTACGGCTATGCGCCGTATTACGCACCCGTGCCTGCCACGGTGTCGCAGCGTGAGATCCCGGTGGCGCCGGCAACCGCCGGACCGGCCGCGCCGTCGACGCCCGCGGTGCCGCCCCCGGCAGACGAATATGTCTACGTACCTGCCCCCGTATATGTCGCGCCGACCTACGTACCTTACCCGGCCTACTATCCCGCGTACTACCCGGGCTGGTATGGGCCGCCCGTCACGATCGGCCTCGGTTTCTGGGGGCACTGGGGCGGTGGCTACCGAGGCGGATACTGGCACCGTCCATGGGGCGGCGGTCACTGGGGAGGCGGGCATGGGGGCGGGGGCCATCGACACTGACCGACGCGCGGTGGCACCGCGCGGGAGAGCATCATGAGCAACACGATCATCCGAAGTTTGTGCGCCGTCCTGTTCGGCATCGCCGCGGTGCCGGGCATCGCCGACGCGCAAAGCAGCGCCTACACGAACTCGCCGGCCGAAATCTATGCGGGGCCGGCGCCCGATTATCCGGTCGTCGCGCAGGTTCCGCCCGGCACCGCGCTGGACGTGTTCGGCTGCCTGAGCGACTACTCGTGGTGCGACGTCGCGCTGCCGGGCGTGCGCGGCTGGATCGACGCGGAGCAGCTCGACTATCCGTATCAAGGCAATTACGTGCCGTTGCTCGAATACGGCGCGATCATCGGCGTGCCGGTGACCGGCTTCGCGATCGGCGCGTACTGGGACCGCTACTATCGCCATCGGCCGTGGTTTCACGATCGCGACCGCTGGGAGCGTCGTGCCGAGCCGCGCATCGGCCCCGGCGGGATGCCGCCCGCTTACGGACACCCGCAGCCGGGCGTGCCGAACCAGCGCGCGCCGGGCGGTGGGGCGCCCGAGCGGCATGATGCACGGCCGTCGGCGACGCGCGGTGGCTGGAACGGCCCGAACCGCGCGCCGGCGCCACAGCAGGCCGCACCCGCGCCTGCGCCGATGCCCGGCCGTCAGCCGCAGCCGCAGCCGCAGCAGCCGGCGCAGCCGCCCGCACCTAACGGTGGCGCGGCCCGGATGATGGCGCCGCCGACGTATCAGGGCGGCGGCGGTTACGGCGCACGGCCGCAAGGCGGTGGAAACAGCGGCGGGAACCGCGGCGGTGGGAGCCACGGTGGCGGTGGAGGCGGATGGGGCACCGACGAGTTCCGTCATTGATCGATTGACGGCGCCGGTGCCGCGGCTTCGGGCCGGCGCCGGACGAAAAAAAGCCGCTCCGAGGAGCGGCTTCCGAATCGCGCAGGCGGGCCGTTCGCGCGGCCCGTCGTCCGGTGTCAGTCGTCGAGCAGCGACAGGTCGCGCACGGCACCCTTGTCGGCCGACATCACCAGCTTCGCATAGGCCTTCAGCGCCGCGGACACCTTGCGCGGGCGCGGTTGCGCCGGCTTCCAGCCCTTCGCGTTCTGCTCTTCGCGGCGACGCGCGAGTTCCTCGTCCGACACCAGCACGTCGATCGTGCGATTCGGGATGTCGATGCGGATCCGGTCGCCGTCGCGCACGAGGCCGATCGCGCCGCCCGCTGCCGCTTCCGGCGAGCAGTGACCGATCGACAGGCCCGACGTGCCGCCCGAGAAGCGGCCGTCCGTCAGCAGCGCGCATGCCTTGCCGAGGCCCTTCGACTTGATGTAGCTCGTCGGGTACAGCATTTCCTGCATGCCGGGGCCGCCCTTCGGGCCTTCGTAGCGCACGATCACCACGTCGCCGGCCTTGACCTTGTCGTTCAGGATGTTCTCGACCGCTTCGTCCTGCGATTCGGTCACATGCGCCGAGCCCTCGAATACCAGGATGCTTTCATCGACGCCGGCCGTCTTCACCACGCAGCCGTCGAGCGCGATGTTGCCGGTCAGCACGGCCAGGCCGCCTTCCTTCGAGAATGCATGCTCGTACGAGCGGATGCAGCCTTCGGCGCGGTCGAGGTCGAGGCTCGGCCAGCGCGTATCCTGGCTGAACGCGACCTGCGTCGGGACCCCGGCCGGGCCGGCCAGGTAGAACGTGCGGACCGATTCGTCTTCCGTGCGGACGATGTCCCACTGGTCGAGCGCATCCTTCAGCGTCGGCGCGTGCACGGTCGGCACGTCGGTGTGCAGCTTGCCGGCGCGGTCGAGCTCGCCGAGGATCGCCATGATGCCGCCCGCGCGGTGCACGTCCTCGATGTGGTACTTGTTCGTGTTCGGCGCGACCTTGCACAGCTGCGGCACGATGCGCGACAGGCGATCGATGTCCTTCATCGTGAAGTCGATGCCGGCTTCCTGCGCGATCGCCAGCAGGTGCAGGATCGTGTTGGTCGAACCGCCCATCGCGATGTCGAGCGTCATCGCGTTCTCGAACGCCTTGAAGCCGACCGAGCGCGGCAGCACGCGCATGTCGTCCTGCTCGTAGTGCTGGCGGGTCAGTTCGACGATGCGGCGGCCGGCGCGCTTGAACAGCTGCTCGCGATCCGCGTGCGTCGCGACGACCGTGCCGTTGCCGGGCAGCGACAGGCCGAGCGCCTCGGTCAGGCAGTTCATCGAGTTCGCGGTGAACATGCCCGAGCACGAACCGCAGGTCGGGCAGGCCGAGCGCTCGACTTCGGCGACGTCGGCATCCGAATACGACTGGTCGGCCGCGATCACCATCGCGTCGACGAGGTCGAGTTTCTTCAATTCGACGGTCTTGGTGACCGGGTTCGCGAGGCGCGTCTTGCCGGCTTCCATCGGGCCGCCCGACACGAAGATCACCGGGATGTTGAGGCGCATCGCGGCCATCAGCATCCCCGGCGTGATCTTGTCGCAGTTCGAGATGCAGACCATCGCGTCCGCGCAGTGCGCGTTCACCATGTACTCCACCGAGTCGGCGATGATGTCGCGGCTCGGCAGCGAATAGAGCATGCCGTCATGGCCCATCGCGATGCCGTCGTCGACCGCGATCGTGTTGAATTCCTTCGCGACGCCGCCGGCGGCCTCGATCTCGCGCGCGACGAGCTGGCCGAGATCCTTCAGGTGCACGTGCCCGGGCACGAACTGCGTGAACGAGTTGACGACCGCGATGATCGGCTTCGAGAAATCGTCGTCTTTCATGCCGGTGGCGCGCCACAGCGAGCGCGCACCTGCCATGTTGCGGCCGGCGGTGGAGGTTTTGGAACGGTATGTGGGCATGGTGATGGCTGAAGAATTATCGCGAAAAAGGGTGGAGGCACGGGAATGGAGGCCTCTCGCGCGCCCGTGCGAACAACCTCTTGAGCTGCGCCCTGGGCAAACCCGTCGATTATCCCACAGCCGCCGGGCATGCGGCCGCCCGCGGGCGCCGGGCTGGGCGCCTGGACGCGGGCGCGGGACACGCCGGTCGAACCGGACGGCGACTTCATCGCCCGTCCTGCCGGCGATGAAGCCGCGCCTGGCGATCGCGCGTCAGTCGAGCAGCGTCAGGATTTCGTCGTACAGCGCCTTCGGAATCCGCACGCCGTGCGCGATGCTGCGCGCACGGGCGTCGAAGCGCCGCTGCGACGGCAGCCGCGCGCCTTGCCCGGTGATCGACGCGAACATCCGCTCGCCGCGCGCGAGGCCCGCGTCGAGATCGTCGCCGAGGAACACTTTCGGGTCGAATGCGATCACGAGCTCGCCGTGGCACGGCGTCGCGCCGACGCCTTCGTCGAAGTCCATCGACTCCTGGCTCGTCATGTCGCCGATCAGCGCGCCGCCGAGCAGTTCGACCATCGCCGCGAGCGCCGAGCCCTTGTGCCCGCCGAACGTGCGCATTGCGCCGTGCAGCGCGGCCTTCGGATCGGAGGTCGGCTGGCCGTCGGCGTCGATCGCCCAGTGCGGCGGGATCGCCTTGCCCTGTTTCGCGTGCAGCTCGATGTCGCCGCGCGCGATCGCGCTCGTCGCGAAGTCGAACACGAACGGCGCGCCGTCCGGGCGCGGCCACGCGAACGCGATCGGGTTCGTGCCGAACACCGGCTCGCGGCCGCCTTCCGGCGCGACCCAGCTGTGGCTCGGGTTCATCGCGATGCCGACCAGCCCCTCGGCGGCGATCGCCTCGACCTCGGGCCACAGCGCCGAAAAGTGGTAGCAGTGGTTGATCGCCATCGCGGCGATCCCGTGCTGCTTCGCCATCTCGACGAGCACCGGCAGGCCGGTTTCGAAGCTCAGCAGCGAGAAGCCGCGATGGGCGTCGACCGCGACGATCGACGACGACAGCCGGCGCAGCGTCGGCACGGCTTGCGGGTCGACCTTGCCCTTCTTCAGCGAGCGCACGCACACGAGCAGCCGATACACGCCGTGCGAGTGGCACTCGTCGCGCTGGCCCTGCGTGATCACGCCCGCGATCGCCCGCGCGTGCGCATCGGACAGCCCGTGGTGCGTCAGCACCCGCAGCGCGAGCGCATGGACCTCGTCGAGCGACAGGACGACTTCGGCGAGCGGCTCAGACATCGCGCGCTTCCCGGGGCGCCGGCACGCCGTCGATGCGTTGCGGCACGTTCAGCAGGTTGCCGTTGCGGATGGCGTCGGGCAGCAGCGCGTCCGGCACGTCCTGGTACGACACGGGGCGCAGGAAACGCTCGATCGCGCGTGCGCCGACCGACGTCGTGCGCGTGTCGGACGTGGCCGGGAACGGACCGCCGTGCACCATCGCATGACCGACCTCGACGCCCGTGCCGAAGCCGTTGACGAGAATACGGCCGGCCTTGCGCTCGAGCGTCGGGCGCAGCGCGGCGAACAGCGCGGCGTCGCCGTCGGCGAGATGCGCGGCGATCGTCAGTTGCCCTTCGAGCGACTTCAGCACGCGATGCAGCGTATCGGCATCCGGGCAGCGCACGATCAGCGATGCCGGACCGAACACTTCGTCACGCAGTTCGGGATGGGCGATGAATGCGTCCGCCGAGGTCGCGAACAGCGCCGCGCGCGCCTGGAAGCGACCGCCTTCCACGCCTTGCGCCAGCAGTTCGACCGCGTCGTGCGCGCGCAGGGTGGCCACGCCTTGCGCATAGCTCGCGTGGATGTGCGGCGTCAACATCGTCTGCGCGGCGGTCGCCTGCACGGCGGTGGCCGCCGCGGCTTCGAACGCGCGCAGCGCGGGGCCGTCGACGGCGAGCACGAGGCCCGGGTTGGTGCAGAACTGGCCGGCGCCGAGGGCGAGCGATGCGACGAACTGCGGCGCGATCGCGTCGTGGCGCGCGTCGAGCGCGGCCGGGAACAGCAGCACCGGGTTGATCGAGCTCATTTCCGCATAGACCGGAATCGGCTCGTGGCGCGCGGCCGCGATGTTCATCAGCGCCACGCCGCCACGGCGCGAGCCGGTGAAGCCGACGGCCTTGATGCGCGGATCGGCGACGAGCGCCTGGCCGATTTCGCGCGACGCGTCGAACAGCAGCGAGAACACGCCGGCCGGCAGCCCGCATTCGCGCACCGCCTGCTGGATCGCGCGGCCGACGAGCTCGGACGTGCCCGGATGCGCGGAGTGCGCCTTGACGATCACCGGGCAGCCGGCGGCGAGTGCCGACGCGGTATCGCCGCCCGCGACCGAGAACGCGAGCGGGAAATTCGACGCGCCGAATACGGCGACCGGCCCGATCGCGACGTTGCGCAGGCGCAGGTCGACGCGCGGCAGCGGCTTGCGGTCCGGGCGGGCCGGATCGATGCGCGCATCGACGTAACCGCCGTCGCGCACGAGCGACGCGAACAGCGCGAGCTGGCCGACCGTGCGGCCGCGTTCGCCTTCGATGCGTGCGCGCGGCAGGCCCGTTTCGGTGACGCAGCGCTCGATCAGGTCGTCGCCGAGCGCCAGGATATTGCGGCCGATCGCATCGAGAAACGCCGCACGTTGCTCGGGGCTCGTCTCGCGATACGTGTCGAAGGCTTCGTCGGCGAGCGCGCAGGCCGTCTCCAGGTCGTGCAGGCTCGCGCCGCCGAATGCGGGTTCGAGCGGTTCGCCGGTCGCGGCGGCGATCGCGTGAAGGGTGCCGTTCTGTCCGGCGATGGCCGACTGGCCGATCAGGAGCTGACCTGTGAGTTGCATGGGTTTTCCTCGGAAAATGCGGGGCCGGGCGTGGGCGCCCGGCCGGAGTGAAAAGGGGAAAGCGGGTGTGTCAGTCTTCGTCGTCGTCGAGTTGCAGCTTGTCGGAACGGATGCCGGTATTGGCGCCCCAGTAGTAGATGACGAGCGCGACGGCCGCGACGACGACCGTGTCGTACGGATGCGCGAGCTGGCCCGTGCCGCCGAAGCCGCCGAAGTAGGACAGCACGATCATGGCCGCGTAGAACGCGATCAGCCACGCGGACGAACGCACCTGCTCGGCGAGGCTCAGGTGCGCGGTCGGCACCCAGCGGCGGCACGCGAGATAGATCACGAACATGACGATCTGCAGGCCGAGCAGCCAGGACACCGTGCCCCAGCCCGACCAGTAGACGATCAGCGCGGCGATCACGAACGACGCGGGGCCGGTGATGCCGAACGCCACCGCGCGGAACGGCCGCGGCAGGTCGGGCGCGGTGCGGCGCAGCGCGGCGACCGACACGGGTGCGACCGCATAGCTCAGCACCAGCGCGGCCGAAACGATGTTGATCAGCGCCTCCCACGACGGGAACGGCATGGTCCAGAAGATCGCGAGGCCGAACGTGAGCCACAGGCCCGCACGCGGGATGCCCGATGCCTCGTCGACGCGCGTGAACACCTTGAAGAACGTGCCCGTCTTCGCCCAGCCGTAGACGACGCGCGGCGTCGCGTTCATGTAGATGTTGCCGCAGCCGCTCGGCGAGATCATCGCGTCGGCGACCACCATCACCGCGAGCCAGCCCACGCCGAGCGCGAGCGCGATGTCGCGGTACGGCAGCGAGAAGGCCTTGCTCACGTCGTGCCAGCCGGCGGCCAGCATGTCGGTCGGGATGCTGCCGATGAACGCGAGCTGCAGCAGCACGTAGATCAGCGTGGACAGCAGGATCGACAGGATCAGCGCGATCGGGATCGTGCGCTGCGGATTGCGCACTTCGCTCGCGACCGACACGATCGGCGTGAGGCCGAGATACGCGAAGATGATGCCGCCGGCCGACACGGCCATCTCGATGCCAGGCATGCCGAACGGCGCGAAACCGTGCGCGGTGAGGTTGGCGGGCTTGAAGAACGTGAACAGCACCGCGATCACCGACAGCGGCACGATGAACTTGAAGATGCTGATGATGTTGTTCGCCTTCGCGAACGTCTTCACGCTCGAATAGTTCAGGTAAAAGAAGAAGCACAGCAGCGCGGCCTGCACGAGCCAGCCGATCGTCGTCGGGTCGCTCGATCCGGCCTTGGTGAGGCCCGGGAACCATGCGGCCGCGTACTGGCGCGCGGCGACCACTTCGATCGCGATCAGGCTCGAGAACGCGATCAGCGTGATGAAGCCCATCAGGTAGCCGAGCAACGGGCCGTGCGAGAACACCGGGTAGCGGACCACGCCGCCCGCGCGCGGCAGCGCGGCGCCGAGCTCGCAGTAGACGATGCCGAGCAGCAGCACCGCGAAGCCGCCGAGCAGCCACGAGAAGATGCCGGCCGGGCCGGCGATCGTCGACACGTGACTCGCGGCGAACAGCCACCCCGAACCGAAGATCGCACCGAGGCCGATGAACGTCAGGTCGGTCAGCGACAGCTGCTTCTTGAACTTGCCGTGACCGCCGTCGGCGGGCACGGAACGGGAAAGCGGGACGGACGGGTGTGTGTTGCCTTGACCTGGCATGGGTTTGTCTCCTGGGAAATATCGGGGCAGGTGCGGCCTGCGCCGCGCTCCGGGGCGCAGCAGGCGCAACGCCGGCCGGCCGGCGTGCGACCGGTTCGAACGACCGCGAGGGCCGTGGCTCGCTCGAGTGCGGCGCGGGCAGGCGCTGCGGCGAACGGGCCCGTGCCGGCCATGCCGGACACGGAAGTGGCGATGCGACGAGGGGAAGCCGCCGCACCGCCGTGGGGAAATCGGTCAGCGGTTCGCGTGGTTCCGTTCGGCGCGGTGCGAGGCGTCGAATGCGATGGACGCGTCCGGTACGGACCGGTGGCTGAGGGCGGGGAAAACTCCGGTCCGCTGGATGGCGTTTCGGCTCACTGCAATCTCCTGCTTCGTATCGGTCGACGACAGGCGCGTCGACGTGCAACCAGTATCGCCGTGCAAACGCCCATCACGCTTGAGCCGTATCGCGGAGCAAAATGACGAAATCGGCACAGTGGCCGCAAGGGCCGCGAAACGCGTTCCGCACTGTGCCGATTTCGTCGCCGTCCTCATCGAAAAGCCACAAGCGGACGGACGCACGACGGAGGAAGCTATGCTCCTTTCCCCACTTCGGACGGCTCATGATGAAGCGCATCCAGATCATCGATTCGCACACGGGCGGCGAACCTACGCGGCTCGTCGTGTCCGGTTTCCCCTCGCTCGGCAACGGCACCATGGCCGAGCGCCGCGACGTGCTCGCGCGCGAGCACGATCGCTATCGCACCGCGTGCATTCTCGAGCCTCGCGGCAGCGACGTGCTGGTCGGCGCGCTGCTGTGCGAACCCGTGTCGCCGGAAGCTGCGGCCGGCGTGATCTTCTTCAACAACAGCGGCTATCTCGGGATGTGCGGGCACGGCACGATCGGCGTGGTGCGCACGCTGCATCACATGGGCCGCATCGAGCCGGGCGTGCACCAGATCGAAACGCCGGTCGGCACCGTCGAGGCGACGCTGCACGACGACCTGTCGGTCAGCGTGCGCAACGTGCTCGCGTACCGCCATGCGAAGGCCGTCGACGTCGATGTGCCCGGTTACGGTCCCGTGAAGGGCGACATCGCGTGGGGCGGCAACTGGTTCTTCCTGATCAGCGATCACGGCCAGCGCGTGGCCGGCGACAACGTGGCGGCGCTGACCGCCTATTCGTCCGCAGTGCGTGCGGGGCTCGAACGCGCGGGCATCACCGGCGCGAACGGCGGCGAGATCGACCATATCGAACTATTCGCGGACGATCCCGAATGCGACAGCCGCAGCTTCGTGCTGTGCCCCGGCCATGCGTACGACCGTTCCCCGTGCGGCACCGGCACGAGCGCGAAGCTCGCGTGCCTCGCGGCCGACGGCAAGCTCGAACCGGGCGTCGTATGGCGCCAGGCGAGCGTGATCGGCAGCGTGTTCCAGGCGAGCTACGCGCAGGCCGACGGCGGCATCGTGCCGACGATTCGCGGCAGCGCGCACCTGAGCGCGGAAGCGACGCTGCTGATCGAGGAAGACGATCCGTTCGGCTGGGGCATCGTGTCGTGAGCGAGACCCGGACCGACGTCGTCGTGATCGGCGCCGGCATCGTCGGCGCGGCGTGCGCGCATGAACTCGCGCAGCGCGGGCTGCGCGTGCTCGTCGTCGACGACGCGAGCGGCGGCGCGACCGGCGCCGGCATGGGGCACCTCGTCGCGATGGACGACAACGCGGCGGAGCTCGCGCTGAGCCATTATTCGATCGAATTGTGGCGCGCGCTCGCCGGCGAGATGCCGGACGGCTGCGCGTACCGCAACTGCGGCACGCTGTGGCTCGCGGCCGACGCGCACGAAATGGATCTCGCGCGCACCAAGCAGGCGACGCTCGCCGCGCACGGCGTGGCGGGCGAGCTGATCGACGCGGCGACGCTCGCGCGGCTGGAGCCGATGCTGCGCGCGGGCCTCGGCGGCGCGCTGAAGATCCCCGGCGACGCGATTCTCTATGCGCCCGTCGCCGCGAACTGGCTGTTGCAGCGCGCGCCGGGCATCACGTTGCGGCGCGATCGCGCGGTGGCGGTCGACGGTCCGAGCGTGACGCTCGCGAGCGGCGACACGCTGCGTGCGGAGCGCGTGGTCGTCGCGAACGGCGTCGCCGCGCGCACGCTGTTGCCTGAATTGCCATTGCGCCCGAAGAAGGGCCACCTGCTGATCACCGATCGTTACCCGGGCCAGGTGTCGCACCAGCTCGTCGAGCTTGGCTATGCGGCGAGCGCGCACGCAAGCGACGGCACGTCGGTCGCGTTCAACGTGCAGCCGCGGCCCACCGGCCAGCTGCTGATCGGCTCGTCGCGCCAGTTCGACACCGAGGACGCGCGCGTCGAGCCGCCGGTCCTCGCGCGCATGCTGCGCCGCGCGGCCGGCTACCTGCCGGATCTGGCCGACCTGAACGGAATTCGCGCATGGACGGGCTTCCGTTCCGCGAGCCCCGACGGTCTGCCGCTGCTCGGCGAGCATCCGGCGCGGCCGGGCGTATGGCTCGCGGTCGGGCACGAAGGGCTCGGCGTGACGACCGCGCCGGGCAGTGCGCGGCTCGTCGCCGCGCTGATGACCGGCGAACGGCCGCCCATCGACATCGAACCGTATTTGCCGGGACGTTTTCTGACGACGTCCCCCGTAGCCGGAGCGCTGACATGATCATTCATCTGGACGGCCGCGCGCTGACGGTGGCCGACGGCGCGACCGTCGCGGCCGCCGTCGCGGCGAGCGGCGACGACTCGACGCGCGTGTCGTGCACGGGTGCGGCGCGCGCGCCGTTTTGCGGTATGGGCATCTGCCAGGAGTGCAGGATGACGATCGACGGCCGCCGTCGTCTGGCTTGCCAGACGCTGTGCCGTGACGGGATGCGGGTGGAGCGCACGCGATGAAACAGGAACGACTGAGCGTCGACGTCGCCATCGTCGGCGCGGGCCCGGCCGGATTGTCGGCCGCGCGGGCCGCCGCACGAAGCGGCGCGACGATCGCGATCGTCGACGACAACCCGCGCGCGGGCGGGCAGATCTGGCGCCAGGCAGCGGCCGCGACGCCGGTGCCGGCCGCGGCGGAACGCCTTGCCGTGCTGCGTCGGCCGAACGTCACGCATTTGGCGGCCACGCGCATCGTCGCCGAGACGCAGCCGGGCACGTTGCTGCTGGAGGACGACGAGCGCGGGTTCCTGCTGGAATTCCGCACGCTGATCGTGTGCTGCGGCGCGCGCGAGCTGCTGCTGCCGTTTCCCGGCTGGACGCTGCCGGGCGTCACCGGCGCGGGCGGTCTGCAGGCGCTGATCAAGTACGGTCTCGACGTGCGCGGGCAGCGCACCGTGATCGCCGGCAGCGGCCCGCTGCTGCTCGCGAGCGCGGCGACGGCCCGGCAGGCCGGCGCGCAAGTGTTGCACGTGCTCGAACAGGCAGCGTGGAGCGATGTCGCCGGTTTCGGCGCGGGGCTGTGGCGCTGGCCGTCGAAATTCGCGCAGGCCGCGAAACTCGTCACGGCGGCTTATCGGCCCGGCGCACACGTCGTCGAAGCGTTCGGCGACAAGCGGCTCGAACGCGTGCGGATCCGGCACGGCGAGCGTGAATTCGAGGTCGACTGCGACCGGCTCGCATGCGGCTTCGGCCTCGTGCCGAACACCGTGCTGCCGAGCCATCTCGGCTGCCGGATCGAGAACGGCGCGGTCGTGGTCGACGCGCACCAGCGCACGAGCCGCGAGGGCTGTTTCGCGGCGGGCGAGTGCACGGGTGTCGGCGGCAGCGAACTGGCGATGGTCGAAGGCGAGATTGCCGGCTGCGCGGCCACCGGGCAGACGGCGCCGCTGGCCGCGCTGATTGCGCAGCGCGCGCGCTGGCAGGCATTCGCGGACGCAGTGCGCGAATGCTTCGCGATCCGCGAGGCGATCCGCCGGCTCGCGCGGCCCGATACGCTGATGTGCCGTTGTGAGGACGTGCGCTTCGACGCGGTCGCGCCGGCGTCCGGTTGGACGGCGGCGAAGCTGCAGACGCGCTGCGGGATGGGGGCATGCCAGGGCCGCGTGTGCGGTGCGGCCGCGCAGGCGCTGTTCGGCTGGACGCCGCCGGTGCCGCGCATGCCGCTCGTGCCCGCGCGGGTCGGCACGCTGATGCTGGACGACACGACGTCCTGCGACGGCGCCTGACGCGCCAGGGCGAAGCGGCCCGGTTCGCAGCGGGCCGCTGCGCCGTTCATGCTCGGCTGACTGATGGACCGCTTCGATCCGCACCGCGTGCTCGCGTGCAGCCATGCGGCGGCGGCCGAGGCGATAGCCGGCGAGCACGCGCAGCGGAGGCAGGGGGCCGACCGTTGCCGATGGCGCCGTCTTCCGACGGCACCGAACGAAAGCAGGAATCTACATTATATAAATGTATATAATGTAGATTCCTTAATCGTTTGCGGTCCCCTCATGAACGCCGACCCTTCCACCGGGCTGCCCGAGCCCGACCAGATGCGCGCCGCCGCCGAATCGGCATGCGCGCTGCTCAAGGTGCTGTCCAATCCCGACCGGTTGCTGCTGCTCTGCGAGCTGTCGCTGGGCGAACGCTGCGTGAGCGATCTCGAGGCGCGGCTGGACATCCGCCAGCCGACGCTGTCGCAGCAACTCGGCGTGTTGCGGGACAACGCATTGGTCCGAACGCGCCGTGAAGGCAAGAACATCCACTATTCGCTCGACAGCCCGGCCGTGATCGCGGTGATGGGCGTGCTGTACGAACAGTTCTGCGGCACGGCCGCGAAGGGGATTCGCCATGCAGCTTGATTTGATTCATTTCACGCCGTGGCTGTCGCTTGCAGGCGGTGTGCTGATCGGGCTTGCTGCCGCGTGGCTCGTTGCGTTCAACGGACGGATCGCCGGGATCAGCGGCATCGTCGGCGGCTTGTTCACGGCCGGTTCCGCCGAGCGCGACTGGCGTGCCGCATTCCTCGCCGGGCTGATTGCCGCGCCGCTGATGATGCGCATCGCCGGTGTCGCCGCGGCGCCGCAGGTCGATGCGGGATGGGGCGAGTTGCTGGCGGCCGGCCTCCTGGTTGGAATCGGGACGCGCTATGCGGGCGGATGCACGAGCGGTCACGGCGTCTGCGGGCTGTCACGCGGTGCAGCGCGATCGATCGTCGCGACGACGGTGTTCATGGTCGCGGGTTTTGCGACCGTATTCGTGCGACGGCACGTGATCGGAGGCTGACATGCAGGCAGGATTCGCGTTTCTGGCGGGGCTGCTGTTCGGCGCTGGCCTCATCGTGTCGGGGATGGCCAACCCGCAGAAGGTACTCGGTTTTCTCGACCTGGCAGGCCGCTGGGATCCGTCGCTCGCGTTCGTGATGGCCGGCGCGATCGGCGTTGCCGTGTTCGCGTTCGCCTGGGCGAAGCGTCGGACACGGTCGTTGCTCGGCCTGCCGATCCAGTTGCCGGCCGTGCGGACGATTACCGTGCGCCTCGTCGCAGGGAGCGCCGTGTTCGGCATCGGCTGGGGGCTTGCCGGATTCTGCCCGGGGCCGGCGATCGTGTCGATCGGGCTCGGGTCGGTCAAGGGCATCGTGTTCGTCGTCGCGATGTTGATCGGGATGGCGTTGTTCGAGTGGATCGAGCGCGCGCGGAAGGGGCGGTAGCTGGGTGACGTTGTTGCGGCCGAATTCGTCGGCTCGGGCGCCTTCGATCGCCACCTGCACCGGTTTCGCGAGCAACTGCGCGTGCAGCGCGATGTGACGATCGATGCGATCGCGCGCCATTTTCCTGCCGGCACGCCACATTCACCCCGGACGGCCGCCGCGCGGCGATGCGCCGACGATACGATTTCGGCGATTTCATCGGCTGACCGCATGCGCGGCGAGATGCTGACGGATCAGCGACAGGTAGCGATCGCCGACTGAGAAGTCGCGTGCGGCACGCGGCCGCTCGGCATGGCGCAGCGTGGCCGGCGCGCTCATGCCCAGATACCGGCATACCGCCGACGGGAAGGGCTTGCGTGTATGCCCGAGCTGGCGCGCCGCGCGCTCGACGCGGGCGTCGCCGACCTGCGCACGCAGCCATGCCAGCACTTGGCGATCGGTGTCGTTGACGATACGGACCAGATGTTCCATCGCGCACCTCACTGTTCATAAATACAGTACTGTAAATATAACCAGTATGTGAGGCGGCCGCAAGCGGGCGCGCATATGCCTGGCCGTTCGGCCAGGGTTCAGCGCACCGGCGCAGGTGGGCGGGCGGCCGGCGATCCGGTCATCCGGGCGGCAGGCGCGGCGGTCGGGACGAGGTTCGCGTAGCGCGCGTCGGTCAGCGTGCCGAGGAACGCGACGATGTCGTCGATTTCCGCGTCGGTGAGTGCGGGCGGCGTGCCCGGTCGACGGTTCATCGGCGTCGAATTGACGTTGATGTTGCCGCGATAGGCGGCCGGCACGTCGTCGAAGGTCCTGGCGCCGTGATACCAGTGGCCCGGGTCGGTCGAGCGCGTGTTGTAGAACGCGACCGCGTCGCGCAGCGTCGTGAACACGCCGTTGTGCATGAACGTCTGCTTGACCGCGACGTTGCGCAGCCCCGGCGTGCGCAGGTAGCCGCACCATTGCGTCGGCTCGGGCCAGCGCAGCCGTGTGGCCGTGTCGCACAGGCCGTTGTCGAAATGGCGCGGATCGCGGTTCGCGGGCAGCGCGCGGTTGCGCGGCACCGCGATCGCGTCGTAGCCGAAATCCGTGAAGAGCGAGCGCTCCGGCCGGCTCGACGTCTCCGACAGCGTATGGCAACTCATGCAGTTGCCCTTGTCGGGATTGCGGAACAGCGTCAGGCCGCGCATCTCGGCCGGCGCGAGCGGCTTGCGCGTGCGCAGGTACGCGTCGAAGCGCGACGTGAACGGCGCCATGTCGTCGCTCTGCAGATAGGCCTCGACGGCCGAGCCCAGCGCGCGCACCAGTTGCTCGGGGTCGCGCCGCACCGATGCGCCGAAGCGCGCGGCGAGATCGTCCGCCAGTTCGGTGCGGTCGACCTTGCGCAGCAGCGCGGCCGGCGATCGGTTGTTCATCTCGTTCGGATCGAACAGCGGCCCGCGGATCTGTTCGGCGAGCGTGTCCGCGCGGCCGTCGCTGAAGAGGCCGCCGAACGGCGACGGCGCGGGGGCGTCGTCATCCTGGTAGAAGTGGCGGCGTGGCACGTAGCGCACGTAGAGCAGCGACGGCGCGTTGCGCAGGCTGAAGCGTCCGTGGCGGCTGCCTTCCGGCACGCCCGGCCCCGCGAGCGAAGCGGCGGACAATGTCGGGGCGAACGCACGCCCCGGATCGTGGCAGCCCGCGCACGACATGCCGCGCGGCTCGGACAGCCGCGGATCGAAGAAGATCCGGCGGCCCAGCGCGACGAGCGTCGGGTCGGGCGCGAAACGGGCGGCCGCCGCGTCGACCTTGTCGGTCACCTGCGGCGTGCCGTTGCCGATCGTGCCGACGACGCGCGACGGCGGCGTGCCGGGGAGAAGCATCGTCTCGGACGGCGCGGCATGGGCCGCGAACGCCGTGCCGGCGAGCAGGGCGGCGGCAAGTACGCGTACCGTCCATCCGCTGCCGGGGACCGGAACCGAACCGGAAACCCGATGCTCGGCAGCGGTCACCGACGAAACCGCCCGCCTCCGCGAGCGGACCATCCGTCGCCGGCGGCCGGTCGAATCCGTCAGATCGTCACTCAATCGAACTGCGTCACTCACGGCGCGATGAACCCCGTCTTGTCGCATGCGAGCGTGTTGCCCGACTGGTCGCACGACGCGAGCAGCTTGCCTGCCGCCGAATATGCATGGAACACCCAGCCCGTCGCCGGCGCCGCGCGTCGCTCCATGATCAGGAAGCCGAAGCTGTTGTTGTGCGACAGCCGCTCGATCACGGCACCCGGGGCGGGCGTCAGGCCGGCCGGGAATGGATCCGGCAGTGCAACGTCGAGGTTGTCGCCGCCGTTGCCGGACACGATCGTCGCCGGATGCCCGGACGAGAAGTTGATCGCCTGGAAGTCGTGCACGTGCCCGTGCAGCGCGACGTGGATGCCGGGCGGGTAGTACGCCTGCGCGTTCAGGCTCGCCATCACCGACTGCAGCGCGAGATTGCCAGGCGCGGGCGTGCTGCCGGCGATCGGCGCGAACGCGAGGATCGGATGATGGTTCGTGAAGATCGTCGTCGACATGCCCGCCTTCGACGCGAGCGACGCGACCGTCTGGAACTGCTTCTGGTAGATGCGGAACTGCGCGTCGGTCGTCTTCAGCGGATTGCGGCCGACCTTGGCGGTGTCGAACACGATCACTTGCGTGCCGCCGCCGAGCGACACCGCGTAGGGATCCGAGTAGTTCGCGTCGTCGTCGTAGGCCGGATCGTCGCACGAACGGGCCGCCGAATACGGGTGCGGATCGAGGAAGCGGTACCAGCCCTGGCCGGCCCGCGCGCATTCCTCGTGGTTGCCGCGCACGACGACCCACGGCGCCTTCGCGAACAGCGGCGCGGCCGGGCGGAACAAGTCGGCCTGCCACGCATCCCAGCCGTAGCCCCACGGGCTGTCCTTGCAGCCGGCGATGTCGGGCGGGCACGCGTTTTCGCGGTAGTGATAGTCGCCGACGTGCAGCACGAGGTCCGGCGACAGCTTCGCGACGCTCGCCGCGATCGTGTCGAACGGCCAGACCGTCGCGTCGTTGCACGCCTGCCATGCGTTGTCGGCCTTCTTCATCCGGCAGCCGGTGTCGGCGATGATCGCGATGCGCTGCGGCTGCGCTTTTGGCAACGGCAGCGCGCGGCCCGCGACGCTCGCCGTCTGGGCATCGCCCGGCAGCGTCGCTTCGCAGACCGACACCGGGAAGCTCGACGGTTTCGAGTCGGCCGGGGCGCTCGCCGTCGGCCGTTGCGCGACGGTCGCGGCGCCGGCGCGCAGCGTCATGCGCGACAGCTTGCCGTCGACGGACAACTGAGGACACAGCGGATCGCTCGCGGACGCAGGGCTGTAGTTCGTGACCACGCGCGCGATCGCCCGGTTCGCATCGCCGATTTCGACCCACGCGGCCTGAACGTTGATCGCCGCACTCGCCGGATCGGCGGGTGTATCGATGTGATTCGAACACGCGGACAGCGCCGCGAGGGCAACAAGCGGAGCGCAGCGCACGAACAGCGCGCGGGAGAGGAGTCGTCGCATGGGAGGCACCGTAGGAAAGCCGTCAACGATACGGAACGCGAATGTAAGAAATGTGAAGGTCAGGGCGACGGCCGCCGCGGCGCGCGAGGCGTGTCGCGTTCGCGGTCTTGACCTCAAGCCGGCTTGAAGCAGCATAG
This sequence comes from Burkholderia sp. AW49-1, assembly GCF_053427845.1. Taxonomy (NCBI): domain Bacteria; kingdom Pseudomonadati; phylum Pseudomonadota; class Betaproteobacteria; order Burkholderiales; family Burkholderiaceae; genus Burkholderia; species Burkholderia sp. AW49-1. The sequence goes on along the minus strand of NZ_JBSAXF010000001.1, from coordinate 450,109 downwards.
TCCGGATCACGGTCAACGATGCGGACAAAAGGAGAATCGACGATGGAAGGAAACCGGACAAACGAAGCGCAGTCTGCGCTGTGGAACGGCCCGTCGGGGCTGGCATGGGTCGACGCGCAGCGCTCGCTCGACCGGATGTTCGAGCCGTTCGAGGCATTGCTCGCGGATGGGGCGGTGGCGGCGTCCGCGGGCAGCGTGCTCGACGTCGGCTGCGGCACCGGCGCAGTGGCGCTCGCGATCGCACGGCGCCTTGGCGCGCACGCGCACTGTACGGGCCTGGATATTTCGGCGCAGATGATTGGCGCCGCACGGGCTCGCGCCGAACGCGAGGGCGTTGACGCCAACTTCGTGCATGCCGATGCGCAGACGCATGCGTTCGCGCCGGGGAAGTTCGACCTGATCGTGTCGCGCTTCGGCGTGATGTTCTTCGACGATCCGGCGCAGGCCTTCGCGAACCTGCGGCACGCGGCGCGCCCGAACGCGCGACTGCGATTCGTCGCATGGCGCGGCGCCGCCGACAATCCGTTCATGACGACGGCCGAGCGTGTCGCGGCGCCATTGCTGCCGGCCTTGCCGGCGCGGCAGCCGGGGGCGCCGGGACAATTCGCATTCGGCGACCGGCAACGGATCGCGTCGGTATTGTCGGACAGCGGCTGGGCCGACATCGCGATCGATCCGATCGATATCGCGTGCACGTTGCCGGTGTCCGCGCTGGACGACTACATCGCGCGAATGGGGCCGGTCGGGCTCGCGCTTCGTCAGGTGGACGACGCGACGCGCCGGCGAGTGATCGATACGGTTCGCGCGGCGTTCGGGCGCTACGTGGAGGGCGCGGAGGTGCGCTTCGACGCGGCGTGCTGGCTCGTCACGGCACGGGCGCCGTCAGCATGACGTATCGGGAATAGGGCGGCGGCCCGACGTTCGGCGCGTGGGTCGTCGTTCACGCGTGACAGGGCCGCGCCGCCGTGCGAATGGCGGGCATCAGTCGCGCCTCGCCCGCAACATCAGCCACGCGCAGCCTGCCGCCACGAGCGCGAGGCCGAGCAGCACCGCCTCGACGCCGAGTGCGAAACCGGGCGGCATCTCGCCGCTGTTCGGCATGGGCGACAGGTTGGCGGTGATCGCGATCGCGCCGCCGGCCAGCAGCGCGATGCAGACGATCCAGTAAACCTTGCCGCGCGCGGCGGCGGTGCGGATCCGCCAAAGCGCGAGGCCGACGCCGCCGAGGTAAAGCACCGCGAGCGTCGCGAGCGCGATGAAGTCGCCGGTGCGATCGTTCAGGAGGCTGCTCATGGCACGGCTCCGTCTGGCGCCGCGCGCCGGCTCGACGAGAGGAACGCAGCGGTCGGGTTCATTCGGCCTCCGTTGCGTGTCCCGGCGCGCGGCTCAGCAGATGCGTACGCTGGTCGGCCGCGAGCGAGACGTAGCGTTCGTATTGACGCAGGACATCGGCGATCAGTTCGTCGCCGCGCAGATATTCGACGTCGTAGCCGAGCCGGCCGTCCTCGAAGAACGTGACGATGCCGTACACGTGCGGACGCTCGGCTTCCGGCTCGGCCGCTTCGCGTACCAGGAAGGCCGCCGCGGATTTCGCCGTCACGCGCGCGCCGTAGACGAAATCGCGGTGTTCCGCGGTCGGCACGGTTAGCCGCACCGCATCGTCGCTGTCGCGTTGCACGTGTGCGTCGACGCCGCCCGAACGCAGCTCGTCGGCGACTTTGCGCAGCGCGGGCTCGACGGTTTCCGCGACGAACTGGCGCGCGTCGGACTCGGTCGTCTGCCGCAGGATGTGCGTCAGGCGATGGCGCCAGTGCTGGCCGGTCCAGAAGCTAGTCGCGGGCGCGACGTCCTGCGAATAGTGCGCACGATCTGCCGCGAGTCCGCGCCACAGCCCGTAGCACAGCGCGAGCATGATCAAGGCGACCGGCAATGCGGCGATCAACGTCATCGCCTGCAGCGCGCCGAGCCCGCCCGCGACCAGCAGCACGGCCGCCGTCACGCCCAGCAGCGCAGCCCAGAACAGCCGCTGCCAGACCGGCGAATGCGCGGTGCCGCGCGTCGCGATCTGGTCGATCACGAATGCGCCGGAATCGGCGGACGTGACGAAGAACACCGCGATCAGCACGATCGCGACGATCGACAGCAACTGTGGCAGCGGCAGGAAATCGAAGAAACGGAACAGCAACGCATCGACACTGCCGGCCGTCTGCGCGAGCGCGCCGGCCGCGCCGTGCGTGTCGAGCCAGATCGCGCTGTTGCCGAACACGGTCATCCACACGAGGTTGAATGCGGTCGGCACGAGCAACACGCCGATCACGAACTGGCGGATCGTACGGCCGCGCGAGATGCGCGCGATGAACATGCCGACGAACGGCGACCACGACACCCACCATGCCCAGTAGAGGATCGTCCAGCCGCCGAACCAGCCTTCCTCGCGCGGCGGCGCGTATGCATAGGTGCGGAACGACAGGTCGACGAGATTCGACAGGTACTGGCCGATGTTGTCGCCGAGCGCGCGCAGCAGGAACGACGTCGGGCCCGCGACGACCACGAACGCGAGCAACAGGAACGCCAGCAGCAGGTTCAGCTCGGACAGCCGCCGCACGCCCTTGTCGAGACCGCTCGCGGCCGATGCGCCGGCCAGGATCACGACGATCACGACGAGCCCGATGCGGAACGCGTTGCCGCTCGTATCCCAGCCGGCAACCGTATGCAGGCCCGCGCTCAACTGCATCACGCCGTAGCCGAGCGTCGTCGCGATGCCCGCGACCGTGCCGACCAGCGCGAACGCGTCGACCGTGTGGCCGATCCAGCCGTTCACGCGCTCGCGCAGCACCGGATACAGCCCGGAGCGCAGCGTCAGCGGCAGGTTGTAGCGGAATCCGAAGTATGCGAGCACGAGCCCCATCAGCCCGTAGATCGCCCACGCATGGAAACCCCAGTGGAAGAAGGTCATCAGCATCGCCTCGCGCGCGGCGGCCGGCGTGCCGGGGTCCACGGTCGGCGGCTTCAGGAAGTGCTGCATCGGCTCGCCGACGCCGAAGTACATGAGGCCGATGCCCATGCCCGCCGCGAACAGCATGGCCGTCCACGACAGGAAGCTGAATTCGGGCTCGGCGTCGTCGGGGCCGAGCCGGATGTTGCCGAAGTCGCTCGCCGCGATCAGCACGAGAAACACGAGGAACGTGGTGACGGCGAGCACGTAGAACCAGTCGAAGCGCGCGACGACCCATTGCTGGCCGGAGGAGAAGAGCGCGCCTGCTTCGGTCGGGCGCAGCGCGCACACGACGAGCAGTGCACCGATGACCGCGAGCGCGGGCAGCACGACCTGCGGCTTGAATGTCGTGCGGGGCGAGGAACGGGAATCTGGCATGGCTGGCATCCAGTTGTGGGCGCAACGAGGCGCGACGCCGCCCGGCGCGCGTGTCGCGCGTCGGACCCTGATACGGCGTGCGTCGAGTGTACCGCGGTGTCAGGACTGCAAGAAGGGATATGCAGCAGGGATAAACCTGACGAATTGTAAGGTATCGGGGCGATCGCGAAAACCCGCACGCTGCGCGCTGCATGCGAAAGAGGTGGACGACGAACGTCAAGCCGGCGCCCCGGACGATGCGGATCGCCCGGGGCGCAAGCAACGCAGGCGCGGCCGTACGGGTTCAGAACGTCACGGCGATCCCGGCCATGCCGACGAACTGGCCGTGCGTCGTCGACGGCGTGAGCTGCTGCGAATCGCCGACGATCGGCGCCGCGTCGACGATATGGCCGGCACCCGGCGCGCCGAGCGTCCGCCCGCTCGAATGCGTGTACGCCTGTAGCGCATAGAGCGTCGTGCGCTTCGACAGGCTGTACGACTCCTTCAGCGAATACTGCTGGTAACGGGCCGCGTCCGAGACGCCGTTCGCCTTCGACGCGAGCGTGTACGCGAACGCGCCGGCCACCGAGAAAGTCGGCGTAAAGCGATATGCGGCGAGCGCGCCGTAGGTGTTGAACACGGCCGTGTCCGTGAACGCGGAGCCGTTGCCGGGCAGGTACTTCACGTTCGAGTAGTTGAGGCCCATCGTCAGGTTGCCGAGCGTGTAGTTGCCGGCCGCCGCGATATGCTCGACGGCCTTCGCGGTCAGGTAGCCCTGGTTCAGCACGGACACCGCGAAGCTGCCCGACGCGGCGGTTGCCGGATTCAGGAAGCCCGCCGACGAACCCGAGCTGTTGATGCGCAGGTAGCCGGCCGCGATCCCGACCGGCCCGTTCGCATAGCGCAGTGCGGCGCTGAACGTGTTGCCCTTGCCGGCTGCGCCGGCGATGCCGCCGAACGCATACATCGCGCTCGCGGTCAGCCCGGCGAACGTCGGCGACGTGTAGGTGACGGAGTTGTTTACGCGGATCGTCGTGTCGAGCCCGTCGATGTCGCCCGGATGCGCGCCCGTCGCGCCGGTCAGCCAGCTGCTCGCCGCGTACGGGCCGACCAGCAGGAAGTACGGCGTGTACTGGCGGCCGGCCGTCACCGTGCCGTAATGATCGTTGCGCAGCCCGACGAAGGCCTGGCGATTGAAGATCGTGCCGGCGGCGGCCTGTGCACCGGTGTTCAGGTTGAAGCCGGATTGCAGGTCGAAGATCGCGTGCGTGCCGCCGCCGAGATCCTCGTCGCCGCGCAGTCCGAACTTCGACGCATACAGGTTGCCGTCGCGCATGTACACGTTCGAGTGGCCTTGCTGGTTGTTCACGTACGCGAGCGAATCGTCGACCACGCCGTACAGCGTCACGCTGCTCTGCGCATGGGCGGCGGAAGCGCCGAGCGACGCGGCCGATAAAATCAGGAATGCAGAGTAGTGATGCGATGCTTTCATTGACGATCTCCATGTCTCTTCAAGGGGCGGGAGGCTGATCGGCCTCCTCTTTGGCGGAGGGCGGGCCTTGTGCGCGGCCCGCCCGATCCGAGGGTTCGGCGTTTTCCGCGCTTGCGCGGTCAGTCGTCGAGTGCCACGACGACGCGACGCCACGCGCCGTCCTGCGCATCGTGTTCGACGCGCGCACCGCGCACGGCAAGCGCGCCTTGCAGCGATGCCGGCAGCAGGATCTCCACGCGCTCGGCGGGGCGGTTCATGCGGCCATCCCAGCGGACCGACACGCCGAGTTCGCCCGACGCAGTGCGTCCGGTCTCGATGCGCCACAGCCCGTATTCGCCGTCGCGCCACGCTTCCGTTTCGCCGTCGTCCTCGACGCATTCGCCGTATGCAACGCCGTCCTCGATGCGCGGCGCGACGAGGAAACCGCGCGTGTCCGCGCGTGCGCCGAACCGTTGCTCGGCGACGTTCAGCGGCAGCACGCGGCCTTCGCGCAACAACATCACCGGCGTGTCGAGCGGCGCGGGCAGCGTCACGTTCGCGCCGCCGTCGAACGACTGCGCGCTCGCGCAGCACAGCCAGCGCGCGCCGGACGGCAGGTAGACCGTGCGCTCCGTGCGGCCCGGCTCGACGACCGGCGCGACCAGCAGCGCGTCGCCGAGCATCATGTCGTCGCATTCGTCGTAGCAGCGCGGGTCGCCGGGGAAGTCGCCGAAGGTCGGCCGCAGCACGGGCTCGTAGCGCGTGGTCGACAACCAAAGCAGGTGATAGAGGTAAGGCAGCAGCCGATAACGCTGCTTGATCAGCGATGCGATCCGCGCGGTGATCTCCGGATACATCCACGGTTCGTTGACGGTGCCGTCGTCATTCCACGAATGGATGCTGAAGCGCGGCATGAAGATGCCGAACTGCACCCAGCGCAGCAGCAGCTCGGGCGACGGCGCGGGGCCGGAGAAGCCGCCGATGTCGTGGCCGATGTTCGATACGCCCGACAACGCGAGTCCGAGGCCCATCTTGAGGTTGTAGCGCAGCGTTTCCCACGACGTGTAGTTGTCGCCGGACCAGGTCTGTACGTAACGCTGCATGCCTGCGCCCCCGGAGCGCGACACGAGGAATGGCCGCTGCGCCGGCGCATGCGCGCGCTGTGCTTCACGCGACGCGCGCATCATCAGCATCGTCTGCAGCACCTTCGCCTCGCGCGCGGGAAACGGCTGGCCGAAGCCGTGCGCGATCGCGTCGGGCGACCAGATCTCGTATTCGTTGTTGTCGTTCCACGTCGACTCGATCCCGTAGTCGAGCAGCGCCGACGTGACCTGCTCGCGCCACCAGCGGTACGCGTCCGGTTGCGTGAAGTCGAGATACGCGCCGACCTCGTCCCAGAACTGCACCCATGCCGGTTCGCCGGATGCCGAGCGGATCAGCAGCCCGCGCCGCGCGGCGTCGTCGAACGCCGGGTGGTCGCGCAGCAGGCACGGCTTGATGTTCGCGCACAGGCGGATGCCGTGGTCGCGGTAGTGCTTCACGAAACCCTTCGCGTCGGGAAACTTCTCTCGGTTCCAGTTGAACACGTAGCGCTTCGCGCCGATCGACGTATAGCCCGACGACAGGTGGAACGAATCGCACAGGATGTCGTGCGATTCGCACTGCTCGACGAACTGGTTCATCTGCCGCTGCGCGTCCGGCGCGTCGGTGTAGCTCATCGTCGAGCCCGAATAGCCGAGCCCCCATTTCGGCGTGCGCGCCGGGCGTCCGGTGAGCCACGTGAAGCGCCGGGCGGCCGCGAGCGGCGTGTCGGGCGACGCGATGAAGTAGTAGTCGAGATCGCCATGCTCGGCGACGAAGTAGCGGTAGAGCCCGTGGTAGTTGTCGAGTTCGCGGCCCATGTCGAACGCGCAATCCGACATCGTGTCGTAGAACAGCCCGAAGCCCTGGCACGCGCCGGGCGACCACGTGACGTAGAACGGAATGTGCTTGTAGAGCGGGTCGGTGTGCTTCGCGCTGTAACCCATCGCGTCGATGTTGCGCATCTCGAAGCGCGCGCCGGTGCGGTCGAGGTCGCCCGCGCGCTCGCCGAGACCGAACACCTTGTCGCCGCGCTCGCGTGCGACGTAGTGATAGGCGCGATCGTCCCACCAGCCGAAGTTGTACGCCTGTGTCGCGCGGTCGGCGAGCACGACGCGCCACGCGTCGTCCGCACCGCGCATCGACCACGTGCAATGGCCGCCCTGCAGTTTCACGTCGAGGCGGATCTGCGCGGTTTCGATGCGCACGCCGCCGTCGTCTTCGACGAAGTCGTAGGCAGGCAGCGTGAAGCCGCTCAGGTCGAGGCGGTCGCGCCCTTCGAGCGGCACGTCGTCGAGGCCCGGTGCGATCGTCCAGGTGCGCGGGGTGCGCGGCGTCGCGTCGGGCAGCACGCGCACGCGCACGATGTCGTCCTCGAGCACGAAGATCTCGAGGGTCACGCCCGCGTCGGACGCGAGCAGCACACGGTTCGCCTGCCGGTCGGCGACGCGGAACACGGGCGGATGGAGAAGCGAAGTCATGAAGGCGATTCCTGATGAAGACGGAGGTCAGGCGTGCTGCGCGAGCAGGCGTTCCTGCTTCGATTGCCCGCGGATCAGCACCGCGAGCAGCGTGACGCCGATGATGTCGAACAGGCCGAGGCACGCGAACAGCGGTGCGTAGCCGATCTTGTCGGCGAGCGCGCCGACCAGCAGCGAGAAGCCGAGTCCGCCGATCCACGCGGCCATGCCCGCGAAGCCGCTGGCGGTGCCGACTTCCTCGGGATCGAACACGTCGGCCGACAGCGTGTTGACGAGCGCGGAGATCATCTGGTGCGCGAAGCCGCCGACGCAGAACAGGCCGATGGCCGTGTACGGCGACGACACGAGCCCGATCATCGCCGGCCCCAGCATCAGCACCGCGCCGAGGGCGACGCCGGCGACACGCGACCACACGAGCGGCAGCCTGAACCGGTTCGCGAGGTAGGGCGACAGATAGCCGCCGGCGATGCCGCCGAGGTCGGCCGCGAGAAACGGCATCCACGCGAATACGGCGATCTGCGTGAGCGGCATGTGGCGTTCGGTCGCGAGGTACAGCGGAATCCAGAAACTGAAAGTCTGCCACGCGGGTTCCGCGAAGAAGCGCGGCAGCGCGATCGCCCAGAAGCGGCGCGCGGTGACGACGTCGCGAATCCGGCGCTTCGACGCGGCCGGCATCGTGGCCTGGCCGTCGCGGATCAGCGTGCGCTCCTGCGACGTGATGCGCGGATGATCGGACGGCGACCGGTACTGCGTGTACCAGAGCGCGGCCCACACGAAGCCGAGCGCGCCGGTGACCATGAACGCGGATTGCCAGCCGAACCGCATCGACAGGAACACGACGAGCGGCGGCGCGATCGCGGCGCCGAGCGACGTGCCCGCGTTGAAGTAGCCGACCGCGACGGATTTCTCGCGATCGGGAAACCATTCGGCGACGGCCTTCATCCCCGACGGGATCGCGGCGGCCTCGAACAGCCCGAGCAAGCCGCGCAGGATGCCGAGCGACAGCCAGCCGGACGCGAAGCCGTGCGCGACGCCGACCACCGACCACAGCATCGCGAACAGCGCGAATCCGACCCGCAGGCCGACCAGGTCGACGATGAACCCGCATACCGGCTGCATGATCGTGTAGCCGATCTGGAACGCCCCGACGATATATGAGTACTGCTGCGTCGAGATCGCGAACACCTGCTTGAGTTCCGGTGCGAGCACCGCGAGGGAATTTCGTGCGAGGTAGTTGAGGATCGTGCCGAGACATACCAGCACGATGATCCACCAGCGCAACGCCTTGACTGTTTTCACTGCTGTCTCCTGAACCATGCAAGTCGCCCGGCTGGGGCGCCTGATGCGGTCATGTTTGTACGATGTCCGATCTTGTAGGTGGTAGATTCGCCCGAATTCGACCGGCATCACCGCATTCAATCGAACATTTCGCTGCCGTTGAGGGCCGATGTTATCGGACGACTGATCATTTTCGAGCATCCTATGTTCGAATTCGAATCCGGTCAACGTGATTCTGCATTCGAACGAACATCCTCGGGATATTCCCGATAAGTCCGGACAGAGCCCCCGTGCGGTGCGCGACGCGTGGCGCCCAATGCGCGCTGGACGGAGCCGAGCGGCCGTCGCACGACCGACCGCATCAGGCGGGCCCGGCAGGGGGCGTGACAACCCTGATGAAAATTTATTTTTTTCCTGCCGGCAGATTGTGTAAATTGATTTTCATCTACCTTGCAAAACCATTCGCATGACGCCTCTCGTTCCGCACGATGCCAGTCACGACGAATCCGCGATCGCGGAGCGCATCGCCTCGGCCATGCCGCGGATGACGCCGATCCACCGCCGGATGGGCGAGTTTGTCCTCGCGAATCCCTTTCGCGCGGCGACGATGCGGATCGACGAGCTGGCGCAGGCCGTGAATGCGTCGATCGCGACCGCGAACCGGTTCGCGAAGGCGCTCGGTTTCGACGGCTATCCCGCGATGCGCGCGGCGCTCGTGCGCGGCTTCGAGGCGACGCTCGGCCCGGTCGAGCGGCTGCGTTCCGCGCAGGAGCAGGAACAGGAGCACGAGCAGGGCGTGCGCGGCGCCGCGTGGATCGACGCGGTGTTCGACCAGGCCGTCGCGAACATCGAGAACACGCGTGCGCAGCTGGATGCGGCCGACGTCGAGGCGGCCGTCGAGGCGATCGTCGGCGCGCGGCGCGTGCTGATCCTCGGCGCCGGTTCGAGCGCCTTTCTGACCGGGCTGATGGAGCACGGATTGTCGGTGTGTCACGACAACGTGCAGTCGCTCGCGCTGCTCGGCGGCCCGTCGCATGCGGCGCGGCGCCTGTACACGGCCGACTCGCGCGATCTCGTGATCGCGCTCGCGTTTCCGCGCTACGTCAAGGACACGATCGAGCTGGCTCGCCGCGCGGCCGCGCGTGGCGCGCGCGTGCTCGGCATCTCCGACGGGCCCGGTTCGCCGCTTGCACCGATCGCGTCGCTGAATCTGTACGTGAAGGCCGAACGGCGTTTCGCGGCCACGTCGGAAGCGGCCGTGCTGACGATGATCGAGGCGCTGATCGACGCGGTCGCGCTGCGCACGCACCGCTCCGCGAAGTCCGCCGCCGAAATGACCGAATTCCTGTTGCCGTGGCTGATCCACCCGCAAGCGGCGCAGCCGACCGCCAACCCCTCTTCCTCCGGTCCGAAAAAATCATGACTTCACCCGCGATCGTCGCGATTCATGGCGGTGCAGGCACGATCCTGCGCGATGCGATGGACACCGACACGGAACGCCAGTACCGCGCCGAACTCACCGCGATCCTGCAGGCCGCGCAACAGGTGCTCGCCGATGGCGGCAGCGCACTCGATGCCGTCACCGTCGCGGTGCGGCTTCTCGAGGACTGTCCGCTGTTCAACGCGGGGCGCGGCGCCGTCTATACGGCCGAAGGCAAGCACGAACTCGACGCGGCGGTGATGGACGGCACGACGCTCGCGGCCGGCGCGATCTGCTGCGCGACCCGCGTGCGCAATCCGGTGCTCGCCGCACGGCGCGTGATGGAGGCGAGCGAGCACGTGCTGTTGGCAGGCGCGGGCGCCGACGCGTTCGCGGCCGCACAGGGCCTCGAACTCGCCGAGCCCGGCTACTTCGACACGGAAGCGCGTCATGCACAGTGGGTCAAGGCGCGCGCGGCGGCCGGCACGATGCTCGATCACGATGCCGCGACCTTCGCGTTCGGCGCCGGGCAGCCGGCCGAGCCGCTCGATCCCGACCGCAAGCACGGCACGGTCGGCGCGGTCGCGTGCGACGTGCACGGCCATATCGCGGCGGCGACGTCGACTGGCGGCATCACGAACAAGCAGCCCGGACGTGTCGGCGATTCGCCGATCATCGGCGCCGGCTGCTACGCGGACGACGCGACCTGCGCGGTATCCGCGACGGGCACCGGCGAGATGTTCATCCGGCTCGCGACCGCGCATGACGTGGCCGCGCAGATGGCCTATCGCGGTGCATCGCTCGCCGATGCCGCGCACGACGCAGTGATGAACAAGCTGTCGCGCGTGGCCGGGCGCGGCGGGATCATCGCGGTCGACGCGCACGGCAACGTCGCGATGCCGTTCAACACGGAAGGGATGTATCGCGGCTACGCACGCGTCGGCGAGGCGCCCGTGGTCGGCATCTATCGCGACGATGCGGCCTGATTCCGGACCGCACGAGGAGACCTCCGCATGACTTCGAGCCGAACCCCGTCCGCGCTGGTGCTGCCGGAGCAGCGCGTCATCGCCGTCGACGACCTGTCGGTCATGTTCCGCCGCGAAAACGCGACGTTCGATGCGGTGCGCAACGTGTCGTTTCACGTCGATCGCGGCGAGACGCTCGCGATCGTCGGCGAGTCGGGCTCCGGCAAGTCGGTCACGTCGCTCGCGCTGATGCGGCTCGTCGAGCATGGCGGCGGCGAGATCACGAGCGGCCGGATCGTGTTGCGGCGTCGCGGCGGCGCGCTCGTCGACCTCGCGCAGGCGAGCGCGGCGACGATGCGCGGAATCCGCGGCGCGGACATCGCGATGATCTTCCAGGAGCCGATGACGTCGCTGAATCCGGTGTTTACGGTCGGCGACCAGATCAGCGAGGCGATCGCGCTGCACCAGTCCAAGAGCGCGACGGAAGCCCGCGCGGAAGCGTTGCGGCTGCTCGATCTCGTGCGCATTCCGGAGGCGCGCCGCGTGTTCGCGCGCTATCCGCATCAATTGTCCGGCGGGATGCGGCAGCGCGTGATGATCGCGATGGCGCTGTCGTGCCGGCCGGCGCTCCTGATCGCCGACGAACCGACGACCGCGCTCGACGTGACGATCCAGGCGCAGATCCTGCAGCTGATCCGCGGCCTGCAGGACGAAATGAACATGGGCGTGATCTTCATCACGCACGACATGGGCGTGGTCGCGGAAGTGGCCGATCGCGTGCTCGTGATGTATCGCGGCGAGAAGGTCGAGGAGGGCGAGTCCGAACGCATTTTCGCGACGCCCGCGCATCGCTACACGCGTGCGCTGCTCGCGGCCGTGCCGCGGCTCGGCTCGATGCAGGGCACCGATAACCCCGAGAAATTCCCGCTGCTGAAGGTGGACGGCGCGAGCGCGGCCGCGCCGGCGCCTGCCGCGAACGATGCGCGCAACGCGGCCGCGGCCCCCGCCGCCGGGCAGCCGCACGTTGATCCGGCCGCGCCGCCGATCCTGCGGGTGCGCGATCTCGTCACGCGGTTTCCGGTGAAGAGCGGCGTGTTCGGCCGCGTGTCGCAATACGTGCACGCGGTCGAGCGCGTGAGCTTCGAGCTGCGCGCGGGCGAGACGCTGGCGCTCGTCGGCGAATCCGGCTGTGGCAAGTCGACCACCGGCCGCTCGCTGCTGCGCCTCGTCGAATCGCAGAGCGGCTCGATCGAATTCGACGGCCGCGACATCAGCGCGATGAAGGGCCATGACCTGCAGGCGCTGCGCCGAAACATCCAGTTCATCTTCCAGGATCCGTTCGCGTCGCTGAACCCGCGCCTGACGGTCGGGTTCTCGATCATGGAGCCGCTGCTCGTGCACGGCGTCGCGAGCGGCCGCGATGCGCAGGCGCGCGTCGACTGGCTGCTCGACAAGGTCGGCCTGCCGCCGGAGGCCGCGCGTCGCTATCCGCACGAATTCTCGGGCGGCCAGCGTCAGCGGATCGCCATCGCGCGCGCGCTCGCACTGAATCCGAAGGTCGTGATCGCCGACGAATCGGTGTCGGCGCTCGACGTGTCCGTGCAGGCGCAGATCGTCAACCTGATGCTCGACCTGCAGCGCGAGCTGGGCGTCGCGTATCTGTTCATCTCGCACGACATGGCCGTCGTCGAACGCGTCAGCCATCGCGTCGCGGTGATGTATCTCGGCCAGATCGTCGAGATCGGCCCGCGCCGTGCGGTGTTCGAGGCGCCGCAGCATCCGTACACGAAGAAGCTGATGAGCGCGGTGCCGGTGGCCGACCCCGCGCGCCGGCATGCGCCGCGCCAGCTCGCGGCGGACGAGATTCCGAGCCCGATCCGCGCGGTCGGCGACGAGCCGCTCGTCGCGCCGCTCGTCGCGGTCGGCCCCGATCATTACGTCGCGACGCATCGCGTCGGCGGCGCGTATTGATTGCACGGCGAGGCGCATATGGACCGCAGCTGCGCACGCGCCAGGCAACGGCGCCATTTTCCCGAGCGGATGCAGTCACGCCGCGATTTCCACCACGCGTTACCGAATCATCCACAGGAGCCAGACAAAATGAACAAGTCGCATTCGTTCCCGATGTTCCGTCCGCGCGCGTTGTTCGCCGCGGGGGCAGGCGCGCTCGCGCTGTCGGTCGCCGTGCCCGCGTTCGCGCAGCAGAACGTCGTGGTCGCCGTGTACTCGACGTTCACGACGATGGATCCGTACGACGCGAACGACACGGTGTCGCAAGCCGTCGTCAAGTCGTTCTACGAAGGGCTGTTCGGCTTCGACAAGGACATGAAGCTCGTCAACGTGCTCGCGACGAGCTACCAGGCGTCGCCCGATGCGAAGGTCTACACGGTCAAGCTGCGCCCGGGTGTGAAGTTCCACGACGGCACGGACTTCAACGCCGACGCGGTGAAGGCGAACTTCGACCGTGTGACCGATCCGGCGAACAAGCTGAAGCGTTACGGGCTGTTCCGCGTGATCGAGAAGACCGAGGTGGTCGATCCGATGACGGTGCGCTTCACGCTGCGCGAGCCGTTCTCCGCGTTCATCAACACGCTCGCGCACCCGTCGGCGGTGATGATTTCGCCGGCCGCGCTGAAGAAGTGGGGGCGTGACGTGTCGCTGCATCCGGTCGGCACGGGCCCGTTCGAGTTCGTCGAATGGAAGCAGACCGACGACATGAAGGTGAAGAAGTTCGCCGGCTACTGGAAGAAGGGCTATCCGAAGGTCGATTCGATCGACTGGAAGCCGGTGGTCGACAACAACACGCGCGCCGCGCTGCTCAAGACCGGCGAAGCCGATTTCGCGTTTACGATCCCGTTCGAGCAGGCGGCCGACCTGAAGAGCAATCCGAAGGTCGAGCTGATCGAGCGGCCGTCGATCATCCAGCGCTACATCTCGCTGAATACGCAGAAGAAGCCGTTCGACAATCCGAAGGTGCGTGAAGCGCTGAACTACGCGGTCAACAAGGAAGCGCTCGCGAAGGTCGTGTTTGCCGGTTACGCAACCCCGCAGACGGGTGTCGCCCCGGTGGGCGTCGAATACGCGACCAAGCTCGGGCCCTGGCCGTACGATCCGGCGAAGGCGCGCGCGCTGCTGAAGGAGGCCGGTTATCCGAACGGCTTCGAGTCCACGCTCTGGTCCGCGTACAACCATTCGACGGCGCAGAAGCTGATCCAGTTCGTCCAGCAGCAGCTCGCGCAGGTCGGCGTGAAGGTGCAGGTGCAGGCGCTCGAGGCCGGCGAGCGGGTCGCGAAGGTCGAGAGCGCGCAGGACCCGGCGACGGCGCCGGTGCGGATGTATTACAGCGGCTGGTCGGCCTCGACGGGCGAGGCGAACTGGGCGCTGTCGCCGCTGCTCGCGTCCGCATCGGCGCCGCCGAAGCTCTACAACACCGCGTACTACAAGAACGGCGCCGTCGACGACGATCTCGCCAAGGCGCTCGAGACGACCGACAACGCGAAGAAGGCCGCGCTGTACGCCGACGCGCAGAAGCAGGTGTGGGCCGACGCGCCGTGGATCTTCCTGGTGCAGGAGAAGATCGTCTATGCGCGCAGCAAGCGCCTGCACGGCATGTACGTGATGCCGGACGGTTCGTTCAACTTCGACGAAATCTCGGTGAAATGACGACGATTCGCCCGTTGTGCGGCGCCGGCGACGCAAGCTGCCGGCGCGCTGATTCGATCGGTGCCCCATGCTGAATTTTCTCGTCAAACGCCTGTTCGGCCTGCTGCCCACGCTCGCGATCGTCGCGGTGCTGGTGTTCCTGTTCGTGCACCTGCTGCCGGGCGATCCGGCGAGGCTCGCGGCGGGCCCGGAAGCCGACGACGCGACGGTCGCGCTCGTGCGCGCCGATCTCGGGCTCGACCGGCCGCTGCCGACGCAGTTCGCGAACTTCTTCGTGAAGATCGCGCACGGCGATTTCGGCATGTCGACGCGCAGCAAGCGTCCGGTATCGACCGAGATCGGCGAGCGCTTCATGCCGACGCTGCTGCTGACGCTCGTCAGCATGGTCTGGGCGACGGCGTTCGGAATGGCGATCGGGATCGCGTCGGCGGTATGGCGCAACCGCTGGCCCGACCGCGTCGGGATGACGATCGCGGTGTCGGGCATCTCGTTTCCGGCATTCGCGCTCGGCATGCTGCTGATGGAGATCTTCTCGGTGAAGCTCGGCTGGCTGCCCGTCGTGCCGGACGGCACGTGGAAGAGCTACGTGCTGCCGTCGCTGACGCTCGGCGCCGCGGTCGCGGCCGTGATGGCGCGCTTCACGCGCGCGTCGTTCGTCGAGGTGCTCAACGAGGACTACGTGCGCACCGCGCGCGCCAAGGGCGTGCACGAGCCGATGGTCGTGCTCAAGCATTGCCTGCGCAACGCGATGATCCCGGTCGTCACGATGATGGGGCTGCAGTTCGGCTTCCTGCTCGGCGGCTCGATCGTCGTCGAGGCCGTGTTCAACTGGCCGGGGCTCGGGCGCCTGCTGGTCGACGCGGTGACGATGCGCGACTACCCGGTGATCCAGGCGATCGTGCTGCTGTTCTCGCTCGAATTCATCCTGATCAACCTGACCGTCGACGTGCTGTACGCGGTCATCAACCCGACCATCCGGTTCAAGTGAGAGTGAGGCGCGCATGAACGCGACTGTCCAGCCCGCGGCGCCGGCCGCATCGAGCGCGATCCGCACGCCGTGGCGCGAATTCTGGCGCAAGTTCCGCAAGCAGACCGTCGCGCTGGCCGCCGGCGGTTTCGTGCTGGCGCTCGTCGTGCTCGCATTCGTCGGCCCGCACATCGTGCCGTTCGATCCGGAGAACTATTTCGACTACGACGCGTTGAACGCGGGGCCGTCGGCCGTGCACTGGTTCGGCGTCGACTCGCTCGGCCGCGACATCTTCAGCCGGATCGTCACCGGCACGCGCATCTCGCTCGCCGCCGGCTTCTTCTCGGTCGCGCTCGGCGCGCTCGTCGGCACGTTCTTCGGGCTGCTCGCGGGCTACTACGAAGGCTGGTGGGACCGCATCACGATGCGCGTGGCCGACGTGCTGTTCGCGTTCCCGGGGATCCTGCTCGCGATCGGCGTGGTCGCGATCCTCGGCAACGGGATGGTCAACGTGATCTGCGCGGTCGCGATCTTCAGCATTCCGGCGTTCGCGCGGCTCGTGCGCGGCAACACGCTGATGCTCAAGCACATGACCTACGTGGAAGCCGCGCGCAGCATCGGCGCATCCGACTGGACGATCATCATGCGGCACATCCTGCCGGGCACCGTGTCGTCGGTCGTCGTGTACTTCACGATGCGGATCGGCACGTCGATCATCACGGCCGCGAGCCTGTCGTTCCTCGGGCTCGGCGCGCAGCCGCCGACGCCGGAGTGGGGCGCGATGCTCAACGAGGCGCGCGCGGACATGGTGACCGCGCCGCACGTCGCGATCTTCCCGAGCCTCGCGATCTTCCTGACGGTGCTCGCGTTCAACCTGCTCGGCGACGGGCTGCGCGACGCGCTCGACCCGAAGCTGGAGCGGCGCTGATGCGAGCTGCACCCATGTGGGCCGCGACGCTGCCGGCCGGGCCACGCGGCACGATCGCCGACGTGCCGGGCGTGACGGTCGGCCACGCGACGCTCGATGCCGGTGACGTGCAGACGGGCGTCACCGTCGTCAAGCCGCATCCGGGCGATCTTTACCGCAGCAAGGTGCCGGCCGGCGCGGCCGTGATCAACGGCTTCGGCAAGAGCGTCGGGCTCGTGCAGGTCGACGAGCTCGGCACGCTGGACACGCCGATCGCGCTGACCAACACGTTCGGCGTCGGCGCGGTCGCGCAGGCGCAGATCCGCGCGGCGATCGCGAAGAATCCGCATATCGGCCGCGACTGGTCGACCGTCAACCCGCTCGTGTTCGAGTGCAACGACGGCTATCTGAACGACATCCAGGCGTTCGCGGTGACGGCCGCGCATTACGACGAAGCCTGCAATACGGCGGCGCGAGACTTCGCGCGTGGCGCGGTGGGCGCCGGGCGCGGAATGTCGTGTTTCGACCTGAAGGGCGGGATCGGCTCCGCGTCGCGCGTGGCCGTCGCGGCCGGCAGGCCGTATACGGTCGGCGCGCTGGTGCTCGCGAATTTCGGCCGTCTGCCGATGCTGACGCTCGGCGGCGTGCCGCTCGGGCGCGTCGTCGCGCAGCGGCGTGCCGCCGCGGGCGCGCCGGCGCCGGAGCAAGGGTCGATCATCCTGCTGCTGGCGACCGATGCGCCGCTCGACGCGCGGCAACTGTCGCGGCTCGCTCGTCGCGCGGGCGTCGGGCTTGCTCGCACCGGTTCGGTCTACGGGCACGGCAGCGGCGACATCGCGCTCGCATTTTCGACCGCGTACACGGTCGCGCATGATGCGTCGACCATCACGCTACCGGCCCTCGTGGCCGATGCGGCGCTCGATCCGCTGTTCACGGCCGCGGCCGAGAGCGTCGAACACGCGATCGCCGACGCGCTGCTGCAGGCCGTGACCGTGACCGGGCGCGACGGCCATGTGCGGCAATCGCTGCGCGACGCGGTGCCCGATCTCGATCGATTATTCAACGAAGGCAACGAAGGACGTCCGATCCATTCATGAAGATTCTGATCTCGACCGACATCGAGGGTGTGGCCGGTGTGTTCGCCGTCGAGCAGACGCGTGCCGGCAATCCGGAATACGAACGCGCGCGCCGCTGGATGACCGCCGAGGCGAACGCGGCGATCGAAGGCGCGTTCGCCGGCGGCGCGCAGGCCGTCTGGGTCAACGATTCGCATGGCGGCTTTCGCAATCTGCTGCCCGACGGGCTCGATGCCCGTGCCCGCGTCGTGCTCGGCAAGCCGCGTACGCTGGGGATGATGGCGGGCCTCGAACAGCAGCCCGACCTCGTGTTCATGATCGGCTTTCACGCGAAATCGCAGACACGCGGCGTGCTTGCGCACACCATCAACGGCTTCGCGTTC
The DNA here is from genome assembly GCF_053427845.1 of Burkholderia sp. AW49-1. Taxonomy (NCBI): domain Bacteria; kingdom Pseudomonadati; phylum Pseudomonadota; class Betaproteobacteria; order Burkholderiales; family Burkholderiaceae; genus Burkholderia; species Burkholderia sp. AW49-1. Next base: position 432,066 of record NZ_JBSAXF010000001.1, on the reverse strand, counting down.
ACGCAGGTGTGGCTGAATGGCGTCGAGCTCGGCGAAGCCGGGCTGTACGGCGCGCTGGCGCGCGAATACGGTGCGCACGTTGCGCTGGCGTCGGGCGACGACGTGTTCGCCGAGGAAACCCGGCCGCTGTTTCCGGACGCGCGTTTCGAGACGGTCAAGACGGCCGGCGGCGCATCGAGCGGCGACACGCTCACGCCGGCAGCGTCCTGCGCGCGCATCGCGACCGCCGCACGCGAAACGGTCGCGCACGCGCTGTCGTCCGGCTGGCGCGCGGGTGCGCATCGGCCCGCGCCGGTGGCTTGCACGCTGCGCGTGCAGACGGCCGCGCTCGCCGATCTGTTTTGCGTGCTGCCGTCGCTCGAGCGGGTCGATGCGGTGACGCTGCGCTTCGGCGGGCCGTCGGTGGAGCACGTGGTGCGCACGCTGAACAGCCTGTCGGCCATGTCGTTCATGCTGCGGTGATGCGTGCCGACCGGATGCCGGACCGCGATCTCGTCGCTGAAATCCGTGTCGGCCCGCGCCCCGCGAGATGAAACGTATTGGACATCTCCGCTCCGATGAAGTCGCTATCCGGCCGTTTCGGCCGTCGGGTCTTGCGGCCGTCCGGTCGCGCAAGCGTGGAGCGGATCGTAGACCGATCGAAGGTGACCCGCCTTCGCTATCGGTTCCTTCATGATGGAATTCGGGCCTTGAGAAATACGCTGCTGGATCCCTACGAACATATTCCGCGTAGCGTCGTGGCGACCGCCAACGACTACGCGGCGGGCACGACGTTTCCGGCGCACGCGCACGGGCGAGGCAAGTTCGCGTTTGCGTCGCGCGGCACGATCAGCGTGTCGACGCCGCACGGCCGCTGGCTGGTGCCGCCGCAGCGCGCGTGCTGGGTGCCGGCCGGCGTGCGGCACGAAATGACGATGACCGGGCCGGTCACGATGCTCAACGCGTTCGTGTCCGAAGACGCGGCCCGGGCCGCGGGGCTGTCGGACCAGTGTGGCGTATACGGCGTGTCGCCGCTGTTGCGGCAACTGATCGACGATGCGATCGATCTGCCGGCGATGTATGACGTCGACGGCCGGGCAGGCAAGCTGATGGCGCTGCTGATCGCGGAAATCGCGACGATGCCGCGGCTGTCGCTGCACGCGCCGCTGCCGAGCGATGCGCGCCTCGCGAAGATCTGCCGGCATCTGTTCGCGTCGCCGTCGATCGCGGCCGATCTCGACCAGGTGGCGACCGATGCGGGCGTGAGCCGGCGCACGTTTACACGGCTGTTCCGCGCGCAGACCGGCGTGAGTTTCGCCGCGTGGCGCCAGCAGGTCTGCATGCTGGCGGCGATCACACGGCTGAGCGACGGGCAGCCGGTGACGCGTGTCGCGCTCGATCTCGGATATGCGAGCGCGAGCGCCTTTACGTCGGCGTTTCGCCGCATCCTCGGCGAAACGCCGAGCCGGTATCTGGAGGCGCGCCGCTAGTCGGAACGGATACGGCGGCCGGCCCGGGTGCCGTGCTTCGGTCACGGACGAAAAAAACGCGCCTGCCAGGTTTCGGTCAGACGCGCTTAAAGGCACTCGGTCAGAAAAAATGCGTGGCAGCCGGTGGGGGCGCGTTCGCGCATCGAGCCGTGGAATTATTGCTTTTTTCGATTCAATGCCGTCGATGGGCTGCGGATAACAAAGCATACGCCGCATAACGCGCAAACGATATCGCGCGGCCGCGACGATCCATGTGCAGTCGCAGCATGCGTTTTAATCGCGCGTTCGATTCCGGGGTCTGAAGCTGGCAACTACGGGCATCGACAATCCCGACCGGACATGCTGCGGCACGGCATCGAATGTCGGCGCGCGAAAACGAAAACCGCCGCGCGACGCGATACCTGTTGGTATCGCGCCACGCGGCGGTTCGGTGTGAGCAGCCGGCCGGCGCCGGCTCCGCGTCACACGTCGAAGAACACGGTCTCGTCCGGCCCCTGCATGTGGATGTCGAAGCGGTACACGACGGGCCGGCCCGGTTGCGCGTCGCGCTTCGCGACGAGCGTCGCGCGGCGTTCGGCCGGCACCAGGTTCAGCACCGGATCGGCCGCGTTCGCGGCAGCTTCGTCGTCGAAATACACGCGGGTGAACGCGTGGGTCAGGATCCCGCGCATCATCACGGTCACGTTGACGTGCGGTGCTTCGTCGGCGGCGAGGCGGCCCGGCTTCACCGTCGGTACGACGAAGCGGTGCTGCGCATCGGTGCCCGTGCCGACGCGTGCGAAGCCCGTGAAACCGGACTTCGCGATGTCGTCACGCGATGCGGGATAGCGGCCCGCCGCGTCCACCTGCGTGAATTCGAGCACCGCGTCGCTGACGACGTTGCCGTCACCGTCGAACACCTGTCCAACCAGCAGCACGTGCTCGCCTTCGGCGTCCGGCGTGGCGATCGCCGGCGTAAACAGGCTCTTCAGATCGTAGTCGTATTGCTGCGGGCACAGGCCGTACGCGAAGTACGGGCCGACCGTCTGCGAAGGGGTTTGTTTCAGCGTCGTCATGGTTCAGCGCTCCATCGGGGTAGCGTCGCGGCCGCGCAGCACGATGTCGAATTCGTAGCCGAGCGCATAGCCTTCTTCGGTGATGTCCATCGAGAAGCGCGAGATCAGGCGGTCGCGCGCCGCTTCCGGCGTGCCCTGGAAGATCGGGTCGTACGCGAGCAGCGGGTCGCCGGGAAAGTACATCTGCGTGACGAGACGCGAGCCGAAGTAGTCGCCGAACAGCGAGAAGTGGATGTGATTCGGGCGCCACGCGTTCGGATGGTTGCCCCACGGATACGCGCCGGGCTTGATCGTCAGGAAGCGGTAGCGGCCTTCGGCGTCGGTCATGCAGCGGCCGGCGCCGAGGAAGTTCGGATCGAGCGGCGCGTCGTGCTGGTCGACCTTGTGCACGTAGCGGCCGGCCGCGTTCGCCTGCCATACCTCGACGAGCGTGTTGCGCACGGGCTTGCCGCCTTCGTCGAGCACGCGACCGGTGACGACGATGCGCTCGCCGAGCGGCTCGCCGTTCTTCACGGCGTTCTTCGTCAGGTCGTGGTCGAGCGCGCCGAGATCCTCGGCGCCGTAGACGGGTGCGAACTGGTCGCGCAGCTTCTCCTTCAACGGGATCATCGGGCGCGTCGGGCCGCGCTTCACCGACGAACGGTATTCGGGGTGGACATATGCGGGATGCGACGGCCAGTCGCGCGGTGTGAGGATCGTGGGGGAATCCATCGGGCGTCTCCTGATAGGTATTTCGCGAAGTGGACGGCAAGACTTTAGCCAATCCGGAAAGTTATGAAAAATGACCTTTTTTCGCGAATTACATAACTGCTCGTTATGTTTTGCGGCGCCAATGAAAATCCGCCGGACAGGCAGCCTGTCCGGCGAAAAAAGCGATCGGGCTTCGCGTCGTCGGTGACGACTCCGTGCACGGCCCTCCAGCCAGCCCGTCGCTGCCTTGTTGTGTTTCGTTGTTGTTGTTATCCGGCCTCCCCGAGCGTGCCCGTCGTTCGTCCTTCGTCGTTACGGTCGGGCGGGATCGAAGACGATCCCGTCGAATTCGAGCGACAGCGTGCCGCTGCGCAGCAGCGCGGCTGGTGTCACGGCGCGATCGGCGCCGATCACGTCGGTCACGTAGTTCGCGCAGAACCCGCGCTGCGCCAGCAGCTTGACGCGGCTGCCGAGCAGCGCGTCGATCCGCTGTTCGGCCAGCGCATGCACGTTGCGCTGCGCGTCGGCGTTCGGTGCCGCGACGCGGCGGGCCAGCGCGATGCGCCCGCCGACGGCGCGGGCGACGAAGCGCGACAGCGGCGTGAGCTTCGTCCGCGCAAACGCGGGCTCGGCGATCAGCGGCTCGTCGCCCGACGTATCGACGACGATGCCGAAGCGACCGGCCCACGCGTCTGAGGTGCCTGCGGTGGCGCGGGACGCGCCGTCCGGTACGCGGATGAACACGAGATCCCCGATGTGCGCGCCGGCAGCCAAAGTGCGCATCGTGGCGAGCGGTAGCGTGGGATCGGTGTCGCGGGCATCGCGCCGGGCAGCGTGCTGCGGATCGAAGGAATGGGTGTCGGTTCGGGTGTTCATCGCGGCTCCGTCGGTGCGTGACAGGACGGAGCGGATTATGCAGACGAGTATCCAAAAGTGCTTGTTTGGATGCGCGAGTAGCCTAATATCCGACCATTAGCATCATTTTTCGATACCAACATGACCGAGATCGCCCAACTCATCGAAACGCTGAAGCGGCAGCTGAAGGCGCAGGGAATGACCTACCGCGACGTCGCGCGTGCGCTCGACGTGTCCGAGACGAGCGTGAAGCGGCTGTTCGCGAGCGGCCGCTTCACGCTGGAGCGTGTCGCGGAAATCGCGCAGTTGCTCGGCTATACGCTCGCCGAGCTCGTGCAGGAGGCGTCGGCATCCGCGCCGCGATTGCGCGTGCTGACCGAGCAGCAGGAGGCGCTGCTCGTGTCGGACGAGAAGCTGCTGCTCGTCGCTGTCTGCGCGATCAACTACTGGACCGTGCAGGACATCGTGTCCGCCTATCGCGTGACGCAGGCCGAGTGCGTGAAATACCTGCTGATGCTCGACCGGATGAACGTGATCGCGCTGCTTCCGGGCGACCGGATTCGCGTGCGCGTCGCGCGCGATTTCGACTGGCTGCCGGGCGGGCCGATCCACCGCTATTTCCATGCGCACGTGCTCGACGACTTTCTCGGCAGCCGCTTCGACGGCCCGGGGGAGACGATGACGTTCTCGCAAGGGATGCTGACGGACGCGGCCGCCGCGGAACTCGAGCAGGAACTGCGGCGGCTCGGCAGCAAGGCGGCGGCGCTGCATGCGGAGTCGTCGTCGGCGCCGCTCGGGCAGAAGCGCGGCACGGCCCTGCTGATCGCGAAACGGATCTGGGAGCCGACCGGATTCCACGCGCTGCGGCGTCATGCGTGATACCGCGCCGAATGCTTGGGCCTTACCGGAAAGTTATGCAAAATGGCATTTCATCGTCACTCGCATAACTGCTCGTTATGAATAACCGTATCGCCGACGGCCGCGTCAAATTCCGGCACCTGCAGTGTTTTCTCGCGGTCGCGCAACTGGGCGGCGTGCAGAAGGCGGCCGAAAGCCTGTCGATCACGCAGCCGGCCGTGTCGAAGACGATCGCCGAACTGGAGTCGATCCTCGGCGTGAAGTTGTTCGAACGGGGGCGACACGGTGCGCAGCCGACCCGCGAAGCGCAACTGTTCATCCCGCATGCGAACGCGTGCGTGCTGGCGCTGCGGCAGGGCGTCGGGCTGCTCGCGCGCGAGGGCGGCGCGGCGGCGGCGACGCTCGAAATCGGCATGCTGCCGACGGTTGCGGCATCGCTCGCGCCCGCGCTGATGAAGGCGCTGACCGCACGCTGGCCGCGCATCGTGGTGCGGATCGCGACGGCCGCGAACGCCGAACTGCTGGAGCGCCTGAAGGCCGGGACGATCGAATGCGCGATCGGGCGCCTGTCGGAGCCGGAGCGGATGATCGGCCTCGCGTTCGAGCAGCTGTACAACGAACCGCTCGTCGCAGTCGTGCGCGCGGGCCATCCGCTGCTGACGAGCGCCACGCCGGCTGTCGAACTCGCGCGCTACCCGGTCGTGCTGCCGCCGTTCGGCACGCTGATCCGCCAGTCGGCCGAGCAACTGCTCGGCGCGTGCGGCGCGCCGCCGCTGGATTCGTTCATCGAGGTGCTGTCGGTGTCGGTCGCGCGTGCGCTTGCGCTCGAGAACGACGCCGTGTGGTTCGTGCCGCTCTATGCGGCCGAATCCGACCTGTCGGCCGGTGCACTCGCGCGGCTGCCGCTGCCGTCCGCGGGTACCGACGAGCCGGTCGGGCTCGTGCTGCGCACCGATGCGCAACCGTCGCCCGTCGCCCGGACGCTCATCGACGCCGTGCGCGAGATCGCACAAGCGCGGTTCGGCGATGCGCCCATCGGTCGCACCCCCCGCGGCGCGCGCAAGCCGGCTCGTCGCGCGCGTTGAGACACTTGGCAGGGCGTGGGCGGGTGGTGTCCGGCCGTCGTTCTTTCGCCTCCATTCGTTAGCCGTTCGGTCAGTAGCGGGCCTCGTCATGCTTGGCATATCGTACCGTTTTTGATACGCTCGATGACACGACGATGGCGAGACAGCAGATTCAGATCACGCTCGGCGTGCGGTTCTTCCGCACCGGGCGTGGTAACGAGCCGGTGCGCGAATGGCTGCAGGCGCTCGGGCAGATCGAGCGCAGGGTGATCGGCGAAGAGATCAAGACCGTTCAGCTCGGCTGGCCGCTCGGCATGCCGCTGGTCCGGAAGATGTCGGCGGATCTTTGGGAAATCCGCGTGATGCTGCCGCGGCGAAGCGCGCGCGTGCTGTTCACGATCGTCGGCGACACGATGGTGCTGCTGCATGCGTTCTTCAAGCAGTCGCAGGCCACGCCATCCGACGATCTCGACGTGACCGTCGCGCGGCTGAAAGCGCTGACGCGCGCCATCTGAATTCCCCCGGCTGCGCCGCCACATGCGATCGGCGATGTGCCGGCCGGCAACGCCATGCACTGGAGTACCCATGACGACCACGAACAATCCGCATATCGGCAGCGACTTCGACACATTCCTCGAGGAGGAAGGGCACCTCGAAGCGGCCACCGCGACCGCGATCAAGCGCGTGATCGCGTGGCAGATCGGGCAGGAAATGAAGGCGCAGCACATCACGAAAACCGCGATGGCAGCGCGGATGAAGACCAGCCGCGCCGCACTCAACCGGCTGCTCGACGAAACCGATACGAGCCTCACGCTCGCGACGCTCGCGAGCGCCGCCACCGCGCTCGGCAAGCGGCTCAGCTTCGAGCTGGTGCCGGCCTGACGCACCGGGCGAAGCGGTGTGCGGCCGGTGCATCGCGGCGAACGGGTGCACGCTTGTCCGCATGCGTGCACCGGCAAGCGATCACGTGCGCTGCCCGGCTATCCGCAGATACAGCAGCGCACCGCCCGCGAGCAGCAGCGGGCACAGGAAATACCATCCGGTCGTCAGGAACAGCCCGGCGACCGCGACCAGCGAAATCCATGCGCAGCGATATGCGACGCCGCTGCGCGGCAGCAGTTTCAGCGCGGCGGCCGCGCCGAGGCCATACACCATCACGAAGCATCCGGACGTGACGAGCACGAGCGGCTTCGGTCCGACGTCCGAGAGCGTCGTCGCGGCGAGCGCGACGGCTGCCAGCATCGCGATCACGCCGAGACTGCGGCGCGGCACGCCGCCGACCTGGCTGCCTTGCGCGAGCCACGCCGGCAGTGCGCCGTCGCGCCCGAGCGCCGCGCCGAGCTTGGCCGCGCCCGCGAAATACGCATTCATCGTGCCGAGCGTGAGCAGCAGCGCGGCCGCGGCCGCCAGCACCTGTGCATGACCGCCGATGCCGCCCGCGATCAGTTCCGCAAGCGGCGCACCGGACGCGCCGGCCGATGGCCCGAGCACCGTCACGCTCGCGGCCGCGACCGACAGATACAGGAAGCCGACCACCACGACGGCGATGCCGGCCGAGCGCGGCATGTCGTGCGCGGGTCGGCGAAATTCGGCCGCGAGGTGCGTGATCGCTTCCCAGCCCGCGAAGCTCCACACGAGCAGTGCGGCAGCCTGGCCGACCGCGAGCCACCCGTGCGGCGCGAACGGATGGAGGTTCGCCGTGCGCGCATGTGGCGCGGATGCGAGCACGGCGGCCAGCAGCAGTGCGACGAGCAGCGCCGACAGCACGAGTTGCATGCGGCCCGACACCGTGACGCCGAACGCATTCGCGGCCGACACCGTCGCGATCAGCGCGGCAGCCGTGACGATGACCGTCGTATGCCCGCCGCCCGTGACGGCCGCGACGTACGCGCCGCCGAACATCGCGGCGGCCGGCGCACCGGCCGGCACCGCGAAATAGAAACACCAGCCGACGATCGCCGCGGCCTTCGGCCCGAACGCGCGTCGGGCGTAGGTCGATACGCCGCCCGCGTCCGGATAGCGCGCGCCGAGGGCGGCGAAGGTGGTCGCAAGCGGCCCCGACAGCACGACGAGCGCGGCCCACGCAAGCAGCGACGCCGGGCCCGCGACCTCGGCGGCGAGCGCGGGCAACGCGATGACGCCGGTGCCGAGCACCGCGCCGATGTACAGCGCGGCGCCCTGGAAAATCGTCAGCGAGCCCGCGTGATGCGCGGCGTGCGAATCGGCATGCGAGGACATGAAGGGCAGTCTCCGGAAGGCTTGTTCTGCGCGCGGACGGCCGCGCGGTGAATCGCTCGATGCTACCCGAACGGGCGCGGCGATGCGGCGCGGCGTTCAGTAGTCCGCGACGTGCCGCGTGTCAGCCGATGTCAGTAGCGGCGTGCGAGTCGCAGCCGCGCATCCTCGCGTGCAGCGGGCGGCAGCTCGGGCACGTAGTGGAACGTGCCCGACACGAGCGACGCGACCGGCACGCCGTCGCGGAACAGCACGCGATTGCCGGCCAGCGCGGGTACCTTGTCACCGGGCAACAACGTGCCGGCAAGGTTCAGCGGATCGGCGCCCGTCACGCACACGTATTGGCCGTCGCCCGGTTGGCGACGCAGTTCGCGCAGGATCGGGATCGCTTCCGGCAGCGCGAACTGCTCGCCCGCGAGCCCCGCGACGAAGCGCCCGCCGCGAATCTCGCCGCGCGCTTCGAGACGTTGCAGCACGCGCACGAGTTCGCGCCAGCTCGGCAGCCAGTCGGCCTCGCGTTCGAGCAGCCGCCAGAACACCACGCCATAGCGGCGCAGCAGCGTCCAGGCGATATGTTCGAGTGCGTCGGGATCGGTCGCGGCCGGCCCGCGCTTCAGTGCGAGCGCATCGTCCGGTGCCGAAGCGCGTTGCACGAGCGCCCAGCGACCGGCGTCGTCCATTCCGCCGATCAGCGCGCCGCCGCGCCGCGTGCGCGGGGCATACGTCGCGCTGCGCTTGACTGCGGGCTTCAGCAACGCACGCAGTCCGGCGAAGCTGTCCGCATTCACGAGGCCGGCCGACACGAGTTCGCCGAGCGCCTGTTCGAGTTCGACGGGCAACATATGCAGTTCGTCGAGCAGCGCGTCGAAGAACATCGCACCATGGGCGGCGAGTGCGTCACGCACCTGCGTCGCGCGTGCGGACAGCGCCGGTTGCGCGTCCGGGTCGCGCAGCGCCTGCCATGCGCCGAGGTGGCGGCGTGGCAGCAGCACGACCGGCGTCGTTTTCACGGGGGTGCCGGCCGCGCGGGCCGGCGCGCCGATGCGCGTCCACACGAGCTTGCCCGAGCGGCACAGCTCGTCGAGGCCGCCCGCCGTGTAGTCGGTCAGGCGCGCGGGCAGCAGCGCGTCTTCCCATGCGCTCGCCGCGGCTTCGTAGCCTTCGAGCTGCTCGACGACGGCCGCGAGCGCGTCGCGGCCCGAGCCGCGCGTGTCGGGCGTCAGGTGCTGCCAGTGAAACAGGAAGCGCATGAAATCGGCGCGCTCGACCGGTTCGATCTCGCGGCGCAGCCGCTTGACCGTGTAGCGATGAATGCGCGCAAGCAGGTGACGTTCGCACCATTCGTCGGCCGTCGCGCCCGGCGTGAAGCGGCCGCGCATCACGTAGCCTTCGCGCTCCAGTGCCGCGAGCGCGGTCGCGATCCTCGCGGATGGCAGGCCGAGCGGCTGCGCGATCGCGTCGAGCGTCAGCGGCCCGAAGCCGGTGAGCCGCGCGCGGATCACATCGACGAGCGCGGCATCGACTTCCCATGGTTGTGCGCAGGCGGCGGGCACCTTCAGCGCCGGCGCGACGCGTGCGTCGGGGTGCAGCGCGCGCATGCAGACCAGCCGTTCGACCGGCACCCACAGCGCGGCGCCGTCCGACGTGACGAGCTTCGTCGCGCGGCGGCGTTCGGCCAGTTCCGCGAGCCGCTCGGGCCAGCCGTCGTGCGCATGCGCTTCGCTGTCGGCGACGCAGGCGAGCGTGAGCAGTGCATCGTGCATTTCGTCGGCATCGCGCACGAGCGGCCATGCCTCGTCGCGCACCGCGTCGATCGCGTCGGCGTCGAGCGCGCCGAGATCGTCGGCCGATTCGGGATCGCTCCAGCGGCGCGACTGCACGGCCTGCGTGCGGCGCTCCTCGAGCGGTGCGTCGTCGAGGAACGCATAGGGCTTCGCGTTCAGGATCTCGGCCGCCAGCGGCGACGGCGCGGGCAGGTCGCGCGCGATCAGCTCGATCGCGCCGCTTTCGATCCGGCGCAGCAGCGCGAGCCAGCCGTCGGTATCCATCGCGTCGTGCAGGCAATCGTCGAGCGTCTGGTCGACGAGCGGATGATGGGGGATCTCGCGTTCGCCGACGATGTTCTCGAGGCACGCGACCTGATCGGGAAACACGGTCGCGAGCAGGTCCTCGCTCTTCATCCGCTGCAGCTGCGGCGCGGTGCGCCGGCCGCCGGTGAAGCGCGGCAGCGCTAGCGCGGTCGTCGCGTTCCAGCGCCAGCGCACGCCGAACATCGGCGCGTCGAGCAGTGCCTGGACCAGCACGTGCTCCGCGCTGGCCGAGCGCAGGTAGCGCCACACTTCGTCGAGCGCGAAGCTGTGCGCGAGCGACAGCGACAGAATGATCGCGTCGTCGGTCGCGGCGGCCTGCAGCTCGAAGTTGAAACTGCGGCAGAAACGCTTGCGCAGCGCGAGCCCCCACGCACGGTTGATGCGGCTGCCGAACGGCGAATGGATCACCAGTTGCGTGCCGCCCGATTCATCGAAGAAGCGCTCCATCACGAGCGTGTCCTGCGTCGGCAGTGCGCCGAGCGCGGCGCGCGTGCGCGCGAGATAGTCGGCGATCTGGCGGGCGGCATCGGGCGACAGATGAAGTTCGTCGACGAGCCAGCGCAGCGCCGGCGCGAGGCGGCTTTCGGCCGGGCCGATCGCGGTGCCGACGGCGTCGTCGCGCGAATCGGTGGCGGCACGGGATTCCGCCGCCTGCCTGGCGTTGCCGCGCGTGCCCGTCTTGCCGGCCGGGGCGCCGTTCGCGTGCTTGCGTCCGCCGGCCTCCGCGTGCCGATCGCCTTCGACGAACAACCCGTCGAGCCGCGCCCGCAGCCGGCCGACCGCCGCCGACAGCTCGTCGCTGCGCCCGGGCGCCTCGCCGAGCCAAAACGGAATGCTCGGCGACTGGCCTTGCGCGTCCTCGACACGCACGCGGCCCGTTTCCACGCGAATGATCCGGTACGACTGGTTGCCGAGCTGGAACACGTCGCCCGCGAGGCTCTCGATCGCGAAATCCTCGTTGACGGTGCCGACCTGGATGCCCTGGGGCTCCAGCAGCACCGCGTAGTCGGCCATGTCGGGAATGGTGCCGCCCGATGTCGTCGCGGTCATCATCGCGTTGCGGCGCCCGCGCACCGTGCCGCCGACCACGTCGCGATGCAGATACGCGCCGCGCACGCCGCGACGGCTGGTGAAGCCTTCGGCGAGCATCTTCATCACGTCGTCGAAGCGTTCGCGCGACAGGCTCGCGTATGGCGCCGCGCGTGTGAAGCTCGCGTACAGCGCGTCCTCCTGCCATTCCGTGCAGGCGACTTCGGCGACGATCTGCTGTGCGAGCACGTCGAGCGGCGCTTCGGGAATCCGCAACGCGTCGAGCTCGCCGCGTTGCACGCAGTCGAGCAGCGCCGCGCATTCGACCAGCTCGTCGCGCGACAGCGGGAACAGGCGGCCCTTCGGCACGCCGCCGACATGGTGCCCCGAGCGGCCGACGCGCTGCAGGAACGGCGCGATCCCGCGCGGCGAACCGACCTGGCACACGAGATCGACGTCGCCGATGTCGATGCCGAGTTCGAGCGACGCGGTCGCGACGAGCAGTTTCAATTCGCCGCGCTTGAGCCGCTGCTCGGCTTCGAAGCGATGCTCCTTCGCGAGACTGCCGTGATGCGCGGCGATCGCGTCCTTGCCGAGACGGTCGGCAAGATGGCGCGCCATGCGCTCCGCGGTGCGCCGCGTGTTCACGAAGACGAGCGTCGTGCGATGCGCGGCCGCGAGCGCGGCGATCCGGTCGTACACCTGTTCCCACACATCGGTCGCCATCACCGGTTCGAGCGGCACGTTCGGCAGCTCGAGCGCGAGGTCGCGCTCGCGCGTGTGACCCGTGTCGACGATCGTGCAGTCGCGCGGCGCATCGGCCGGGCCGCCGACCAGGAAGCGCGCGACCGCGTCGATCGGTTTCTGCGTGGCCGACAAGCCGATGCGCGGCAGCGCACGACCCGTCAACGCGTCGAGGCGTTCGAGCGACAGCGCGAGGTGGCTGCCGCGCTTGGACGATGCCAGTGCGTGGATCTCGTCGACGATCACCGAGCGCACGCTGGACAGCATCTGTCGGCCCGACGTGGACGACAGCAGCACGTACAGCGACTCCGGCGTCGTCACGAGAATGTGCGGCGCGCGCTTGCGCAGCGCGGCGCGTTCGGCCTGCGTGGTGTCGCCGGTGCGCACGGCGGTGCGAATCGCCGGCACTGGCAGGCCCAGTTGCGCGAGCGATTCGGCGATGCCGGCGAGCGGCGCGTCGAGATTCACGTGGATGTCGTTCGACAGCGCCTTCAGCGGCGACACATAGACGACGAGCGTCGCGTCGGGCAGCGCGCCGTCGTGCGCGAGCGCGTCGCGCACGAGGTCGTCGAGCGCGCAGAGAAACCCGGTGAGCGTCTTGCCGGAGCCGGTCGGTGCGGCGACGAGCGTCGACCGCCCGGCCTTGATGTGCGGCCACGCGAGCGCCTGTGCGCCGGTCGGCGCGGCAAACGCACGGCGGAACCACGTGGCGACGGCCGGGTGGAACACGTCGAGCGCGTTGGCGGGGCGGGTGGCTGTGACGTCCATCGGAGCGTTGAATTGGGGTGCGAGCGCGTGGGCGGTGCGCGAATCGTCAGTGTGCCAGACGTCGCGTGCGCGTGCCGGACACCGCGGGCGAGAGAACGCGCGCGTCGGAGATTCAGATGAGGTGCGATGCCGGCATTTCAACGGCTGGGCGCGCGGAACGGCACCCGTTGGGTCGCGGGCGCCGGATCGGCGAGAGGAGAACGTCGCGTTAGACGTGCGTCGGGCGGTTGCGCGGCTCGATCCGCGGCCACGCGAAACTGCACGCGATTACGCGCAACTACACGCGATGCAGCCAGCCGAGCCAGTGTTCGAGGAACGGGGCGCGCGTCCACAGCGACTGCGCGAGCCACAGTGTGCCGCCCCATGCGGCAGCCACGACGATCAGGTCGCAATGTCCGCTGTTCCACAGATTCAGCGAATGGCGCCGCCAGATCCACGGCACGCCGAGCGGATTCGGCCAGTCGGCGAGCAGGTGCATCACGCCGCCGCACGCGAAGCCGAACAGCGGCGCGGCCCACAGCGGATGCGGATGATGCGTGAGCCCGTGCCATCCGAGCGCGAGCAGCGCGATCCAGCCGATGCCCCAGTGCGTGACGGTGCGGTGCGTGATCCACAAGCGGCGCTTGCGGGTCCACCACGCGACTTCGAGCCAGTCGGGCGCGGTTCCGCCCGCGACGCCGGCCGCGAACGCGGCGAGCAGGCCTGCGTGCCAAGGGCCGGTCGCGCCGGTTTGCGCGACGAGGACGACGGCGGCGACGCCGGCTGCGAAGCCGGAGGCGTGATGCGCATTGTGTGATGCCATAGGAAACGAGACGAAAAAGCGTGAAGCAACGGCAGACGAGCGGGAACGATCGGCCGCGAAAGCGGGGCGCTATCTTCTCAGATCGGCCCGCGCAGCGGGCGGTTCGATCGCGTTTTTTTTGCATGCATGGCACCGCGCAAGCGCCGCGTGCCGTGATTTTCCGATTACGCGGCGCGCGGCGAATTGACCGCATGCAATTTCGACCGATCCCGCAGCCGGCTTTTTCCTTGGCCGTGCGATCGACGGCGCACGATTCGCAATGGTTCGTAGTCGGCGGCGGAATTTTCGTCTGCGTGCCCCTGCTTACTACGAAAACGACATATGGCCGATCACGTGCCAGCGGCTATAAGCGGATCAGGGGCTCATTTCCAGCCCGCCGGAGAACCATGGGGGACATGCAATGACTACGCTGAATCGCTTCAAATCATCCGCTGCCGTGCTCGCGACGATGGCCGGCATCGGCTTCCTGCCGAATGCGCCGGCCTATGCGAAGGGGCCGCAGCCTGCGGTCCTGACGAGCGCGGCGGTCGCGGTGGCCGACAAGTACAGCGCGGATGCCGCGGAGCAGATCTTCAAGGAAGGCGGCAACGCGATCGACGCGGCCGTCGCGATCGCGTTCACGCTCGCCGTCACGTATCCGGAGGCCGGCAACATCGGCGGCGGCGGCTTCATGACGATCTACAAGGACGGCAAGCCGTACTTCATCGACTACCGCGAGCGCGCACCGCTCGCCGCGACGAAGGACATGTATCTCGACAAGGACGGCAATGTCGTCAAGGGCATGAGCCTGTACGGGCCGCGCGCGGCCGGCGTGCCGGGCACGGTGTCGGGCATGTGGGAGGCGCAGAAGCGCTTCGGCAAGCTGAAGTGGAAGCAGGTGCTCGCGCCGGCGATCCACTATGCGCGCGACGGCTTCGTCGTCGACGAACAGCTTGCGCAGCGCGGCGTCGACGCATCGAAGGAGTTCGGCGGCAAGACCAATTTCGACAAGTACTTCTCCGGGCTGAAAGCCGGTGTGAACTTCAAGCAGCCCGATCTCGCCGACGTGCTCGCGCGGATCGCGAACGACGGCGCGAACGGCTTCTACAAGGGCAAGACGGCCCGGTTGATCGCCGCGTCGATGAAGACCGGCGACGGCAACGGGTTGATCACGACCGAGGATCTCGCGCAGTACCGCGCGGTGTGGCGCCAGCCGGTGCAGGCGAAGTGGAACGGCTATGACGTGATCACCGCGCCGCCGCCGAGCTCGGGCGGCATCGGCCTCGTGCAACTGCTGAAGATGAAGGCGGACCTCAAGCAGGACTTCGAGGGTGTGAAGCTCAACTCGCCGCAATATGTCCACCTGGTCGCGGAAATCGAGAAGCGCGTGTTCGCCGATCGCGCGCAGTATCTCGGCGACCCCGACTTCTACAAGGTGCCGGTCGCGCAGCTGACCGACGATGCGTATATCGCGAAGCGCGCCGCCGAGGTCAATCCGAAGGAGCCGTCGGACACGAAGAGCGTGCAGCCGGGCCTCGGCACGTCGATGCCCGAGAAGGCGGAAACGACGCACTTCTCGGTCGTCGACAAGTGGGGCAACGCGGTGTCGAACACGTACACGATCAACGGCTATTTCGGTTCGGGTGTGATCGCCGACGGCACCGGCATCGTGCTGAACGACGAGATGGACGACTTCTCCGCGAAGCCGGGCGTCGCGAACATGTTCGGCGTGGTCGGCAGCGATGCGAATGCAATCGAGCCGAAGAAGCGCCCGCTGTCGTCGATGTCGCCGACGATCATGACGAAGGATGGCAAGGTGTCGCTCGTGATCGGCACGCCGGGCGGCTCGCGGATCTTCACGTCGATCTTCCAGGTGATCAACAACATCTACGACTTCGGGATGCCGTTGAAGGAGGCCGTCGGCGCGATGCGTTTCCACCATCAGTTGCTGCCGCCGAACACGATCTTCTGGGAGCCGTACCACCCGATCGAAGGCGAACTCGCGAAGCAGATCGAGGCGCGCGGCTATACGCTGAGGGGGCAGGACTTCAGCGGCGATATCCAGGTGATCAAGATCGACGGCAAGACGCCGGAGGCGATGGCCGATCCGCGCGGACGCGGGGTCACGCGGATCATTCAGTGACGGAGGCGGGTTGGGGTACTGCTCGATCACGTGCCGGGCTTTTCCCGTTGCGCACGAGGATCAGGCTCGACGTCAGCCCGCCGAACCGGAGGCTGGCGTCCGATACCTTCGATATTTCCCGCGAACCCGGTGCGGCTCGGATTCCGCTTGTGAGGGGCGGATCGGCCCCTTTTTCATCAATTTGACGCGAGACGCTGGGATAATGGAAGAGTTTGGCTGCGTCAATTGAAGGAAGGAGGCCCCCATGGGCGATAACGATTCCCGCACCGAGACCGACAACTTCACCGATACCGCGTCGCTCGAGTCGCGCCGGCGACGTTTCGAGGAAGACCTCGTCGACGCGTACGACGAAGAACTCGAAATGGAGCTCGACGACCGCCGCTTCGACAACGACGAGGATCTGCTGTTCTCGCCGGAGCGCCGTGAAGCGCGCAAGCAGTATTTCCGCGAACTGTTCCGGCTGCAGGGCGAGCTCGTGAAGCTGCAGGACTGGGTCGTGAACACGGGGCACCGGCTCGTCGTGATTTTCGAGGGGCGTGACGCAGCGGGCAAGGGCGGCGCGATCAAGCGCATCACGCAGCGCCTGAACCCGCGCGTGTGCCGCGTGGCGGCGCTGCCGGCACCGAGCAACCGCGAACGCACGCAATGGTACTTCCAGCGCTATGTCGCGCATCTGCCGGCCGGCGGCGAGATCGTGCTGTTCGATCGCAGCTGGTACAACCGCGCGGGTGTCGAGCGCGTGATGAATTTCTGCACCGAAGACGAATACGAGGAGTTTTTCCGCTCGGTGCCCGAGTTCGAGAAAATGCTCGTGCGCAGCGGGATCCAGATCGTCAAGTACTGGTTCTCGATCACCGACCACGAGCAGGAGCTGCGCTTCCAGAGCCGGATCGAGGATCCGCTGAAGCAGTGGAAGCTGAGCCCGATGGACCTCGAGAGCCGCCGCCGCTGGGAAGCGTACACGGCCGCGAAGGAAGAGATGATGCAGCGCACGCATATTCCCGAGGCGCCGTGGTGGGTCGTGCAGGCGGTCGACAAGAAGCGCGCGCGCCTGAACTGCATCCACCACTTGCTGAACCAAGTGCCGTATCACGAGGTGCCGCGCCCGACGATCGACCTGCCGCAGCGCGAGCATCACGAGGACTACATTCGCCGTCCGACGCCGGACAGCATGATCGTCCCCGACGTTTATTGAGCGGTCCAGGGCGGCTCGATCGACCACGGCGGCGCGTCGTGCAACGCGGCGCGCGTCATTCCCGGATGAGGAACGCGGCGCGGTTGCGGCCGACGATCCAGGCGGGCGCGCGGCCGCGTCCGCTCCAGGTGGCGCCCGTAGTCGGATCGCGATATTTCGCGCCGATGGTGAACAGCTTCGCGCGATCGCTGTAACCCTGCCCGAAGATTTCCCTGGCGGTCAGCGCATAGCTTTTCACGAGTTCACGGACTTGCACCAGTACCGTGTGGCGTTCGTGGTTGCGCGCAGCCCGGATGCGTCGATCCAGTTCCGCGAGTTGAGCTTGCAGTTCTTTCACTTGCATGCGTCCGATATCCCCATAGCTGAATTTTGATTGTTGGTGACGCGATCTGCCGTGTGTCTGCACGTCCGGCCAGACGTTTGCAGGACGCGTCGCGACGAACTTGGGGAGATTAAGTTTCGGTACGCGGGTTTTCCATCAGACGAATCTGAATTTTTACGAAGATCTGTGTGACGCCGTGACAGTCTGGCCGTCTTAGAGGTCTGGGAAGCCTGAGCGCCCCTGCGTCAAATCGAACAGCTCGGTCTTGGCCGCCGCCTCGGCCGTTGCCGGCAGCTTGATCACGAGCCTCACCGTCATCCCGTACGCACTGTCCACCAGTTCGTAACCCGCCTGCTCGATCCAGCGGCGCACGCGCGCCTCGTCCGGGTAGCCGATTTCGATCGCGAACCGCGTGTGGCGAATGCGTTCGACGCGCTCCGCATCGAGCAGCGCCGAGGCGATCGCATCCGTATAGGCGCGCACCAGGCCGCCGGCGCCGAGCTTCACGCCGCCGTAGTAGCGGACGACCGCGCCGAGCACGCCGTCGAGATCGTGATGACGCAGCACTTCGAGGATCGGCCGGCCGGCGGTGCCCGACGGTTCGCCGTCGTCGGACATGCCGGACTGGCCGCCCGCAAGCAGCGCCCAGCACACGTGGGTGGCCGTCGGGTGCTCGTCGCGCAGGCGCTGCAACGCCTGCATGGCGGCATCGCGGTCCTCGACGGGGATCGCGAACGCGATGAAGCGGCTCTTGCGGATTTCGAGTTCGGTCGTGCGGGAAGCGGATAAGGTGTAAGTCACGTTGATCGTTGTCGGCTTGCCGGGGGCATGCAATGGCTTGCCCGCAATGCGGGAGCTTTCTGTCGCGGCCGGGGCAAACGCGCTGTATGGTTCGGCATGCCCGTGGCTGGCCGATGAACAGGTTGGCCGTGCGGCGGCGTGAGACGAAGGATACCGCGAGCGGGCGCGACGGCGGTGAAACCTCTCGCGACGCGCACCGAAACGGGATCGGGATTCGGCACTGTGAGTTGGCATTGCTGGATGCGCTCGAAGGAAGCGAGTGACGAAGCGGCTGTCCGTGCGCTGCGTGGTTGCCGCGCATCCGGCGGGCGTGGTGGCGGGGATCGTCGCACTCGCGACGCGCCTGGCGCCGGTACTTCGATAGCGGAAGCTGCAGTCGGGCGGCCGAGCGCCCGGCGTACGGAAAGCGGAAGCGCCGCACTTCACGCGCGGCGCTTCGGCCACTTTCGGGGCTCAGCTCCCCTGCAGCCGGATATCGCGCGACGACGCGCCCACATACACCGTCCCGCCCGGCACGACCTTCCATCCGTTGCGCGACGTGTCCCACACGCTCTGCATCCGCGGCGACACGGTCACGCGGACATGCCGTGCCTCACCCGGGTTCAGCCGGATCTTTTCCCAGCCGACCAGCCGCTTCGGCGGTTCGTCCTTGTACGGCACGCCGAGATAGACCTGCGGCGTTTCCGCGCCGGCGACGCGGCCGTCATTGCGCACGGTAAACGCGACGTTCAGCGAACCGTCCCGTTGCCGCGACACCGACAGGCCCGAATACGCGAAGTGCGTGTACGACAGCCCGTAGCCGAATTCGAACATCGGCTTGATGTTGCGCGCGTCGTACCAGCGGTAGCCCATGTTCAGCTTCTCCGCATAGACCGGATCGTTCTCGAACGCTCCGTTTTGCCCCCACGCCGGCGAATCCTGGTCGCGCGCCGGGAACGTGACGGGCAGCTTGCCGGATGGATTGACCGCGCCGAACAGCACGTTCGCGATGGCCTTGCCGCCGCCTTCGCCGGGATACCACGCTTCGACGATCGCCGACACGTTGTCCTTCCACGGCATCAGCACCGGATTGCCGCTCTGGACGACGACGATCGTATGCGGATTCGCACGCGCGACCGCTTCGACGAGTGCATCCTGGTTCGACGGATTCGCGAGGCTCAGGCTTTGCAGATCACCGAAATCCTCGCCGGCCGGCTGCGCGACCACGACGATCGCGACATCCGAGCGGCCCGCGAGTGCCGCGGCCTGGTCGATTTCCTGTTGCGTGTACGCGCGGAACGGCGACTGCTGATCGCTGTTGCCCGCGAACGTGACCTGTGCCGCCGGCGCGAGCGCGCGGATCGCCGCGACGATCGGCACGTCGACCTTGAGCCACGGATTGCGCCACCAGCTGCAGCCCGTCGACGATCCGAACGTCAGCCCACCGCAGCCCGCGAACGAACCCGTGACCGGATCGCGCGTGTTGCCCGAGCCGCCGCCCGACAGCACGGCCGCGTCGGCGTGGCCGCCGATCACGGCGATACGCGACAACGCCGCGGCCGCCAGCGGCAACTGGTTTCCATCGTTCTTCAGCAGTACGATCGACTGCTCGGCGACCCCCTGTGCGAACCGATTCGCCGCCGCGAAATCGATCGTGCCGCCGCCCTTGGCCGGATCGTCCATCACGCCGACGCGAATCATCACGGCCAGCTTGCGGCGCACCATGTCGTCGAGGCGCGCGGTCGACACCGAGCCGTTCGCGATCGCCTGCTTGACGGCGGCCGGCGTCAGGTAGACCGACGGCCCGACGTCCTCTTCCTCGTCGAGCCCGGCGTTGATCGCGGCGGCCGTGCTGTGCGTCGCGCCCCAGTCGGATTGCACCTGACCCTGGAAGCCCCATTCGTTCTTCAGCACGTCGTTGAGCAGGTGATTGTTCTCGCACGCATACGTCCCGTTCAGGCGGTTGTAGCTGCACATCACGCTGCCGGGTTGCCCGCGTTTCGCGGCGATCTCGAACGGCAGCAGGTAGAGCTCGCGCAGCGTGCGCTCGTCGATCTGCGTGTTGCCGCCCATCCGGCCATGCTCCTGTTCGTTGCCGGCATAGTGCTTGATGGTCGCGATGACCTTCTGCCGCTGCGTCGCGAGTGTGCGCTCCGCGAGCAGGTCGCCGGCGAGCAACGGATCCTCGCCGAGATACTCGAACAGGCGGCCGCCGCGCGGTTCGCGAGCGAGATTGGTGCCGCCGGCGAGGCCCATGCCGAACCCTTGCGCGCGCAACTGGATCGCGACCTGCTTGCCGAAGTCGTACGACAGGCGGCGATCCCAGCTCGCGGCGACGGCGATCGTCGCGGGAAACGTCGTACTGGCCTGCGATGTGCTGCCGGAACCGGTCGCCGAGTCGACCATGTTGAGATCGGGAATGCCGAGCCGCGGCACACCCTGGATGTAGCCGGCTCCGCCGCCCGGCACCTTCGACATTTCGTATTGCGAATGGATGAACTGAAGTTTCTCGTCGAGCGTCATCTTGCGCACGAGGAGGTCGGCGCGTCGTTGCACGGCGGAAGACGCGAACGCGTCGGCGGCGTCGCCCGGTGCATTGAAATCGGCGTTGCCCGCGTAAGCGGTGGTGCAGAGGGTCGCTGCCAGCACGGCGGCCGGCCAGAGTGTGTCCCGCATGTTGCTCTCCATGATCGTATTGCCGGTTGTTCGAATGATGTCTGGAGCTGCGCACGCCCGGTGGATTCGCACCGGACGCATTCGGCTGGCGATGCAGGGTGATTGCGCGTCGGCATGCCAGGCCTGGCGGGGAATCGTTACGGCCGGTTGGGCCCGATCGAATAACGCGGACGGCGACGCGGACCGTCCGACGCTGCTGAATCGGATGTAGCGATTCTCTGCAGCGACCAATCGTACGAATGTAGTTTGACTACAGCATCGGTATTTCTACCGATACGTATGATCTTTTTTCGAGATGGTCGCGCGGTGTGGGGAAAAGGCAGTAAGCGTTCCTGATTGTGCGTATGCAGCAGGGTAAGAAGTACCTGCGCGCGAGCGTTTCGAAGGGGGGAAGCGGAGAGGCGTGTGCCCGTGCGACGCCGCTCGTTGCGTGCGCATCGAACGCGACACCGTGGGGCTCCGGCCGCGTCGGCGAAATCGGTGCGGCCGTCCGAACTCGCTAGCCGCGTCGCGCGACGGGACTGCCGGGCAGCGGTATCCCGGCGCGATAGACGACGGTTGCAAGCGCTGCGGCGACGGCAGCCTCGGCCGTCAGCACGGCGGCGGCGGCGCCCAGTTCGGCGAAGTACTTCGCGAGCACAGGCACGAGCACGATGTTCAGAATGCCCGATGACATGAGTACGCGCGTGAATTCGGACTTCATCCCGAGCGGCAGCATCGTCTGCACACCGAATAGGTCGGTCATCCCGGCCATGAAGGGAATGAAGGCCATCCACCGCAGAACCTGGACCGTGGGTTCGTACGAAGGCCCGTACAGGATGCGCACGGCGAGCGGCGCGCCGAAGAAGATCGCGAGCGAGATGCCGAGCACCATCGCGACCTGCACGACGAACAGCTTGCGCAGGAAAGAAAACGCGTCGTTTCGCGCATGCCGCATCAGATAACTGATACGTGGATAGGTGGCGGCCTTCAGCGGCTGGAGCATGCTGAGCGCCGCGCGGATCAGCTTGTCGCCGGCGGCGAAATAGCCGGCCGCGACGTTGCCCGACACGAAGCCGAGCAGCACGGTGTTGGTCGACGCATAGAACGCGATCGACGTCGATGCGAGGAACACCTGCCAGCCGCCTTTCAGCGATTCGGCGATGTCGGCGAAACCGACGCGAACGAAGTCGATTTCGCGCTGGGCATACAGATAGACGGCCAGCACGAGCGCGGACAGCGTCGGGACGGCGGCGTTGACGATCATCGCGCGATCGATGTCCGCCGGGCTGTGCACGAGCGCGAACATCGCGGGCAGGCTCAGGATGCGGCCGACGAACAGGATCACGCTCAGCGCGCGCAACTTCTCCATGCCCTGGAAATACCAGCCTGGCGTGAACGCCACGCCGGCCACCATTCCGAAGCCGATCAGCAGCAGGTCGCGGTCCTCGCCGAAGCGGCCGACGAGGACGATCAGCCCGATCAGCACGACGAAACAGATCACCGCGATTCCGATCTGTGCATACAGCGTCGCCCAGAAGATGCGGGAGCGTTCGGCGCGGTCGTCGCGGGCGAGCGCGATGCGCGGCGTGGCGGTCAGGTCGAAGCTGTAGCTCGTGCAGTTAGTGAGATACGCGATGACCGCGAGCGAAAACGCGAGCTGCCCGTAGCCTTCCGGACCCAGCGCATGCGTGAGCAACGGTGCGATCAGCAGCGGCACCGCATACATCGAAATCTGCAGCGTCAGCAGCAGCACGAAATTCTTCTTGATGTTTGACATTCGCTTGGTCGGCGCCGTGGGTGTCGCTGGGCGGCGGCGCGCGTGCCGCCGTGCGCTCGCGCGGCCGGTCGGCGCTGACCCGGCTGCGTGGGTTCGCGGCCTGTTCCGGCTGGCGCCGGTTTCATCCGGCGATGCCGGACACGGCCACATCGTATGGCGGTCATGATACGGGCCGAGCGGGACGGCAGTGTTCGCGAGCCTACCTTTCGGGGATTCGGTGCGCATGTGCGGCGCGAATCGCGACAGCGCGCGCCTCGTTGTATCGCTGCAGTGATGAATGCATTTGTAAGCTGGCGCACCGAAGAACGTTCGGGCCGAGTGCTCTAATCGAACGACTGTTTGGGTTCGCGGCGGAAAGGCTTGACGACGACTCAGGCCGGCAACCTGCCGCAGCGGGACCGGGACAACGCATGGCGAAGGTCGAACGAGTCGCGCAGGGGCGCGGCGAAGGGCCGTTGCCTGAAGACCGTGCTTTGTCGCGCAGTCACATGGTCGTGGAGTGGCCGATTCCGGTGGAGCCGCCGGAACGCGTGTCCGCATCCGATAACAAATACCGATCCGAGGAGTACCGATTGAAGCCGATAACGTTCGGCAGCTGCGTGGGGTGGCTGCACGAAGGACAGACGACACAAGGCGTGATCCTGTGCGAATCGCTGGGTCACGAGGCTTCGTGGACGCACAAGCTCATGCGGGCGATCGCCGAGCGGCTGGCCCGCGAGGGCGTCACGGTATTGCGATTCAGCTATCCGTGCACCGGCGACTCGGCGGGCGACGATCGCGATGCCGGTCGACATGCCGCGAGCATCGCCAGCATTCACGATGCGATCGACCTGTTGCGCGATCAGGCCGGCGTCACCACGCTGACGCTCGTCGGGATTCGCGCGGGCGCGCTGTTCGCGATGCTGGCCGCCGCGGGTTTCGGCCCGCGCCCGGCGCCGCGTGTCGACGCACTGGTGGCGCTGGCGCCCGTGGTGCGCGGCCGCGCCTACCTGCGCGAGCTGTCGTTCGTGCATCGCCAGTGGCTCGATACCACGTCGCCCGCCATCCGCGTCGCGCATCGCGACGAACCGTGCATGAACGTGCTGGGGCACCGCTTTCCCGCCGATTTCGTCGATGCGCTGAAGGCGGTCGATCTGTGCGACGTCGTGCGCGACGCGCCGACGTTGCCCGGCGCGATGTTGCTGATCCAGCCCGATCAGGGCGACGGGCCCGCATTGCGTGAAGCGTTGCTCGAGCGCGGTGTGGACGTGGTGAGCGATCCATTCTGCGAATGGCCGACGACGATGCTGGACGGCACGCGCTCGCGCTTGCCGCTCGTGGCGATCGACACACTCGCGAACTGGATCGCCGAACGCGCGCCGGGTATGGCGACTGGCGTCGAGGCACCGTCGCGAGCGGATCCGGCGTGGAATGGCGAATCGGCCGTCGCGCTCGACTTGCACGACATGACCGAGCAGGTCGTCGCGGTCGGTCCGGACCGGCTGGTCGGCGTGCTGTGCCGTCCCGCCGACACGCGGCCGACGAATCCGGTGGGTCCGGCGGTCGTGATCGCGAACACGTCGACGAATCCGCGCAGTGGCGAAGGGCGCTTCAGCGTGCGCCTCGCGCGCACGCTGGCACGCGCCGGCGTGACGACGTTGCGGATCGACGTGCAGGGCGTCGGCGATAGCGGGCCCGCTGCGCTGGACGATCAGTCGTGCGTCGTGTATTCGGCGCAGTCGAGCGACGACGTGGCCGCTGCCGCGGACTGGCTGCGCGCGCTCGGTCACCCGGAGGTCGCCGCAGCCGGCATTTGTTCCGGCGCCTATGCCGCGTTGCATGCGGCCGTGAAGACGCCGTCGCTCGGCGGCGTGATCGCGATCAATCTCGCTCGCTTCGTATGGCCGGCCGGGCTCTCGCTCGAGGTGGTGCAGAAGCAGCGGAACAATTCGGTGCGCGGCTACTGGCTGTCGGTGCGCGACTGGCAGAAGTGGAAGCGTCTCGTGCGGGAACGGCGCGACCTGCGGCCGATCGTGCGGGCCGTGGCCGCGAATGCGATCGCGCGGGTCAGCGTGCCGGCAAAGGAACTCGCCGCGCGCGTCGGCTGGAAGCCGGGCATCGGCACGCCACGCGGCGTAATGCACGAGCTTGCGCGGCGCGACGTGTGGACGACGCTGGTGTACGGCGCGCTCGATCCCGGCATCGACGATGTCCGGCGTCACTTCGGTGCAATCGAGCGTGCGTTCCGGCGCTCGCGTCACGTGCGTCTGCACCTCGAGTCGCAGGTCGACCATGCGGTGTATGGCGCGGTGGGGACGGACATCGTGATCGACCTGTGCATGCAGGCGTTGGGCCGCGACTCGGCCCGGCCGGTCGCGCGCGTCGCCGATCCGGCCACACCCGAAGCGGCCGCGCGATCGTACGCGAGCGTGTCGGTCGGCCGGTCTTGATGCGCGCCGCGTCGTGCGCATCGGGCGCTTCGGGGTGCGATCCCCGTTACATATGAAGATCGGCGTTCGGTGGGGTCCCTCACAGACGCGCCGTTCGCCGTGGTGTCCAATCCCGTATCGGCGCATCGCCGGTCACGTCGCGACATGACCGGCCGGGATGCGTCAGTCAGGAACACCCGGTTGCTCATAGGGCGACTTCGCGTAGGGCGACTCGTACAACCTGTCGCTGTGCAATACGTCGTCGGCGGGTGCAACGGCCACGTGCGAGCGATGCGGCCGCCCGGGCACGAGCGGCCGGCGGAGCATGCGACGGGCGCGCGTGTCGGGCTGGACGGCGGCGCTGGCGGCGGGACGCGCGAAGGCGGGCGTCGCGACCCCGGAAGCGGTTGCCGCGGGATCGGCGGCATCGTTTGTCGCGGCGGCTTGCGCCGAACGTTGCAGCGGTGCCGGCGGAAGTACCGCCGACGATGCGAGCGCCGGCGCGTCGGCCGGGACGGCGGGCAACGTCTGCGCATTGACGGCGCAGGCAAAGCCGACCGAGACGATGCAGACGAGTGACGAAAGCGACGAAGAGCAGTTCATGACGATTCGTACGGAATGACGTGCGGTGTAGAGGGAGGTGCGGCACCGCGATGCGAGCCGCGCCGGCAAGCGTAATGCCGGAATTCGCCGCGTTCGGCGGGTTACCACACAGTTTTGGAAGGGCACGATGTCAATCACCACGCAACCCGAATCGACGCCAGGCACGCCACGGCCATGCCCGGGCGGCACCCGTCGCGCACCGTGGCTGTCGCGCATGGCGATCGTGGCGGCCGCGTGCGCGCTGAGCGCATGCGTGCTGTCGCCGGGCATGACGTACCGCGCGCCTGCCGACCGTGACGCGAACGCGCGCGTGAGCGCCGATGCGTCGGGCTCGGGCGGCCTCGACGGCGTGCAGAACGTGTCGAGCGAGGAGTTGATCGAAATCACGCCGGCATTCGTCGCGCAGCAGCACGCGGGCCGGCCGGCCGATGTCGACGCGGAAATCCGTCAACTGTTCGGCAAGCCGAAGCCGTACGCGATCGGCCCCGGCGACGTGCTCGGCATCGTCGTGTGGGATCACCCCGAGTTGAATCTGCCGACGACGCAGACGACGGGGGGCGGCGACGGTGTCGGCGCCAGTTCGGTTGCAACCGGCTACACGGTCGACGCCAACGGCAACGTGCAGTTCGCGTACGCCGGCCTCGTGCACGTGGCGGGGTTGACCGAGGCGCAGGCGCGCGCGCTGCTGACGAAGCGGCTCGGCGAATACGTGCGCAGGCCGCAGATCGCGCTGCGCGTGCAGACCTATCGCAGCAAGCGTGTCTATCTCGATGGCGAGGTGCGCACGCCGGGTCTGCAGATCGTCAACGACATGCCGATGACGCTGCCCGAGGCGATCGACCGCGCGGGCGGCTTCACCCCGACGGCCGACCGCTCGCAGGTCTCGGTCACGCGCGGCGACAGGACCGTAAACGTGAGCCTGCCCGCGCTGATCGCCGCAGGCGTGAACCCGTCGAACATCCTGCTGCGCGACGGCGATCTCGTGCGTGTGCGCGCGGCGAGCGACGCGAAGGTGTTCGTGCTGGGCGAGGTGTCGCGGCCTGCGACGCTGACGCTGACCGACGGCCGGATGAGCCTCGGCGAAGCGCTCGGCGACACGGGCGGCGCGAGCCAGTACACGTCGGACGCGCGCCAGGTGTTCGTCGTGCGGCGCGGCCCGGACAACCGTCCGCGGGTGTACCACCTCGACGGCAGTTCGCCCGCGTCGTTCGCGCTGGCCGACCAGTTTCCGCTCGAGCGTCGCGACGTCGTGTTCGTCGATGCGTCGTCGCTGGTGCGCTGGAGCCGCGTCGTCAACCTGTTGATTCCGTCGTCCGCGCAGGGCGCGCTGACGGCCAAGGCGATTTCGCCGTGACCCTCGTGACCCATTTCGTCATCGCGACCGCGCGTCGCGCCTACGGGACTGATGCCGTATGACTTCTTCGACCCTGCCCGACCCGCACGGCGGGCCCGCCCTGCGGCCGTCCTATCCGGTGCGCCGCTACTGGAGCATGCTGTACGGCGGCCGGCGCCTGATCCTTTGCACGGCGCTCGCGGGCGCGCTCATCGGCGCCGTGTATGCGCTGTGTGCGGCCCCCGTCTACCGGACCGACATCCTGTTCCAGGTGGAGCAAAGTCCGACCGACTCGAAATCGACGTCGCCCACAGGCGATCCGTCGTCGGTGTTCGACCTGAAGACGGACGCGTCGACCGAGATCGAAGTGCTGAAATCCCGCGCGGTGCTCGATCGCGCGATCGACAGCACCAATCTGGCCGTCGATGCACGGCCGCATTACCTGCCGCTGATCGGCTGGCGGCTCGTGAACGCTGCCGACGGGGTGTCGTCGCCGTTGCCGGGCGGCTATGTGTACGGCACCGAGCGCATCGACGTGCCGACCTTCGACGTGCCCAAGCGCCTGCTCGGCAAGCGGTTCGCACTGACCCTCGGGGACGACGGCGCCTACACGCTGCAGCGTACCGGCTGGTTCGGCCGAAGCGGCCCGGCATGGCAGGGGCGCATCGGGCAGCCGCTGCATGTCGAGACGTCGCAGGGGCCGCTCGACATCTTCGTGCGCGGCGTGGCCGGCAAGCCCGGCGCACGCTTCGACCTGACGCGCTACAGCGACGAGGAAGCGACGGCCTGGCTGCAGAAGAACGCGCTGATCTCGGAGCGCGGCAAGCAGTCGAACATGGTCGGCGTGACGCTCGACGGGACCGATCCCGTACACGACAGCCGTGTGCTGAACGCAATCGGCGACGCGTACCTGGCGCAGAACACGCAGCGCAAGTCCGAGGCGGCCGACAAGCTGATTCGCTTCATGGACGCCCAGTTGCCGCAGCTCAAGGCGCAGCTCGAAAAGGCGGAAAGCCGCTTCAACGCATTCCGGGCCTCGCACGGGACGGTCAATACGAGCGACGAAGCGCTGGCGTTGCGCCAGCAGTCGGTCGACATCGAGACGCGCGTGCAGACGCTGCAGCAGCGGCGCGAGGAATTGCTGACGCGCTTCATGCCGAAGCATCCGGCCGTGGTGGCCGTCGATGCCCAGCTCTCCGACGCACGGCGTTCGCTCGACACGACGCGCAAGCAGATCCGGCAGTTGCCAACCGTCGAACAGGGCGTGCTGCAGCTGCAGCGCGATGTGGCCGTCGACACCGCGCTATACACGAACCTCCTGAATACGCGCCAGCAGATGATCCTTGCGCGGGCCAGCAAGACCGGCACCGTGCGGATCGTCGATACGGCGAAGGTCGCCGAGCAGCCGATCGGTCCGCATCGCGGGGTCGCCGTGATCGCCCTGCTGATGGTGGGCCTGCTGACAGGCGCGGCGATCGTGGTTGTCCGGCAGCGCATATTCGGCACGATCGGCGATGCCGAGGAAATCGAATGGACGACGGGGCTGCCCGTGTTCGCGACCGTGCCGCACAGCCCGGCCGCGGCGCAAGCGGAATTGCGTCCGAAGGCCGGACGGCGCGGCGCGCGCGCGCCGGTTCCGCCGGGTGCCGTGCAGGACGCGGCGCTCGAAAGCCTGCGCAATTTCCGCGCGGCGCTGCAACTGTCGATGCCGGGCGCGTCGAATCCTGTCGTGCTGATCTCCGGGCCGACGACGGGCGTCGGCAAGTCGTTCGTCGCCGCGAATATCGCATCGCTCGTCGGCGCGGCGAAGCGACGAGTCCTGCTGATCGATGCCGACCTGCGCAAGGGATCGCTGCACGAGCGGTTCCGCTATAGCCGCGCACCGGGCCTGTCGGACGTGGTGGCAGGCACCCACCGGCTCGACGAGGCGATCAAGCGCGGCGTCGTGCCGGGGCTCGATTTCATCGCGATGGGCAGCGTCGTGCCCGATCCGGGCGAACTGCTGCTGCAGCCGGCACTCGCCGAACTGATCGAGCAGGTCGCATCGCACTACGACATGGTCGTGATCGACGGGCCGCCGTTGCTGCCGGTGGCCGATGCGCTGGTGCTCGGCCGCCTCGCGGGAACCGTGTTCCTCGTCGCGCGCAGCGGCGTGACGACGCTCGCCGAACTCGACGAAAGCGCGCGACGGCTCGAACACGCGCATATCGACGTGCGCGGTGTGGTCCTGAACGATTACAAGGGCGCGCCGGGACGGTATGACTACGGCTATACGGATACGAACACGCATCAGGCCGCCTCCGGATATGCCGGGGTGATCGCGCCTCGGCAACGGGTGGAACGGGCGTCATGAACCGGGAAGGGGGCGGGCCGCGACAGCGCCCGGCGACGATGCGCAGGATGGCGCGCGTGCGCGGTGGCGTGGGCGGTTATACGGGCTATTGGTGGGAAGATCCGACGCGCCTCGTGCTGTTGTTCATCCTGCCGTTGTACGGATTGCTGTCGCTCAGCCTGCTGGGTGACCAGAAGTCGATTGCGCGGATCTACTTCGACGGCTACTACGCGTTCGTCGGCGCGCTGTTCCTGATGGTGGTGATGGCGGCGTCATGGCTCGCGACGACCGAAGTGCGGACGCGACGCGGCCCGCCGCCCGCCGAGGTCGAGCTGTCGCCCCACGTGCTCGATTTCGTGTTCGCGCTTGCGCTGTTCGGCTATGCCTTGTTGCTGAGCGGCATCGTCACGCATCCTGCACTGCTGGTCGCGTTCGTCCGCGGTGAAGCGAATGCATACGACATGCTCGATCTGAAAGGGCGCATCACGGGCCTCAGCACGTTTACGCAGGCGACCGCACCGTACGTTGTTCTGTATTTCTATGTGTTCAGGAAACCGGTAACGGGACTGAATCGCTACAAGATCTACTTCGCGGTGCTCGCGGTACTGACGCTGCTGCGCAGCTTCATCTTCGCGGAGCGGCTCGCGCTGATCGAAATGGTGATGCCGCTTGCGCTCATGGTCGTGCGATTCCGCCTCGGCGGCAGGTATTCGCGGTTGTTGACGTTCGGCCCGTATGCGGCGATCCCGCTGCTGTTCGGCCTGTTCATCGCGAACGAGTACAACCGGTCGTGGGAGGCCTATTACGTCAACATCTACGACAACCTGTTCGATTTCGCGCTCGAACGTCTCGGTCTGTACTACTCGACGTCGTTGAACAATGGCGCGGGAATACTGAGTGTGCTGGGCTGGGACCAGGGCCACCCGATGTTCACGTTCGACTGGCTGCTGCGTTTCCCGATCGTCGGCGCGACGCTGCAACCGTGGCTCGACTCGGGAGACAGCATCAATTTGTTCCTGAACGGCTACGCCGATCCGGAGTTCAACAATCCGTCTGGGATTTTCGTCCACTTCTACGAGTGGGGCTGGTTCGGCTTGTTCGATGCGCTCGTGCTCGGCTGGGCCGTCGGCCGCAGTTATGCGGGCTGGCGGAGCGGGAACGGCTTCTGGTGCTGCGTACACGCGGTGCTGTTCGTGTCGGTCATGGAAGTCATGCGGACCCCGAACCTGTTCAGCGGACGGAATTTCGTTCCGGTCGTACTGCTCATCGCCGTATTTCACTGGTTCGCCATGGCTCGGGAGTGCGCTGCGCCGGGACCCGATGGCGATGGAAGCAGGCGCGCCATCGTGCGCGGGAATCGCGCCGCGGATATCGATCCCGTGTTGTTGCGATAACAGCAAGGATCGCGCGAAACGGGGCATGCGACCGCTTTGTAGATTGCCGGGTCCCAAAACCAATATTTCCCGGAGCCACTGCTTTTCATGGCCACTCACAAGCAGAAGTTTGAAATTCTGGACGGATTGCGCGGCGTTGCGGCAATCAGCGTGATGTTCATGCATTTCCTTCAGGATCTGCCGATTCCGATACTGCAGAGCGCGTATCTTTCGGTGGACGTTTTTTTCATGCTGAGCGGATTCATCCTCACGCACTCTTATGGCGAAAGATTGCGTCAGGAGCCATGGTGGGGCGAGTATTTGAAGCGACGCGTGATACGCCTGTATCCGATGATATGCATCGGGCTCACGATCGGGGTCGTGAGCCTCGTCGTCATGCGCATCCATTCGTCGGCGGCGTTTTCGTTGGGTAACTTGGCGGCAGCCGCCGGCCAGAACTATTTTTTCGTTCCATATCTCGGTCGTTTCTCGGTGTCGGGCTTCGTCGGCGCGGCGAATCATGGCTTGCCTGCAGTCGATGACCCAGGGGTGTTTCCTCTGAATCCGCCTGCATGGTCGCTGTTCTTCGAGCTGTTCGCGAGTGTCGTCCTGATCGCGGCGATCAGGGTGAATGCACGGAATCTGCTGCGATTGGCGTATGCGTGTCTCGGCGCTTTCGTCGTGTATGGATGGCTCGTGGGCCTCGACAACGACAAACTGACCGTCATCCTGAATCAGGGTTGGTCGGCCGATAACTTCATCGGCGGGTTTTTCAGAGTCGGCTACGGGTTCCTGCTCGGGGTGGCGATCGGGAAGATGCACGACGCCAGTCTCTCGGCCAGGCCGCACTGGTTTGTCGCAGGGCTCATCAAGAACGATTACATGCTGTTCGTCGCTTTCCTGCTGGTGGTCGTGTTTCCGACGTCGATCAAGGGAATTTACGCGCTGGCCGTGCTGTGGTTCGTCGCGCCCGCGCTGGTTTATCGGGGCGCCATGCTGGCTCCGAGCAGCAAGGTGATTGCACGTATCAGTGCATTCCTCGGCTGGAATTCGTACCCGCTCTATTGCGTGCATTACCCGATCGGAAGGCTGGTGTTCGCGTATGTACCGCATGGCGAGATCCACGTCGTCAGAACGGCGATGCTCGCGGCGTGCGTTTCGATCGTCTCCGCTGCCGTCCTCGCGAAATTCGTCGAGGAGCCGATCAGGTCTTATCTCGGCAGGCGCGTGTTCGGAAAGCGACGGGCCGCGGCCGGTAGCACTGTCAATGTCGCGTAACTGCGCCGATTTTCCTGGCATGCCGAGTGGCGGCGCGCATGCGTGAAACCGCGAGCCTCGACCGGGATGTTGGGCATCGAGCGGGGGCGCGTCGATCTGCTCGTTTCCCGATGACGACACGCCGCGATCGACCTACAGCGACTCGAAGATCTCCTTCATCATCTCGGCACTTCGGCTCCAGCGATATTTCTCCGCGTGCAGGCTTCCCTTGCGTTTGAGCTCGGCCCTGAGTTCGGCGGAATCGAGCAGGCTCCGCAACTTTTGTGCAATGTCGTCCTGCGAATACGGATCGCAGTACAACGCCGCATCGGCGCAGACTTCCGGCAGTGCGGCCGATTTACCGACAACCACCGGACAGCCGTATCGCATCGCCTCGAGCGGCGGTATGCCGAAGCCTTCGTAGATCGACGGGTAAAGGAAGCACGCCGCGTTCTGGTACAGCGCCTTCAGTTGCTCGTCGCTGATGTAGCCCACGTACTTGATGTTCGGCTCGGCTGCCGAGAGATGATCCTGCTTGCCGAACACGGTGGCGTTCTGCATGCCGACAATGACGAGATCGACCGACGGATCGTTGATCTGCCGGAACGCCGCGATCAGCCGGCCGAAGTTCTTGGTGGGATTCATGCTGCTGACCGCGAGCACGAACCGGTCCGGTGTCAGCGCATGCTTGTCGAGCACGCTCGTGTCCGGTTCCAGGGCATCGAGGTGATCCGCACCGAGCGGCACGACGCTGATCTTCTCCGCGGAAACGCCGCAGTGATGCGCGAGGCGGTCCCGCGAGAAACAGGAGTTGGTCAGCACGCAAACGGAGGTTCGCGCGAGGATCCAGAACATGATCCGGTACCACGCGCGAAACGGCCGGGAGAAATGCGCGGGCGTGTCGAACACCGCCGCGTCGTGCATGTAGATGATCTGGTTGCCGATGAAGATGGATGCCGAATTGCTGAGATTGACGATGCGGCCGCGGCGCGCGAATAACGGGAGAACCAGCTGCTCCCAGACTACGCCCTTGTAGAACCCCACCTTGACCGTTTTCGCGCCGCTTACCTCGACGCCCGGCTGCGGAGGCACCAGCACGGTCACCGGATCCTGCGGCTGAAACTTGATCAGTGCGGCGATCAGTTCGCGCGCGACGCGTTGCACGCCGGTTGTTTTCTGCGTCGTGAATCGGCCGTTGTAGACGAGTTGCTTCGATTTCTTGAAAGCGGTCATGTCGATAAGGAAATGTCGAATTCGGAATCAGGCCTTGACGTGATCCGGAACAACCGGCTTGAAGTCGCGCGTGTCGACGCGCGGCTCGTTGGTGTGAAGTCCGTAAAGGGCGTGCCACTGACGAAAGATCGCGTTCATCGAAAACCGCTGAATCGCCCGTTGCCGGGCAGCCGCACCCATTTCCTCGCGAAGCTGCCGGTCGTCGCGGAGCCGGCTAACATAAGCGGTCATCTCGTCGGCGTTCGACGCAACGTAGCCGGTCAAGCCGTGAATCACCACGTCGCGATTGCCCACGACGTCCGTCACCACGGCCGGTATGCCGGCGACCTGAGCTTCGATCAGTGCGACCGGCATGCCTTCCCAGCGGGAAGTCTGGACGTAGATGTCCAGTTCCGACGTCAGCGCGAGCGCGCGCACGCGGGTTATCCAGCCGCTGCAGACTACGGCGCGGCGTTGGCCGGGGTCCGGAATTTCGGCGGCGTCGCCGCCGATCCAGAGAAACTCGACGTCCGCGCCGTGCAGCGTGTCGGCCAGACGCACGAATGCTTCGTGATTCTTCTGGAACGACGCCCGACCGCTCATCCCGATGACGACCTTGCGATCGTCACGCGTTCGACGCAGCGGAATCTCCGCTGCATTCACGCCGTTTTCGACCAGGACCGCCGACTTCGCCCGGACCTTTCCCCTGATCTCGGCGAGTTCGCTGCCCGAGCACGCGACGATGGTTCCGCCGATATGCGCCGCGATGCGTTCGAAGCTCAGATAAGCGTACTGCTTCATGCGCGACACGTCGCGGCGCAGGAACGAGAGTCCGTGCGGCGAGTAGAGAACCCTTGCGTCCGGGGCGGCGATCCGGGCGGCGACTCGCCCCAGCACGCCGGCCTTCGACGAGTGCAGATGAATCGCGGTCGGCTTGCAGTCACGCAGGTTCCGGACCAGCGCATGCAAGCTCCGCAGATCCTGTTTGATGCTCACCTCGCGCGCCATCTCGACGTATACGAGCTTCACATCGGGCAGGAACAGTGTTGAAAAATCGGTCGGGGTTTCCGATCGGATCGAATGCAGCACCGTCACGTCGACACCGGTTGCCGCCGCATGGTTCGCGAGATGGGTCAGCATCGAAAGCACGCCGCCGCCAAATGCCTCGGCAATATGAACGATCTTTTCGTTGGTCATCTTTGGGTCTGGCGATCCGATCGCACACTCATCGCCCATCGTGACGATGAGTTGCCTGCAAATCGTTCGGTATCGGTATCCGGTTCGTTAAACTATGCATTCCTGATTGATAAATGCATGGTGGTATTGACCATTGGATCCTGCAGTCGCGGTCGCATGTGCAAGCTGGCGAGGCGGCCGGGTGATTTCAGCCGATGCAATATCGGGTAGACGTTGCCGGAGAGCACCGAACACGATGCGGCACGGAGAATCCGTGCCGAGCTCTACGCGTCGGCCAGATTCCTCCAAACATCGAATGCCGGCATTCGACTACGACGACTGGAGAGAGAGCACGGCGAGATCCGTCAGCGCGCGTGAATCCACTGGTCCGGATCATTGTGCAGCGCATGCGCGACCCACTGGGTGCGATGGCTTACCGAAGGAGCGATTTGGCGCTGGATGCGCTGGCCCGACACTGCTATCGAGCGCCGGCGCGATGCCCGGATGACTTGCGCACGCGTGCGAGAGGATTGGAGATGTAGCGGATCGCGCGGTTGCTGAGCGTTGCTGACGGTAGCAGGCATGCGAGTGAAAGCCCGGCGACGGCCACCTTCTTGGCAGGACCCCAGAACGGATTGCGCAGCACGGTTTGCCAGTAGCGTCCGGATTCGCACAGGAACCAGCGCCAGCGCCGCAGGAGCGGCGCGTGATACAGCGTGCTTGCGAAGCGGGCCTTCTCGATCGCGAAATCGAGCGGCGCGATCGGCAATGTCTCGTGCAGCCGCGTGCCGGCGATCATGCGCAGCGTCGACCACCGGCGTTCGGCCTTCAGCGCGCCGGTCGCGGCGTCTTCCGAATTGGTGAGGGCAAGTGCCGGCGTGTCCTCGGCCTGCCGCGTATCCGACTGCTGATGCACGCGATAGCCGCCGAGGGTTGCATCGATCATGTGCACGGCGCCGAGCAACGCGATACCGTAGATCGCGTAGAAATCAGCGCCATGCAGGTTGTCCGGGGTGACGGGTACCGGAAAGATGCGCTTGAGCGCATCGACCCGATACGCGTTTCCCGATGCCGGCGGTGACGGGTACAGCCAGCCCGAGCGCAACAGTCGGCCGCAATCGGTGTCGACGGCCGACTGCGGCACGCTCGCCCCGGTCACCGCACCGTCCCGCGCGATCACGTCGAGCCGGAAATGCACCTTCACGAAGTCGCCGGACGCGAACGCGGCCAGCACGCGGATCGCGGCGTCGTCATAGAGCAGGTCGTCTGCGTCGAGCAGGATGACGTAGCGCGTCGTGACGTGCTCGAGCGCGCGGTTGTATGCGGCGACCTGGCCGCGATTTTCCTGAAACACTGCCGTCACGCGCTCGCCGTACGAGCGAATGATGTCGCGCGAATCGTCGGTGGAACCGTCGTCGACGACCAGCACCCGTACACCGTGCGCGGTCTGTGCGAGCGCCGAATCGATCGCATCGCGCAAGTACGCGCCATGGTTGTAGTTGCAGATTGCGATGGTCAGGTCGGTCATGAACGGGTGCTGGACGAGCGAAAAGGGGCAATTCGGGTGCGGTGCGCGTGGGGCCCGTCGAGACCACGACGTCGGATCGGCTGCGGCCGGTGCCGTTGGGCGATGCCGTAGCACGGTCGCGCCGCATGATGGTCATGATACGCGCCGCCGATCGGCGCTCGGTTCGCGAGCCTACCGTTCGACGATTCGCTCCTCGGAAAGCGCGATGGATGATCAACGGCACGGGAGCGTGTGCCGCGCAGGCGGGATGCATTGGTCAGTTGACGCACCGAAACGGTCTGGTTCGAATGATTTAATCCAACGTAACGCGTCGCCCGCTTCAGCGGTATCACGGGCCGGCAACCCGGCCGGCATGCCGCGTTCAGGTGCGCCGGCCGGCGCGCATGAAGTCATTCGAGGGAGTCGATTCGATATGCGTAGATCACAAAGCCCGTTCCTTGCATGCGCGGCGATCGCCGGTATGTGCATGGCAGGCGGGCCGGCGTGGCCCGGTAGTGCCGTTGCGGCATCCGGCACACCCGCACCGGGTGCGCTTCATGCGTACGTGCCGGATGCGTACGTTCGTCCCGCCGCGGACGCGGCGGATCAGGCCGACACGCTGCAACGTGCGCTGGACGCGTTACAGCCGGGCCAGCGACTGATATTCGCGCCGGGGCGGTACGTGATCGGCCGTTCGTTGATCGTGCGGCAGCCGAATGTGGTGTTGTCGGGCTACGGCGCGACGCTGATCGCGATAACCCCCGACGACCAGACGATCGAGATGCGCGGCGACGGTACGACACTCGTCGGCTTCCGGCTCGCGGGAACCGGCACGACGCGGCTCACGACGCCCGCATCGACGAAGGTCGAGGTCACGGGGCGCGGCGTGCAGGTGCTCGACAACGTGATCGACGGCGGCGCCGGCGCCGGCATCTTCGTGTTCGGCGGCGCGGACGTCGCGATAGTGGGCAACGAGGTGCTGTCGACGCTGGCGGACGGCATTCACATGACGCACGGCTCGCACAACGTGCTCGTGCAAGGCAACGTCGTGCGCGGCACCGGCGACGACATGATCGCCGTGGTGAGTTACCAGGCGGAAGGCGTGCTGACGCGCAACGTGCTGATTACCGGCAACTCGCTGGAGGGCAATCCGTGGGGCCGGGGCATCACGGTGGTCGGCGGCGCGAACGTCACCATCTCGAACAACATCGTGCGCAACGTGCAGGTGAGCTCGGGGATTCTCGTCGCGCAGGAAGACAGCAACCGCACCGCCGGCTCGTCCGACATCCGCATCGAGAGCAACTCGATCGCGGATGTCCAGACCGCGACGGGCCGTCCCGATCCTCGCCCGATCACACAGCAGGCGGCGATCGAGGTCAGCACGTGGTCGGGTTCGGTGTCGCGCGTGACCGTGATCGGTAACCGCGTATCGCATGCGCGATTCGACGGCATTCGCGTGTGGGGCAACGTGTCGGGCGTGCGTCTTGCGGACAACAAACTATCGGAGATCGGCGGAATGCCGGTCCGGATCGATACTGCCCACGATTGCGCGGCCAGCCGGCCGGCGAAGGCATCGGGAGGGCGAGCGACGGGCACGCCGTGTGCGGCCGAGCATCAATCGCCGTCGGCGGTGGGTGACGCGGTCGGCGCGGATACGTCGTTGTTACCGCGCGTGCGCGAGTCCGTCAGGCGGGCGCGCTGGTCGCAAGGCGGAATCGACTGATGGTGCGTCGCGTGGGCCGCCGGTCCGAGGCGACATACGGTGAACGGACCGCCGCCCCATGTTCGCGCGGCGGTGCCCGTCATCGTCGCGCGCGCCGCCGCGATTCGCGTGCGCCTACCGGATGACGTCGCGTTCCGCGGCTTCCTCCTCCGGTTCGCGCGAGGCGAGCGACGGTCGCTGTCGCGCGGTCTCGACGACCGGCCGCCCATACTGATCGTCGAACCGCACGATATCGTCTTCGCCGAGATAGTCGCCCGACTGCACCTCGATGATCTCGAGCGGAATCCGGCCGGGATTCTCGAGACGGTGAACCTCGCCGACGGCGATGTAGGTCGATTCGTTCTCGCTGAGCAGAAAGGTTTCGTCGCCGCGCGTGACCTTCGCGGTGCCGCGCACGACGATCCAGTGCTCGGCACGGTGATAGTGCATCTGCAGCGACAGTCGCTTGCCGGGCTCGACGACGATCCGCTTCACCTGGAATCGCTCGCCGAGATCGATCGAATCGTAGTGTCCCCACGGCCGCTGCACCTTGCGGTGTTCGCTTGCCTGCGGGCGCTGCTCGGTCTTCAGGCGTGCGACGATGTTCTTCACGCGCTGCACGTCGTGCTTGTTCGCGACGAGCACCGCATCGGGCGTTTCGATCACGACGACGTCCTTCATCCCGACGCACGCGATCAGCCGGCCTTCCGAGCGCACGAGACTGTCCTGCGTGTCCTCGAACACGATCGGGCCGCGCGCGACGTTGCCCTGATCGTCCTTCGGCATGATTTCCCAGATCGCATCCCAGGTGCCGACGTCCGACCAGCCCGCGGAAAGCGGGACCACGATGCCTTCGATGTCGAGCTCGGGGCTCTCGGCGAGGCGTTCCATGACCGCATAGTCGATCGAATCGGACGGACACGCGTCGAAAGCCGTCGCGTCGATGCGGAAGAACGGATCTTCGGCGGTACCCGCGCGCCATGCCGCATCGCAGGCCGCATGGATGTCCGGTGAGAGCGCGTCGATGGCCTTCAGCCAGATCGATGCGCGCGTGACGAAAATCCCGCTGTTCCACCAATAATCGCCCGAATGCAGGTAGCGTTCGGCGAGTGCGGCGTTCGGTTTCTCGACGAACCGCCCGATTGCATAGCCGCCTTGTCCGCCGAGGCGGCCGGCGCGCGGTTCGCCGACCTGGATGTACCCGTAGCCGGTTTCCGCGCGGCGCGGCAGCACGCCAAGCGTGACGATCGCGCCTTCCTGTGCGTAGCGCGCCGCGCGTCCAATCGCTTCCTGGAATGCGGCGACGTCGCCGATCACGTGATCGGCCGGCATGACCACGAGGATGGGGTCCTCCGCAAGTGCACTGGCGTCGAGCGCTGCGAGCGTCAGCGCTGGTGCCGTATTGCGCGCGGCCGGTTCGAGCAGGATACGGGGAGGTGCCGCGCGCCCGACCACCTGAGCCGCGCTCATGATGCGATGCTGTTCGCCGCATACCAGCAGCAGCGTGTCGCCGAGTGCCGCGTTCGCGATGCCGTTCAGGCGGCGCGCGGTCGACGACAGCGGCGACTCGTTCGAGGTCAGCTCGATCAACTGCTTCGGATACTGCTCTCGCGACAACGGCCAGAGGCGCGTACCCGAACCGCCGGCGAGAATGACGGGCAGGATGCAGGGCAACTCCGGTTCGGGAACCGGACGAAGGGTGGCGCTCATCGATTGGCTCCGGTATCGGCGGACAGCCGGTTGCGTGCGCGGCCGTCGACACGCGCGTCCTCGTTTTGCGCGCGCGGCGTGGAGAAGGTCCGCGACAGGAGTTGACGCAGCGCGCCGGCGGCGCGGTCTGCCGGCCGGACGAGACCGACGAATGGCGCGCCCTGTTCGAGATAAGGGCCGTAGGCCTTGCGGAATCCGAAACGTTTGTAGAACGACTGGCGCTGGGCGGGCACGTGCGTGCGCACAGCCACGTCGGGCCATGCGGCTTGGGCGGCCGTGAGCGCGCGCTGCATCAGTTGCTCGAGGGTGTGGTCGTCGCGACATGCCTCGCTTGTCAGTACCTTGTCGATCACGACGTCCGGATCGGCGTCGTCGCCGGGGAGCATGCGCGCATAGGCGACGACTTCCGTCGTGTCGCCCCTGTGCATGCACGCGAACACGTGCAGTGCATGCGCATCCTTGCCGTCGATGTCGAGATGCGTGTGCGCGTCCTCGACCACCAGCACCGCGTTTCGCGAGCGCAGGATTGCGTAGAGATCGACGGGGCTCAGATGTTCGAATTCACAACAATGCCATTCCATGATGCGGTCCTCGTGTGAAGCCTTCAGCACGCCGTGCCGCATGAACGCGTTCGTTCCGTGCGGCCCGACGATAGCCATGATGCGGATGCGACGCGCGGCGGTCTGTTCGAAAGCGTACTCACGCTCCCGTTACCCTTGCTTCGGGGGGGCGATGCCGGCTGCGCGAGACGAGCCGCATGCCGCGAACGGGGCAATGTGCGGTAGCACACGGTGGCCGTGTGGCGGCTTTCCCATAATTGGCTCGTCGCGACGGATCGCCGTGAAGCCTGCAGCGAGATCGTCCGCATCGAACGCGATTGAAGACCCGGGGCGGTACTTGGAGCTTGCGATGGTTCACGGCGGGCAGGTCGCGCATCGCGACCGGATGTCGCTCGGAGGAAAACGTCTATCGCATCGCGGATTTCGTCGCAGTGCGCTTGTCGTTCATCCGACTGCGTTCATTTCGCCGCGCCGGCCGACACGCGCATACTTGCCATTTCGTGCTGCCGGACTTTTTTGGAATTGGGTGTGGTCTTGCACCAGGGCGGTGCCTGTCGCATCGGCATGTCGGCAGCGACCGGCGTGACGCTCATGCTGCATCGCGACAGAAAACGGATGATCCGTCCGGCCGTTTCGTTACGATGTTGTAACGAACACGCCCGGCTCACCCGCATCCGATGTGTGATGCGGAGGTCGCGCCGGACGCGCGATTACCGACGCCCGAAACATGCTGCCGGGACTTTTTGTGCGATTCAGGCGAGAATCGCGGGCAATGGGAGGCGCCGATCTTGCAGAAAAGTGGGATTTGCCACCGATTGACGGGAATGGTCGTAGATAATCAAATCCGAGTCGCTAAACGTGCGCCGCGCCGGCGGAGCGGCAGCGTAATCGGCTGAATCGATGTTTATCTTTTGGTAACAAGGCCGTCTCGATACGGGGTGTAAATTCAGGAGCGGATGAAATGAGGTCACCATTCCGAAGGCGGGTTGGCGGCCATCCGGTTCAGCATCGGGCGCGACTGTCGTGTACGACGCGACGCAAATGCGGACGGAATTCCCGTTTGCCGACGTGCTCCGCCTGACGGCGCGTCGCATGAAAGCCGGAACGCCGCGGCTCCGTGGCCGCGCGTTCCCTTCGAGTTCGATGACAACGAGGCCGGATGACATCCGGCTCGACCTCCGGGGGCTCTCGCCGTGTGCAGTTTCGATCTTCGCCAAAGCTGCGGAAACGCGGCGCGGACAGGCGACCATGCGCCGCCGTCTGCAGTGCACGCGAACGGTTCGCGGAGTGGAGAAAGTGATGGTTCGTTATGAATATGCCAATAGCGCGCGATAAGAGCGCAGGCGGGGGGAGGACTACCGGGCAGCGTCCTCTGATCTACTGGACCCAGTCGCCGTCCGTCATGTTGCGCAAGGAACTTGCCCGGCGCGACTGGAAAGTGACGGTCGTTGCACACGCAAACGAATTGCGCGATACCTCCGGCGAAATCACCTGCGGCATCCTCGACCTGAGCGGCGGCCATGCCGACGCGATCGGCAGCATCGCGTCGACCTGCGCGTCGATGCGCGATGTCGTATGGGTCGCGCTCGTCGAAACCGGTCAGACCGCGTCGCCGAACGTGCGGGCACTGTTGCGCGACTATTGCTTCGACTACATCACGTTGCCCGCGTCGCACCAACGAGTCGCCGATACGGTCGGCCATGCGTACGGAATGGAATGCCTGTTCGCGCGCGATCGCGAAGCGCTCGAATCGCGGGAGCACGGCATCGTCGGCACCTGCAGCGCAATGTTGCGACTCTTCGATACGGTGCGGCGCTTCGCGCGCACCGACGCACCGGTGTTCGTGTTCGGCGAAACGGGAAC
This sequence comes from Burkholderia sp. AW49-1, assembly GCF_053427845.1. Taxonomy (NCBI): domain Bacteria; kingdom Pseudomonadati; phylum Pseudomonadota; class Betaproteobacteria; order Burkholderiales; family Burkholderiaceae; genus Burkholderia; species Burkholderia sp. AW49-1. The sequence goes on along the minus strand of NZ_JBSAXF010000001.1, from coordinate 390,517 downwards.
CGGCAAGGAACTGACGGCCGTCGCGATTCATCGTCATTCGGAACGGCGCAACGGGCCGTTCGTCGCGGTCAACTGCGGGGCGATCCCGCCCCACCTGCTGCAATCGGAACTGTTCGGCTACGAGCGCGGCGCGTTTACCGGCGCGAACGCACGCAAGATCGGCTACGTCGAGGCCGCGAATGGCGGCACGCTGCTACTCGACGAAATCGGCGACCTGCCGCACGAGAGCCAGGCGAGCCTGCTGCGCTTCCTGCAGGAGCGTGCGATTCATCGCCTCGGCGGCAGCGATCCGGTGCCGGTCGACGTGCGGATCGTCTCCGCGACGCACGTCGACCTGCGCGAAGCGATGGAAGAAGGGCGTTTTCGCGCGGACTTGTTCCACCGTCTTTGCGTGATGCGCATCGATCAGCCGCCGCTGCGCGCGCGCGGCAAGGACATCGAACTGCTCGCGAATCACATGCTGGAACGCTTTCGCGGCGACGCGCGCCATCGCGTGCGCGGCTTCTCGACGGATGCGATCACGGCGCTCTACAAGCACGACTGGCCGGGCAACGTCCGCGAACTGATCAACCGCGTTCGGCGTGCCGTCGTGATGACGGAAGGGCGCCTGATCACCGCGCAGGACCTCGAGCTCGAATACTGTCTCGACGCGGCGTCGCCGTCCGTTGCCGATATCCGCAAGTCGATCGAACGTGAAGCGATCGAAACCGCGCTGCTGCGCACGCGCGGACGCGTCGCCGCTTCCGCGCGCGAGCTCGGCGTGTCGCGTGCCACGCTCTATCGCTGGATGGAAGCGTACGGAATCGAGCGGCCGCGCGGCGCCGGATCGTCGGACTGACGTGTGCCCGCGGCCGTGCGATCGTGTGTGCGGTCCCGGCCGTGTCAGCGGGCCAACGCGGCGCGCACGGTTCGTGCGGCGTTGACCGCGCGGATCTCGACGGTCGGTGGCGCGCCGGCGTTATCCAGCGGCACGAGCGCGACGCGCGCCGGCGTGCCGGGCGCGAGATCGAACCAGTCGTCGCGCGGGACGAAGCCGGGCGCGTCGATCTGCACGTGCCGCGCGACGTGGCGCGTATCGATGTCGACGTGCCACGTGTCGCCGGTGCGCGACACGCATGCCTCGATGCCGGGTTCGCGACGGGCGAACACGGCCGGGTGCGTGCGGGACGGGAAGTAGAAGGCCTGCGACAACAGCGTGCCGTCCTCGGCACGCAGCGTCGCGACAACGGTATCGTGCTCGCACGGGCCGAAGCGATACGCGTAGGTCCAGTCGAAGAAGCGGCCGAGCAATTCGGCCGACTCGAGCCGCGCCGAGTCGTGCGCGGCGATCCGGAGCGGCCCGCCGGCCCGCGCGACCGGCGTGCGGCCGTCGCGCAGCGCGACCAGCTCGACCGCTGCCGACAGCGGCGCCGGCCGCTCGTTGATCACATGCACGTCGAGCCCGTTCAACCCTTCGTCGACGAGCAGGACCTGCACCGGTTGAAGTACCTGGCGCAGCGCATACCATGCGGATTTCGGCCGATGCGTCGCATCGAGCAAGCCCCATCCGGCGCCCGCCATCACGTCCTGGAACTGCCAGACGAGCGCACCCGCGCAACGTGAGCCGGTGCGCCGCCATTCCGAGAACGTGTCCCGCATCAGGTCCGCGATCACCGCGCGCGACAGCTCGAAGTAGCGCGACGGGTCCTCGCGCCGCAGGCGGTCGGGCGCCACGTCGTACAACGTCTGCAGATAGTGATCGCGAATATCGTCGAAATCCCACGACGTGCCGGGATCGCGCGGCACGGCCGCTTTCCAGCGCGGCTCATGAACGCCCGGCCAGCCGAGGCTTGCGAGCATCGCATCGCACGGCACGTTCGCGAACGCGAGGCATTCGCTTGCGAAGCGCACGTCGGCGCGACGCGCGTCGTCGAGCGGGCGAAGGTACGCGCCGACGCCGTAGTAGTGCGACACGCGTTCGCGCGGCATGAACGGCAGCAAGCCGCCGTCGGGCGAGTCGGGGACGTAAAGCGTGTCGGGTCGTCGCGCCGCCGCAAGGCCGGCGAGGCGCTCGGCGGTCAATTCGAGGAAGCGCTGCTTCGGCCCGAGCCCCGACATCGCGGCCTGCTGCGCGATCTCGCTGCCGCCGCACAGAACCGCGAGCGATGGCGACGCGCGGTGGCGCGTGAGGAACTGTTCGGCTTCGCGATCGACGGCGTCCGCGAACGCGCGATCGTCGAGCGCGTAATCGAAATTCGCGAACATGAAGTCCTGCCAGACCAGCAGTCCGAGCCGGTCGCACCACGCGTGGAACGCGTCGGCCTCGTATGCCATCGTGCCGCCGACGCGAATCATGTTGAAGCCGGCGTCGCGCGCGAGTCCGAGCAGCCGGCCATAGGTTGCGTCGTCCGCGTGAAGTGCGAGCGGCGCGGCGCTGCTCCAGCAGGCGCCGCGCGCGAACACGCGCACGCCGTTCACGCGCACGCCGAAGCCCTTGCCGTCGTCGCCCGCGTCCTGCTCGATCGTGCGAAAACCCGTCGCGCCGAGCGGCCGTCGATCGGCACCGATGTGCAATGCGACTTCATAGATCACCGGTTCGCCGTGCGTGTGCGGCCACCAGCGGCGCACGTTCGGCACCGCGACGGTCGCGTGCAGCCGGTCGGCGCCGCTGCGCTCGAGCGTCGCGTGGTGCTCGCCGCACGACAGCCGGGCCGTGAACGCATCGGGCAGCGGCCCGGCGAACGCGAGTTCCGCGTCGAGCCAGCCGGCGTCGCCATCGATGCGCGCATGCAGGTCGCAATGAACGAGAGCGGGCCCGGCGGCCGGATCGAGCACGTCGACGGGCCGCCACGGTCCGGTCGGCACGCAGCGCGGAAACCACCCGGGCATGTGCCCGAGCAGCGCCGTGCGAACGGTGCGCAGCGTCGCCGGTTCGGCCAGTCGCGTGCGCCATCGTGCACGACGCGGTGCGCGCACGTCGCGCAGGTGCGGCGCGAGGGCGCGGAAGCAGATGGTCAGGTGGTGTGTGCCATCGAGCGACACGGGCACGTCGTGCGCGACGAACATGCTGTCGGAGCGCAGGATCGGCGTGTCGTCGAGCCACGCTTCGGTGAGTGTCGCGAGGCCGTGAAAGCGCAGCACGCGCGGCCCGTGCCCGTGCAGTTCGACGCGATACCAGTGGTCGCGCTCGTCGAGCGACGCCGTATCGTCGGGGCGTCCGGCCTGCACGAGCGCTTGCGCGACCGTGCCGGGGACGGGGGCGGCGATCCAGCCGTCGGCGGGAAGATCGTGCGGCCCGCGCGTGGCGCCTGCTGCCGTGGCGAGCATCGACCACGAGAGCGCGGCGGGTGCGCGTCTCACCGCATCGACGGCACGGAGGCCGCGTCGACGCGAACGGGCACCGCGCGCTGAAGCGGCGGGGTGATCTGCCGCGCGCAGTCGATCAGGTCGGCGTAGGCCGCTTCGATCGCTTCGAGCGTCGCGTCGCCGCGCTCCTCCTTGCCGCGCGCGCAGGCCCGCGCCAGCCGGAACTCCAGCACCATCGCCTCGGACGCGATGCGGTCGCAGGCGGTGCGAATCTCGGCGAACGGTCCGACGCAGCCGCTTGCCTGCAGCCAGCGCGCGTAATGGCCGAACAGTTCGAAGTTCGCACCGAGTTGCCGCACCGAATTGAACGAGTACGCATGGAACCGTTCGAGCGGCGAATCGGCGAGCGATTTCGCATCGATCTGCAACTGGCGCCGGAACGCCGCGACCGGATTGACGACCGGCAGGCGGCGCAGATGGCGCTGCAGCGCCGCGAGCGAGGCTTCGCACAGCGCGCGCTCGTCGAGCGGTGGGAAACGCCGCTTCGCGCACTCGACGTACGGCGGTAGCGGCATCGGCGAACTGCCGCCGACGAGGCCGTCGTAGTCCAGATCCTCGGCCACGTAATAGCCGCTGTTGTGGAAGTAGCCGATCTGGCGGTGCGTGCGATCGATCGCGTCGATGCCGATCGTCGTCTTCGTATGCTGCGCGCGGTAGCTGCTGCCGCGCGTGTCCGGCAGGAACCACGCGTCGACCTCGACGATCATCAGGTGACCGCGCGCGACCTGCGTCTCGATGTGCCGGTCGAGCGGCTCGTAGATCGAATGCTCCTGCACGACGATTCCGTAAAGCCGCTCCAGTTCGTCGTGCGGAAACTTGAAGAACGTGAACTGGTCGCCCTCGAAATCGAGCGCAATCGTGAACGGCAGTGCCGCGTACGGATTGAGGCCCCACCAGCGGAGCACCTCGAGCCACATGTCGACGTAGCAGTTGGTCTGCTTCCAGACCATCTCCTGACTGTGCAGCGGGTGCGGCCGGTAGTGGCGCGCGCGATGGCGCACGTCCTCGAACGACGCATCCTCGCCGTCGCGGGACACGAATTTCATCGCGTACCCCACAGCACGTCGCGAACGTCGGCCGGCCATGCGTCGATGTCGAAACCGTGATGACGAAACAGCGCGAGCGTCAGCCGCTCGAGGCCGAAGCCGACACAGCCCGTGTGCGCGACGTCGCCCGTCGCGGTGCGGATGTCCCACAGCAATCCGAAGTGATCCATGTGGTAGTTGAAGCTCAGGCACGCGGTCTGGCGATCGTCGTGCTCGATGGGGATCAGAAGCTCGAACTTCAGGTTCTGCTCGCGCTGGCTGTTCGCGACGATCTTGCCGCCGCGCCCGAAGAACGGATCGTTCGCGAGATCGATCGCGTTCGGCAGGCGCAGCGCCTCGATCATCCGCGTGCCGCGCTCCATCCACGTCGCGCGGAACGCAACGATCTGCTCGGGCGTGCCGATCCGCACGTATTCACGCATCCGGAACAGCTGCATGCGGGTCGGGTCGAGCGATGGCTCGTGGCGGAAGCAATACGAGAACACGTCGACGATGCGGCCGTCGTCGGGCAGCGCACCCGCGCGCGCGACGACCGGATAGACCGGGTAGCAAGCGGCCGGCGTCATCACGACGTAGGTCGGTTTCTGGCTTTCGGTCCAGTCCTCGCCGCGGTCGAGGCACTGGAGCACGCGCTGGTGACGCTGTTCGTCGCCGCAGAACGCATGCACGCTGCCCGCGAGCTGCGGGAAGCTCTTCATGTATTCGCTGCGCTCGAACTCGGTGCGGCTCATCGCCGGCGGGAAGCGCAGCACTTCGGCCTGCTGGTCGGCGCCGAGGCGCGTGACGAAGGCGTCGAGCGCTTCGACGACGCGCTCGAACCGTTCGCTGCGACCGAACAGGCCCTGGATGCCGGTCGACACGAGCAGGCCCGCATCGATCAGCTCGTCGCGGAGCGGATTGACGCCCGCGCGGTCGAGCGGTGCGTCGGACGGGGTGGCGGCAGAGGGCACGGACAGGCGGTCGTTCACGAATGTTTCTCCAGCGTCGCGGGACGCAATGCGAGCAGCAGGCTCGCGGTATTGGCGGCAATGCGGTCGTTGCTGATCATCAGCGGCGCCGCGTGCAGGTCGCGCAGGTGGCGGCCGACGCTGAACGGCGTGCCGTGCTTGTAGCCGGCCATCCCGCAGATCATCATCGCCTGCTGCGCGACTTCGAGCGCGGCCGACGATACATAGGTCTTCAGCGTGTTGATCTCGGCGGCCCAGGCCATGCCGGCCGACCACGAGCGGGGCGACGCGCTGGTGTAGAGGCGCAGTACGTTGTCGACGCGGGCCTGCATCGCCTGCATCAGCGCAAGCGATTCGGCGATGCGCCGCGACGCGGGAGACGGTGCGCCGTCGGTCTGGCGCGCCTGCGCGCGGAAGAACTGATGCGCGCGATGGAACGCATCGCCGGCCACGCCGATCCACACCGCCGCCCACAGGATGTGCGAAACCGGCACCATCGTCTGTTCGGCGATCTGCGCGAACGGCACGGGCAGGCATTGTTCGGTCGCGCCCTGTGCGTCGAGCACGAAGCCGTTGCTGCACGTCCCGCGCATGCCGAGCGTGTCCCATTCGCCGCGGCGCGTGAGCGTATAGCCGTCGCGCAGCAGCGTGACGAGCACCTGCTCGGACGCCGGCGCGTCGGCGTCGCGCCGCGCAGTCGCGAGGATGCCGTCCGCATAGTCGCCGTACGAGATCGTCGGCGCGGATTTGTGCAGCCGGAATGCGCCGCCGTTGGTCTCGAGCGCGCACTGGCTCGCGCGCAGGTTGCCGCCGACGCCGTCTTCCGACGTCGCCGACGCGAGCAGCCACTGCTGGCGTACGAGCTGCTGCAGGAACAGCTTGTGCCAGCCCTGGTCGGCAGCGTGATTGACGATACAGGCGATCTGGATCTGGTGCATCGCGAACACCATCGCCGACGAGGCGCACGCCTGGCCGAGGATCGAGCATGCCGATGCGACGTCGGCCAGCGACGCGCCGGCGCCGCCGAGCCGGGCCGGGACCATTGCGCTGAGCAGGCGGCGCGCGCGCATGGCTTCGATCGCTTCGACGGGGCAGCGCGCGTCGCGATCGACCGCATCGGCGTGCTGGGCGGCGATTTGCGCGACGGCATGCGCGGCCTCGTCGAGCCGGCGTGCTTCGTCGTCGGCCGCGAGTTCGGGGAGCAGCGTGCTCATGCGGAATGCTCGGAGCGTTGCAGGGTCACGATCGTATCCGCGAGCGCGTCGATGCTGCGGAACAGATTTCGGTTCAGCATCTCGTCGGGAATCTCGATGTTGAACTGCTTCTCGATCGCGAGCATCAACTGGATCGTGTCGAGCGACGAGAGGCCCGCTTCGTAGAGGTCGTCCTCGTCACCGATCGAGTCGATCGCGGCTTCGAGGTGGGCGACGTGCTTGAGGATGGTTCTGATTTGGTCTTTCACGTGCTGCTCCGGCGTGTGTGGTGTCGTCCGCACGGGCGGACGCGCGCAGCGCGCTGACATCCCCCCGGCAGTCCGGCATCAGTAGACCATTCGCAGGCACGGCGTTCTGTTCGCCACCCTACAATCGGCTGACTCGGATCGCACGCGTGCGCCGAAACGCCGTGCGCATCACGCGCGTGCCGCAGCGGTCACGCTCGAGTCCGCCGACAGAATGCGCTTCATCTCATCGCGCACGATCGCGCGGCAGCCGCACGACATTTTCTCGAGGCCCGCAAGATCGGCAAGCTCGATCGAGCTTCGGTACTGACGGATCAGGCCGAGTTTCTGGATCTCGCCGGCCGCGTCGGTGACCGTCTCGCGCCGCACGCCGAGCATCTGCGCGAGCATGCTGTGCGTGACCTGGATCTCGATGCTGCGCGACCGGTCGTAGGCAAGCAGGAACCATCTGCATAACTGATGTTTGAGCACGTGATGGCGGCTGCAGAACGTGATCTGCGACACCTGGGCCATCAGCAGCCGCACGCAGACGAACACCAGATGACGAATCACCGGCGACGCATCGAACGCGGCGGCGAAGATGCGCCGGTCTAGCCGGTAGACGAAGCCGTCGCGGCATGCGACGGCACGGCAGGGCATCCGGCCGCTGCCGCCGATCACGTCGTCGCATACGACGCTCTCGCTACCGATCTCGGCAACTTCCAGCGTCATGCCGCCTGACGACACGTACTGCAGCGAAATCGCCGTCGTGACGGGCAGGTAGACCGCGGTGAGCATTTCGCCGGGTTCGCACAGCACCTGGCCTGATTTCAGGTGAACGAGCTGAAGATTGGCAATCAGCGTGGCGCGTTCTTCGCGGTCGAGTGCCGCGAGGAACCGGTTGGCGTCGAAGCTGTGGGAGAGCTCGATCATGCCGCTCGCGTGGGCGACGGCGTCATTGGCCTGATGGGGCACGGCGCATCCTCGTAGGGGGCGTCGCACGTCGCGCAGCGGCATCCACGTGGATTTAGCACGCCCGTGCGGATTTGAGTTCGTCGGAATTCGAATGTCGATCGCGGGAAAAAGGCTAGCACGCCATTGAATTCGATAAATTGCGCACTACGTCACTTCACAAAGTTTGACGATTCCGGATAAATGAAAACGTTATATGGATTTAAAGATCATGCTTTCATGAGTTAATCGTGTTGATGTGGATCGGCGGATAAGTCGGGAATTCGTTGACGATCTGGAATCAATCGGGAAGCGACGCGTATCGTACAGGTAAAACATTAAGAATACATTGAACATTATTTGACAATCGAGTTTTATGTTGTGAATTTATCAATCTAATCATGTAGTTGCGTTTGTTATGTGCGCCCGACTACAGAGTCGTGGATCAATGTGTCGATTCATATTTGAGACAGTTTCAAACGATCATTCGAGGTGTCGTGTGCCGCTCGGGTGACGTGTGGAACATCACGGAAACAATTGAAAACAGGCCGTAAGTATTTGAACGATAAGCTTCGCGTGCCGCTGCTGGCACCCCACGCGCGCCTGGTGGCCATTGATCAGTCGAATTGCAGGTTGTGTCCGCTGTGGCAGAGGATGTCCGAAAATGAGACGCTTTTTGTGCTTTTCGGTCGGCAATTCAGGGGGGCTAAATCGCATGTCGTTTATATATTAAGGATGAGGCGAGTATTGGCACGTAAATCGCTTATTGAGACGGGCGCATCGAAACGGGACTGCCGATTCGATCCGGCGGCGCGAAGCCCCAGGTCGATTGGATGGAGGGTTGGGGGCCGCAACCCGCGTCGCCGTCCGGACGCGCATCGCGATAACGAGTTCCGCTGACGCGGCTGCATGCGGCGCGGACGACAAATGGGATACAGACATGCTTCATCTTCACTCGAGCTACTCGGCGAATGCCATCCTCGATGCCCTCCCGGAGGACAGCATCCGTGCCATCGCACCGCACCTCGAACTGGTCAGGATCAAGGCCGGCATGCTCGACCGTGTCGGGGAACCGATGCGCCATCTGCATTTTCCGACGACCGCCATGATGTCGGTGCAGCACCTGATGGAGGATGGTGCGATGGTCGAGGTCGCCGTGGTCGGCCGAGAAGGCGTGGTCGGCCTGGCGACGCTCGTCGGCGGCACGGCGGTATCGAACCGCGTCGAAGTCCGGATCGGCGGGATGGCCTATCGTGTGCCGACCTGCGTGATGCGCTCGGAGTTCGAACGTTCTCCTGCGACGTATCGGCTGCTGCTGAACTACTGCCAGGCGACGATGGCGCAGATCTCGCGCAGCGCGTTGTGCAACCGGCATCACTCGGTCGGTGAGCAGTTGAGCCGCTGGCTGCTGCTCGCGCATGACCGGATCGACGGCGACGAACTGGCCGTCACGCAGCAGACGATCGCGAACATGCTCGGCGTGCGTCGCGAAGGTGTGACGGAAGCAGCCGGCCACCTGCAGGAAGCCGGGCTGATCCGTCAGCGTCGCGGTCGCATCACAGTGCTCGATCGCGACGGCCTCGAGCGGCAGGCATGCGAGTGCTACGAGCTGATTCGCGCGGACTATCGCCGGCTGCTCGGCACGCGTGCGGGGGTGCGATCGACGCCGATGCGACCGCGCATGCACGACGTGCACGGCGGGTTCCCTGCGCACGGTGCGTGACGATGCAAGCGATGGCGAGTGGAGCGAATACGATGCGGCGCGCCGCGATCGCCGCGGCCGATGCCGCGCTCGTGCTGGTGGGCGCGCTCGCCGCGCAGGCCGCGATGGGGCTCGCGTGGCGCGATCTGTCGGACGCCCAGCGCGGCGCGATCGCATTGCTGTGCGCGCTGACGGTCGCACTGTTGCCGCGCAGCGTGCGCGTTTCGCGCGGTGCGGCGTCGTCACATGACAGTGCAACCGTGCTGACGCGCACGATGGTGGCCGTCGTGTGCGCGGGCACGCTGACGGTGGTCGGCACGATGTGGATCATGAACCGCGGCGGCACGGTCACGACGCGCTGGATTGCGCGGACGGTGCTGTCCGGCGACGCGGCACCGCTGCTCGGCAGGCTGGCACTGTGCGCGCTTGCGATGAAGCGCGGCGATCCGCGCGCGCGGCGGCGACGGGTCGCGATCGTCGGCGCGACCGCTTACGGAAGGGTGGCGATCGAGCGCATGCAGCTCGAGCCGGCCGGCCCGTTCGCGGCGGCCTGCGTGTTCGACGACGACGCGCCGGCCGCGGCAGCCACCGACGGGATAGGCGGCGTGCCGGTGATCGGCGATTGGGTCGCACTTCGGCGCATGATCCGCGGCGGCGAGATCGACGAAGTGTGGCTTACGCTGCCGATGTCTCACGAGTCGCGTATTCAGCGCATCGTGCGCGAACTGCGCGATGAGTTCGTCGAGTTGCGCCTGTTGCCGGATGTGCGGCAGATGGCGGTCGTCGAGCGATCCGCAACCGATGTGCTCGGCATGCCGGCAATCAACCTCGCGACCACGCCGCGTTCCGCGCCGGAACTGTGGGCGAAGTTCGCGTTCGACCGGTTGTTCGCGGTCGCCGTGCTGATCCCGCTGCTGCCGCTGCTTGCGGTGCTGGCGATCGCGGTGAAACTGTCGTCGCCGGGGCCCGTCTTGTTCAGGCAGCGCCGCAAGGGGGCCGACGGCCGCGAGTTTCACATCCTCAAGTTCAGGACGATGCGCGTGCATCGCGCACAGCCCGGTGTCGTGAGGCAGGCCTCGCGCAACGATGCGCGCATCACGCCTGTCGGCGCGTTCCTGCGGCGCACGTCGCTGGACGAGCTGCCGCAGTTCTTCAACGTGTTGTTCGGCCAGATGTCGGTGGTCGGCCCGCGTCCGCATGCGATCGAACACGACGACTTCTACCGGCAACTGGTCGACTGCTACATGTATCGCTATCGCGTACGGCCGGGGATCACGGGATGGGCTCAGGTGAACGGCTATCGCGGCGAGACGCGCAAGGTCGAGGCGATGGCTGCGCGCGTGAAGTTCGACCTGTTCTACATGCAGAACTGGAGCTTCTGGTTCGACATGAAGATCATCCTGATGACGGTCGTGCGTGGCTTCGTCGGGCGCAATGCATTCTGATTAAGAGGATGGCGAAGTGTTGTGCGCTGCGTTTTCCTCATCGATACGATGCGCCCCGAAAGCGCGCCCGCTGAGATCGCGCGTCAACCATCCGCTGGTGGATGAGCGGCCGCCGGCAACGCAGCAGGCGTGTCGGCGGGGCGGGCGTCGGGCGCGGCTTGCGTGCTCGACGGCTGGATGGCGTGCTGGATCGTCGGCACGACCATCGTCGGGAACAGGGCCGCAAGGGCCACCCAGATGACGACGCCGAACAACATGACGTTCTCCCTGAAAGCAGCGGATTCGCCGCGCATGCTTTCAATCTATGTCGCAACTTTTTACAGGGGATTGATCGACCTCAACGCCGGCTGTGTCAGACGAATGCGGGCGTGCGGGATTATCGCGTCGGTCCCCCGTTTTCGCGCGCACGGTGCGGGCGCTGACGCCGGTCAACACATGCGTGTGCATTGGGTTTATGCTGCGTCGAATGCGTCCGTCGCTTCGTGCGGCCGGGCGTGCATCCGGGCACGGCGAGCCGGGGCGTTTCGGCCCGCCGTGCACCGGCGCGACAACCGCGCGCCGCATGCTCTTTGCGCGGAACCCCGGAAAAGGAGAGACGGCGATGGCGCTCGATCGAGAACAACGGCAGACGCTGCAGCGGCGGCTGACCGAGAGCGAGCAGGCGTTGCGGGCGGATATCCGGACGAGCGAGGACCAGCGTGCGTCGGAGTCCTATGCAGAGCTCGCCGGCGCTGCGCCGGACGAGGGCGACGAGGCGAACGCCGATCTCTTCGTCGACATGGATCACGCGCTGATCGGGATGAAGCTGGCCGAATTGCGTGCGATCGGGCGCGCGCAGCAGCGCATGCGCGACGGCAGTTATGGCGAGTGCATCGATTGCGATGCGCCGGTCGGCTACGAGCGGCTGCTCGCACGCCCGACTGCCGAGCGTTGCACGCATTGCCAGTCCCTGTACGAGCGCCGCTACGCGACGACACCGCGGCCATCGCTCTGACGCATCGGCGCAGGGGCCGCGCAGGCCGCATGTCCCGCGCGACATGACACGGGCAATCGGTGCAGGATGACCAACGGGCGCCCGCCGCCGTCGCCATGCGGCGCCGGGCGCGCAGAGGCCGGCGCGCCAGCGCACCGCGTCATCCACGTGGAAGGGAGCCACGCCGACCATGCCGATCCACAATGCCGAGTGTGCGGCCGTCTTCGCCGAAATCGCCGACATGCTCGAGATCCAGGGCGCCAATCCGTTCAGGGTGCGCGCCTATCGCAACGCGGCCCGCACGATTGCCGACTATGGGCGCGACATTCCCGCGCTCATCGCGAGCGGTGGCGATCTCGGCCGGATTCCATCGATCGGTGCCGATCTCGCGGCGAAGCTGCGCGAGATCGCGTCGACCGGCACCTGCGAACTTCAGCAAACGCTGCGCCATGCGCTGCCGGGCGCGATCGTCGAACTGCTCGACGTGCCGGGGCTCGGCGCAAAACGAGTCAAGGCGCTGCATGACGCACTGCACGTCGACTCGCTCGAGCAGCTGCGCGCCGAAGCGAAGAGCGGGCACGTGCGCGCGCTGCCGGGGTTCGGCGCGAAGACCGAAGCTCATCTGCTCGACGCGATCGACGACCGCCTGAAGCGCGCGCCGCAGCGCTTCCTGTTGCCGGACGCCGCGCGATCGCTGATGCCGCTGCTCGAGCGTCTGCGCAAGGTGGCCGGCGTCGGCGAGGCGGTGCCGGCCGGCAGCTTTCGCCGCAGCCGCGAGACGGTCGGCGATCTCGACATCCTCGTGACGGCCCGCGATCCGGCCGCGGTGGCCGATGCGTTCGTCGGCTACGGTGAAGTCGCGCGCGTGCTCGCGAACGGCAAGACGCGTTCGAGCATCATGCTCGGCAACGGGCTGCAGGTGGACCTGCGCGTCGTCGATGCCGACGCGTTCGGCGCGGCGCTCGTCTATTTCACGGGATCGAAGGCGCACAACATCGCACTGCGCAGGATCGCGCAGGCCGGTGGCCTGAAGATCAACGAATACGGCGTGTTCCGCGGTGACGAGCGGATCGCGGGTGCAACTGAGGCATCCGTGTACGAGGCGATCGGTCTTCACTGGGTGCCGCCCGAGTTGCGCGAGGACCGCGGCGAGATCGACGCATCGCGCGCGGGCACGCTGCCGGCGCTGGTCGAGCGCAGGCACGTTCATGGCGATCTGCACGCGCATACCGCGGCGTCGGCCGGGCGTGACAGCCTGCGCGCAATGGCGGATGCGGCCCGGGCCCGCGGGCTCGCTTATCTGGCCGTCGCCGATCGCGCACCGGATACGAAAGGGCGCCGCACCGATGGCGACTGGCTCGTGCGGCAGATCGACGAGATCGACCGCCTCAACGCGTCATTCGACGACTTCGTGCTGTTGAAGGGCGTCGAGGCCGGCATTCGCGAGGACGGCAGCCTCGACGTGCCCGACGACGTGCTTGGCCGCCTCGACCTCGTCGTCGGCGCGGTGCGCGACGGCTTCGACCTGTCGGGCGACGCGCAGACGGGGCGGATCCTGCGTGCGATGGATCATCCGTATTTCACGATCCTCGCGCATCCGACCGGCCGGCTGCTCGGCGAACGCGACGCATGCGAACTCGACGTTCCGCGCGTGCTCGCCGCGGCCGCCGCGCGCCACTGCTTCGTCGAACTCGACGGCGATCCGCGACGACTCGATCTGCCGGACGTCTGGTGTCGCGAGGCAGCGAAAGCCGGCGTGGCCGTGGCGATCGGCTCGGGCGCACTATGCGCGGACGATCTGGACAACCTCGGATACGGTATCGGCCAGGCGCGGCGTGGTTGGCTCACGCGGCAGGACGTGCTCAACACGCGCACGCTCGCGCAACTGCGGCCGCTGCTGGCGCGCACGATGCGCGCGAGCAGCGCGTCGAAGCCCAGCCGCCCGAAGGGGGCGTGACGGCGCGCGCCGAAGTCAGGCCAGCACGTCTTCGGCCGGTACGTACGGCAGGCCGAGCGCCAGCGCGACGGCCTCGTACGTGATGCGGCCGTCGCATACGTTCAAGCCCGCGCGCAGATGCGGATCGTCGGCCATCGCGCGTTTCCAGCCCTTGTCGGCAAGCGCGAGCGCATGGCCGAGCGTCGCGTTGTTCAACGCGAACGTCGACGTGCGCGCGACCGCGCCGGGCATGTTCGCGACGCAGTAGTGGACGACACCGTCGACGACGAAGGTCGGCTGCGCATGTGTCGTTGCATGCGATGTCTCGAAGCAGCCGCCCTGGTCGATCGCGACGTCGACAACGACCGCACCCGCGCGCATCGTCGCGATCATGTCGCGCGTGACGAGTCGCGGCGCCGACGCGCCTGGCACGAGCACCGCGCCGATCACCACGTCGGCGTCGCGCACGGCTTCGTCGATCGTGTGCGCGTTCGAGCAGACGGTCGTGATCCGGTTCGCGAAGACCAGGTCGAGCTGGCGCAGCCGGCCTACGTTCGTATCGAGCACGGTGACGCGTGCGCCGAGGCCGACCGCCATCTGCAGCGCACCGGTGCCCACGACGCCCGCGCCGAGTACCACGACGTGCGCGGCCGGCACGCCGGGCACGCCGGCCATCAGCACGCCGCGGCCACCGCGCGGGCTTTCGAGGTGCGTCGCCGCGACCTGGATCGACATGCGTCCCGCGACCTCGCTCATCGGCGCGAGCAGCGGCAGCCCGCCGCCGGGGCCCGTCACGGTCTCGTACGCGATGCACACCGCGCCGGACTTCACCAGCGCGGCCGCCTGCTCGGGATCGGGCGCGAGATGCAGATACGTATAAAGAATCTGTCCGCGCCGCAGCATCGCGCACTCGGCCGCCTGCGGCTCCTTGACCTTGATGATCATGTCGGCGCGCGCGAAGACGTCGCGCGCGTCGTCGCACAATGCCGCGCCGGCAGCCGTGTAGTCGTCGTCGAGCAGGCCGATCGCGGTGCCCGCGCCGCGCTGCACGAGCACGCCGTGGCCATGCCGCGTCAGTTCGCGTGCGCCGGCCGGCGTGAGGCCGACGCGGTATTCGTGGTTCTTGATCTCCTTCGGCACACCGATCAGCATGAGTCGTCTCCATGGGTATTCGTCATTGTCGTCGTGCCCGAGCGCGCCGCGATCGTCCGATCGTGCATGCCGGCGAACGGCACGTGTGCGACGGTTGCGCATGCACGGTTCGAGTGCCGTACTGGAATAAAAGGGTAGTGGTGCCCGGAGGGAAGTCAAGCGGCGGCCGGTGAGACGGTGCGCGCGCACTGCACCGCAGCATGCGGCCTGGCGCATTGCGACCGGACGTCGCAATGCATGCGGCACGTGGTTTGGGTATCGTCTCGTGTTGCGCGGAACGGGGCCGCGTGCTGCCGGAGCCGTTCCGGCCGGATCACGACACGACGACACGATGAGACAAGGAACCTTACCGAGATGACCGGCGCGTATTTCAGCGTGCCGACGCTTTGTGCGATCGCACTCGTTCACGTCTACTGGGCGTTCGGCGGACGGCTCGGCAAGCGTGCGGCCATTCCGGAACAGGACGGTGTACCGCTGCTGCGGCCGACGACGCTCGGCACGCTTGCCGTCGCGACGGCGTTGCTGGCCGGCGCATGCGCGGTGGCGTCGCGCGCGGGCTGGCTGTGGCCGAACCTGTATCCCGGCGCGATCGCGTTCGCGATCGTTGCGCTCGCATTGATCTTCGCGGTGCGCGCTGTCGGCGATTTCCGCTACGTCGGCTTCTTCAAGCGGGTTCGCGGGTCGCGTTTCGCGCGGATGGACAGCGTGTGTTACTCGCCGCTGTGCGTGGCGCTCTCGTTGTCGATCGCGTCGATGCTGTGGCCGTGGTGAGCGTCGCGCCTGGCGCGGCAGGCCGTGTGCAGCGACGGGAGCCCTGACGCTCGTCGCGGCGTCGAGATGGAACGCGCAGACCGGGGAGAAGCGGGCGAAGCCCGCGCACGCATCGCGCCGGCGGAGTAAGCGACGACGCGACCGCACCACGGCTCTTGCGCAATCCGGACAACGATTTCCCCATTATTGCGATTTTCGATGTAATGAATTGCATTGAACCCTTTGGAAATGGAACCGGTTCCATCTATAATTCGCGACGTTTGTCGCCGGGCCCGGAATGAGGGTCGTGCACGATGCGCTTGCCGCCGGCCAGCGCGGCGTCTAAGTTGGATAGGGCCATGGCGATGCAGGGTAGATGCGGGCGGTAAGCCGGTATTTGTCCGAAGATCAGACCCGCGAAGAGGTCGACTCCATGCAGCGCGCCGACAACCGGCGCGCTGCACGGCTGCATGACGGCGCCACCGCGTAACGCGCGGCGTGCGCCCGCATCGAGGTTGTTCGCAACACCGCAAGAACAGGACGGCCGGCCGCGCGCGGCACGGCTGCCGTGCCGGGCATGCCGCATGCGGAATGCGTGCCCCGAACCACGTTCCCCAACGATCACCATCCGACCATGTCCACGCCACCCGACAAACCCAATTCGCGTCGCCGTTTCCTGCGCACGTCGGTCGCGCTCGTGCCGATCGCGTCGGTCGCCGGTTGCGACCTGCGCTCGTCGTCGTCCTCGACCACGGCCGGCAATGCGTCCACCGCATCGGCCAGTGTCGAACGCGGGCCGTACAAGCCGACCTTTTTCGACGCGAAGGAGTGGGCGTTCGTCCAGGCCGCCGTCGACCGCCTGATCCCGGCCGACGCCGAAGGCCCCGGCGCGCTCGAATCCGGCGTGCCCGAATTCATCGACCGCCAGATGGAAACCCCGTACGCACACGGCGCGACGTGGTACATGCAGGGGCCGTTCCAGCAGGGCGTGCCCGAGCTGGGCTATCAGCTCAAGCTCGTGCCGCGCGATATCTACCGGCTCGGCATCGCGGCGGTCAACCGCTACTGCGAAAAGGCCCATGGCAAGGTGTTCACCGATCTCGACGCGCCGACCCGCGACACCGTGCTCGGGGCACTCGAGAAAGGCGGCGCGCAGATCGACGACGTGCCGTCCACCGTGTTCTTCGGCCAGTTGCTGCAGAACACGCGCGAAGGCTACTTCTGCGATCCGGTGCATGGCGGCAATCACGACATGGCCGCGTGGAAGATGATCGGTTTTCCGGGCGCGCGCGCCGACTTCATGGATTTCGTCAACCAGAACGGCAAGCCGTACCCGTACGGCCCCGTCTCGATCAACGGGGAGCGCAGCTGATGGCCGCGGAAAAGAAGCCGCACGTCGATGCGGTGATCGTCGGTTTCGGCTGGACCGGCGCGATTCTCGCGAAGGAACTCACCGAAGCGGGCCTGAACGTCGTCGCGCTGGAGCGTGGCGAGTATCGCGACACCTATCCGGACGGCGCATATCCGAACACGATCGACGAGCTGACCTACAACGTCCGCAAGAAGCTGTTCCTCGACCTCTCGAAAACGACCGTGTCGATCCGCCACGGCGTGCAGGACACCGCGCTGCCTTACCGGCAGCTCGCCGCGTTCCTGCCGGGCGAGGGCGTCGGCGGCGCGGGGCTGCACTGGTCGGGCGTGCATTTCCGGATCACGCCGGAAGAGCTGCGCCTGCGCAGCCACTACGAAGAGCGCTACGGCAAGAAGTTCATCCCGGAAGGGATGACGATCCAGGACACGGGCGTCAGCTACGACGAGCTCGAGCCGTATTTCGACTTCGCCGAGAAGGTATTCGGCACGTCGGGGCAGGCATACAAGGTCGGCGGCAAGGTGGTCGGCGACGGCAACGTGTTCGAGGCGAACCGCAGCGACAACTTCCCGCTGCCCGCGCAGCTCAATACGTATTCGGCGCAACGCTTTTTCGATGCGGCGAAGTCGCTCGGGCTGCATCCGTATCGGCTGCCGTCGGCGAACACGTCGGGCCCATACACGAACCCGTATGGCGTGCAGATGGGGCCGTGCAACTTCTGCGGCTACTGCAGCGGCTATGCGTGCTACATGTACTCGAAGGCGTCGCCGAACCTGAACATCCTGCCCGCGCTGAAGCAGGTGCCGAACTTCGAGTTGCGCTCGAAGTGCCACGTGCTGCGCGTGGACCTCGACGACACGAAGAAGCGCGCGACGGGCGTCACCTACGTCGACCCGGCCGGCCGTGAAGTGCACCAGCCTGCCGATCTCGTGATCGTCGCGGCGTTCCAGTATCACAACGTGCACCTGCTGTTGCTCTCGGGCATCGGCAAGCCGTACGACCCGATCTCGGGTGAAGGCGTCGTGGGCCGCAATTTCGCGTATCAGAACCTGTCGACGATCAAGGCGTTCTTCGACAAGGACACCTTCACGAATCCGTTCATCGGCGCGGGCGGCAACGGCGTCGCGGTGGACGACTTCAACGCGGACAACTTCGATCATGGCCCGCTCGGCTTCGTCGGCGGTTCGCCGCTGTGGGTGAACCAGGCCGGCGTGAAGCCGATCAGCGGCATCGCGACGCCGCCGGGCACGCCGCAATGGGGCGCCGCGTGGAAGAAGGCCGTGAAGGACAACTACGCGCATACGATCTCGATGGACGCGCACGGCACGAACATGTCGTACCGCGATGTCTACCTCGACCTCGATCCGACCTATCGCGATTCGTACGGCCAGCCGCTCTTGCGGATGACCTTCGACTGGAAGGACAACGACATCAAGATGGCGCAGTACGTGACCGGGCAGATGAAGAAGATCGCGGAGGCGATGGGGCCGAAGGCGATCGGCGTGTCGACGCGCGAGTTCGGCAAGCACTTCGATTCGCGCGCGTACCAGACGACGCACCTGGTCGGCGGCGCGATCATGGGCACCGATCCGAAGACGAGCGTGCTGAACCGCTACCTGCAGTGCTGGGACGTGCACAACGTGTTCGTGATGGGTGCGTCGGCGCTGCCGCAGGGCATCGGCTACAACCCGACCGGGATCATCGCGGCGCTCGCCTATTGGTCGGCACGTGCGATCCGCGAGCAATACCTGAAAAATCCCGCCCCGCTGGTGACCGCATGAAGAGGACAGTGAACCACCACAACGCCGCGCGCCGAATTTCCCCGCTGTGGCGTGCACTGGCGATCGGCACGGCATGGGCCGCGTTCGGTCTCGCGGGCGGCGCGGCCTTCGCGCAACCGGGGGCACCGGCTGCGGCTTCGGGCCCGACGGCGGCGCCGGCTGCACAGTCCGGCGACGCGAACCTCGTCAAGCGCGGCGAATACCTCGCACGCGCGGGCGACTGCATCGCGTGCCACACCGCGAGCGGTGGCAAGCCGTTCGCGGGCGGGCTGAAGTTCGACACGCCGATCGGTGCGATCTATTCGACCAACATCACGCCGGACCCGAAGACGGGCCTCGGCGGCTGGACGCTCGACGACTTCACCCGCGCGGTGCGCGAGGGCGTCCGCAAGAACGGCGACACGATGTATCCGGCGATGCCGTATCCGTCCTACGCGCGGCTGAGCGACGACGACGTAAAGGCGCTGTATTCGTACTTCATGCACGGCGTCGCGCCGGTCGAACGCGAGAACCGCGCGGTCGACATCGTGTGGCCGCTGTCGATGCGCTGGCCGCTGACGTTCTGGCGCAAGATGTTCGCGCCGGCGCCGAAGCCGTTCGATGCGGCGTCGTACACCGATCCGGTGGTCGCGCGCGGCGCGTATCTCGTGCAGGGTCTCGGCCATTGCGGCGCGTGCCACACGCCGCGCGCGGTGACGATGCAGGAGCGCGCGCTGACCGATGCGGGCGGCCTCGACTTCCTGGCCGGCGGCGCGGCGATCGACGGCTGGGTGCCGACGAGCCTGCGCGGCGAGCCGCGCACCGGGCTCGGCACGTGGAACGAAACCGAGATCGTCCAGTTCCTGAAGACCGGCCGCACGCTGCGCACGGCCGCGTTCGGCGGGATGACGGACGTGGTCGGCCACAGCATGCAGCACATGACCGACGACGACCTGACCGCGATCGCGCGCTACCTGAAGACGCTGCCGCCGCGCGTGCAGGGCGAGCAGCCGCACGTGTACGACGCGGCCGCCGCGAAGGCGCTGCAGACCGGCGACGCGAGCAAGCCGGGCGCCGCCGTCTATCGCGACAACTGCATGGCGTGCCACCGCAGCGACGGCCACGGCTACACGCGCGTGTTCCCGGCGCTCGCCGGCAACCCGGTCGTGCAGGGCGAGGATCCGACGTCGCTGATCCACGTCGTGCTGGAAGGCAGCGCGCTGCAGGGGACGCACACCGCACCGTCGACCTTCACGATGCCGCCGTTCGGCTGGCGCCTGTCGGACCAGGAAGTCGCGGACGTGTCGAACTTCGTGCGCACGAGTTGGGGCAATGCGGGCGCGGGGATCACGGCCGCGCAGGTCGCGAAGGTGCGCAAGAGCACGCCGTCGACGCGGCCGGAGCCGCCGCCGGGCGCGCGCTTCCCGCAGGCGTCGCGCTGACGCACGCGGCGGGCGCCGCCCGATCGATCCGCCTCGCCGCCGCCGGCCGGCTCGTGAGGCGCGTTCCGACCGCCCGGGGTAGTACCCCGCAATGGCGGGCCATCGCGTGAATTTTTCGCGGTGGCCCGCCATTTTTCCATCTCATCCCTTATCCTTCCATTCTTGAACCTTACTAAATAGTTACAAGAACTCGGGAGGGGGGATGCCTCATGACGTCAGCCTGATTGCGTTGCTCGCGGCCGGTTTCGGTCTCGCGATGATCTTCGGTTACCTCGCGTCACTGCTGAAAATGCCGCCGCTCGTCGGCTATCTGCTCGCCGGGATCGTGATCGGCCCCGGCACGCCCGGTTTCGTCGGCGACCTGTCGCTCGCGCAGCAGCTCGCGGAAGTTGGCGTAATGCTGCTGATGTTCGGCGTCGGCCTGCATTTCTCGCTCGGCGATCTGCTCGCGGTGCGCAAGATCGCGCTGCCGGGGGCCGTCGTCCAGATTACCGTCGCGACGCTGCTCGGCGGTGGCCTCGCGCTCACGTGGGGCTGGAGCCTCGGCGCGGCGCTCGTGTTCGGGCTCGCGCTGTCGGTCGCGAGCACGGTCGTGTTGTTGAGGGCGCTCGAGGGACGCGGGCTCGTCGAGACGGTGAACGGGCGCATCGCGGTCGGCTGGCTCGTCGTCGAGGATCTCGTGATGGTGCTCGTGCTCGTGCTGCTGCCGCCCGTCGCGGGGCTGCTCGGCGGCACGCCGCCCGGCGACGCGCACGCGGCCGGCGGCAGCGTGTGGGGCACGCTCGGCGTCACGATGCTGAAAGTGGCCGCGTTCATCGCGCTGATGCTCGTGGTCGGCAAGCGCGTGTTTCCGCGCATCCTGTGGCTCGTCGCGCGCACCGGTTCGCGCGAGCTGTTCACGCTGTGCATGATTGCCGCGGCGGTCGGCATCGCGTTCGGCGCGGCGAAGCTGTTCGACGTGTCGTTCGCGCTCGGCGCGTTCTTCGCCGGGATGATGATGCGCGAGTCGGAATTCAGCCGACGCGCGGCCGACGAAACGCTGCCGCTGCGCGACGCATTCTCGGTGCTGTTCTTCATTTCGGTCGGGATGCTGTTCGACCCGACAGTGCTGCTCACCGAGCCGCTGCACGTGATCGAGGTCGCGGCGATCGTGCTGGTCGGCAAGACGCTCGCGGCGGTCGCGCTCGTGATCGCGTTCCGCTATCCGCTGAACACCGCGCTGACGGTCGGCGCGGGCCTCGCGCAGATCGGCGAGTTCTCGTTCATCCTCGCGGGGCTCGGTCGTGCGCTCGGGCTGCTGTCGGCCGAAGGGCAGAGCCTGATCCTCGCGGTCGCGCTCATCTCGATCGCGATGAACACGCTGCTGTTCGCGATGATCGATCCGGCGCTCGCTTGGATCCGCAAGCATTCGGCGTTCGCGCGCAAGCTCGAGGCACGCGACGACCCGCTCGCCGCGCTGCCGATGTCGACGCCGCAGACGCACCTGACCGGGCAGGTCGTGATCGTCGGCTATGGCAAGGTCGGCACGCGGATCGCGCATGCGCTGGACGAGCGCGGAATCGCGTATGTCGTCGTCGAGCAGAATCGCGAGCTCGTCGAGAAGCTGCGCGCGGACGGCTTCGCCGCAGTGTCGGGCGATGCGATCGAGCCGATCGTGCTCGTCCAGGCTCACATCGCGCGCGCCGGGATGCTGGTCGTCACGCTGCCGGACGTATTCGACGTGCGGCAGATCGTCGAGATCTCGCGCACGCTGAATCCGACGCTGGAGGTCGTGCTGTGCACGAACAGCAGCGACGAGGCCGCGTTGCTGTCGAGCGAGGGCGTCGGCACCGTATTCATGGGCGAGAGCGAACTCGCACGCGGCATGACCGAGCACGTGCTCGGCAGGATGGTGAAGCCGGTGGCGGCTGCGCACGCGCACTGACGATTGCTGGCCGGGGTCGCGCGGATAGAGGGATAGCCCCGGCCAGTGGAAGCGGGCGTGCCGGGAGTTCGACACGGCGAACAGTCGACCTGTTCGCCTCCCGCGGCGGCGAGTGCGCCCCGGCGGCTTCAGCCGGCCGCTGCCTTCGTCTGTACGGCCGCGCTGGATTGCGCGGCCGTTTTCACGGGGGCCGATGCCTTCTGCTCGGCCGCCGTCTTCGGTTGCGCCGCGGCCTTCGGCACCGCGACGGTCTTCTGCGGTGCGGCCTTGACCGGCGCATTCGGCGTCGGCTCGAGTGGTGCGTCGGGCGGCACGCCGAGCAACTGGAGCGAACCGCTCGTGACGGACGAGAACACCGGGCCGGCCACCGTGCCGCCGTAATAGCCCTTGCCGCGCGGCTCGTCGATCATCACCGCGACGATCAGGCGCGGGTTGCTCATTGGCGCCATCCCCGCGAACAATGCGCGGTACTTGCCCTTCGCATAGGTCGCGCCGACCTGCTTGCGCGCCGTGCCCGTCTTGCCGCCGATCCGGTAGCCGTCGACGCGCGCGCGGCGCCCGGTGCCGCCTTCGCCGACGGCTGACTCGAGCATCGCGCGGATCGCCGCGGCGGTTTGCGGCGACGTCACGCGGTGACCGCGATGGGCATTGACCGTCTGCGGGTCGGAGCCGTTCTTCAGCAGCGACACCGGATGCAGCGTGCCGTCGCCCGCGTAGGCGGTGTAGGTCTGCGCGATCTGCAGCAGCGACATCGACAGCCCGTAGCCGTACGCCATCGTCGCCTGCTCGATCGGCCGCCAGCGCTTGTAGCCGCGCAGGCGGCCCGACGCGACGCCCGGGAACGTCAGCTCCGGCGCGCGGCCGATCCCGTATTCCTGGTACTTGTTCCAGATCGTTTCGGCGGGCAGGTTCAGCGCCAGCTTCGCGAGCGCGACGTTGCTGGACTTCTGCAGCGCTTGCGAGACGGTCAGCGAGCCGTGGTTCGACGTGTCGTGGATCACGGCCGGGCCGATCTTGTAGGTGCCGGGCGACGTGTTGATGATTGTGTTCGGCGTCACCTTGCGCTCGTCGATCGACAGCGCGACGACGAGCGGCTTGATCGTCGAACCCGGCTCGAACGTGTCGATCACAGCGCGGTTGCGCAACTGCTGGCCCGTCAGCCGGGCGCGGTCGTTCGGGTCGAAGGTCGGGTAGTTCGCGAGCGCGAGGATTTCGCCGTTCTGCGCGTCGAGCACCACGACGCTGCCGGCTACCGCGTTGTTTTCGAGCACCGCGGCCTTGAGCTGGCTGAACGCGAGCTGCTGGATCCGCCGGTCGATCGTCAGTTCGATCGTCGCGCCGTGCTGCGCAGGCACGAGCGGGCGCGTGTCGGACACGATGCGGCCGAGCCGGTCGCGGATCACCTCGCGCTGCCCGGAGGTTCCCGACAGCCGCCCGTTCGCCGCGAGTTCGACGCCTTCCTGGCCCTTGTCCTCGACGTTGGTGAAGCCGACCACGTGCGCGGCCGATTCGCCCTCCGGATAGAAGCGCTTCGAGTCGGCGATCTGCGTGATGCCGTCGATCTCGAGCTTGTCGAGCCGGCTTGCGGTGTCGGCGTCGATCTGCCGCTTGAGCAGCACGAAGGTCCGGTCATTGCGCAGGCGGCGTTTCACTTCCACGAGCGGCATGTCGAGCAGCTTCGCGATCTGCGGATAGTCGATCTCGGCGACCTGTTTCGGGTTCGCCCAGATTTCATAGGTGGACAAGCTGACGGCGAGCATCGCGCCGTTGCGGTCGACGATGCGCCCGCGCATCGCGTCGAGCTCGATCGTGCGCTGGTAGCGCTTCTGGCCTTCCCCGACGTAGAAGTCCTGGTTCGCGACCTGCACCCAGAACGCGCGTCCGATCAGCGCGGCGAAACCGAGGGACACCATGATCACGACCAGCTTCGAGCGCCACATCGGCAGGCGTGACGCGAGCATCGGATGCTTGGTCGCGGCGGCGTACGGATCGGCGGGGTGGGTCTTCTTCTTCACGCTCATGCAAGGGCCGGTTCGGGCCGCCGGACGGCGGCAAGTCAGTCTGAATAATGCGATTGTAATAAATGAGTAAACGTCGTGTGGGGAAAGTATGTTTCGGCCCCGTAAAAGATTTGCGTTTCCGAGCGGGCACGGTCGGGAAAAAGGTTGGAGCGTGGCGAAATGGCGGCGTGGCCTGACATGCTGGCGCAACGGAGCCGGATTGGAGGGGTGGATCGTTACCGTCGCCGCGGTTCGATTAACCGGCCCCGATTAATTCAGGGCCGGAAAATAAAAAAGGCGCCTTGAAGAGAGGCGCCTTATTGGTGAATATCGAAATGAATATCGCGCAATCTGGAATAAACCCGAAAACCGCAGAGGATTGCCGTCAGAAATACCTATCGCGCGACGGAAATAAATTCGTGGTATTCCGGCTCCGCCGTGGAACGATCGACCGCTTGCAGACGCCATGCCCCGTCGGGGTGCTCGCCGGCGAGCACCGCGGGACCTTGTTCGCGCTGGGTCGCGCTGAACGACAGCCCCTTCAATTGGCACACGGCCTTCCCGCTGTCGGCCGCGCAGAGGGCCATTGCGCCTTCCACGTCCCGAACCTTGCCCCAGCTCGGAAGATCGATCCCCTGGTGTGCCTCGCGTGACCACAGCCCCTCGTCGGTATCGACCCAGAGCACCGCGAAGGAGTGACGGGTTGCCGACTCGCTGCCATTAATCCGAATAGTGAGGCGCATTGGATCGTCTCCTGAAGAAAATGACACATCCGACCGTTTTGGTTTGACCAGTCTAGATAGACTGCCGTGAAACGCAAGTGATAATCCGCAATAAATCCGAATTGCGCCTATAGGCGTTTCCCGATGAAACGATGTCTGACGATCCGCCGCGATGGCGACGGAGCGTGCAAATCCAAGCGCAGCATGCTCTGCGCGCGGCGATCGGACCGTGACGTGTCTCGGACATGCGATGACCTCGGGAGAAGCCGCGTCGAAGTGTCGCGCCGAAGCGATGGCCCGGCGCGCGTCGGCCGTCCTGCGATGGAACCCACCGAATGGTGCCCGACCGGTCATTTCGACACTTGACCGCCCGGCCAGCACGACACACTCCGACATTCGCGTACAAATCCACACACTTTCACGAAACTTTCAGGACAGACTTGCGGGCGATCGGGCCCCACACTTGAATTTTCCGATCCTGCGCCGCGGACGTCCGTCCGTGGCGGGCCGCCGCCGCCTCGAGACGCGATCGCCGGCCGCAGCCCGATCGGGATTGCCGGGGCGAGCGTCGGCCCGGGCCCGGCCGACAGCCGTGCGTCGCTCCGCGATCCGGGGCGGCCGCGCCGTCCGGCCGATTCTTCGAAGGAGACTATCGTGCTGATCTGGAAAACCGCGTTGTCGCTCAACTGGCGCACGAGCCTCGTGTCGCCGGCCAGCGCACCGGTCGCGGCGGCCAACGTCGGACGGCTGGTGCTCACCGGCGCCACAGGCTTCATCGGCAGTACCGTGCTGACGGCGCTCGTCAACGCCGGGTTGCTCGAGCGCATCGTGTGTGTCGTGCGTGCGGAGAATCGCGGCCACGCGGTCGCGCGTTTGCGTGAAGCGGCGTTGCGCGCGGGGCTCGCGCCGTACTGGGCATCGCGTCTCGGCGACGCGAACGTGGTCGTCGGTGCGCTCGGTGACGTGTGGCAGGGCACCGACGCGTCGCGTCTCGCCGGCGCGACGCACGTGATCCATTGCGCGGGCCATGCGTCGCCGGCCGACGGTTCGCACCTGCAGGCCGACATCGCCGATTCGCTCCACTTTGCGGAGCGGTTCGCGCACGCGCCGCAACTGCAGCGTTTCGTGTACGTCGGCACCGCCTATGCGCACGCGGGTGGCGGCGGGATCGTGTACGAGGCGACGGCGGGCGCGTCGGCGAGCGACGCGGCGCTGGGCGGCGACGGATTGCACGGCGCGGTGCTCGCGGCGGACTACCTGCAAGCGAAGGCGGAAACGGAGCAGCGCCTGCGCGCGCTCGGGCTGCCGCTCGTCGTCGTGCGCCCGTCGCACGTCGTCGGTCACACGGTGCTCGGCACGCGGCCGGCACCGAATTCGTTCTGGATGTTCCGCGTCGCGCATGCGGCGCGGCGCTTTACCGCGCGGCCGATGACGCGCATCGACATCGTGTCGGTCGACGACGTCGCGCGCGCGACGATGCTGCTGGCCGTGAAGCCGACGCTGATGCACGACGTGTACCACGTGTCGGCCGGCGACGAGGCGCCGCAGGTCGCGCAGATCGTGCGAGCGATGGACGAGGCGGCGGGCATGACGGGCGCGCCGCGCTACGCGGCCTGTGCGCCGGCCGAACTGCCGCTCGTGGTGCGCGACGTGCTCGGGCGGTCCGATCCGGCGCTCGAACGCGTGATCGGCCGCGCGTTGCGGCGAGGCGCGGAGTTCGCAATGGTCGATCGTGTGTTCGACAACCGCCGCGTGCGCGACGAAATCGATTTCGAGCCGCTGCCGTTCATCGATTACGTCGAGGAATGCATGCGCACGTCGCGCGGCGTCGCGGTGACAGAACTGATGCGCGGCGTGCTGCACTGACGGCGCGCGCGATTCGGGGCCTGCCGAATCACGGCAGCTGGTTCGCCGCCGCTCGCGGCGGACTGGTGGCGGCGGGCCCTACGACGCGCTGCCGAGTTCGATCAGCCGGTCGAGCGCTCGGTAGATGTCGTCCAGGCCGTCCTCGCCGAAACGCGCTTCAAGCTGACGATACTGCTCGTCGATGCGCGGACCGATTTCCGTGACCAGTTTCCTGCTTTGCGGCGTCAGGCTCACCAGCAGCCGGCGCTGATCTTCCTGCGCGCGCGTGCGCGTAATCAGGCCGTCGCGCTCCATCCGTTCCAGCACGCCCGTGAGACTCGGGCTCAGGATGCAGCAGCGGCGCGCGATCTGTCCCGCTTCGAGCGCGTGAGCCGGCTCGCCGTCGAGCACGCGGATGATCCGCCATTGCTGTTCGGTCAGCGCGAATTCCTTGAGAATGGGGCGGAACAGGCCCATCAGCGTTTCGCGGGCCTCGAGCAGCAGCATGGCCAGGTTGCGATGGTCGAGCGTACGGTTCATCGGGGTCGGTAGAGGTGCAGAGGACGGGGGACGCATCAATCTTAACAGCCGATGGTGATGAATTTCGTGTATCAGGGTAATCGAGGTTGCGAGCGTGCCATTGTTTACTTAAGATGTTAACTATTGATGATGCGCCGCGACGCGCGGCAGGGGAATGACGCATGGAGCTGTCCTGCATGACCGCCGCGGCGCTGCCGGTCGCCATCGGTACCGTCTACGGTGCGCTGCTCAACGAGCGCGCCGCACTCGACGCGCTCGGCGACGCCGTGCACGCGCCGCCTTACGGCCGTCCGCCGCAGGCACCGATCCTTTACATCAAACCGGCCAACACGCACGCAGCCGACGGCGCGGCCGTCGTGGTGCCGGCGGGCGTCGATGCGCTGGAGATCGGCGCGTCGGTGGCCGTCGTGTTCTCGCGGCGCGCGACGCGCGTGGCGGCCGCGCAGGCGCTCGACTACGTGCATGGCTTCACGCTCGCGAGCGACGTGTCGGTTCCGCATCCCGATTACTACCGTCCGGCCGTGCGCTTCAAATGTCGCGACGGTTTCTGCCCGCTGGGCCCGGCGATCGTGCCGGCGGCCGCGCTCGGCGACATCGACGCGATCGGCCTGACGGTACGGATCGACGGCAGAGCCGTGGTGTCCGCATCGACCGCCACGCTGATCCGCCCGGTGCGCGAGCTGATCGCCGACGTGACGGCGTTCATGTCGTTCGACGCGGGCGACGTGCTGCTGCTCGGCGTCGCGGGTGGCGCACCGCGTGCCCGCGCGGGCAGCACGGTCGAGATTGACGCTGCCGGCATCGGCACGTTGCGGCATACGCTGATTGCGGAGGAAGCACGATGAAGACGGCGCGGGTGATCTACAACGGCGCACTGCATGCGGCCGAACCGGCCGGCGACGGCGCGATCCGCCTCGACACGGGGCGCGTGCTCGCCGAGGACGCGGTGACGTGGCTGCCGCCCGTCGCACCGCGCACGACGTTCGCGCTCGGCCTCAATTACGCGGACCACGCGAAGGAGCTCGCGTTCAAGGCACCCAGCGAGCCGCTGATTTTCCTGAAGGGGCCGAACACGTTCATCGGCCATCGGTCGCACACCGTGCGCCCGGCGGACGCGACGCACATGCATTACGAGTGCGAGCTGGCCGTCGTGATCGGCCGCCCGGCGCGCAACGTGAGCCGGGCGCGGGCAATCGATTACGTTGCCGGCTACACGGTCGCAAACGACTATGCGATCCGCGATTACCTCGAAAACTACTACCGCCCGAACCTGCGCGTGAAGAACCGCGACACCTGCACGCCGATCGGGCCGTGGTTCGTCAGCCGCGACGAGATCGGCGATGCGGGCGGCCTCACGCTGCGCACAACGGTGAACGGCCGGGAGACGCAGCGCGGCAGCACGCGCGACATGATCTTCGACGTACCCGCGCTGATCGAGCACATCAGCGGTTTCATGACGCTCTCGCCGGGTGACCTGATCCTGACCGGCACGCCGGAAGGGTTGGCCGACACGAAGCCGGGCGACGAGGTGGTGACCGAAATCGAAGGGATCGGCCGGCTCGTGAACACGATCATCGGCGAAGCAGACTACTATCGCGCCGGCTGAGCCCGTCGCCCAAGGAGAGCACATGACCATCAAGCACTGGATCGACGGCCGCGAAGTCGAAAGCCGAGAGACGTTCACGACGCTGAACCCGGCGACAGGCGACGAGATTACCGATGTCGCGTCCGCCGGCGAGGCCGAAGTCGACGCGGCCGTGCGCGCGGCGAAGAAAGCATTTCCGAAATGGGCGAACACGCCCGCCAAGGAGCGCGCGAAGCTGATGCGCAAGCTCGGCGAGCTGATCGAGAAGAACGTGCCGATGCTCGCCGCGCTCGAGACGCAGGACACCGGCCTGCCGATCGCTCAGACGAGCAAGCAACTGATTCCGCGCGCGTCCGAGAACTTCAACTTCTTCGCGGAAGTGTGCGTGCAGATGAATGGCCGAACGTATCCGGTCGACGACCAGATGCTGAACTACACGCTGTACCAGCCGGTCGGCGTGTGCGCGCTGGTGTCGCCGTGGAACGTGCCGTTCATGACCGCGACGTGGAAGACGGCGCCGTGTCTCGCGCTCGGCAACACGGCCGTGCTGAAGATGTCGGAGCTGTCGCCGCTGACGGCCGACCAACTCGGTCGGCTCGCGCTCGAGGCCGGCATTCCGCCGGGTGTGCTCAACGTCGTGCAGGGCTACGGCGCGACCGCCGGCGACGCACTGGTGCGCCATCCGGACGTGCGCGCAGTGTCGTTCACGGGCGGCACGGTCACGGGCAAGCGGATCATGGAACGCGCGGGCCTGAAGAAGTATTCGATGGAGCTTGGCGGCAAGTCGCCGGTGCTGATTTTCGACGATGCGGATTTCGACCGCGCGCTCGACGCGTCGCTGTTCACGATCTTCTCGATCAACGGCGAGCGTTGTACCGCGGGCTCGCGGATCTTCGTGCAGCGCACGATCTACGATCGCTTCGTGCAGGAATTCGCGCGGCGCGCGAACAACCTGGTGGTCGGCGACCCGACCGATCCCGCGACGCAGCTCGGTGCGATGATCACGCGCCAGCACTGGGAGAAGGTGACGGGCTATATCCGGATCGGCGAGCAGGAAGGCGCGCGCGTGGTGGCAGGCGGCGCGGACAAGCCGGCCGGCCTAGCCGACCATCTGCGCAACGGCAACTTCGTGCGCCCGACCGTGCTCGCCGACGTCGACAACCGGATGCGCATCGCGCAGGAGGAAATCTTCGGGCCGGTCGCGTGCCTGATCCCGTTCGAGGACGAGGAAGAAGGTCTGCGGTTCGCGAACGACACGTCCTACGGGCTCGCGTCGTACATCTGGACGCAGGACGTCGGCAAGGTCCATCGCCTCGCGCGCGGCATCGAGGCCGGGATGGTGTTCGTGAACAGCCAGAACGTGCGCGACCTGCGCCAGCCGTTCGGCGGCGTGAAGGAGTCGGGCACCGGGCGCGAGGGCGGCGAATACAGCTTCGAGGTGTTCGCGGAGATCAAGAACGTGTGCATCTCGATGGGTTCGCATCACATTCCCCGCTGGGGCGTGTAACGGGCGCGGATCGTTTCGCCGCAGGAACGCCGTCAGAACGCCAGAACGAAACGGAGACTTAACGATGGGCAAACTGTCCCTCGCCGCGAAGATCACGCACGTGCCGTCGATGTACCTGTCGGAGTTGCCCGGCAGGCATCATGGCTGCCGCGAAGCGGCGATCCGCGGCCATCAGTTGATCGGCGAGCGCTGCCGCGCGCTCGGCGTCGACACGATCGTCGTGTCGGACGTGCACTGGCTCGTCAACGCCGGCTATCACGTGAACTGCAATGCGCGGTTCGCAGGCACGTATACCAGCAACGAACTGCCGCATTTCATCCGCGACATGGCATACGCGTATCCGGGCAACCCGGCGCTCGGCCGCCTGATCGCCGAGACGGCCAGCGCGCGCGGCATCGCGACACGCGCGCACGAAATCGACAGCCTCGAACTCGAATACGGCACGCTCGTGCCGATGCGCTACATGAACGGCGACCAGCACTTCAAGGTCGTGTCGATCGCGGGCTGGTGCATGTGGCACACGCTCGACGAAAGCCGGCGCTTCGGCGAGGCGCTGCTGGAGGCCATTGAAAAGAGCGATTCGAACGTCGCGTTCCTCGCGAGCGGTTCGCTGTCGCATCGCTTCAACGACAACGGTAGCCCCGAGGAGTCGATCCACCAGATCAGCCGTGAATTCTTCCGGCAGGTCGACCTGCGCGTGGTCGAGCTGTGGAAGCAGGGCGACTTCAAGACCTTCTGCGCGATGCTGCCGGAGTACAACACGCATTGCCACGGCGAAGGCGGCATGCACGACACGGCGATGCTGCTCGGCCTGCTCGGCTGGGATCGCTACGACAAGCCCGTCGAGATCGTCACCGACTATTTCGCGAGCTCGGGCACCGGGCAGATCAACGCGATCTTCCCGCTCGCGTGAGCGCTACATCATCTATCCGGAGCGTTGCCATGCCACACATCGTCGTCGAGTACACCGCGAACATTCGTGACGACGCGCACATTCCCGCACTGCTGCGTACGATCAACGCGACGCTGATCGCGCAGGGCGGCGTGTTTCCGACGGGCGGTATCCGCTCGCGCGCGATCGAGCTGCAGGACTACTGCGTCGCCGACGGCACCGGGGACGACGCGTTCGTCCACGTGACGCTGAAGATCGGTTCGGGCCGCAGCGACGAAACCAAGAAGGCCGCGTGCGACGCGTTGTTCGACGCGATCAAGGCGCATTTCGCCGAGCTGTACGCGAAACGCTATCTCGCGTTGTCGATGGAGCTGACCGAGTTCAGCGAAAGCGGCTCGTACAAGCACAACAACATCCACGCCCGCTACAAGCGGGCCGGCTGAACACCATACCCGATCCGACCATGCTCGAACCCGCCATCATCGACCAGCTCGCGCAGCGTCTGCACGACGCCGAGCGCGAGCGCAAGCAGATCCGCCAGATCTCGCTCGACCATCCCGACATCACGATCGACGATGCCTACGCGATCCAGCGCGCGTGGGTGACCCTCAAGCTCGCGGAAGGCCGCACGCTGAAAGGGCACAAGATCGGCCTCACGTCGAAGGCGATGCAGAACACGTCGCAAATCGACGAACCCGATTACGGCGCGCTGCTCGACGACATGTTCTTCGACGACGGCGGCACGATTCCGACCGGCCGCTTCATCGTGCCGCGCGTGGAAGTCGAGCTCGCGTTCGTGCTCGGCAAGCGGCTCACGGGCCCGAGCTGCACGATCTTCGACGTGTACGACGCGGTCGACTATGTGGTGCCCGCGCTCGAGATCATCGACGCGCGAAGCCAGTCGATCGACCCCGATACGAAGCGGCCGCGCAAGGTGTTCGATACGATCGCCGACAACGCGGCGAACGCGGGCGTCGTGATCGGCGGGCGGCCGGTGCGGCCGCAGGACGTCGACCTGCGCTGGATCGCGGCGATCATGTCGCGCAACGGCGTGGTCGAGGAAACGGGCGTCGCGGCCGGCGTGTTGAACCATCCGGCCAATGGCGTCGCGTGGCTCGCCAACCGGCTGTCGCGCTTCGACGTCGCGCTGGAACCGGGGCAGATCGTGCTCGGCGGATCGTTCACGCGGCCGTGTGCCGCACGTTCGGGCGACACGTTCAGCGTCGACTACGGTCCGCTCGGAACGATCCAGTGTCATTTCGAGTGAGGTGAGCGAACGATGCTGATTCCGTCGAATGTCTTCAAGGCCGCGCTCGCGCGCGGCGACGCGCAGGTCGGACTGTGGCTCGGGCTCGCGAATCCGTACTGCGCCGAAGTCGTCGCTGGCGCCGGTTTCGACTGGCTGCTGATCGACGGCGAACATGCGCCGAACACGGTGCCGACGATCCTCGCGCAGTTGCAGGCGATCGCGCCGTATCCGTCGCATCCGGTCGTGCGCGTGCCGTGGAACGATCCGGTGATCGTCAAGCAGGTGCTCGATCTCGGCGCGCAGACGCTGCTCGTGCCGATGGTGCAGAGTGCCGACGAAGCGTGCGCGGCGGTGGCCGCGACGCGTTATCCGCCGCACGGGATTCGCGGGGTCGGCAGTGCGCTCGCGCGCGCGTCGCGGTGGAATCGCGTGGGCGACTACCTGCATTGCGCGAACGACGAGATGGCCGTGCTCGTGCAGGTCGAGACGCGCGCCGGGCTCGATGCGATCGACGCGATTGCGCGGGTCGATGGCGTCGATGGCGTGTTCATCGGGCCGGCGGATCTGGCGGCCGACCTCGGACATCTCGGCAATCCCGGGCATCCGGACGTGCAGACGGCGATCGACGGCGCGATCCGGGCGATCAAGGCAGCAGGGAAGGCGCCGGGCATTCTCAGTGCAGACGAGGCGGCGGCGCGGCGGTATCTCGAAGCGGGGGCGTTGTTTGTTGCGGTGGGAGTCGATACGACGCTGCTGGCGCGGAGTGCGGAGCGGCTGGCGGCGCGGTTCAACGGGAAGAACGACGCGGCGAAAGAGGGCGCAGGGACGTATTGAGCCAGACGGCGGCGCGCAGCGGATGTCGGCCCGGCGAGCGCTCGCTTGCCGTCGTGCGCGGCCGTGCGCGAGGATGGCCGCGTCTATTCCGCCGCGAGCGGTCCCGCCTGCATGTATCTTCCCGGCGTCGTCCCCAGCGCACGCCGGAACATGTCGATGAACGCGCTGACGTTGTCGTATCCGAGATCGAGCGCGATCGTCGTCACCGGCACGCCGTCGGCGATTTTCTCGAGCGCCCGCAGCAGCCGGGCCTGCTGACGCCACTGCGCGAACGTCAGCCCGGTTTCCGCAACGAAGCGGCGGCTCATCGTTCGTGCGCCGATACCGGCCCATTCCGCCCATTCCTCCAGCCGCCGGTTGTCCGCCAGATCCGCGGCGAGCGCATCCGTGATCTTCACGAGCCGCGGATCCCGCGGCCGCACCAGCCCCAGCGCTTCGGCTTCCGATGCCGCGATTTCATCGAGAATCACGTCGGCGATTCGCGTTTGCGCGGCCGTCAACGCGGTATCGCCCCAGCTTGCCGCGCGTAGCACGGCTTCGCGCAGCAGCGGCGATGCGCGAATCGCGCGGGGCGTCGGCGGCAGCGCCGAGCAGCGCGCTTCGGCGACGAACGCCGACCAGCCGGAAATCGGCCCGAACGAGCGCAGCGAATGCCGGTAATGCGGCGGAATCCAGATCGCATGGATCGCCGGCACGACCCAGTCCTGGTCGTCGAGGCCGATCGTCACCAAGCCGCTCGACGCGCCCACGAGCTGGCCGCGCGCATGCGCGTGCGATGGCGTCACGCGCGGATCGCGTTGGGACAGGACGGCGGCGACGATGAACGGGCCGTCGTCGGACGTGACGAATCGGGCGGGCAGGAGCGGATCGGACATGGCCGGATATCGGTATCGATTGGCCGTTATACCGGAGATTGGCCGAAATCGCACGCCTACACTGCGTGCATCGACGTCAACCGGAGTGAGAGGCCATGCGAGCCGAACAGATTCTTCCCGACCATGCCGACCGGATCGAGGCCGGCGCAACGACGATCCGCAAGGGCACCGTGGGCGCGTTCCTCGTCAATGCGCGCGTGCTGACCGACCCGGGCGCATCGCCCGCCGAGCGCGCAACGGCCGAAGCCGATCTCGTCGACGCGTTGCCCGCGTTACGCGCGATCGGTTTGTTCGAACTGCTCGAGGTGCGCGACCCGGCGCTGCGCGCATGGATCGACGCACGGCCTGCGGCGGCAGCCGCCCATGCGAGGAAATCGACATGAAGGCCGCAGTCGTGACGGGCGTCGGCGTGCGTCCCGCTTACATGACGTTCGACGCGCCGCGAGCAATGGCCGGCCATCGGCTGATCCAGGTGAGTGCATCCGCGCTGAGCCGACTCGCTCAGGGACGCGCGGCGGGCACACATTATTCGGCCGGCACGGGCTATCCGTTCGTCGCCGGGGTGGATGGTGTCGGGTACGGCGATGACGGTCAGCGTGTGTACTTCTTCGGCGCGCCGGCGCCGTTCGGCGCAATGGCGGAGTGCACGATCGTGGCCGACGCGTTGTGCGTGCCATTGCCGGACGACCTCGACGATGTCACGGCCGCGGCGATCGCGATTCCGGGCATGTCCTCGTGGGCGGCGCTGACCGAGCGCGCGCGGCTCGTGGCGGGCGAGACGGTGCTCGTCAACGGCGCGACGGGCACGTCCGGGCGGCTGGCCGTACGGATTGCGAAGCATCTCGGCGCGGCGAAGGTGATCGCGACGGGCCGCAACGCGGCCGCGCTGGACGCGTTGCTGAATGCCGGCGCGGACGCCGTCGTGTCGCTGCAGCAGGACGATGCGCATCTGGCGCGGACGCTCGAACCGCATTTCCGCGCGGGCGTGGACGTCGTCCTCGATTATCTGTGGGGCACCAGTGCGCAGGCGCTGCTGATTGCCGCCGCGAAGGCGACACCCGACGCCCACCGGCTGCGCTTCGTGCAGATCGGTTCGATCGGCGGCGCGAACGTGGCGTTGCCCGGTGCCGTACTGCGCGCCACCGCGATCGAACTGATGGGTAGCGGGCTTGGCAGCGTGTCGCTGCGGCGTTTGCTGGCGTCGGTGCGCGGCGTGTTCGGCGCGACGCGACCGGCGGGTCTCGCGATCGAGACGCGTATCGTGCCGCTTTCGGCGGTCGCCGAACACTGGGGCGATGCGGACAGCTCGGTGCGGCCGGTGTTCACAATGCGCAGCGACTGAGCGGCGATCGGATCGATGCCTGGAACGGCGCGGGGCAACGACGCGGCAACGGCCGGCTGCCCGTGGTCATTGTTCATGGCATTGCGCGGCAGGTGGGCGGCCGACCGCCGCCCGCCTGCCCGGGCACCGGATCAGAACCGCTGCTGAATCCCCGCCGTCACGCCGACCTGCGTGGTGCCATACCCCGCGAAATCGCGCGACACGCCGACCTTCTGGTCATGCTTCGCGATCGCGAACGCACCGGCCGCGTACAGCACCGTGCGCTTCGACAGCGCGTAGTTCGCGCGCATCGACACCAGCGTCGGATCCGCATCGCTGCCGCCCTTGACGTTCTGGTGATAGACAGCGGCAATCAGCGAGAACGCCGGCGTGAACTGGTACGACCCGCCGACCCAGTACGTGTCGCTCAACTGGTTCGCCACGGCGGTGCGAAACGCGCGCTTGTAGTTGCGATAGCCGGCCATCGTCTTCAGGTCGCCGAAGTCGTAGCTCAAGCCCGCGTGAATGCCCTGGATGTAGTCGACGGTATCGGCCGGCGTGACGCTGTCGGCCGCGCCGTTCTGCCGGTCGAACGTGAGCACCGCCGCGAACGGGCCGGTCTCGTAGCCGAGCGCGACGTCGTATTTCGAGCTGGTCTTCACGCTGCCCGGCACGTTGCCGAAGCCGTACATCGCGCCGAACTTCACGCCGCTGAATTCACCGTCGTAGCGCACCGCATTCGACGAGCGCGTGAACATGCCGTCCTTGCGGCCGCCCGTCGCCATCGACGACGTCGCCCACGAGTAGTTCTGCGCGTAACCCATCGGATCGAACGGCAGCATGTAGTCGTACGTGACGGTGTAGTTGCGGCCGAGCGTCAGCTCGCCCCATTTGCCTTTCAGGCCGACCGTCGCGCGACGCGCGAAGATCGAGTCAGGGCCGTCGTCGAACGCACCGCTCGCGAGATCGATTCCGCTTTCGAGGCGGAACACGGCCTTCAGCCCGCCGCCGAGATCCTCGACGCCGCGCAGGCCCCAGCGCGACGTATTCTTGTTGCCCGACTTCAGCTTGACGGAACTGCCGCCCTCCGGCGCCGCATGGTTCGTGTATTCGATGCCGGCATCCATGATCCCGTACATCGTGACCGACGACTGCGCGTGCACGACGGGGGCGGCGATGCAGGCCGCGGCGGCCGAGCTGGTGAGGACTGCTGCGCGAAATTTCATTGACGGTGTCTCCTGATTTATTGTGGGTTGGGTGAAGTGGATGTGACGCAGTCGAGGCCAACTCCGGAAAGCGTTCGCCGGACCGGCCTGTCATTACCTTGCCCGACGTGCGCGGCGCGCAGAGCACGCCGCGCACGGGTCAGCCCGCTTTCGCGAACGCCCAGCAGTCGTTGGTCGGGAATTCGATCCAGTGCTTGCCGGCCGCGCGCGGCACGTGGCCGAACGCGCGCAGGCGCATCTCGCCGCAATGAAACAGGTATTCCCAGCGATCGCCGAGATACATCGACGTGACGAGATCGGCCTGCAGCCGGTTCGCTCCCGGGCCGTCGGCGACCTGCACGCGTTCGAGACGGATCACTGCCTGCGCGTCCTGGCCCGGTGCGAACGTGTCGCGGGCCAGCGCCTGCAGTTCCCAGCCGTCGCCGGCGAGCGTCACGCGTTCGCCGTCGACGGCCGCGACGCGTGCATCGATGCGGTTGTTGCTGCCCATGAACTCGGCCGTATACAGCGAGCGCGGCGCGCCGTACAGCTCGGCCGGCGTGCCTTCCTGTTCGATGCGGCCGTTGCGCAGCAGCAGGATGCGGTCGGACATCGCCATCGCTTCGGTCTGATCGTGCGTCACGCAGAGCGCCGACAGCCCGAGCGACACGATCAGCTCGCGCAGCCACGCACGCGCTTCCTCGCGCAGCTTCGCGTCGAGGTTCGACAGCGGCTCGTCGAGCAGGATCACGGGCGGGTTGTAGACGAGCGCGCGTGCGATCGCGACACGCTGCTGCTGGCCGCCCGACAGCTGATGCGGAAAGCGTTCGGCGAGATGGCCGAGGCCGAGCTGATCGAGCGCGGTCTGCACGCGGCGCTTCTGTTCGGCCGGCGCGACGCGGCGCAGCTTGAGCCCGTAGCCGACGTTGTCGGCCACGGTGCGGTGCGGCCACAGCGCGTACGACTGGAACACGAGGCCGAGCGAACGCTGTTCGACCGGCAGGTCGACGCGCCGCGCGCCGTCGAAGAACACGCGGTCGTCGAGCTGGATGCGCCCGTCGGACGGCTGTTCGAGGCCGGCCACCGCACGCAGCAGCGTGGTCTTGCCGCTGCCCGATGCGCCGAGCAGGCACACGACTTCACCGGCCTTCAGTTCGAACGACACGCCCTTGAGGATCGGGTTGGCGCCGTAGCTGAGATGCAGGTCGTCGACGATGAGCTTATCCATGAAGTTTCACTCCGAAGCGCAGGGCCACGCCGAGACCGGCGCCGACCATCGCGATGTTGATGACAGAGAGCGCGGCCACCTGGTCGACGGCGCCGGTCGCCCACAGCGACACGAGCAGCGCGCCGATCACTTCGGTGCCGGGCGACAGCAGGTAGACGGCGGTCGAGTATTCGCGCTCGAAGATCATGAAGATCAGGAGCCACGCGGCGAGCAGGCCGAAACGCACGAGCGGCAGCGTCACGTCGAGCGACACGCGGCTGCGCGTCGCGCCGACGCTGCGCCCGGCTTCCTCGAGTTCGGGGCCGACCTGCAGCAGCGCGCTTTGAATGAGCCGCATCCCGTATGCGAGCCACACGACCGTGTACGCGATCCAGATGCTCCACATCGAGTTCTTCAGCTCGCGCAGGCCCGGGACGAACAGGAAGATCCAAAGGAACGCGAGGCCGGCGAGCAGGCCGGGGACCGCGCGCGGCAGCAGCACGAGGTAGTCGAGCAGTTTCGTCGCCCAGTCGTGCCGGCGGTGGCCGGCGAACGCGACGAGCGAGTAGAAGCCGATCGCGAGCGCGCCGCCGATCACGCCGATGCCGAGCGTGTTGACGATCGCGCGCACGAGGTTGTCCTGCTCGAACAGCTCGATGAAGTTCGACAGCGTCAGCACTTCGGCGAGCGCGACGCCTTCGCCCCAGTTGGTCACGAATGCGCGCAGCACGATGCCGGAAATCGGCACGATCACCGTCAGCATCAGCCACAGCGCGACGATCGCGAGCGCGATCCAGCGCCATACGCCGAGCGGTAGCACCGTCGCGCGGCCGGCCTTGCCCTTCACGGTGACGAAGCGGTTCGCGGTCTTCAGCAAACGGCGCTGCAGCAGCACGAGCGGGAACGTGATCGCGACGATGCACACGGCGACCGCGGCCATCAGGTGATACGACGGCACGCCGAGCTTGTTGGTCAGCTTGTACAGGTAGGTCGCGAGCACGAGGTGGCCTTCCGGATCGCCGAGCACGAGCGGCAGCCCGAACACCTCGAAGCCGAGGAAGAACACGAGCACGCCGGCGAACAGCAGTGCGGGCATGGTCATCGGCAGGCTCACGTCGAGCGCGACGCGGAACGGGCGGGCGCCGGTCACGCGCGCGGCCTCCTCGACGTCCGAACCGAGGTTGCGCAGCGCGGCCGACGAGTACAGGTAAACGTGCGGCACGTGCGTGAGGCCGACGATCACCGTGATCGCGAAGATCGAGTAGACATTCCAGGGCACGTTCTGCACCCCGAACAGTTCCTTGAACCACACCGAGTAGAAGCCGACCGGGCCGGCCGCGACCACGTAGCCGAACGCGAGCACCATCGGCGATACGAACACGGGCGTGAGCAGCAGCGGTTCGAGCCAGCGGCGGCCGGGCAGGTCGGTGCGCACCATCAGGAACGCGAGAATGCCGCCGAGCGGGATCGAGATGAACAGCATCCCGCCGGCGATGATGAACGAGTTCTTCACGGCCGACCAGAAGTCCGGGTCGGTGAAGATGAAGCGGAAGCCTTCGATGCCGAGCGTCTTGTTCGCATCGAAGAACGGCGCGGACAGCAGGCTCTGGAACAGGATGAAGCCGAGCGGCAGCGCGACCGCGACGGTGAGCACCGCGACGACGATCCATCGCAGCATGCCGGCGAGCGGCTGCAGGCCGTTGGCCGGAAGCGCGGGGATCGCGCCGCCCGGGCCGGCGGTGGGCGGAACGACGGGCGCCGTTCCGCGTGTGCTGGTTGAAAGCATGAGTTCGCCCCTGCGGCCATCCGGATGGCCGCCTCTAGGAAGTCGGTAAGGGGAAGGGGCCATCCGCGCGATGCGCGGCGGGCGGCCCGTGGTCAGTTGCTCAGCGGATCAGCGCTTGATCGCCTGCTGCCATTGCTTCAGGAACGCAAGCCGCTTCGACTGGTCGAGATAGACGAGCAGGCCGGTGCCGATCTGGATCGGCTTCAGCGAATCGCCGAGTTCCTTCGTGAGGCTCGCGGCCGACGTTTCGCCGGTCACGTCCGTACGGATCGCGTACAGGTTCGCCTGATTCGCGATCAGCGTCTGGCCGCGCTGCGACAGCAGGTAGTCGACCCACAGCTTCGCGGCGTTCGGGTTCTTCGCCTTCTTGGAGATCGTGGCCAGGCGGCTCACGACTTGTGTGTAGTCCTTCGGGAATACGTAGCCGATCGACTTGTCCTTCTTCGCCTTCGCGTACGCATACGAGCCGATGATGTTGTAGCCGATCAGGTTCTCGCCCGACGAGATGCGCTCCATCATCGCGCCGGTGCTCGACTGCAGCTTCGGACCGGTCGCGCCGATCGCCTTCACGAGCTCCCACGTGACCTTCTCGTTCACGTGCGCGTCCTGCGTCAGGTAGTTGAAGCCGACTCCCGACTTTTCGATGTCGTAGGTCGTGACCTTGCCCTTGAACTTGTCGGCCTGCGTGGCGAGCAGCTTGATCAGGTCGGCGCGGGTCTTCGGCACTTCGTTTTCGGGGATCAGGCGCTTGTTGTAGACGATCGCGAGCGGCTCGAACGTCGTGCCGTACGCCTGCTTCTGATATTGCGCCCATTGCGGCACGTTCGCGCTTTCGGGCGAATCGTACGACGCCATCAGGCCGTCGTTGACGAGCTTGACCTGCAGGTCCATCGCCGAGCTCCACAGCACGTCGGCGCTCGTGCTGCTCGCCGCGTTTTCGCTGATGTAGCGGTTGTACAGCTCGGTGCTGTTCATGTCGTTGTACTCGACCTTCACGCCGTACAGGTTTTCGAAGTCCTTGATCAGCGGGCGCACGAGGCCCGTGTCGGTCGTGGAGTAGACGATCAGCTTGCCTTCCTTCTTCGCGGCGTCGACGACGCCTTGGTAGTTACCCGGATATCCGGCCGGAACCTGCGCGACGGCGGCGCCGGCGGCGGTGCCCAGGACGATCGCCAGCGCGGTGGCGAGCTGCTTCGGTGCAAACGGCATGTCTTCCTCCAGTGAAGCGTGTGTGTTGTTCGAGTGACGCGGATGTTAATTGCGAGGCACTTTCAGCCTGCTTTCATTTCGGTTCACAATAGCGTCCTTTGTGTCATGGATTTCCCGAGGTCCCCATGCGTGTGCTGCTCGTCGAAGACAACCCGAACCTGGCGCAGTCGCTGAACGACGCGCTGAGCGCCGCGCGTTTCGCGGTCGATCACATGGCGGACGGGGAGGCGGCGGATCACGTGCTGCGCACCCAGGACTACGCGCTGGTGATCCTCGATCTCGGGCTGCCGAAGCTCGACGGGCTCGAGGTGCTGCGGCGGTTGCGCGCGCGCCGCAATCCGGTGCCGGTGCTGATCCTGACTGCGCACGGCTCGGTCGAGGACCGCGTGAAGGGGCTCGATCTCGGGGCCGACGACTATCTCGCGAAGCCGTTCGAACTGACCGAGCTGGAGGCGCGCGCCCGCGCGCTGATCCGGCGCAGCCTCGGTCACGAGCATTCGCGGGTCGAATGCGGGCCGCTTTCGTATGACAGTATCGACCGCAGCTTCCACCTCGCCGGCGAAGCGCTGCCGCTCACGCCGCGCGAGCGCTCGGTGCTGGAGGTGCTGATCCTGCGCAACGGTCGCGCGATCAACAAGGAGACGCTGTCGGAGAAGATCTTCGGGCTAGACGAATCGGTCAACGCGGACGCGATAGAAATCTACGTGTACCGGCTGCGCAAGAAGCTGGAAAACACCGGCGTCGCGATCGTCACGCTGCGCGGGCTCGGGTATCTGCTCGAAGCGAAGGTCGCCGGATGAACCAACCCCGCGCTCACCAGCCTTGCACGGGACCGGAGTATGCGCTGAAGCGTTATTCCGGATCGACACGTAAGCTGCCCGCCGCGAGGACGCATGCCGCGCTTGGGGCGGCCCGGCGGCAGACATGATGATCCGCCGCCCGAACCTGCGCACGCAAGTCGCGCTGTGGCTGCTGCTGCCGCTGCTCGGGCTGCTCGCGCTCGACTCGTGGCTCACGTACCAGCGCGCGATGAGCGCCGCGCACGTCGCGTTCGACCGCACGCTGTCGTCGTCGCTGAAGTCGATCCGCGAAGGCGTGCGGCTCAACGACGGTGAGATCGAGGTCGACCTGCCGTATCTCGCGCTCGAGATGTTCGAGTCGGGCGACGGCGGCAAGATCTACTACCTGATCCGCGAGGACAACGGCCACACGATCACCGGCTATCCGGACCTGCCGCTGCCGCCGGGCGACGGCGCGCTGTTCGTCACGCGCTACTACAACGTCGTCTATCGCGGCGAGCAGTTGCGCATGGCCGCGTTGCGCGTGCCGGTGCACGACGTGCCGACCGCGCAGACGCGCATCGTATGGGTGATGGTCGGCGAAACGATCGAGGGGCGCCAGGCGCTCGCGCGCGAAATCCTGATGGGCTCGCTGCTGCAGGAAGGCTTGCTCGTCGTGCTCGCGCTCGGGATCGTGTGGCTCGGCGTCGGGCGCGGGCTGCGGCCGCTGAACCGGCTGTCCGCGAAGGTCGCCGCGCGTACCGACGGCGACCCGACGCCGCTCGACACCGGCGGCATGCCGAGCGAGCTCGCGCCGCTCGTCGAGTCGATCAACCAGTACATCGGCCGCACGCAACGGATGCAGGTCGCGCGGCGGCGCTTCTTCGCGGACGCGGCGCATCAGCTGAAGACGCCGCTCGCCGCCGTGCAGGCCGGCGTCGAACTGGCCTTGCGGCCGGACGAGCAGCCGCGCATGAACGTGCATTTGCGGCGCGTGAACGGTGCGGTGCGGCAGGCCGCGAAGATCGTCCAGCAGCTGCTGTCGCTGTCGCGGCTCGATTCGGACAGCGGCCATGCGGTCGCACACCAGCCGGTCGCGTTGCATTGGCTGGCGCGCAGCGTGACGCTCGACTGGTCGCCGGTGGCGCGGGCGCGCGACATCGATCTCGGCTTCGAGCACGAGGCCGACGTCGACGTGCATGGTCAGCCGGACCTGCTCGGCGAAATGATCGGCAACCTGATCGACAACGCGATCCGTTATTCGGGCGACCGTGCGGTGATCACGGTGCGTGTGTCGCGCGACGGCGAGCATGCGCGGCTCGACGTGATCGACAACGGGCCGGGCATTCCGGCAGCCGAGCGCGACGCGGTGTTCGAGCGCTTCCATCGCGGCAGCAAGACGCAGACGGTCGAAGGCACGGGGCTCGGGCTGTCGATCGTGCGGGAGATCGCGCGCGTGCATCAGGGCAGCGTGACGCTGACCGATGCGGCGGGCGGCGGGCTGGTCGTGACGGTGACGCTGCCGACGGTTCCGGCGGCGCAGTAGAAGGCGGGCCGCGCTCGACGCAACCGCGGTGAATGGCGACGGCGAAAGCGATACGCCGTCGCGCCGTTTCGACCGATCCGCTCAGTCGCCGAACCCGATCTCCGCTTCGAGCGACTGCCCGACCTCGAGCCACGCGCCCGCGCCTTCGACGACGATCGCGTTGATGCCGAACGTCAGCGCGTCGTCGTAGTTCGGATGCGCGCGATAGGTCTGCATCGTATCGGTCGGCTCGTGCGGCCATTCCGGGTTCGGCGCGCCGGTCACCTGGTCGATCGTCGGCATCGGGCAGCGCGTGCACAGCTTCACGAGGCGCAGGCGCACGGGCGTGTCGCCTTCAGCGTCGAGATGCTCGACGAAATCTTCTTCGTACGCATCGAGATCCGACACGACGATGTTCGGGCGGAAGCGGTTCATCGGGATTGCGGGCGCGCCTTTCGCGACGAGCTTCGCGTTCAGGT
This sequence comes from Burkholderia sp. AW49-1, assembly GCF_053427845.1. Classification (NCBI taxonomy): domain Bacteria; kingdom Pseudomonadati; phylum Pseudomonadota; class Betaproteobacteria; order Burkholderiales; family Burkholderiaceae; genus Burkholderia; species Burkholderia sp. AW49-1. Next base: position 346,777 of record NZ_JBSAXF010000001.1, on the reverse strand, counting down.
CGTCGAGCGACGACTGGCCGATCACGAGCAGCGGATAGCCATCCGCGAACTGCGTGTGCGTGTCGATGTCGCCGGTCCATTTGCGGTTGCAGCCGCGGCGCGACTCGGCCCCGAAGCGCGCAAGCTTCAACGGCACGCCGAGAAATTCGGTGAGCCACGCGGCCGTCTCGGCGCCCGTGTCGATCGCGTCGACGGTGTCGCGCCAGACGGTCGCGGCCATCTTCGGTGTGGCGGGTGTCGCATCGCCGTCGAGCGGCGTGCGGATCTCGGGCATGCCCGGCGCGTTCAGCACGAGCGCATCGTGCTCGAGCGCGGTGCGGATCAGCGCGAGGCGCGGGTGCGTGCGCTGCGTGATCATCATTCCGTCCGGGGTGGTGATCAGCCAGTGGCGGTCGTACGCGAGGCCCGTTTCGAGCAGTTGCGCGCGCGACAGCGCGATGCCGGCGCAGGATTTGATCGGATAGACGAAGAGTTCGGAAATGGCTGGCATGACGCTGGCTGAAGGCGGGATGATCGAATCGCGATTGTGCCAGATCATGCGAAAGCCGTTTGGGCGGTTGCAGGCCGTCGCGCCGAGCCGTACGGCCGGTCACGCCAGCGGAAAGCCGAGGTCGAAGGTCGTGCGCACGTCGAGCGGCTGGCGCAGCAGCCCGGCCTTCAGGTAGAAGTCGGCCGTGCGTTGCTGGCCGGCGATCACCGTCGCGTCGATCGGCTGCCAGCGCGTGTTGCGGCGCTCGAACTGCAGCTTCGCGGCCGCCGGTGGGATGCCGACGATGCGCGCGAGCGCCGCCGAATACGCGTCGACGTGCCGGTACGACCAGGCCTGCGCGCGCACGACGCGTTGGAGGAAGTCGCGCAGCACGTCGCGCTTCGATGCGATCGCCGCGTCGGTCGCCGCGACGTAGCTGAGGCCCGACCACAGGCCGCGGCCGTTGACGAGCACGCGCGCGCGGCCGCTCGTTTCGGCGAGCGCGGTATAGGGTTCCCACGTCGCCCACGCGTCGATCGAACCGGTTGCGAGCGCAAGCATCGTGTCGGCCGGCGGCAGGAAGCGGAACGATACGGCGTCGGGCGGCAGGCCTGCGGCGTCGAGCGCCTTCAGCGTGACGAAATGGCCGATCGAGCCGCGCGTGGTGCCGATGCGCTTGCCTTTCAGGCCGGCGGCGTCCTTCAGCGTCGCGTCGGGCCGCACGAGCACGGCGGTGCCGTACGGGTCGGAGCGGTTCGCGCCGATCACCTTGATGCGCGCGCCCGATGCGAGCGCGAAGATCACCGGTGCGTCGCCGATCGGTCCGCAGTCGACGGCCGCCGCGTTCAGCGCTTCGGCCAGCGGCGCGGCGGCCGGGAATTCGGTCCATGCGATGTCGTATGCGAGGCCGTTCAGTTCGCCGGCCGCTTCGAGCAGCGCGCGCAGCCCGCCTTTCTGGTCGCCGGCACGCAGCAGCGCTCGCGTGCCCGATTGCGCGTGCAATGCGGTCGGCGCGACGGCGAGGATGGCGGCGGCGAGGGCGCTCGCTTGCGCGAGAAAGTGGCGTCGGGTCGGATTCATCGTGAAGTTCGGTCGATCGGAGGAAACGGTTCAGGGATTCAATGCGGGAGCCCGGCCTGCACGTCGCGCACGGGTTCAGCGTCCACACGCAGCAGCAGCGCGGTCAGCGGATCGACGTTCGCGGGGGCGGCGGACGGCCGGGCGGTCGCATCCGAGCGGCACAACAAATCGTCGGCCGACCAGCCCGCGCTGCCCGGCAACGCGCGCGCCCGCAGCCAGCCGCGCCGGTCGGCAAGCAATTGCGTGCCGCCGAACGTCTCGGGCGGCACGCCGGCGATCGTCGCGAACGCTTGCCATGCACCCGGCGTCGACGCGACACAGTTCGCGCGCGGGCCGGGGGCCGGTGGCGCGGGCGTGTCGTCGACGGTGACGAGCAGCGTCTGCCAGCGCGGATCCTCCGTCGGCGGCGCGCTGCCCGGCGCGAGCGCAACGATGCGCACGCGCTGGCCCTCGCGCCAGCGCTCGAGCGGTTGCGGCGCGGCGCTGCCGCAACGCACGTCGAGCGCGGGCAGCGGAACGGGCACGGGCCACGCACCTTCCGCCCGTGCGCCGCTGCCGGCCGACAGCGCCTTCAGGTAAGCGAGCACGGCCCACGTGTCGGCCGGGCCGAGCGTCGCGGCAAAGCCCGGCATCGACGCCGCGCCGCGCGCGTCGTGCGTACCGTGTCGCACGCGCCAGTACAGTTCGCCGTCGAGCCGGCGGGCGAGCAGCGCGCCCGCGAAGGTCGGCGGCCAATGCGCGAGCGTTGCCGCGAGCGGCCCTTCGCCGCGGCCGTCCGCGCCGTGACATGCCGCGCAATGCCGCGCATACAGGTGCGCGCCGCGCGTCACGTCCGCGACGGAAAGCGGCGCCGGATTGCGCTGGAAACTGGTCGGCACCGCGGGTGCGAGCCACAGCGATGCCGGCGGCCACGGCGCGAACCACGCGACGGCCAGTGCGGCGATCGCCGATGCCGCCCGCCACTTGCGCGAAACGAGCGCGATGCCGCCCAGCGCCACGGCGAACGCGGTTGCCGCGCAAGCGAACGCAAGCTGTCGCGTGAGCCCGGCATCGATGCGCAGCGTTTCGAGCGCGATCCGGTGTGCCCAGGGCCACGCGGCCTGTCCGTCGGCATCCCCGGTCAGACCGGCCGCATGCAGCGCGCGGGCGAACGCGATCTGCGCGCGATACAGCAGTTGCAGGAACAGCAGCGCCCAGTCGGCGAACGGCGGTGCATTCATCGGCGCGGCCTTTGCCGTGCGCGGGCCATCCTGCCATCGGCACTCGGCATCTACCAGCTCGCATCGAGTCCGAGATGCCGCAGCGCTTCGTGGCGCAGTTCGGCGAGACGCGGGTCACCGCGATGGCGCGGATAGGGCAGGTCGACGCGTAGTTCCGCGACGATCCGCGCGGGACGCGGGCCGAACACGATCACGCGCTGCGCGAGAAACAGCGCTTCCTCGACATCGTGCGTGACGAGCAGCGCGGAAAAGCCATCGCGTTGCCACAGCGCGGTCAACTCGGCCTGCATCGTCAATCGCGTCAGCGAATCGAGCTTGCCGAGCGGCTCGTCGAGAATCAGCAGGCGCGGATCGTTGACGAGCGCGCGTGCCAGCGCGACACGCTGCGCCATCCCGCCCGACAACTGATGCGGAAACACGTTCGAGAATTCCTGCAGCCCGACGCGCGCGAGCGCATCGTCGACGCGATGTTGCGCGGTGCGAGCCACGCCGCGCGCCTCGAGGCCGAGCGCGACGTTCGCGCGCACGCGGCGCCACGGGTAGAGCGTCGGATCCTGGAACACGACGATGCGCGACGGATCGGGCCGCTCGATCGGCACGCCGTCCTGCGCGATTCCGCCTTGTCGCGCGGCGTCGAGGCCCGCGACGAGCCGCAGCAGCGTCGATTTTCCGCAGCCGCTCGGGCCGAGCAGCGCGACAAATTCGCCGGCCGCGACCGACAGCGTGACGTCGTCGAGCACCGGCAGAGGGCCGCCGGGACCGTCGAACGCATGGCTCACGCGGCGGACGTCGATGCGCGCGCCGCGCGGCGCCGTGGCATCGGGCGTGGCGGGTGCCGGGGAGGCGGACGATTCGAGAACGGCGGCGCTTACCATTTGACGGTTCCTTTCTGCCACGCGAGCACACGGTCGCGCACCGCGAACAGCAGCGCGATCAGCCCGGAAAACAGCAGCGCCATCACGACCAGCGCCGCGTACATGTTCACGTACGATGCCCAGCCCTGCGCCCAGCTCAGGTACCAGCCGAGCCCCGACTTGACGCCCATCATCTCGGCGACGACGAGTACCGTAAACGATGCGCTCAACCCCATGAAGATGCCGACGAACACATGCGGCAGCGCGGCGGGAATCGCGACGCGCAGCACCAGGAAGCGCGCGTTCGCGCCGAGCGTGCGCGCGACGTCGTAGTACTGCCGGTTCACGCTCGCGACGCCCGACCACGTCAGCACCGCGACCGGGAAGCCGGTCGACAGCGCGATCAGGAACGCGGCGGCCGAATAGCTCGTCGGGAAGAAGTAGAACGTGAGCGGCAGCAGCGCGGTGGCCGGCACCGGGCCGAGCACGCGCAGCACCGGATGCACCCAGTAGCCGATGCGGCGCGACCAGCCGATCGATACGCCGACCGCGAACCCGACCGCGACGCCATACGCGAACCCGAGCGAAAGCAGCTTCAGCGTATTGCCGGCGCTGCCGGCGAGGCGCGGCCAGTCGTCGACGTAGACCTCGATCAATGCCTGCGGCGGCGCGAAGAACGGCGTCGGCAGCCAGCCGGTTTTGGCCGTGACGATTTCCCACGCGGCTAGCACGAGCGGCAGTGCGACGAGCCACGGGCCGGCCGGGCGCACGCGGGCAAGCCGCGCGCGCGTGGCCGGCACGCGATGGCCGAGCGTCGCGGCGACCAGCAGCAGCGCGGCCATCGCCCATGCGGCGATGCCGAACGTGTCGGTGTATGCCCAGTCGGTGAAACCGACGACGCGGTTCGGCCACACGTCAGTCACCGCGCCGAGCGCGGCCCACGCGAGCGCCGCGACGACACCGGTCGACCAGGTACGCGCACGGCGGGCTTCGGCCGCGAGCGTCGCGTCGCAGGCCGTGCATGCTGCGCGGGACGTGGCAGGCGCGGCGGCAGTACCGCCGGTTGCGGATGCGGATGCGGTGCGCGCGGCGGCCGCGTGTTCGATCGTCGACATCGCATCACCCCAGCACGTTCGCATAGACCTGCTGCGCGAAGCGCTGCGGGTCGGTGCTCTTCTTCAGCACGCTGATCCCGCGGAAATCGTCCGCGTAGAACGCGATTTCCTGCTGCAAGTCGACATTGGTCGGGTGGTGCGTGTAGGTCAGCGTCGCGTACAGCTTGCGCAGATCTTCCGGATTGATCTTCGGCGAATACTTCGCGAACGCCTTCGCGGCTTCGTTCGGGTTGTCGTGCGTGTATTCGGTTGCCTGCACGATCGAGCGCGCGAGCGCGGCGGCCGCGGGCCGGTCGTTGCGCACGAGGTCGCCGCGCGCGCCGATCACGCAGCACACCTTGCGCGCGTATTCGCCGGACAGGTTCGTCGCGAGTTCCGTATATGCGCCGTTGCTGCGCTTTTCGAGCAGATAGAGATTCGGGTCGCCGTCGGCGATCGCCTGGATCTCGCCCTTGTCGACCGCGACGCCGAGAAGATCGGCCGGATACTGCCGCCACGTGATGTCGCGTTCGGGATCGATGCCGTTCTTCGCGAGCAGAATCGAGAAGAAGTGCTTGCCGGGCGCCGCGAGATCGCTGACGCCGACCGTCTTGCCCTTCAGCGCCTGAAGCGTCGTCACGCCGGCCGTCTTCGCGCCGAGCAGCCGCACGCAGCCGCCGTGCGAGCTGCCGATGATCTTCACGTCGAAGCCGGCTTCGAGCGGCTTCAGCCAGCGGTGAATCATCCCGACCGCCGCGTCGGCCTTGCCGGTCGCGATCGATTCGAGCAACTGGTCGGTCGATCCGCTGTAGTTGATCAGCTCGACCTTCAGCCCGTTCTTCTCGAAGAAGCCGTTTTCCTGCGCGACGACGATCGGCGTCAGGCAGAACGCGTTCTGGTTCCACGCGAACGTGAGCTTCTTCAGCGGCGGTGCGGACCATGCTTTGCGGCCGAGCGTGATCGCCGGCGCGGCGAGCGCGGCGGCGCCGGCCGCGCGCAGCAGCCGGCGGCGCTTGTCGTCATGGGCGCCGGCCGGCGCGGGTGCGGTGGGTTCGGTCATCGTGTGGTCTCCGGATCCGGTCGTGCGGAAGGGCGCTCAGTCGAGCAGGTCGGGTTCGTCGGCGACGACGCGTGCGAACAGGCTGTCGAACGCGTGCAATGCGCCGTCGGGGCCGCCGATCTGGCCATGCGTGTGTCGCGCGGTAGCGTGATCGATCGGTTGCGGCGTGCCGGCCGCTTCGGCCAGCAGCTGCGTATGCGCGGCGTTGTCGAGCGCGATGTACCACCACGCGGCGGCCTCGACCGTCGGGCCGGCCGTCAGGATGCCGTGGTTCTTCAGGATCACGCCCTTGTGCGTGGTGCCGTCGGGCTTCGCGAGCGCGTCCGCGATCCGCGCGCCTTCGCTCGTGTCGACGACCATGCCCGTGAAGTCGTCGAACAGCGCGTGATCCTCGTAGAACACGCACGCGTCCTGCGTCAGCGGATCGAGCGGGCGGCCGAGCGTCGACCACGCCTTGCCGTAGGTCGAATGCGTGTGCGCGGCGGCGACGATGTGCGGATGCGCGTCGTGAATCGCCGCGTGGATCGCGAACGCGGCCTTGTTCAGCGGCTGGTTGCCGATTGCGGTTTCGCCGCGTGCGTTGACGAGCAGCAGGTCCGATATCTTGATCCGCGAGAAATGCACGCCGAGCGGATTCACCCAGAAGTGGTCGGGCAGTTCGGGGTCGCGCGCGGTGATGTGGCCGGCGAGGCCCGACGCGAAGCCGAAGCGCGCGAACAGGCGGAACGCGGCCGCGAGCCGCTCCTGCCGGTGGCGGCGCTCAGCGGCGACGTCGACGCGCGGCGCGGGCGGATCGAACCAGAAATGCTGGCGCGGCGTGTCGGCGAGGACGAGGCCCGACGCGGTGCGCACGGGCGATGACGAAGCCAGGACGGCGGACATGATCGGCGTCTCCCTTTGCGTCAGGCCGCGCGCCGCGCCGCGTCGCGTGCCGCGACGGCGCTGCGCACGCGCGGAATCAGTTCGCGACCGTAGTCGATCGCGTCTTCGAGCGGATCGAAGCCGCGGATCAGGAACGTCGTCACGCCGAGGTCGTAGTAGTCGAGCAGCGCGTCGGCGACCTGTTCGGGCGTGCCGACGAGCGCGGTCGAATTCGAGCGCGCGCCGGTGAGCTTCGCGATCTCGGTCCACAGCCGCTTGTCGACGCGCGAGCCGCGTTCGGCCGCGGCGAGCAGGCGCCGCGCGCCTTCGCTCTGCTGCGGGCCGCCGCTGCCGAGGCCGGCCGCTGCGCGCAGCCGGCGCGTTTCGTCGAGGATCCGGTGCGCGCGCGCCCATGCTTCGTCTTCGGTCGCCGCGAGGATCGGCCGGAACGACACGGAGAAGCGCACCTGCCGGCCGTGTTTCGCGGCTTCGGCGCGCACGCGGGTCGTCAGGTCGCGCACCTGGTCGAGCGATTCGCCCCACAGCGCATAGACGTCCGCGTGCTTGCCGGCGACTTGCAGCGCCGCTTCCGAGGCGCCGCCGAAGTAGATCGGCACGTGCGGCTGCTGGAACGGCTTCACTTCCGAAAAACCCTGCGTGAAGCGGTAGTGCGCGCCGTCGTGATCGAACGGCTGCGTTTCGGTCCAGATGCGGCGCAGGACGCCGAGATATTCGTCGGTGCGTGCGTAGCGTGCGTCGTGGTCGAGGAAGTCGCCGTCGCGTTGCTGCTCGCTGTCCGAGCCGCCGGAGATGAAGTGCACGGCGAGCCGGCCGCGGCTGAACTGATCGAGGGTCGCGATTTGCCGCGCGGCGAGCGTCGGCGCGGTGAAGCCCGGCCGATGCGCGAGCATGAAGTGAATGCGCTCGGTCGCGGCGGCGGCGAACGCGATCGTCAGCGTCGCGGACGGGCCGGTCGAATGGTGCGGGACGAGGATCCGGTCGAAGCCGGCCGTTTCGTGTGCGCGTGCGAAGTCGCGCACGTAGTCGGGGTCGACGACGGGGCCGGCAGGTGGATGGATTTCCGACTGCTTCTGGCTCTGGACCATGCCGATGAATTCGACGCTCATCTGGGTCTCCGATGCAAGGACGGCCCCACATGGCCGGCAACGGACGGCGGGGGCGGGAATGGAGCGGAGATTACCGCCGGGATCATGCGGAACGGAAATAATCAATCCCGATTTGAATATCAGATTTGCATGGTTTGGCCGCGTGTGCGTTGCGCATACGCTGTGGGCTCGCGATGGCGTCGAAAGGGCGTCGGGGACGTGTCGGGCGGGGCTTTCGCGCCGGGCGGGAACCGGATCGGCATGCGCTCCGGGATGCGCGGCGCGGTGCGAATGCCGATGCGCGCACACGCGTTCGCGGCAAACGTCCGCGAACCGGCACGGCACGCGAGTGCGCAACCGGGTGCCGCCGGCTTCACGCGCCGCCGCGCCATCCGCCGATCGATCTCCGCCATGACGGCCGATCCGTTAGCCAGCTACCCAGTCACCGAGGGAATCCGTACCGATGTCCGCCAGCCTTGCCGCTTCCTCGCCGCGATCGCCGCAGTCGTCGCTGCGCCACCTGCCTGCCGACGATGCGCGCGTCGCGGCGCTGCTCGAGCGCCTCGCGCCCGAACTCGCCGCCGACGCCGCCCGTAACGACGTCGACGGCCGCTTCCCGCACGAGAACTTCGCGCGGCTGCATCGCGCCGGGCTGATCGCGCAGGTCGTGCCGCGCGAGCATGGCGGCGCGGGCGCGACGCTCGCGCAGGCGAGCCGGATCGTGGCCGCCGTCGCCCGCGCCGATCCCGCGACCGCGCTGGTGCTGACGATGACGTATCTGCAACATCGCGCGCTCGGCCGTGCGGACAATCGCTGGCCCGCGCGCGTGCGGCGTGCGGTGTTCGACAGTGCGGTCGCCGAAGGCGCGCTGATCAACGCGTTGCGCGTCGAACCGGCGCTCGGGTCCCCGTCGCGCGGCGGCCTGCCCGAAACGATCGCGCGTCGCGACGGCGACGGCTGGCGGCTGTCCGGCCACAAGCTGTACAGCACCGGCATTCCGGCGCTGCGCTGGCTCGCCGTGTGGGCACGCACCGACGAACCCGAGCCGCGTGTCGGCGTATTCCTCGTGCGGCGCGAGCGCGATGTGGAAGACGACGCAGGCATCCGCGTGATCGAAAGCTGGAATCACCTGGGCCTGCGCGCCTCGGGCAGCCACGAGGTCGTGTTCGACGACGTGCGGCTGCCCGCCGATCATGCGGTGGACGTGCGCGCGCCCGATGCTTGGGCCGTATCGGCCGCGAGCCATGCGGATGTCGACGCGCAGGCCGACCAGCAGGCGTGGATGGTCGCGCTGCTCGGCAGCCTCTACGATGCGGTGGCGCGCGCGTCACGCAACTGGCTGCTCGCGTTCGCGACGACGCGCGCGCCGAGCGGGCTCGGGGCCCCGCTCGCGACGCTGCCGCGCATCCAGGAGGCCGTCGGCGAGATCGAAGGGTGGTTGCACGCGAACCGCGTGCTGCTCGACGAGCACATCGCGCGCACCGATGCGGGTGACGCGCCGGCGGTGACGACGAGCGGCCTCGTCAAGCGAGCCGTGACGGAGCAGGCGATCCGCACGGTCGAGCACGCGTTGAAGCTGTCGGGCAATCACGGGCTGAGCCGCCACAATCCGCTCGAACGTCATTATCGCGACGTGCTGTGCGGCCGCGTGCATACGCCGCAGGACGATGCGATCGCGCTTGCCGCCGGGCGTGCGGCGCTCGACGCCGCGGCACGAAGCGCAACCGCGAACGCGGAGACTGGCGGGACGTCACGCGACGCACCGGCATCCGGTCGAAGCGATGCGTGAGCGGGACCGCATGACGGTCGGCGCAAACGTGACATGGCGGTGCCGGCGTCGCCGGCCTCGGTCAAGCGGGCTCGTCGTGCGCGGCGGCACCCTCGGGCAGCGCGAATGCCGCACGCGCATGCGCGCCCACGGCCGCGAGCGGCGCCTTGAGGCGCGCGGCGTCCTGCCGGTGCAGCAGCCACAGATCGATCTGCGGCTTGAAATCGGCGAGCGGCACGATGTCGACTGCGTCGCGCAGCGGGCTGCCTTCGACGAGCGGCAGCGGCATCAGCCCGATGCCGACGCCGTTCGCGACGCTCTGCAATTGCAGGTCGCGACCATACACGTCGAGCGCGACGGGCATCGGCAGCCCTTGCGCGTCGAGCGCGCGGCGCAGGCCCGCGCGAAAGCCGCAGCCGTCGGGATTGAGCACCCAGCCGCGTGCATGGCAGTCGGCGAGCCGGTAACTGCGGCGCGGCCAGTCGCCCTTGCGGCCGACCGCGACGAGCCCGGTGGCCAGCAGCCGCTCGCCCTCGACGTGCGGCGGCAGCACCATCTCGCGAGCCAGAAACACCAGCGCCGCATCGAGTTTCCGGCGCGCGACGCGCTCGACGAGCATGCCACCCCAGGCGGTCGTGACCTGCGTGGCGAGTGCGGGCCATTGCCCGGCGATCCGTGCGATCAGGCCGGGCAGCATCAGTTCGCCGAGGCCCTGCGTGAGGCCGACGCGGAATTCGCCGGCGGGCGGCCGCTGGCCGGCCGTCAGTTCGCGCAGCGCATCGACCTCGCGCAGGACCGCGCGGCACTGCTCGAACACCTGCAGGCCGATGTCGGTCGGACGCGGCGGTTTCGTGTTGCGGTCGAGCAGCGTCGCGCCGAGCGCTTCCTCGAGATTCTGCACGCGCCGCGTGATCGCCGGCTGCGTCATCCCGAGCTCGGCCGCGGCCTGGCTCAGCGTCCGGCAGCGGACGACCGCTGCAAAAGCGTCGATATCGCTAATTTTCATGTTTGTTCTGCATGGTATTTCGGGTGCATCATGACGATCCATCATATTCGAGGAGGCAGCCGATGAGTATGCTTTCGTTGCATCAGACGCCGCTGCGTCCGTTCGTCGACGGGCTGGGCGCGCTGCTCGCGTCCGGCGCGAACGAGGCGCGCATTCTCGACGAGGGCGGCGCGCTGCTTGCCGCGCTCGTCGCGCACGACGACTGGCTGCCCGACGCATTCGCGCAGCCCGATCCAGAGCGCTACCGCCAGTACCTGCTGCATCTCGATCCCGACGAACGGTTCTCCGTCGTCAGCTTCGTGTGGGGGCCCGGCCAGACGACGCCGATCCACAATCACACGGTGTGGGGGCTGATCGGCATGCTGCGCGGCGGCGAGTTTTCGCAGCCGTACAGGTTCGACGCGACCGGCAAGCCGGTGCCATCGGGCGATGCGGTGCGACTGCAGCCGGGCGATGTGGAGGCCGTGTCGCCGCGCATCGGCGATGTCCATCGCGTGACCAACGCGCTCGCCGACCAGGTGTCGATCAGCATCCACGTATACGGCGCAAATATCGGCAAGGTCGAGCGCGCGGTGTTCCTGGGCGACGGCACCGTGAAGCCGTTCGTGTCCGGCTATTCGAACGTGTGATTGAACGTGTGACGCCGCAAGTCGCGGGCAACCCGTTGCGAGCGCACACGCCCGCAGCCCTGAGCTTCATCCGTTTTCCGTTTGCTTTCTTCACCGACTTCGACAGAATCCGACAGAGACATCGTGACGCAATCCGTTGATTCCACTTCCCGTTTCCCCGTCGCGTCGTACCAGGACGTACGCGCACGACTCCTGGCCCGCGACGAGCTCGCGCTGATCGACGTGCGCGAGGAAGATCCATACGCGCAGGGCCATCCGCTTTGGGCCGCGAACTTTCCGCTGTCGAAGCTCGAACTCGACGCGTGGACGCGCATTCCGCGCCGCGACACGCCGATCGTCGTGTTCGGCGAAGCCGACGGCGAGGATCTCGCGCAGCGCGCGGCCGCAAAGCTCGCGCAGCTCGGCTATACCGACGTGCGGCTGCTCGACGGCGGTCTCGCGGGCTGGCTCGCCGCGGGCGGCGAGCTGTTCATCGACGTGAACGTGCCGAGCAAGTCGTTCGGCGAATGGGTCGAGGCCGAGCGCCATACGCCGTCGCTGTCGGCGCAGGAAGTGCAGGCGCTGATCGACGAGAAGGCCGACGTCGTGATCGTCGACGCGCGCCGCTTCGACGAGTATCAGACGATGAACATCCCGACGTCGACGAGCGTGCCGGGGGCGGAACTCGTGCTGCGCGTGCGCGCGCTCGCGCCGAACCCCGCGACCCGGGTCGTGGTGAACTGCGCGGGCCGCACGCGCAGCATCATCGGCACGCAGTCGCTCGTGAACGCAGGGCTGCCGAACCCGGTCGCGGCACTGCGCAACGGCACGATCGGCTGGACGCTCGCGGGCCAGGCGCTCGAGCACGGCGCCGCGCGACGCTTTCCCGACGACGTCGAACCCGCGCAGCGCGAGGAAGCCCGGCGCGCCGCGCGCGCGGTGGCCGAGCGCGCCGGCGTGCCGCGCATCGCGCTCGCGGACGTCGCCGCGCTCGACGAGCCGGGCCGCACGCTGTACCGCTTCGATGTGCGCACGCCGGAGGAATACGAGGCCGGCCATCTGCCAGGCTTCCTGGGCACGCCGGGCGGCCAGCTCGTCCAGGAGACCGACCATCACGCGGCCGTGCGCGGCGCGCGCATCGTGCTCGCCGACGACGACGGCGTGCGCGCGGACATGACCGCGTCGTGGCTCGCGCAGATGGGTTGGGACGTGCGCGTGATCGAGCCGGCCGGCACGGCGGCCTTCACCGAGCGCGGCCAGCCGCCGCGCGACGTGCCGGCGACGCCGCAGGTGGCCGAGGTGTCACCCGCGACGCTCGCGGGCTGGCTGAAGGAGGCGGGGCCGGGCGAGGTCGCGATCGTCGACGTGACGACCAGCGCGAACTACGTGAAGCGGCATATTCCCGGCGCGTGGTTCGTCGTGCGCGCGCGGTTGCGCGACGCGCTCGCCGCGATTCCGCCGGCGAAGCGCTATGTGTTCACGTGCGGATCGAGCCTGCTCGCGCGGTTCGCGGCGGACGACGCGCGCGCGTTGCTGCCGCCTTCCGCAGCGATCTCGGTGCTGACCGGCGGCACGGCCGCGTGGATCGACGCGGGGCTGCCGCTCGAGCACGGCGAGACGCATCTGGCGTCGCCGCGCGTCGACCGCTACCGGCGCCCGTATGAAGGCACGGACAACGCAGCCGCCGCGATGCAGGCGTATCTCGACTGGGAATACGGGCTGGTCGACCAGTTGAAGCGGGACGGCACGCACCACTTCCGCGTGATCTGATCGCGACGCGGCATCCGGTGTGCGGCACGCCATGCGCCGCGCCCGGTTGCCGCGCGTTCAGCGGCGCATCGCATGCCGCATGCGACGCGTTCGGTACGCTCACCGCTTGAAAGTGTCGACGGCCGTGCGGCCGACGGCCGGATCGTCGGTGAAGAAGCCGTCGATGCCCGCGCGCAGGTACGCCTGGATCTCGCGCACCGAGCCCGCGGTGTTGCGCGTGGCCGGCGTGCCGCCGTCCTTCAGCGACGCGGGCAGGAAGTTGTTCTCCGGGCGGAACGTGTACGGATGCACGACGAGGCCGGCTTCGTGCGCGTAGCGCACGTACGGCGTCGGCTGCTGCAGCGTGCCGTCCGCGGCCACGGCGATGATCGACGTCTTGTACGGGCCGACACCGTTCGCATAGGACGCGATCTCGCGCATTCCGTCGCGCGTCGACAGGTCGCCGTAGGTGCGCTTGTCGTTCGCCTTCACGAAGTCGTACGGACGCTGGCCGGCTTCGTCCATCAACTGCACGAGCTTCCAGTTCGGCTGGCTCGACTTGATCCGGTTGCGGATCGTCTTCAGGTTCGCGACCTCGAACGACTGGATGTAGACGGTCGCCGTGCGTGCCGTGTACGGATCCTTCAGCAGCGCATCGACGAGACGGTCCTCGAGCGGCAGGCCGACCGACTGGAAGTAGGTCGGGTGCTTGGTTTCCGGATACAGGTGGATCGCGCGGCCGGTCTGCGCGGACATCTGTTTCGCGAGCGCGACGATCTCGTCGAAGGTCGGAATCTCGAACTGGTCGTTGTATGCAGTGTTCGCCGGGCGGACCTGCGGAATGCGCTCGCGGGCACGCAGCGTCTTCAACTCGGCGAGCGTGAAATCCTCGGTGAACCAGCCGGTCAGCTGCGCGCCGTCGATCGTCTTGGTCGCCTTGCGGCTCGCGAACTGCGGCAGCGTCGATACGTTCGTCGTGCCGGAGATTTCATTCTCGTGGCGCGCGACGAGCACGCCGTCGCGAGTCGAGACGAGGTCGGGCTCGATCACGTCCGCGCCGTCCTCGATCGCCTTGCGGTACGACGCGAGCGTGTGTTCGGGGCGCAGCGCGCTCGCGCCGCGATGGCCGACCACCTGGACCTTCGCGGAGATCGGCTGCGTCGGGTCGGATGCAGACACGTCGTCGCCGCCGCAGGCGGCGAGCAGGAGGGCGGCGGCACAGGCGAACGGGATGCAGCGCAGGGCGGTCGGGCGCGTGAAGAGCATGTCGGTGAACCTTCGAAACGGAAGTCGGTGAAAGGGACGTCGTTCCGGCGGCGCGGCCTGTCTCGGCGGGCCGCGCGGGATCGAACGGGACGCGATCGTCGCATCGAATAATTACATATGTATTACTTGCGCCTTTCTTTTGTGTTGCCGCGCAAGACGCACGGGACGGGCGGATTGCGCGACCGTGCGAGCGGCGCGATCCGGCCGTCGCCCGGAGCCGGCGCGCCGGATGCACTAAACTTGCGGGACTTTTGCATCGCCGCGCCGGGCCGACGCCCGCCCGTGCGCGACGATGCGGCGACTCGCGGGCCGGCGCGGGCGCCCGGCGCCCGTGTGCGTCCGGGGCCCGCGCCGGCCGATTTTTACCGACCCATGACGACTCATACCGATCCCGCCTACCTGCTCGGCGACCTGCTGAAGAACGTTTCCCGCTCCTTCTACCTGACGCTGCGCGTGCTGCCCGACGGCATGCGCGACCCGGTCGGCCTGGCCTACCTGCTCGCGCGCGCGGCCGACACGATCGCCGACACGGCACTCGTCGCGCCCGATCGCCGGGCGGCACTGCTGACCGACCTGCGCGACGAGGTCGAGCGGCTCGGCGACGGCGCGGCGCTGTCGCGTGCGCTGGAGGACGTGACGCGGATGCAGACGGATTCGCACGAGCATGTGCTGCTCGGCTCGATGCAGCCGATGCTCGCGCTGCTGCGCGCGCAGCCGGAAGCGGATCGTGCATCGATCCGCAAGGTCGTCGCGACGCTGACGTCGGGGATGGAGTTCGACCTGCGCACGTTCCCCGACGAACAGTCGGGAGAGGTCGCGTCGCTGCCGGACCGGGACATGCTCGATCGCTACACGTATCTGGTCGCCGGCTGCGTCGGCGAATTCTGGACCGACATGACCGGCGCGCACACGCGGGCCGCGCGCGGCTGGGACCTGGCGGACATGCGCGAGAAGGGCATTCGTTTCGGCAAGGCGCTGCAGATGACCAACATCCTGCGCGATTGCGCGAAGGACCTGCGGATCGGCCGCTGCTACCTGCCGGACGACGTGCTGGCGGCGCGCAGCGTGGGCGTCGCCGACTTGATGTCGCCCGACGCGTCGGCGCGCGCGCGGAGCGTGCTGGTCGACCTGCTGCGCGTGGCGCTCGATCAGTATCGCGACGCGTGCCGGTACACGCTGGCGATTCCGCGCCGCTTCGTGCGTCTGCGGCTCGCTTGCCTGTGGCCGATCATGATCGGCCTCGAAACGCTCGAACGGCTGGCCGGCCATGACGCGTGGCTCGATCCGGCGAGGCCGGCGAAGGTGCCGCGCAAGCGGATCTACCGGATCATGGCGTCGTCGCTCGCGCTCGTGGGCTCGAACGCGGCGATCCGTGCGCGCATGAACGCGCTCGTCGACGCGGTGAACGCGCGGATCGAGCAGCCGGCCGCGCGCTGATTCTCACTGAACGATGCCGGCGCGACAGGCGCGGGCATCGCCTCTCGGCCCGCATTCGCCGGGCCGCTTCCGTCCGATTCTCCCCACACGCACTGAAACGTTTTCACGATTTCGCTTTCCGAAACGTGGGTGTCATGAATGTCAGCGATCCTGCGCGGCGGCGTTGAATCGTGGCAGCCGCCGCGGTCGCGCATTTGTAAGAAGGTTGTTGCCGAAGGCGTCTGACGACATTGGACGGTCGCGATGCACCAGTAAAAATGTAAAGCTAGGGTTTTCACCGGGAAATACCGGAAAGGCCCGCCGCGTAAGCGTTTTCAGGTGTTATGTAACCGTTTGGTGAATCCCTGCGTTGCGTCGATCATACGATGACCGACTGCACATGTTGGGAAACGATTGGTAATCCGTCAGAATCGCTCCGGCATGTACTCGCACATGTGGCAGTCATAAAACCACACCAGAAAAGAAATCATTCTTTGAGGACGGAGAATCAATGAAAAAGCGCGTCGCTTTCGCCATGACGGCAGTGGGTCTCGCAGCCGCTACCGCCGCCCACGCCCAGAGCAGCGTGACCCTGTACGGTATCGTCGATAACGCCATCGCCTGGCAGAACAACTCGTCGGCGGTCGGCGCGACCACGGGCGGTCACTCGAAGGTGCAGATGGCCACCGGCATTTGGGCAGGCAGCCGCTTCGGCCTCAAGGGCAGCGAAGATCTCGGCGGCGGCACGAAGGCGATTTTCCAGTTGGAAGCCGGCTTCAACGCGAACAACGGCTCGTCGCAATGGGCGAACGGCATCTTCACGCGTCAGGCGTGGGTCGGTCTGACCAACGCGACGTACGGTACGCTGACGGCCGGCCGCCAGTACACCGCGTACTACACGCTGCTGTCGCCGTATAGCCCGACGACCTGGCTGACCGGTTACTACGGCGCGCACCCGGGCGATATCGACTCGCTGGACACCAGCTACCGCGCGAACAACTCGCTCGTCTACATGTCGCCGAAGTTCTACGGCTTCACGGTCGGCGGTTCGTACTCGCTCGGCGGCGTGGCAGGCAGCTTCAACCGCGGCTCGACCTGGAGCGCGGCGATCCAGTACCTGAACGGCCCGGCAGGCATCGCCGTCGGCTTCCAGAAGGTCAACAACTCGACGCTCGGCGGCGGCGTGTGGGGCGACAACTCGACGGTCACGAGCGGCGGCCAGCCGGCCGTGTCGGCGATCAACAGCGGCTACCAGACGGCGCAAACCCAGCAGCGCCTCGGTGTGACGGCCGGCTACCAGTTCACGCCGGCATGGGACGTGTCCGTGTCGTACACGAACGTCCAGTACGTGCCGGGCGTCGGTTCGGCGTTCCGCAACACGGCGATCTTCAACACGGCTGGCGCCGTGCTGCACTGGAAGGCAGCGCCGCAGTGGGACTTCGCGGCAGGCTACTCGTACACGGCGGCAACGGAGTCGAACGGCGTCGCGAGCGCAGCCAAGTACCACCAAGTCACGCTGTCGCAGTACTACAGCCTGTCGAAGCGCACGGGCCTGTATGCAGTCGAGGCTTACCAGCACGCGAGCGGCAACACGCTCAACAAGGCTGGCGGCATCCAGGCAGCAACGACGTCGATCGGCGACGGCGTGGGCGCAGGTTCGAAGCAGAACCAGATCGCTGCAGGCGTCGGCCTGATCCACCGCTTCTGATGTCGCGCGGCGCGCGAGCGCCGCTCACGGCATGCGGTATGAAAAAAACCGGCCTTCGGGCCGGTTTTTTTTCGTGGTTGCGCGCCGCACGCGTGGCGCGGGTGCCGTCGTCGGCCGAGCAGCGTCCGGCGACGTGTGCGCAAGCCGTCCCGATCGTCACCGGGCCGAATCGTCCGACCAGTTCCCCGCCAGGGACTGAAACAGCGCCGCCGTATCGGCAAGCCGGTCGGCCTGCGCGCGTGTGCGGTCGAGCGCGGTCTGCATTGCCTGCCGCTGCGCATCGAGCAGCGCGAACGTGCTGATCCCGCCTGCCGCGTAACGGTCGCCGGCAATCGCGTTGCCGGCCGCCGCTTCCCGTGCGGCCGTGTCTCGTGCCTTCAGCTCCGCCGCATCGTGTTCGACCGCACGCATCGCGTCGGCCACCTGCTGGAGCGCCAGCAGCACGGTTTCCCGATAGCTTGCGAACGCGGCGTCGTATGCGGCTTCGGCCGCGCGCTTTTTCGCGCGCAGTTCGCCACCGTGAAAGAGCGGCTGCGTCAGGCCGAGACCGACATTCCAGACATTGAGCCCGCTCACGATATCCGCGATGCGCGTGCGTTCCGAACCGATCCCCGCCGAAATCGAAAAACGCGGATACAGGTTCGCGGTCGCCACGCCGACGTTCGCGCTCGCCTGGTGCAGCACGGCCTCCGCCGCGCGGATGTCGGGCCGTTCGCGCGCGAGCGTCGACGGCAGCGCGACCGGCAGCGTGTGCGGCAGCGCGAGCGCATCGAGCGTGAGGTCGGGCAATGCGGCGTCGGACGGCGGCGCGCCCAGCAGGATCGCGAGCCGGTGGCCGGCCTGCGCGAAACGCGCCGCGAGCGGCGGCAGCGAGGCCTGCGTCTGCGCGAGCAGCGTGCGCTGCGCATGCACGTCGGCCTGCGATACGCCACCCGCCGCGAAGCGCGCTTCGACGATGCGCAACTGCCGCGCCTGCGCGTCGACGAGCTGACGTGTGAGCGCGATCTGCTGCGCGAGCGACGCGCGCAGGATCGCGGTCGCGACGACGTTGCCCGCGAGCGTCAGGCGCGCGGCGTCGAGCGTGTATGCCTGATAGTCGACCTGGGCGCGCAGCGCTTCGAGCGCGCGCCGGTTGCCGCCGAACACGTCGAGTACGTACGACACGCTCACCGACGCATCGTACAGCGTGAATGGCCCCGGATTCGGCACGTTGGCGGGCAGCCCGAACGCGGCGACGTCGACCTTCTGGCGCGTGGCGGACAGGTTCGCGTCGACGCGCGGCAGCATCGTCGAGCCGGCTTGCGCCGCATGGTTCTGTCGCGCTTCGTCGAGCCGTGCGCGGGCCTCGGCGAGCGTCGGGCTGTTTTGCCACGCGGTATCGACGAGCCGGTTCAGCGGCGCCGAATCGAACCGCGTCCACCAGCGTTGCAGCGTGTGCGCGGCCGGCGCGAACGTCTGCGCGTGGTCGGCCGGGCCGCTGGCCGCCGCCGTCGCAGCGGGCGCTTCATCGCGTGTGTAGCGCTGCGTGGCCGGCGCGTCCGGCGTGCGGAAATCCGGCCCGACCGCACATCCGGCGACGAGCAGCGCAACGGCCGCCAATGCGCTGCCGCGGGCGGTGTGGGAGACGTGACGCGAAGCCGGGTTCATCGCGCGGCCCCTAGTCGAGCGTGCGCCGGTAGAAGCGCAGCGCGATGCCCATCACGACGAGCGTGAAGAGCGCGACCGGCCACACGGACGGCCACAGGTCGGCCCAGCCGTTGCCTTTGAGCAGGATGCCGCGCACGAGGCGGTTGAAGTAGGTGAGCGGCAGCAGGTTGCCGATGAATTGCGCCCACCTCGGCATCCCGGCGAACGGAAACATGAAGCCCGACAGCAGGATGTTCGGCAGGAAGTAGAACACCGCGAGCTGCATCGCCTGCAGCTGGTTCTGCGCGAGCGACGACAGCGTGATACCGACCGTGAGGTTGGCCGCGATGAACAGCAGCGCGGACAGGTAGATTGCGAACACGCCGCCGACGAACGGCACGTCGAACACGTAGCGCGCGGCGGCGAGGATGATCGACACCTGGATCAACCCGATGAACACGTACGGGACGATCTTCCCCGTCATCACCTCCAGCGGCCGCACGGGCGTCGCCAGCAGGTTCTCCATCGTGCCGCGCTCGCGTTCGCGCGTGATCGCGAGGCCCGTCATCATCACCATCGTCATCGTCAGGATCACGCCCATCAGGCCCGGCACGACGTTGTACTGCGTGATGCCCTCGGGGTTGTACAGGCGGTGCAGCACGACGTCGAACGCGGCCGGGCGGCCGTTCAGGTGCGCGAGCGGGCCGGTCAGGTCCTTGTCGGCGACGGGTTGCACGAGGCCCGGCAGCGCGCCGATCGCCGACGCGGTCGCGACGGGATCGGTCGCGTCCGCCTCGACGAGCAGCGACGGACGCTCGCCGCGCAGCAGCCGCTTCGAGAAATCGGCCGGCACGCTCAGCACGAACTGCACGTCGCCACGGGCGAGCGCATGCCGGCCGGCCGATTCGTCGGGCAGCGTCGCGACGATGTCGAAGTACGCCGAATTGCGCATCGCGGCGATAAAGCTGCGCGCGAACGGGCTCGAGTCGGCGACGATCACCGCGGTCGGCAGATGCTTCGGGTCGGTGTTGATCGCGAAGCCGAACAGCGCGAGCTGGATGATCGGCACGCCGACGATCATCGCGAACGTCACGCGGTCGCGCCGCAGCTGCAGGAATTCCTTCAGCACGATGCTCCACCAGCGCGCGACCGAGAACGATTCGCGCAGGCCCGTCCACGCGTTCATGTCGCCGCTCCGCCGGGCGGCCCGGACGCGCGGCCCATCATGTAGATGAAGACGTCTTCGAGCCCGGTGTCGATGGGTGCGACCTGCAGCGGCGCGCGATCGTCCGTCTGCGCGTCGGCTTGCGCCGCGACCTGCGCGAGCGTTGCGTCGAGCAGCGCGCGATCGCGGCCGCTCACGTGCAGCGTCGAACCGAACACGACCGTCTGGTCGACGCCCGGCATTGTGCGCAGGCGCGCGGACAGCTCGGCCAGATGCCCGCCGGTGACCGAGCGTGTCGACAGGTGCTGCGACGCGACGATCTCCTCGGACGTGCCCTGCGCGAGGAGTTCGCCGGACGCGATGTACGCGAGCTTGTGGCAGCGTTCGGCTTCGTCCATGTAGTGCGTGCTGACGAGTACCGAGATGCCTTGCGCGGCCAGCCGGTGCAGTTCTTCCCAGAAGTCGCGGCGCGCGGCCGGATCGACGCCGGCCGTCGGTTCGTCGAGCAGCAGCAGTTCCGGCTCGTGCAGCATGCACGCGGCGAGCGCGAGACGCTGCTTCCAGCCGCCCGACAGCGCGCCCGTGAGCTGGTCCGCGCGGCTCGCGAGGCCGAGCCCGTCGAGCGCGCGCGAGACGGCCGCCCGGCGATCGGGCATCCCGTACACGCGTGCGACGAAATCGAGGTTCTCGCGGATCGACAGGTCTTCCCAGTACGAGAAGCGCTGCGTCATGTAGCCGACGCGCCGCTTGATCTGCGCGCTGTCGCGCACGATGTCGTAGCCGAGGCAGGTGCCGCTGCCCGAGTCGGGCGTGAGCAGGCCGCACATCATGCGGATCGACGTCGTCTTGCCGCTGCCGTTCGGCCCGAGAAAACCGAAAATCTCGCCGCGCGCGACGCGCAGCGATACGTCCTTCACGACGTGCTTGTCGCCGAAGCGCTTGTTCAGGCGGTCGACGTCGATCGCGTACGGAACGGGTGGCGCGTTCATCGCATCCTCACGGCGACGGGCTGGCCCGGGTGCAGCTTCGGCGCGTCGGCGACGGCGGGGCGCGCTTCGACCATGAACACGAGTTTGGTCCGGCTCTCGTTGCTGTAGATCACGGGCGGCGTGTATTCGGCCTCGCGCGACACGTAAGTGATGTGTGCGGGTACGTCGGCGCGGCAGCCGTCGCAGCGGATCGCGACGGTGCGCCCCGGGGCGATCGATGCGAGGGCGGCTTCCGGCACGAAGAACCGCACCTTCAGGTTTTGCGGCGGCAGCATCTGCACGACCGGATTGCCGGCCTGCACCCATTCGCCGACGCGATACAGCGTGTCGTACACACGCCCGGCGGCGGGCGCGGCGACGCGCTTCTGGTCGAGCTTCCATTGCGCTTCGGCGACGGCCGCCTGCGCGGCCTCGACCTGCGCGGCCTGGGCGGCCACCTGTTGCGCGCGTCCCGGCAGGCGCGCGACGTCGACCTGGTTCTGCAACTCGCGCACCTGCGCGGCGGTGGTCTGCGCGGACGTGCTCGAATCGTCGAGCTGCTGCTTCGACAGACCGCCGGCCGCGTATTGGCGCTCGTCGCGCGCGCGTTGCGCGGCGGCCCGCGCGGCCTGTGCGATGGCCTGCTCGAGCTGGGCCCGCGTGACCGCGACTTCCGGCGCGCGCTTGCCGGTCTGCAGGTCGGCAAGTTGCGCGCGCGCGGCCGCGAGCTGGTGCTGCGCCTGCAGCAATGCGGCCGTTTCGTTGTCGGCTTCGAGCGAAAACACCGGCATACCGGCCGCGACGGCCTGGCCGCGTTCGACCGACAACTGCGTCAGCGTGCCCGCTTGCGACGACGACAGGTACACGAATTCGCCTTCGACGTAGCCTTGATAAGTTGCCACGTCGTTCGCCGGCCGTCCGCAGCCGGCGAGCAGCGCGACGACGGCGGCCAGTGCGAGCGGCAGCGGACGGGACACGTTCACGACGGCCTCCGGGGCGAACATGCGCCGGCATCCGGCGTGGCGGCGGGCGGGTGCAGGCCGGAACCGAGCAGCGCGCGGACGTGGCGATGCAGCACGTCGCGATCGACCGGCGGCAGGCCGCGCGCGCTTTGCCACAGCTTCGCGGTCGCGAGCGGCAGCATCACGAGCGCAATGATCGAATGGAACAGGAATGCGGGTTCGAGCGCGGGGTTCAGCGTGCCTGCCTGCTGCGCGGCGCGGATGCGCTCGGCAAAGCGCCCGACGTGCTCGAGCGGAATGCGCCGGATCATCCGCTCTCGCAGCAGGCCGCCTTCGTGGACGATCTCGCGCAGCCAGATCGACGGCAGCCACGGCATGCGATGCGTGACGTCGAAGAAACGGTCGACGAGTTCGGCGACGAGCGCGAACGGATCGTCTTCGATCTGCGGGGCGATTGGCCGCCACACGAACGCGATGACCTGCGCGAGCCGCTCCTCGACGATCGCGTCGAGCAACTGCTCGCGATTCGTGAAGTAGTAATGGACCATCGCCGACGTGACGCCGGCAGCCGAGGCGATCTGCGCGACCGTCGTCGCCGCGATGCCACGCTCGGCGAACAACTGCATCGCGACGTCGAGCATGTGGTCGCGCAGGTCGAAGTCGTCCACCGACGGGCGGCGCCCGCGCGGCCTGGCGACGGTGGATGTCGCGTTCATGCAGACGACGCTAATTGATGGGTTAGTTAATTTCAAGGAGGGGTTTTCGCCCGCGTTGATCGAGATCAGGGGTGCGTCGAACGGCGGTGCGGACGAGCGGGGAGGCGGCGTGACGAAGGGGCGTATGCCAGTGGCGGAATGTAGGAAGCGGCTAATGGGGAAACCGGGGGGAACCGATGGAAGAATTGGCGGAGCGGCCGCGCCCGAGGCTGGCGAGGCGGCCGCGCGTCACGGGTGCGTGCCCGACACGGCACGCACCCCCGAACGTCGTCACTGATCGATCGGCGACTTCAGCGGCTGGTGCTCGCCCGTCAGCCCGAACACGACGAGTTGCGCGGGCTCGGTCGCGCTCGCATTGCGCGACACCTGATGGCGCGAACCGGGCGGCTCGTACCAGCCTTCGCCGGCGCGATAGCGGCGCACCGGGCCGTCGTTCACCTGCGACAGCACTTCGCCTTTCGACACGACCGCGAACACCGAGCCAAGATGCCTGTGCGCTTCGGACGCCTGACCAGGCGCATAGTCGACGGTCGCGACGACGGCGAGCTTGCCGGGCGCTTCGGGCACGGCCTGTTGCATGATCGCGTGCACGTTGTCGCCGGTGTCCTGCGCAATGGCGGCGGCCGGCAGCGCGGCGACGAGCGCGAGCGACGTGCACAGCATCGCGCGGCGGAGCGTGGAGCGGGAGCGCATGATCGCCGTCTCCTTACTCGGGCATCTTGCGGAACGCGATCGCGAAGCGGTTCCACGTGTTGATCGTCGCGATCAGCATCGACAGCTCGAACAGCTCCGTGTCGTTGAAGTGCGGCTTCACGGCTTCCCAGACGGCATCCGGCACGTGGTTGTCGGCGATCAGCGTCAGCGCTTCGGTCCACTCCAGCGCCGCACGTTCGCGCTCGGTGAAGAACGGCGTTTCGCGCCAGACGACGACCGTCGCCAGGCGGCGATCGGTCTCGCCGCCCTTGCGCGCATCGGTGGTATGCATGTCGACGCAGAACGCACAGCCGTTGATCTGCGACGCGCGCAGCCGGACGAGTTCGGCGAGCGGCTTCTCGATCGAGCTTTTCGCGATGAATTCCTCGGCGTTGCGCATCACCTTGATGGCGTTCGGGCTGGCGGTATAGAAGTTCAGGCGCGGTTGCATGGCAGGTCCTTTTTCGGTTGATGCGCACGGCGGCGCGACAGGACCCACTTTAAGCGGGCTACTGGTCTGCTTGAATGGCCAATTCCGGGAAAATTCAGGTAACCAGTGTCGCGCCACCGATGTTGCCCGAGCCCAGTAGCGCGGCCAGTTTCGCGAGCGCGGCGTCGATGCGCAGCGCGTCGATCCCGCCGTAGCCGAACAGCAGCCCCGCGCGCGCCGCCGAGCCGACGTGGAACGCCGAGATTCCGTACAGGCCGATGTCGTGCTCGCGGGCGGCACGAACCAGCGCGGCTTCGTCGAGCCCCGGTTTCAGGTGCGCGGCGAGGTGGATGCCGGCAGTCGGCACGATCGGGTCGAACCACGGCGCGAGGCTGCCGCGCAAATGCGCGAGCAGCATCTTGCGGCGCGCGTCGTAGTGCTTCTGCACGCGCCGCAGGTGTCGCGCGAAATCGCCTTCGTGCATGAAGCGCGCGAGCGCCGCCTGCGTGAGCGTGCAGGTATGCCAGTCGACGATCTGCTTCGCCTTGGCGAGCGCGCCGCGCAGCGCGCGCGGCGGAATCGCGTAGCCGATCCGCAGTTCGGGAAAGATCGTCTTCGAGAACGTGCCGACGTACGCGACGAGGCCCGTGCGGTCGAGGCTCTTCAGCGACTCCACCGGCCGGCCTTCGAAGCGGAATTCGCCGTCGTAATCGTCCTCGATGATCACCGCGCGGCGTCGCTGCGCCCATTCGAGCAGCGCGACCCGCCGGTCCAGCGTCATCGGCATTCCGAGCGGGAACTGGTGCGACGGCGTCACGTAGACGAGGCGCGCGTCGTCGGGCAGCCGCTCGATGATGAGGCCGTGCGCATCGACCGGCACGCCGATCACCGTCGCGCCGAGCGACGCGAACGCCGCGCGCGCCGGCGGATAGCCTGGATTCTCGACCGCGACGACATCGCCCGGCCGCACGACCACGCGCGCGATCAGGTCGAGCGCCTGTTGCGCGCCTTGCGTGACGAGCACGTCGTCCCAGCCGCACGCGACCGCGCGGCTGAACGCGACGTAGCGCGCGATCGCGCCGCGCAACTGCGGATCGCCGGCCGGATCGTGGTACTGGCCGGGGCCGCGCGCCTGCTGGCGCAACGCGTGATGCAGGCAGCGGCGCCACGCGTCGAACGGGAACAGCGTCTTGTCGGTCACGCCGCCGCGGAAGTCGAACGCGGGCGTATCCTGCGGCGCGGGCATCGCGAGCGCGTCGGGCAGTTCGTCCCACAGCGCGCGTGCGTCGACGGCATGGACGGGCCGTGCGGCCTCGACGAGCGACGGCGTGGAGTCTGCCGCGTGCGGCACCCGCGCGAGGCCGTCGGCGACGAACGTGCCGTCGCCCGCGCGCGTGTTCAGGAAGCCCTCGGCGACGAGACGCTCGAACGCGTCGAGCGTCGTCTTGCGCGACACGCCGAGCTGCCTGGCGAGGTCGCGCGTCGACGGCAGCCGGGCGCCGCCTTCGAGTCGCCCGTCGACGATCGCGGTGCGCAGCTGCCGAAAGATTTGCCCGGTGAGGTCGTGACGGCCTTCGATGCGGATCGCGATGTCCATCGCAGTGGTTACCTTGAATCGGGCGATTTGATGTCGACGAGCATACCGGAAGTTCGTGGCCGGCCCGGCATCCGCCGAACGCAGCCGCACGGCCCCATTCGATTGGACCGCCGCCCGCCGGTGCCTTACGATCCATCACAATCCCCGACCGGAGTGGCCCCATGCTGTCCGAAGACGAACTCGCGCTGCTCGATGCGATCCGCGCCACCGGCAGCCTGTCGCGGGCGGCCGCGCGGCTCGGCAAGGCGCCGTCGACCATATCGCACGCGGCGCGGCAGCTCGAAACGCGCTTCGACGCGCTGCTGTTCGACCGGCGCGGCTACCGGCTGCAGCTCACGCCGGCCGGCCAGTTGCTGACCGACGAGGCGTCGCGCCTCGCACTGGACGTCGCGCGGCTCACGCAGCGCGTGCGGCAGGTCGCGAGCGGCTGGGAGGACCGGCTGTGGATCGTCAGCGACGAGGTGCTGGAGTTCGATACGCTGCTGCCGGTCGTCCGCGCATTCGACGCGCTCGAATCGGGCGTGTCGCTGCGCTTCACGCACGAAGTGCTCGGCGGCACCTGGGAAGCGTTGCGCGACGGTCGAGCGGATCTCGTCGTCGGCGCGACCAACGAGCCGCCGGCGATTCCGGGTTTCAAATGGTTCGAGCTCGGCGCGATGGAATGGGTGTTCGCCGTATCGCCGCGCCATCCGCTGGCCGCGGCAAGCGAGCGGCTGACCCGCGACGCGATCTGTGCGCATCGCGCGGTCGTCGTCGCCGATTCGTCGCGGCGGGCCGTCGGCCGCGCGTACGGGCTGCTCGGCGGGCAGGCGGTGCTCGCGGTGCCGTCGATGCGCGCGAAGATCCTCGCGCAGCGCGACGGGCTCGGCGTCGGCTGGGTGCCGCGCCGGCGGGTTGCGTCGCTGCTCGCGCGCGGCGAGCTCGTCGAGAAGGAAACGGCCGATCCGCGCGAACCGAACGTGCTCTACGTCGCGTGGCGTGGCGACCGCGACGGCCGCGCGCTGGAGTGGTGGCTGGAGCAACTGCGCGAACCGCGGCTCGCGCAGCGCCTGCTCGACGGGATCGACGTGTCGGGCTGAGTGCGTCAGCCGCGCAACGGACGGACAGGTCCCGACAAACACGTTCGAAGATTTCGAACGTGACCGCCGCGCCGGTCGTACGGCAAGGGCGGGCGCCGCGCGCATCCTGTGTTCACGATCAACTCACCGGTTCACAGGAGAACATCATGCAACGCTTCGAAGGAAAAACGGTCCTCGTCACGGGCGGCAACAGCGGCATCGGCCTGGCGGCCGCACGGGCATTCGCGGCCGAAGGCGCGCGGGTCATCATCACCGGTCGCGACGAGCAGACGCTCGCCGCCGCGCGCGCGTCGCTCGGCGACGGCGCGCTCGCGATCCGCAACGAGGCCGGCAGCGTCGCGTCGGCGCGGGCGCTGGCGGACGCGATCGCGGCCTCCGGCGCACGGCTCGACGCCGTGTTCGTCAACGCAGGCGTCGCGAAACTCGCGCCGTTCGCGGATATCGACGAGGCGTTGTGGGACCTCGTGTTCGACACGAACGTGAAGGGCGCCTATTTCCAGATCCAGGCGCTCGTGCCGCTGCTGAACCGCGGCGCGTCGATCGTGATCAACGGCTCGATCAACGCGCATATCGGGATGCCGGGCTCGTCCTTGTACGCGGCGAGCAAGGCGGCCGTCAATTCGTTCGCGAAGACGTTGTCGACGGAGCTGCTGCCGCACGGCGTGCGGGTGAACGTGGTGAGCCCCGGCCCGGTCCAGACGCCGCTGTACGGCAAGCTCGGGCTCGACGCGGCGACGCTCGACGAGACGGCCGAGAAGATCAAGGGGCTCGTCCCGATCGGCCGGTTCGGCACGCCGGACGAAATTGCGTCGACGGTGCTGCACCTGAGCGCGCCGGAGTCCGCGTTCATCGTCGGCGCGGAAATCATCGCGTCGGGCGGGATGGGCTTGCTTTGAGCGTGTGACCGGCGGCGCTGCACGACCCGACGCCAGGTCGGGCGGTGCAGCCTCGCCGTGCGATCGCATCGCTAGCGCGATGCACAGGCGTCACGAACCTCGTCGGCTCCATCGCGTCCGTGGAGCTGCGTCACCGTCAGCCCCGAGAACGTCGCGCTGCCGTGCTCGGCGAACACGGCGACGCGGTCCGCATCGAGCGGCGGAAAGATCAGATCCGTCAGCGCGACGCGGCCGCCGTTCGCGAACACCTCGACCGACCCGCGATCGACGACGATTTCGAGCCGCAATTGCCCGTGATCGAGCGGCAGATCGACGATGTGCTCGCGGCTGAACGTGCCGGCGAAATCCGTCGAGCCGGAGCGCGAGCGGTCGAGCGTCAGCGTGCGCTTCGCCGTGTCGTACACGATCCGGGTGCCGATCGAGCCATCCGCCGATCCTCGCACGATCAAACCCGCGCGGGCCGCGTGCCGCGGCGCGATCGTCACCGTGATGCGCTGGACGACGCCGCGCGTGGCGTCCGGCAGCGCGCGGGTGGCGGACTCGACGTTCACATTGCCTTCGTGCACGGCGGGCCGCCCGTCGGCCCACGCATCGAACGCGGCGGCCGGCGTCACGACGAGCGTCGGTTCGCCGCCGATCGTCTTCAGCGCGAACTCGCGCGGCAACGTCATGGCGCCGCGCCAGGGCGCCGTCGGCATTTTCGCCGCGTAATCCCAGTTGCTCATCCATGCGATCGCGACAGGCCGCGCGCCCGGGGCGCCGGAGAACGTGCCGGCGGCGTAAAAGTCGGCGCCGTGATCGACCCAGCGGAATCGCGCGGGATCGGAACCGGCCGGCGCGACGCGGTCAGGCGTGAACGTGCGACCGTCGAAGTCGCCGACGAAATACATCGCGCCGGAGCCGCCGGCGATCGACCACGGGTTGACGTTGACGATCATCACCCACTTGACGTGTCGCGGATCGTCGTCGACGGGCAGCGGCACGAGGTCGGGCATTTCCCACAGCACGCCCGCATGCGGCACGTCCGGCAGCGTGAAGTCGCTCAGGAACGACCAGTGAATCAGGTCAGCGGATCGATAGAGCTTCACGACCTGCGCGTCCGCGACGACAGTCGTCATCAGCCAGTAGCCTCCCGGCGCGTACCACGACACTTTCGGGTCGCGGAACTGCTTCGACTCGGGATCGAGCGTGAGCACGGGGTTGTGCGCGTAGGGCCGCCAGGTCGCGCCGTGATCGAGGCTGTACGCGAGCGATTGCGCCTGCGTGCCCGGTGCGTGACCCGAGCCGTCCTTGTAGACGCTCGTGTAAAGCGCAACCAGCGGCGTCTCGCCCGGCGCGCCGAGGCCGGACGTGTTGCGCGTGTCGGCGACGATCGAGCCGGAGAAGATTTCCTCCGTCGCGTTCGCGCGCATCGCGACCGGCTGCTCGCGCCAGTGGACGAGATCGGTGCTGGTCGCATGGCCCCACGACATGTTGCCCCAGTCGTGGCCGAGCGGGTTGTATTGATAGAACAGGTGATAGCGGCCGTTCTCGTAGACGAGGCCGTTCGGATCGTTCATCCAGTTGCGTTGCGGCGTGTAGTGCACGGCCGGTCGCCATTGCGGCGTGTCGTGTCCGGGCGGTGCGTCGCAGGGCGCGGCGGTGGCGTGCGTGCAGGCCGCGCCTGCCGCACACGCGAGCAGCAGCCGGGTAATCCGGAGGGAAAAGCGAAGAAACGTCGATCTCATGCGGGGTTCCGTGCTTCGACGCGCGAAGCGGGAAAGGAGGGCGCATGCCGCTTGCGACGGCAGCATGCTCAATTCTGCGAAGGAGGGAGGCGGCACACACGCGACACGCGCGATGTGCGCCGCCTCGACGCTGGCGGGCGGTGCCCGCTGCGTCCGTAGCGGACCCGTTACGGACGGGTGCCGGGGCCGCCGTTGTGGTCGGCGCCCGTCGCCGGCAGGTTCGCCGGGATGTCGCCGTAACCGCCGAGGCCGCCACGTCCGTACGTGCGGTCGACCGCCGTCGACGTGCCGTTGATGTTCACCTTCACCGTCGGCGCGAGCGTGCCGCCGCGACGCGGGCCGATCGCATCGATGAACGACTCGACGAGCCCGCCCGGCATCACGTAGTGCGAATACGACTGGAATTCGCGCGGGTTCTGGTTCGGATCCTGCGAATACGGCGCGCCGGCCGGTGCGGAGAAGTCGGTCGGGTTGCCGAGCACGAGGCCGCTGCCGCCGTTCAGCGGCAGGAAGTCGCTGCGGATGCCGTTGCCGACGAAGCCGTAGACACCGTCCGGCCCGTCGACGCCTGCGGCCATCGTCGTGCGGTGGCTGATCGTGAACAGGTAGTACTTGCCATCCTTCAGATAGATCTGCGGGCGCTCGGTCTGGTCGTCGACGCAGTTCGCCGACAGGATCGGCGGCAGGAACTTCCATTCGGTCAGTTGCGGGTTCGTCGCGACCGCCAGGCCGACGTTGGCCTTTTGATACACTGCGCCCGAGTTCATGACGGCGTTGAGATCTTCGCGGTGCGGATCGTTCGGCGCGTAGCCCAGGTCGGCCTCGGTGCAGGTCCGGGCGCCGCGCTGGCCGCCGGTGTTGCCTTCGAACACCATGTAGGTCTTGCCCGGATGCGCGGGGTCGGTGAACACGAACGGATCGCGGAACGAGAAATAGGTGTTCTGCTGGCCGCTCTGATAGTAGTTGCCGTCCGGTTGCAGCAGCGCCTTGTGATCATCGAAGCCGCTGAACCACACGTGCTTGTCGTCGGCATGGATGTGGCCGTCGGCGCGCGTGATGATCGCCTGCGGCGGCGTGATGTCCGCGCCGCCGGGGGCCGAGCGGTTGAACGAGGTCGCGGTGTAGTACAGGCTGACGTTGTCGCCATGCGTGAGGCGCGCGGAGCCCGACCACTCGGCGTTGTTGGTCATCGGCGACGTGCCGAACACCTTGGCGCTCGCGCCGTCCGGGAACAGGTGGCCGCCCCAGGTCCAGCCGCCGTTCGCGGGACGCTGCGACGCGGGAATGCCCGCACGGCGATAGAAGAAGCCGATGCGTGCATGGACGTGACGGTCGTCGAACGTGTAGCCGGCGTGCGGATCGGCCGTGAGCGAGAAGATCACCTCCCAGCCCTTGTAGCTGAGCTGGTTCGCGCGCAGGTCGGCCAGCGGCCAGGTATCCCAGACCCATACGTTCGAGTTGATCAGCGGGAAATCCTGCGGGATGTCCGGCATCGTCAGCGACTGCGGCAGCGAGTTCTTGTCCGCGCCGGCCGTGTGCGACTGCGCGACGATCTGGCGGATGTCCGCGCGGGTCCAGCGCATCGTGAAGTTGCTTTCGGGATCGTAGGCCTGCTGCGTATGCGGCGTGGGCGTGGGGGCGCCGGCGCTCTGCGCGTGCGCGACGGATGACGCGGACGCGAAGGCGGCCAGTGCCGCGCCAGCGAACAGCAAACGTTTGGCCGCGGTCGCGCGGTAAAAAGGAAAGTAAGTCATGTCGGCGTGGTTTCCGTTGACGGTGAAAAGGAACTGCTGAGTTGGCGTTGATATCCAAACCGGTTTGGATGCTATTTCAAACCGGTTTGGACGTCAAAAGATAAATATTTGACGGTAATAACTACCATTCGGGAATAATTGCTGCTATGGGCGGGATGAACGAATGACATGCACAACGCGAGGAGCGACGTGAAGGTGAATCTGAAGGCGCTGTCGGATGCGCTCGGACTGTCGCGCACGACGGTCAGTCGGGCGCTGAACGGCTACGACGATGTGAGCGAGGCGACCCGCGAACGCGTGATGAAGGCTGCGCGCGAACTCGGTTATGTCGCGGATCCGACCGCACGGCGGCTGGCGACGGGGCGCGCCGATGCGATCGGCATCGTGTATCCGTTCGGAGCCGGCGATCTGGGCGACCCGCGCTTCGGTGAAGTCGTTGCGGGCATCACCGAGCGGCTTGGCGAGCGCAATCTCGACTTCATCATCGCGGCCGCACGGCCGAACGCCGAACTCGACACGTATCGCCGGCTCGTCGACGGCCGGCTCGTCGACGGGCTGATCGTCGCGCGCACGCTGGTCGACGATCCGCGCCTCGCGTACCTGCGCTCGAATGCGTTTCCGTATGTCGCGTATGGCCGTACGCGAGCCGCCGAGCCATACGCATGGTTCGATTTCGACAACGAAGCGGGCGCGCGCGATGCGGTGCGGCGCCTGATCGGCTTCGGTCATCGGCGGATCGCGATGATCAGTGCGCCGCTGTCGCTGAATTTCGCGATGCAGCGCCGCGCCGGCTATCTCGCGGCGCTGCGCGAGGCCGACATCGAACCCGATCCGGCGCTGCTCGTCGAGTGTCCGTTCACGCGCGACGGTGGGCA
This sequence comes from Burkholderia sp. AW49-1, assembly GCF_053427845.1. Classification (NCBI taxonomy): domain Bacteria; kingdom Pseudomonadati; phylum Pseudomonadota; class Betaproteobacteria; order Burkholderiales; family Burkholderiaceae; genus Burkholderia; species Burkholderia sp. AW49-1. Next base: position 315,024 of record NZ_JBSAXF010000001.1, on the reverse strand, counting down.
GCAGGGCGTGCAGGCGCTGCTCGCGCAGGCCGAACGGCCGACTGCGCTGCTCGTCGACAACAACATCTCGGGGGGCGGCGCGTTCCGGGCGCTGGTCGACAGCGGCTTGCGGCTGGGGCGGGATATATCGCTCATCGTCTATGACGGGGTGCCGCCGGAGGTCGCGTATCCGCATCCGGTGACGGCGGTGGTGCAGCCGACCGGGCATGCAACCGGGCGTGCGCTGGCGGACCTGATGCTCGGCCTGCTCACCGACGGCGTGCGCGGCCATCGGCTCGAGATGCCGATGATCGAGGCAGGCGATACGGACGGGCCGGTGCACGGCTAGCCGTTTCGGCGGCACGCACCCGCGGGGCGCGATCGACTACGCACGTTGCGGGGCGCGCTCCGGCGCAAAAGCCATGACGGCGGCAGGGCTGAATGCCAGGTTTCTAGACGACCGGTCTAATCCAGGGCTATCATCCAGCCTCATGAATGCGACGTCGTTCCTGCTGCCGGACGCGAAGATGCCATATCGCGCTGCGATGCTGGTGGTGCAGGAGATGCCGTCGCTTTTTTTCGAGCCGATTCTAGACGACTGGTCTAATAGACTTGAGCAATATTTTTGGCCCGGAGCCGGCACGTTGACGCGTGCCGGCGGCCTAACCGGCAGGCGCGCCGTCGTCGCCGGCACGCGGCATGCGTCGCATGGGCTGCCGCCGCGACGCGGCCCCGTTTCCCCATTTCGAAGGAGTGTCCGATCATGAAGATTCTGGTAGTCCTGACCTCGCACGACACGCTCGGCGACACCGGCAAGAAGACCGGCTTCTGGCTCGAGGAACTGGCCGCGCCGTACTACGCGTTCACGGATGCGGGTATCGAGCTGACGCTCGCATCGCCGAAGGGCGGCCAGCCGCCGCTCGACCCGAAAAGCAGCGATCCGGCCGCGCAGACCGACGCCACGCGCCGCTTCGACGCCGATTCGGCGGCCAAGGCCGCGCTCGCGGCCACGCGCAAGCTGGCCGACGTTTCGGCCGACGATTACGACGCGGTGTTCTATCCGGGCGGGCACGGCCCGCTGTGGGATCTTGCCGAGGACCTGCACTCGATCGGCCTGATCGAGCGCACGCTGGCGGCGGGCAAGCCGGTCGCGGCCGTGTGCCACGCGCCGGGCGTGCTGCGCCACGTGAAGGATCCGAAGACCGGCGAATCGGTCGTGCGCGGCAAGCGTGCGACGGGCTTCACCAACAGCGAGGAAGCGGCCGTCGAGTTGACGGAAGTGGTGCCGTTCCTCGTCGAGGACATGCTGAAGACCAACGGCGCGCAGTTCGAGCGCAGCGCCGACTGGGCGCCGCATGTCGTCACCGACGGGTTGCTGATCACGGGGCAGAACCCCGCGTCGTCGGAACCCGCTGCCGAGGCGCTGCTCGCGAAGCTCGGCCGTCAGTAAGCCCTGCGCGGTGCCGGCATGACCGGCACCTGGCCGTTTCCGTCGTCGGGCGCATCCGGCCCGGCGACGGCCCGAACCGTTCCGTCGTGCGCACCGCGCGGCGGCTCATCCAGTCGTTTCGTAGAACCAAGCAAAGGAGTGGTGGATGTCTGCCCTGTTCGAACCGTTCAAACTGAAGGATGTCACGCTGCGCAACCGCATCGCGGTGCCGCCGATGTGCCAGTACGTCGCCGAAGACGGCGTCGTCAACGACTGGCATCACGTGCATCTGGCCGGCATCGCGCGCGGCGGCGCGGGCCTCGTGATCGCGGAGGCGACGGCCGTGTCGCCGGAAGGCCGCATCACGCCGGGCTGCGCCGGGTTGTGGACCGATGCGCAGGCCGAGGCGTTCGCGCCGTCGGTCGCGGCGATCAAGGCGGCCGGCGCGGTGCCGGGCATCCAGATCGCGCATGCGGGCCGCAAGGCGAGCGCGAACCGTCCGTGGGAAGGCGATGACCACATCGCCGACGGCGATCCGCGCGGCTGGCAGACCATCGCTCCGTCGGCCGTGCCGTTCGGCGCGCATTTGCCGAAGATGCCGCGCGCGATGACGCACGACGACATCGCACGTGTGCAGGCCGACTTCGTCGCGTCGGCGAAGCGTGCCCGCGACCTCGGCTTCGAATGGCTCGAACTGCACTTCGCGCACGGCTATCTCGGCCAGAGCTTCTTCTCCGTGCATTCGAACCGGCGCGACGACGAGTACGGCGGTTCGGCCGAAAACCGCGGCCGTTTCCTCGTCGACACGCTGAAGGCCATCCGCCAGGTCTGGCCGGAGCATCTGCCACTGACCGCGCGTCTCGGCGTGATCGAATACGACGGCCGCGATGAGGAAACGCTCGCCGAATCCATCGCGCTCGCGCAGCGGATGAAGCAGGAAGGCCTCGACATGCTGAGCGTGTCGGTCGGCTTCTCGACGCCCGACGCGCGCATTCCGTGGGGCCCGGCGTTCCTCGCGCCGATCGCGGAACGCGTGCGTCGCGAGGCCGGCCTGCCGGTGTCGTCCGCATGGGGGATCGACACGCCGCAACTTGCCGAGCGCGTCGTCGCCGAACAGCAGCTCGACCTCGTGATGGTCGGCCGCGCGCATCTGGCCGATCCGCACTGGCCGTACTACGCGGCCAAACAGCTCGGCGTCGAACGTCCGTCGTGGACGCTGCCTGCGCCGTACGCGCACTGGCTCGAACGCTATCGCGTCGCCGACAAGGTGGCCTGAGCGCACGTCGCACCGCGCGGCGCGCGCGACGTTCGCGCCATGCATTTGACAATGCTTGGCATCGCGTCCGCGTGCCGTGGCGGTATCGATGGATAGAATGGCGGTTCGCACCGGCCCTCGGCCCGCGCGAACCGCCATTTTTTCATTTCGACAGAGGTGCCATGCGCGCACATGTCTCGCCTTCCCAGGAATCCGCCGCGCGGCCGCGTGCCCAGCAGATCGCCCGCGCCGTGCTGTATGCGGCGCTGCTGGTGCTCGCGCTGTGGGTGATCCGCGATTTTCTTCCCGCCATCGCGTGGGCCTGCGTGATCGCGATCGCGTTGTGGCCGTTGCTGAAACGCTTCGAATCCGACAGCTGGTTTCGCGACCGGCCAACCCTGATCGCGACCGCGATCACCGCGGGCGTGTCGCTGCTGGTCGTGCTGCCGGTCGCCATCGCGCTGGGCCAGGCGATCTCGCAGGCGCATGACCTGCGCATCTGGCTGCACTCGATCCAGGACAACGGCATTCCGCTGCCGGACGTCGTCGGCCGGTTGCCGTACGGTGCCGCGCAGGTCACCGAGTGGTGGCAGGCCAATCTCGGTCATCCGCTGCACGCGGGCACCGCGATGCATGGCGCCAGCGGCGAGAAGTTCATCGCGTTCGGCCGGCAGTTCGGCACGAAGCTCGCGCATGCGCTGTTCGAGTTCGGCTTCATGCTGGTCACGCTGTTCGTGATCATGCGGGCCGGCCACAAGTTGTCGGGTGCGTTGCTGCAGGGCGCGCGGCGTGCGTTCGGCCGCGGCGGCGCGCACCTCATCGAACGGATGGTCGCGGCCGTGTACGGCACGGTGACGGGGCTGGTCGTCGTCGGGCTGGGTGAGGGCGCCATTCTCGGCGTCGCGTATGCGCTGGCGGGGGTTCCGCACGCGGCGTTGCTCGGCCTCGTCACGGCCGTCGCCGCGATGTTGCCGTTCTGCGCGCCGATCGTGTTCTGCGGCGCGGCGCTCTGGCTGTTCGTACAGGGCGCGACCGCGTGGGCCGTCGTGGTTCTGGCGCTCGGCTTCGTGGTCGTGTTCGTCGCCGAGCATTTCGTGCGACCGGTGCTGATCGGCAGCTCGACCCGCCTGCCGTTCCTGCTCGTGCTGTTCGGTATCCTCGGCGGCGCCGAGACCTTCGGGCTGATCGGACTGTTCGTCGGCCCGGCGCTGATGACGGTGCTGACGATGCTGTGGGCCGAGTGGGTCGCTTGACGGCGAGGCTCGTTGCGCCGATCCGGGCCATCGGCGCAACGGCATCGACGCGTGTGCGAGCCCGCGCGGCGCCTTCACGGTTCGCGACGATCAGGCGCGCGCCGGGTCGCGCCGAGCGCGGCGTCGGACACAAGTCTCTACATTTCTTTTCGATCCGGACCCAAAGGTCTAGTAGCATGGGGCTTTCGATCACGCCGGCATGGCGCGGCAGATTCTTCCAAGCATGCGATTGATTCCGATGTCCCGTCCCGCAGCGACGCTGTCGCTGGCCGCCAGCTGCCTGATGCTGCACGGTTGCGCGTGGTTCGACTCGTGGCTGCCGTTCTCGTATTCGCGCACGCCGCTGGCGCGGGCCGCGTCGCGGCACGGCGCGACGCGCGCCGACGTTGTCCGCGCGGGCGGCAACCCGCGCAGCGTGTGGATGGTCCGTAACGGAAGCGGCGTCTGCTACAACTACTTCATCGAGCACGGCAACGATCACCGGGCGTACTTCGTCGTGTTCGACAAGGCCGGTGCCGTCACGCAATACGGCTTCGATACCTGCATGGACGCCGACCGCAAGGGCACGCTTCAGTCCGACAAGGCGGCTTCGCGATAGCGCGGCCGCCATGCGCCGCGCGCGCGTGTCACGCAGTCGTCACGCGATCGTGTCGACCACGCCGCCGTCGACGCGCAACGCCGCGCCCGTCGTCGCCGAGGCCTGCGGCGAGCAGACGTACACGACCAGATTCGCGACTTCCTCCGTCGTTGCCGGCCGCTGGATGATCGAGCTCGCGCGCTCGCTGCGCACGAAATCCACCGCGACGTCGTCGATGCTGCGGCCCGTCGCGTCGGCCGTTTCCTTCAGCAGCGCGCGCACGCCCTCCGACATCGTCGGCCCTGGCAGCACCGAATTGACGGTCACGTTGGTTCCGGCGGCGAGTTTCGCGAGGCCGCGCGCGATCGCGAGCTGCGCGGTTTTCGTGAACCCGTAGTGAATCATGTCGACCGGGATGTTCAGGCCCGATTCCGACGAAATGAACACGACGCGGCCGGTGTTGCGCGCCAGCATCCCCTTCAGGTAGTGCCGCGCGAGACGCACGCCGGACATCACGTTCATCTGGAAGTAATGGGCCCATTCGTCGTCGTCGATGTCGAAGAACGCCTTCAGCCCGTAGATGCCCGCGTTGTTCACGAGAATGTCGGCCTCCGGCGTGTGCTGCGTGACGCGCGCGACGCCGGCTGCGTCGGACAGGTCGGCGGCGACGCCGTCGAGGTCCGCGCCGGGGACCGCGCTGCGCAGCTGCGCGAGCGCGGCATCGACCGACTTGTCGCTGCGTCCGTTGACGACGACACGCGCGCCCGCCTGCGCGAGCCCTTCGGCGATCGCCAGCCCGATGCCGGCGGTGGAAGCGGTGACGACCGCGGTTTTGCCTGTCAGATCGATGTGCATGAATGTCCCGGTTGGAAGAGGGAAGCGGAACCCGCCGCGTCTGCCGCGGCGGCCGAAATCAAAGCTTAGGTAAGCATCTCGCGTAGTGGATTGAGGTCCGTTGCGACGAAGGTGCTTCTAGACAATCTTCTTGGAAGGCGTGTAACCGAATACGAATGCCGAGCGGCTCCGACGCCCAAGAGATTTTGAAATAAAAAATCCGCTACACGCAGGCTTTTTGTTTGGGATCAGATTTTGACCATCCCGATAGAAGCCATATTAGCCAGAATCTGGCGCAGGTCAATCAATGTAAAGCGGCCGGGGCGCATTGATTCAAGGACAATTTTTCAGAATTGTCCGATTGTGCCTTGATGAAAAATGGAGAAATATTTGGGGCACGTTTTATTCGACAATTTCGTGTAGTTGGCTAGCCTGCTTGTCTGGCGCTTTAACAGCCACAAAAGTAAACGCCAAAGAGAAATCTGCATGAAACGAACGGGGTCGCGACACGGCGCAGCTTGGCAATGCGACCGATCACGGCGGCAAGATATTCGAGGCGACCCTCGATCTGAAGCACCGTGTATCACCGTCGCGCTTGACGGCCATCCGGTTGCGTGCCCGAAGTGTGGCGGCACCTTTCCTATCGTCGCCACCGGCAAGCGCGCCCATCGCGGCTGATTTTCTGCAAGGACCTACCCCATGCCTGACTTTCTCCAGTCTCGCACGCTGGCTGTTGTTGGCGCGGCACTGCCGGTATTCAACGGTACGCCAGTTCTGGTGCCGGCACGTCTGTCGGGTACCGAAACGCTTGGCGAGCTGTTCTGCTACACGCTCGAACTGAAGACCGCCGATACGCTGGCGTTCTCACCGAGCATCACTGCCAATGTCGATCTGGACAAACTGATTGGCACCGAGGTCACAGTGTTAGTCGAGATCGAGGGAGTCGGCAACTTTGTTCCCGGCATGCTGGGCAACACCGGCATGGGCAATATCGGCGCGGGCACACGTGAGATCACCGGCATGGTCACCTCCGCACGCTTCGTGCGCGAGGAAGGTCGCGCGATGGTGTACGAACTAACGCTGCGCCCGTGGCTGTGGCTTGCCACGAAGAACCAGGACTGTCGCCTGTTCCAGGACATGGATGTCATGGAGATCACGGACGCCGTACTGTCCGCCTATATGTTTCCGGTCGAAAAATGGTTGGCCGGGAATTATCCGAAGCGCGACATTCAACGGCAAAACTGGGAGAGCGATTTCGGATTCGTCTGCCGCCTGTGGCAGGAATGGGGCATCTATTTCTGGTTTGACCATGGTAACGGACATCACCGGCTGATCCTCTGTGATTCGATTGGCGCGCACCGACCGCATGGCGAGGCGTACCGTGTCATCCGCTACGAGGGGCCGGGTGGCAAGCATATCGATCAAGAGCACATCCATGAGCTGTCGGTAGAAAACCATCTCACGACCGGACGCGTCACGCGTGTCGATTACGACTATACCGGTCCGCGCGCAGACCTCACGAGCCGCGATGAAAACCCGCGCGACACCGCGCATGCCGGTCAGGAGCACTACGGATGGGGCGACTACGCGCAGCCGCAGGCCGGTGTGAGCGGCCTGTCCGGGGCGCATAACGATGCGACGCGCGAGGCGGACTATTTGGTGCGGGTGCGCATGGATGCGCTTCGTTGCCCCGGCCTGCGCGCGAAGGGACTGGGCAATCTGCGTGGCCTCGTGACCGGGCAGACTTTCACGCTCGAACGCTGCCCGCAGCAGGCGGCCAATCGTGAATATCTGGTCGTCTCGAGCACGCTTACGATTGAGGAAGTGGCCCAGGCGAGCGGTATCGGCCAGCACTACCGTTGCACGACGGAATTCGAAATCCAGCCCACGAGCGAAATATTCCGCTCGGCGCAGACCCTCACGAAGCCGCGCACGTCCGGCCCGGAATACGCGGTCGTAACCGGCCCTGCGGATCAGGAAATCTGGACCGACGCATATGGCCGCGTGAAAGTCCAGTTCCTTTGGGACCGGTTGGGAGCACACGATCACACGTCAAGCTGCTGGGTGCGCGTATCGTCACCGTGGCAGGGCAACCAGTTCGGTGCGACGCACCTGCCGCGCATCGGCCAGGAAGTACTGGTGGAACACATCAACGGCGACCCTGACCTGCCGGTGGTGACAGGGCGCGTGGTGAACGCGTTCAACCAGCCAGCCTGGGCGCTGCCGGACAATCAGGCGCTTTCGGGCTTCCGCAGTCGTGGACTGAAATGCGGTCAGTCGAATCACTTCGTGCAGGACGACACGAACGGCGAAATCCAGACGCAGCTATCGAGCGACTACGGCACCTCGCAACTGAGTCTCGGTTTCGTGCGGCGCATCCTTGGCAACAAGGGACGGCAAGACGCACGTGGCAAGGGCTTTGATCTTCGCACCGACTTGTGGGGAGTCGTGCGCGCGGCGATGGGGCTGCTGATCACGACCGAAGCGCGCAACGGTGCGCGGTCGCACGCGAAGGATATGGGCGAGACGGTCCAGCGCCTGACGCAGGCGCGCGACATTCACTTGAGCTTGACCAGGCTCGCTCAGCAGCATGAAGCGCAGCAGGTGGACGCCGGCCAGAGCGAGGTCACGACGGCGATCAAGGCGCAGAACGATGCCATCCGGGGCGGCACGCCGACCAGCGATGAGCCGCATCCCGAGATGAGCACGCCGCATCTGGTGTTCGCCAGTCCGGCCGGTATCGAAACCACCACTGCGGGCAGCACACACATTGCGAGTGACGAAAATCTTGCGCTTACGACGGGCGGTCACGTCGGCATTGCCGCGCGCAAGTCGTTTTACGCAAGTGTCGCGGAGGCGTTTTCGCTGTTTGTCCACAAGCTCGGTATCAAGCTGGTTGCGGCGTCGGGCAATGTGCGTATCGAGGCACAGGGCGACAACGTCGAGATCGTCGCGAAGAAGGTACTTGAACTGATGAGCACGACTGACTGGATCAACCTGACCGCGAAGCAGGGCATCCGATTGAACGGTGGCGGCACCGAAGTTGAAATCAGCCCGAAGGGCATTCTCGGCTTCACGGACGGCCAATTTCTCGTCCATGCCGATGACCATGCGACAGAGGCACCACAGTCGAAACCTGTTGATTTTCCGTCGTTCCCGTCCGGGAAAGTGAATCAGGCATTCCCGTTTTCGCTGTGACCATCGAGGAATCTTAACCAATGATCATCAGCCCACCGTTCCTGCCATCCCAACCGTCCGGGACCGGGCATGAAATGGACTCGGCCACCGCCGGTAATACTGTCGTGCCGGATCATGACATCTGTCAGTCCGGTATGCAGGAATGCGCTCCCGGTAACGGCGCCTATCCGGTGAGCTATAGCCTCGGTTGGCACGGCGGCCCTCATCTCGTCGCACCCAAGGCCGCGAACGGCCAGTCCGAGCCGGTGCGCGCAATTGCCGACGGCGAAGTCGTCTATGTCCGCCAGACCGACGCAAGCGAGAAGCCCGCGCTGCAATACCGCAATGTCCGCACTGACGATGGTTGCGTCGTGATCAAACATACGACAGAGATTGGCGAAGGCGATAGCGCAAAAGTCACCTTCTACTCGATCTACATGCATCTGCAAAGCGTCACCGTCAAGCCAGGCAAGCTTGTCTACCGTAAGGACCTGCTCGGTATGCCCGGACAGATCTATGGCCAGCGCGGCCAGATACATTTCGAGATTGTCAGCGACACGGCCAACCTGAAGAAGTTGGTGGGACGGACGACCGGACCGCTCACTGCAACGCAGGGCCGCACGGATGCGATCTACGGCGATATCTGGTTCAAGGTGCCCAAGGGCCTGAAGTTCTTTGCGAATCGGCCGCATCCTTACCGGCGCGATGATACTGAGCCTCCTCAAGGGCCGCACCCTTCGGTGCAGACACAGCCGGCTGCCGGTACGACGGCGGTCGATCTGCTCATCCAGATGCATTACGAAAGAGGCGATTGCACGCTCACGACGTTTACGCTGGCCAGCGACGGTCGTTGCGTTCGAGTCGGCGAACCGGTGAAAACACACGACTACGAGTACAGCCTGTACGCCGAAGCCATGCGTCTGAACAGGCAGTACCGCGATGGCAGCACCAATCCCGCCGCACCCGCGCCTGCAGCGCCGGCGCCCAGCCTGATTTACGAAATGCTGCGCCTTGGCCGTGCAATCGGCGAGCCGATGCCCGCAAACGTGAAATTCGGCCACTGGCGCAAGATTGCCACGCCTGATGGTACCGGCTGGATCAACCTGAACGCACCAAAGAAAGAAGGTCACCACGGTGCCACTCGGTATGCGGGAATCAGCGTCTACAGCGATGCAGATTTGCCACACTGGGCGGGCTGGAGCCTGATCGACGACGATGCGACACCCGATAGCCTGTGCGAGTCGTCAACGATCAAACGGTGGCTCGACCTCGACGGCGATGGTCAGGTTACGCATGCGGAAGCGAAAGAAGCACTGCATAGCGGGGACGTGCGGAAACGCATGGCACAGGCGATCTGCAAATTCCCTGTTGAATGGGCGAAGCAGGATATCGACGCGCGCTGGGGATGGCTCAAGTCGCCGCATGAGGCGCTGGCGACACCGCTTACCGGGGAAGACTTCCACACACTGACGGCGCACATCGAAGCGCTCGCGTTCTGGGAGGACATCCAGACTCCGGACCTGCCGTCTGCTGCCGAATGTTGGCACCTGCCGCCGAAGGCAATCATCGGACACCTGAGAAAATGCACATGGCTGAGCAAGGCCGAGATGCAGCAGTTGCTGCCGATGTATATCGTCCGCAAGGATGGGCATGGTCAACACCATTGGGAACCCGTTCCGCATAACGGCCGTACTGATGCAATTATTCAACGCTATCGTGTCGAACTAAACAAGTCGCTGCGGAAGTACGGCATTACCACGCCATCTCGCATAGCAGCATTTTTTGCTCAGGCGACGGTTGAAAGTGACTGGTTCAGGTCGCTCGAAGAAGGGGGCGGAAGAAATGCCGCATTGCATAACGGCTGGTACGGGCGGGGCTTCCTGCAACTGACCGCGCACCACGGCGACCTGAATCACGGCAATAACAACTACTACAACTACTTCCGGTGGCGTGGGCGCGCGCCAATTCCGATTCCACCGACCAGCCAGACTCTGCAATGGCGTCAGGATGTTGCTAATAACCCGGACGATGCCGCACAAAGCGCAGGCTTTTACTGGACCAAGCTCCAATTCAGCTCGTCCTCGCCTCATGCGACTGAAACTGCGTTGCAGTACGCGGACGAACTACACCCTAACGTGCGCCATAGCGTGTCGGTGGTGCATGGTCAGCAGGCGTACTACAGCAACGAAACTGCACGCAGGACGGCCGCGATGGTTAACATTCCGGGCGCGGTCTATGGCCACTACACTGTTAACGGACTTACCGATCGTTATAGCGCTTATGCAAACGCGCTCGTAGTACTAACCGATACGCCATCATTTCCCGATGCACATGGAGTTGCGAAAGAATGGCCGGAAAACTTCCAGCGGAGAACTTCGTGGTAAAGCTTTCAATATTGTTTGGATGTATGGCCCTTCTATTTCTGGCCGCGACGTCATCCGCTTATGACCCAAAGGTGATTTCGCCGACCGTGCACGTGGCGAATGTCGGTGCCTGCGAATTCAAGCTTACCGATACCTTTGGTGGAGAGTTGAGAGCCAATCCTAGCGGCTCGCCCCCCTATGCTGACTATAACGTGGAGCTAAGAAGAGAGACTCTTCCGAACGCCTTCCATATTCAGTTTGGATGTGACACGCGCCCTCCGGTGCAGGTTTGCCACGAATTCGGTGGTGTGGAGCATACCGCCCACGGCTGGGTCGCGTGGGATACCTTGGATCAGGGGCCGCCTCCCAAAGCCGCTCACGTAGAAGTGCGCGAACTTCGCAGCGTCAATGGATCAGGCGCGGTGCGTATCGAAAGCGATACAACGGGCGACGAGCAAAACCGCGGCAGAAATCTGGCCTTCTGCCTAACGTCACTCAGCGGAGCAACCTTATTTGGAGGAACGTCTGTCGATGCTCTCTACGGCAAACACAAAAGCGTCGAGCCTGAAGTCATGCAACTCCTGCGTAGTATCGAATTCATTGATACGTCAGGCGATGGCGCTCGCGGTGCATCGGCTACCACCGTGCATGATGAACAGCCGACCAAGGAAGTCAAGCAGATTGTCGTTACCACGGATGGAGTTCAATGCCCGATCAGACTTGTCGATCCTTATAACGCCCGTGTTACCGAAACGAGATATGTACTCGACCGCTTTCCGTATCGACGAACGGGGCTCGGGGAACTTTATCTACAGTTTGAGTGTGTGAATTCTAATGACGCTGAGGCAATCCGAAATATCGTTCCCGCATCATTTGACGAAAACGGAAAGCAATGGAAAGAGGATTTTTCTGCGTTGTCTGCTGAAGACGTAGCCTTGCTGAAGCCGGTCACTCGGATATTTCCTCTGGAGGCAGCAAATAGCACGGGCATCGCCGTAACTCAAGAGCAGACGAACGGTGATCCAAAGACGCGTGACCGCCGGTTTGCGTTTTGTTTGCGCCATCCCCCGGTCGTGCTATGCGGCGGCACACCACAAATCGCTCGTCCCTTTTACCAGAAAAGCGATCTCTTGCCTTTCGCTCTAACCGTAGTCAAATCGATAGAGTTCATCGACGCGCCAGACGATGGCGCTCGCGCTGCATCGGCTGCGACTCCATCACCGGCAGTCATTTCGCCTCAATGACCTTCGGGTCAACGCCGCCTGTGTCGCGTTTTTCCCGCTGCGTTTCAACAATCCATCAAGAGAGCCCGCGCTGCGTGCCTGACCGCACCCGGCGCTATACCAATCATGAAACCATGAACACTCAACCCAGCGAAGCCTCAACACCGCCTGACACGCCCAAGGAGATTCCGCCGCCCGAACCTTTCAGCGAACGCCTGGCAGCGGTTCGCGCCCACCGGAATCCCTTGCTGGAAGCGGCCCGGCCGCTGCTGCGCGTCCAGGCGGATATGCCGAAATATCTTGATACGGACGCTATCCCCGCGCTGCGCTCGCTGCTCGAGCAGGAGATGCGCATATTCCAGAAGCTGTGCGAGCAGGCGAATATTCGGCGCGATCACATGATCGGCGCGCGTTACTGCCTGTGCACGGCGCTCGATGAGGTAGCGATGCAGACGGCCTGGGGGCAGAACTGCGAAAACGGGGTGGCGTGGATCACGAACGGCCTCGCAACAGTCTTTCACGAAGACCGTCAGGGCGGCGACAAGATTTATCTGCTGATCGGCCGGCTGATGAACGATCCGGACGAACACCGTGATCTGCTCGAAGTGATCCACCGCGTACTGAGTCTCGGCTTCGAGGGCCGCTACCGACTCGAAACGGACGGTCATCGCAAGCACGAGGCCGTGAGGCAGCGGCTCTACGATGAGATCATGTCGCGGCGGGAACCTGTGCCGGTGGAACTGTCGCCGAACTGGCGACCGGATACGAATGGCAGGCGCGTGTCGTTCTACAACTTCCCCGTATGGATCACGGCCTCGGTGCTGTCGGTGATCCTGCTGGGCATGTATGGCTATGACAAGTACCGGCTTGTGAGCCGCGCGGCCGAAGTCCAGAAGCAGATCGCCGACATTGGCCACACGGGGCCGCCATCCGCATCGCAGGCCCTGCACCTGAAACAGCTGCTGAAAAGCGAGATCGCAGCGGGTACCGTGAGCGTCGATGAGGATCCACACCGCAGCTCGGTGACGGTCCGGGGCGATGCGATGTTCCCGCCGGGCGGTGCGTCAGTGAAGGCGACGGTCGCCCCACTGATTGCGAAGATTGCGGGCGAGATCGCCAAGGTGCCGGGCCAGGTGACGGTAACTGGCTACACGGACAACATACCGATCCGCAGCCGCCAGTTCGCGTCGAATCAGGCACTGTCGCACGAGCGTGCGACGCATGTGATGCAGACGCTGCAAGCTGCTGGCATCCCGGCCAATCGTCTCGAAGCCGTCGGCAAGGGTGATGCCGATCCGGTCGGCGACAACAAAACGACGGATGGGCGTTCGCAAAACCGACGCGTTGAGATTGTCGTCACGCGGCAGAGCTAAATCGCAATGCCTGTACGTCGAGGGGCTACGTGTTGTTCACGCAGAGATTCGGACGGTGGCGGCTGCAGGCGAATCCAGGGGCGGTTTGCGAGTTGACCGTGACCACCGCTTCTGGATTCGACGACATGCTGCGATGCCGTTGGCCGCGCAGATCGAAGTGCAGAGTTACCGGCTGGAAGAGGGAAACGGAACCCGCCGCGTCTGCCGCGGCGGCCGAAATCAAAGCTTAGGCGATCCGGCCGCGAAGCGTCGGTTCGCGGTTGCATCGCGCCGCGCAGTCTTGTACGGTGTGCGTTCGCCATCCGATCCGGGAGCCCGTCGCGTGAGCCGTTCCGCCAACCCCCTCGCCGCGCCGTCGCCGTTCTGGCGCGACGCCGCGCTGCCGTTCATCGAGGCGCGCACCGTCGACGATGGTCGGACGATCTGCTACGCGAAGCACACGCACGACACGTTTTCGCTCGGCGCGATCATCGGCGGCACGAGCACTTACCTGAACGGCGCGACGAAGGAACACGTCGGGCGCGGCGTGCTCGTGATCATCGATCCGGAGCAGGTGCATGCGTGCAATCCGTATGGCCCCGACGCGTGGGCATACCGGATGATCTATGTCGACGTACCCTGGCTCGCACGACTGCAGCATGCGCTCGGGCGCGACCCGAACAGCGATTTTCGCGGCTTTTCGCCGAAGTTGACGCAGCGGCGCGACCTGTTCGCGCAGTTCGGCGGCTTTTACCGCACGCTCGTGGCACCCGGCGTCGATCCGCTCGGCAAGGAAAGCGCGGCGGTCGAATTCTTCACGCGGCTGCACGGCGCGCTCGATCGCGAACTGCCCGTCGACACGCGGCGCGCGGCCGACAACGCGAAGCTCGCGCGCGCGGCCGACTACATCGCCGCGCATTGCCGTCAGGCCGTCACGCTCGATGCAATCTGTGCGGCCGCCGACCTGTCGCCGTCCTACCTGATCCGCGCGTTCAACGCCCGCTACGGGATGACACCGCATGCGTTCCTGGTCGACCGTCGCGTGCAGTACGGCCGCGCGGAACTGCGCCGCGGCCGGCCGATCGCCGAGGTCGCGCTCGATGCGGGTTTTGCGGACCAGGCGCATTTCCAGCGCGCGTTCCGGCGCATCGCGGCCGCCACGCCGGGCCAATATCGAAGCGCCGCGAACTGAGCGACGGAAGGGCCGGCGCATGCCGGTGCCGCAGCGGGCCGTGACGGCTCGCACCGCCGCCCGCAGCAAAAACCCGTTCGAAACGACGACGCTAGACGTCGAGCAGATAAAGCGCGCTGCCGGCGAGCAGCAGTGCCATCGCGCGGTTGAACAGCCGCATCCGCCGCGCATTCGCGAGCCAGTGCCGCAGCGACGCGCCCGCATACCCCCAGCACGAGATCGACGCGAAGCAGATCACCAGATACAGCGCCGCGAACTGCCACACCTGCGCGCGATCGCCATCGGCCGCATACGCGCCCATCGCGGCCACGCATGCGAGCCAAGCCTTCGGATTGAGCCATTGCATCGCCGCGCCGGCCGCCGCCGACGGGCCGGCGACGTTTGGCGCGTCCGGATCGGCCGGATCGGTCGACAGCCGGCCGTCGTCGAGCGCCAGCCGCAGCGCGAGGTAAAGCAGGAACGCGATCCCCGACCATTGGGTGGCCGTGGTCAGCATCGGCCAGCGGGCGAGCGCCGCGTGCAGCCCGAGGCCGATCAGCAGAAACAGCGCGACGAAGCCGAGCGTCGCGCCGGCCGCATAGCGCAGGCTCGCGCCGAGACCGTGGCGCGCGCCCGCGCCGAGCGCGACGATATTGACGGGACCGGGCGTGATCGACGACGCCAGCGCGAACGCGGCCATCGAAACCAGCATGCTCATCATGTGTCTCCATGCGAATGTGAAAGTCGCATCGAGACTAAAGAAGCCGCGCGTGTCCGTATTGAAGAAAACTGCCCTCGGCGGCGCGGTGCCGTCAGTGCATCGCGCGCGGCGCGGGTGTCGGTCGCAGCGCGTGCGGGTCGCTCGCGTCGCCCGCATCGTCCGTGCGCAGCGGGCCGATGCTGCACGCCTGCGTCGACACCGAGAAGCCGAACGTATTGACGCCGCCCGAGCACGCGACGAACACGCTGCCGCCGTGCATCTCCGCGACGGCCTTGACGATCGACAGCCCGAGCCCGTGGTTCTCCTTGCTGTTCGCGCGCGCTTCTTCGAGCCGGTAGAAGCGCTCGAACACGTGCGAGCGCTGCACCGGGTCGATCGGCTCGCCGGGGTTGGCGACCGACACGTCGACGAGCGTGTCGCGCGGCGTGATCGTCACGTTCAGCGTCGCCCCGGGCGCCGAATGCTGGATCGCGTTGATCAGCAGGTTGGTCATCGCGCGGCGGAACAGCGACGGGTCGACGGCCGCGCGCGCATCGCCGTGCAGTTCGGCGCGCAACTGCGCTTCGTCCAGCGGAATCTCGAGGAAGTCGAGCATGCGCCGCACTTCGTCGGCGAGCGACACGTGCTTCAGGTCGGTCGCGCGCTCACCGCGATCGCTGCGCGACAGGAACAGCATGTCGTTGATGATCACGCGCAGACGCTCGAACTCCTCGAGGTTCGACTGCAGCGTCTGGCGCATCCGGTCGACCGAGCGGTCGCGGCTCGTCAGCGCGACCTGGGTCTGGCCGATCAAAATGCTGATCGGCGTGCGCAACTCGTGCGCGACGTCCGCATTGAATGCCTCGAGCCGCGCATAGGTCTGCTGGATGCGCTCGAGCGCGCCGTTGAACGACGCGGCCAGATCGCGCAGCTCGGTCGGCAACGCGTCCGTGTGCAGCCGCTGGCGGCGGTCGGTGGCGTTGATCGCCGCCGCGTCCTGCGACAGCCGTTCGAGCGGCGCGAGCCCGAAGCGCGCGACCGCGCGGCTCAGCAGCAGCGTGACGACGGTGGCGATCGCGATCAGTGCGGCGAGCGTCCACACGAAACGGCGCAGCATCCGCTGCGTGCGCTCGCACGACGACGCGACGATCAGCTTCAGGTCGGGGCGCTCGCCGCTGCCCGCGATCGGGACGGTCTTCGTCATCACGTCGTAGCTGCTGTGGTTGAGCGCGTATTGCTGGAACGCACCGAACGGCTTGCCGACGGGCACGCCGTCGACCGGATGACCGAAGCGGAAGTTGGCGTCGGGGCTGTCGATCTGGTAACGCGTCGACCCGTCGGGCGGTTCGAGATCGGCGAGCTTTTCCTGCATCAGGCGGCCGCGCGCGGCGGTGGTCGCGTGCGACACGATCATCTGCGCGACCTTCGCGCGCGTGTCGATCGTCGCGCGCAGTTCGGCAAACAGCTGGCGCTCCATCATCACGAACAGCCCGCAGCCGACCAGCGTGAACACGAGCAGCGACACGATGCCGAACATCGCCGACAGACGCAGGGTGATCGAGCGTTTCATGCGTGCCTCTCGCTGTCGGCGTCCTCGCGCGCTTCGAGCACGTAGCCCATGCCGCGGATCGTGTGCAGCAGCTTCTCCGTGAAGGGGCCGTCGAGCTTCGCGCGCAGGCGCTTGATCGCCGTCTCGACGACGTTCGCGTTGCTGTCGAAGTTCACGTCCCACACGAGTTCGGCGATCGTCGTCTTCGAGAGCACCTCGCCGCTGCGCCGCGCGAGCACGCCGAGCAGCTGGAATTCCTGCGCGGTCAGGTCGAGGCGTGTGCCGTCGCGGGACGCGCGCCGGCCGATCAGGTCGACGCGCAGGTCGCCGATCGAGATCAGCGTCGATTCCTGCACGCGCGCGCGGCGCGTGAGCGCGCGCAGCCGCTCGATCAGTTCGAGGAACGAGAAGGGCTTGGTCAGATAGTCGTCGGCGCCGCCGCGCAGCCCGCGCACGCGATCGTCGACGCGGTCGCGCGCGGTCAACATGATCACGGGCGTCTGCTTCTGCGCGCGCAATGCGCGCAGCACGCCGAAGCCGTCGAGCTTCGGCAGCATCACGTCGAGCACGACCACGTCGTATTCGAATTCGACGGCCTTCCACGCGCCGTCCTCGCCGTCCAGCGCGGTATCGACGACCCAGCCTTCTTCGGTCAGGCCGCTTTTCAGGTATTCGACGACTTTCGGTTCGTCTTCGACGATCAGGACTTTCATGGGTGTGTCCTTGTAACCGGGTTAGGGGCCGACGCTCGCGGCGGGCTGGAGGGTTGCCGCCGCGACGTCGGTCGGCGTGGCGCCTGTCGCGCCGCCGTCCCAGCCGCCGCCGAGCGCCTTCGCGAGAAACACGACGAGCGCCGCACGCTGGCCCTGGATCTGCACGGCCTGGCGCTCGCTCGTCAGCAACTGCTGCTGGGCCGTCAGCACGTCGATGAACGGCGTGAGGCCGCCGGCATAACGGTCCTGCGCGAGCGACACGAGCTTGCGCGCGTCGTCGACGGCTGCCGACGCCTGCTGCGCGGCTTCGGCCAGCACCGCCAGGCCCGTCACCGCATTCTGCACCTCCTGGAACGCGGTGAGCACGGTCTGCCGGTAACTGGCCTGCGCGGCCACGTAGCCGGCCTGCGCGAAATCGACGCCGGCCTTCAGCTTGCCGCCTTCGAACAGCGGCTGGCTGACCGACGCGCCGATCGACCACAGCAGCGCCGGCACGGTGAACAGCCCGGAGAAGCGCGTCGCGTCCCAGCCGATGTCCGGCGACAGCGCGATGCGCGGGAAGTACGCGGCGCGCGCGACGCCGATCTGCGCGTTCGCGGCGGCCATCGCGCGCTCGGCCGACGCGACGTCCGGGCGCCGCTGCAGCAGGTCGCTCGGCATCCCGGTCGGCAGCGCGGGCGCGTTGATCGGCACCACGCGCGGCGGCAGCGAGAATTCGGGGGCCGGCGTGCCGACCAGCGTCGCGATTGCGGTCTCGACCTGCGCGCGCTGCTGGATCAGCAGCTGCGCCTGCGTGCGCGTCGCGTCGAGCTGCGCGCGTTGCTGCAGCAGGTCGAGGCCGGACACCGCGCCGAGGTCGTGGCGCGCGCTCACGTAGTCGAGCGCCTTCTGCTGCAGGTCGATCGAGCGCTTGACGACGTCGATCTCGCTGTCGAGCTCGCGCAGCGCGAAGTAGCTCGACGCGAGCTCGGCAGTCAGCACGAGGCGCGCGTTCGCGAAATCGTCGCGCGCCTGCTCGGAGCTGGCCTGCGCGGATTCGACGCTGCGCCGCACGCGGCCGAACAGGTCGAGTTCGTAGCTGACGCTTGCGGCGACCTGGATGTCGTTCTGCACGGTCGACATGCTGCGCGTCGCGTAGTTGGTCTGCGGCCGGTCGGCGGAGATCTTGAAGCGCTGGCCGCTCGCGTTCAGGCCGACGGCCGGATACTGCGCGGACGCGACCGACGCGAGCGTCGCCTTCGCCTGGTCGTAGCGTGCGGCGACGGCCTTCAGGTTCTGGTTGTTGCGCAACACGTCGGCTTCGAGCGTGTCCAGCTGCGCGTCGCCGAAGGCGGTCCACCAGGCCGGATCGAGCGGCGCGCGGGCGGGCGCGGCCGGGTGCCAGTACGCGTCGGCCGGGTCGAGCCGCCACGCGGCCGGCGTCTCGACGGCGGGGCGCCGGTAGTCGGGGCCGACCGTGCAGCCGGCAAGGGCCGCGACCGCGATGGCGGCCAGGACCGCGGCGGGGCGCAGGCGGGCGCGCATCGCGCTCACGACTTCGCTCCCGCGGCGGCGGACGCCGGCTTCACGGCCGGCGGCGTCTGCACGATGACGGTGTCGCCGTTCGCGAGCGCATCGCTCGGGTTCGCGACGAGGCGGTCGTTCGGCGTGAGCGGGCCGTCGACTTCGAGCGTCTGGCCGATCGTGCGCGCGATCGTCACCGCCTTCAGGTGCACCTGGCCGTTCGCGTCGACGGCTGCGACGGTCGGCCCTTCTGCGCGGAACAGCAGCGTGTTGGCCGGAATCTGCAGGCGGCCGACCGGTGTCATCGGCAGCATCGCCTGCACATACGAGCCGGGGAGCAGCCGTCCGTCCGGGTTCGGCAGCGTGATCTCGATCTGCAGCGAACGTGTCGCGACGTCGATCGCCTGGGACGTGCGCGTGATCGTGCCGTCGAAGGTCTGGCCGGGCAGCTCGGCCTGCGCGACGCTCACGTGCTGGCCGACCTTCACCTGCTGCGCGTACGCCTGCGGCACCTGCACGTACAGGCGCAACTGGTCGGCCTGCACGACCGTGAACAGCGAGCGGCCCGCGTTGCCGGAATTGACGAGGTCGCCGACGTCGACGTTGCGCTGCGTGACGATCCCGTCGATCGGCGCGACGATGCGCTGGAAGCCCTTCAGTTCGGTGAGCCGGCGCATGTTCGCATCGGCCGCGGCGAGATTCGCGCTGCCCTGGTTGAACGCGCCTTGCCGGTCGTCGAGTTCCTGCTGCGACACCGCATCGCGCTGGCGCAGCTGCTGCGCGCGGTCGAACGACGTCTTCGCGAGCGCGAGCGCGGCCTGCGCCTGCTGACGCTGCGCGGTGGCCTGCGCGAGTTCCTGGTTGAGCTCGGGCGTGTCGAGCTCGGCGAGCAGTTGCCCCTGCTTCACGTGCGCGCCGATGTCGGCCTGCCAGCGCAGCACGTAGCCGCTCGCGCGCGCATAGATCGGCGCCTCGACGAAGCCGCGCAGCGTGCCGGGCAGCGTCAGCTTGCCGCCGGTGGCCGCATCGACCGGATGCACGACGTTCACGTACTGGCGCGTGTTCTGCTCGGCCACCGCATCGAGCCGGTTGCGGTTCAGCACGTTGACGACGATCGTGCGCGCGGCGCCCGCGGCCAGCAGCACGCCGACCACGATCAGCACGACCCGCCCGCGCCGCGACACCGACGTGCGCGTCGGCAGGTGCATGCCGTGTTCGTCCACCTGGATGCCGACGGAGCTGTGATGTTTCTCTTCCATGAATTGACCGGGTCTAAAGGCTAGGGGCGAAAGTCAGTGTCCGGCCTGGCGCGCGCGCCGGCGGGCCAGCCGCGAATGCACGCCGCCGAACACGAGCGGCACGAACAGCAGCGTCGAAACGGTGGCGAACAGCAGGCCGCCGATCACCGCGCGGCCGAGCGGCGCGTTCTGCTCGGCGCCTTCGCCGAGACCGAGCGCCATCGGCACCATCCCGATGATCATCGCGAGCGCCGTCATCAGCACCGGGCGGATCCGCGTCGCGCCGGCCTCGAGCGCGGCCGTGAGCGGCGGCGCGCCGGCGGCGAGGCGCTGGCGCGCGAACGACACGACCAGGATGCTGTTCGCGGTCGCGACGCCCACCGTCATGATCGCGCCCGTCAGCGCGGGCACGCTCAGGTGCGTGCCGGTGATGAACAGCATCCACGCGATGCCGGCGAGCGCGGCCGGCATCGCGCTGATGATGATCAGCGGATCGAGCCACGACTGGAAGTTCACGACGATCAGCAGGTAGACGAGCACGATCGCCATCGCGACGCCCGCGCCGAGACCGATGTACGACGTGCGCATCGTCTCGACCTGGCCGCGCACCGTGAGGTCGGTGCCGCGCGGCAGCGTCGCGCGCGCGTCGGACACGATCCGGTCGATCGCGCTTGCGACAGAGCCGAGGTCGCGGCCTTCGACGCTCACGTACAGGTCGATCGCCGGGCGGATGTTGTAATGCGTGATCACGGCCGGATTCGAGACGGGGTGGATCTGCACGAGGTTGCCGAGCAGTTGCAGCGGCATGCCCGTGCGCCCGCTCGCGGAAATCGGCGTGCCGAGCAGGTCGTCGATCGACGCGATGTTGTATTGCGGGGTCTGGATCTGCAGCGGGTACTGGACGCCGGTGCGCGGGTTGATCCAGAACGACGGGGTCGTCTGGGAACTGCCGGACAGCGAGATCAGCATGTTCTGCGCGACGTTCTGCGCTGAGAGGCTGAGCTGCTGCATGCGCGTACGGTCCATGTCGGCCACCAGGGTCGGTTCGTCGTTGCGCTGCAGTACGTGCACGTCGACGGTGCCGGGGATTTGCCTGATCTTTTTCATCAGGCTGCTCGCGATAGCCATGTTACTCGCGAGATCGTTGCCGAGTACCTGCACGTCGATCGCGGCCGGCTGACCGAAGTTGAGGATCTGCGTGATGATGTCCGACGGCTGGAAGAAGAACTCGACGCCGGGGAAGCGCTGCGGCAGCAGCGTGCGCAGCGTCTGCACGTAGTGCCGGGTCGAGCGGTGGCCCGGCTTCAGCGCGATCATCAGTTCTCCGTCGAGCGTGCCGATCGTGCCGCTGTTGCTGTACGACAGGTTGATGCCGCTCACCGGCAGCCCGAGGTTGTCGACGATCGCGCCGAGCTCGTCGGGCGGCACCGCTTCGCGGATCACGCGCTCGACCTGGTCGGCGAGGCGCGCGGTTTCCTCGATCCGGTAGCCGGTCGGTGCGCGCATGTGCAGCCGGATGTTGCCGGAATCGGCGTTCGGGAAGAAGTCGCGGCCGAGCACGAACACGAGGCCGGTCGACAGCACGCAGAAGCCGAGGAAGCACGTCGCGTAGAAGCGGCGGCGCACCAGCAGGATGCTGAGCAGCACGATGTACCACGCGCGCAGCCGCTCGAACGCGGCGTTGAACGCGTGATGGAGCCGCGCGAAACGCGACGTCGAGTGGTCGGGGCCGGTGGTGGCCTGCTGCGGGCGGAACAGCAGCATCGCCAGCGTCGGCACCAGCGTGCGCGACAGCACGTAGGACGCGAGCATCGCGAACACCACGGCTTCGGCGAGCGGCACGAACAGGAAGCGCGCGACGCCCGTCAGGAAGAACATCGGCACGAACACGATGCAGATGCACAGCGTCGACACGAACGCGGGCACCGCGATCTCGCCCGCGCCTTCGAGAATCGCGTCGTGCAGGTTTGTACCGAGATGCAGGTGCCGCTCGATGTTCTCGATGGTGACGGTCGCGTCGTCGACCAGGATCCCCACCGCGAGCGCGAGCCCGCCGAGCGTCATGATGTTGATGGTCTCGCCGAGCGCGGCCAGCGCGATCAGCGACGTGAAGATCGACAGCGGAATCGAGATCGCGATGATCAGCGTGCTGCGCCAGTTGCCGAGGAACAGCAGGATCATCATCGCGGTCAGCACGGCGGCGATCAGCGCCTCGTGGATCACGCCCTGCACGGCGGCGTTGACGAACACCGACTGGTCGAACAGCGGCGTGATCGTGAGCCCTTCGGGCAGCGTCGGGATCACCTTCGGCAGCAGCGCCTTCAGGTCCGACACGACCTTCAGCGTCGACGCGTCGCCGGTCTTCAGGATCGACATCAGCACGCCGCGCTGGCCGTTCTGGCGCACGACGTTGGTCTGCGGCGCGAAGCCGTCGCGCACCGACGCGACTTCGCGCAGGTAGGTCGTCGCGCCGTTGACGGTCTGCACCGGCAGGCCGTTGATGTCGGCGACCGTGTCGGCCGACGCGTTCGTGTCGATCCGGTATTCGGTCTGGCCCATCTTCGCGGTGCCGGTCGGCAGCACCAGGTTCTGCGCGTTGACCGCGTTGACGATGTCGGCGGGCGTGAGGCCCTTCGCGAGGAGCGCCTGCGGGTCGAGGTCGATCGCGACCACGCGCGTGCGGCCGCCGTACGGAAACGGGATCTGCGCGCCCGGGATCGTGATCAGTTGAGGGCGCAGGAAGTTGAGCGCGATGTCGGCGAGCGACTGTTCGCTGAGTGTCTTGCTGGACAGCCCGAGCTGGATCACCGGGATGCTCGACGCGGAATAGGTGATCACGAGCGGCGGCGTCGCACCCTGCGGCATCTGCCGCACGATCGCCTGCGCGGATGACACCGTCTGCGCGATCGCGGTCTGCACGTTCGCGCCGGGCTGCAGGAACACCTTCACGACCGCGATGCCGGGCAGCGAGGTCGACTCGATGTGCTGGATGTTGTTGACGGTCGTCGTCAGGATCCGTTCATGGACGGCCGTGATCCGGTTGGTCATCTCCTTCGCGGAGAAGCCGTTGTAATTCCAGATCACGCTGATGACGGGAATGTTGACCGCCGGCAGGACGTCGACAGGCGTGCGCATCAGCGCAAGCGGGGTGGCCAGCACGATCATGATGGCCATCACGATGAACGTGTAGGGGCGCCTGAGCGCGAGATTGACGATCCACATGGAGGCAGCGGGACAGGCGGTGATCAGGCGTCGGTGAAGGGAACCCGAATGATAGGCGTCGGGGCGGAACGGGTCACTGGCGCGAAACTGGCGGAATTGTCAGGTTGGGGTGGGGCGGCGCAAGGTCGATTCATCGGATGAAAGGTGCGCGGGCGCAGGCACCTGGGAACCGCCGCCGGACCGCGTGCGCATGCCGCATCGGCGGTGCTTCCGCGCATCGGACGTCGCTCAGATCTGTTCCATCCCGACCCGCGCGAGCGCGGCCAGATCGACGACCTCGATCTGGTTGTACGCGAGCCGCAGCACGCCGAGTTTCTCGAGCTGCTGCAACGCCTGGTTGATCCGCTGCCGCGACACGCCGACGAGCATCCCCAGTTCCTCCTGCGAGATCGCGAGCGACGGGCCGGTGTCCGGGTACAGCGCGGGGTTGAACAGCTGCGCGAGCGCCTGCGCCACGCGCGCGTCGACGTCGAGCAGCCGGCTGTTCTGGATCGACGCGATGAATTCGCCCATCCGGTTGTTCAATTGATGGATCACGAAGCGCGTGAACGGCAGGCTCGTGTCGAGCAGCGCATGGAACGTGTCGACCGGGACGAACAGCACGATCGAGCGCTGGACGGCGACGACTTCGTACTTGCGCAGCTCGCGCTTGATCACGCTGCCTTCGCCGAACCAGCCGCCCGACGGCACGCCGGAAAACGTGCAGCCGCGCCCCGACGCGTTGAAGATCGCCAGCTTCAGCAATCCGCGATGCACGCCGATCCAGTGTTCGGACGGCGCGAGCCGCTGCGCGATCACGTCGCCGGCTTCGTGCCGTTCCGCGTGGGACTGCGCGAGCACGAGCGCCTGGTGTTCCGGCGCCAGCGCGCGGAACCACGCGCACTGGCTGAACAGCGCGGACAGGGCCGGCAACGGGCCCGGTTCGGGCGGCGGGTTGGCCGGCGAGTGGTCCGGCGTAGCGGCCGCGTCGGGCGGTGCAACGGAGTGGTCGTGCATGGGTGCGGGTTTGCGAGGATAGGGATAACGCGCAGCGTTCATCGGGCACTCTGTCGTTTCGATGACAGACGGCTCACAATAGCGCCCGTTAGGCTATCGGCAATTGAACCACATCAAAACCGATCGGGGTGCCTGCACGCCGGCCGGCAGAAAACGGGAGACAGGATCATGACGCAGATGTTCGAGGCCGGACTCGGCCGCCGCGACGCCAACTACGTGCCGCTCACGCCGATCGACTTTCTGGTCCGCGCGGCCGAAGTCTACGGCGAGCGCCTCGCGATCGTGCACGGCGACGTGCGGCGCACCTGGGGCGAGACCTACAAGCGCGCGAAGCAGCTCGCGAGCGCGCTCGCGCGGGCCGGCGTCGCGCGTGGCGAGACGGTCGCGGCGCTGCTGCCGAACATCCCGGCGATGGTCGAGGCGCACTTCGGCGTGCCGATGGCCGGCGCCGTGCTCAACACGATCAACACGCGGCTCGACATTTCGTCGGTGCTGTTCATGCTGCGTCACGGCGAAGCGAAGGTGCTGATCGTCGATACCGAATACGCGGAGCTAGCGCATCGCGCGGCGCTCGAAGTGCCGGGCCTGAAGATCGTCAGCGTCGCTGACGCGATGCCGGCCGACCCCGCGCGCTTCGCCGGCGCGACCGACTACGAGGCGTTCGTCGCGGGCGGCGACCCGGACTACGCGTGGACACTGCCCGCCGACGAGTGGGAGGCGATCGCGCTGAACTACACGTCCGGCACGACCGGCGACCCGAAGGGCGTCGTCTATCACCATCGCGGCGCGTATCTCGCGGCGATCAGCAACATCCTCGAATGGGACATGCCGAAGCACGCCGTGTATCTGTGGACGCTGCCGATGTTCCACTGCAACGGCTGGTGCTTCCCGTGGGCCGTCGCGGCGCGCGCGGGCGTGAACGTCTGCCTGCGCAAGTTCGACGCGAAGACGGTGTTCGACCTGATCCGTCGCGAACGCATCACGCATTACTGCGGCGCGCCGATCGTGCAGAGCGCGATCGCGAATGCCCCGGCCGAGTTCCGCGCGGGCATCGATCACACCGTGCACGCGATGGTCGCCGGTGCCGCGCCCGCGCCGGCCGTGATCGCGAAGATGAAGGAGATCGGCTTCGACCTGCTGCACGTGTACGGACTGACCGAGGTCTACGGCCCGGCGACCGTATGCGCGAAGCAGGCGCACTGGGACGAACTGCCCGACGACGAGCGCGCGCGGCTCAATGCGCGGCAGGGCGTGCGCTATCACCTGGAAGCGGGCGCGACGGTGCTCGACCCGGACACGATGGCGCCGGTGCCGGCCGACGGCGAGACGCTCGGCGAGATCATGTTCCGCGGCAACATCTGCATGAAGGGCTACCTGAAGAACCCGCACGCGACGGACGAGGCATTCCACGGCGGCTGGTTCCACACGGGTGATCTCGGCGTGCTGACGCCGGACGGCTATATCCGCATCAAGGATCGCCGCAAGGACATCATCATTTCCGGCGGCGAGAACATCTCGAGCATCGAGGTCGAGGATGCGCTGTACCGGCATCCGGCCGTCGAGGTCGCCGCGGTGGTCGCGATGCCCGACCCGAAATGGGGCGAGGTGCCGTGCGCGTTCGTCGAGCTGCGCAACGGCATGAGCGCGACCGAGGAGGAAATCGTCGCGCACTGCCGGCAGTTGCTCGCGGGTTTCAAGGTGCCGAAGGTCGTGCGCTTCGGCGAGCTGCCGAAGACGTCGACCGGCAAGATCCAGAAATTCCAGCTGCGCAACGCGGTCGGGTCGGACAAGGCGATCGACCTGGCGGGGGACAAGAAGTAATCGACGCGACCGGGCGGTTGCCCGGTCGTTCGTCGTGCGTCACGCGTCGCGGGCCAGCCGGAAGACGCTGACGGCTTCCGACAATTGCGCGGCCTGGTCGCGCAACGCGACGGCCGCGCGTTCGGCATCCGAGATCAGCGTCGCGTTCTGCTGCGTCGCCTCGCCGATCTGCGTGATGGCCTGATTCACCTGCTCGATGCCGGTCGATTGCTCGCGCGACGCGGCGCTGATCTCGCCGATGAGCGTGCTGACCTGATCGACTCGCTGGACGATGTCGCGCATCGTGCCGCGCGCGGCGTCCGCGATCCGGTAGCCCTGTTCGACGGTCGTCGACGATTCGGCGCTCAGTGCGTCGATTTCCTTGACCGCGGCCGCGCTGCGCTGCGCGAGCGCGCGCACTTCGGCCGCGACCACCGCGAAGCCCCTGCCGTGCTCGCCCGCGCGCGCGGCCTCGACGGCAGCGTTCAGCGCCAGGATATTGGTCTGGAACGCGATGCCTTCGATCGTGCCGGTGATTTCGGCGATCCGGCGCGTCGCACGGCCGATGTCGTCCATCGTCGCGACCACGCGTTGCACCGCCGTCTCGCCGTCGGTCGCGGCGGCCGATGCGTCGGCGACCAGCGCATTTGCCTGCGCCGCATGTTCGGCGTTCTGCTGCACGGCGGCCGTGATCTCCTCCATGCTGGCTGCCGTCTGTTCGACGCTGCTCGCCTGCGTCGCGATCCGCGCGGCGATGTCGCCGCTGCCGGCCGCGATGCCGACCGTGCCACGCGCGATGTCGGACGAGCCGCTGCGCACCTGCGCGACGATCCGCGCGAGGCCGTCGCCGATTCCGTCGACCGCCTGCACGAGCCGGCCGATCTCGTCGTTGCCCGCCGCGCCGCGCGCGGCGGCGCCGTCGCGGATGCGGATGCTGAGGTCGCCGGCCGCGAAGCGTTCCGACGCACGCGCCGCCGCATCGAGCGGTCGGCTCACCACGCGTCGCACGACGACGAGGAACAACGCCGCGAACGCCGCGACGAGCACGGCCCCGATCATCAGGAAACGGTTGCGGACGGTGCGCATGCCCGCGAGCAGTTCGTCGTCGAGCGCGATGCCGCCGACCAGCCATTGCCACTGCGGAATCGTCGTGAACGACACGAATTTGGCGGTGGGCCCGGCGTCGTGCGCGGCCGGATCGGCCGACGTGTAAGCGAGCCGGCCCTGGCCGGCGGCGAGCATCTGCGTGTACGGCGCGCGCGCGTCGTCCGCGCGCTGGCCGGCGGCGTCGGGATGAACGACGAAGGTGCCGCGCGATGCGCCCGGCGACGCGTCGAGCACGAAGTAATAGCCGTTTTCACCGATCTTCAGCGCCCGGATCCCGTCCTGCACGACTTGCAGCTCGGCACCGACGTCGAGGCCGACGAACAGCGCGCCGATCACGCGGCCCGTCGCGTCGGTGACCGGCTTGTACTGCGTGATGTACGGCCGGCCGAACAGTTTCGCGAGGCCCGTATAGCTGCGTCCGGCGACGAGCGGCGCGTAGGCGGGGCCCGCGCGATCGAGGCGCGTGCCGACCGCGCGCGTGCCGTCCTGCTTCTTCAGCGAGGTCGTGATGCGGACGAAATCGTCGCCGTCGCGCGCGAAGATCGTCGCGATCGCGCCGCTTTTCTTCAGGAACTGGTCGGGAATCGCGTAATCGAGGTCGAGCGGCTGGCCGCCGGCGGACAATGTCGGCGCGGCGACGCCGCCGATGTCGACGGTGCGGGCCGGGTCGAGCGCGAAATCGGCCGGCAGGAAACTGGCGAACAGCGCCATCGAACGGGTGGCTTCGGCGGACAGCGCCTTGTCGAACATCTCGACCATCGCGCGGATCGACTGCTCCTTGTCCGCGATGCGCGCATGGGCCTCGTCGGCGAGTTGCTGGCCGGCGAAATGGGCGAGCGCCCATGCGAAGGCGGTAAACAGCAGCGCGACCAGCACGCATGCCAGCGCGGCCAGGCGCGCGCCGACGCTCGCCCGGCCCAGTTGGGTCAATCTCATACGAATCCTGAGTGGAGAGGGAGAGAGGCGGAACGCACGCGCCACCGCATACCGTAAGGAATACGGCAGGTTCGGCGGATTCTTTAGCGGTCCGAAGCCGCAAGGGGCGAGCAGGTTCGCCCGACGCAGGCGGGCGGCGTCAGTGCATCACGAGCCATGCGACGGCCAGATACCGCCCGACCTTCGCGATCGTCACGATCGCGAGGAAGGTCGGCAGCGGCTCGCGCAGCACGCCGGCGATCATCGTCAGCGGATCACCGACCACCGGCGCCCAGCTCAGCAGCAGCGACCAGCGGCCGTAGCGCGCATACCAGCGCTCGGCGCGCGCGAGCGCGGCCGGCTTGACCGGGAACCAGCGGCGGTCGCGGAAGTGTTCGATGCCGCGGCCGAGCGCCCAGTTGACCGCCGAGCCCGCGACGTTGCCGACGCTCGCGACCAGCACCAGCGCCCACACGGGCTCGCGCCCGGCGACCAGCAGGCCGGCGAGCACGGCTTCGGACTGGAGCGGCAGCAGGGTCGCGGCGACCATCGACACGGCGAACAGGCCGCCGTAAGTGAGCAATTCGGACATCGCGCGATTGTACCGGCCGCACGCCGGCCGGCACCGGTCACGCGGCGGCGTCGGTGCCGAACAGCAGGTGCGAGATTACCGACTTGTCGACCGGTTCGTCGTTGAGCGTGCTGGCGAGCAGTTCGCCCGCGAGCTGCTGCGGCGAGAACACCATGTCCGGCTTCAGCAGGCGCAGGCGCTCGAGGTTGCGTTGCTGGTTCACGAGAGCCACGGCACGCACCGTCGACGCGATCTCGCGGATCGCGAGGATGATGAACGCGTTCTCGGCATCGTCGGAGCGCAGCGCGAGCGCCGCGCGGGCCGTGGCCGCGCCGGCGCTTTCCAGCACCGCGTGGTCGGTGGCGTCGCCGACGATCAGGTCGGTCGCGCCCGCATAGTTGTGCTCGACGCCGGCCGGCACGATGACGGTCACGGTGTAGCCGCGCTTGCGCAGCCCGTCGTGCACTGCATGCGCGACGGGCGTCGCGCCGGCACCCGCGCGTGCGGCCCGCCCGGTCTCAGTTCCAGCCGGCCATGATCGCGCCCATGCCGACCAGCAGCCCGCCCGTCACGCGATTCATCGCGCGCATCCGCGCCGGACGCTGCAGCGCACGGCTCAGCCGGTGCGAGAAGAGCGCCATCGACGCGACGCCGCCGGCGAACAGCAGCGCGAAGGACGTCGCGAGCAGCAGGAACTGCGCGTTCAGGCTCCAGTCTGCGCTCGGAACGATGAACTGCGGAAAGAACGACGGAAAGAACAGCAGCGTCTTCGGATTCAGGCCGGAGGTGGCGACGCCGCGCCAGAACAGCGCGCGTTCGCTGTCGTCGGAAGTCGGTCCGCCGGGCTGGGTCGACGCGGCGGGCGCGGCGATCGGCGCGCGACCGAACCATTGCTTGCAGCCGAGCCACACGAGGTAGGCGGCGCCGGCCCAGCGCAGCACGGTCAGCGCGTGCTCGTCGAGATGGACCAGCGAATTCAGGCATAGCGCGGTCAGCGCAAGCTGCAGCAGCACGGCGAGCGTGCCGCCCCATACGCACGGCAGCGCGCGGCGCCAGCCGGTGCGCAATGCCTGGTGCATCGTGAGGAGGTTGACGGGGCCGGGGGCGTAGATGAGGACGGCGGACGCAGCGAGGAATGACAAATAAAGCCTGAACGACATGACGGGGATGCGGAAAACGGAGGACAGGCGCCGGCCCGTGCAGCCGGATAGGCGCCCGGGAGGCGGGACACTGCATGCCTGCGTGTCCGGCGCCGCAACTCGTGATTGCGGCCGGGCGTCCCGTGCGAAGGGGTTGTCGCGGGGAGCGTGCCGGACAACAGGCATGGAGAAAATGTATCAAGCGAGCCGGTTAAAAGGCTTCCTGTTTTCCAGCAAAACGCACCATAAACCAGAATCTTGTTCAGATAGAATGCCCATTTCCAGTAGAAGATTCTTTCCATCATGGCTACCCGCGAACGCACGCCGAAAATCCTCGACAACCAGGACCGCAAGATCCTCGGTGCACTGCAAAAAAATGCGCGTCTGTCGAACGCCGAACTGGCCGAGCAGATCGGCATGTCGACTACCGCATGCTGGAACCGCACGCGGCAGCTCGAACTCGACGGTTACATCGACGGCTACGTCGCGCTGGTCAACCAGCGCATGCTCGGCTACGCGGACATCGTGATCCTCGAAGTCACGCTCGATCGCCACGAAGACGACGCGCTCGCGCGTTTCGGCGCCGAACTCGCGGCGCTGCCCGAAGTGCTCGAGGCCTACCTCGTGTCGGGCGAATACGACTACTGGATCAAGGTCGCGGTGGACGGCACGGCCGGCTACGAGCGCTTCTTGCGCGAGAAGCTGTACAGGATTTCGAGCATCCGCCACAGCCGCTCGATGTTCGCGCTGCGGTGCATGAAAGACGTGCCGTCGATTCAGGTGTGACGACAGGTGGAGACGGCACGCGGATCGTCGTGACGACGAGGTTCACGGGTGTGCCGAAGAGGAGCGGCAATCGGGCTGTCGCGTCGAATGGGCGCGGCCCGGAGCCGGAAACGGGCGAGAAATGCCTGCAGGGCGGAAAACGGATGAATCTTCCGTCGGCTTTTGCGGCCTTCATCCGCCACGCCGATGCCGGGCGCGGCGGCCTTACGGCGCGCGTCCCGGCAGGCGGGTCAGACGGATGATGTGACGCTGCGCTCAGCGCGGCAGGCGTGCGTGCGCTTCAGCGATGACTTCGCAGTTCTCGAGGTGCAGTGCCCATGCTTCTGCAAGCAGCTCGCCAACACGTGCGAGCCAGCCAGCGGATTGGGTGGAACGATCGGAGACATTAGACGTTTGCATGACGAAGCCCCATGTAGGTGGCGAGTTAGGGATAACCCTGATCATAGAGGAACGTCACCGTGTTGTGAAATGCGATTTCGTTATATGAGAATTACTGACAATTTGTGTTGCTGCTGCGCAACATGAATTGCCCCTGCTTCTGCGTGGCGGACGGGCGTAACGAGGCCATGGGGAGCACGGCCTTGCATTGGCGGGCGGAAGGGGAAGTCAGGCGCGGAGAAAGGGCGCGGCAGCGGGGCGGCTCTTACCCGCCGATCCATCCGAAGCGCCACGACAGGCGGCGCGTCGCGGCGAGGAGCGCATGCGCGAGTTCGCTGTCCGGCCCGCGCGGGAAGCCGCGCGACGAGCCGATGATCGCGATCACGAGCCGGATGCTGCCGGTGTGATCGAACACGGGCGCGGCGATCGTCCCGATGCCCGGCACCGGCGCATCGAACGCGAAATCGAGCACGTCCGCGCGGATCGTCGCGAGCCGCGCGCGGAACGCGTCGTCGATCTGCGTCGCGCGGCCCGCGAGGCGCACCGGCTCGTCGGCCAGCAGGCCGGCCAGCACGTCGTCGGACATGCCCGCCGCGAAGATCCGCCCGATCGCGGTATTCACGAGCGACATCACGGTGCCGACCTGCAGGCTCACGTGCTGCGGCCGCGCGGATTCCTCGAGGCGGATCACGGTCGGCCCGAGCGGCCCGAGCGTCGCGGCGGCCACGCTCATGTCGGTCGCGGCCGCCAGTGCGACGATTTCGGCTTCCGCATCGCGCGTCGGCGACACGCGCTGCATCGCGATCAGGCCGAGCGCCTGGGCGAGCGGCCCGCCGCCGAAGCAGCCGGCGTCGTCGCGGCTCAGCAGGCCGATCTTCTGCAGGCTCACCAGATGCGGAAACGCCTTCGCGGCCGGCATGCCGGCCGCCGTCGCGAGGTCGCGCAGCGGCAGCGCACGGCCTGCCGACACGAGCGCCAGCAACAGTTCGCCCGTGCTGTCGAGTGCGTTGATGCCGCGCTGCGCTTTCGTATCGTCGGCAAGCGCGGGCGGCATGCGCTGCGTGGCCGGGGGCAGGCCCGGCGCGACCGGCGGGGCATCGCGTCCCGCGCCGAGCGACGCGGTGGCTTGCCGTGCCGCATCGCGCAGCGCCGTCGCGATCGGGCCGTCCCAGCCGACATCGATCGATCCGGTCGAGCCGATCACCGTCAACGCGAGTTGCAGGCGTCCGTCCGCGTCCAGCACCGGCACGCACATCGCGCTGACGCCGGGGCTCGGCCGGTCCACGCCGCGCTCGATCCCGCGCGCGCGGATCGTGTCGAGTTCGGCCTGCCACGCGCCCGCGTCGGACGTGGGCTGCACGCCTTCCGCGCCGGCGAGCGTGTCGCCGGCGCCGGCGCCGGCCTGGCTGGCCGCCATCGCGTCGAGCTGCGCGGGGTCGCCGAACGCGCGGAACACGCGGCCGGTCGCCGTCGTGTCGAGCGACATCACCGATCCGACGTGCAGGTTCACGTGCAGCGGATAGCCGCCGTGCTCGATGCGCACGATCGTGGGCCCGAGCACGCCCGGCACCGACAGCGCCACGCTCAGGCCGACCGCTTCCGCGAGCCGCGCCGCGTGCGGCAGCGCCGCACGATAGGCCGGCTGGCATTCGATCGACATGAGCCCGAGCCGCAGCGACAGCGGCCCCGGCTCGTAGTTGCCCGTGAGCGCGTCGCGTTTCACGAGCGCGAGCCGCGTCAGGCTGACGAGATAGGTGTGCGCCTGCGCGGTCGACAGATCGGCCGCGGCCGCCAGTTCCGACAGCCCGAGCGGCTTGCGCCTGCGCGCGAGCGCGTCGAGCAGCCGGCCGCCGACCTCGACGCTCTGGATTCCGCGCTGCGCCTTGGGCGGCGCGTCGTCCGCGCTGACTTCGTGGTTCTGCACGCGATGATTCTTCCGTTGACGAAACCCCGCATGGTATCCGACGCCATTTGACGCGCCAGCCCGCAGGTTTACCTGTATTGGACAATAGCAAGCACATTTGTCATTGACAAATAATCGACGCGGGCAGATGATCCGCTCACTCCCCTCAACACATGGCTCGCAGCCACGGAACGCAACATGGCCAAAGCATTCGCCTCCCAAGCCGATCTGGAAGAGAAGAAAGTCACCTGGACGCAGCTGTCCGAGAACGCGTACGCGTACACCGCCGAAGGCGACCCGAACTCGGGCGTGATCATCGGCGACGACAGCGTGCTGATCGTCGACACGACCGCGACGCCAGCGATGGCGCAGGACCTGATCGCGAAGATCCGCAGCGTGACCGACAAGCCGATCAAGCACGTCGTGCTGTCGCATTACCACGCGGTGCGCGTGCTCGGCGCGTCCGCGTATTTCGCCGAAGGCGCGCAGCACGTGATCGCGAGCCGCGGCACGTACGAGATGATCGTCGAGCGCGGCGAAGCCGACATGAAGTCGGAGATCGAGCGCTTCCCGCGCCTGTTCGCGGGCGTCGAGACGGTGCCGGGCCTGACCTGGCCGACACTCGTGTTCGAGCGCGAGATCACGCTGTTCCTCGGCAAGCTCGAAGTGAAGATCATGCACGTCGGCTCGGGGCACACGAAGGGCGACACGATCGTCTGGCTGCCGTCGCAGAAGGTGCTGTTCTCCGGCGACCTGGTCGAATACGACGCGGCCTGCTATTGCGGCGACGCGCAGCTCGAACAATGGCCGGCCACGCTCGAGGCGCTGCGCGCGCTCGGCGCGGAAAAGCTCGTGCCGGGCCGCGGCCCCGCGTTGCTGAATCCGGCCGAGGTCGACAAGGGCCTCGACTACACGAAGGATTTCGTAACGACGCTGCTCGCGCAGGGCCGCAAGGCCGTCGAGCGCAAGCTCGACCTGAAGGCGTCGATGGCGCTCACGCGCGAAGCGATGGATCCGAAGTTCGGCCACGTGTTCATCTACGAGCACTGTCTGCCGTTCGACGTGTCGCGCGCGTTCGACGAGGCGAGCGGCATCACGCATCCGCGCATCTGGACCGCGCAGCGCGACAAGGAAATGTGGGACGCGCTGCAGGACTGAGCGGCTCACCGCGGCGCGGCGTCCAGGCGGGCGCCCCGCCGTTCTTCTGACGGCGCCTGAACGACGGCGGCATGGGGCCGCGGTTCGGGGCGCCGGCTTCCGGTCTCACAAGAAAGCAGGGCGCACGTACGCCCTCGGAGACTGCTGCGCGCTCGAATCGCGCGGCCCGTTTGGAGAGAGACATGCCCCGATCGCTTCCCGCCGAAGCGACGATCGCGCACGCGAGTGTTGCGGCGTCGCCTTCCGCATATGAATCCACACCGGCGTCGGACGCCGGAGACGCGCTGCTGTTCCGCAAGATCGCATGGCGGATCGTGCCGTTCCTGTTCCTCTGCTACGTCGTGTCGTTTCTCGACCGCATCAACATCGGCTTCGCGCAGCTGCAGATGAAGCACGACCTCGGCTTCAGCGATGCGATGTACGGCCTCGGCGCCGCGGTGTTCTACGTCGGCTACGTGTTCTGCGAGGTGCCGAGCAACCTGCTGCTCGCGCGCTTCGGCGCGCGCCGCACGTTCACGCGAATCATGCTGCTGTGGGGCATCGCGTCGACCGGGATGACGTTCGTGTCGCAGCCGTCGCATTTCTACGTGCTGCGCTTCCTGCTCGGCGTGTTCGAGGCCGGCTTCTTTCCCGGCATCGTGCTGTACCTGACCTACTGGTTTCCGGCGAACCGCCGTGCGGCGGCGATTTCGGTGTTCTTCGCGGGCGTCGCGGTGGCCGGCGTGCTCGGCGGCCTGATGTCGGGCTGGATCATGCGCGACATGAGCGGCGTGCTCGGATTGCACGGCTGGCAATGGATGTTCGCGATCGAAGGTGCGCCGGCGATCGTGCTCGCGTGCTTCGCGTTCACGTATCTGGTCGACCGGCCGCAGGACGCCGCGTGGCTCACGTCCGACGAAAAGGCGCGCGTCGCCGCGCTGTGCGGGGACGGCCGTGCGCATGGCGCGCACGACACACGCAGCCTGATGGCCGCCCTCGCGAACCCGCGCGTCTACCTGTTCGCGTTCATCTATTTCTCGCTGACCTGCGCGTCGCTGACGCTCAATTTCTGGATGCCGCTGATGATCCGCGATTTCGGCGTGACCGACGTCGTGGCCGTGAGCCTCTACACGGTCGTGCCGAACGCGGTCGGCGCGGTGGGGCTGATCCTGATCGCGCGCCGCTCGGACCGCACCGGCGAGCGCCGCAAGCATTTCGCGTGCTGCACGATCGGCGGCGGGCTCGCACTCGCGGCGCTGACGCTGCACCTGCACAGCTTCGCTGCGATGCTCGCGTGCCTGTCGATCGCGGCGACGCTGATCTTCGCCGCGCTGCCGATCTTCTGGGCCGTGCCGACCCGCTATCTGTCGGGCAACGCGGCCGCGGCCGGGATCGCGCTGATCAGCAGCATCGGGATCACGAGCGGCATCGTCAGCCCGTGGGTGATCGGGCTGATCCGCACGCGCACCGGCAGCATGGATCTCGCCGTGTATCTGCTGGCCGCGCTGCTCGTGCTGAGCGGCGCCGCGCTGATGCTCGGCGTGAAGGGCGAACCCGCGCGGCGGGTCTGAACCACGGTCGGGCGCTGATCGTGATCGTGCGGCGCTCGGACCGCAAGCGCGAGCGTCGTTGGAACTTCACCGCGTGCGCATTCGGCGGCGCGGTGGCGCTCGCGTCGCGTTGATCGGGGGATGCGCCGGCGCGGTGCGCGGCTAGGGGCGATACACCTCGACCCGGTTGCGGCCGCGTTCCTTCGCGACATACAGCGCCTTGTCCGCGCGCGACAGCGCCTGGTATGCGCCGAAGTCGGACGTCCGCATCGCGTCGATGCCGATGCTGACGGTCAGCGCCAGCACGTGATCCTCGTGCACGAGCCGCGAGTCGGCCGCGCGCTGCTGCACGCGCAGCGCGAGCGCGCACGCCGCATCGATCCCGGCGTGCGGCAGCACGATCGCGAATTCCTCGCCGCCGATGCGCCCGACGATGCCGTCCGGCCCGATTTCCGCGAGCAGCAGTCGCGCGAAATGCCGGAGCGCGCGATCGCCGAACGGATGTCCCCAGCGGTCGTTCAGCGCCTTGAAGTGGTCGAGGTCGAGCATCAGCACCGCGGCGTCCTGGCCGGTCGCGCGCACGCGGCGCAACGCGGCTTCGCCTTGCCGCATGAACGCGTGGCGGTTCGACAGCTGTGTCAGGTGATCGGTCGTCGCCATCCGATGCAACTCGGTCTCGATGTGCTTGCGCTCGGTCGCATCCGTGATGAAGCCATGCCAGACCGTGCCGCCGTCCGGCATGCGTTGCGGGCGCGCGTCGCCTTCGCGCCAGCGCATCCCCTGGTCCGGCAGCAGCACGCGGTATTCGAGCCGCCACGGCGCCAGTCGCTGCGCCGACGCCAGCAGCGACTGGCGGTAGCCGATCAGGTCGGCCGGATGAATCCGGGTCTCGACCGCGTCCGCGTCGCGGGCGATCTGCTCGGGCGTCAGTTCGTAAATGTCGCGCACGCCCGCGCTCGCGTACGAAAAGAACCGACGACCGTCGGCGGTCTGCCGCAGCTGGAACACGAGACCGGGAACCTGGTCGGTCAGGTTCGTCACGAGCGTGACGGAGTCGCTCAACCGGCCGGCGAGTTCGCGCAGCGCGGTGATGTCCGTGGTCGTGCCGACCATGCGCAACGCACGCCCATTGTCGTCGCGGGCGATGACCTTGCCGCGGCTGCAGATCCATTTGTACGTGCCGTCCTTGCAGCGGATGCGGTGCTCGACCGCATAGCTGTCGGTGCGGCTTTCGAAATGCGCGAGCATCGCGGCCTTCACGTCGGCGACATCGTCCGGGTGCAGCCGTTCGTACGCATCCTCGATCCGGCTCGTCAGTTCGTGGGGCGCGTAGCCGAGCAGCGCCTTCCAGGCCGCCGAATAATGGATCTCGCCGGTTTCCACGTTGCGATCCCACACGCCGGTGCCGCTTTCGGTCAGCGCGAGCGTGGTGAGCGCGCTGCGTTCCTCGACGATGCCGAGCCGTTCGTGCAGCGCAGCCAGTGCGTGTGCGCGGGCGAGCGCGCGTTCCGCGAGCGTGGCCAGGTCATGCAGGAAAGCGCGTTGCGCGGCGTCGAGCATCAGGCCCGCGTCGCCGACGATACACAGTGCGCCAGGCGTGGTGCCGTCGGCCGCAATCAGTTCGCACGCCGCGACGACATGCGGCGCGTCGAGCGGGAACCCACTCGCATCGGGTGTGATGAATCGGCGGTCGGGCGCCGAGGCGCGCTCGACACGCGGCGGAAAGTGCACGGCAGGCAGCGTGGCGGGCAGCGTTCCGTCGGACGCCGCCACGCGCTGCGTGCCGGCTTCGGCGAAAGTGACGAACGCGCCGGCCGTGCCGACATGCGCGCGGGCGAGCCGGCACACGGTCTCGAGTTCGGGCAACGGCACGAGCGCCGGGCGATCGTCGGCGGGGACGCGAGAGGAGCCGGGTGTGTCGCCGGCCCCGGAGGTGAACATTCGGAACCGCATGGTCGAATTCCGCGACGGTCGATTGCGCCGATCATCGGACGAATGTCGCGTGGCGCTGCTTCGGGAGTTGCAATCGCGAAGCTTATCGTCGCGGAAAATGCGTGGCAAGCGGGGTGAAACCGGCTTTGGCGGGAACGCAACGCAGGGTCCGGAATGCGTCGCGGCGTCGACGGCTGCGGTGGCGCAAGCGCCGTCGACGCGCTTCGATTCGGAAGCGTCGCGCCCGGACGGCACGGGCGCGGCGCGGGTACTGCGCGACTAGCGCGCAACCCCATAGCGCGGCGCCGGCGAATCCGTCGACAGGTGCGGCGCCATCGTGCGGCGCGCGGCCTCGTACGCATCCCATTCGCCGGCCGCGTGCAGCGACGGAATCGTCACGAGTTCGCCGCGATCGAAGCCGACCAGCGCCGCGTCGACCAGGTCGGACGCCGACATCACGATCTCCTTCGGCAGGTGTTCGAGCGGCAGGCCGCCGGTCTGCCAGAAGTCGGTGGCCGTCGCGCCGGGCAGCACGGCCTGCACCTGCACGCCTTGTTCCGCGAGTTCGTGGTGCAGCGACTGGCTGAACGCGAGCACGAATGCCTTGCTGCCGCCGTAGACGCCGTTGAGCGTTTCCGGCGACAGCGCGACGATCGACGAGATGTTGATCACGGCGCCGCGGCCGCGTGCGACGAAGCCGGGCACGGCGGCATAGGTCAGGCGCGTGAGCGCGGTCACGTTCAGGTCGATCATCCGCGTCATCGCGTCGACGTCGCTGTCGAGCAGCGGCGCGTGCGTGCCGACGCCCGCGTTGTTGACGAGCAGCGTGATGCTCGCGTCCTGCTTCAGCTTCGCCTCGACGGCGGCGAGCGCCGCGCGGTCGTTGAGGTCCGCGCCGACGATCTCGACGCTGCGCTGCGTGTCGTTCGTGATGCGCTCGGCGAGCGTGGCCAGCCGGTCGCGGTTGCGCGCGACCAGGATCAGGTCGTGGCCGCGGCGCGCGAGGCGGTCCGCATAGATCGCGCCGATGCCGGACGATGCGCCGGTAATGACGGCGGTACCGCGATGTGCTTCAGTCATGATGTCGCTCCATGTCGAGGAAAGGGTGAGTGCGTGAAGGCATTCTGGCCTCGAATCGCGACGACACAAATGACGTAGATGGGTATGATTTCGGACATCGGGTCGGTCGTGACGATCGTGCCCCGCTACTGGAGATACGCATGCACCGCATCGGCTTTCTGATCAGCGACGGCTTCCAGATCATGGCGCTCGCCGCGCAGTCGGTGTTCGAGTACGCCAACATGGTCGCGGGCGAGCCGTTCTACGTGATGGACAACTATTCCGTCGACGGCGGCGACGTGCGTTCGTCGCTCGGATTGCCGGTCGCGACGCGCGCGTTGCGCGGGCGCATCGCCGTCGATACGTGGATCGTCGCGGGCGTCAACGATCCGCTCGCGTCGCCGGCGCCGGCCGGCGTCGTCGCGTTCCTGCGGCGCGCGAACGCGCGCGCGCGGCGGATCGCCGGCATCTGCACGGGCGCGTTCGTGCTCGCCGAGGCCGGGCTGCTCGCGCAGCGTCGCGCGACGACGCACTGGGCGTACGGACGCGGCATGCAGCAGCATTTTCCGGACATTCGTGTCGAGGAGGACCGGATCTACATCGTCGACGGCCCGATCTGGACGTCCGCCGGGATGACGGCCGGCCTCGACCTGGCGCTCGCGATGGTGGAGAAGGATCTCGGCCCGGACACCGCGCGCTCGGTGGCGCACAAGCTCGTGATGCACCAGCGCCGTGCGGGCGGGCAGTCGCAGCATTCGGAAATGCTGGACCTCGCGCCGAAATCGGACCGGATCCAGAACGCGCTCAACTATGCGCGGCAGAATCTCGGCCGCGCGCTGACCGTCGAGGAACTGGCCGACGCCGTCCACCTGAGTCCGCGCCAGTTCAGCCGCGTGTTTACGCTCGAAACCGGGCAATCGCCGGCGAAGGCGATCGAGCGGCTGCGGCTCGAAGCCGCGCGGCTGATGATCGAGCAGAGCCGGCATTCGCTCGATG
Source organism: Burkholderia sp. AW49-1 (assembly GCF_053427845.1). Lineage (NCBI taxonomy): Bacteria > Pseudomonadati > Pseudomonadota > Betaproteobacteria > Burkholderiales > Burkholderiaceae > Burkholderia > Burkholderia sp. AW49-1. The sequence goes on along the minus strand of NZ_JBSAXF010000001.1, from coordinate 275,217 downwards.
TGATCGCGAAGGAGAACGGTTTCCGCGACCGGCGCCACCTGCGCGATGCGTTCGTGCGCGGCTTCGGCGTGCCGCCGCAGGCCGTGCGGCGCGACGCGCGGGCGGACGAGCGCGACACGGGCTGACGCTCGCGGGCGCGCCGCCAGCGCGGGTCGGAAAAATCGCGCAGAATCTCCGGCATTCCTCCCGAGGAGACTCCATGCACGCCGCCCCGTTCAGCATTGCGATTCCCGATCACGCGCTCGATGACCTGCGTCGGCGCCTGCGCGACACGCGCGCACCGGTGCTGACACCTGCCGCGCCGTGGCAGCAGGGTGTGGATGGCGCGTGGCTGCACGAACTGGTTGCGTACTGGCGCGAGCGCTTCGACTGGCGTGCGGCGGAGCGTGCGCTGAATCGGCAGCCGCAGTTCGTCGCGGACGCAGGCGGGCAGCGCGTGCATTTCATCCATCGGCGCGGGGCGGGGCCGAAGCCGTATCCGCTCGTCATCACGCACGGCTGGCCGGGCTCCGTACTCGAATTCGACGCGCTGATCGATCGCCTGTGCGATCCGGCCGCGTTCGGCGGCGATCCGCACGACGCGTTCGACGTGGTCGTGCCGTCGCTTCCCGGCTTCGCGTTCTCGCCCGCGCCCGCGGCGCCCGGCATGTCGGCATTTCAGGTCGCCGACCGCTGGGCGACGCTGATGTCCGGGCTCGGATATCGTCGCTTCGGCGCGCAAGGCGGCGATCTCGGCGCGGGCGTGTCGATTGCGCTCGGCGCGCGACATGCCGACGTGGTGAACGGCATCCATCTGAACTACCTGCCCGGCAACTACGAGCCGCCGACCGACGCGGCTTCCCCGCTGACCGAAGACGAACGCGCCTTCGTGACGCAGCGTGGAGAGTGGGTTGCGCTGGAGGGCGGCTACGCGCACGTGCACATGACGAAGCCGCAGACGCTGGCCGTCGCGCTCAACGATTCGCCGGCGGGGCTGGCCGCGTGGATCGCCGAGAAATTCCGCACGTGGAGCGATTGCGATGGCGACGTCGCGAGGCGGTTTTCGCACGACACGCTGCTGACCGGAATCTCGCTGTACTGGTTTACCGGCTGCATCGGCTCGTCAATGCAGATGTATTGGGAGAACCGGCTGCAGCCGATGCGTTTCGCGGCCGGGCAACGCGTGGCGGTGCCCGTCGCGTTCGCGCGCTTTCCGAAGGAAATCAGTCGTCCGCCGCGCAGTTGGGTCGAACGGGTGTTCGACGTCGTGCAGTGGACCGACATGCCGAGCGGCGGCCATTTCGCCGCGATGGAAGAGCCGGAACTGCTGGCCGACGATATTCGGCGATTCTTCCGGCGTTTTCGATAATGCCGTCGGGGGCGGCTTGGGTGGTGAAGTGCGCCGGCGGTCATTCATGCGCGTGTTGGCGAGTGCCGGTGCCGGGCGGATCGTGACGCGACGATGTCGCCTGTCTTGCCCGCGTGATTACCGCGTGATTACCGTGTGACAAACGGCGCCGCATCGTGCGGCGCGGTGCGCGCATGCTTGCGCTGGCGCAGCAGCGCGACGCGGCAATTCTCGCGCGCGGTCTCGCGGCCGTCGTCGTCGAGCAGCACCAGGTCGCCGCGCATCACGTTGAGCGTAATCACGTCGTCGCCGGGCGCGCCGAGCGTTTCCGGCGTATGCACCGATCCGGCCGGTTCGAGCACCGTCGAGCCGGCCTGCGCGATCCACTCGTATTCGCGGTAGCGCCATGCACCCTGCAGCGTATGGACGAAGACCTCGCCATCGTGGCGATGGCGCGGCAGCGTGCCGCCGGCCGGCATCTTCAGCAGCGCGGTCAGCGTGTCTTCCGCCGCATTGATATGCAGATACTTGATCGCGAGCCCCGGCAGGTCGGCGCTCATCGGCAGCCATGGCAGCGCGTCGCCGGGCAGGCACGAAATCGGCGGCAGGTCGGTCGGGAGCGGGGCGGACGGCTGCGTCATGGCGGGAGGCGAGCGGAAACGGGAAGTGCGCATTATCGCAGAGCCGGATCGGGCCGCAGCCTCTGGTCGGACGGTGCCGCCCGCGAAACCGGAACGCGGCTACGCGGCGCTGCCGTCGTCGCCCGGCCATGCCACCGCATGTGCCGCATCGAGGCACGACTGGAACAGCAGCGCCGCGCGCGTCGGTCGCGGCGAGCGCCGCAGCAGGCTCACGAACCGGCACCGATAGTTGAAGCGGTGCGGCGCGATCGGCTGCATCAGCCCCTTGTTTTCGAAGCTCTCCGCGTAATGGTCGGGCAGGAAGCCGAGATAGCGGCCGGACAGGATCAGCGTCGCGATCGATTCCTGGTCCGATGCCGTCGCGCTGCGCGTGAGCTTCGCGCGATGGCTCAGCTCCATGTTCGGCGAATGGAAGCCGAGGCCGGCGAACGCGTGGTTGCGGATCGTCGTCCACGTGAGCTTGCCGTGCGGCGCGTCAAAGAGTGGGTGCTGGCGGCCGCAGTACAGCAGCATCCGCTCGTCGAACAATTCGGAATATACGAGGCTGCCCGAGCTGCGGTGCGCGGGGATGATCCCGACCTGATAGCTGCCGTCGATGATCCCGCGCTCGACCTCGTTGATCGACGCGACATGCAGGTTCAGCGCGACGTCGGGCGCTTCGTCCGTGAACTGGCGGATCGCGTCGCCGAGTCGCGCGTTCGGGTTGGTGGCGGTCTTGTCGAATACGGCGACGTGCAGTTCTCCGCCCATCTTGTCGTGAATGCCGTCGATCCTGCTGCGAAATGCCTCCATCGACGCGAGCAGCCGCAAGGTTTCCTCGTACACGGTCTGCCCCTCGGCGGTCAACGTGAAGCCCGCGCGGCCGCGCCGGCACAGCACGAGGCCGAGGCGCGTTTCCAGATCCTTCACGTGCCGACTGATCGTCGAGATGCCGATATTCAGCTCGAGTTCGGCCGCCGCCATCCCGCCGCACTGCACGACGCCCTTGAAGACCCGCAGCAGCCGCAGATCCATGTCGCTGAGCTGCCCGAGCAGCGCGCGGCTCTTCGGTTTCTTTGCTTGCATAGTTGCGCAAGTGAACATTGATATTGCGATATTGAAGAGACTAATTGGCCTCCCGACAATGCGCAACATCATCACAAGAAGGAGGGGCGCGCCGCGCCGACCGACATGACCGACACGATCACCGCCATCCAGCAGGGCGAGACGAACTTCCGCACCGACGCCGCCTGGCTCGACGCCCACTGGATGCCGTTCACGGCGAACCGCCAGTTCAAGTCCGATCCGCGCATGATCGTGTCCGCCAAGGACGCGTATTTCACGGATGGCGAAGGCCGCAAGATCTTCGACGGCCTGTCGGGCCTGTGGTGCACGGGCCTCGGTCACGGCCGCACGGAAATCACGGAAGCCGTGAGCCGCCAGGTCGCGCAGCTCGACTACGCGCCGGCGTTCCAGTTCGGTCATCCGAAGTCGTTCGAGCTGGCAAACAAGATCAAGGACCTGACGCCGGCCGGCCTCGACTACGTATTCTTCACGGGCTCGGGCTCGGAAGCGGCCGACACGTCGCTGAAGATGGCCCGCGCGTACTGGCGCGCCAAGGGCAAGGGCACGAAGACGCGCCTGATCGGCCGCGAGAAGGGCTATCACGGCGTGAACTTCGGCGGCATCTCGGTCGGCGGGATTGGGCCGAACCGCAAGCTGTTCGGCCAGGGCATCGACGCCGACTTCCTGCCACACACGCAACTGGCCGAGAACAAGTTTTCGCGCGGCATGCCCGAGCACGGCGCCGACCTGGCCGACCGCCTGCTCGACCTGATCGCGCTGCACGACGCATCGAACATCGCGGCCGTGATCGTCGAGCCGTTCTCGGGTTCGGCGGGCGTGGTCGTGCCGCCGAAGGGCTATCTGAAGCGCCTGCGCGACATCTGCACCGCGCACGACATCCTGCTGATCTTCGACGAAGTCATCACGGGCTTCGGCCGTGCCGGCGCGATGACGGGCGCCGACGCGTTCGGCGTGGTGCCGGACATCATGAACTTCGCGAAACAGGTGACCAACGGCGTGCAGCCGCTCGGCGGCGTGATCGCGACGAAGGAAATCTACGACACGTTCATGGCCGCCGGCGGCCCCGAGTACATGCTCGAGTTCCCGCACGGCTACACGTATTCGGCGCATCCGGTCGCATGCGCGGCCGGCGTCGCGGCGCTCGACCTGCTGGTGAAGGAAGACGCGGTGGCCCGCGTGCGCGATCTCGCGCCGCATTTCGAGGCGGCCGTGCACGGGCTGAAGGGCCAGCGCCATATCACGGACATCCGCAACTATGGGCTGGCGGCGGGCCTGACGATCGCGGCGCTGCCGGGCGAGCCGGCACGGCGCCCGTACGAGATCGCGATGCGCTGCTGGGCGAAGGGTTTCTACGTGCGCTACGGCGGCGACACGATCCAGCTCGCGCCGCCGTTCATCTCGGAGAAGCGCGAGATCGACAACCTCGTGAACGCGCTGTCCGACGCGCTGAACGAAGTGAACTGAGCGCGGCCCGTGCCGCGCGACATCCGAATTCACGACAGAGCCAGAAACATGAAACACGACAGCAATGTGACCTCCACCGTCGGCCATCTGATCGACGGCAAGCGCGTCGACGGCGGCAGCCGCGTCCAGCCGGTGTTCGACCCGGCCACCGGCGAATCGCACAAGAGCGTCGCGCTCGCCGACAAGCTGACCGTCGAAGCCGCGATCGCGTCCGCGCAGGCCGCGTTCCCGGCATGGCGCAACACGCCGCCGCTGAAGCGCGCGCGGGTGATGAGCCGCTTCAAGACGCTGCTCGAGGAGCATGCGGACGAGCTGTGCGCGCTGATCACCGCCGAGCACGGCAAGGTGCTCGCCGACGCGATGGGCGAATTGCAGCGCGGGATCGAGAACGTCGAATACGCGACCTACGTGCCCGAGCTGCTGAAGGGCGAGCACAGCAAGAACGTCGGCCCCGCGATCGATTCGTGGAGCGAATTCCAGGCGCTCGGCGTCGCGGCCGGCATCACGCCGTTCAACTTCCCGGTGATGGTGCCGCTGTGGATGTGGCCGATGGCCGTCGCGTGCGGCAACACGTTCGTGCTGAAGCCGTCGGAGCGCACGCCGTCGTCGACGCTGCGCATGGCCGAGCTGGCGCTCGAGGCCGGCCTGCCGCCGGGCGTGCTGAACGTCGTGAACGGCGACAAGGAAGCGGTCGATACGATCCTGACCGACCCGCGCGTGAAGGCGGTGAGCTTCGTCGGCTCGACGCCGATCGCCGAATACATCTACGCGACCGGCTGCGCGCACGGCAAGCGCGTGCAGGCGCTCGGCGGCGCGAAGAACTTCGCGGTCGTGATGCCCGACGCCGACATCGGCAACGCGGTGAACGCGCTGATGGGCGCCGCGTACGGCTCGTGCGGCGAGCGCTGCATGGCGATTCCGCTGGTCGTCGCGATCGGCGATGAAACGGGCGACAAGGTGATCGACGGCCTGAAGGCCGAGATCGCGAAGATGAAGGTCGGACCGGGCAACGGTGCGGGCGTCGACATGGGGCCGCTCGTCACGAAGCAGCATTTCGAGAAGGTGACGGGCTTCGTCGACGCGGGCGTGGAAGCGGGCGCGACGCTCGTCGTCGACGGCCGCGGCGTGAAGGTCGACGGCCACGACGGCGGCTACTACCTCGGCCCGTGCCTGTTCGACAACGTGAAGCCCGGCATGCCGGTCTATCAGCACGAGATCTTCGGGCCGGTGCTCGGCGTGATCCGCCTGAAGTCGCTCGACGAGGCGATGGCGCTGATCGACGCGCACGAATACGGCAACGGCACGTGCCTGTTCACGCGCGACGGCGAAGCGGCGCGCTACTTCAGCGACAACATCCAGATCGGCATGGTCGGCATCAACGTGCCGCTGCCGGTGCCCGTCGCGTATCACTCGTTCGGCGGCTGGAAGCGCTCGCTGTTCGGCGACCTGCACGCGTACGGCCCGGATGCGGTGCGCTTCTACACCAAGCGCAAGACGATCACGCAGCGCTGGCCGTCGGCCGGCGTGCGCGAAGGGACGGTGTTCAGCTTCCCGTCGAACCGTTGACGCGCGATCCGGCCGCGACGTGACGCCATGCGGCCGGCGTAAAGACGCACAGGCCCGCCCCGGTCGACGACCGGGGCGGGCCTTTTCACACTTGCGGCGGCCGTGCCGACACTCAAGTCGGGGAAGGCAAGCTTACGGCGCGACCACGTGCCACATGTTCTTGAAGTTGTCGCCGTTGCGGTCGCCCTGTTTCATGTCCTTCGCGAAGAAATACAGCGGCTTGCCCTTGTAGGCCCATTGCGGGCTGCCGTCGTCGCGCTTGACGATCGTGTAGGGGCCGACCGGGACGTCGGTCGCGCTGGCCTTGTAAGGCGGCCAGACCGATTCGCATTGGCCCGTGCAGGCGCTGGTGCCGGCGTTGGGCTTGTCCTTGTCGAATGCGTAGACGGTCATGCCGTTCGCCGCGACGAGCGCGCCGTTTTCGACCTTGGTGATCGAGCCTTGAGCCGAGGCCGAAACGGACGCCATGGCGAGCACGGCGGAGCTGACGAGCAGCACGGCTTTCATGATTACCTCCTTGTGGTCCGGTGGGCGGCGCAGCCGCACGCATGGCCGGGCGTGCGCGCGACTGCGGGGAATGGTGCCGGAACGCGGCGCCGTGGCCGCCGGTGCGAGCGACGTGAAGTCGAATGGCGGAGGCACGGACCCGCTTCATTCACCATAGGCGGTTTTTGGCGGGGCTGCGAGAAGAACGGGGGGCGCATCGGCGATGCGTGTGTCTCGCGCAACGACGCGGCGGTTGCGCGCGTGCGGCGGGATTCGGCATCCGTCCCCGAACCTTCGCGGGTCGAACGCGCCCCGGCTGCGCGCTTTCACGACGGATAGCGACGCGCCGCGGTGCCGGGCTGTCAGCGAAACACCGGCGCCGACGCGAGCGCAGTCAGCACGGCCGGCATCGCGAGCGCGGCGGCGATCGTCTGGAACGCGGTGATGCCGGCCATCAGCGGCGCGTCGCCGCCGAGCTGGCGGGCCATGATGTACGACGAGGACGATGTCGGCAGCGCCTGGAACAGCAGCGCGATGGTCAGCGCGGCATCGCCGAGCCCCAACAGGCGTCCCGCCGCGAGCGTGGCGAGCGGCATCGCCATGAACTTGAACGCCGACGCGATGCACATCGGCTGCATCCATTCGCGCGCCGCGTCGAACTTCAGCGCCGCGCCCACGCACAGCAGGCCGAGCGGCATCGAGGCGGCGCCGAGCGCGCGCACGGCCGGTTCGACGGCGGCGGGAAACGCGATGCCGGCGGCCTGCATCGCGATCCCCAGCGCGCACCCGACGACCAGCGGATTCGACAGGATCTGCCGCACGAGCGCCCACGCGCCGAGCCGCGTGTCGCCGTAGCGCGCGAACACCAGCACGCACATCAGGTTCACGGTCGGCACGATCGCCGCGACGCACACGGCCGCGAGCGCGATTCCGTGCGCGCCGAAGAGTCCGGCGGCGAGTGCGGTGCCGACATAGTTGTTGAAGCGTACCGCGCCCTGGAACACCGACGTGAACCCGGCGCCGTCGACCGAAACGAAGCGGCGGACCAGCAGCAGAAGCGCCGCGACGAGCACGGTCGAACCGACCAGCGCCGCCGCGAGCGGCAAGACGGGCAGTGCCTGCAGCCGCGCATTCGCGAGGCCGTTCGCGAACAGCGCGGGCAGCAGCACGTAGTAGCAGAGCCGCTCGGCGTGCGGCCAGAACGCATCGCCGATGAAGCCCGTGCGCCGGAGGCCGTGGCCGAGCGCGACCAGCAGCGCGACCGGCGCGAGCGCGAGCAGGATCGGGCCGATCATCGACGCGCCTTCAGGCGACACGGGCCGGACGGCAGGCGCGAGGAGCGGCGGAACGAAGCGGGAATCCATCCGGCGGGCAACATGGCGGCACGCAATCGAAAGAGTGACGATGCCCCCAAGTTAACACGCGGATGCAGCAGGAATAATGGTTAATTATCGGGCGTTCAATGAGAAATTCTCATCGATGACGTGGTGACTTCGGCGGCCAGCGCACGCGCGAAACGCTCGGCCGGCCGTGACTGATGTTCGAGCAGCACGACCTCGCGGCCCATCTGCGGCTGGCCGAACGGCAAGCGCGTGACGGGCGGCAGCCGCGCGAGCGTCGAGTCGGGGAGCGCGACGATTGCGGCTCCAAGCCCGCGCGCGACCATCCGCGCGATCGTCTCCGCGCTGTCGAGCACCATCTCCTCGCGTACGCGCACGCCGATGCGGCGCAACTCGGCGGCGATCATCCGGCCGGCCCACGCCTGCGCGTCGAAGCGGATGAACGGCAACGCCTCGAGCAGCGTGCCCGCGTCACGCTCGGCATGCTGCGGCGGCGCGAGCAGCCAGAAGCGGTCTTCGTACAGCGTGGTCCACGTCAGCTCCGCCGGATGCGGGCGCACCGGGCGCGTCGTAATCGCGGCGTCGAGTTCGCCGGCCGCGACGCGGTTCGCCAGTTCGGCCGACATGCCGGCCGAGACGTGCACGCGCAACGACGGGTGTGTGGCGCGCAGCGCGAGCAGCGCGTCGGGCAGCGGGCCGGACAGCGCGGTCTGGATCGCGCCGATCCGCAGGCGGCCGACGAGCTTCTTCTCGTCGCTGAGCGCATCGGGAATCCGGTCGACCATCGCGAGCACCTGCTCGGCCTGCGCGACGAGGATGTTGCCGGCTTCGGTGAGTACCGGCTGGCGGCGCGAACGGTCGAACAGCCGGACGTTGTATTCGCTTTCGAGCGTCTTGATCTGCAGGCTCACGGCCGATTGCGTGAGCCCGATCGCTTCGCCGGCGCGCGCGAAGGTCCGGTATCGGGCGATCGCGACCAGCGTTCGGAATGCGCGTAGTGACATGGACTCGTGAGGTGGGCGGCCGGGGCCGGCACGCGGATTGCTCGGTGATGCCGGGCGCGGCGCATGAGCGCCAGGCCGATCGCGGCGCCGACGACCGCCGAAGTCGATGGCCCGGCCGGCACGCTGGCGGACATCATGCCCGTGCGTGCGGAAACGGGCAACCGCCGCATCGGCGCTCGCGGCGGAAAGCGTGGCGCGGCGCGCGCGGGCGGTTGCGGCGATCGCCCGGTGCGGGTTTTCGTGAATGGCATCGAGCCGGGCGTGCGCGCAACGCTGCCTGCGGGGGGCGGTCGTGATCGTACGTGTCGCCCGCAAGCGTTTGATCGATGCCTCGGGGCGACGCGGGCTGTCGCGTCGGCCCGACCTTCGCGGAGGTAACGACGATGACGGACGACCCCGGTGACGTTGCGCGTGCCAGCTATCGCGCGTATGTCGACAAGGACCGCGACGCGATCGAAGCGCTGATCGCACCGGACTTCCATTTCACGAGCCCGCTCGACAACCGGCTCGACCGCGACGCGTATCTGGCGCGCTGCTGGCCGAACAGCGCGATGCTCGCCGGTTTCGAGTTCGTCGACGTCGCCGTGCACGGCGAATACGTGTTCGTGGTGTACGAGGCCGACACGACTGCCGGCAGGCGGTTCCGGAATGCGGAGCGGCTGCGTGTCCGCGATGGCAGGATCGTCGAGGCCGAGGTGTACTTCGGCTGGTATGTGCCGCATCAGGCGCCGGAGGGCGGGTTCATCGAATCGGGCGGCTGACGCGTGACGGGCAGCGGGCCGTCACACCCAGAGCCGGTACAGCCAGAACGATTCGTCCTCGGCGAAGCGTCGTACGAACTCGGTCGGCGAGAAGCCCGTGATGCGCCGCGTCGCGCGGCTCAGGTGTGCCTGGTCGGCGAATCCCTCGTCCAGCGCGAGCGTGGCCCAGTCGACCGGCTGCCCGGCGTCCTGCCGGTCGCGCGCGGCGAAGAACACGCCTTCGGTGCGCACCAGCGTTTGCCAGTCGCGCAACGAGCGGCCGCTGTACGACTTGATGCGCCGTTCGACCTGACGCGGGCTGTGGGTGTGCCGCCATTCGCGTGCTTTCGACGCGAGACGCCCGACCCAGCTGCGCCCGGCATCGCGCAGCGACGACAACGGCGACACGCTGCCGCGCAGCGCATGCCAGCGCGGCGCGAGGTGGCGGTCGAGCGCGGCCAGCGCGTCGTCGTCATGTTCGGCATCGGCGAGCGCGTCGAGCAGCGGCCGCCAGCTGTCGTCGAGACATGCATGCGCGTCGACGAACGTGTCGTGGATCACCGGCAACGCGACGCCGAACAGCGCGCGTGCCGCATCGGCATGCAGGCAGACGATGCCGCCTTGTCCGCTCGTCGGCGCCCAGCTCGCGACCGGCGTCGACTGGGTGCCCGACAACGTAGCCGATGCGCCGAACGGCCGCCATACTGAGCCGTCGCCGGTGCGCCGGACGAGCCCGACGTCGAGGCCGCGATACCACGACAGGCAGACGAGCGGCGACGCAGGGAAATGCGTGAGCCGCTGCGCGTCGCTCAACGTGAAGCCGCGCGTGTCGCGCGTGATGATCGCGACGACCGCGCCTTGCAGCGCAGCCGGCGGCTGATACAGCCGGGTGGGCGGCGACCGGCCGTCGCACAGCACGCGCGGCGCACGCGCGAGCGGATCGGGACACGGCGGCAATGTCGGAGACGGACCGAAGGGCATGACGCCGGAGTATAGGGACCGGCGCCGAACGTGTCGATGTCGTTTGCGTTCAAGACCGGCAACGCGTCGATCCGGACAATCCGGCGCATGAACACACGATCCTCTTCCCGATGCCCGTTTCATGCGGACGCCGCCGATGCGGCGCCCGCGCTTCACCCGCCCGGCGTATGGCCGCCGGGGCCGCGTGCCGGCCTGACGGGGTGGCGGCTGCTGCGTGCGATGTCGCGCGACCTGACCGGCGCGCTCGCGGGCTGGCAGCGCGCGCATGGCGACGTCGTGCACCTGCGCATGTGGCCCGAACATGCGGTGGTCGTGACCGATCCGGCGCTCGTGCGCGCGTTGCTGGTCACGCATCACGATGCGTTCGTGCGCTGGGAGCGCGGCATCCGCGTGTTCTCGCAGGTTCACGGGCACAGCGTGCTGATTGCCGAGGGCGACGCATGGCGCGACAAACGGCACGCGCTGCAGCCGAGCTTCATGCCGAAACCGGTGCAGGCATTCATACCGTCGATCGCCGCGACGACCGGTCATGCGCTCGCGCAATGGCCCGCGCACGACGCGCACTGGCCGATCGAAAGTGCGCTGACGTCGCTCGCGATGGACGTGATCATGCGCACGATGTTCTCGGATGCGATCGGCGCGGACGCGCGCGTGGCCGAGGTAGCCGTGCGCACGGTCAGCGCGGCCGCGAACGCCGAGTTCTACCAGCCGGCCAGCGCGCCGGACTGGATGCCGTGGAAGCGCGGCAAGGCGAGGGCGCTGGCGGTGCTGAACGGATTGATCGACCGCCAACTGCATGCGCGTCTGGACATGCCGGAGCACGGCTGGCCGGACGATCTGCTGTCGCGCCTGTTGCGGCTGCACCGCGCCGACGTGTGCGCCTGGCCGCTGCAAGCCGTGCACGACGAGTGCATGACGGCCTTCCTGGCCGGTCACGAGACGGCCGCGGCCACGCTGACCTGGTGGGCGTGGAACATGGCCGCGAATCCGGCCGCGCAGGCCGCCGCGCGCGACGAAGTCGTGCGCGTGCTGGGCGGCCGTGCGCCGACCGCCGACACGCGCGCCGCATTGCGCTATCTGACGCAGACGCTCGAGGAAACGATGCGCCTGTATCCGGCGGCACCGATCCTGATCAGCCGTCGCGCATCGCGGCCGGTCGCGCTGGGCGCATGGCAGTTTCCGGCGCGAACGCTGTTCATGCTGCCGATTCAGCTGATGCATCACGACGCGCGGTGGTTTCCGGAACCGCACGCATTCCGGCCCGAGCGCTTCGCCGACGACGCACCGGCGATTCCGCGCGGCGCGTACCTGCCGTTCGGCACGGGGCCGCGCGTATGCCTCGGGCAGCATCTGGCGATGACGGAAATGACGGTGGTGGCGGCCATGATCCTGCAGCGTCATGAATTGTCCGTGCCGCGCGGCATGACGGCGCCGCGCGCGACGCTGAACGTGACGCTGCGGCCCGAGCGCGCGCTGCACCTGGCGATCGCACCGACACGGCGGGCGGCGGTCGGACCGTCGTGACGCGGCGGCGTCGCGCTCAGCCCGCCGCATCCTCCCCCAACGCCTGAATGAACCGCGAAAACAGCTCCGGCTGCGACGAAATCCCGAGCTTCGCGTAAAGATGGCGCCGATGCACCTTCACCGTCTCGGGTGAAATCGCCAGCCGCTCCGCGATCGCCTTCGACGAATTGCCGCGCAGCACCATTCTTGCGATCGACATCTCGCGATCGGTCAGCACGCCCGCGCCGAAGCGCGCGAGCGCCTGCTCGACGCGCGCGCCTAGATCGTCGTCGGGCGTCGCGCGCGCGGCATCGCCCACCAGCCGCCAGTGCTGCCGGATCGTCGCGAGCACCCACGGCATCGCGGTCGTCAGCTTGCCGAGCGGCTCGACGTCGAAGCGCGCCGACCCGCCGAGCGACAACGACAGCAGCAAGTCGGGGTTCGGCCGCAGCAGGATCTGGATTTCGTCGTCGCCGACCGCATCGCGGAAGTAGCTCAGGAAATACTCGCTCTGCCGGAACAGGTCGGGCGCGACTTCCTCGAGCCGGTAGCAGCCGTCGGCGAGCCCGTCGTGCGCCGCTTGCAGGAACGGGTCGAGCAGATATAACCCATTGAGGTAAAGCGGCACCGGCGACGCGCTGTCGGAGCCGCCCGTGTCGTATTCGTCGAGCACGAGCGGCACGCCGTCGCGGCCGATCGCGGTCGCGAGCGCGTTGTCGAACGGCACCATTTCGTTGAGCAGCAGCACCAGGAAGCGCCAGAAGCGCGGCTGGCCCAGATGATCGATCGCGCGGCCAAGCGCCTGGTGCATCGCGATTTCGGAGAAGAGTCGATCCATACCACCACCGAAGGGTGTAACACGAAGGGGGAATAGCGGTCCTGAATTTGGCTTCCTAGACTGCCACGCAATCAATCGGGCCCGAGTATGGGTGTTCAAAAAAGTGCAGGGTAGGAGCAACAGGAGAACGAAATGGCGATGATGTCGGAATCGACGGGCACGCTGCAAGCGACGCCTGCCACGGAAGACGCGCCGCGCGCGCTGTCGCAGACGCTCAGCGTGCGCGACGCGGTGATGATCACCGTGTCGGGCGTGACGCCCGCAAGCTCGATCTTCGTGATCGCGCCGTTCGCGATCCAGCAGGCCGGCAGCGGCGCGGTGCTGTCGTTCCTGCTCGGCGGCGTGCTCGCGCTCGCGTTCGCGCTCTGCTACGCGGAGCTCAGTGCCGCGCATCGCAGCGCGGGCGGCGAATACGTGATGGCCAAGCGCGTGTTCGGCACGCTGCCCGGGTACCTGACGTTCATCACGGTGCTGTCCGTCAGCGTGTTCATCCCGGCCGTGCTCGCGAGCGGCGCCGCGCCGTACCTGAACAACGCGCTCGGCACGCACTTCGGCAACCAGTCGGTCGCGCTCACGATCGTCCTGCTCAGTTACGTGCTCGGGATGCTGAACATCAAGACGAATGCGTGGATCACGGGCGCGTTCCTCGTCATCGAGATCGGCGTGCTGATGCTGATCGCGGGGCTCGGCTTCGGCTCCCCGCATCGCGGCGCCGACGCGCTGACCGCGCCGGTCGTCGCGAGCGGCAATGCGCTGGTGCCGGCCACGCTCGCGGCGATCGTGCCCGCGATCGGCACGGCGATCTTCTGCTACAACGGCTTCGGCTCCGCCGCGTACCTCGCGGAAGACCTGCGCGGCGGCAACCGCAACGTCGCGAAGGCGGTGATCTATTCGCTGCTGGTGATCCTCGTCGTCGAGCTGATTCCGCTCACCGCGATCGTGCTCGGCGCGCCGTCGCTGACGGAGCTGACGAAGAGCGCCGACCCGATCGGCTATGTCGTGCGTTCGCTGAGCAACCCGGCGGTGTCGCGCGTGGTCAGCGGCGGGATCTTCCTGTCGGTGTTCAACGCGATCATCGCGATCGTGATCACGATGGGGCGCCTGCTGTACAGCAGCGGCCGACATGCGCTCTGGTCGCGCACCTGCAACCGCGCGTTCTCGACGATCCATCCGCGCTTCGAGTCGCCGTGGCTCGCGACGTTCGCGCTGGCGGTGCCGTCGTCGGGGCTGGTGTTCGTGTCGAGCCTCGACGAGCTGACCGCGTTTACGGTCGACTTGCTGCTGCTGATCTACCTCGTCGTCGGGCTGGCCGCGCTGGCGAGCCGGCTCGTGCGGCGCGACGTCGAGCATCACTACCGGATGCCGCTGTGGCCCGTGACGCCGCTCGTCGCGGTCGCGGGCGCCGCGTACACGCTCTACACGACACTGGCGACGGCGACCAAGCCGACCGACCTGATCATCATCGGCGGGCTGCTGGTGGCCGCGCTCGTCATGTATGCGGTCTGGGCGCGCCACAGCGATGCGTTCCGCTCGCTCTGACCATATCGAACACCGAATCATCGAAAGACGGAGGAATTGCATCATGCGCACGAGGGATCTCGGCATCCGCATCGGACTCGGCACGCCGGGCCGCTTCAACGCGATCACGGACGTACCGGGCGTGCGGGTCGGACATTGCACGCTGAACGTCGAGAACGGCGATGCGTCGATCCGCACCGGCGTCACGGTCATCGAGCCGCGCGCGGGCGCCGCGCACGATTCGCCGTGCTTCGCAGGCGTCCATGTGCTGAACGGCAACGGCGACGCGACCGGGCTCGAATGGATCCGCGAAGCCGGCCTGCTGACGACCCCGATCGCCTATACGAACACGCACAGCGTCGGCGCGGTGCGCGATGCGCTGGTCGCGAACGAACGCGAAGCGGCGGCCGGCCGCGTGTACTGGTGCATGCCGGTCGTGATGGAAACCTACGACGGCCTGCTCAACGACATCTGGGGGCAGCATGTGAGCGCCGCGCACGTGCAGCACGCGCTGGCCGCCGCGCGGTCGGGGCCGGTCGCCGAAGGCGGCGTGGGCGGCGGCACCGGGATGATCTGCCACGAGTTCAAGGGCGGCATCGGCACCGCGTCGCGCGTGGTCGTGGCCGACTCGGGCGGCTGGACCGTCGGCGCGCTCGTGCAGGCGAACTACGGCGTGCGCGAGATGCTGCGCGTGGCCGGTTATCCGGTCGGCGAGGTGTTGCGGCACGTGCATTCGCCGTTTCGCGCGCCCGATGCACGAGGCGAGGCCGGGATGGGTTCGATCGTCGTCACGATCGCGACCGACGCGCCGCTGCTGCCGCATCAGTGCACGCGCCTCGCGCAGCGGGCGAGCGTCGGGTTGGCCCGCGTCGGCGGCGGCACCGAGGATTCGAGCGGCGACATCTTCCTGGCGTTCGCGACGGGCAACGACGGGCTGCCGGCCGCGAACTACGGCAGCAAGGGTGCGCCGACGACGGCCGTGAAGATGGTGAACAACGACCATATCTCCGCGCTGTTCGTCGCGGCGGCGGAAGCGGTGGAGGAAGCGATCGTGAATGCGCTGGTCGCGGGAAGCGACGTCGAATCGCGCGGCGCGCGGGTCGAAGGGCTGGGGCAGGCGCGTTTGCTGGATGCGTTGCGCGAAGTGGGGTGGCGGCCGGGGCGCGGCGCCTGAAACGGCATGCGCCGCTTCAATCGAAGCGGCGTGGCGGACAGTGTCGTTGCGGCGATCGGCCGGCGCGTCGTGCGCGCGCGCATGCGATGCGTGCGATGCGTGCGCGGCGGGCCTGGCCGTGGCGACGCGGCGTCATGCTCAGCTGCCGAAGTAGACGTTGCAGAAGCTGACGGGGCCGACGCATGCGTTCGGGTCTTCCTGCTTCGATTGCGCACGATCGACGCGGCCCGCGGCCTGGACGGCTTCGGCGCGGTTCGCCGGTTGCTGCGCGGCGTCGGCCGGCGCGGGCTGGGCATGCGCGACAGCGGCGGTGAGCGACAGGGCAACGAGGGCGAGGTGCAGCGGCTTCATTTGGGTTTCTCCTGGTCAGTGCCAGTCTCGCTGGCAGTGAGGAAACTATAGGCTCGCACTGCTTAGAGATTAATCACCGCGGGTGCAGAGCTTATTTCCAATCGGAACAAGGATGACGTTGCGCGCGCATCGATCGCCGCCGCCCCCTCGTCGACGTTCAGTGACGATGGCGATTGAACGGTGCGTCCTTGTCCAGCAGCGCGCTGCGGATGAAGTGCAGGCAGCCGACGATGCGCTGCATGCGGCGGCGTTCGTCGGGCACCGCGTACCACGCGTGCAGCGTGTGCTGGGCGGCGCGGATCGCCAGATTCACCGATTTCAGCGTGCGCGCATGGTGGCCCGTCGTCGGATCGTCGAAGAAGCGCGGCAGCTCGTGCAGCACCGCATCGATCGATGCGGTCCAGTGCAGGGTCTGCGGCGGTTTCGATTCGCAGAATCCGTGCAGCTCGTCGCGCAGGTCGATCACCGCATGGCCGACCTCGAGCGTCGACAGCATCCAGCGCAGCGCGTCGCGATGCTGCCGCGTGCGCTTGACCAGCAGCGTGCGCAACTGCGCCATCAGGTCGTGCGTGCTCGACTGGAAGCGTGCGGCGAGGCCGTCGCGCGTGCCTTCGCAAGCGAGCGTGACCTGGCGGCGCAGGTCGTGCGCGATGCGCGACGTGAGCCACGGCATGTGGGTCGGAAACACCACGGCGAACACGATCGAGCACGCAAGCATCGCGACGACGATGGCGAAACCGTTGTTGATCAGCACCTCGGGCGTATACGCGATCGCGTTGTCGGGGCCGGCGAGCAGGCAGAAGAACACCGCGAAGCCGATCCCGTAGCCGGACAGGCCCGGACGCATCGCGAGAAACGCGCCGAGGCCGAGCACCGGCGCGAGCGCTGCGCACAGCAGCGGAAAGCCGTCGATGTTCGGATAGACGTAACACAGGAACACATAGCCGACGGCCGTCGCGAACGCCGCGCCGACGCCCATCTGTGCGACGAACTTCGGCGCACGCGGCGACGTCGAGCTCAGCGCGCACGCGATCGCGGTGGCGATGACGGCGAGCGAGCCGCTCGGCCATTCGGAAGCGATCCAGAACGCGCTCATCGCACCGACGGCGACCAGCGTGCGCAGGAACGTGAAACCGACGAAGAACGAATTGGTCTTCACCGCGTAGTACGTGACCGAGCGTTCGAACGCATGATCGTCTCGGTCGAGCGACGCGTTGGTGTCGGCATAGCCGAGATACTCGCCGATGAAGCGATACATCAGCTCGATCGCGGTGTCGAAGTCGAGCAGGCCGCCGGCCGCGTGATCCTCGATCTCGCGGCGCGACGCGCGCGCGGCCTTCGGCAGCGCGCCGTGAAAGCGGCGCAGTTCGAGCAGCGCGCCGGTGGTCGACGCGATCCCGCGCTGCCGCTCGTCGCGCAACGCGGTCACCCGCTGCGCGAGCGCATCGATGTGCGGCGCGAGCGCGTCGAGCACCGCGCCGGACCGGTTCGCGCGCAAGCGTTTGACGAGCTGGTGCAGCGCATGCAGGCGCGTGCATGCATTCATGAACTCGCTGTTCAGGCGCGCGAGCCGGCGGCTGCGCGCGCGTATGTGCGGATCCTCGAACGACGCGAACGCGCGGTTGGCCTCGAAGCCGACGATCTCGTCGACGAAATCGGCGAAGCGCCGCTCGAAATCGCCGCGTGCGAGGTCGCCCGACAGCGCGCCGGCCGCGAATGCCGCGAACTTCACATGACGGGCGGTCAGCGAGCGCATCAGCGCCTTCGCGGAGCTGAGTGGAAGAATCAACGCGCTGACCGCGCCGGAGCACGCGATGCCGAGCGCGACTTCCGCGGCGCGTGTGAGCGCGGACTGGAACAGCGTCTGTGGCGTCATCACCGCGGGCAGGCCGATCAGCGCGGCCGTGTAGCCGGCGAGCACGAATCCGTACCAGCGGAAATGGCGGTTGCGGACCGCGAGCGCGATGCAGCCGCCGATCCACAGCGTGATGCCGGCCATGTACAGCTCCGGCTGCTGCGCGAACAGCCCGCCGAGTGCGAGCGCGCCGACGAGGCCGGCCGCAGTGCCGAGCACGCGGTAGAAGCTCTTCGCGAACACCATCCCCGACAGCGGTTGCATCAGCACGAACACGGTCGTCATCGCCGTGCGCGGCTGCGACATCTCGAGCCGCATCGCGATCCCCATCGCGAGCAGCGCGGCGAGCACCGTTTTGGCGAGATGCAGCCAGATCAGGCCGTCGCTCGAGGCCCAGTCGCGCGCGGCGCCGCCGAGCGGATCGAGCCAGGCTCTCCATCGTGCCGGTTCGATGGAAGATGGCTCGATCGCAGGTTGTGGCTTCATGAAGAAAGAGAGGGGCGCGTGCGGTGTCGCGGCGCGTCCGGGCGGGTCCGTTCGACTGATGAGGCGCCGATTGTAGGAGTGCGGCGCGCGGGCATTAACGCAGCTGCAGGGAAACGATAGTTGCAGGGCGCGTAACAATCTGTCGCACGCGCTGGAGGAAAATAGCGGCTCCGCTACAGGTGGCTCACACGAATGGATACCCTACAAAACATGCGGGTGTTTACGCGCGTCGTCGAGACGGGCAGTTTCACCGCGGCCGCGCAATCGCTGAATTCGACGACGGGCGCGATGTCGCGCGCGGTGTCGGAACTCGAGGCGCGTCTGCGCACCCGTCTGATGAATCGCTCGACGCGCCGCCTCGCGCTGACGTCGGCCGGCGAAAATTATCTGCGGCGCTGCCGCCAGATCCTCGCAGACGTCGATCGTGCCGAGGAAGAGGCGAGCTGCGCGCACGAGCGCCCGGCTGGCGTGCTGCGCATGCACAGCTTCGCGAGTGTCGGCCATCACTACGTGATGCCCGCGCTCACGCGTTATCACACGCAATATCCGGACGTATCGATCGAGCTGTCGCTGTCGCAGCGCATGCCCGACCTGTTCGACGGCACGAGCGACATGGCGGTCGTGACCGCGTCGTCGCTGCCCGATTCGGAGCTCGTGTCGCATCTGCTCGGCTCGACCTTCAGCATCCTGTGCGCGTCGCCGGAGTATGTGAAGCGCCACGGCGCGCCGGCGCGGCCGCAGGATCTCGGCGCGCATGCGTGCCTGACGCTTTGCACGCCGGCGTTTCCGACCCACGAATGGGTGCTCGAAGGCGCCGAGGGCGTCGAGCAGATCCATGTCGCGGGGCCGGTGCAGACCAACACGGCCGAGTCGCTCGCGCTCGCGATTCGCGACGGCATCGGGATCGGCATGCTGCCGCTGTACGCGGCGATCGATGCGTTGCAGGACGGCACGCTCGTACGGGTCCTGCCCGGTCACATCCTGCAGAAGATGAACGTGTATGCGCTGTATCCGTCGCGCCGCTTCGTCGACGCGAAGGTGCGCACCTGGGTCGAGATGCTGCGTGCGCAGGTGCCGGGGATGATTGCGCACGACGTCGAGATGCTGAACGCGATCGAGCGGGAGCCGCAGGCCGCCTGAGTGCGAATACGCGACTACGTAAAAAGATGACCGCGTGCCCGACGGCACGCGGTCCGGCTGCATCCGTCGTCACGGACCGCTTCGCGCGATCGCCGCCGCGCCCGCAGGACACATGTCATGCGGGCGCGCCGTGGCGTCATGCATTCAGAGCGCGGGCTTGACGGCCACGCCCGATTCGGTTGCGCCCGCACCGGCCGGGCCATATGCGGCATGCGCGGCCTTGCGCTCGGCGAGCCGTTTCGCCGCCAGGCGTTCCTGCGCGGCCATGATGTCGTCCGGATAGTTGCCGGCATCGCCGAGCGACGGGTTGTAGCCGACCGATTCGAGGTCGTAGAGCTCCTGCAGCACCTGCGCGCGCGTGACGGGCGACTTGGTGGACTGAGCGAACGACAAGGCCGGTGCGGCAAGCAGGACGGCAGCGGCGGCGGTAGCGACGAGCGATTTCACGATGTTCTCCTGTAGGCGGGGTGTGAGGCCGGTCCGGTGATCGATGTGTGATCCGAACCATTGATGCCAGTCTATGCAGCGCACACGGGCGCAAAAACCCCGATTCCAGGCAAGCAGATTTCCAGATGGAACAACATTGACGCACGTCGCCCGCGTGCGCGAACCCGTCCGTCGAGACAGGTTCGCTGCTGGCGGGCGACGTGCCGTCCTGCGGCGCTGAACTCAGAAGCGCGTGCGCATGCCGATCGTGCCGACGATCTGGTTCGCGGTGGTCGATGCGCCGCCCGACGTGTTGATGAACGCCTGGTAGCCGCGGCCCGACGCGTGTTGATACATCGCTTCCGCATACAGGTCGGTGCGGCGCGACAGCTTGTACACCGCCTGCAGGTCGACCTGATGCCACTTCGGATCGGTGCCGTGCTTGCTGTCCGGGTTCGACACGCTGGCGTCCGTGTACACGTATGCGGCGCCGAGGCTGACGGCCGGCGTCACCGCATAGCGCACGTTCACGTCGTAGTTGTTGAACGCGACCTGGCCCGTGGAACCGAACGAGCCCGAGTTGTCGTACTGCGAGCGCGTATAGACGAAGCCGACCGTCGCCGGACCGAACACGTAGCTGACGCCGCCGCCGTAGCTGCGCATGCGGTCCGCGCCCACCGACCAGCCGCCCTGGCTCACGCTCTTCGCTTCGGCCACGTCCGTCGCGCCCGGGCTCGCGCTCGTCGAGCCCTTCGTGCCGTTCATCTGCAGGTAAGCGCCGGCCAGCTTCAGCGGGCCGTTCGTGTAGCTCGCCGCGACGCTGTACGCACGGTTGCCGGCGAAGTTCGTCGAGTTCGAGAAGCCGTACAGCGCGCCGACCTTGAAGCCCGCGATCGTGTCGCTCGTGTACTTCACCGCGTTGTTGATGCGCACCGAGTGGTTCAGGTTGTCGTTGTCGAACGGGTGCGCGAAGCCGGTATCGCCGAAGTCGCCGGCCGTCGCGGACAGCGGCGCGACGAAGTCGACCATCGTGTCGTACTGGCGGCCGAGGGTCAGCGTGCCGTAACCGCTGCTGGTCAGGCCGACGTACGCGTGGCGGCCGAACAGCTTGCCGTCCTGGCCGAGCGCGCCGTTGTTCGCGTTGAAGCCGTTCTCGAGGACGAACAGCGCCTTCAGGCCACCGCCGAGATCTTCCGTGCCGCGCAGGCCGAAGCGGCTGCCGTTGACGGTGCCGCTGGTCATGCGCCACAGAGATGCGCCGCCCGCGTTGTTCGTGTACGCGATGCCGGCATCGATCAGGCCATACAGCGTGACCGAGCTCTGTGCATGCGCGAGCGGGGCGAACAGCGCGGTGGCGGATGCTGCGGCAATCAGGGTTTTGTTCATGTAACTGCTCCTGCGTGTGGGACGAGTGACTAAAGATCGGCGCCAGTGTAGGGGCGGGGTCGCGCGATTGCGGCCGCCGGCGCGCGAGCGCACCGTTGCGAGTTGCGCAAGAGTGCGTCACATGGCGTTCACAAATCGATGCGGAGGCCGGATGGCGTGAGTTTGCGTCGACGGCGAGACGCGAGATGCGGGCCAACGGCGTTCGTCGTGTCGCGCATTGGCAACACGGGCGTCACCGGTGCGGGAGTTGATTGCCGCGCCGCGCGCGTGGAGAATGAGCGGACCCATGCCGAGATCCGGAGACATCCGATGACCACGCCTCGCCGTCCGTCGTTCAGTTCCGCGCTGTGCTACCGCAACCCGAAAGCCGCGCTGGCATGGCTCGAACGCGCATTCGGTTTCGAGCGCTCGATCGTCGTCACCACACCGGAAGGCGACATCGCGCATGCCGAAATGAAGTTCGGCGACGGCCTCGTCATGATCGGCGGCGCATGGGCCGACTTCATCGCGTCGCCGGAAGACATCGGCGATCGCAACACGCAGCACGTCCACGTGCACCTTCCCGACGACGCGGACATCGACGCGCACTGCGAGCGCGCACGTGCGGCCGGCGCGGAGATCCTGCAGGCGCCGGCCGACCAGTTCTACGGCGATCGCATGTATCGCGCGCGCGATCCCGGCCGGCATGTGTGGACGTTCGGCAAGCACGTGCGCGACGTGACGAACGACGAGATGAGCGCGGCCACCGGCCTGACGATCGAGGATTTCAACTAAGCGCGGCACGCATCGCCGGAGCCGGTTTTCCCCACCACGCGGCGCGCGGGCGCCGCATGACGCCTGGACCCACATGAACCTCTTCAATGCACGCCTGCGCGGTCGCGACGGGCTGTTCACGATCGGCATCGACGGCGACAGGATCGCCCGGATCGACGCGCAAGCCGCGCCGGTGGCCTCTGTCGGCGCCGGCGATGGCGATGCGGGCGGCCGGCTCGCGATTGCTCCGCTCGTCGAACCGCACATCCATCTCGACGCGGTGCTCACGGCCGGCGAGCCGGCCTGGAACATGAGCGGCACGCTGTTCGAGGGAATCGAGCGCTGGTCCGAGCGCAAGGCGACCATCACGCACGCGGATACGAAGACGCGCGCGCATGCGGCGATCGGCATGCTGCGCGATCACGGCATCCAGCACGTGCGCACCCATGTCGACGTCACCGATCCGACGCTGGCCGCGCTGAAGGCGATGCTCGAAGTGAAGGACGAGGCGCGCGGGCTGATCGATCTGCAGATCGTCGCGTTTCCGCAGGAAGGCATCGAGTCGTTCGATGGCGGCCGCGCGCTGATGGAGCAGGCGATCGCGCTCGGCGCGGACGTCGTCGGCGGCATTCCGCATTTCGAGAACACGCGCGAGCAGGGCGTCAGCTCGATCCGCTTCCTGATGGAACTGGCAGAACGCACCGGCTGCCTCGTCGACGTGCACTGCGACGAGACCGACGATCCGCAGTCGCGCTTTCTGGAAGTGCTGGCAGAAGAAGCGCGCGTGCGCGGGATGGGCGCGCGCGTGACGGCGAGCCACACGACCGCGATGGGGTCGTACGACAACGCGTACTGCTCGAAGCTGTTCCGGCTGCTCAAGCGCGCGGGCCTGAACTTCGTGTCGTGCCCGACCGAGAGCATCCATTTGCAGGGGCGCTTCGACACGTTTCCGAAGCGGCGCGGCGTCACGCGCGTCGCGGAACTCGACCGCGCGGGCCTGAACGTGTGCTTCGGACAGGATTCGATCAAGGATCCGTGGTATCCGCTCGGCAACGGCAACATTCTGCGCGTGCTCGACGCCGGGCTGCACATCTGCCACATGATGGGCTACCAGGACCTGCAGCGCTGCCTCGACTTCGTGACCGATCACGGCGCGACGACGATGCATCTCGGCGACGGCTACGGGATCGCGGTCGGACGGCCGGCGAATCTGGTCGTGCTCGACGCGGACAGCGACTACGAAGCTGTGCGCCGGCAGGCGAAAGCCACGCTGTCGGTGCGCCACGGGAAGGTGATCATGCGGCGGGAGCCGGAGCGCATCACGTATCCGGAGTAATGCGATCGGGGTGGCGGCGGCGCGCACCGCCATGGGTCGCCGCCGGTCGAGCATTCTGAAAATACATGAGTTGATCAGAAAAATACGTTTGTCTCATGAGAGGCCGAAGCCTACGATTCCGTCCTGACGGCGGCGTGCATGGTGCGCGCCGTCTTGTCGATTCTCGTTCGCCCCCCTCATGCGCCTCGATCTCGCGTCCGCTCCCGCTTCTTCTTCGCCGTCGGCCAGCCCGCTCGCGCGGATGGCTGCGGTCACGGTCCTGACCGGCATCGGCGCGGGCGTCGGCGGGATGCTGCTCGCGCTGCTGCTGCACGCGATCCAGCATGTGGCCTACGGCTACAGCCTGGCGCGCGTCGTCGGGACCGAGAGCTTCCTCGCGGGCGTGACCGGCGCGGAGCCGCTGCGCCGGCTCGCGGTGCTGGTCGTCTGCGGGCTCGTCGCGGGCGGCGGCTGGTGGGCGCTTTACCGGTCCGGCCAACCGCTCGTCAGCATCCGCCGGGCCGTTCGCGCCGCCGATCCGCAGATGCCGTTCGTCAGCACGACGGTGCATGCGTTGCTCCAGATCGTCACCGTCGCGCTCGGTTCACCGCTCGGCCGCGAAGTCGCGCCGCGCGAGATCGGTGCGCTGCTGGCCGGGCGGCTCGCGCATCGCGCGGGGCTCACGCCCGCCGATTGCCGGCTGATGGTCGCGTGCGGCGCGGGCGCCGGCCTCGCGGCCGTCTACAACGTGCCGCTCGGGGGTGCCGTGTTTGTGCTCGAGGTGCTGCTCGGCACGTTCGAACTGCGCGCGCTGGTGGTGGCCGTCGTCACCTCGGCGATCGCGGCGGCCGTCGCATGGATCGGGCTCGGCAACGAACATCAGTACACGGTGCCTGCGTTCGCGCTGAGCGCGCCGCTGGTCGCGTGGTCGATCGTCTGCGGGCCGCTGTTCGGTTTTGCCGCCTACGGCTTCGTGCGGCTCACGACTCGCGCGCGGGCGGATGCGCCGAAGGGTCGCCTGCTCCCTGCGCTCGCGCTGGTCAACTTCGCGGTCATCGGCGTGCTCGCGATGTGGTTTCCGCAGCTGCTCGGCAACGGCAAGGGGCCGGCTTCACTGGGGTTCGACGGCACGCTGACGATCGGCCTCGCGGCGACGCTGCTTGTGCTGAAGGTGCTGATCGAGGCGGGCAGCCTGCGCGCGGGGGCGGAGGGCGGGCTCCTGACGCCGGGGCTCGCGAACGGCGCGCTGCTGGGCGTCGTGCTAGGCGGGGTGTGGAGTCTCGTGTGGCCAGGCGCGTCGATCGGCGGATGCGCGCTGATCGGCGCGACCGCGTCCCTTGCCGCGTCGATGCAGATGCCGATCACGGCCGTCGTGCTGCTGCTCGAGTTCACGCGTGTGAATCACGACAGCCTGGTGCCGATGCTGCTGGCCGTGGCCGGCTCGCTCGTTGCGTATCGATTCGCGCAGCAACTGGCGGAGCGGCGGATGGATGCCACCGCAACCATCGGCACGTCGGCGACGACCGCGCGGTAGCCAGCTCGCGCCGTCGCAATCCTTGCCGTTTCCCGTTTCCCGGCTTCCGCGCAAGCGCCAGGCGCCGGTCTCGGCCGCTGCCGCTGCACGAGCTGCAGCATGTCCCGCTCGCCACCGGTGTGGCAAGGTGCGGTCAGCTCGCAGCCTTTCATGAGTGATCGGCACCTCGAACGTCGCCAGCAGCACGCCGATCGTGCAGAATCGAGCCACCGATTCCCGCCGCCGGATGCCGCATGACCGATCCGAACGAACCATCCGCACGCCGCGTGTATGCGAGCTTCGCGCAACGCTACGCGGACATCGCGCCGACCAAGGCGCACAACGCGCTCTACGAGCGCCCGGCGACGATGGCGTTGCTCGGCGACGTCGACGGCCTGACGGTGCTCGACGCCGGCTGCGGGCCCGGCATCTGCAGCGAGCACCTCGCGCGCCACGGTGCGACCGTTCATGCGTTCGACATCACGCCCGAGATGGTCGCGCTCGCGAGCGCGCGCTGCGCGGGGCTCGCGGTCGACGTCGCCGAGGGTGATCTCGCGGCGCCGCTCGACTGGCTGCCCGACCACACGTTCGACGCGATCCTGTGTTCGCTCGCACTCGACTACGTGCGCGATCTCGCGCCGACGTTGCGTGAATTCAGGCGTGTCGCGCGGCCAGGCGCGCCGCTGGTGTTCTCGATGGCGCACCCGATGCGCGACTGGATGGACGAGCGCACACGCGGGGACGCCACGTACTTCGAGACGAGCCGTTTCGGCTTCCACTGGTCGGGTTTCGGCGAACCGAAGCCCTATGTCGAAGCGTGGCGCCGGCCGCTTGCCGACATCCTGAACGCGCTCGCCGACGCCGGCTGGCGGCTCGAGCGATTCGTCGAACCGACGCCGCTGCCGGCGATGAAGGCCGTGTCCGAGCGGCTCCATGCGGAGCTGTCGCTGGCTCCGGCCTTCCTCTGCATCCGCGCGCGCCGCTGACGACGCGCGGCGGACCGCCGATGCTCAGCGTGCCGGCGCGTCGGTCAGCGTGCCGAGAAACGCTTCGATATCCTTGATGTCCTGCACGGTCATCGCGGGTTTGTCGCCGGGTTTGCGGTCGAACGGCGCATCGGTCACGTCGACGTTCGCGCGGTACTTCGGCGGAATGTCGTCATATTCGTCGACCTTGCCGTCCGCGCCGCGCGAATAGAACTTTTGCGGCGAGATGCTGCGCTCGTTGTAGAACGCCATCACCTGGTCGAGCGTATGGAACACGCCGTTGTGGAAGAACACGTGGCGCGTCGCCGCGTTGCGCAGCGTCGGCGTGAGGAACATCGCGCAGTACTGCGTCTGGTCCTTGAGATCCTCGCGGAACGGCCCGCACACGCCGAGATCGTGGAACGCCGGGTTACGGTTCTGCGCGAGCGCCGTGTTGCGCGGCGCGCCGAGCGCTTCGTACTGGTAGTCGGTAAACATCGGCGGCAAGCCGTCCTTGCCGGGCTTCGACAGATGGCATCCCGCGCAATTCGCCTTGTCCGGATCGTTGAAGAGCCGCAGCCCGCGCAATTCGGCCTGAGTCAAGCGCGCACGGCCTTCGAGCCAGCGGTCGTACTTGCTGTCGTACGGATGGAACGACGGATCCTCGACCTGATAGCGCGCGATCGCGAACATCGCCTCCGACACCAGAAGCTGCGGGCTGGAGAATACGCGCGCGCCGAACAACTGCTCGAACTGCGCGCGATGCGACGACTGCGCGAGCTTGCGCGCGACGTCGTCGATGCCCGCATTCGCCATCTCGACCGGATTCAGCAGCGGCCCGAACGCCTGCTGCTGCAGCGTATCGGCGCGGCCGTCCCAGAACATCCCGCCCTGCGGCACGAGCTGCGGCGCGGCCGACGCGCCGGCCACCTTTTGCGCCTTGACGACCCCGGCCGCCGATGCCGCCTGCTGCGCGACGCTCGGCGCGGCGTCGTTTTCGCCCGCATCGGGGCCGATGCTGAAATTCGGCTGACGATACAGATACATCAGCGACGGCGGCGGGCGGTAGCCCTGCTGCGTCATCGCGAGACCGCCCGGCTGCACGTCGAGCCCGTTGGGCGGCCCGTACGCATGGTCGGGGCTGTGGCACGACGCGCACGACTGCTTGCCGGATGCCGACAGCGACGGATCGGCGAACAGCGCGCGCCCGAGCTGCGCGACGGCAGAGAGCGGCTGAGCGGCCGGGCGCTGCAACACGACCGGATGCGGATTCGCGCCCGTCCAGTCGGCGACGACGTCGCCGATCGCCGCCGGCGTGCGTGCCGGAAACGCGATCGCGAAGGCGCCGTAGCCGAGCACAGCCGCGCCGATCGCGAACGCCGCGCGGCGCACTGCGCGGGCAGGGGAACGCAGCGCGGCGGCGCCGGATGCGTCGGGAGACGGGAACGCGGGACGAGCTGTCATGCTGTGGGTCGAAAGTCGGGCGCCGCGTGAAAGCGGCGCGTCAAATGGAAACGGCCGGCGCACGACGCGCCGGCCTGCTGCTACCGGTTACGCGATGCCGGTCAGATCGACGGCGCCGCGCTCAGCACGGTGCCTTGCGTCGGATCGAGATACAGCGGCGCCGTATTCGGCTTCGACGAGAAGTCGAACAGCCCGCGCAGGTCGCCTGCCGTCGCATCGAACGAACCGCCGCCGATGCGCTGGCCGCCGAGCCAGTTGTCCTCGATGAAGCGCACGACGGAGGCCTGATCGATCAGCGTGTGGTCGACGTAGTTCTGCTTCGCGTACGGCGAGATCACGACCAGCGGGATGCGCACACCCGGACCGCAGCGGCCGTTCACCGTGCCGCCGTTCACGCCGGTGGTGCCGCCCGAGCCGCACACGCCGTTGCCGTTCAACTGGTCGACCGCGTCGGACGACGAATGCGTCGGAGCCGTGTATGCGTGGTCGTACCAGCCGTCCGAGTCGTCGTAGGTGACGATCACGGCCGTGTTCTGCCAGTCCGGCTGCTGCTGCAGGAAGTTGACGACCTTCGTGACGAACGCCTGTTCGTCGAGCGGATCCGAATAGCCCGCGTGCGCGTCCTGCGCGGCCGGCGCCTTCAGGAAGCTGACCGACGGGAAGTTGCCGGCCTTCACGGCCGCGAAGAAGTCGTCGCTGTCGTACTGGTGGTTCGCCGGTTCGGCCGTCTTGCCGTCGGCTTCGAAGCTCGAACCGATCGCCGCGACCGCGCTCGGCCGCGTGTGCTGCGGGTTGGCGGTCGACGCGTAGTACTGGAACCAGTTGTGGTGCGGGATGTAGTCGGCCGTCGCGGCGTTCACGGCGGTGGCGACGGTGCTGCGGCTACAACCGGTCGTGCCGTTGCTGTTGGTCGTCGACAGGTTGAAGCCGCCCATGAAGCCGCCCCACGTGATCTTCGCGGCGTTCAGCAGGTCGCCGATGTTCTTGCCGCTCATCATCGCCTGGTCGGTCGTGCTCGAGCACACGTCGTAGCCCGGGTCGACGTCGTTGATCATCGTGAAGCCGCCCTGGCCGTCGTTGATGTAGTACGACGTGGCCGCGAGCGTCGACGGCTGCTTCGACGTCTTGACGATCTGCATCCCGTTGGTCTGGCCCGACACGACGTTCAGCGCGCCCGGCGTCGACGGGCCGTAGACCGTCGTATATGCGTTGTCGCTCATCGCGAATCGCTGCGCGTAGTTCCACAGCGCGGTCACGGTGTTGCCGTCGAAGTAGCCCATCACCTGGCCCTTCGTGCCGAACGCGCCGGCGCCGCCGGACGAGCCCTTGCCCGTGTATTTCGGGAACAGGTCGGCGAGGCCGTTGTCCTCGGCCTGCTGCTCGGCGGTGTACGCGTGGTTCTGGTCGGCGGTCGCGGCTTGCGTGCGGTCGAGGCGGAACGGGTTCGCGGCGTCGGTGCCGTTGGCCGTGTTCGTGAAGTTCGGGTTCGCGGTGAGCAGCGTGCCCGTCAGCCCGTTGATCGTCGGCGTGCCGGGCTTCGCGGTGAACGCCGGTTCGCCGGACGGGTTCGACGCGTTCGGGTAGGTGCCGAAGTAGTGGTCGAACGACACGTTCTCGCCGTAGATCACGACGACGTGCTTGATCGGTGTGGCGGTCTGCAGCGCGTCCTGCGACGACACGGCGGGCGTCGACGAGGGATCGTCGCTGCCGCCGCAGGCGAACAGCGCAAGCGCCGCGCCGGCGCACGCGGTGACGAGCAAGGCTTGACGGAACATCTGGAAACTCCAGGTAGGTTTTCGATGGTGGAGAGCGGCTCCGTTGCCGTGTCGGTTCGGTGCGGAGCTCGCGATAGAGCACCAGCATTGAAACAGTCCGGTATGAAGATATGGGGGCGGAGCGGTTTCGCGATGGTTGCGCCTCGGTATCGATTTCATTACGGCGCGAGGCGGCGCGAAAGAAAGCGGAAAGGGACGGAGCGGATGCAACCCGGGCGACACAATCGGCGATCGGCACGGTCACGGCCGGCGAATGTCGCGCGGGGCGGGCGACGGCGCACGGCGGGCCGGTTCGGCCGGGATGCCGGGCCGCGCTCTTTTTTGACAATCGGGTGACGCATTCATACGATGGTTGGCTCGCGGCGACGATTTCGCGTTGCCGGCCGTCAGCGAGCGTTCAGCGTGCCGATCCCCGTTCTGTTTGCCGTCCTGTGCGCCGCCTTTCTGCATGCGTCGTGGAATGCGCTGGTGCGCAGCAGCGGCGACCGGCTGCGCTCGGCCACGGTGCTGCAGATCGCGATCGGGCTGTTCGCGCTGCTGTTCCTGCCGGCCGCCGCGCCGATCACGCCCGCGAGCTGGGTGTACGTCGTCGCGTCGGCGGTGATCCACGTCGTCTATACGCTGCTGCTGGTGCGCGCTTACGAGCACGGCGACCTGACCGTCGCGTATCCGGTCGCGCGCGGCACCGCGCCGCTGCTCGTCACGCTGGGCGCGGCGGCGTTCGCGGGCGAGCGCCTGAATGCGGGTGCGCAATGCGGGCTCGTGCTGATCTGCGCGGGCATCTTGGCGATCGGGCTGGAGCGAGGCCTCGGCGCCCGGCACCGGATGACGCAGGTGTTGCCGACCGCGTTCGCCACCGGCGTATCGATCGCCGCGTACAGCGTGGTCGACGGGATCGGCGTGCGGGAAAGCGGCAGCACGGTCGGCTATACGGCGTGGATGTTCGTGCTGACGGGGTTGCTGATGGCCGCGTACTACCGGCTGCGCGCGGGGCCGCTACGGCTCGCGCAGGATGTCGGCGAAACGGCGAAGGCCGCATGCGGCGGCGTCTTCGCGGCGCTTGCGTACGCGATCGTGATCTGGGCGATGGATCGCGCGCCGATGGGGCCGGTGTCGGCGCTGCGCGAAACGAGCGTGGTGTTCGCGGCGTTGATCGCCCGCGTGTATCTCGGCGAGCGGCTCACGCCGCGCCGCGCGGCGGGATGCATGGTGATCGCGGGCGGCGCGCTGCTGATCAGCACGTTCGAGGCGGTGCGCTGAGCGCGGCGGCAGCCGAGCATTGCGTCGCCCCGGCGGTCGCGCGGTGCCGTGTCAGCTTTCCACCGGCATCGCGCTCGTGCACTTGATCTCGTCGAGGCACACGCTGGAATGCACGCCGCTCACGCCGGGAATCCGCATCAGCGTTTCGAGCAGGAACGTGGACAGCCCCTTCAGGTCGTGCGCGACGACCTTCAGCACGTAGTCGATATCGCCCGTCACCGAGAAACATTCCTGGATCTGCGCGAGATCCGACACGAGTTTCTGGAACTTCGACAGGTCGCGGATATGCCCGCGCTCCATCGTCACGTGCACGAACGCGGTGACGCCGAACCCGAGCGTGTCGGGGCACAGACGCGTTTCGTAACGGCGGATCGCGCCGATTTCCTCCAGCCGCCGGTGGCGTCGCAGCGTCTGCGCGGGCGACAGGCCGACGGCCTTCGCCAGGTCGAGGTTCGACGCACGGCCGTTCTCCTGCAGCACCGACAGCAAGTGGCGATCGATGCGATCGAGAACCGGTTCAGGCATTTTTGTTTCCTCATCTGTCTCCCGGATGCAATCTTATCTCATAATGTAGGGTTTGCATGAGCGGGTTACGCAACCCGATTTCGCTGCCGCGACGCTAAACTGACGCCGGATTTTCGTGTGCGCCCGCAGCAATGCGGGCGAGGGCGATGGTCGGCGGCCGGTCTGGCGGGCCTGCCGACAGGAAGCGGGTGTTGCCGCGCGAAGATTGCAGTCCCCAACCCGGCGGCTCCACGAACGGCCGCCGGCACAGCAAAACAGCGCCCGGCACACCGAGGCGCGCCGCACCGCTTCCGGCGGAGGCGGGCAGAATGGAGAAGACATGGTTTCTGGAAACGAGAAGGACGGCCTGAAGCGGGGGCTGAAGAACCGGCACATCCAGCTGATCGCGCTGGGCGGCGCGCTCGGCACGGGGCTGTTCCTCGGCATCGCGCAGACGATCAAGATGGCGGGCCCGTCCGTGCTGCTCGGCTACGCGGTGGCCGGCGTCGTCGCGTTCTTCATCATGCGCCAGCTCGGCGAGATGGTCGTGGACGAGCCGGTCGCCGGCTCGTTCAGCTACTTCGCCGACAAGTACGTCGGCCACTTCACCGGCTTCCTGTCCGGCTGGAACTACTGGGTGCTGTACATCCTCGTCAGCATGGCCGAGCTGTCGGCCGTCGGGATCTACGTGCAGTACTGGTGGCCCGGCGTGCCGACCTGGGTGTCGGCGCTGGTGTTCTTCGTCGCGATCAACCTCCTGAACCTGGCGAGCGTGAAATCGTACGGCGAGACGGAATTCTGGTTCTCGATCATCAAGGTTGCCGCGATCGTCGGGATGATCGGCTTCGGCGGCTGGCTGCTCGCGAGCGGCCATGCGGGTCCCGAAGCGAGCATCGCGAACCTGTGGCAGCACGGCGGCTTCTTCCCGAACGGCGTGTCGGGGCTCGTGATGTCGATGGCGGCGATCATGTTCTCGTTCGGCGGGCTGGAGCTGATCGGCATCACCGCGGCCGAGGCCGACGATCCGAAGCACAGCATTCCGCGCGCGACCAACCAGGTGATCTACCGGATCCTGATTTTCTACATCGGCGCGCTGGCGGTGCTGCTGTCGCTGTATCCGTGGGAAAAGGTCGTCACCGGCGGCAGCCCGTTCGTGCTGATCTTCCACGCGCTGAGCAGCAACGTGGTCGCCAACGTGCTGAACGTGGTCGTGCTGACGGCCGCGCTGTCGGTCTACAACAGCGGCGTGTACAGCAACAGCCGGATGCTGTTCGGCCTCGCGAAGCAGGGCAACGCGCCCAAGGTGCTGTGCTCGGTGAACAAGCGCGGCATTCCGCTCGCCGCGCTCGGCGCGTCGGCGCTCGCGACCGGCGCGTGCGTGCTGGTCAACTACTTCATGCCGGGCAAGGCGTTCGAGGTGCTGATGGGCCTCGTCGTGTCGGCGCTGATCATCAACTGGGCGATGATCACGCTGATCCACCTGAAGTTCCGCCAGGCCAAGCGCATCGCCGGAGAGCAGACTTCCTTCCGCAGTCTGGGCTATCCTTTCACGAATTACCTGTGCCTGGCGTTCATGGCCGGCATTCTCGTCGTGATGTACCTGACGCCGGATCTCCGCCTGTCCGTGTACCTGATTCCCGTATGGCTCGCGGTGCTCGCGATCGGGTATCGCTTCCGGCAGAAGAATGCGGGCTACGCGATCCGCGACGGCGCGTCCGCCGGCTGACACGGGCATCACGACCATTCTTCCAAACGAGACCGACATAGCCATGTTCGAACACATCGACGCGTACCCGGGCGATCCGATCCTGACGCTCAACGAGAACTTCCAGAAAGATCCGCGCGATCAGAAGGTCAACCTGAGCATCGGCATCTATTTCGATGCCGAAGGCCGGATTCCCGTGATGGGTGCCGTGCGCGAAGCCGAAACCGCGCTGCAGCGCGACCTCGGCCCGAAGCCCTACCTGCCGATGGTCGGCCTTGCCGCGTATCGCGACGCCGTGCAGGCGCTCGTGTTCGGCGCCGATCACCCGGCGCGTGCGGCCGGCCGCATCGCGACCGTGCAGACGCTCGGCGGCTCGGGCGCGCTGAAGGTGGGCGCCGATTTCCTGAAGCGCTACTTCCCGGATGCGCAGGTGTGGCTCAGCGACCCGAGCTGGGAGAACCACCGCTTCATCTTCGAGCGCGCGGGCTTCACGGTGAACACGTACCCGTACTACGACGAAGCGACGGGCGGCCTGAAGTTCGACGCGATGCTCGCGGCGATCGACGCGCTGCCGGCGCGCAGCATCGTGCTGCTGCACGCGTGCTGCCATAACCCGACCGGTGTCGATCTCGACGAAGGCCAGTGGGAGAAGCTGATCGACGTGATCGAGGCGCGCGGGCTGCTGCCGTTCGTCGACATGGCGTACCAGGGCTTCGGCGCGGGCCTCGACGCGGACGCGTTCGCGGTGCGCGAACTGGCGCGCCGCGGCGTGCCGACGCTCGTCGCGAACTCGTTCTCGAAGAACTTCTCGCTGTACGGCGAGCGCGTCGGCGGCCTGAGCGTCGTCTGCGAGGATGCGGCCGCGGCCGAGCGCGTGCTGGGCCAGCTGGCCGGCGCGGTGCGCTCGAACTACAGCAATCCGCAAACCTACGGCGCGAAGGTCGTGGCGACCGTGCTCAACACGCCCGCGTTGCGCAAGCAGTGGGAAGAAGAGCTCGCCGCGATGTGCCGCCGCATCGCGCGGATGCGCCAGTCGATCCACGACGGCCTGCGCGACCACGTCAGCGGCGAAGCACTGACGCGTTACGTGAAACAGCGCGGGATGTTCACGTACACGGGCCTGACCGAATCACAGGTCGAAGCGCTGCGCGAAGTGCACGGCGTGTACATCCTGCGATCGGGGCGCATGTGCGTCGCGGGGCTGAACGATTCGAACGTCGGCATCGTCGCGGACGCGATCGGCAAGGTGCTGAAGAGCGGCGTCTGAGGGCGCGCCCGCGGGCGCACGATCGCATTGCCGAAACCGGCTGTCTCTCTCGTGGAGGCAGCCGGTTTTTTCTTGCGCGGCTGCGGCGCGGCGGTACGATGGTGGATCGAACGCATGACGAAGGAGCGGCATGGCTATTCGAATCGTACGGCTCGGCACGCCGCGCGCGGCCGGCGAGGGCCTGAGGATCGGCACGGTGCGGCGACCGCCGCGTGGCGTACCGAAGGCGGAATTCGCATCGCGCGACTACTATGATGTATGGCTGCCGACGCTGTCGCCGAGCCCCGAGCTGGTCGCGCAGGCGCAGGCCGCCGAAACCGACGCCGAATGGCGCGCGTTCACGCGCCACTTCCGCGCGGAGATGGCGCATGGCGACGCGCCGAAGGTGCTGGACCTGCTCGCCGCGCTGTCGGCGACGAGCGCGTTTTCGATCGGCTGCTACTGCGAGGACGAGCGCCGCTGCCATCGCAGCGTGCTGCGCGAATTGCTCGCGGAGCGCGGCGCGGCGCTCGACACGGATGCGGGCTGAACCCCGTCGGGCGGCGCGACGGTGAGCCGCCTCGTGCGGCGCAGCGAGCCGGTTGACGTGGGTCAAGCGTGCGGCGGCGTGGGCCGTTATGCTCACGTCATGAATCGTCCCGACGATGACAGGCGGACAGATGCAGATAGCCTTTCCACCGGAACCGCCCGAATATTGCGCACGCGATCTGGTCGTCGCGTTTTCGGCACTGGTCGACGGACGCTGCGTGCAGTGCGCGATCACGGCCGAAGCGCTGGAAGACCATTTCGGCGCGCCGTCGCTGCTCGAACGGGATTTGCTGCACGCGTTCGAAGCGCACCGGTCGGCGATCGAGGCGATGGCGCGACGGATGCTCGACGAAATCGGCGGCCGGCCGGTGTTGCTGCACAGCGGTCACTTCCGGATGGATGACTGATACCGCAGGAGGATGCATGACACTGCAAGGCACGATTCATGAACGCGACTGGTCGGTCGAGATCGAGACGCGGCAGTGCGAATCCGGCGAATTCCGGTGCCGCGTGACGGTCGAGCATGGCACCGGGCCGGCGCGTTTTCACCACACGTTCGAGCACAGCCATGCGTACCCGACCGAGCACGAGGCGGCGATCGAAGGGTTGCGGGCCGGCATGACATGGATCGAAATGAAGGCGTCGCAGACATTCAACGTATGAACCGCATCGTGCCGATGGATGCGCGGTGCGACGCTGCCAGGGCAATAATCGTCGCGGCCGTCATCGCGCTGCGTGAAGCAGGATCGAGCCACACGCGGGACGCCAAGGCACGAAAGCACAGAAACACAGGAACGGGCAACGCCGTCGACGAGCGGTGACCCCGTCGGGAGGAGCGCCATGGGCGTGGGCATGCAGATCGTCTGCGTCGGATTCGCGGGTTCCGCCGCACTGGAAGCAGAAGCAGGGGTGCAGCTGGTGCGGCTGGAACGATTCCGCGCACGGCTGGAGGATTGCCGTCTGGTGATCGAATCGCGCCCGCGCGTGGATGGCGGCCGGACCTACGACGTGCGGCTCGAGATGGCCGTGCGCGGCCGCTCGCCGGTATCGCTGCCGTGCGGCACCGGCGACGACCTGATCGAAGTGCTTGATCGCGTGTTCACGCTGGCCGAGCAGACACTGTCCGCAGGGCAAGCGGGCGAATCCGAAGCGGTCGCACTGCACGGGGCTACGCCAGGCGCCACCGCGCAATGACGCGCGCCGCGCCGGACGTCACACCTGCGCGAGCGCCTGTGCGTCGATGATCCGCACGCGCTTGCCGCGCGTTTCGACGAGTGAATCCCGATGGAATCGCGAGAACATCCGGCTGACGGTCTCGAGCTTCATGCCGAGGTAGCAGCCGATCTCCTCGCGCGTCATCCGCAGGTTGAATTCCGATGCCGAATAACCGCGCGCCTCGAAGCGCGACGACAGGTTCAGCAGGAAATGCGCGACGCGCTGCTCGGCCGACATGGTGCCGAGCAGCAGCATCTGGCTCGACTCGCGGACGATTTCGCTGCTCAGCATCTGGTAGAGGAAATGCTGCATCGGCTTCATTTCGCGGCACGCCGCCTCGAGTGCGCCGAACGGGATGACGCACACGACGCTGTCCTCGAGCGCGATCGCATCGCAGCAGTGCTGGCCGCCGCCGATGCCGTCCATGCCGAGGGTTTCACCGGCGATCTGGAAGCCGGTCACGTGCTCGCGGCCGTCGCGATGCATCATCACCGTCTTGAACGAGCCCGCGCGCACGGCGTAGATGCTGTGAAACGGATCGTCGGTTCGGAACAGCGCGTCGCCCTGGCGAACCTGGCGCGTCGAACAGATGATCGCGTCCAGTCGGCCGTATTCGGCGGCGGTCAGGTGCGGCGGCAGGCACAGCGAGCGCATCAGGCAGGCCGAGCAGCGTGCGGCAGGGTGCTTCACGCCGTCGTTACGTGAGACCGCGGGAAGCGGAATCGTTGGCCGAGGCGCGACGAATGGGGTGGCGGCGCAGGCGGTGGCTGTGGACATGAGTCACTCCGGCTCGGTCAGGGGTGGTGCGCACGAGCGCGCACCAGTGATTCGATGACGTGGCATGCGGCGTCGAATTCGGCGGTCTTGTCGAAGAAGTAGTCGGCTCCCGCCGTCGCGCATGCCTCCCTGAATGCCGGCGCCGAATGGTTCGTCAGCACGATCGTGACGATCCGTGGCACGGCCTTCGACAGCATGCCGATCAGGTCGAGACCACCGCCGTCGGCGAGCCGGAGGTCGACGATCACGACGTCCGCGTGGCTGCCGCGGATGTGCGTCAATGCGTCCTCGCCGTCTTCCGCTTCGCCGACAACCACGACACCGCGGATCGCGCCGACGAGCAGCGCGATCCGTTGCCGGACGGCAATGGCGTGATCGACGAGAAACACCCGGAGTGCGACGGCGGGCGACAGGCTGGCATTCATGCCGGCAGTATCGTGTTGCGCCGCCGAAAATGAAATCGGCCGAACTGGAAGTTTGTGTAGGCCGCTGCGACGCGTTGTAGGGCGTTTCCTACAACGCGTACGGGAAAGAGGCGAGGTCGTGTGCAGGCGACATCGGGTGCGGCCCGCGCAGGGGGGCGGATCCGGGGGCCACCGCCGCGGAATCAGCCGGCCGCGCGCGCGTCCAGCGCGTCGCGGGCCGTGCGGCACGCGGCCAGATCCCATGCGGCGCAGCCGACCGTTTTGAACAGCAGCGGCCCGCTGCGTTCGAACGTGCCGCGCAGCACGTCGGCGAGCGACGCGACCTGCCGCCAGTCGACTTGCGCGACGATCAGGTCGCCGGCCTCGTGGCGCGCGCCGGCCGGGTCGTCGACGACGAGCCGGCTGTGGCGCACGGTGTCGGCGTCGATCTCGGCGGCATCCGCGGTGAACGCGCCGACGCCGACCACGAGACGGCCTTCGCGCGCCGCTTCGCGATAGACGGGCGTGCGGCTCGTCGTCAGCGTGACGACGACGTCGATCGCATCGGGAATTGCGTCGCCGTCGAGCGGCACGAGCCGTGGCGCCTGCGCGCGATGCGCTGCGCAGAACGCCGCCGCACTGTCGGCGCGCGAGCCACGCACGTGCAGGCGCGCGTCCGGAAAGATCGCCGCGAGCGCTTCCGCGTGATTGGCCGCCTGCTTGCCGGTGCCGATCAGCAGGATGTCGCGCGGCGCGGCGCCGTGCAGCGCCTGGATGCCGAGCGCGGTAATGGCTGCCGTGCGGCGCCCGGTGACCGTCGGGCCGTCGAGCACGAAGCGCAGCGCGCCCGTCGTCGCGTCGTATGCGCTCACCTGGCCGAGGATCGTCGGCAGTCCGCGCGCGCCGTTGCCGGGGCACACGTTCACGAGCTTGTGGCTCGCGAGGTCGCGTGCGCTCGACGGCATCGACAGCATCACGCCGCCCGCCTGCAGCGGCACGACCAGGCGTTCGGGGCTGACGATTTCGCCCGCCGCGTATTCTGCGACGGTGCGTGCGAGCGTGGCGAGCAGCGCGGGGTAGTCGAGCAGCGCGGCCGTTTCGGCGGCGTCGAACGCGGGAATCCGGGAGAGAGCGGTCATCGTGTCGGTCGGTGTTGTGTCGGTGGGCGGGGACGACGTGCGCATGGCGCGCTCGCCCCGGAGGCTGCCGAATATCGAGATGGCAATCATTCTGGATCGAATCTATACCAGTTGCCCGCCGACAGGCAAGCCGGAAAAGCCAGCAGACGGTCGATTTTGGTTCTAATATCCGTCCAGATGGGCGTCGCATACACCGGCGCCGGTATCGCTCCGGTATAGTGCGAACCCGTTTCCCCGTCCACCACCCGACCGGGCAGGAGCCCAAGATGATGTCCGCACGTCCCGAATCGCTCGAAGCCGGTTTCCGGCCGTTGCAGATCTACGAACAGGTCGCCGAGAAGATCCGCGACGAGATCCGCGCGGGGCGCTATGCGGCAGATTCGAGGCTGCCGTCGGAGCGCGAACTCGCGGCGCTGTTCCAGGTCGGCCGGCCGGCCGTGCGCGAGGCGCTCGGCGCGCTGCAGAACGAGGGGCTGGTGTTCACGAAGCGCAATTCGGGCACCTACGTCGTGTCGGCGCCGCTCGACGTGCTCGCGCAG
The DNA here is from genome assembly GCF_053427845.1 of Burkholderia sp. AW49-1. Classification (NCBI taxonomy): domain Bacteria; kingdom Pseudomonadati; phylum Pseudomonadota; class Betaproteobacteria; order Burkholderiales; family Burkholderiaceae; genus Burkholderia; species Burkholderia sp. AW49-1. The sequence goes on along the minus strand of NZ_JBSAXF010000001.1, from coordinate 236,803 downwards.
CGCGGCGACACGCACGGCGTGCCCGACGCCGACTTCAGCCCGACGTCGACGCTCGACGTGCGGCTCATCCTCGAGCCGGCGATCGCGCGTCTCGCCGCCGCGCACGGGCGCGCCGATCCCGTCGCCGAAGGCTATCTCGCGCAGATGGAAACCATCGCCGACATCGACGATCCGCAGCAGCGTGCGCTGTGGAACGAGAGCGACCGGTTGTTCCATCGGCAACTCGCGTTGATGACCGGCGACGCGCTGATCGTGAAGATCGCGGAGGAAGTCGCAAAGACGATGGACCAGCCGCTGTGGAAGCGGCTGAAGGACGACGGCATCTACGACGCGGGCCGGATCCGGCTCTACGTGTCCGAGCACCGGCTGATCTACGAGGCGATCGTGTCGGGCGACGCCGACGCGGCCGCCTTCTACGTCGAACAGCACATTCTTCGTGTGCGACGCGACATCACGCCGAAATGACGGGCATCGCGCTAGTCTGGTCTTGAAAGTGACCAGAAGCGCAAAAATCATTTTGAAATTGCTTGAATGAGGACCACTTGTGTCCTACATTGGTTCCACACAAAACCAATCAGGAGACAACCATGCGACACTTCGTTACCGCGCTATCGGTGGCCGTTGCCGCCGGCGCGCTGACTTCCGCGCACGCGCAGGAAGTCGTGATGATCGGCCATTCGGCACCGCTGACCGGCCCGCAGGCCGCGAACGGCAAGGACAATGAAAACGGCGCGCGCCTCGCCGTCGAAGAACTGAACAAGGCCGGCGTGAAGGTGGCCGGCAAGACGGTCACGTTCAAGCTGGTGTCCGAGGACGACCAGGCCGACCCGAAGGCGGGCGTGCAGGTTGCGCAGAACCTGGTCGACAAGGGCGTCGTCGCGGTGCTCGGGCCGTACAACTCGGGCGTCGCAATTCCGGCGTCGCGCGTGTACAGCAACGCGGGCGTGCCGATCCTGCCGGTCGCGTCGAACCCGGCGCTCACGCGGCAGGGCTTCAAGAACATCTTCCGGATCGGCGCGAGCGACGAACAGCTCGGCGGCACGATGGCGACTTTCGCCGCGAAGACGCTGAACGCGAAAACCGCCGCGGTCATCGACGATCGCACCGCGTACGGGCAGGGCGTTGCGGAGCAGTTCATGAACGTCGCGAAGGCGAACGGGATCAAGATCGTCGACCAGGAGTACACGAACTCGTCGGCGACCGATTTCCTCGGCATTCTCACCAAGATCAAGGCCAGCAATCCCGACGTGATCTTCCTCGGCGGTTATGCGGCGCAGGGCGCGCCGATGGCGAAGCAAATGAAGCAGCGCGGGTTGCGCGCGAAGCTGCTCGGCGGCGACGGCATCTGCTCGGCCGACATGGGCAAGGTCGCGGGCGAGGCCGCGTCGATCGTCTACTGCGCGCAGGGCGGCGTCGCGCTCGAGAAGACGCCGGCCGGCCGCGAATTCCTGAAGAAATACCACGACACCTATCACACGGACACGCAGGTCTACGGCGTCAACTACTACGACGGCATGAAGCTGCTCGCCGACGCGATGGTCAAGGCCGGCACGACCACCGACAAGGCGAAGCTGATCGCGCAGCTGGCGAAGTCGAACTACGCGGGCGTTGCGGGCACCTATTCGTTCGACGAACGCGGCGACCTGAAGGGCGCGCCGACCACCGTCTACGTGATCCGCAACGGCCTGCCCGAGCCGTACGCGAAGTAACCGTCACCGGACGGCGCCGCGGCGCCGTCCTTCGTCTTCACGCCTTCGATCCTCCATGAAAATTTCCCGATCCCTTTCCACCGTCGAGGTCCACACCGGCGGCGAAGCGTTCCGCATCGTCACGAGCGGCCTGCCGCGCCTGCCCGGCGACACGATCGTCCAGCGCCGCGCATGGCTCGAGGAGAACGCCGACGAGATCCGCACGGCGCTGATGTTCGAGCCGCGCGGCCACGCCGACATGTACGGCGGCTACCTCACCGAGCCGGTGTCGGCGAACGCGGATTTCGGCGTGATATTCGTGCACAACGAAGGCTACAGCGACCATTGCGGACACGGCGTCATCGCGCTGTCGACCGCCGCGGTCGAGCTCGGCTGGGTGCAGCGCACGGTGCCGGAGACACGCGTCGGCATCGACGCGCCGTGCGGCTTCATCGAGGCATTCGTGAAATGGGACGGCGAGCATGCGGGGCCGGTGCGCTTCGTCAACGTGCCGTCGTTCATCTGGCAGCGCGACGTGTCGGTCGACACGCCGTCGTTCGGCACCGTGACCGGCGACATCGCGTACGGCGGCGCGTTCTATTTCTACGTCGACGGCGCGCCGTTCGACCTGCCGGTGCGTGAAGCGGCGGTGGAAAAGCTGATCCGCTTCGGCGCCGAGGTGAAGGCCGCCGCGAACGCGAAATATCCGGTCGCGCATCCGGAGATCCCCGAAATCAACCATATCTACGGCACGATCATCGCGAACGCACCGCGCCATCCGGACTCGACGCAGGCGAACTGCTGCGTGTTCGCGGATCGCGAGGTCGACCGCTCGCCGACCGGCTCCGGCACCGGCGGGCGCGTCGCGCAGCTGCACCAGCGCGGCCTGCTCGCGGCCGGCGACACGCTCGTCAATGAATCGATCGTCGGCACGGTGTTCAAGGGACGCGTGCTGCGCGAGACGACGGTCGGCGACATCCCGGCCGTGATCCCTGAAGTGGAGGGCAGCGCGCACATCTGCGGGTTCGCGAACTGGATCGTCGACGAGCGCGATCCGCTGACCTACGGTTTTCTCGTGCGCTGAGCGTTCGGCGCACGGGCACCCGGTTGTACCAGGCTTGGCGCGCGTCCCGTTGCGGGCGCGCGCCTTTTTTGTTGTAAAAATGCGCGATCCGGGACCGTTCGCACGGGCCTGGGACGGCCACCAGCCGGTGGGCCGCGCGAGTTTTGGTACGATGCAGCCTTTCCAGCAGATCCCCCACCCGCGTGAATCGCCGAAACGTGTCGTCAGTGCGTGACCTTTGTGCCAAATGGGTCGCGCGCGCCCAACCCGTCGCGGCCGCTGCCGCCGTGCCCGTCAAGCGTGTCCTGGCCATTGCCTGGCACCACCTCCGTCATCCGACGCGCCGTGGCGCGCTGCGCGCGGCCGCCGCCGTGCCGGCGCTGTTCGTGCTGTACGTGCTGGTGCTGATTCCGTTCACGCCCGGCATCGGCGACATCCGCAAGGCGCGCGTCGACCAGCCCGCGCAGGTGCTGTCCGCCGACGGCAAGGTGCTGGCGGAATTCAAGCCGTCGAACCGCGAATGGGTGTCGCTCAAGCAGATTTCGCCGCACATGGTCGACGCGCTGATCGCGACCGAGGATCATCGCTTCTACGAGCACCACGGCCTCGACTGGAAGCGCACGGCGTCGGCCGCGCTCCATACGTTTTCGGGCAGCCGCCAGGGCGGCTCGACGATCACGCAGCAGCTCGCGCGCAACCTGTATCCGGACGAGATCGGCCGCGCGCCGACGCTGACGCGCAAGGTGAAGGAGGCGATCACCGCGCTGAAGATCGAGGCCGTGTACAGCAAGGACCAGATCCTCGAGACCTACCTGAACACGGTGCCGTTCCTGTACAACGCATACGGCGTCGAGATGGCCGCGCGCACCTATTTCGACAAGTCGGCCGACGATCTCGACGTGCTCGACAGCGCGACCCTCGTCGGGATGCTGAAGGGCAACAGCTACTACAACCCAGTGCTGAACCCCGAGCGCGCGCTGCAGCGGCGCAATACGGTGCTCGGCCAGATGGTGAAGTACGGCAAGCTGTCGCCCGCGCAGTTCGCGCAGTTGCAGCGCCGGCCGCTGCGCATCGATTTCGAGCGCCAGAAGGAACCGCCGGGGCCCGCGCCGCACTTCGCGCAGCAACTGCGCAAATGGCTGATCGGCTGGGCCGACCGCAACGACTACAACATCTACTCGGACGGGCTGATCGTGCGCACCACGATCGATTCGCGGCTGCAGCAGATGGCGACCCAGGCGCTGACGCTGCAGGCGAACCAGCTGCAGGGCATCGCGAACAACGCGTGGAGCGGCCGCGACGGCTGCGGCACCGACAACGAAGTGTTCCGCACCTTCATGCGCGAGTCGCCCGAGTACAAGGCCGCGCTGGACGCGGGCAAGAACGATGCCGTCGCGATGAAGCAGCTCGCCGCCGACCGCGGCTTCATGCGCGCGCTGTGCAAGGCGAAGACCGACGTGCAGGCCGGCTTCGTCGCGATCGATCCGCGTGACGGGCAGATTCGCGCGTGGGTCGGCAGCCGCGACTTCACGAACGAGCCGTTCGATCACGTCGCGCAGGCGCGGCGTCAGCCGGGCTCGACCTTCAAGCCGTTCGTCTATGGCGTCGCGTTCGCGAACGGGATGAAGCCGGACGACACCTTCATCGACCAGGCGGTCGAGATTCCGCTGAAGGGCGGCGAGATCTGGCGGCCGAACGACGACGCGCCGCCGTCGGGCAAGCCGATGACGCTGCGCGACGCGGTCGCGCTGTCGCGCAACCGGATCACCGCCCAGGTGATGGAGAAAGTCGGACCGGCGGCGGTGGCGCGGCTCGCGCGCGACATGGGCGTGCGCGAAAGCCCGCTCGAGCGCGTGCCGTCGCTCGCGCTCGGCACGAGCCCGGTGACGCTGAAGGAGATGGTCGCGTCGTACGCGACGATCGCGAACGGCGGCCTGTACGTGGAGCCGCAGATGGTGACGCGCATCGAGAACCGCCAGGGCGACGTGCTCGCCGAGTACGCGCCGGCGCCGCCCGAGCGCGCGCTCGACGCCGAGACCGACAAGACGCTGCTCGGCGTGATGCGCGACGTGGTGACGCGCGGCACCGGCAGCAGCATCCGCACGCGCTTCGGCATTCGCGGCGACGTGGCCGGCAAGACCGGGACCACGCAGGACAACGCGGACGGCTGGTTCATCCTGATGCAGCCCGGGCTGGTGGCCGGCGCGTGGGTCGGCTTCGACGACGGCCGCGTGACGCTGCGCAGCGACTATTGGGGGCAAGGGGCGCACAGCGCGCTGCCAATCGTGGGCGATTTCTTCCAGCGCGCGCAACGTGCCCGGATCGTCGACACGAAGCTGAAATTCGATACCGAGCCGTCGCCCGGCTGGTTCGCGTCGGTGCGCGAACGCGTGACGGATCTGTTCGACGGCTGGTTCGGGCCCGAGCCGAAGCAGGCGCCTGCGCCCGTCAGGACGCAGCGTATCGAGCGGCAGCCGGACGCGGCCGCCGTCGCGGCGTCGGACGCCTCGGCCGCATCGGCTGCATCGGCGCCCGAGGCGGCATCCGGCGGCGTCGTCGAGGAGTGGGTTCCGGCGTCCGAGGTGGCGGCATCGGCCGCCGCGCTGTCGGCGGGCGCGTCGCAACCGCAGGCCGCCCAGCCGCCGGCGACGGGAGGCGGCGCGACGCCTGCGGGCAACACGGGCGGCGGGGGCCTCGGCTCCGCCCCGGCCGCACCTTCGGCCGTGCCGGCTCCGTCGGTGGCGCCGGCCCCGGCGCCGGCCCCGGCGCCGGCTTCGCCCGGCGCGACCAGCGGTTCGGAGTAACGAGACGTTCAGATTCCGCGCGATGCTGCCGTAATACCGTTGTCACGACAGCTCGCGGTCGCTCCGCGCCTTTCCGATGCGGCTCATCACTGATCACGTCGCGCTCGCGCGCAATGACGTCTCCGCCGGCGTCCCGCTCGGCTTCGATCTCTACGATGCGGGCGGCGCCGCGCTGCTGCCCGCCGGCACGACGCTGCACGATCCCGCGCAGCATGCTTTCCTGTTCGATCACTTCCAGCCCGTCCGCCTGCGCGATGACGCCGAGCCCGCCGCGCCGGCATCCGACACCGTGCCGGCGGCCACGCGCATGGGGCTGTCGGCCGGCGCCGCGATCGGCATCCGGCGGCGGGTCGGCGCGACCCGCGTGCTGCAGCGCTGCCGGTTGATCGGAATCGGCGCATCGGGTGCGCTGTTCGTCGAGCCGCAGCCGGCGGTCGTGCTCGACTTTGCTCGCGGCGACGACGTCGAGGCGGTCGCGATCGGCCGGTCGGCGGTGTCGCGTTTCGGTGCGACGGTCGAGGCGGTGCAGGCAGCGGGGGCCGCGCCGTTCATGGTGCTTTCGCCGCCGGGCTTCGTCGACCGGCTGCGCACGCGTGCCGAGCCGCGCGTCCAGGTACGGATCGCGGCCCGCTGCACGGGCGGGCCGATGCACGCGGAGGGTATCGGGATCGTTCGCGATCTCAGCCTGAACGGGCTGTCGATCGCGGTCGACCGGGCGCTTGCGGCGGCCGGCGAGCCGTTGCATGTGCAGTTGCCGTATGCGGATGGGGACCGTATCGCGTTGCTCACGCTCGACGGCACGGTGCGAGCGGTGCATGCCGATCCGGCGGTGCCGGGCTGGGCGCTTCACCACGCGGCGTTCGACGAAACGGCTGCCGACGACCGGATTCGCCTCAAGGCGTTGCTGTTCGACCTGTCCATGGGCGCCACGGACGCGGATCAGGTTCGCTGACGCGTTGAACGGGGCAAACGTGGCAGCCGCGGCGCGGTTGCCCAGGGCCCGGCGAGTCGATCGCCCGGGCGAAAGCATGCTGCCGCATATTGGGTTCCGATGCGGCCATAATCCTCTGGCGATTCGGCTGAATGCGCCGCAATTGTATGGATTCGGTCAACAGTGAATTTGCGATTTAAGTATTTACCCTGATAGCCGGGCCTCCTAGACTTTCATTCATGCGCAACGACTACCGAGTCGGAAGCGCCTGACAAGACAATCTGGAGGTAACGCATCATGAAATCGCTGATCAAGGCAGTTGCACTGGCCGCGCTGGTGGCCGCACCGGTCGTCTCGTTCGCCCAATCGAACCAGCAGCCGCTGACGCGCGCGCAAGTGCGTGCGGAGCTGGTCCAGCTCGAGAAGGCCGGCTACAACCCGAACGACTGGATGAACTATCCGGAAAACATCCAGGCCGCACAGGCAAAGATCGCCGCGGCACAGAACACCGGTGCGCAGGCTGATGTAACGGGCTACGGCTCGAACCCGGTCGCGACGTCGCAGTCGGGGCAGCGCGTGAGCGTGCCGGCAGCAGCCGATCGTTCGTCGGTGTACTTCGGTCACTGAGCAAGCCGTTCGCCGCGCGGCCGCCGGGCCGCCTGCAAAGCCGTACCGAAAAGCCTGCACTCGTGACGAGTGCGGGCTTTTTCGCATGCGCGGCACGCGTGGCGCGGGCTGACAATCCATCGCGCGTGCGCTAGCATCGCGGTCGGCATTGCCACGCTGCGGCGGCCGCGACGGAAGTCGCGCCCGTCGGCCGGCGAGGTCGCGCACCGAGGCGCGGCGGCAAGCCCGGCCTCACGTTCCACGACTTCAACGAAAACAAACAGGAGCATCCATGCGTGTCTTGACCGGTCTGCTGTGCGCGCTGGCGCTGACGGCGAACGTTGCCCGTGCGCAGGCGAATTGTGCGGACGCGACGGATCAGGCGGCGATGACGGCGTGCGCCGATCGCGCGTACAAGAAATCCGACGCGGACCTGAATCGCACTTACCAGGCCGTCACCGCACGGCTGCGCGATGCGAAGCCGCTCGCGGAGAAACTCGTGAACGCGCAGCGCGCGTGGATCGCCTACCGCGACGCCGAATGCAGCTTCTCCAGCGCGAACGCCGAAGGCGGCAGCGTGTATCCGATGGTCGTGTCGACCTGCCTCGACGATCTGACCAAGACGCGCAACGAGACGCTGAAGGGTTATCTGTCATGCGAGGAAGGCGACCTGGCTTGCCCGGTGCCGGGGAAGTAAGGCCGTGCAGCGTCCCGCCGGCCCGCACGTCGCGCGGCCGGCACGGTGCGCCTAGACGTCGTCCGTTTCGTCGAGCAGCTTGTGCCGCATCGCGTAGCGGACCAGCGCCGCTTCGTGCGGCATCTGCATCTTTTCGAGAATCCGGGTCTTGTAGGTGCTGACCGTCTTCGCGCTCACGCACAGCGCCTGCGCGATCTCGGTCAGCGTCTGTCCTGCGGCGATCCGGCGGAACACGTCGAACTCGCGATCGGACAGCCGCTGGTGCGGCAGCGTCTCTGCCGGTTCGTTCAGGCTCTGCGCGAACTGCTCGGCCATTGCGAGACTCACGTAGACGCCGCCCGATGCAACCTTGGTCACCGCGCCGACCAGTTCGGCGCTCGCGCTTTCCTTGGTCAGGTAGCCCGACGCGCCGGCGCGGAACGCGCGCACCGCGTATTGCTGCTCCGCATGCATGGTCAGCACGAGCACGCGCAGCGCGGGCTTCTCGTCCTTGATCTGCTTGATCAGTTCGACGCCGTTGCGGCCCGGCATCGACAGGTCGAGCACCAGCACCTGCGCGGGGGTCGAACGAATCAGCGCGATCGTCGACGGCCCGTCGCACGCTTCGCCGGCCACTTCGAATGCGGTAGCGTTCTGGAGAATGTGCCGCAGACCGTCGCGCACGAGCGTGTGGTCGTCGGCGATGAGTACCTTGATCATGTGAGGCTGGTTTCCTGTTGAACGGTGCCGAGCGGGAACGCGACCGTGATCGAGAAACCGCGTGCGAGCGCGGTATCGATCGTCACGCTGCCGCCCAGCATGTGTGCGCGTTCGCGAATACCGATCAGGCCGAACGACTTGTCCTCGTGGGCGGTGCCGCCCGGTGCGGCGCCGCGACCGTTGTCGGCGACGCGCAGCACGCAGAAGCCTTCCTCGATGTCGAGCCGCAGCGCGACGCGCGTCGCGTCCGCATGGCGCGCGACGTTCGTCAGCGCTTCCTGGACGATCCGGAACAGCGTGGTCGCCCCGGTGCTGGTGAACGTGAGTCCGCCCGTTTCGATGTGGCGTTCGACGTCGATGCCGTAGCGGTTCGTGAAGTCGTTCGCCAGCCACTCGATCGCGGGCACGAGGCCGAGATCGTCGAGCATCACGGGGCGCAGGTCGGCTGCGATGCGCCGCACCGACGCGACGGTCGCGTCGATCAGCCTGCGCATGCCCTGCAGTTGCGACAGCACGTCGTCGTCGGGGTGCGCGCGGCTCGGCGCGCGCAGTTGCTGCTCGATGACCGACAGATCCATCTTCAGTGCGGTGAGCTGCTGGCCGAGGTCGTCGTGCAGTTCGCGCGCGATGCGGGTCTTCTCCTCCTCGCGCACGTTCTGCAGGTTCGCCGATAGTTCACGCAGTTCCTCGCGCGACTGCTTCAGCGCATTCTCGGCGCGCTGCCGCTCGGTGATGTCGCGCAGCATCACCGTATAGAGCTTGCCCGACGCGTCGCGAATCTGAGAGATCGACGCCTCGATCGGGAATTCCTCGCCGTTGCCGCGCAGCCCGAACAGCACGCGCTGACGGCCCATCTGCCGCTCGGACACGCCCGTCACGCCGAACTGGTCGACGTGCTTCGCATGCGCGGCACGAAACCGCTCGGGGATGAAGCGCGACAGCGGCGCGCCGATCGCCTCCATCGCCGACACGCCGAATACCTGTTCGGCCATCGGGTTGAAGATCACGACCGTCTGCTTTTCGTCGATCGTGATGATCGCTTCCATCGACGAACGGATGATGCCCATCATCCGCGCCTCGTTCAGGATGCCGCGGCTGCTGGCGCCCGTATCGGCGGTGCCGGCGCGGCCGCGCAGCAACGCATGGACGAGTGCCGCGAACGCGAACGACGCGATCAACCCTGCGGCAAGCACCGTGCCCGCCGCGCGCTGCGCGCCGGTCGCGCTCGGGCGGCCATCCGCGGAATAGGCGAGCGTCAGCACGGTCCCGCCGAAATTCAGCTGGTCGGTGCGCCGCATCAGGTCGGGCGACGCGGACGCCTCGTCGGTCGTCGTCTCGGCGCTCGCGATCGGCCGAGGATCGTCGCCGGCGCTGATCCGCAGGTCGAGCCCGCGTTCCGCGTCGAGCGCGCGCTCGATCAGGCGATTCGGGCTCACTTGCGCGAACAGCACGCCGTCGGCGCCGGCCTGCGTGGCGGCCGTGCGCTGTGAAGGCGTCGCGGGCAGGAACAGCGTGAGGGTGCGCGCATCGCGGGATGTGTCGTCGTCGGCCGAATGGATGCCGAGTGCGACATCGCCGGTTCGCAGTGCGCGCGCGAGCGGGGCTTGATCGGGCGCGCCGAAGCGCACGCCGGCCGAGCTCGACGCCGGCGCGCCGAGCGTCGCCACCGCGAGCGGGCCGGCCGGCATCGGCGCGTGGCCGGTGAGTGCGCTGCGCGCCGCGGGCGACAGCGGCGCGTAGCCGAACTGCCGGATCGGCGAACGCCCGCTGTCGATCTCGAGCGTGTCGGCATAGCGGCGCCATTGCTCGGGCGTCATCTGCGGCGCGAGCGCGAACGCGCCGCGCGTGCTTTCGAGCACGGCGACGCCGGCTTGCAGCTCGTGGCGCAGCATTGCCGTCACGTGCGTCGAGCGTCGCTCGAAGCGCGTATGGACGGCGCCTTGCCACTGCTCGCGGACGAGCAGCGCGACGCCGAGCGACAGCGCCGCGCCGGCGAACAGCGTAACGACGCCAGCCGCGAGCGGCTGGCGTAACATGATCTGGAAGCGCGTGGGCCCTCGGGCGTCACGCGGCGGGGTTCCACTGGCGGTCATTCGATGGCCATTCTGGTGTCGGGGCCACCCGTGGCACTCGGGCGGTGCGGCATAACCGGGAAAAATCGCACCGGCCACGTGCGGCGTCTATTTTCAAGATGAAATTGTGCGCGTTTTACACGTTTTTTGTAATAGGGTCAGCTAAAAATGAGATAGCCGGGCGGTGCAGCGGGCGTCCCGGCCTCGATTGACACGCGTCAACCGGCGTATCGGCACGTGGGGCAGACTGTTCGGCAGGCGAGCCGGCATCGGGCCGGCTTGCGGTGACGGGGGCGTCGTTCGCGCGATGCGCGACGAGCGCCCGGTCGGAGGACGGACCATGTACAAGCGGATTTTCGTCGGGCTCGATGGCAGCCCGAGTGCGCGTCTCGCGCTGAACGAAGCGATCAGGATCGCGGCGGCGTCCGGCGGCGAGGTCACGTGCGCGTATGTCGTCGAGCACCGGCCGCAGCTCGTCGACGTCGATGCGGGCTTCGCGGCCGAACACGACGGCGACGCGGCGGCAACCGATGCGGCGACGCCCGTGCTCGACGATGCGAAGGCGGCGCTCGCGCAGCGGCACGTGCAGGGCACCGTGCGCGCGCTCGACGCGTACGGCGAGGACATCGCCGCGGTGCTGATGCGCACGGCGGCCGAGGCCGGCGCCGATCTGATCGTGATGGGCACGAGCGGGCGGCACGGCCTGCGCCGGCTGCTGCTCGGCAGTGTCGCGGAATCGCTGCTGCGCGCGGCCGACCGGCCCGTGCTGCTGGTGCGCCACGACGAGCCGGCCGCGGCGGCATCCGCGTGACGGGGCGGTGCGGCGTCGCGCCGTGAGCGGCGGGCAGGCGGCCGCCGCGCGGATGGCGGTGCGATGGCGGTGCGATGGCGGTGCGATGGCGGGCGCGGCGGTGCGTCCGCTGCATCGATCGACGCGCGGCCGAAATCTGGCGTCGCGACATCGCTACGGTGTGACCGCGTGGCGTGGGTTGCATCGCGGCCCCCACTTCTGGCAGCATCGGCCGGTGTTCGCTTCATCGTCGCGCGCCGCGTTTCGCGCGCGATTCAGTCGCCGTGTGCATGGTCGCGGCGACCGACGCAGCGGCACGCGACGTCGGCCGACGGGATTCCCGAACGGCCGGGCCGTGTGTCGCGTGCCCGGTTCATTCCTTCACCGACGTCATCCACCATGCCGATCTCCGCCGCCGACCTGATTCACCAGTTCGATCTGCAACCGCACCCCGAGGGCGGCTATTTCCGGGAAACCTACCGCGCGGCCGACACCGTCGTGCGTCCGGCCGACGGCGCGCCGCGTGCGGCGTCGACCGCGATCTACTACCTGTTGTGCGACGGCGCGTATTCGTCGTGGCACCGGATCCGTTCCGACGAGGTGTGGCATTTCTACGCGGGCGACCCGCTCGAAGTGTGGGTGCTCGACGAGCACGACGGCCTGACGATCCACCGGCTCGGCAACCCGCTCACGCATCCCGGCACCGTATTCCAGGCGGTCGTGCGGGCCGGGCGCTGGTTCGGCGCGCGCTGCGCGTCGCCGGAGCACGTCGCGCTCGTCGGCTGCACGGTCGCGCCGGGGTTCGAGTTCGCGGAATTCGAACTCGCGGACGCGACGGCGCTGGCCGCCGCGTTCCCCGACTACGCGGAATACGTCGCGGGGCTCGCGCAACGCCCCGACGCGTGAGCGCGGCGGCCGCCTCGGACCGCAACCGTTCCGCGCGAGCCCGGCCAAACCCGTTTAGAATGCACGACGGTGCAGGATCGGCCGCGGACGTGCCGCGGCGGTCGCTGCCAGCCGTATCGACGGCCGCCTCCGTCGCACGGTCAGCACGTCTTCCAGGAGCGCCGCCGTGTGGCACTTTCCCATTGCGATTCCCTCGTCGCTCGGCCCGTGGGCCGTGTTCGCGAGCGTACTGATCACGCAGCTCGGCGTGCCGGTGCCGGCCGTGCCGATGCTGATTCTCGGCGGTACGATGGCGGCAATGGGGCAGGCGTCCTGGACGAGCATGTTCGCGGCGGCGATCGGTGCGACGATGCTTGCCGATTCGCTGTGGTTCTTCATGGGCCGCACGCGCGGCCGGCGCTTGCTGAACGGGCTCGTGCGATTCTCGCTGTCGCTCGACACGACGCTGCGCTTCGCGCGTAACGTATTCGAAAGATACGGCGCACCGCTGCTCGTCCTCTCCAAGTTCCTGCCGGGCCTCGGCCTCGTGTCGGCGCCGTTGCTCGGCACGACCGCGATCGGCATCGGCGTGTTCCTGTTCTGGGATCTGGCCGGCGCGTCGCTGTGGGCTGCGTTCTGGCTCGTCGGCGGTGCGGCCGTGCACGACCAGATCGTGCAGTTCGTGCTGTGGGTGCGTGCGAGCGGCGGCACGATCCTCGACGCGTTCCTCGCGATCTTCATCACGTTCCTGCTGTACCGCTGGGTGCGCCGCGTGCAGTTCCGCCGCTACCTCGCGCAGGTGCGCATCACTCCGCCGCAACTCGTCGAAATGATGACGTCGAACGAGCCGCCGCTGATCTTCGATGCGCGGCCGCGCGCGATTCGCGAACGCGAGCCGTATCGGATCGCCGGCGCGGTGCCGGTCGATCTCGATTCGCCGGACCTGCTGGATCCGGAGCTGCTGAAGCGGCCGATCGTCGTGTATTGCGTGTGCCCGAACGAGGCGACGGCGAAGCGTCTGATCGCGAAGATGCAGCGCAAGAAGATGATCCACAATATCCGCGCGCTGAAGGGCGGCCTCGATGCGTGGGAAAAGCACGGCTACCCGGTCGAGCCGCTGCCGGCCGATCTCGATTCATCGAGGTATTTCGTGCGGCCGGAACATGCGGCGCTCGCAGGCGAATATACGGTGCGGGCGACATTGTCGAAATAAATCGTGCGCGGAATGCCGCGCACATTCCGATTTCGCCTCTGCTTTCACGCATCGCATTCCCGCTAAAATCGGCTGGCGTGAAGCCACCGATTATTCTTATAATCCCGCCTGCATATTGCGTGCGCCTGATTGCGCACATTCGACGTGAGTTCGTTCGCACCGAAAGCGATTGATCCCGTTGCCGCCCGTCACACGCACAGCCGCGTCGCACGGGCTAGACGGGCGTATTCCGTGAAAGACCCGATCCGTTTTCCGGATTGTTCCGGAAAATGCCGATAATCAACGGCGATTCCAATCGGAGTGACGCAGTATCCGCAACGTTTTTCATCCGGAAAACGCTGGCGGGATTTTTCGTTTTCGGTTTGCCGGTATCGGCATGAACGGCCACGCATTGACATCGACAATGACGGCGGCCCGTTCGCGGCTGCCAGGAGACGGACTTGAAACAACCAGAAGACCAGCTGCACCGCGGGCTGGAAGAGCGGCACATCAACCTGATGGCGCTCGGCGCGACGATCGGCGTCGGCCTGTTCCTCGGCTCGGCCACCGCGATCCGCACGGCCGGTCCGGCCATCCTGCTGACCTACCTGCTGGGCGGCATCGCGATTTTCCTGATCATGCGCGCGCTCGGCGAAATGGCGATCTCCAATCCGGTCGCCGGCGCGTTCAGCCGCTATGCGCGCGACTACCTCGGCCCGCTCGCGGGCTATCTGACCGGCTGGACCTACTGGTTCGTGTGGATCGTCACCTGCATGGCGGAGATCACCGCGGTCGGCGTCTACATGCACATGTGGTTCCCAGGCGTGCCGAACTGGATCTGGGCGCTCGCGGCGCTCACGGCGATGGGCGCGGTGAACTTCATCGCGGTCAAGCTTTACGGCGAATTCGAGTTCTGGTTCGCGCTGATCAAGATCGTCACGATCGTGCTGATGATCATCGGCGGCGGCCTCATGATCGCATTCGGCATCGGTAACGGCGGCATCGCGACGGGCATCTCGAACCTGTGGGCCCATGGCGGCTTCATGCCGAACGGCATCGACGGGGTCATCGGTGCGCTGCCCATCGTGATGTTCGCGTATCTCGGCGTCGAGATGCTCGGCCTTACGGCCGGCGAAGCGCGCAATCCGGAGAAGTCGCTGACGAAGGCGGTGAACTCGGTATTCTGGCGCGTGCTGATCTTCTACATCGGCGCGCTGTTCGTGATCATGTCGCTCTATCCGTGGGACCAGATCGGCACGCAGGGCAGCCCGTTCGTGATGACGTTCTCGCGGCTCGGGATCCCGGCCGCCGCCGGCATCATCAACTTCGTCGTGCTGACCGCGGCGCTGTCGTCGTGCAACAGCGGCCTGTTCAGCACCGCGCGGATGCTCTACAACCTCGCGCAGCAGGGCCAGGCGCCGGCCAGCCTCGGTCGCGTGAACCGCAACGGCGTGCCGGTGTACGGCGTGGCGGTGTCGGTCGCGCTGCTGCTGATCGGTGTGTTGCTCAACTATCTCGCGCCGCAGCACGTGTTCACGTGGCTGACGTCGGTGTCGACGTTCGGTGCGATCTGGACGTGGTGCGTGATCCTGATCGCGCAGATGCGCTTTCGCCGCACGCTGTCGGCTGACAAGGTCGCGCGCCTGCCGATCCGCGTGCCGTTCTATCCGCTCGGCTCGTTCGTCGCGCTCGGGTTTCTCGCGCTGGTCGTCGTGCTGATGGCATTCACCCCGGACACGCGTGTCGCGCTTGTGATCGGCCCCGCGTGGATCGTGCTGCTCGGCATCGCATACGCGGTGTTCTACGCGAATCGCGCGGGCGCGCCCGCGTCGACGAAGTCGTAAGCAGACCGGGCAAAAGCGGCCGCGCCGCGCGCCGCACGTGTGCGCGCGGCGCATCGCGGCCCGCACGGGCATTGATCGCGATCATGCACGTGCGGGCGGAACGACATATGCTGTTTGAATCGCTTGTCCGCGCTTCGCGTGGCCGCCCGCCGATTCCTGCGACCGCGTCGGCCGTCCGTCCGCCGCGCGCCGCTGCCCGCGCGAAGCTCCGGTCGTCGTCCGCGACGACGCATCCGCCAGGAGACCTTCGCCATGCCATCCAGCCCGACCATCCCGCCGCTCGCCCGAATTTCGCTGGCCGTCGACCTGACGCCGGAGTCGCTGGCCGCCGCGCGCTACATGCGCACGCTGCTGCGCCCCGGCATGCAGGTGCGCATCGTCTGTGCGATCGACAATCCGCGTCTCGTGCTACCCGACATTTCGCGCGTCGACGCGCTGCTGACCTCGGCGCGCGAGGAGATGACGCGCGAAGCGCAGGCGACGCTCGAGCGCATCGCGGCACTCTTCGCCGGGAGCGGCGCGGAGATCGAACAGGTGATCATCGATACGTCGGTCACGGGCGGCACGGTGGCCGATGCACTCGCGAACGACACGTCGGCATCGCACGCCGACGTGCTCGTGGTCGGCGCCAATCCGCACCATGGGCTGCTGCGGCTCGTCGAGGGCGCGGTGTCCGACACGCTGGCCTCGCGCGCACGCTGCGCGCTGCTGATCGTGCCCGCCGACTACACGCGGCCGTCGGAGGGACCGCTGCAACGCCTGATGTTCGCCGTGGACGGCAGCGAGCCGTCGCTGCATGCGGTGCGCGTCGGGCTCGGCTTCGCGGTGCCGACGACGCTGCTGTACGCGGCCTATGTCGTCGATCGGGCGGTTCGTCTGACGGATCTCGTGCCGGTGCGCGCGCTCGAGGATGCGTATCGCGCGGAGGGCGAGGATGCGTTGGCGCGGGTCGGCCCGCTGTTCCATGCAACGGGGAATCCGACCAAGCGCGGCATCGTCGAAACCCGTCCGACCAGCGACGACGTCGCCCATGCGTTGATGCGCGACGCGGTGCACTGGCATGCGGAGCTGCTGGTGGTGGGCACGCACGGTCGGCGCGGCATCGCGGCCTGGCTGATCGGCAGCGTGGCGCGCCGGATCGCGCATCTCGCTCAAGTGCCGGTGCTGCTCGTGCGCGGCGCGGAGTGAATGTCGCGACGCGATGGCGGCGAAGCGGACTTTCGTTGACCTGCATCAGAAACGCCGCGCGCCGCGCATGAGATAGTGACAGCACATCCGTGCGCGACGCGTCGGGCCCGGAACCGCGCGAACGGGCGCATATCCGACGCTGTTGCTCGCGCTTCAAGCGATTCCGGAGCCGTGCCACGCAGCGCGTGGCGCATCAGCCGATCATGAACTCTCTGGCGCGAGGGTAGGCAGCCGACGGCTGCCTTGGAACGACGGACGGGGTGACTTTCACCCCGTCCGCTTCCTGGCCCCGTTCAGACTACTTTCCTCGCAGGTATTGTTTTGGTCGACGTCGCCGTGCGGAACGGCGGGTGGCGGCTTGCGGTCGCTCGATGGCAGATCGATGTGGGTAACGGCACGCGATGTGCCGCCGCCTGCTCGATGCGCAGCGGTCGCTGCCGATTGGCGTGACAGCCTGCGCAACCATCGCGCGGCCCCGTGCCGCGTCGGCTGCGTTCGGCTTTTATCCAATGCTGGGCGTTCGCAGGTCGTGCCGGCTGCGGGCGCCGTGGCATACGCGTGCGCGCCGACGCGCGCCATGCAGCCGTCCTCGTCCGCCCGGCATGCGATTGCGCAGCCGCGGCCAGCCGGGGCGCGTCTTGCGGCGCGGCCTCACGACGACCGGCGCGTCGGCACGGACCCGCGCGCACAGGGCAGCGGCGAAGCGCTGCAGCGCGAGCACGGACCCCGCGACGCTTTGGTATTTCTCGCGGCCGATCTGCCCGTCGAGCGTGACGAGCAAGCCCGATTCGCGCGCAAGCGCGAGCAGCGCGTCGAGATCGTCGGGCGGGCGGATTGCGACCGGCACGGCAGGCGCGGACAGCGTGCGCATGCGACGCTGTCCGTCCCGTGCCGGGAAGTTGCGATGGGCCATGGTGGTCTCCTGCGCCCGACCCCGCGTGCCGGCTCGATGGCCGGCTGAGCGATGACCGGGTATGAACGCTTCGTTCATGACGTCAGTATCCGCCGGGCAGACCGCGCTGCCAATCGGCGCGCGCCGAAGTCGCTGTCAGATATTGCGCGCGAGGTATCGGAATCCGCTGACAAGAAGGGCAGGCGCGCGATGTGCGGGGCCCCGATCCGGTGCATTCGAACAGACGAATCACGGCCGGCGAGCGTCGCTTGACGCGGGATTTCGGCCGGTCTAAGTTTCTCAATGCATCGTGCATCGTGCATCGTGCATCGTGCATCGTGCATCGTGCATCGTGCATCGTGCATCGGCGTCGCGCGACGGTTCGTCGTCCGCGCGATCGGCGGTGCCGCGCCTCGGGGGGCGTGGGCCATCCTTCCAGTCGTTCGCGGGCCACGCGCGCCGCGAATCCTGCTCGCAGGCCGATCCAGCGACGGGTCGGCGGGGCGGCACGCAACGTGCCGTTGATCGCGCGCAAACACGCTTCGGCGCATCGTACGCCGGGCGGCTGTCCAGTCTCTAATCTTCCAGTAGCGTCATCTTTTCCTTTCGTTCCTCGACCGTCAGGAGCCCGTCGATGTCACCGGACAATCTGCTTGATGCTTTGAAGGCCGCCGCCGAAGAGCGCGCGATCGGCGCCGACCAGTTGCGAGCGATGCTCGACGACGAAGTGCGTGCATTGTCGTCCGATGCCCGCGTGCACGACTACATCCACGTGTTCGCGATTCGCCACCTGCGCGAACGCATGCGCAGACAGGATGACATCGAGCGCGACACGCCGCCCAGTACGCCGAACCGGGAGCCCGATACGGGCGCCAGCCGCCGTCTGTGAACGACGCCCGCCGCGGCCAGCGCCATCGACGCCCCGCGGCCGCCGGCGCATTTCCTCACACGTTTCGTCGAATCGACACAACGGCCTCAAGTTAGCGGCGCGAATGCCGTTTACCCGGTGAATTCGTCCACCGGGCGTTCGCCCTCCCTTACCGAGTCGTTGCCATGCTCTCGTCCCTCCGCACCCGCATTCTTGCAGCGTGCGTCGCCATCGTCGTATTCGCGCTCGTCGCCACGACGCTGATCAATTACTTCATTGCGCACGCGTACAACGACGATGCGATCGACCGTAACCTGAAATCCGTCGCCAGCGGCCACGTGGTGGGCATCGGCGACTGGGTCGCGACCCGGAGCCGGATGATCGCGTCGCTCCAGGACGCCGCGCTATCGCCCGATCCGCTGCCGGTGTTCAAGCAGATGGCCGCGGCCGGCGGCTTCACGAACGTCTACGCGGGCTACGCGGACAAGGTGTTCCATTTCTCCGACCCGACCGGCATCCCGCCCGACTACGACCCGACCGGCCGCCCGTGGTACAAGCAGGCCGCACAGGCCGGCAAGCCGGTCGTCACGCCGCCGTATGTCGATGCCGGCACCGGCAACCTGGTCGTTACGTTCGCGGTGCCGATCCTGCGCGACGGCGCGCTGAAGGGCGTCGTCGCGGCCGACCTCGCGATGGACAGCGTGATCGCGAACGTGAAGTCGATCCACCCGACGCCCGCGAGCTTCGGGATGTTGATCGACAGCAGCGGCCACGTCGTCGCGCATCCGGACGCGAAGCTCACGCTGAAGCCGGTCGCCGACGTGTCGCCCGACCTCGGCGCCGTGAGCGCCGCGTCGCTGGCTGCGGCAGTCGCGCCGGTCGAGGTGCGGGTGGGCGGCGACGCGAAGCTGGTGCGCGCGCAGGCCGTGCCGGGCACCGACTGGTACGCGCTGGTCCTGCTCGACAAATCGGAAGCGACGGCCGGGATGCGCTCGCTGCTGACCGCGTCGCTGGTCACGCTGGTGGTGATCGTCGGTGTAGCGTCGCTGATCGTCGGCGCGATCACGGCAACCGCGTTCCGCCGGCTGTCGCAGGTGCGCGAGGCGATGGCGTCGATCGGTTCCGGCACCGGCGACCTGACGCAGCGCCTGCCGGCCGAAGGCCGCGACGAGGTGGCCGACATCGCGCGCTCGTTCAACAGCTTCGTCGACAAGCTGAACGACGTGATGCGGCAGATTCGTGACGCGAGCGAATCGGTGCGCACGGCCGCGAACGAAATCGCCGCGGGCAACCAGGACCTGTCGTCGCGCACCGAATCGGCGGCGGCGAGCCTCGAGGAAACGGCCGCATCGATGGAGGAGATCACCGCGACGGTCGGCCAGTCGGCGGCCGCCGCGGGCCAGGCCGACGAACGCGCGGCCGCCGCGTCGCGGATCGCGTCGCACGGCGGCGTGGTCGTATCGGACGTCGTGTCGACGATGGGGAAGATCGAGGAAGCGTCGGGCCGGATCGGCGACATCATCGGCGTGATCGACGGGATCGCGTTCCAGACCAACATCCTCGCGCTGAACGCGGCCGTGGAAGCCGCGCGAGCCGGCGAGCAAGGGCGCGGTTTCGCGGTCGTCGCGCAGGAAGTGCGCAGTCTCGCGCAACGCAGCGCGCAGGCCGCGCGCGAGGTGAAGGTGCTGGTCGAGTCGACGGTGGCGAGTGTGTCGGCCGGGTCGGGACAGGTGCGTCAGGCCGGCGACACGATGCGCGAAATCGTGTCGAACGTCGCCAACGTGACGACGATCATCTCCGAGATCACGCACGCGGCGAACGAGCAGACGCGCGGCATCCAGGAAGTGAACCGCGCGGTCACGCAGCTCGACGAAATGGTGCAGCAGAACGCGGCGCTCGTCGAACAGTCGACCGCGGCCGCGACCGCGCTGCAGGCGCAGGCGAACGCGCTCGCGACGACCGTCGGGCAGTTCAAGGTCGCATGACCTGCCGCGGCTGATACGAGTCGAGCCGCCATGCACGACGCCCGCGGCGACGTTCAGCCGTGGCCGCCGTCGCGCATCAGCGCCAGCCGGTTGTACAGCGTTTTCAGGCTGATGCCGAGCGCTTTCGCCGCTTGCGGCTTGTTGCCATCAAAGTGCTGCAGCGTCGCCGCGATGAAACGCTGCTGCGCGTGGTGCAGCGTCGCGCCGAGCGGCAGCGCCATCGCATCGTCCGACGTATGGTCGGGCAACATCGTCGGCTTCGGCAGCGCGACGTCGATGCCGTCGTCCGCGAGGATGTACGCGCGCTCGATCGTGTTGTGCAATTCGCGCACGTTGCCGGGCCACGAATACGCGCGCAGCGCAGCGATCGCAGCGTCGGTCAGACGCTTGTGCGAGCGGTGCCGCACGTTGAGCACATCGACGAACTCGTGCGCGATCGCCTCGACGTCGCCGTCGCGCTGGCGCAGCGGCGGCACGTACAGCGCGAACGCGGCGAGGCGGTAGAACAGATCCTCGCGCAGCCGGCCGTCGCGCACGGCTTCGGCGGGATTGTGGCGAGTCGCGGACAGGATGCGCACGTCGAGTGGAATCGACTCGGTGCCGCCGACCCGCACGACCGTGTTCGATTCGAGCGCCCGCAGCAGCTTCACCTGCAGCGACGCGGGCATCTCCGCGATCTCGTCGAGCAACAGCGTGCCGCCGGCCGCGGCTTCGAAGAACCCTTCGCGTTGCGCGATCGCGCCGGTGAAGCTGCCTTTCTCGTGACCGAACAACTGCGCTTCCGCGATGTCCGCCGGAATCGCACCACAGTTGACGGGGACGAACGGCCCGTCGCGTCGCGCGCTCAGGTCATGCAGCCGACGCGCGACGATATCCTTGCCGACCCCGCTTTCGCCGGCAATCATCACGCTGGAGCGGGTCGGAGCGATTTTCTCGATACGGCCGAGCAGCGTGCGCATCGCCGCGGAGCGGCCGGACAGCCGGCGCGCGTCGGCGCGTTGCTTCGGACGATTTGCGGATTCGGCCATAGGCGTCAGCGGGCCGTTTTGAAAATCGGCACCGCGCATCCCCTTCTTTGCAATATCTATCATCGACAGCGAAACCGCACGGAAGGTGCCGCGATTTAGAAATTTTCAATGCGCGTTGCGATGACGGAAGAAATATGCGATCGCTGGGGCACGATGCCGTCCGCCGATGCTTTTTTACAGCCGACGAATGAGAAATTGAAAGAAACCTGCCATCGCGTTCCCCGCAAACGCGGCAGGCGGCCGAGCGACGCGGCGCGGCGGCACGTGCAACACCTCAACTTTGCCGCGAAGTCGCCGGGCGCCGTATGGCGGGTACGCGCATTGCGGAAGCTCGTAGGCTCGCCCGGTCCGCTCGAGTGCATGCCCGTCGAGCGACGGTTGCAGGGCGATGCAGGGAAACGATGAGAACCTTTACCCGTGAGCTGTTTCGGCAGGGCGCATGGGTCGTGCTGGCCGTCGGGCTGGCGTCTGCGCTGCAGGTGTGGGCGATTCACGTCGTCGGCATGCGTGAGCCGTTTGCACCGCTGCCTTTCTACGTCGGTGTCGCGGCTGCGGCCTGGCTGACTTCGTTCGGCGGCGGTCTGGCCGCGACCGTCGCGAGCGTGGCCGTGATCGGCGCGTTGTGGTGGCGCGACGTGCCACTGCCCGCGCTGCTCATGCGGGCCGGCGTCTTCGTCGCGATCGGTTTCGTCGAATGCCTGCTGGTGCTGGCCGTCAAGCCGCTGCTCGCGACCGACCGGCTGCACGGGGCCGACGACGCCGACGAAGATGACGCACGCACGCCGAGCCGCGAACCGGCGCCCGCGCCGCGTGCACTCGACGACATCCTGCTGCGCCGCGTGGTCGACGCGTCGCCAGACGCGATCGTCGGCGTCGATGCCGCACGACGCATCACGAGCTGGAACCCTGCGGCGCGGCGCCTGTTCGGCATCGACGTCGCGTCGGTAATCGGACACGACGTCACCACGCTGATCGCGCCGCGCTGGCTGCGGCTGCATCCCGTTCCCGCGTCGTTCGCGAACGCGCGCGCGCCCGCCGGCCCGCTCGACATCCTGTGCGTGCGTCCCGACGGCGGCCGCTTTCGCGCGACGTTCGTGGCAGCGCCGATCGTCGACGCGCAAGGCAACTGCAGCGGCCTGTCGATGACACTGCGCGAGGCGCATGAGCGCCGCCGCGACGAGCGGCGCGACCTGCGCTCGCTACGCGGCGCGCGCGACGCGCGCGTGCAGGCCGACGAATCGAACCGGTTGAAGGATGAATTGCTGGCGACCGTGTCGCATGAATTGCGCACACCGCTCAACGTGATCTACGGCTGGGTCGAGGTGCTGCGCAGCGCCGACGGCCAGGGCTTCGCGCATCAGGCGATCGACGCGATCGATCGCAGCGCGCGGTCGCTGTCGCGGATGGTCGGCGACCTGCTCGACGCTTCGTCGCTCGCGACGGGCCGGATGCGGCTCGAACGCACGCCCATCAACCTGGTGCGCGTCGTGAACGCGGCAGTGCGTGAGCTCGGCGCAACCGCCGAAGCGAACGGACTCGAACTGTCGACCGCGTGCGCGATGTCCAACTGCGTGATCTATGCGGACGGCGAGCGCATTCGCCAGGTGCTGTCGAACCTGCTGTCGAACGCGATCAAGTTCACGCCGCCGGGCGGCAGCATCAAGTTGTCGCTGACCCGGGCCGGCGCGCGCGTACGGCTGTCGGTCACCGATACGGGGCAGGGCATTTCGGCGGAACGGCTGCCGCATCTGTTCGATACGTTCAACCGGCCGGAGGGCGCGTCCGCGTCGCCGAAGCGCGGCCTCGGGCTCGGCCTGTCGATCGTGCGCAACATCGCGCGGCTGCATGGTGGCGAGGTTGCGGCCGCGAGCGAAGGCGCCGGGCGTGGCACGACCGTGACCGTCATGCTGCCGGTGGACTGGGGCGCGGACAATCTGAACGGCCAGCCGTTACGGCCGAGCGGGGCGTCGACGGCGGTGGCGCTCGACGGCCAGCGCGTGCTGGTGGTCGACGACGATGCGACGTCGCGGGCGAGTCTCGCGGCGGCGCTCGAAACGCTGGGCGCCCAGGTCTCGACCGCACAATCGGGGCGCGACGCGCTCGACGTGGTTGCGCGGCAGCACCCGAGCGTCGTGCTGTCCGATCTCGCGATGCCGGACGGCGACGGCTTCTGGCTGCTCGACCACATCCGGCATTTGCAGAACGGCAGCGGGCGTCTGCCCGTCATCGCGGTGACCGCACACGCGGGCACGGCGGACCGGAACCGCGTGATGGCTGCCGGCTTCGACGCGTATCTGTGCAAGCCGGTCGACATGCCGACGCTGGCCAGCGTGATCGTCGACGTGGCGGGCGCCGGCCGGCACCACTGACGCACGGCGGCCTCCGCAACGCCACCGGGAGGCACGATGAAGAGATTGAACAACACGCAGCGCGACCTCAGCGGCGGCAAACCGGCGCGCGTCGATCGCATGTCGCTGATCGCGCGGATCCCGGTTGTCGGCAATGCCTGCTTGCTGGCATCGGGCGTGCTGGCGGCGTTCTACGCGCCGGCATTCATGCCGGCGCATGCACAGGCGCCGCCTGCATCGTCCGTTCATGTGGCGCCGGGCGTCGTCCGCCCCGGCGAGACCGCCGATGAGGCGGACATGACGCGGCGGCCGAACGGCATCGACGCGGAATTCGTCGACAAGGCGGGCATCGTCGGAAAGACGGAACTGCAGGCGAGCCAGCTCGCGCTCGATCGGTCGTCGAATCCGGATGTGAAGGCCTTCGCGCGCCGGATGGTCGACGATCACGTTCGCATGGCCGCGGCATTGCGCCGGCTCGGCGCGCAAAAAGGTTTGCCCGTGCAGACGCGCATGCTGGTCGATCCGGCGCTCACGGCCCTGCGGACCATGAGCGGCGACGCATTCGACAAGGGTTACATCGCGCTGGCGGGACCGAACGCGCACGAGGCGGCGATCGGGCTCTACGAAGCCGAAGCGCGCAACGGCCACGACCCGCAGCTTCGCGCGTTCGCGGCCGACACACTATCGACGCTGAGGGCGCATCTGAGCGTCGCACGCGCGCTCGCGCGTTCGATCGCGGCCGCGCACTGAGCCGCGATCAGTGATCAGTGCCGCCGCGTGTCGTTCTCGGGGCCGCCCGGCGACGCCTCGTAGGGCGGCGAGTCGAGCGCCGTCTCGCCTTCCTCGATCAGCCAGTATGGCGACGCGCCGTAGTGCGCGTGCAGCGCCTCGGCCCACGCGGAATCGGCCATCTTCGGCCAGCGGTCCTTCTCGAAGCCGGGTGCGTCGCGCACCCGTTCGGTCGGAACGGGCAGCACGAAGCAGCGGCGCTCGACGTCGAGCGTCAGCACGCTCCACGGCACCGCGAGCAGCTTGTCGCCGATTCCCGCAAATCCGCCCGACGACACGACCGCGTACGCGATCCGGCCGGAGCGGACGTCGAGCATGATGTTCGTGACCTTGCCGATGTCGTCGCCGTCCATCGTCAGCACGCGATCGTTTTCCAGCGTGCCGGCGGCCATCACGTCCGGCCCCGGCCCGCCGACCGAACGGCCGCGGTCACCGACAATGCGCGCCTGCGTGCGCGACGGTCTGTCCGTTGTCATCGCTTTTCTCCTGGTCGAAGCGGCGCGGCGCATGCGGCGCGCGGCAGCACGGTGGGGGCGGCCACTCAGCGGCGGCGCGGTAGGGACACGTCCTCGAGCGTATTCGCCAACTCGTCGCGTGCGGGGCCGCCCGCGCGCGTCGCGATGTCGCCGAGCGATACCATGC
Organism: Burkholderia sp. AW49-1; assembly: GCF_053427845.1. NCBI lineage: Bacteria > Pseudomonadati > Pseudomonadota > Betaproteobacteria > Burkholderiales > Burkholderiaceae > Burkholderia > Burkholderia sp. AW49-1. Next base: position 211,792 of record NZ_JBSAXF010000001.1, on the reverse strand, counting down.
CGACGATCTGACGATTGGCATCGAGCACCGGCATCCGGTGCAGCTGTATGTCGGCCATCCGCTGCTGCACGTCGCCGACGCCGTCATCCTCGACGCACCACTGCACCGGCGCCGATGCGACCACTTTCACGGGGGTATCGGGCGGATGCCCGTGCGACAGCGCGCGTATCGCGAGGTCGCGGTCCGTCACGATCGCGACGAGCCCGCTGCCGTCGCACACCGGCAGCACGCCGATGTCGAAGCGCTGCATCAATTCGGCCGCATGGCGAATCGTGTCGGTCGGCGCGACGCACACTACGTCGCGGGACATGATTTCGTTGACGCGATACATGAACGCCTCCTTCGTGAGCGAGACGATGCGGGAGCAGAACGCGTGCCGCGTTCAATCGACAGGCGCCGGAGCTGCGCGGCGGTGCCACGGAGAAATTTGCCAGCCGGGTTGTACATCTTCCACGGCGGCAGCCGTGGCCGGGCCGCGCGCGACGCTCAGTGACCAACGCCCGTCATCACGACGATGGCGAGCACCACCGCGCTCTCGATCGCGGCCAGCGCCGCGACGCCCGCGGCGCCGCTGACTTCGTGCCAAGCACGTTCAATGCGTTTCATCAGTCCACTCCGGTTGTGCCGGCCCGTTGTCACGCTGCCGCGCAATTGCGGGCCGGAGTGCCGCCGTCAGCCGTGATCGCGGGGCGGTGGCGGGGCGTCGGGCGAGCGACGGTCGCGTTCGCCGGACGGCCTGGCGGGGTCGATACGGGTCGCGCCGCCAACGGCGGGCGGATCGCTGGCCGGGAACGTCTCCTCGAGGCCTTCGTCGATGCGTTTCTCCGTCTTGTCTTCGGACGGCTTGCGCGATGCGGCCAGAGAGAGCGAGCCGGCAGCCGGTGACACGGCGCTGCGGCTGCCGGGGGCGGATGCGGTCATGATCGAACCTCCTTACGGGTACGACGGCCGCAAGCGCCATGCCCGCGCGGCGCCGGCGGCATGACGCTTGCAGCCGTCGAGGCGGATGGACGGGCGGACATGCGGGCCGCCCGCCGCAGGTATGGACGAGAGGGCATCGTGATGATTGAACCCAAGGAAAGGATACGTTACGACGCGAACGTGTGCGGCGGCGATTTCCGTGATGTGCGCGAACGGTTCGACACATGGCAGCGTGAATCACGGGGACATCGGCCCGAACGGCGCCTGTTCGACGGGAAGGACGAAGTCCGCGAGCTGAACCATACCGTCTATGCGGGGCCGGAAAGCGCGCAGCGGGCGCTGGTCGCGCGATGCACGCCGTCCGATCCGTTCGCGCTCGCGGTGCGGCTCGCTGCCGAAGGGCGCACCCTGTGGCTGGTGATGGCGGCATACGACGCATGACCGCGTGCGCGGTCACCCCGGTCACCCCCTTGGCAGGCACAGCGGTTGCGCGCGCTCGCCGCGCCAATCGACACGCGCGAGCCGCCGCGCAGGAGTGACATGAGTACGCAATCCATGCTGCACCGTCCCGAGCCGACGCCCGACGTCGATCCCGACCCGGCGCTGCCCGAGCACGACGATCCGTTCGATCCGCCCGTGCCCCCAGGCCTGCCGCAAGGCGATCCGCCGTCGCAGCCGCCGCCGCTGCGAATGCCGGGCGGGCGCAGGCAGTCACGGCCGGCCGCGCGATCACTGAAAGGAGGACCATCATGGACATTCACGTGCAATCGCCCGACAAGCGCGCGATCGCCCAGGTGCTGGGCCGCTATTTCGAGTCGCGTTCGCTGCGCTATCACATCGAGGAGTTGCCGGGCGGCGTGCTGCATATCGGTTTTCGCGCGAGCGGGCGCCCGGTTGCCGTTACCGTGTCGTTCGACGACACCGCCTACGACACCTACACGCACTGGGACGCGAGCCAGAAGCAGCTCGCGCTCGGGCGGCTCGCCGACGGCTTCTCGCGGATGATGGCGAAGCGCAGTCCGGCCGCGCTCGCCGGCGATTATCACGTCGAGCGTTTCTGATTCCGCAATCCTGCGCCCGTTCGTACCGGAAATCGGCAAAGTGCCCGTGCTCAACGGGCGCTTTGCGGCTTCGCGCGCGTCGCGTAGGATGTTCACAATTCAGCGCACGCTACGTTCGCGCCGTCGGCTGCCTGCCGTTGCAGCCGGTCGGGATGCGACGCGCTTTCCCTCAGGTTCGTTTCATGCAACCGACGGAGACCGCCTTGATGACCGTTGCCCGCCCGTTGTTGTCGCCCGGCACTCGCCGGTTCGTGTCCGGCCTGTCGGCCTTCGCCGCGCTCGCAGCGGCGGGTGCGCGCGACGCGTCGGCGCAGACGCCTTCGCCGCTCGGCGAATGGCAATACTCGGCGGGCGTTCCGCTGCAGAAACTGTTCAATCCGACGGTCCCGACGTGGCAGGTCAGCGTCGGCGCGGCGATGACGCTCCAGCCGCGCTACGCGGGTTCCGATCGCTACCGCGTGATGGGCGGCCCGAATGTCGACGTGCGCTATCGCGACCTGTTCTTCCTGTCGACCGGCGAGGGGCTCGGCGCGAACGTGCTGCGCGGGCCCAACTGGCGCGTGAGCCTGTCGGTCGGCTATGACCTCGGGCGCCGCTCGGCCGACGATCTCGACCACCTGAACGGGCTCGACAACATCAACGCGGCGCCGGTGATGAAGCTCGCGGCCGATTACGTGATCTCGAAGGATTTTCCGCTCGTGCTGCGCGCGGATGTCCGGCGCAGCATCGGCGGCTCGAACGGCTGGGTCGGCGATTTCTCCGCGTACATGCCGATGCCGGGCAGCAACGAACACTTCTTCTGGTTCGCGGGGCCGACGGTGTCGTTCGCCGATTCGCGCTACATGAACAGCTGGTTCGGCGTGAGCCCGGGTGCGTCCGCGCGCTCGGGGCTGCCGACCTATTCATCGGGCGCGGGGATGAAGTCGTTCGGCGCGGGCGTGACGATGGTCTGGTTCGTCAACAAGCACTGGTTCGTGACGATGGACGGCGCGATCGAACAGCTCGTCGGGCGCGCAAGGCGCAGCCCGATCACGCAGCAATCGACGAACGGCGTGTTCGACATGTCGGTGAATTACCAGTTCTGATCCGGACCGGCGGAGGCGGCCGTGCGGTGCGCGGGATGCGGTATTTTTCTTCACATTTGATATGATTCCGACCTGTACAAACGTACAGTGATCGATCCCCGTGACGCCTGCATCGCCGACGCCCCCGGCGTTTTACTACCTGACCAATTTCGAACGCGCGCTGGCCTGGCTCGGCGAGCGTTACGACGACCTGCTCGATGCGCGCGAACACGCGTTTCTTCGGGATTTCGCGCTGTTGCCGAAAGCGTCGCGCGCGTTGCTCGTGCGGATGCTGATGCGCAGCGGGGCCGACTTCCGCGCGAGCAAGCTCGTGTACGACGAGATCGGCAGCACGCTCGACGCGGCCGCGCCGCTCGTCGAACTCGGCTGGGTCGATCCGGCGCCCGCGCTCTCGCTCGATGAGCTGTTCGCGCTGTCGACCAAGGCCGATCTCCTGAAGGTGTTTCCGTCGCTCGCCGCGCACGCGGGCGAGCGCAAGCCCGACTGGCTCGAGCGGCTGCGGCCCGCGCACGACGTGGCGCAGCCGCTCGACGCGTGGTGCGCGCAAGCTGACGATCGCGTGCTGCGTGTGGCGGTCGGCGCGCTGTGCGACCGGCTGCGGCTGATGTTCTTCGGCAATCTTCATCAGGACTGGAGCGAATTCGTGCTCGCCGATCTCGGCGTGTTCCAGTACGAAAGCGTGCCGTTCGCGCCGTCGTCTCGCGCGTTCCAGCAACGCGACGACATCGAGACGTATCTCGCGCTGCAGACCTGCCGCGAAGCTCTCGATGCGTGGCCCGACGACCTGCCGTTCGACGCGCTGCTGCGGGCGATCGACGCGGTCGGCTGCATGCAGCCGTGGCTCGCGACACGCCGCGCGAAGCTGCTGTTCACGCTCGGGCAGACCTGCGAGCGGCGCGCGGACTGGGCCGCCGCGCTCGACGCATATGCGCGCAGCGCGTGGCCGGGCAGCCGGCACCGGCGCATTCGCGTGCTCGAGCGCTGCGGACGCGACGATGATGCGCTCGCGCTGGCGCTCGAGGCGCGCAGCGCCTTCGAAAGCGACGAGGAACGTCAGCGCGTCGAGCGAATGCTGCCGCGCCTGCAGCGTCGTCTCGGGCAGCGGGTCGAACGCGCGGGTGGCGCGCCGGACGTGCCGCGCGAGACGCTCGTGCTTGCGCGCCCCGACGCATTCGTCAGCGTCGAATACGCGGTGCGCGACCACCTTGCACGGCCCGACGCGCCGGTCCACTACGTCGAGAACACGCTGATCAACTCGCTGTTCGGATTGCTCTGTTGGGAGCCCGTGTTCGCGGCCGTGCCCGGCGCGTTCTTTCACCCGTTCCAGCGCGGCCCGGCCGACCTGCACGCGCCCGATTTCGCGGTACGCCGCACCGCCGCATTCGCCGCCTGCTTTGCGCAACTCGATTCGGGTGCGTACTGCGACACGATCCGCCGGCACTACGCCACGAAGATGGGCCTGCAATCGCCGTTCGTGTTCTGGGGCGTGCTGACCGACGAACTGCTCGACGAGGCGCTGGCATGCCTGCCTCCCGAGCACCTGCGGCTGTGGTTCACGCGCCTGCTCGCGGATATCCGCGGCAATCGCTCCGGGCTGCCCGATCTCGTCCGTTTCTGGCCCGGCGAGCGGCGCTATGAACTGATCGAGGTGAAGGGGCCGGGCGACCGGCTGCAGGACAACCAGACGCGCTGGCTCGCATACTGCATCGCGCACGGCATGCCGGTGCGCGTCGTCGATGTCGAATGGGCGGGCGTGGGCGTCGGGCAGGACGAAGCGGCGGGGTTGTCCGCATGAGCTATGTCGTCGCGGTGCGGGCGATGTGCGAGTTCACCGCGCGGCGCGGCGATCTCGACTTGCGCTTCACGCCCGCGCCGACCGCGCTCGAAGGCATCGCGGGCCACGGCGCCGTCACGTCGAAGCGCGGCGCACGCTACGAAACCGAGATTCCGCTGACCGGCACGTGGGGCACGCTCACCGTGCGCGGGCGCGCGGACGGCTACGATCCCGTCGCGAACCGGCTCGAGGAGATCAAGACCTATCGCGGCAGCCTCGACGCGATGCCGGCCAATCATCGCGCGCTGCACTGGGCGCAGGCGAAGGTCTATGCGCACCTGATGTGCGACGCACGCAGCCTCGCGGAAATCGACGTCGCGCTCGTGTATTTCGACATCGTGTCGGAGCGCGAGACCGTGCTGACGGAGACGCTCGGCGCAAGCGCGCTCGCCGCGTTCTTCGCCGAGCAGTGCGCGTGCTTCGTCGGCTGGGCCGAGCGCGAGACCGCGCATCGCGCGGCGCGCGATACGGCGCTGCGCGCGTTGAGGTTTCCGCACGGGCAATTCCGCAGCGGTCAGCGCGAGCTGGCCGTGTCCGTCTATCGGGCGGCGCGCGACGAACGCTGCCTGATGGCGCAGGCGCCGACCGGCATCGGCAAGACGCTCGGCACGGTGTTCCCGCTGCTGAAAGCATGCGGCGAGGGCGAGCTCGATCACGTGTTCTTCCTGACCGCGAAGACGCCCGGCCGGGCGCTCGCGCTCGAAGCGGCGACCACGCTCGGCGCCGGCACGCCGGCGCTGCCGCTGCGCGTGCTGGAACTCGTCGCGCGCGACAAGGCGTGCGAGCATCCGGATCGCGCGTGTCACGGCGAATCGTGCCCGCTCGCACAAGGCTTCTACGACCGATTGCCGGCGGCGCGCGACGCGGCGATCGGCGCCGGGCTGCTCGATCGCGACACCGTGCGCGAGGCGGCCCTCGCGCATGACGTCTGTCCGTACTACCTCGCGCAGGAGCTTGCGCGCTGGTCGGACATGATGATCGGCGACTACAACTACTACTACGACGGCAGCGCGATGCTGCATACGCTCGCGCAGCAGAACCAGTGGCGCGTCGGCGTGCTCGTCGACGAGGCGCACAACCTGCTCGATCGCGCCCGCAAGATGTACAGTGCATCGCTCGACCCGTTCGCGTTCGCGGCCGCGCGCGAGGCCGCGCCCGCGGCTTTGCGCAAGGCGTTCGACCGGCTCGCGCGCGCGTGGGGCACGCTCAATCGCGCACAGGCCGAGCGCTACGCGGCGTATCCGGAGATTCCGGGGCCGATCGTGACGGCCGTGCAGAACCTCGTCGCGGCGATCGGCGAACACCTGACCGATGCGCCGCGTGCGAACGGCGATGCGCTGTTGCGCTTTCATTTCGAGGCGATCCAGTTCGGTGTGCTCGCCGACGCGTTCGACAGCGCGTCGATCTTCGACGCGACGCTGCACGGCGAGCCGCTGCCGCGCCAGTCCGGGCTCGACGGCGTCGCGCCGGCCGCGCGCCGGCGCCGTATCCAGTCGACGCTGTGCGTGCGCAACGTGATTCCGGCCGGGTTTCTCGCGTCGCGCTACGAAGCCGCGCGCGCGACCGTGCTGTTTTCCGGCACGCTGAGCCCGTTTCATTTCTATCGCGACACGCTCGGACTGCCGGCCGACACGGGCTGGCTCGACGTCGACGGACCGTTCCGTGCCGAGCAACTGACCGTGCGCGTCGCGAGCCACGTGTCGACGCGCTGGCGCGACCGCGACCGTTCGCTCGAACCGATCGTGGACCTGATCGCCGCGCAGTATGCGACGCGGCCCGGCAACTACCTCGGGTTTCTCAGCAGCTTCGACTATCTCGGGCGCGTCGTCGCGCTGATGCAGACGCGCCACCCGGACGTGCCCGTATGGGCCCAGGCGCCCGGCATGGCTGAAAGCGAGCGCGACGCGTTTCTCGCGCGCTTCGACGCGGGCGGGCGCGGGGTCGGCTTCGCGGTGCTGGGCGGGGCGTTCTCGGAGGGCGTGGATCTCGTCGGCGAGCGGCTGATCGGCGCGTTCATCGCGACGCTCGGGCTGCCGCAGGTCAACGACGTCAACGAACAGATGCGGCGCGCGATGGAGGCACGTTTCGGCAACGGATACGACTACATGTATCTGTACCCGGGTTTGCAGAAGGTCGTGCAGGCGGCCGGGCGCGTCATCCGCACCGAACACGACGAGGGCGTCGTGCATCTGATCGACGATCGTTACCGGCGGCGCGAGGTGCGCGATCTGTTGCCGCGGTGGTGGCGGATCGGGTGACCTGCCGGACGGGCGTCGTGCGCCCGCTTGCACGAATCCCTAAAGCACGTTCAGCATCGCGAGCGCGGCTTCCTGCAGATGCGGCAGCACGCGCCGCACGGCCGCGTCGGTCGGCTCCGCGCCAATCGGCATGTTCGTGCTCAGCGCGGCGACGACTTCGCCGTGACGGTTCTTCAGCGGCACCGCGATGCCGCGCACGCCGACCTGCAGTTGCTGCTCGATCACCGCGAAGCCCGCGTCGCGCGCGTGGTCGACCTGTTCGAGCAGGCGTGCCTTGTTGGTGATCGTGTGCGGCGTGAACGGCGCGAGTTCGGTGTCGTCGAGCCACGCGCGGACGGCCTCGCGATCCGGATGATGCGCGAGCAGCACGACACCGGGCGACGTCAGCGGGGCGGGCACGCGCGCGCCGAGCACGAAGCCGGTCGTCATCACGCGCGACACGCCGTTGCGGGCGATGAACACGAGTTCCCAGCCATCGAGCACGCTTACGTACGCCGATTCGTTCAGCGACGCGCTCAGTTGCTGCAGATACGGCTGGACCGTGCGCGGAAGGCGCGCCGAGTCGAAGTACGACCAGCCGACCCGCAGCACGCGCGGGGTGAGGCCGTACAGCTTGCCGTCGGTGTACACGTAGCCGAGCGATTCGAGCGTCAGCAGGTAGCGTCGCGCGGCCGTGCGCGTGAGACCGGTGCGGGCGGCCGCCTGGGTCGGCGTCATCCGCGCGTGCTGACTGTCGAATGCCTCGAGAATCATCAGGCCCTTTTCGAGGCCGGCAATCCAGTCGCGTCGGTCGAGGTCGGGCTTTTTCATCGTCGGGGGGCGCACGGGGTGGGCGCGCGGTGTTCGCGCGGGAATGCGCGATTATCGCGCAGATCCATCATCGTGCGAAAGCGATGGGTGACGAAGAAGGGGAATGTGCCGGGCGGCAACGGGATGACCGGTTAGAGCCGGTGGCCGCTGTCTTCGCGCGTCACGGGTGACCGACGGCCCGTCTGGCGTCCGGCGAATGCGGGGGAGGCAGGATACGCGGCGCGGACATCGTCCACGCCGCATCCGGATCGACGTTACTCGCCGCTCGTCCACTCGACGTTCGCACCGACCGAACGCAGGTTTTCGACGAAATGCGGGTGCGCGCGGCGGATCGGCAGCGCGTTCATGATTTCGGAGCGTCCTTCGATGCTCGCGGCTACCATCAGCAGCGCGATCGCGACGCGGATGATGTACGGGCTCTCGACGCGCGCCGGCGTCAGCTGCAGCCCGCCGAACGTGATCAGCCGGTGCGGGTCGGACAGCAGCACGTGCGCGCCGAACTTCGACAGTTCGCCGGACCAGCCGAGCGCGCCGTCGTAGACCTTGTTCCAGAACATCGCGCTGCCTTCCGCGCGCACGCCGAGCGCGATGAAGATCGGCAGCAGGTCGACCGGCAGGTACGGCCACGGCGCGGCTTCGACCTTGGTCAGGATGTTCTGCGTGAACGGCCGCCGCACGCGCAGCGGGCCGTCGCGTTCCGCGCGCGACCAGCCGTCGCGGTGCGTGACGGTCACGCCGAACTTCGCGAACGTGCGGTCGATCAGCGGGAAATGCTCCGGCGACGAGTTGCGCACGGTGATGTCGCCGCCCGTGATCGCGCCCAGCGCGAGGAACGTCGCGATTTCGTGGAAATCCTCGGCGAAGCGGAATTCGCCGCCGCCCAGCTTGCCGCCGCCCGTCACGCACAGGCGCGACGTGCCGATGCCTTCGATCGCGACGCCGATCATCGCGAGGAACTGGCAAAACTCCTGCACGTGCGGCTCGGACGCCGCATTCATCAGCGTCGACGTGCCACCTGCCGCCGTCGCGCACAGCGCGAAGTTTTCGGTGGTGGTCACCGATGCGTAGTCGAGCCAGTGATCGTTGGCCGTCAGCGGGCCGTCGGCACGGACGATCAGCGAATCGGGCGTGCGCTGGATGTGCGCGCCGAAGCGCTCGAACACTTCGACGTGCGGATCGATTTCGCGCACGCCGAGCGTGCAGCCCTTGACGTCGTTCTCGAGGCGCGCGACACCGAAGCGCGCGAGCAGCGGCGGAATCAGCATGATCGACGAGCGCATCGCCTCGGGCAGGCGGTGCACGGCCGGGTCGAACGTCGTGTTGCGATGGTGGAGATCGAGAATGCCTGTCGTGAAGTCGACCGACACGTCGCTGCCGAGCGTGCGGAAGATGTCGAGGATCTTGCGCACGTCGGTGATGTCAGGCACGCCGACGAGGCGCAGCGGCTGATCGGTCAACAGGGTGGCGCACAGAATCGGCAGGACGGCGTTCTTGTTCGCGGACGGCTTGATGTCCCCGCGCAGCGGAGTGCCGCCGTGGACGATGAGATTCGACATGATATGGGGGCGTATCTGTGACTGACGTAGGCCCATATGATGCCATTGGTCGGCGGCTGGCGTGGAATGTTCAGAGGGGAAAAAAGGCCTTCTGCCCGCGGGATTGACCGTGTTTGACGTTGGGCGGGGCGCGATGCCCTTGCTCGGCCGCGGCTGGCAGCCGGTGCGGAAACGGCCGGCGCGCATCGCGGCCGGCCATCCGGTCATGGCCTCATTGCGCAGCCCGCATCCGCGCGGCGACCACCAGCGAGATCAGGCAGCCCACCGCGAGATAGCCGGCGACGAGGTGCCAAGAACCACCGGCCATGCTGACCAGCGCCACCGCGATGAACGGCGTGAATCCGCCGCCGACGACGCTCGCGAACTGGTAGCCGACGCCCGCGCCGCTGTAGCGGTATTCCGCACCGAACAGCTCGGTGAAGAGCGGCTGCTGGACGCTTACGACCATGTCGTGCGCGGCATTCGCCAGCAGGATCGAGAAGACCACGATCCACGCAATCGAGCGCGACTCCAGCGCGACGAAGAACGGTACCGCCGACGCGAGACCGATCAGCGCGCCGATCAGATAGATGCGGCGCAGGCCGAAGCGGTCGGCGAGCCACGCGAAGCACGGGATCGTCACGCAGCTCACCGCGCCGACCAGCAGGCCGATGTTCAGGAACAGGTCGCGTGACATCCCGAGGTTCGACGTCGAATAGCTGAGCGCGAACGCGGTGACGATATACATCGTGAACAGCTCGGCGAGCCGCAGCGCGACGATCAGCAGGAACGCCTTCGGATGGCGCGTCAGCGCTTCCAGCACCGGCAGGCGGAGCTTGCGGTTGCCGTGCTCGACCTTCTCGACGAACTCCTGCGACTCGTCCATGCTCTTGCGGACCCACAGCCCGATCAGCACCAGCACGATGCTGAACACGAACGGCAGGCGCCAGCCCCACGACTTGAACGCGGCCTCGCCGAGCGTATGGCTCAGGATCGACACGATCCCCGTCGCCAGCACGAGGCCGACGCCGTAGCCGACCTGCACGCCGCTGCTGTAGAACGCCTTCTTCTGCTTCGGCGCGCTCTCGACGGCCATCAGCGCCGCGCCGCCCCATTCGCCGCCGACGGCAAAGCCCTGGATCGCACGCATCAGCACCAGCAACACGGGCGCCCACCAGCCGATCGTCGCGAAGCTCGGCAGCAGGCCGATCGCGACGGTCGACAGCCCCATCAGCATGACGGTCAGCACGAGCATCCGCTTGCGGCCGAGCCGGTCGCCGTAATGGCCGAACACGACGCCGCCGAGCGGGCGGAACAGGAAACCGACGCCGAAGGTCGCGAACGCCGCGAGCGTGCCCATGGTCGGGCTGACCTTCGGGAAGAATTCGGAGTTGAAGACGAGTGCGGCGACGATCCCGTACAACAGGAAGTCGTACCAGTCGACGACGGCGCCGACAAAGCTGCCGATCGCGGCCTTGCGCGCCTGGCTGCGCGCGCGGGCGCCGGCGGCGGCGTCGAGGGTGTCGAAGGTTGGGGTCATGGCGATGTCTCCTGGCACGGCGCATCGTGGAATCGTGGCGGCGCCGCGTCCGATGCTGCATTGAAGTCGATGGGTGAACGGAGAATAGGGCGCGCGCCGCACGGCGGCAATTAGCCGATCGGTCAGAACGCGCGATTATCGTTCAGTTATGTGCGATTATCGAACGCTTTCCGGGTTTGCACTAGGCGCGACACCCATATCCCGTTCAGCCAGGGTGTGCCGCCGTGAACGATCTGGTTAAAATCGGGACCATCGAAACCTCGCCCGAATCGGGCGGATGTCCGGCCGTCACATCGGCCGGGCGTGCCGCGCGAGCCGGGCGTCATCCCCATCGACCGCATGCCTCCGGAGACTGGAATGCCCGGCAATTCCCACCCCCTGTCCAGCGATACGCCGCCCGTTGCCGATCCGGCCGCCAATCCGCTCGGGATGGCCGGACTCGAATTCGTCGAGTTCGCGGCGCCGGTGCCGGACGCGCTCGCGCAACGTTTCGAGCAGCTCGGGTTCAAGGCGATCGCGCGCCATGTGAGCAAGAACGTCACGCTGTACCGGCAGGGACAGATGCAGTTCCTGATCAATGCAGAGCCCGATTCGTTCGCCGCGCGCTACGCGGAGGAATACGGGATGGGCGTCTGCGCGATCGGGTTGCGCGTGGCGAGCGCGCGCCGCGCGTTCGAGCGTGCGATCGAGCTCGGCGCGTGGGCGTTCGAGGGCGAGCGGATCGGGGTCGGCGAGCTGAAGATTCCCGCGATCCAGGGGATCGGCGATTCGCACCTCTATTTCGTCGACCGCTGGCGCGGGCGGGACGGCCAGCGCGGCGGCGTCGGCGACATCTCGATCTTCGACATCGATTTCCGGCCGATCGACATCGCGACTGCTCATACCGATGTCGAGTGCGTCGGCACGGGCCTGCAGCAGGTCGACCACTTCACGCAGACGGTCGGCGCGGGGCGCATGCGCGAGTGGCTGGACTTCTATCACGACCTGCTGCACTTCCGCGAAATCCATGAAATCGACGCGCACTGGCATGTGTCGGAAGAATCGCGCGTGATGGTGTCGCCGTGCGGCGCGGTGCGGATTCCGGTCTACGAGGAGGGCACGCGGCGCACCGAGCTGATGCACGCGTATCTGCCCGACCACCCGGGCGAAGGCGTCCAGCACGTGGCGCTCGCGACCGACGACATCCTGGCGAGCGTCGATGCGCTGCGTGCGAACGGTGTCGAATTCATCGAGCCGCCGGCGCGCTATTACGACGAAGTCGATGCGCGGCTGCCGGGGCACGGCGTCGATCTCGATGCGCTGCGCCGTCGCGCGGTGCTGGTCGACGGCGAAATCGGCGGCGACGGCGTGCCGCGCCTGTTCTTCCAGACCTTCGTGAAGCGCCGGCCCGGCGAGATCTTCTTCGAGATCGTGCAGCGGCAGGGGCACCACGGATTCGGAGAAGGGAACCTCGCGGCGCTGGCCCGTGCCCGCGACGCCGGCTGAGCGGCACGCGCACGATCGTGACCGCGGAATCAGCCGCCGCGTAACCTCAAGCGCTCACGGCCGGCACGCGGTTCGACGCCGGATCGTTCGGCGCCTTGAGCACGCACGCGGTGCCGCCCGGCGTGTACATCGACACGACGCAACGGTTGCATGACGTGCAGCCCGACTGCGCGAGCCGGCCGTCGCGCACCCCGTTCACGAAGTCCGCCTCGAACACGAGCGCGCGGGCAAGCGCCACCGCGTCGAATCCTTCGCGCATCGCCAGCGCGACGTTCTCGCGGGAACGCACGCCGCCGAGATACGCGAGCGGCATCCGGACGGCCGCACGCACCTGCCTCGAATGCTCGAGGAAATACATCTCCCGAAACGCGCCCATCTTCGGCTCGGTGAGCTTCTGCAGCGCCATCGCGGCGCGCACGATCGCGTTGTCGGCGTTCGCGCGCGCATCGCCGGGCAGCGGGCTGCCGAACAGTTGCCACACCGACTCGACGTTCATCCCGCCGCTCAGCACGAGCAGATGCGCGCCCTCGGCCTCGAGCCGCCGCGCGATCTCGCACGCGTCGTCGGCGGTTCCGCCGCCGCGCACGCCTTCGGTCACGCCGATCTTGCAGACCACGGCGAGATCGCGGCCGACCGCGTCGAGCACGCGGCCCAGCACCTCGACGGGAAACGCCGCGCGGCGCGGCGCATCGCCGCCGTACGCGTCGCGACGACGGTTGTACAGCGGCGACAGAAACTGGCTCAGCAGATAACCGTGCCCCATGTGGATCTCGACCGCGTCGAAGCCCGCGTCGCGCGCATGTCGCGCCGCCCGTGCGAATTCGTCGGCGATCGCGGTCATCTGGTCGCGCGTCATCGCCTGCTTCAGGAAACGGCCGCTCATCACGCCGACCTTGTTGAAGCCGCCCGATGCGCTCAACGGCCGTTTCGTCGACAGCGACGGCAGGAACGTGAAGCAGCCGCCATGCGTGATCTGCGCGGACGCCGCCGCGCCGTGACGATGCACCGCGTCGGTCAGCGCGCGGAATTGCCGGACCGTCGGCGCATCGAGCCGCGCCTGGTCGACGAACGTGCGGCCGTCGTCGCTGACCGCACAGTACGCGACGGTCGTCAGCGCGGCGCCCCCTGCGGCGATGCGCTCGTGAAACCCGACGAGCGCGCGCGACGGCACGCCGTTCGGCGTCATCCCTTCGTTGGTCGCGGATTTGATCAGGCGGTTGCGCAGCGTCAGCGGGCCGATCTGCAGCCGGCTGAATGCGGTATCGAGCGTGGCGGGTTCCATGTCGGGCGGGCGTCGGGAATGGGCACGGCGACCATTGTGCCGAGTCGGTGCGGGGCTGCATCGTCCACGTGGACGACCCGCCGCCGGGGCCGTGCCCGCACCGCCTACTCGGCCGTACCCAGCTTGCGCGCCTGACGACGCATCCCGTCGAAGATCGCATCGGCCACGTCCGCCGGGAAATCCGCCGGAATCCGCGACGCGACGGTGGCGATCGCCGGTTCGGTGCGCGCGGCCACATCGGCCATGGCCGTGCGCACGTCGTGTTCGGTCAGACCGACGCGCGCGCCTTGCGCGATCCAGTGACGCGGCTGGATGTCGCCGATCACGTAATGACGATTCTTCCCGCACACGGCCATCGCGAGCCGTGCGCGTCGCGGTGGCAGCTGGTTGCGTCGCGTGCCGATGATCGGATGCGCGGACAGCACGTCGTACAGCGGCGTGCTGCGATACGTATTGCCCGGCAGGTGCGCGATGCTGAAATTCTTCGCGTGGCCGTCGATGGCCGCGAGCACCCAGAACACGAGCTGCGTGACGAAGAAATTCCTCCGATCCTGCGCGGCATCGGCGGAATTCGCAAGGATGCCCATGATCGTCGCGATGCCCGGGCCGCCGTCGGATTCGTATTTGGCGCCCGACGGCGTGCCGGTCGCCTGGCACATGTCCTCCTGCGGCAGCCGCAGGATCCACGTGCCGTCGCGGGACGGACGGCGGTCGAAGCGCTCGACGATCAGCGCCTTCTGGTCGTCGAACCGGCCGATGTCGCACGCGGCGACGGGCAGGCCGTACGCGGCGACGATCTTCGAGCACAGCCATTCGTTCTCGACCGACGTGCGCATGTCGGCCTGCATGTTTCCGACACGTCCCAGCGGCAGCTTGAAGATATGCGTGGTCGGCGTGCTGCCCGTCGGCAGCAGCCAGCGCTTGCCGTCGCGCAAGAGCGCGGTCTTTTCCTGCGCGCCGGCGATCGACAGGCGCAGCTCGCCGTCCGGCTCCGCATGGCCGGGCAGCGGCGCGGCGGTCGCGTGGCGCAGCACGTCAGCCACGGCCGCGTCGTCGAGCGCGGTGCCGTCGATCGATTCGAGGTCGACCGGGGTTTCGTCGGGTGGCAGCAACTGCAGCGCCCCGACGCAATCGCGGCCGATCGACGCAAGCAGTTCGAACGGCGCCGTCGACCCGAGCCGGTAGCGCTGCGCGATGCGGCGGCGGATCGGCTGGCTGTCCGGCAGCAGGTTGTCGAAGTAATCGGCGACGATCGCGCCCTGATGCGGCTGGTTGCCCGGCGTGAACGGCAACGACAGCGACAGCGGACGGCCTTGCGGATCGTCGACCCACGCCGGCAGATAGACGAGGCGCTCGACGCCGCGCCGGACTTCCCAGTATCCGACCGGGATGCCGTTCATCCACAGGTCGAGGCGATCGTGGCGGGGGCGGCGGGCCATCGTCACCAGTCCTCCCGCGTGGGGTTCCGAGACTTGCCGGGTGCCGCCGCGGCAGACCGCTTGCGCGCGGCGGCGGATGGAGCCTTCGCGGCGGCCGGCGGGCGGGCCGGCACATCCGACGAACCGGGCGAGCCGGACGACCGGCCGCGCGCGGCCGGTGCGCGCTTGAGCGCTGGCGTGGTGTCGTCGGGCGCCGCTGTATCGTCCGGGGTGCCCGGCACGAGTGTCAGGCGAACGCCGAGCACGTTCAGCACCTTGAAAAGCCGTTCGATGCTGACCGCGGTCGGATTGGCTTCGAGCTGCGCGTACGACTGTTGCGTCACGCCGAGGCGGGCGGCGAGTTGCGCCTGCGTGAGCCCCGCCGACTTCCGGAAGCCGACGAGGATCGGGCGCAACTGGCTCAAGGTCTGGACTGGGAATGCCATGGGCTCTCCGCGAAATGACAGGCGATCGCTTGTAATCGAAAAATACAGTCTATGGTATGTATCGTCAAAATACAAACTTTAGACTGTAATTCATAAAAACAAACGATAGCCTGTCAGGCGGAAACCCGTGGATCGGTGAAAGGGCGGGCGGCGCGCGCTCGTCAGCCCGGCATCACACCGCCCGCAGCGGGCCGGCGTGGGCAACGCGTGCGCTTTCCGGATCGTCGTCGCCGAGCGGGATGAACGCCATGATTTCCAGGTCGTGCCCTGACAGCGCAGGAAGCCGGAACGGGCTCGACAGCACGTTCAGCCGCCGTACGCCGAGGTCGCGCAGGATCTGCGATCCGATCCCCGTCACGCGGCCGTCGCGGCGTGCGTGGCCGGCGGGCGTTCGCATCGCGTCGCCGCGCATGTCGCAGTCGAGCAGCACCGCGACGCCGCAGCCGGCCGCATCGATCCGCTGCAGCGCCGCGTGCAGTGGCCATGAATGCGCGGACGGTTCCGCATCGAGCAGGTCGAGCAACGAGTGACATTCATGCACGCGCGTCAGCACGGGCGTCGACGGACCGGGCTCGCCTCGCACCAGCGCGAGATGCGGCCCGCCATGCACGGTGTCGCGATATTCGATCGCGCGGAATCGGCCCCACGGCGTATGCAGCGGCCGTTCGCCGACGCGTTCGACGAGCGACTCGTGTTCGCGGCGGTAATGGATCAGGTCCGCGATCGTGCCGATCTTCAGCCCGTGATGCGCGGCGAACGTCTTCAGCTCGGGCAGCCGCGCCATCGTGCCGTCGTCGTTCATCACCTCGCAGACCACCGACGCGGGCGTGAGCCCGGCAAGCGCCGCGAGATCGCAGCCGGCCTCGGTGTGCCCCGCGCGCACCAGCACGCCGCCCGGGCGCGCGGCGATCGGAAACACGTGGCCGGGCTGCACGAGATCGTCGGGGCGCGCGCCTGCGCGGACCGCCGCGCGGATCGTCCGCGCGCGATCGGCCGCGGAAATCCCGGTCGTCACGCCTTCGGCCGCCTCGATGCTGACGGTGAACGCGGTGCCGAACGGCGTGCCGTTGCGATCGGCCATCGGCGGCAGGCGCAGTTGCTCGCAGCGCTCGGCGGTCAGCGTCAGGCAGATCAGCCCGCGCCCGAAGCGCGCCATGAAGTTGATCGCGTCGGGCGTCACGTGATCGGCCGCGATCACGAGGTCGCCCTCGTTTTCGCGATCCTCTTCGTCGACGAGCAGGACCATCCGTCCCGCGCGCAGCTCGTCGACGATTTCCAACGTGCTGGCGAGCGTCATTGCACCTCCGTTGCGTCGAATGCGCGGCGCAGCGCATCGGCGCCGAAGGTCAGCGCGCGATCGGCCGCGTCGACCGCGCCGAGCATGCTCGCGAAGCCGTGCAGCTGGCCCGGCCAGCGCACGAGCGAGACCGGCGTGCCGGCCTGCGCGAGACGCAGTGCATACGCTTCGCCCTCGTCGCGCAACGGATCGAATTCCGCGCTCACGATCGTGGCCGGCGCCGCACCCGACAGGTCCGCCACGGCGAGCGGGCTCGCGAGCGGCGATGCGCGGTCGGCGCCGTCGTCGAAATACTGGCGCTTGAACCAGCGCATCGCGTCGGCCGTCAGGAAATAGCCTTCACCGAGCGATTCATATGACGGATGCTCGGTCGCGCAATCGACGACCGGATACAGCAGCAACTGGTGCGCGATCGCGATGCCCGAGCCGCGCAGCTGCAATGCGGCGACCGCGGCCAGGTTGCCGCCGGCGCTATCGCCGGCCACGGCGATCGCACCGGCGCGCGCACCGAGATCGCGCGCACTGGCGGCGGCCCAGCGCACGGCATCGCATGCGTCCTGCACGGCCGCCGGGAAGCGCGCTTCGGGCGCGAGCCGGTAATCGACCGACAGCACGAGCGTGCGCGCCCGTCCGGCAAGACTGCGGCACAGGTTCGCGTGCGAGTCGATACCGCACGCGACGAAGCCGCCGCCGTGGAAAAACACGGTCAGCGGCAACGGCCCGTCGACATCGGGCCGATACAGTCGAGCGGACAACTGACGACCCGGCGCCGGGATCTGCCAGTCCTCTTCGGCGGCAATCGCGTCGCCGGGCGCGAACCCGCTGCCGGTGGCGAGGCTCGCGCGGTACGCGGGCACGGTCAGTTGATCGAAATCGATCGCGGGCGCTTGGGCGAGCGCGGCGAGCAGCGCCTGCGCCTGAGGGTCGAGCGGCATTGGAACTCCTGTCTGAATCGGATGCGGTCTGAATCAGGTAAACCCGCATCGCGGTTTTCCCTGAGCCCGCGCCGGACGCTTGTCGGCACGGCCTGACGGGCATTCCAGCGCAGCGGGCAGGGCGCCACATCATCCGATCGGACGATGGTTCGCGCGTCCGATTGGCCAAAGCTCACCATTCAGTGAATGTCCCGATGACGCCGGAATTAAGACGCGTCTTAATCATGGCGGCGCGGATGAATCGCACCGACCACAAGTTGCATGGAGGATGGAGCGTGCTGATGGAGACGAGATGGGCTCCGCAAGAGAGCCAGTCAACAAGCGAGGAGGCCGACATCGGCGTCGCGGATTTCAGCGAGCTGATGGCGCGTATCTACCAGGGACCGTTGGAAACGCCGCCGTGGGCGGGGGCGCTCGAGCTGGTTCGCCGGTTGCTGCAGGCCAACTACGTGACGCTGATCCTGCGCGCGGCCGCGAGCGACCGCCGCGCGCCGCTGTCCGTGCACGCTTCGGAATACGGCCCGGTCGTGCCGGGTGACGGCGAGGCGTCGTACAACAACTACTACTATTCGCTCGACCCGTTCGTTGGCCTGCCGGCCGATCGCGTGGTCACGGTCGACGACGTGTTCGGCGACACGGGCTGGCTGTCGAGCGAGCTGTACAAGCAGTTCCTGAAGCCGCAGGACGTGCGCTACATCCTCGGCGCGGACCTGCGCACGCCGTCGGGCGTCGAGTGCCGGTTCCGCGTGTGCCGCAACCATGCGTCGAAGCAGTTCTCCGCGCGCGACAAGGCGATCTGCGCGCTGCTGCTGCCGCATCTGAAGCGCGCGGTCGAGCTCCATTCGCGGCTCGACACGGCCGAGGTCGAGCGATCGATCTACGCGAACGCGATCAACCGGATGCAGATCGGCACGATCACGCTCGACGAGAACGGCACGATCATCGACATGAACAGCGTCGCCGACGAGATCCTGAAGCAGAACAACGGTCTGACGATTGCGCGCGGCACGATCGAGGCGACCGATGCGCAGGAGAACCGCACGCTCAAGCGGCTGATCCGCCACGCGGTGATGGGGCATCACGGCACGGCGGCGGCGACCGTCGAGGCGATGCCGATCACGCGCAGTTTCGACAAGCCGCGTCTCGGGCTGCTGGTGCGCACCGTGCTGCTGTCCGACTGGTCGGAGGACAACAAGCGCCGGCCGGCGGTCACGCTGTTCCTGCGCGACCCCGACCGCAAGCCGCAGGGCGCGCAGGAAATCATCCGCAAGCTGTTCGACCTGACGCCGGCCGAGACGTCGCTCGCGCTGCTATTGACGAACGGGCTGACGCTCGAGGAGGCGGCGGAGGAGTCGGGGATCAGCAAAAACACGGCGCGCACGCACCTGCGCGCGATTTTCTCGAAGACGGGCGTGACGCGCCAGGCGACGCTCGTGCGGATCCTGCTCGGGAGCGTGGTGCCGCTCGGTTGATCGGGGCGGCACGTCGTACACCGTCGCATCGGTATCGTGCGGCGTCGTTTGTCGATACGTCGACTGCGGTCCGCGCGTGCGGTGCGTCGATGCGCTCCACGGCGCTGCCGGGCCGGATCGGGCAGAGAACCGGTTGCCGGTGCACGGCCTACTTGTTGTACCAGGTGTGGATTATCGACGCGCCCTGTTGCTGCAGGTATTGCTGAAGC
The DNA here is from genome assembly GCF_053427845.1 of Burkholderia sp. AW49-1. Lineage (NCBI taxonomy): Bacteria > Pseudomonadati > Pseudomonadota > Betaproteobacteria > Burkholderiales > Burkholderiaceae > Burkholderia > Burkholderia sp. AW49-1. The sequence continues at coordinate 192,204 of NZ_JBSAXF010000001.1, read as the reverse complement.
TCCTGCTCATTGTGGACCGACGTCGTCTGGTTGACTTGACGGTCGGTGATATCGAGACGGTCGCCGACGCGTTTCGCGGACACCAGATGGCCGATGCCCGCATCGCGCTGCATGCCGAGCGCGAACTGATGACCTTCGGGGAGTTGCGCCAGCCCCTTGACGAGATCGTCGGCCGTGCCTTGGCGATGCTCGACGTTGCCGTTGTTGATGTGCTTGAACGCGGCGGTCATCGTATCGGGCTGCATGCCTTGCGCGCTGATATTTTTCACGTCCTGCTCCGACAGACCGAGCTTCTGCACCACGGTGGGCTCGGACCAGCCGGTGATGGACGCGATGGTATGCAGGCCGCAATCGTTCTGCGTGCCGGCATGAAACGGCGTGGTGGTGGTGTCCGCGCCCATCGCGGCACCCGTTGCGCCTGCACCGCGCTTCGGGCGTGCCATCGCGGACAAATCGGAAAGCTGTCCTAATGACGTGGCAGGCGCCTGCGGCTTTCCTGCGGAATGCTTGGCCGGGCTATCCTGCGTGTGTTCGGAAACGGCACCGCTGCGGGCAGACGAAATTTTCATGGCGGGAGTGCTCCAGGAAGAATCGGGAAGGTGTCGGCGGCCCCGGTCAGGCAACAGATTTTCGGGGGAAGGTGCGACGGTCGCCGAACACGTCGGACCGAGTGTAGTGGATGCGTCGCGCCCGAAACCGCAACGGATTCGCTTCCCTGAACGTCTTTTCGCATTCGCCGCGCGACACGTGGCGCCGATGCAAGCATCCGTTGACGGGTCAGCATGAACGGCCTTCGTGAAAATGGTGTTCGCTTCGTGTCGTGGCCGGATCCGCGCCCGCACTATGCCAACGTAGCGCGCAATACGATCCTGCCGCGAGATCCCCATGTTCCGAAAGATCAGCAACGCCGTGCTCGAGCGGCGGCAGCCCGAACCCTCGACGACGTCCGGCGAACGCAAGACGCCGGAAACCGGCAAGCAGAAGGCGCCGCCGGGCGCGACGCCGCCACCGCTGCTTGCCGGGCTGGATACGCGCTCGCCCCGGAAGTCGACGGAGAAGACGCGGGAAACGTCGTCCGACTGGGGCGCGGAAACGCTGAAGGCACTGGATGGCGTCGTGCAGCACACCGCGCAGCCGGGCAGCGAACGCACGGCAGGCATGACCCTCAGGAAATCGTCGCCGCCGCGCTCGAACGCATCGCTCGCTTCGTTGAAGTCGAAGAGCCGGCCCGCGTCGCTCACGGACAAGACGAGCGAGGTCGATACGTCCGAGCCCCGGCACGTGCCGGCCGTCGTCGCGGCCACGCTGCAGGAGACGGAGGCCGAGACGACCCCGGTCGCGAAGACCGCCAAGGTGGCCGAAACGACCAACCCGCCCGCAACGGGCGACCACGTGGCGCGCCTCGGTCGCGTATTCGACACGTTTTTCGGCGAAACCGCCGACCCCGACACGCCGGCCGGCACACCGCCCTCCGTCAAACCGTCTTCCGGCCAGGACAAGCACGCGTCGACGGTCGCCGATGTGCCGCAGGCGGCGCGCGACGCGCAACGCGAAGCAACTCGCTCGTCCAACGCGCGCTTCGAGCATGCGCTGGCCGGCCAGGACATGCAGCCGATTCGCAACAGCGGCCACGGCAACAACTGCTCGATTTACTCGCTTGTGCAGTGCGCGAGACCCGACCTCGACGGTTCGGCGCTGCACGAGGCGGTGAGCGAGATTCGCACGGCCTTCGACGCGCAGCACCCGGACGAGAAGGGCAGGATGCTGCTGCTGGACGACAACGCAGGCGGGCACGGCGCGGCACTCGTCTCGCTCGTGAACGCGAAGTTCGGCGTCGACATGCAGGTCGGCGTCGTGCAGGCTGGCGTCGACGACGCGCATCCGGTCACGACGATCGGCCAGTTCCACGGCAGCCAGCGTCAAGAGGGGCAGGCGCCGACGCATCGTGTCGTCGTGTGGGACCAACACGGGCATTACGAGGCGATCACCAGCACATCGGACACGACCGCCGGCAACGGGATCGATGCGACGACGCCGAAGCCGTCGTCGGGACCGACTCCGCCGTTGACCACGCCCGTCACGACCAAGCCGCCGGGCGACCTGACCACGCGCAAAAGCAGCGAAGCGCCGCCGGACAAGAAAACGGACGGAACGACGACCACCGGGAAGCAGGAAGCGGCGCCGCGCCCGCACGGCGAAGCGCTGGGCCAGCTCGTGCCGAACGCATCCGTCGGCGCGAAGGCGCTGCGCCGATTCGGTCGGTGGATCCGGGTCGACAATGAAAACGCGCTGCCCCAGTTGCTGAACAAGACGAAACCGGAAGGCGGGATCGTGCAGGGCCTGACGAAAGCGCATCTGACCTCGTCGCCGGCGTCCGCGCTGGCCCTGGCGCACGAAGGCGTGAATACGGTCTACGCGGCGCAGGAACTGGGCTCGTCCGCGATGCGCAAGAGCCGCTACCAGAAGCAACTGGGCAACTGGCCGCCCTCCAACGACGACCCGAAGATCAAGACGGGCGGCCACGAGGTGTCGCTGTCGGAAATTGCAAGAAAGACCGATTTCCAGTCCCGCTACGATCTCAAGGTGGCGATCCTGAGCCAGCCCGAAGGCCCCCAGCGGGAAAAGATGCTCGACGTGCTGACCGGACGCTACATCGCCGAGGTCCAGGGCAAGAACCGCGTGGTCCGGTCCGCGATCAAGACGACCATGTCGGCGGTGGGGATCGGGGCCGGCGTCGGCCTGGCAGTCGGCACGCATGGCGTCGCACCCGCGGCGATCGCGGGCGGCGCGATCCTGTCGGGGCGCGACCTGCTCGACAACCGCAAGGCGGCTCATTCGCTCAAGCAGCACTATCGCGACAAGAAGATGGCGGCCATCGCCGATGGCGCGATGCGCAACCGGCTGAAGAAGCAGTTCGACGGCGAGCCGGATGCGACGGAAAAAGGCGACTGGGATGGCATTCGCGACTCCGTCAACCAGCAGCGCATCGGGCGCCTCCTGCCGATCAAGTTCGACAAGTTCAACGAGAACAAGTCGACCGACAACAAGAAGCAGGAGGTCGACCTCGTGAAGAAGCATGCGGCCGCGCGCGTGGTCGGCATGCTCGAAGAGAGCCATGGCCGGCACTCGCTGGCACCCGCTTACCTGGAGGCGAGCGGCGGTGTGCGTCACAAGGAGTTGAAGGCGTTTTATCGCAAGGCGGTCGACGAGGACCGGCGGTCCGACGGTGGCAGCGACATCGCTGCGGCGTTGCAACTGATGCGCGATCTCGGGATGTCGAAGATGGAAGCGATCGCGCATCTGCGAACCGCGGCCGGCGGTGTCGCGCAGAAGCCGCTCGACGAGGATCAGGCCAAGCAGATGAAGGACGATCCCGATCCGATCGTCAGGCATATGGCGCAGTCGCCGGCCGACCGTCTCGAATCGGCGCTCGGTTCGGCAATGGGGCGGCGCTAGGGTCGCGGCAATGACCGGCGATCGGCGAAGAAACGGACGATTGCAGGAAGGGCAGTCATTTTTTCATGATTATTAGTATGGGTCAGGTAATTGTGACGCGTCGTAATCGATATTTCGCTTCGTATTTATGCGCGTCGATACGCACCGGCTCCCATGTCGTGTCACCCACTCACCTATATTGACCGCACGAAATGCAAGCCGGGTAAATACTTCCAATCAAAGACAGGAGTGTCCGATATGGCCGCGAACATCACGATTACCGTCAGTCCGTCGACGACCACGCCGACGGACTTCGGCAATTCCGGAGCCGATGGCGCATCGCCGGCCAACCAACCGGTGAACTTCACGCTGGACGCCGGTTCGCTGGCCGCGCTCCTGAAGCCGCCGGCTGGCGGCAACGGCGGCGCGAACGGTCTGGGTGGCGCGGGCCAGGGGCTGCACAACGTCAAGCTGAGCACGGACAAGGGTACGGTGCAGGTGCAGATGGACAGCCAGGGCAACCTCTACGACAAGAGCGGCAAGAGCATCGGCAAGCAGAATCCGGACGGTTCGTTCACGTTCGACAGCGGCAAGAGCCCCGAGGCCGAAATCCTGAATACCGGTTCGGCGAACGGCAAGCACCAACCGCAAGGCCGCGAAACGATGGACGCGTCCGATGTCAGCGTGTCGGCGGGCGACCTGCGCGGCCCGAACGGCAACGGATCAGGCGGCACGGACGCCGGTTCGACGATTCCGGTGAGCTACCCGCCGAACAACGGCGCGAATGGCGCCAACGGCATGCCCGGCGGCCAGGACGTCAATATCGGCTTGGGCAATTCGCCGACTGGCGGCCAGACCATCACGATCACGCTCGGCGACGGCGCGTCGCCGAACGGCACCGTGCCGCAATCGGGCAGCTCGCCGTTCGCGAGCGGCGGGCTCCCGGTCGGCCTGGGCGGCTCCGGACAGGCCGGCGAGGGGCTGCACAACGTGAAGCTCAGCACGGATAAGGGTACCGTGCAGGTTCAGATGGACGATCAAGGCAACCTCTACGACAAGAGCGGCAAGAGCATCGGAAAGCAGAACCCGGACGGCTCGATCACGTTCGACAGCGGCAAGAGCACGGCAGCCGAGATCCTGAATACCGGCTCGACCAACGGCAAGCATCAGCCGCAGGGCCGCGAAACGATCGATGCGTCCGACGTCAGCGTGTCGGCAGGCGACCTGCGCGGCAGCCAGGGCGAAGCGCAGGATGCGACGACCGGCAAGGAAGTCGAAAAGCTCAGCCAGCTGGGGCTCGGGCCGGTGGATCCGCAGGGTCAGACGGTCACCGTCTGACGTGGCGGGCGCGACCGGACCGGCCGCGGCAGCCCGCGGCCCGGACATCACTGACGACGCGGCAGGCGCGATGCGCGTCGCCGCATGGCAATCGCAATTGGCATGAGACGGCTCATTCTGGATCGAAGCGAGGACGTGATGCAGTTCGTCGCGTCCCTGACTGGGGAGGCGCGTTACCCCAACTACGACGATGCGATCGGCCTCGAGAAGGACGGCAGGCTGGTGGCGGGCGTGGTGTACCAGGCGTACAACGGCCCCAACGTGGCGATGCATTTCGCGGTGGCCGGCTCGCCGCACCTGATCACGCCCGGGTTCGTCTGCGCGGCGTTCCGCTTTCCGTTCATTCTGTTGCGCTGCAACCGGATCAGCGGCTACGTCCGCGCCGACAACCTTGCCGCGCAGCAGCTCGACGAAAATCTCGGCTTCCGGCGCGAAGGCGTGATCCGCGAGGGGGCGTCCGACCGGACCGACTTCATCCTCTACGGCATGCTGAAACACGAGTGCCGCTTCCTCGACGGCCGCTACCTCGCGGCGATGAACCGCGACCTGGCGCAACCGGAGTGCGCGGAGGCGTGATGCGCGCGGGACGAGCGATCTTGCGGCAAGCCGAATACGTCTCTCCCGCGAGCGGTACGGATACGCTTCATGAAAGAGTCAGCATAAATCCATATAATCGTTTTCACCGTGACTTGCAGAATCTACTTAAACTCTTTATCGAATCGATATTCATTTGTTTACGTATTAAAGATAAACAAATCGAATCTTTCCCGGAGGAATTCATTCATTAGTATCAGGTACCAATGATCGTTGCATGCATGACGAATTTCAGGCGACGCAAAATATCCCTATTCGCGGCATATTTCGCCGATTGGCCAGACATTCTCCACTCACGATCCGGATAACCGAGCCGGAGCTGTACGTTGCATCCATCGCATCCGCCGTCGCCGGCGCAGCCTGTCGCGACAGCCGGGGCGTCCAGTTGCCGCAGTCGGAACCTTGGCATCGCTCCTCGCATGACGCCGCTCGCCGGCCGGCATGGACGACGCATGTCCTGCCTGCTCATCCAGGGAACGAGCTGATAATGAATCTCGCGGTCTTCTCCAAAAACATGACTCGGCGCGATGCAATCTGTAGCCATCTCGCCGCGAACGGCATCGCCGTCGAGCGCTTCGACGACGAAACGAGCTTCGCCCGCGCGCTCACGCGTCGCGAGTTCGACGCGATCCTGATCAGCATGGAGGCGGGCATCGATCCGCAGCATCCCGTGCTCGTCCATCGCGCGTGCCACGGCGTCCAGCGCGCGCCGCTGATCCTGATCTGCTCGTCGAACGACAGCATGGAAGCCGTGGACCTGCTGGACTACGAAACGGACGAGATCGTGCTCGCGCCGATCGGCCTGCCGGAGTTGCTGCTGCGTCTGCGCCTGACCAGCCGCCGGCTACAGTGCACGCGCAGCAGCGTGGACCGCGAGCGACTGACGTGCGGCCCGTACCGGCTGGATCGCCACGCATCGACGGTCAGCGTGGCAGGCGACGTGATCCGGCTCACGTCGCGCGAGTTCGCGATCGCGTGGATGCTGTTCTCGCAATTCGACAAGTACGTCGCCCGCGGCGAGATCGCGCGGGCGGTGTGGGGCAGCCCGGAGGACGTCGTCAGCCGTTCGCTCGAACAGCACATCTACAAGCTGCGCAAGAAGCTCAGCCTGAACGGCGAGCATGGTGTCTACCTGCGCACGGTGTATGCCGTCGGCTACCGCATCTTCATCCAGACGCGCGAGCACCGCGTCGCGCCGGTACGGCAACGCACGACGATGCCGGTGTATGTCGACGACTTCGATGCGCCGGTCGCGCGGCACGCGACCAGCGGGCGCTGACGCATGACACGGGCACGCGCGAGGGTCGATCGAGCGGTGACACGCTGCTCGCCGCGGCGTCGCCGGATGGCCGTGCGCGCAATCCAGTTCACCCCGGTTCGCCCCCATGTCTTCGCACATTCCATCGCACCGCGCGGCAACTGAAGCCACCCGGACCGACGACGCCCGCGGGCCCGACGGTACGCGGGCGGATGCCGTGCGCGATGCCGAGCAGCTCGACGGCGACGTCGTGCTGAGCCTGCTTGCGCTGATTGGCGGCGGAGGCGCTGAGCTGAAGGGCGCAGCCGGTGGCGGGCAGACGCAGGGCAAGCCCGCAGGCACGACGCCCGGGCCGACGCGTGACGGCACGCCATGGCCGCGCACGGCGCCCGGCGCATCCGGTGCAGGCATGCGCGGTGGCGCGGCCGGGCCGGCGGCGCCGGGCACGGGGCAGGCCACGCAGACGGGCATCCTGCCGACGCTCACCGGATGCATGCAGACCGGTGACGATGCGGCGTCGGGCATCGTGCAGGATGAAGGTGGCGACGCGGGGCAGCGGCGGGCGCCGGATCCGGCCGCCCTAGAAGGAATGTTGCCGCTGCAGCTGGCACCTGGGGCCGCGTTGCTTCGTCAGCCGGGTGCCGAAAACGCATGGCCGTCGGCCGCCGGTGTGCAGCCGATGTCGCGCACGGCAAGCCAGTACGACGTCGGGCCGCATGTCGATGGCGAAGCTGGCAAAACGGCGCGTGGGCCAGCCGGAGCGATGGCTTTCGCCGGACCGGCAGCGCCGCTCGCCGCCCCGCCGCGTGCCGGGCCCGAGGCACCCGCCGCGACTGCCGATCAAGCGCCGCCAGACGCCGAAAGCCGGGTGTCTCCGATGCCACCCGCAACCACCACGTCGCAGATGCCGGCGGCGCGGCGCGGCGAAGCTGCACCGCCGCCCCGTTCCGCACGCGACGTGATAGCCGACGCAGCCGGTGCGGCCGGCCGCTACGCGAGTGCGACGGTGCGCCGCGCAGGCACGCTCGCGGCCGCCACAGGGCGGTCGCTGGCCGCCCACGGCGCGGCGCTGCCCGGTGTGCGCGCGCTGGAGGCGAATCTCGTCGAACGCAGATGGGTGACCCGTCATGCACGGCCATCCGCGTCGTCCGACGAGGCCGGCATCGGTACCGGCGCCGGCGCGGATGCCGGCGATCCGTCGTCCGTCGCCGTCGCGTCGGGCAACGAAGCCGCAGGCGTGGTGAACGTCGTGCGGTACGTGGTACAGGCGCGAGAATGGCTGGACGAACGGCGCCCGCGCGCGCCGGCCGGCAGCTGCCCGCATCGTCGCAGCCTGCGCTGCCGCTGGTACTGCCGTGCGGGATGCACGCGGCGCGGCGCCTGAGCGTGCGGCGCTTTATTCCTTTTCAACTTTCGGGATTTCCGGCTTCGACATGAGAATCGACACGATGCAGGGCGCGGCGATCGCGTTGCTGGGCGGCATGCTGATCGCGGGGTGCAGCGCGACCCCGCCAGCCGAGGCAACCGGCGCACCGGTGTTTCCCGATCCGGGCACGGCGTGGGTGGCCGGCGGCAAGCAAGTCAGCGTGCGCGACCTGCGGCAAGTCGTGCCCGGTATCACCGAGAACCAGGTGTACCTGCTGATTCATGAGCCGCATTTCAGCGAAGGCACCTACGGCGTCCGCGCATGGAACTACCTCTTCAAACTGCGAACCGGCCGCCCCGGCGAATACGCGACGTGTCAGTACCAGGTGCAATTCGATACACTCCGGCGGGTTCAGGCAACTTACTGGAAAGACCCTGCGTGCGCGCAATACGTCACGCCTGGAGCGACCGCGGCGTCGGTCCCGGCGGACGCGTCGTAACGCGGCGCAGGCCGCGCAGGCTGCATGGCGGGTGGCCCCGCGTGCATTACAGCCGCGCGCGGCCGCCGGACGAATCGCGCAGCAGTTCGCGCAGCCAGGTGCCGGCATCGGGTGCCGGTACGACCGGACACGCGTGCCGAGTCAACACGTAAAGCAGGCAGTCCGCCGCGTCGATATCGCGATTCGGCTGCGGCTCGTGACGCTTCAGCACGGCTTCGCACCGGAAGCCCAGGCGCTCGATGCAATGGCCGGCCGGGCCACCGGCCACGCAGTGCGCGTAGATCCGTTGCACGCCGCGCTGGCCGAGCAGCCAGCCGAGCAGCTCCTGCAGCGCCATCAGGCATGCGCGTCGGCGCCGCGTGCCGCCGCGTTTCGCGGTCATCACCGACAAGCGCACGCACGGCAGGTCGGGCGTGAGCTCGATCACGCCCGCGAGCTGCCCGGTGGCGCGGCACTCGCAGGCATAGCGGATCAGCGTCCGGTCACGCCAGCCGCGGCGGGCTTCGGCGATATACGCGTGGGTTTGCGCGAGATCGCCGTGACGCCCGATCGGCAGGTATTTCATCGTTTCGGGGTCGCTCAGCATCTGCTCGAAGAGCGCAGGTGCATCGCCGGGCACAAGCGGGCGGAGTATCAGCCATTCGGTTTCGAGGTGGGTCAACGGAGGGAGTCGCATGATGATCGCTCGTCATCGATCGGTCGTATCAGTGTTGCGCAATGGCATGCGCCGCGGCGCGAACGCGCGAACCTGCACGCGCGTCGCGGAACGTCTTCGCGCAGGTGGCGCCGGGTTCGCCGCGTGGCGCGGCTGACGCTGCGCGCCATGCCATGCTGGCGGATGCGCGGCGCCGCATGACCGGCCGCGTCGCTGGCGGCGACCGCCGCCGTTCCTCCGATGGAGATATCGCATGCGCTTCGCACTCGCAGGATTCGATCTGTTTCACGGTGTACTCGAGACGTTCGTGAGCGCCGGATGGACACCCGTTTCGCTGTTCAGCTTCGTGACCGACGACCGCGTGAATTCGAATGCGGAGATCGTGTCGCATGCGACGCGACACGGCCTGCCGCTGCAACTGTCGCGAATCGACGAGGCGGCGCTGCGCACGCTGCGCGATCTCGACTGCGACGTACTGGTTGCCGCCGGATACGGCTGGCGGATTCCGGACTGGACGCCGTACGTCCGGCATGCGATCAACTTTCATCCTTCGCCGCTGCCGGAGGCACGCGGCCCGTATCCGCTGATGCGCGCGATCCTGGACGGTCACCGCGAATGGGGCGTGACCTGTCACCGGATCGCGCCGGAATTCGACACCGGCGAAATTCTTGCGCAGGAGCGCTTCGCGCTCGCCGCCGACGAATGCCACGAAAGCCTGCAGCTCAAGGTGCAGATGGCCGGCTGCCGGCTCGCGCGGCAGGTCGCATACCGCTTCGACGCGCTGTGGGCCGCGCGCGCGCCGCAGGCGGGCGGCAGTCATTGGCCAATGCCGTCGGAAGCCGACCGCACTCTCGATTTCACGCGGCCGGTGGATCACGTGATGACGCAGGTCCGGGCCAATGGGCTGCATGAATGCGTCGCGCACGTCGGCGGCAGCGTGCTCTACGTGCGGCGCGCGGTCGGCTGGCACGAACGGCATGCGTGCGAGCCGGGCGCGATCGCGCACGTAAGCCGCCGCTGGACCGTGATCGCGGTACCGGACGGCTTCGTCGCGCTGCTCGAATGGAGCACGCTGAGCCTGACCCGCCGCGCGGACATCGGGCCGTGATCCGCGGTGCGCGGCGGGTACGGGCGGCGCGATTCGGCCGGTCACGGGGTCACGCCCGCAGCCAGAAGAATTCGCCGGACGCGATGCCCTCGAACATCTCGTCGCTCGACTCGATGATGTTCTGCCGCCAGTAGCGGCCGTGGTCGGCATAGTGAACGAGCAGGTCCGCGAGATCGGCGCCGCTGAAGTCGGGATCGAAGGGCAGCCGCAGGATCAGGACGATCGAGCCGGTGTCGGCGTCGATGCCGAGTTGCGCCTGGTCCTGCGCATAGATCAGCAGGTTGGCTTCCAGCATCAGCCGGAAAATGTGAAGCGTGCGGCCCGCCGTGACGGTGCCGAAGTGGAAGTTCGCGTAGATCGCCTCCTGGTCGCGCTCGACGTGCTCGAGGCGCACCTCGAACCCTTCGACCTCGACCGAGCCGGTTTCCTGCACGTAGTCGACGTCGTGAAGGCCGACGACCGCGCAGAACTGGGCCACGAGTTCGAGATAGCGGGGATCGTTCATGATCGGGCAGACACGGCGAAAGCGGGAGAGGGAGGAGGCCGGCGCGGCGCAGCCCGCCGGATGACCGGGTCGGGCTGGCCTGTTGCGCCGGCGATGGCGCCGCGGTGCGGCGTGCGAATCGCGTTACTGGTTCTTCGCGATGTCCTTCAGCGAACCCGTTGCCGAATTGGTGGCGTTGGCGGTGGCCGTCGCGGCATTCAGCTGAGCGTTGTTCGAGGCTTGGGCAATGGCAGCCGCCGAACTCGCTTTCGTGATTGCGGTCTGTGCCGCCGTTGATTCGGCGATGCTGCTGACTGCTTCGCCTGCACCTGCTAATGCACCTGCCATGTTGATTCTCCTTGTGAAGTGACGACGGTTACTGCGGATAAACCGTTCTCGAGCGGCAGCGGCCGCAGCGGAACAGAACGGAAGTCGAGCGCGCTACGCGTGCCGGATCTGCTGGATCACGCGCGATGCAGCCAGCAGGCCACGGTAAAGCGTCGCGCGATTCCGGTTGTCGATGTCGGCGCCGGGCGTCGCGTTGTTCACGTTCTCCGCGATCTCGGCGAGCGCGCGCTGGATCCCGTCGATCGTCGGCGCGGCGTTCGGGTCCCTGGCGATCGCGGAAAGGTTGTCGAACTGCTTGGCGTAGGGCGTAATGGGTTCGTACATGTCGCGTGTCCTGTCGAGGTCGGTGGAAAGTCAGGAGTCCGGCGCAGCGGGGTGGGGCGCGGCGCGCACCTGCGCTGCGCTGCGCGTGATCGTGCTGCTGTCGACGGACGGTTCCGCCGGGCCGGCGGCGACCGGCACGCCGGACGCCGGCACCGGATCGGCCGGCGCATCCGTCATGTAGATATGCTTGACGCCGTCGGGCGTCTGCGTGTACTGCACCGTGTCCGACGACACGATCTCCGAATACTGTCCGGTCACGGGCGCGGCATGGCCGGGATTCTCGACCGCCTGCACGACGAGCCGCCGGATGTTCGAATCGAGGTCGGCACGCACGCGCGTGACGGCCTTGTCGAGGGCGTCCTTGCTGTCGACCGTGCCGGTGATCGCGAATGCGCCGTTGCCCAGGTACCTGACGCGCACGCCCGCGATGCCGAGCGAATCCTCGATGCTGTGCACCGCGTTCTGCGCGACGTCGTAGCTGCGCACGACGTCCTTCGACGCGATCTTCGCGAGCGTCGAGCGGACGAGCTGGTCGTCGGCAAGATTGGCGACCATGCCCGTCACGACGCTCGTGTTCCCGACCGTGCGCACCTGCAGCTCGGTCATGTGCGCGGCCGCGAGCGCGTCCTGGATGCGGGTAGTCCGGTAGTCGGCGCCATGCCGCAACGCGGCTTCGCTGTCGGGCGCGGTGGTCAGCAGCACGGCCGTACCGGCGACGATGCCGATCGCGATGCAGGCGACGAGCGCGCCGTAGTAGCGGCGCCGCTTGCGCCGTTCGGCGTCGACCCGCGCGTCCGCGGGCCGGGTCAGCAGCGTCGACAGCAGGTCGAGATCCGACGGCCATGGCACGTCGTCGGGGCCCAAGCACAGGATCGTCTCGCCAAACCGCATCGGCACGAAGTCGACCAGGATCACAGTTTCCGGTTCGACCGCGGCGTCCGCGGGCTCGCCGTCCGGAGCGTCGATACGCGTGAGCGCGCGAACGACGCCGGACGGATCGACGTCGAGCGTCACGTCCGCGCCGGTCCAGTCCGTCAGACGGATATCCGCATCGGCACCACCATGAACCCGATGCTGACCCGGCGCGAGCTGCAGCATCGCGCCCGCATGGAATCCCGTCAGTATCCGTAGCTGTTTCATGAGCGAAGCGTTCAATCGATATCAGGTCCGTATGCCGAATTGGCGGCGCCGTGCACGACGGGCGCGAATCGTCCGTCTCGCTGTGAATGTAGAGGCTAAAGGCGCGTGGCCGGCCGCGGATGCGAAGACTTCGCGTATCGAACGAAGCGCCGGGTGTCGCCCCGCGCTACGGCATGCGCCGCAGCACGCGCAACGTATCGAGCGCGTCCGCGCACTGGCGCGGTGTGCGCGGGCGGTCGAACTGGCGCAGCAGCAGGCCGGCCAGCATGTTGAAATCGCGGGCCGCTTGCGGCAGCGGCGCGGCGCCGGCCGCCGCGTCCCGCTGCGGCGGCTGCGCGCGCAACATCTCGAGGTCGGCCGCTGGCAGCGCGACGCCGGACTGCTGCACGCGCAGCCAGCGCACGGACCATGCGTGCACATGTGCGGCGACGCCGGCGCCCGGCTGCGCGGCGAACTGCCGTTGCAGCGCGAGCAGGTCGCGGGCGCACGCGTCGCGCAGCGCATGCGGATCGAGGCCGGGCGCCAGGGCGGGCGGCGCTTCCGCCGGATGCGGCGACGCGCTCGCGCCGGCCGCGGGCCGGCGGCCTGTCCTGAACGTGCCCGTGGCGATGCGTTCCGTTTCGTTCGCGTCGTCCTGCTCGTCGCCCTGGTTGCCGCGCCCGCCACCGTGTCCGCCCCGGCGTTCGCGCTCGTCGCCGGACACCCCGAATTCCGGCGGTTCGCCGACGCTGTCGGCGCCGTCCGCACCGTCGCTCGATCCGGCGCCGCGCTTGCCGCGCGCAGCGCGGCGCCGGCGTGCGAGCCGCGCGGCCATTTTCTTCGCGCGCTGCGCCTGCACCGCGTTCTGCTGCGCCTGCATGCCGCCGTGCGCGAAGCGGGTGCCGCGGTACAGCGTCGCGAATTGCCCGCCCGGTTTCGCGCGAGACGGTTTCGCCGAATTGCGGTGCGCGGCCGCTGCTTGCTCGGCGAGCGCGGTGGAGTGGGGTCCGATACGTGTCATCATGGCCACGCGTCAGTTGGGAAACGCCGTTCGCATCATCTCGTTCGCGAAATGCAGGATTGCCGCGCAGGACAGCGGCGCCGCGATCACCAGCACGATCGTCACGGCGATCAGCTTGACCGCGAACGGCAGCGCCTGGTCTTGCAGCGACGTGATCGCCTGGACGAACGACACGGCGAGCCCGACCGCGGCAGCCGCGATCACGAACGGCAACGAAACCGTCAGGCACAGCAGCATGCCCTGGGTGGCGGCGTGAACCAGCGAATCGACGTCCATGGCAGCTCCGGTCACTTGTAGGTCAGCACGAGGCCGTGAATCAGCGCCGACCACCCGTCCATCACGACGAACAGCAGCAGCTTGAACGGGATCGCGACGTTGGTCGGCGACACCTGGTTGAGCCCCATCGACAGCAGCACGTTCGCGATGATCAGGTCGATCACGATGAAGGTCACATACAGCAGGAAGCCGATCTTGAACGCATCGGTGAGCTCGGTCAGCGTGAAGGCCGGCGCGAGCACGATCAGGTCGGTCTCCTTCAGCGCCTGCGCCTCCTCCTGCGGCCACACGATCGACGCCGAGCGGATGAAGAAGCGCTTTTCGCGCTCCTGCGTGTGCTTGATGAGAAACTGCCGGAACGGCTCGCGCGCCGCGTCGGCCGCCTGGATCACGGCCTGCGACGATTGCGGCGAGATCGTCTGGCCGCTCAGCGTCTTCGCGGCCATCATGCCGATGGGCGCCATCACGTACACCGACACGAGGATGGCGATGCCGTTGAGCACCATGTTGGGCGGCACCTGCTGCACACCGAGCGCGTTGCGCAGCAGGCCGAGCACGACGACCACCTTCGCGTACGATGTCACGACCATCGCGACGAACGGCAACAAGCCGATCGCGACGACGATCAGCAGCAGGCCCGACAGGTCACTGTACTGAACCATGCTCGTGCGCCATACGGAGTATGCGGATGCCGACGTGTTCGCCGATCCCGACCAGCTCGCCGTAGCCGATCACCTGGCCATGCGCGACGAGCTTGAGCGTCAGATCGGCGATCGCGGTCGGCAGCTCGATCACGTAACCGGGTGCGAGCGACGACACCTCGTCGATCGTCAGCGCCACGGTATCGGCGACGAACTGCACCGGCAACTCGAGTTCGCCCACTTCGACGGCGCGTTCGGTATCCGGCGCATCCAGCCCGGCTTCCGGCGTGTCCAGGACGGTGGTTTCCGTCATCACGGGTTCCTTCAACAAAGTGATCGTTCGGGTTTGCACGGCCACCGCGGCCCGGCCGTGCGCGAGGCCCGCGCTGCCCCAGGTCGCGCAGGCAACGGGATGCGGCGCGTTGTCCGCACGCGCGTCGGCGCCATGCAACCACGCGGCGTCGAGCGACGGGTCGACCACGCGCAGCAGGATGTCGCCGCCGCGCAGGTTCTGCAGCGTGTCGACCGACAGCGCCTTCTCGCCGAGCACGAGATTTCCCGGCACGCGCAGCGACGCGTCGAACCGTCCGGCGCGCGCGGTGCGCGCCACGCACGTATCCAGCCACTCGATGCAACGGGCCGGCAGCTGCACGAACGCGTCGTGTCGCTGGTCGCGCAGCGAGAGCGACAACGCGACGCTCACGCTGTTCGGAGGCAGCGCCGGCCACGCGCCGCGCCTGACCGCGACGACCTGCGCGCCGGGCAGGCCGAGCGTGCCAAGACAGCCCAGCAGCGGCCCGCACAACACGTTCGCGACGGCGTTGCGCAGCGTCAGTTCGGGGCTCGTACGCCGTTCGGCGGCCTGGGCCTCGGACCACGCGCAGATCGACAGAGCGGGGTAGCGTTCGAGATCGAGCAGCAGGTGCGCGCCAACCGGACCGGCCGGCGTGTCGATCCGCAACTCCGCGATGGCCGGGTCGGCATAATCCGGCGCGCCGGTCGCGAAACCGCAGTGGAAATCGCGCACGCCGAGCGTGTCGCGCAGGAATACCGGCAGGCGCGCGTCGAACAGACGGCGCGACGCGTGCGCGCTGGCCGCGTCGAGCGGGGGCGGCACGAGCCGCGCGCACGCTGCGCCACCGGGAGTGATCGAATGCCGAATCAGTTTCATCCGTTGCCGGAAAATGCCGCCGTTGGCCCGCGCACGCCGCCCGCCGGGCGCCGCGCTCGAGGCAATTCACGCGGGGCCGGCTACCACACCGTGAGACGGACGGTCCGTGGCTGCCCCCATGCCCGCAGCATCGTGTCGAGCTCCTGCTCGAGCGCGACGCTGTGGGCCAAGAGTAACCGCCGTGCTTCGTGATCCCGCGTATCGAACCGAAGCTGCAGGTCGAAATGCGAAAGCGACACGTGCAGCTCGGTGGACGCCAGGATCCGGTCGCTCAGCACGACATGGGCCTCCCACTGTCCGCCGGCCGCGACGGCCGGATCGCCGCAGAACGCCGCGATCTCGCGCGACAGCACGCCGAGCAGGCCCAGGTGATCGCGCTGCTCCTGCAGCGTGACCGTCGCGATCGGCGCGGCGGCGCTGGCGATCCGAGCGGCGATGGTCCGGCATTCGGCCAGCTCGGCGGGCGTCGGCGCCGTGTCGGATGCAGGGGTGTCGCGCTCGGTCGAGATCAGCGGGACAGTCTCTGCACGCCCGGACGACGGATCGGGTTCCCCGGGCGAATCGTCCCCCTGGCGCGACGCGGGCGGTGCATCGGATACCGGACGCACCACGGTGCGGCGCGCGGCAAGCAGCGCCGCGTAGTCGAACCGGCGCGCACTGCGCGCGGCCCTCGGGCTCGCGTCGTCCGGGGGCGGCAGCGCTCGCGCGTCGCGGCTTTCGATGCGGGACACGGCGCGGCGTCAGACGGTGATGCGGCCGATCGGGCGCAGATCGACGTGCTCGCCCAGTTCCTGGTACGAGTACACGGGCAGCCAGCCCAGCTTCGCCTCGATCATCCGGCGCACGTAGCGGCGAATGTCCATCGACGTGACGAGCGCGACGCCGTCGGTCGGCCGCGGCCCGACGACCACGTGGATCTTGTCGATCAGCAGGCTGATCTCGTCCGGCGCGAGCGCCAGGAAATTGCCCGTCGGCGTCTGCTTGATCGCCTGCCGGATATGCTGTTCGATCGGCAGGTCGAGCAGCACGGCGGGCAGCGTGCGCTGGCCACGCGTCGCGCGATGCGCGAGGAAGCGTGACAGGTCGCCCCGCACGTACTCGGTGAGCATCAGCATGTCCTTTTCCTTCGGCCCCCACGCGATCAGGCTTTCCATGATGGTCCGCACGTTGCGGATCGAAATCTGTTCCTCGAGCAGGCGCCGCAGCACGTCGGCGATCCGTTGCGGCGGCAGCACCTTCTGGACTTCCGCGACGAGCCCCGGGTGATCCTCGCCGAGCTGCTCGAGGATCCACTGCACCTCCTGGATGCCGAGGAACTGCATCGCATGGTGGCGCATCAGCGCGACCGACGCGTGCGCGATGACCTGCTCGGGGCCCCACGCCGGAATGCGCGCCGGGGCCTCGCGCGCGTCGACCCAGTGAGTCGGCCGGCCGCTGGGATCGATCGGCGGGCGCGGCTCGCCCTTCGCGACCAGCGCGTCGCGCTGCTGCACGTCCTCGGCCGACAGCGGCGCGCCCGTCGCGACACGCTCGGGCTCGGGCAGCATGACCATCCCGACCGGCAGCTCGACCAGCAGATGCGGCACGTCGTGGATCAGGATTTCCGCATGCATCGCGGGCAGGCCGGCATGGGTCCACATCGTGATGCCGGGAAACGGCAGCCCCAGTTCTTCCTGCAGCCGCGCGCGTTCTGCGCCGAACGACTTGTCGAGCACGGGCAGCACCAGCCGCTGCATCAGGTCGGGGGCGACGCGCACGCCGATCGGGCACGCGAACTGCGGCGCGCGCGTCATGATCGCGGGTGTGTCGGCCTTCGCGCCCGAACGCTGCATCGCCTGCAGTCCGTCCTGCGCCGGCGCGTGCTGCGACTGCCGGTCGTTCAACTTGTACGCGATGAACGCGAGGATCGCGGACAGCAGCAGGAACAGCACGACGGGAAAGCCCGGCACCAGTGCGAAGCCGAGCAGCAGCAGCGCGGCGAAATACAGCGCGCGCGAACTCGAGCCGAGCTGGCGGCCGATTTCCTCGCCGAGCGAGCGCGGCTTGTGGCTGCGCTCGTCCGCGACCCGCGTGATCATCACGCCGGCCGCGACCGACAGCAGCAGCGACGGAATCTGCGACACCATCGCATCGCCGACCGACAGCACCGAGAAGCGGTTCGCGGCCTCGCCCGCGCTCATCCCGTGATAGGCGACACCGACCGCGATGCCCGCGACGATGTTGATGGTCGTGATCAGGAGGCCGGCGATCGCATCGCCTTTCACGAACTTCATCGCACCATCCATCCCGCCGTGCAGCTGGCTCTCGATGGCCAGCGTCGCGCGGCGGTGGCGCGCTTCTTCCGGGCTCAGCAGGTTCGCGCGCAGGTCGGCGTCGATGCTCATCTGCTTGCCCGGCATCGCATCGAGCGTGAAGCGCGCACCGACCTCGGCCACGCGCTCCGAGCCTTTCGCGATCACGATGAACTGCACGGTCGTGATGATGATGAACACGACCAGCCCGACGACCAGGTTGCCGCCCACCACCAGCTTGCCGAAGCTGTCGATGATGTTGCCGGCCTCGGCATGCAGCAGGATCGACTTGGTCGACGCGATGTTCAGCGAGAGCCGGTAGAGCGTCGTGAACAGCAGCAGCGACGGAAAGGCGGACAGCGACACGATGTCCGGCACGTACATCGTGACCATGAGCAGCGTGACGCTGATCGTGATGTTGATCGCGAGCAGGATGTCGATCAGCTCGGGCGGCAGCGGCAGGATCATCAGCGAGATGATCGCGGTCACCAGCAGCGCGATGCCGATTTCGCCGCCGGCGGGGATCTTGAGGGCCTTGAACATCGTCGCGCTCAGTGAGGGGATGGGGTGGAGGGCGAGCCGATCGCGTCGACCCAGCGCAGGATCGCGGCGACCGTCTCGAACAGCTCTTCCGGGATCGGCTGGTTCAGTGTGACCTTGTAAAGCGCCCGTGCGACGGGCGGGTTGCCGATGATCGGTACGCCGGCGTCGCGCGCCGCGCGTCGCAGCGACGCCGCGTCCGCGTCCATGCCTTTCGCGATCACGACGGGCAGCGCGTGTTCGTCGGGCGCATAACGCACCGCCACCGCGAAGTGGGTCGGATTGACCACCAGCACGTTGGCCAGGCCGACGCGCGGCTTCGGCGGCGTGCTCGCCAGCTCGCGCGCGAGGCGGCGGCGCTCGCCCTTGAGTTCGGGACTGCCTTCCTGCTCCTTGTGCTCGCGCTTCACCTCGTCCTTGCTCATCTTCATCTTCTTGATGAACAGGAAGCGCTGCAGCTTGATGTCGACGGCGCCGACCAGCAGGAAAATGCCGACGGAGATCGCGCCAAGTTTCGCCAGCATGTCCCAGAACATCAGCGACAGCCCGCCGAGCGGCTGGTAGATCGAACCGACCACGAGCGGAAACAGCCACTTGATCGACTGCCACATCACCCAGCCGAGGATGATCGCCTTGACGACCATCTTCGCGCAGTCGATCAGGCTCTTGGCGGAAAAGATTCGCTTGATGCCGCTCGTCGGGTTCACCGTCTGCATGTTCGGCGTGACCGGCTTGGTCGCGATGCGGAAGCCGGCCTGCGCGACGGAGCCGGCCGTCGATGCCAGCGCCGCGGCGAACACGCACGGCACGATCAGTTTCAGTGCGGTGCCGCCGAGCCGGAACAGGTCGGCGTGCATGCGCTCCAGCGTGCGCGCCTGCGTGACGAACGCCAGCGGGATCGACACGAGTTCGTGCAGCCCGTCGCGAAAGAGCGGCACCGTCGCGACCAGCGCGATCAGTGCGCCGGCCATCGACAGCGCGTCGGAGAAGTCGGTGCTGCGCGATACCTCGCCGTCCTTGCGCGCGTCCTCGAGTTTCTTGTCGGTGGGCTGTTCGGTCTTTTCGTCGCTCATGGATAGGCCCGCGGCACATCTCGGCCGGATCGGATCAAGAAGGGGCGCGCATTCGCGCCGCTGCGATGACCTTAGCGCCCGCCGCACGCGGCGGGCTGGCGCGATGCGAAGCGGCGCGGCGCGTGCCGAAGCGAGCCGCCGGCCGATGCGGCCCGCGGCGCGCGCTTCGCCTCGTGCGCGCTGGCTTCGCATGCGCGGTGGCGGGCCCGGACGGAATTGCTATGTTGGCAGGCGTCGGCATGCATCCGACTGCGCGCCGCCCGCCGCACGACCGGCCGGCCCGTTTCCCTCACATCGCAGGAGTGCGTTGCCATGACCGTAGACACGCCCGAGTACCTGAACTGCAGCCCGGAATTCATTGGCGGGCTGATCGAGACCGTCTCCGTGGCGCTGCTGGACAATTTTCCGAACACGCATGTCGACCTGTTCGACATCGAACAGGTGATCGACGCGCTGCGTCTGCTGCGCCCGCGCGTGGTCGAGATCGACGCGCTCGACGGCCTCCTTCGCATGGCGAAGGGGCAGTGGCAGGAAGCGAACCAGGTCCTGCTGCGGGTGATCGAGATGCGCCCGCAGTTCGGCTATGCGAAGGCGCTGCTCGCGTTCTCGCTGTCGTCGATGGGCGATCCGTCGTGGCGGCAGATCGCGACCGAAGCGCTCGCGGACGATCCGGACAACAAGGACACGCGCGCACTGGTGCGGGCCCTCGAAGTGAAGGACGAGGTCGATCGCGCGATCCGGGAGCATCGTCCGGGCCAGCCGTTCGTCGCCCCGGCATCGCTCGAGGAAGCCGGCGCAAGCGCCGACGAACCGGCGCACACCGCGCAGCACGATCCCGCGCCCGTGGCCGGGATGTTCCACGGCGGCGCATTCCTGCGCGCGTAACCCGGAGGCTCCGACATGTCCATCGATCCCGTCAGCCAGCTTGCACCGGCCGCACTCGACGCAACGGAGGCGACGTCCGCGGCCGCGTCCCCCGCGACCACCGAACTGGGCGACAAGTTCACGGCGCTGATGGCGCGCGCGCCGATGGCGCCGCCCGAGCACGCGGGCAGCCATCTGTCGTCGTCGGTGTCGAAAGCCATCGAGGCGCAGGACGTCCAGTTCCGGCACACGATCGAGGACGTCGGCAAGCTGACCGCCGACCTGCCGGGGATGTCGATGACGGAGATGACCCAGCGCACCATCCAGATGATGTACGAGATGACCAGCATGCAGATGAACATGCAGGTCAAGATGAGCCTCGCGGAATCGTCGAAGTCGTCGGTCCAGACGCTGATGAAGAACCAATGAGTCCCGTGGTCCGCCGGCGTGCGGAGCGGAACGTCGCGAACGGCAGTGCCCGAAGGGCGGGTGGCAATCCCATGAAGTCGAATCGTCGCGTGGCGCGCATTGCGGTCGTCGCGCTGTGCATCGCGCTGCTCGGCGGATGCAAGAAGGAGCTGTACGGCAATCTCACCGAGCAGGACGCGAACGAGATGCTGGTCGCGCTGCTGGAGCAGGGCGTGTCCGCGAGCAAGGACAGCCCGGACGGCGGCAAGAACTGGATGCTCAACGTCGACGACGCACAGGTCGTGCGCGCGATGGAGGTGCTGCGTTCGCGCGGGCTGCCGCACAGCAAGTTCAACGACCTCGGCGAGCTGTTCAAGAAGGACGGCCTCGTGTCGACGCCGACCGAGGAGCGCGTGCGCTTCGTGTACGGCATCTCGCAGGAACTGTCGTCGACGCTGTCGAAGATCGACGGCGTGCTGGTCGCGCGCGTGCAGATCGTGCTGCCGAACAACGACCCGCTCGCGCAGGAGATCAAGCCCTCGTCCGCCGCCGTGTTCATCAAGTACCGGCCGGACGCGGACATCAACACGCTGATCCCGCAGATCAAGACGCTGGTGATGCACAGCGTCGAAGGGCTGACCTACGACCATGTGAGCGTCACGACGGTCGCCGCCGATCCGGTCGAGCTGTCGAAATACACGCCGCCCCCGTCGAACCCGTGGTGGATGGTCGTGCTCGGCGCCGCGGTCGCGGCGTTCCTCGCCGGCGCCGGCTTCGCCGCGTACCGGTTCGGCGCGAAACGCGGCGCGCCGTCGCTGCAGGGCTGGCTCGACGCGTTCGCCGGGCGTTTCCGGCCGGCCCGCAAGGAGCCGTAGGCGATGGCGGGCTTCGCAGCCCCCGCCGGGCTCGACGCCGGCGTGCCGGCCGTGCGCGTTGCAACGGCGCTCGACCGCTATCGCGACAACGTCGATTGCGTCGCCGACTGGGTGCATCCGTCCTGGATCGCCGCATCGCTCGGCGTGCCCGAAGCGCTGCTGGTGGACTGGCGAGCACTGCTCGCGGGCGCGCCGGCCGGCGCCGCGCTCCGGTGCTCGCGCGCGCTGGTGCACGCGCTCGGCGTGACGCCGCCCGGGTTCGCCGACTTGTCGCAGGGCGGTTTCGCCCGCATCGGCACGACCGTCGCGCCCCAGCCCAACGCGTGCCTGCTGGACGTCGCGCCCGCGCCGCTGACGCTGCGGATCTGGCGGATGCGCGCGCTGCTGCTGCGCCGCGGCGAGGTGCGGCGGCTGATCGACAGGCACGCGCAACGGCGGCTTGCCGACTGGACAGGGCTCGACGTGGACGTGTTGATGAGCGGCCCGAACACCGACAGCGCGAATGACGCGGCCCGTCTTGCCGCCGTCGCGATGCCGCCGCTCGCGTCGCTCGATGCGCAGGCGCTCGCGATCGAAGGAATGCTGCTGGTGCTG
This sequence comes from Burkholderia sp. AW49-1, assembly GCF_053427845.1. NCBI lineage: Bacteria > Pseudomonadati > Pseudomonadota > Betaproteobacteria > Burkholderiales > Burkholderiaceae > Burkholderia > Burkholderia sp. AW49-1. Next base: position 169,922 of record NZ_JBSAXF010000001.1, on the reverse strand, counting down.
CGCGACCTGAAAGGCGCAGCCGGACTGCCGTTTCCGCTGTCGCGGCTCGCGTTGCCGCGCATGCTCGACGTGCCCGCGTGGCTCAACGCGTTGCCGACGCAGCACGACGAAGCGGGAACGGCACAGTTGTTTCGTCGTCTGCCTGAATTGCTTCGGGAGTGGGCATGGTTATTTGGCTGAACAGCCGCCGGCTGACGGCCGGCACCGACGACGAGGGCGAGGGCGCCCCGGCCGTACGGTTCGGCGTGCACGGCGACGTGGTCCGACGCGAGACGTTCGGCCATCTGCTGTCGATCGCGGACGCCTACGCACAGCTCGACGCGGATCGCGCGCGGGTGCTCGAGGACGCGCAGGCCGAGGCCGCCGCGATCGTTGCGGCGGGCGAGGAACAGGCCGAGCTGCTGCTCGACGCGGCGCGCGACACCTACGAAACCGCTGAACAGCGCGGCTACCGCGAGGGCTCGAACCGCGCGCTGTCGGAATGGATGGAGCGGCTCGCCGACGCGACCGACGCGCAGAGCCGCCTGCAGGTCCGCATGCGCGAACGGCTGGCGGACATCATCGCGTCGGCGGTCGAGAGCATCGTCCACAGCATGGATCGCGAAGCGCTGTTCGAGCGCGCGCTGTCGACCGTCGACCGGATCATCGACAATTCCACCTACCTGCGCGTCGCTGTGAACCCGCAGGATTACGAAGCGGCGCGCACCGCGTTCGACCGACTCGCGGCGAAATGGCGCGATCTCGGCCGGCCGATTCCGGTGTCGATCGTGGCCGACCGGCAGCTCGAGCCGGGCGCGTGCGTCTGCGAGACGGATTTCGGCTCGGTCGACGCGAGCCTGAACACGCAGCTGCGGGCCATGCGCAGCGCCGTCGCCCGTGCGCTGAAGCGCTCGATCTACCTCGACCAGGCTGGCGCGGACGACGAAGCGGAAAGCGGCGATGCCGCGACGGCCGAGGTGTCGGGATGAAGGACGGCTGGTTCGACCGGACGCTCGGCTTCGAGCGTCTGACCGACGAGATCGAGCGGGAGATCCTCGCGGGGCCGGGCGTGCTGCGCACCGGCAAGGTGATCGAGGTGATCGGAACGCTCGTCAAGGTCGGCGGCCTCGACGTGTCGCTGGGCGAGCTGTGCGAGCTGCGCACGCCGGCCGGCGAGCTGCTGCAGCACGCGGAAGTGATCGGCTTCACGCGCGACTGCGCGCTGCTGTCGCCGTTCTCGCGGCTGACGGACATCTCGCGCTCGACCCAGGTGGTCGGGCTTGGCCGGTCGCTCGCCGTCAAGGTCGGCGACGTGCTGCTTGGCCGCGTGATTGACAGTCTCGGCAATCCCGTCGACGGCGGCCCCGAGATCGAATCCGACACGCTGCAGCCGGTGTTCGCGTCGCCGCCCGAGCCGATGAGCCGGCGCATGATCGAGACGCCGATGGCAACCGGCGTGCGCGTCGTCGACGGGATGATGACGCTCGCCGAGGGGCAGCGGATGGGCATCTTCGCGCCGGCGGGCGTCGGCAAGAGCACGCTGCTCGGCATGTTCGCGCGCGGCACCGACTGCGACATCAACGTGATCGCGCTGATCGGCGAACGCGGCCGCGAAGTGCGCGAATTCGTCGAGCTGATTCTCGGGCCGGCCGGCATGGCGCGATCGGTCGTCGTCTGCGCGACGTCCGACCGTTCGTCGATGGAGCGCGCGAAAGCGGCCTACGTGGCGACGGCGATCGCCGAATACTTCCGAGATCGCGGGCTGCGCGTGCTGCTGATGATGGATTCGCTCACGCGCTTCGCGCGCGCCGGGCGTGAAATCGGGCTGGCCGCCGGCGAACCGCCGGCCCGGCGCGGCTTCCCGCCATCCATCTTCGCGGAACTGCCGCGCCTGCTGGAGCGTGCCGGGATGGGCGCGACCGGCTCGATCACGGCGCTCTACACGGTGCTCGCCGAAGACGAGAGCGGCAGTGATCCGATCGCGGAGGAAGTGCGCGGGATTCTCGACGGGCACATGATCCTGTCGCGCGACATCGCCGCGCGCAACCAGTACCCGGCCATCGACGTGCTGGGCAGCCTGTCGCGCGTGATGTCGCAGGTGATGCCCGCGCCGTACGTCGACGCGGCCGCGCGGGTGCGCGCCTTGATGGCGAAGTACCGCGAGATCGAGATGCTGCTGCAGATCGGCGAATACAAGTCGGGTGCGAATGCGCTCGCCGACGAGGCGATTGCACGGCACGATGCGATCAAGGCGTTCCTGTCGCAGCGCACCGACGAAATCGTCGCGCTGGCCGACACTGAGGCGCGGCTGCATGCGCTGACGGCCGCCTGATGGCGGACGCGAACCGTCATCGCATCGCCGCGCTCGCACACGCGAACGCGCGCCGCACGCGCGAGATCGACGCATGGCGCGGTGAACTCGCCGCGCGCCACGATGAACGCGCGGGATTGCTGGCGCGCCGCGCGGCGAAGGTCGAGCAGATCGACGGCGAGACCCGGGTGATCGACGGCTACCAGGCGCGCGTCGAGCACATGACGAGCGGCAGCGAAGGCTTCTCGATCGACGCGTTCAACCAGTGCGTGCGGTACATCGGCGTCGTGACCGATCGCAGACGCGCGATGGTCGCGGAACTGGCGCAACTCGACGGCCTGATCGACGGTGTCGACAGCGAGATCGTACGAATCCAGCGCGACATCGCGCGCAATACGCAGCGGATCGACCAGTGCAGCGAACGAATCGCGGCCATCCGGCAGGCGATCGATCTCGCGCGCGAGGACGCGCAGGATGAAGAAAACGAGGAAATCGCCGCGTCCCGGTTCATCCGGGCGCGTGCCGCCCAGGGATGACACCGGATGATCCAGACGCTCGAACCGCTCGTCGGCCTGCATGGCCTCTTCATCGGCTACCTGACGGTCACCGGCGTCTGCTCGCTGCGGCTGTTCGTGCTGATGTTCGTGTTTCCGCCTACCGCGGACGGCGTGATCCAGGGCACGGTGCGCAACGCGATCGCGATCGTGTTCAGCGCATACGTCGCGATGGGCCAGCCGATCGCGTTCGTCGAATCGCTGCACGGCCTGTTCCTCGCCGAAGTGATGCTGCGCGAGGCGGCGATCGGGCTGGTGCTCGGCTATGCGGCATCGACCGTGTTCTGGGTCGCGGAAAGCGTGGGCGTCTATATCGACGACCTGACCGGGCACAACAACATCCAGATCACCAACCCGGCCAGCCAGGAGCAGAGCACGCCGGTCGGCACGTTGCTGCAGCAGGTCGCGATCATGGCGTTCTGGGCGCTCGGCGGGATGACGTTCCTGCTCGGCACGCTGTACGAATCGTACGGGTGGTGGCCGGTCGCGAAAGGCGCGCCGATCGCCGGCGATATCGTGGAATCGTTCGTGCTCAGGCAGACCGATACGCTGATGCAGTCGATCGCGAAGCTCGCCGCACCGTTGCTGTTCATCCTGGTGCTGATCGACGTCGCGTTCGGCTTCGTGTCGAAATCGGCGTCGAAGCTGGATATTTCCAGCCTGAGCCAGCCGGTGAAGGCTGCGGTCGCGATCGCGATGCTGGCGATCTTCATCGGATTGTTCGTGGACCAGGTGCACGGGCAACTGGCCCTGAATTCGCTCGAAGCACAATGGAATGGAATTTTCTCTAATCGTGGGAATGCAGATAAACATTAGTTTACTAATTCATTTCAAACTCAATATTTCTCAAAACGATGCCAAAGATTAGATTAATTGAGTTTCTTCATATTTAATTCCGTTACGCTGTTCTCCAAGGCGGCCTGACAAGCCGGCACGCACTGGAGTCAGATATGTTCTCGACACTTTATTTCCCGCTTGCCGCGTATCTGGGAACGCCGGATTTCGCCGCTGGGCGGGAACGTTTTGGCGCCATGCTGTTCAACGGCGACTTCGGCGTCGCGCGCCAGTTGGCCAGCCGCTGGGCGGACGAGGCCGATGCGCCGCGCAATCCGCCGCACGCGCTGCAACTGCACGCCGACATGCAGCTGCTGACCGGCGGCGACGTGGAAGCGGAGGAGGCCTATCGGGCCGCGCAGCGCCTGAGCAATGCGTCGCGGCAGGCGATGCGCGCGGAGTCCTGCCGCAACACCGCCTGGCAGGCCTTCTTCCGCTACCGGCTCAACACCGCGCTGGCCTGCTTCGGCCGCGCAGCGGACGAGGACGACATCCCGATCGATCGCGTGCTCGAAGTCCGCGTCGGCATCGTCTGCGTGCTCCATGAACTGGGCCGCGTGAGCGAAGCGCTCGGCGAACTCGACGAACTGCGCGAACTGGCCCGCGAGGCACCGGAATCGACCATGCCGGCGTGGAACGAACTGCTCGCGGCGCTGAAGCTCGACATTGCGATGCAGTGCACCCTGCGTTCGTCTGCATCGCTGCAGGATCACGTCTACTGGCAGTCCGGCTCGATGAACGGCCGCTCCGCGCGGGCGTCGCTGCACGAGTACCTCGACAGCGCGCAAAGCAGGATCGATCTCGCGTGCGTGCACCTTCCCGTACTGCGCGCACGCGTCGACTACCTGTGCCAGTTGCGCGACGCGACCGGCGTCGACCGGAGTCCCGTCGACGGGTTGCTCAAGCATGTGAACTGGGCGCGCGACCACAACCTGCGCGACTACCAGCGGACGGTGCGGCTCGAGATCGCGCTCGCGATGCTCGCGTGCGATGCCGCGCAGGTCGCCGACATGATCCTCGAGCCGCTGTATGGAGCCGCGCAGTCCGGCGTGGCCGGACACCGGCAGATCGAATACCTGTACTGCGTGGCCAAGACCCGCCAGGCGCAGGGGCGGCTGAAGGACGCGCAGCAGTTCTACAGCCGCTATGCGCTGACCTCGATGGAATGCCTGCGCGAAGCGTTGTCGGCACGCGTGCCGTTCCTCGAACGCAAGATCCGCGAGACGTCGCAGCTCGACGACATCGGCGCGCGCCTGCCGGCCCGCTATCGGCGCGCGTACAGCTTTCTGCTCGAGAACCTCGAGCACGCCGACCTTTCCGTGCGCGACATCGCCGCGGAAGTCGGGGTGACCGAGCGGGCGCTGCAAAGCGCGTTCAAGAAATTCCTGAACATGTCGCCGACCGAGCTGATCCGCCGCCAGCGGATGGAGCGCATCCGCTCCGAGCTCGTGGACGGTTCGGCGTCCGACGGTGGCGTCCTGGCCACCGCGAGCCGCTGGGGCGTGCAGAACCGCTCGACGCTGATCAACGGCTATCGAAAGCAGTTCGACGAAGCGCCATCGCACACGCTCGAACGATAACGAACCGATTTTTCCTTCCGTAACGGGTGTGCGACAGCGATGAGATCGAAGGCGATATTTTGCGTGGCGTGGGCCGTGTGGGTGATCGGCATGGGCGCGACGACGGCAGTGTACGCGGACGTGGTGCGCTGGCGCAGCGGCGTCGCCCACGTGACGGCCGAAGGCAAGGACCTGAAGGACGTGCTGCGTGACCTGCTCGCGAGCCAGGGCGTGACGGCATCGATCGCCGACAACGTCCAGGGCACCGTGACCGGCCGCTTCGACATGCCGCCGCAACGGATCCTCGACACGCTCGCTGCGACGTTCGGCTTCGTGTGGTTCTACGACGGCAGCGTGATGTCGATCAGTAATGCGAACGACGTGACGCGACAGATCGTCCGGCTCGACAATGCATCGATCACCGATCTCAACGCCACGCTGCGTGGCATGCGGCTCGACGACAAGCGCTATCCGCTGACCTACGACAACAGCGCGCGCACCGTGATCATCAGCGGGCCGCCGCAGTATGTGCAGATGGTGGCCGGTGTCGCGAAGCATCTCGACGAGAACATGCAGCGCTCGAACGGCACGGTCGTGCGCGCGTTCAAGCTGAGCAGCGCGTGGGCGGCCGACCACAAGGTGCAGCTCGACGGCAAGAACGTGGTCGTGCCGGGCGTCGCGACGGTCGTGTCGAATCTCTATCATTCGAAGCAGTCCGGCGCAGGCGACAACGGCGCGGCGCCGGCGATCGGCGGCCTGGAGCGGCTGTCGCCGATGACCGATGCAAGCGGCGGCACAACGGGCGGTTCGCCGGTGCCGCCGCTACCGCCGGGCATGGCGGGCGGCGATTCGTCGCGCAGCCTGGTGAGCGGCCTGCTCGGCGGCGGGCAGGCCGGTGGCGCGAGGAACGGCGCGGTCACGGATGCATCGCAGGGCGGGGCGGGAGGCGCGATGGCGGCCGACCCGGGGGCGGGCGACCGGAGCCTGCCGGTGGTGGAAGCCGATCCGACCACCAACTCGGTGCTGATCCGCGACACGCCCCAACGCATCGGGCTCTATGCGCCGCTGATCGAGAAGCTCGATGCGCGCCCGAACCTGATCGAGATCGAGGCGCACATTATCGAGATCGACGACGACCTCCTGCGGCAGATCGGCGTGGACTGGCGGGCGCACAACAGCCACGTCGACCTGCAGACCGGCTCGGGCACGATGCAGCAGAACGGCTACAACGGCAACATCAACCCGAACTTCGGCGTGACGACGCTGGCCGACGGCACCACGTCCGTCGCGGCCACGCCTGTCGGCGGTGCGATCACCGCGGTGCTCGGCAATGCCGGGCGCTATCTGCTCGCGCGGATCACCGCGCTGGAATCGACGTCGGAGGCGAGGATCGATTCCAGCCCGAAGGTCGCGACGCTCGACAACGTCGAGGCCGTGATGGACAACAAGACGCGCTTCTTCGTGCGCGTGCAGGGCTATACGTCCGGCGATCTGTATTCCGTGTCGACCGGCACGTCGCTGCGCGTGCTGCCGATGGTCGTGCAGGACAACGGCGCGACGCGGATCAAGCTCGACGTGCATATCGAGGACGGCCAGCTCACGGGCGACCAGGTCGACACGCTGCCGGTGATCACGAGCAGCGAGATCAACACGCAGGCGTTCGTCGGCGAAGGGGAGAGCCTGCTGATCGCCGGCTACAGCACCGACAAGGATTCGAACGGCGTCGCGCGGGTGCCGTGGGTGTCGAAGATCCCGCTGATCGGCGCGCTGTTCCGGAATACGGATCGGTCGCACAAGCACATGGAACGCGTGTTCCTGCTGACGCCGCGGATCATTCACTTCTGACCTGCCCCCCGGCACGACGTGCGCCGGTGCAGCGCACGTCGCGCCGGATCGGGGCGTCAATGGCTCGTGGCGTCCGACATCACGATATTGACCGTCTTGCTCGGATCGCCCGCGAGACCCATCGCGGCCGCATCGTCGGTCGAGTACAGGTACGGGCGGATCGCATTGCCGTCGCCGGCGGTGCGCCCGTCGGACAGCGTCACGGTCATGTTTTCGGCGTTGCCGGCGAAATCCTTGTCGCCGTCGACCTTGCTCACGTCCGGGTTGCCGGCGCCGGACGCCTGACCGTTGTCGGCCCCGCCGTCTTCGTACAACACCTCGTTCGGATGCGTGTTGCCGCTCGCGTCGGAGGGCGAGATCCGCACGCCGATATCGTGCGAACCGCCGACGAAGGTGCCGGTCTGCCCTGGCGCGAGCGTGAGAGTCGCCTTGTTCTGGCCTTGCATGGAGTACGTGAACGACTCGGGCCGGTTCGTGTTGTTGGTGACGTTGAAGGTCTTGTCGTTGCCCGTGCCGGTGCTGACGGTTTGCGTCGACGTCGGGGCGGTGCCTGCTATCGCGCCCGCCTGCGCTACGCCGCCGGCGTTGGTCGACAGTTTTGCCGGGCCGCCGGAAAGCGGCGCGACGGCGGGCGGGCTCTGGTCGTTCGGGGCGTTTTGCGTGTTCTGCGTGTTCGGATCGATCGGCGCGTGCTGGCCGTTCGGCGGTGACGTCGGCGGCAAGGCGTCGTAGTTCGCCAGCGGCGAGGCGGACCGGTTCGTGCCGCCCGCCGCCGGCGACGATGACGAATCGTCACCGTGCTGTCCGGACAACAGGCTTTTGAGCGCCGCCATCAGTTCCTGGATGATCTGCGCGACCTGTTGCGAACCGGTGTTGTCCGCCGATCCTGCGTCGGGCACTGAATCGGCCCCGGAAACCGGGGCATTGCCCTGGAGGGTGATGGTGATCATGATCGCCGTTCTCCGCGCGGAGTGGACAGGGTAGGTGCGCATCGCCGTTTGCGCGGGCAGGCACCGTCGGGCGGCGGCATGCGCCGCCGGCCATTCGACTATATGCGTCGGCGTGGCGCCCGGGCGGCACGCCACGAAACGCCGGCGCACGGCGCGAAGTGCCGGCATGACGCACGGCGATGCCGGTCGACCGCGCCCTCTCCCGAGCGTGCCAACCACGCGCAGTGCCGCGTTCCGGTTCGCAAACCCGTCGCCTGCTTCGCACCGGCTGCGCATGTCGCCCGCCACGCGGCCTATAGTCGGCCGAAGTGGCCCGTCTAGCGATTCCCGGAGGGAGGCGTCATGTCCTTGTCAGTGAGTGTGAGTTCCACAGGGTCGACGAATTTCGACCCTTCGCAGGGGGCCGGTTCGAACGAGGCGCAGATCACGCAGGTGCTGGTTCAGTTAGAGCAGATCCTGCAGGCGGTGTTCGCCGCGCTCAAGCAAGCGTCGGCCGCCGACGGGGCACCGCCTGCCGGCGGAGGCAGCGGAGGCGGGATGCCGCAGATACGGCTCGCGAGTGACGACGGCAGCGGAAGCGGCGGCAACGGCACGCCGCTTTCGTTTTCGTTGAACGGGCCGTCGTCGAACCACGCGGCTCCGGCCACCGACGCACCGCCGGCAAATGCCGGCGTACCGCAACCGCGAGGCGGCCAGAGCGATGGGCAGGCGCGCGGCCAGAACGCGTCGACGCTGCCCGCGAGCACCGGCGGCGGTGCGGCGAACGCGATCGCGGACGACCTGCGCAGCCGCTACGGGCTCAACGACACGCAGATTGCGGGCGTGCTCGGCAACCTGCAGCAGGAAAGCGGACTGAAGCCGAACGTCAACCAGGGCGGCGCCGAAGGCGCACCGTCGGGCAACTTCGCGGACGACAACGCGAACGGCTGGGGGCTCGCGCAGTGGGGCGGCACACGCAAGCAGGGCGAGATCGCCTACGCGCAGCAGCACAATCTCGATCCGGGCAGCCTCGACGCGAACATCGGCTACATGAACCAGGAACTCGACGGCCCGTACAGCAAGACGATCTCCGACCTGAAGAACACGACGAACGTGTCGCAGGCGGCCCAGGTCTGGGACACCGACTACGAGCAGGCGACCGACCCGCAGATGGACAACCGGCTCCAGTACGCCCAGAACTTCCTGAACGAAGGTCTCTGAGCCGCTTCCACGCGCTCGATGCGTCAAGCGCGCGCCCGTGCACGGAACCCGAGCTAGAAATGTTCAACCCACGTAGTCCGTGCTGGAAATGCTGGCGCTGGAGCAACGCAACGAAAACAAGGACGCGGTCGACCTGGTCCACGTGCTGCGTTACGCTGGAACGATCGATGAGGTGGCGGAGCTCTTCGTCCAACGGAAACCGTCAAACACACAGCGAAGCAATGGACGTTGGGCTCAAGACCCTCCGTCGAGGTTTCCGTGATGACGAAGACGCTGGAGGATACGAAGAAATCGGCCCGGTCCGCTAAGCCGCTTTTCAGGGCGAGATAGACCGCGCAGGCGGCGATGGGCGAACTGGCGGTGCGGGCCGTGTACTGGGGGAACAGGTGCAGCAGCGCTCCGGACGCCACGTCGAGTCGACCAGCAGCGTGGGGCCGAGCCCCGCAAGGGCGCTTTCGCGCAGCATCAGGGTATTGCTCGATGCCCATCCTGACACCCGGTCGTTCGCGGTGCTATCGGACAAGAGATCGATGGCGCCGGCCGGAACCGATGCATGGCGGCGCGCGATCGCCGTTACGCCACGCGCGAGAAGACGTCCGCGATGTGCCGATCGGGTTCGATATCGGTGAACGCATCGATATCGGCCATGACGTCCGCCGTCTCCGCGGACGCGAACGCGGCGTCCAATGCCGCGCTGTCCTTGAAGCGGCACATCGCCACGACGATCAGTTCGCCATCGTCACGTGCCGGGAAGAACGCGTCGACGTATTCGAGTCCGTACGGCTTCCAGGATTTTTCCACCAGCGGAATGTGATGGTCGACGTAGTAACGGGAATCGAACCGCGTGCCTGCGGCTCGGCGATAGGAAACGACTAAATACATAGGGACGTTCCAGGTCGGACTGATGCAACGATGAATGTCGAGACGGATGACTACGGCCGATTACGTTCGGGGCCGAAGCCCGGCCGGGCGGCCGCCCGCACCGAGGTCGGCGCGGCAGGCGCGCGTGCGAGCGAGATGCCCAGCGCGGCGCCGGCGGCGAGGAACAATGAAATCGAGAGAAGGGCGACGATGAACGCGTGCGCAATCGCGGCCGGCTCCTGGCTCGGGCCGAGAACCGTATAGAAAATTCCGCCGATGATCGCGACGCTGAGCGACGTGCTGACCTGCAGCGTCGAGCTGGCGATGCCGGCGATCATGCCGGAAAGCGCCGGTGCGACGCGCCCCGTCACCATGCGCATCAGCGTCGGCAGCGCGAGGCCTTGTCCGAAACCGATGACGAAGAGAACGACCGCGAGCGGCGCGGCAGCGAGCGGCATCCCGACCGGCGTGGCAGCGATCAAACGCGCGAGGCCGACGAGGCCGACGATCTCCAGGCTCATGCCGAACGGATTGACGTAAGCGCCGATGACACGCGAGCAGAAAGGCGTCGACAACGGGCCCAGCAGGAACCCCACGCCGAACGGCAGGAACACGAGGCCCGCGCTCAGCGCGTCGACGTGCAACGCATTCTGCAGATACACGGAGAACAGCAGGAAGAACGCGCCGATCGAGTACAGCAGCAGCGCGATCAGCAACGCTCGGCCCAGCCCCGGTGCGCGCAGCGCGGCCGGATCGAGCAGCGGTGCGCCGCCGCGGAGGCCCAGCCGGCGCTCGTAGCGCCAGAAGAACCCGGCGAGGGCCGGCACCGCGAGCAGCGACACCCATGCCCATACGGGCCAGCCTGCTTCGCGCCCCTCGATCAGCGGCACGATCAGCGCGCCCAGCGTCAGCATCGACAGCGCGGTGCCGCCGAGGTCGAGCTTGCGCGCATGCTGCGCACGTGTTTCCTTCAGCAGCGGAATCCCGAACAGGACGACCAGAATCGCCAGCGGCAGGTTGACGAGGAAGATCGTGCGCCAGCCCAGGTTCAACAGATTCAACGAGATCAGGATCCCGCCCAGCGCCTGCCCGACCACGGCGGCGAGGCCGAACACCGCACCGTACAGGCTGAGCGCGAGCGGCTTTTCCGATTCGGGGAAGATCGCCTGGATCGAAGCGAGCGCCTGCGGCGCCATGATCGCGGCCGTCACGCCCTGCAACGCGCGACCGACGATGAGCGCCCATGGCGAACTCGCGAGGCCGCACAGCGTTGAGGCGATCGCAAAGCCGATCAACCCGAGGAAAAACACGCGGCCACGGCCGAACAGGTCGCCCAATCGTCCGCCGGTAATCAGCGTCACCGCGTACAGTCCCGCATACGACGAAATGACGAGTTGCTCGGCCGACGACGAGGCGCCCAGTTCCGCGCGGATCGATGGCAGCGCGACATTGACGATGAAGAAGTCCAGCGGCGGCAGGAACGCGCCGACGAGCAGGACTGAAAACATGGCCCAACGACGCGGGTCGGGCGATACGACGTCATTCCGTGACATGAACGGTTCTCCATACGGGACCAATCGGTTCCAAATTGGGTAAAAAAATATCAGTCGAGGATGCGCATCGTGCGGTCGACCAGCGTGAGCATGTCGCGCTCGGACACGCCGGTTTTCCCCAGCACGCGCATGCCCTCGATCTGGCAGACAAGCAAACGTGCCAGCACCTGCTCGTCCTGCTCGGGGATCTCGCCGCTCGCCTGGCCACGGACGATCGCACCGGCATAGAGCTGCTGCAGGCGCCGGAACAGACGCCCCGTGCGTTCCGCGACATCGGCGTCGCGCGCGGCCAGTTCAGTGGTCATCGCGACGGCGAGACATCCGCGCCGGCCCGCCTCGCCGACGGACAGGCGCGCATAGCGCAGCAGTGAATCGCGAATGGCGTCCTTCACGGGGCCGGGTTGCGACAGGATGTCTGCGGTCGCCTTGAGCCCGTCGGCCATATACAGGTCGAGCGCAGCCAGCAGCAACGCCTTCTTGTCGCCGAATGCCTTGTAGAGACTACCGCGCGACAAGCCGGTGCCGGCCATCAGATCGGGCAGGGACGCACCTTCATATCCGCGGTCCCAAAAAACGTCCATCGCGTCGCGCGCGGCATCGTCAAGTTCGAATTCGCGGGGACGGCCCACGCCAGCCGGATTTGCCATTGATCGGTTTCGCAAACGATGAGGTGCTCAAAAGTTGGATTCATTATATGGACCGATCGGTTCCGATGTCAACGCGCGTATGTCGCCGGGCACAGTGATGGCCGTCCTCGCGGACGGCCCGGCGTCACCCGATCAATCGAGCCCGCCCTGGCACGGGTATCCGAGCGGAGTCATCGGCTCGACGCTCGCGTCCGGAACGAGCTCGTGCTTCAGCGCTTACCGCCGCTCTCGATGCTCACCGCAGCCGGGCGCGGCGGGCAGGTCGCGTTCGTGCGCAAAAGCGGCGCACCGCTCACGCAAGGGATCGACGGTGCGTACACGCGCGCCAGCTGCAAATCGTAAGCGTCGCGTATGATCCGCGGTGACCTCCACGATTTTCCGCATCCATGCCCACGTTCGAAGTCGATGCAAACCAGACCACGCTGCGGGTGTTCGATTCGGTAAGAGCGCTCGCGTTCGTCGGCGACCTCAGCATGGGACAGCCGACTGACCATTCATTGCGCACCGGATGGCTCGCGGCACGACTCGCCCGCTCGGCCGGGCTTGATTCGCAGACTTGCGATACGGTGCGCGAGGTGGCGCTGCTGCGCTGGTCGGGCTGCACCGCAAACGCGGCGGGCTTCGCCGAAGTGTTTGGCGACGATATCGCGATCAGGCTGGCGATGCTCGATGGACAATCGGACTGGGCCGCGCCGCTGGAGGCGGTGGGCGGCGCGGCGTCCGTCATGCTGCCGCTCGCGGAAACCCACTGTGAGGTATCAGGCGAGATCGCGAGCATGTCGGGCCTGTCCAGCACGACGGTAACGTCGCTCCGTCACATCTTCGAAACATGGGATGGCGTGGGATTTCCCGCGAAACTGGCTGGAGAGTCTGTGCCGATGCCGGTGTTCGTCGTTGCGCTGGCGGGCGATCTGGAGGTATTCGGTCGCACTTACGGCACTGAACGGGCACTCGCGCTCATCGAGCAACGCTCGAACGGTCGATATCCGGCCCATCTCGTCGGAACGGCCATCAGGAATGCAAGCGGCTGGCTGGATGAGGTCGGGCGCGCGACGCTCGACGATTTCGACGCTGCATTGACCACGCCCGACATGCAACGGACGACCTCGGCCGAGCTGATCGCCGATGTGATCGATCTCAAGTTGCCGTGGATGACGGGCTTTTCGCGTGCGGTCGCAACGACTGCGGCAGCATGCTGCGTGCGGCTTGCACTCGATCAAACGGCGCAAACCCGCGTCTACCAGGCTGCGTTGATTCACGGCATAGGCCGTGCCGCCGTCCCCAACGAGGTGTGGAATCAGCGCGGGACGCTGGCGGCCAGCGCCTGGGAAAAGATTCGACTGGTGCCTTACTGGACGGCGCGCGCCGGCAGGCAAACCGGCGCCCTCGCCGAGGCCGCCGAGCTCGCTTCCTATGCGTACGAGAGGCAGGACGGCTCGGGATACTTCCGCGGCGCGGCCGGACGCGCTTTGACGCTTGAGGCACGCGTGCTGGCGGCCTCGGTCGCGTGGGTAGCCCTGCGTTCGCCGCGGCCCTGGCGCGACGCGCTGCCGGCTGATGCCGCCCGGAAAATCTTGCGCGAGGAGGTCGAGCGCGGGAGGTTGAGCGACGAGGCGGTGGAGGCGATCGTGGAGCCGGCGCCCGCGGGTAGACGGTCTGTGAAACGCGCCACGCAGAGTGCGCGCCTGTCGGCGCGGGAGATGGACGTACTGCGCGTGATCTCGCGTGGCGCGAGCAACAAGGAGGCCGCGCGCGAGCTGGCGATGAGCCCGAGCACCGTGCGTACCCACGTAGAGAGCATGTTTCGCAAGCTCGATTGCTCGACGCGTGCGGCGGCCACGCTCAAAGCGTCGGCGATGGGGCTGCTGTAGCGATAATGCCTCGCCCGGTCTCGACGTATCGTGATTCGGTGACGGGCTGCCGCGCGAGCAGGGGCCAGCGCCGGGCAGTCATTCGATCCGTATCGGTCACTCGACCGATACGCGTGGCATGGGTCGTCGCGTAACCTCGAGCGCTTCGATTGCTTCCCGTTCGGTATGGATGCCGTGACGCGCGCGCTCTGCGACGGCACCGTCAAAACCCGCGATTCATGAATCTACTGCTGCGTTTGTGTCTGACGTTCCTGCTGCGCCGGCGTCGTCAGCGACTGCACATCCTCGACACCTGTGTCACGCCGTTCCGCGTGTGGCCCAACGACCTTGATGTGCTGCGTCATATGACCAATGGCCGCTACTTTGCCATTCTGGATCTGGGGCGGGTCGATCTGTTGCTGCGCTCGCGCGTCTGGCAACGTGTCAATGCGCAAAGCTGGTATCCCGTCGTCACGCTCGAGACGATACGATTTCATCGATCGCTGCATCTGTGGGAGCGCTACGACGTCACGACGCGTGTGATCGGTTGGGACGAAAAGCATGTGTTTCTGGAGCAGGGGTTCAGCCGTGGCGGGACCGAGGTCGCGCTCGGCGTCGTGCGAACGCGGTTCCTGAAGCGCGGCGGAGGTACCGTGCCGACCAACGAACTCCTGGCGTGGATCGGCGTGACCCAGCCATCGCCCGATCTGCCCGAATGGGTCGTGCAATGGAGCCGAGCCGAGGGCGGGATGGCGGTGCATGCGGAATCTGTTCCGCAGTCTTGACGCACCGCGATGGCAGCCGCGCGCGGGCATGCCGTCAGCGGTCGCCATGGTCTTCGTCGGCGCCGGAAGTATGGCTGTCGGCGTGACCGACGAGACGATTGCCGCCCGGGCAGTGGGCGCGATATTCATCAAAGATCTCGATGCATCAATCCACGAACGTACGAACCGCCGCCGATCGGTGGGGGCTCCGCCAATGGATGATGGTCAGCGCTTCCGCGGGCGCCGATGGTTCCGCAGGATCTGCGTCAGTCGGCCTTCGGCGGTCTGTTCGTCTGCCATATAGTCTGCATACCGCATCAACCCAAATTGCGTCGACGCGTCGTCCGGCACACTACCGCCGTTGTTCCGGCCGGCCGCCGATACGTCGGCTCGACGGGCGTCCGGCCGGGGTCGGTCGTTCGACCGATACCGATGTGTCCAGGCAATTGCGATCCTTCTCGTCACGCGCATGTCACCACGGCATTGCGCTTGCACCATCCGCAATGTTACGAGGAAGTTCGCTTTGAGACGCTCGACGATTCATCCGCTGTGGGTTCGACTTTTCCACTGGCTCAATGCCGCCGCAGTCATCGCCATGTGCCTGAGCGGCTGGCAGGTCTACAACGCGTCGCCGATTTTCAGGGCGGTTACGTTTCCGCCTTCCATCACGCTTGGTGGCTGGCTGGGTGGCGCGCTCCTCTGGCACTTCGCGGCGATGTGGGTCCTGGTCGGCAACCTGTTCGCGTATCTCGTGCTCGGCATTGCAACAGGGCGGTTGCGCAGGAAGCTGTTGCCCCTCGGCATGCGCGCAGTCCTTTCCGACCTCGCCGCCGCGCTGCGCGGAAAGCTGGTCCACGCTGATCCAGCGCAGTACAACGCCGTGCAGAAGTTCGCGTATCTCGGCGTGCTCGCCGATATCGTGCTGCTCGTTCTGTCGGGACTCGCCATCTGGAAACCGGTGCAGCTTGCGGTCCTGAGGACATTGATGGGCGGATTCGACAACGCACGCATCGTTCATTTCGTCGCGATGAGCGTGCTCGTCGGTTTTTTTGTCGTTCACGTCGTGATGGTCGCGCTCGTTCCGCGCTCATTGCTCACGATGATTCGAGGGCGTTGATCATGAATGGACCAAAACGTTCCTCGCGGGCCGACCGCGTCTCGCAGCTCGATTCGCATGCGATCCTCAAGGATGCGCGCAACGCACTCCAGTCGACGCAACGCCGCCTGTTCGGCAAGCGGATCCTCACGCTCGGCGGCCTGATGCTGCTTTCCGGCTGCGACCTGACCGACGAGCAATCGGTCAACACGATGCTGCGCCGCGTGTCGTCGTTCAACGACGACGTGCAGGCGTCGCTCTTCGATCCGCGCAAGCTTGCGCCGACATATCCCGAGTCGATGATCGCGCGGCCCTTTCCGTTCAATGCGTACTACGACATCGACCAGGTGCCGGACGTGGATGCGGCGAGATATCGGCTACAGCTCGGCGGGCTGGTCAAAGGCAAGCGTGCGTGGACGCTCGACGAGCTCCATGCGCTGCCGCAGGAAAGCCAGGTTACGCGGCATATCTGCATCGAAGGGTGGAGCGCGATCGGGAAGTGGGGCGGCGTGCGATTTTCCGACTTCCTGTTGCGCGCCGGCGCCGACACCACCGCGAAGTACGTCGCGCTGCATTGCGCCGACAACTACTGGACGAGCATCGACATGCCGACTGCGCTCCATCCGCAAACGCTGCTGACGCTCACCTATGACGGCAGCGTCTTGCCGGCGAAGTACGGCTTCCCGATGAAGCTGCGCATGCCGACCAAGCTCGGATACAAGAATCCGAAACATATCGTCGCCATCACGGTGACCAACGCATTCCCGGGCGGTTATTGGGAAAACCAGGGATACAACTGGTTCGGCGGTTCCTGAGCCCTTGGCCCTGGACACCGTGCCGGTGACATTCTCGATCGCAACCTCTTCAAAGGAGCATTCATGTCCATTCGACTCAAACTCGCCATTTCCGTCGTCGCGGCTACGCTGGCCGGCAGCGCGCTCGCGCAATCCGCCGCGGGCAAGCCCGAGCGCATTCGCGGCGACATCGTCTCGTTTTCCGGAGACAGCCTGAAGGTACACCGTCGCAGCGGCGATACCGTGCTCATCAATGTCGCATCGTCGGCCAACGTGAACGCGGTGAAAGCGATTCAGCTTTCCGATATCAAACCCGGTTCCTATGTCGGCGCGGCGGCCATGCCGGGCGAGAACGGCAAGTTGATCGCGAAGGAAGTGCTCGTATTCCCCGAAGCCGCGCGCGGCATGGGTGAAGGTCACTATGCATGGGATCTCGCCGCGAACAGCACGATGACGAACGCGAATGTGGATACCGTCGTTCAAGGCACGAGCGGGCGAGATATCAAGCTTTCGTATAAGGGCGGCAGCAATACGATCAACGTGCCGCCCGACGCACCGGTCGTGACGCTCGTCCAGGCGACGCGCGCCGATTTGTTGACGGGCAAGAAGATCTTCGTCGTGGCAACGCCGGGCAAGGGCGGGGCATACGACGGACGCCAGATCGTGGTCGAGAAGGATGGGGTAGCGCCTCCGATGTAAGCCGGCCGCTCGGCGGGCGACTCGTCGTTCGCCGGCGGGCAACCGGACGGCGGTCGACGAACCGATGTTCAAGGAGCGGCCGCGTGTCCGCGATTCATTTTTTCGGGCCGACCGTTACGTCGGCCCGAGGCCGTCAATCGAAGTCGGTCGCAATGGAGCGCGCACGCCATGCGTCGATGTCTTGGCGGAACGCCTTCAGCTTGCGTTCCGCAATTGCATGAGCGTTCGGTCCGATCGGCAGGTGCAAGGGCGGATCGTCCGAATCGATTGCCTGAATCATCACCGCGGCGGCTTTGGCAGGATCGCCTGCCTGATGTCCGTCATTGCTGTCGCGGTAGCTGCGCGCGGAGCCGGCGGTTGCCGCATAGTCGCTGATTTGCTGCTTGGCGACCGCGATCGAGCGCCCCAGGAATTCGGTTCGAAACGGACCCGGCTCGACGACGATCACGCGAATGCCCATCGGTTCGACTTCCTGCGCGAGTGCCTCGGACAGGCCTTCGACCGCAAACTTCGTCGCGTTGTAATAGCCGCGGCCACCCGAGCCGGCGATACCCGCACCGGACGACAGGTTCACGATCCTGCCGCCTCCGGTGCGCCGCATCAGCGGCAAGGCCGCACGCGTCGTCTCGATGAGCCCGAAGACGTTCACATCGAATAACGGCCGGTATTCCTCCGGGGTGCCTTCCTCGATCGCCCCCATGAATCCATGCCCGGCGTTATTGACCAGCACGTCCAACCTGCCGAACGTTTCGGTCGTCAAGGCAATGGCCGCGTGTATCGTCTCCGGCTTCGTCACGTCCAACGCTGCAACACGCAGCGTGTCCGGATAACGCCGTGCCAGATCGCGTAGCGTTTCCGGCGCACGCGCCGTTGCCACCACGTAGTCGCCGCGCGCGGCCGCCGTGCGTGCGAGACGCAGGCCGAAGCCGCCGGAGCAGCCGGTGATCAACCAGGTTTTGTTCATGCGTTTCTCCTTTCACTCGATGCTGTGTTTCGATTCGCTCGACGGGGCATGCCAACATGCGTGCCGATGCAGGACCGACGCGCTTCTCATGGAAGCGCTCGTGTCTGTTGCGCACGGCGCACGTTCCCGCGAGCATGCCGCGTCAGCGCATGCCGCCCGACGCAAGGATGATCTCGCCCGTCATCCACCCCGAGTCGTCCGACGCGAGAAACGAAACGATCGGCGCGATGTCCCGCACCTGGCCGATGCGGCCAAGCGGTGTCTGGTCCGCGTTCCACGTCTCGAAGTCCGAGCCGATCACCCCGGCAGCATGGGTGCCCTCCGTTTCCACCAAGCCGGGGTTCACGGCATTGACCCGGATGCCGCGCGGGCCGAGCTCCCGCGAGAGCACGCCGCTGATGGCGTCGATTGCGCCTTTCGTGCCGCTATGGATGGCACTCTCGGCCGGAAGGACGCGCGTGACGCTGGAACTGACGTTGACGACGCTGCTGCCCTTGCCGAGATGCGGCGCCGCGGCCCCGACGACCCGCAGCGGGCCGAGAACGTTGATGTCGAATTGCTCGCGGCAGCGCGACTCGGTGGTCTCCTCGATCCTGGCGAACTGGCAGACGCCGGAGTTGTTCACCACGATATCCAACCGCCCGAAATGGTCGACGGCTGCCTTGACGAGCGCCTCGACCTCCGTCTTGTTCGTCACGTCGGCGCGCACCGCCAATGCCTTCCCGCCGGTGGCCTGAATGTCCCCGACGACCTTTTCGGCACCGCTCGCGCTGGATGCGTCGTTGACGACGACCTGTGCGCCGTCGGCCGCAAGCTGGCGCGCGATGCCGGCGCCGATCCCTTTCGACGCACCCGTCACGATCGCGACCTTGCCCTTCAACTTGTCCATGTCTTCACACTCCGCAGACGTTGGCCCCGAGCGGGGCGGTTTAGTTGCTGAAAGCCACCATCGTGAGGGCCACACAATTGTTTGTGAATTGTCGTTCTTGTATATTGAGCGTACATTTTTGAACGAAGGTTCATCGCATGGAATGGAGTGATGTCCGGGTCTTTCTGGCGGTCAAGCGGGAAGGATCTTTCGGTGCGGCAGCCCGAAGCCTGGGCGTGAGCCATCCGACGATCGGTCGCCGGATCAAGGCGCTGGAAGATGAATCCGGGCAGGCGCTGTTCCGCAGGACCGCGGATGGGCTGGTGCTCACGGACGCCGGGGATACCGTGCTGAGCCTGGCCGAAGCCATGGAAAACGCCGCGCTGGCCATGGAGCGGCGTTTGGCCGGTAATCACGACCGTCTCGAAGGCATCTTGCGTATATCGTGCGCTGAGTGGTTCGCCGGCTACGTTCTCGCGCCAGTTCTGGCGGAACTGATGCGCCGTCATCCGGCCGTGGTGCCGGAAGTGATCGCGAGCTACCGATTGCTGAGCCTGTCGCGTCGTGAGGCCGACCTTGCCTTCCGGATCGTTCCTTTCACCGAACCGGACGTTGTTCAGCGCCGCCTGATGAGCATTCCGTACGGTCTTTACTGCACGGAGGAAACCGCACTTGTCTTGCGACGCGATCCTGCTTCAGTGGGATTGATCGTGATGAATACGGCGCAGTCTCACTTCCCCGACGTCGCCTGGCTGCTCGACAGGTTCCCGCGGTCGCGGCGTGTCTTTACCAGCACGAGCCGAGCCGTTCAGGCGCGGATGTGCGCGGCAGGCATGGGCATGGCGGTGCTGCCACGGCCGCTGGGCGACGCGATATCGGCAGTGCAGCGCATCGAAACGCCGGATCCGCCTCCCTCCAGAGACATATGGGTGGGATACCACCATGACCTTCGGCATATGGATCGCTTGCGCGCGATGCTCGATATCGCCGATTCGATGCTGACCGAATCGCCGATTGCCGCTCGCTGAGTCGAACTTCGTGGATCCGATACGGTCAGCTGTGGCTCACGAGCGGCGAAATGAGGAAAGGTGCTCGTGACAGGGGCATGGCGCGCACATAACAGATGATCAAAAATTTGGGTGCGTGCGCAACAATATCCGCCTCACCCCCAGCCGGGGACGCGACTTTAATGCTTGTTTTCCAGGGTGGTGGAGGCTGTCCACATTGAGCCTTGGGCACGCCTATGCCGCGCTTCAACAGCCCATCTGGTGCAACATTGCGGCAACAGCCTGTTGCTGCTCAGTTCCGCAGCTTGATCTTCGTCGCACCGGATGAGCGGAATAGCCGGACGCGATTAGCATTTTCTGCCAAGAAGGGACATTCACACTTTGCGCTTGAATGTCCGCTCGCGAAGCCAATCCGAATTTCACAGCGATGCGCATCCGACCGAAAAAGGACCGCCGCGGCCGAACGCAAGCTTGGCAAACCGTTCGCCAATGCGACGATGCGCCGACCCATCCGGGTGGAGTTGATCCGCAAGCGGCAGATCGGCGAAATCCCGTTGACCGTAGAGTTCAAGGCCGTCGAGATAGTGCAAATATGGGTCGTACGCCACGCGCCGCTGCACGATGCGTTGCAACTCGTCTCGGATGACGGTCAACGTTAGTTTCCCGGCCTTGCGCTCGGCCGGATCGCCCGTCGCCCGAAACGATACCCTCCCGGTGGTCAGCGCACTAACGTCGAATGCCCCAGGGCCAGGGGTATCTTCATGAATCGGGCAGTAGAGTGGCGAAATGATCAGCAGTGGCGTGGTTGGATGACCTTCGCGGATGGTGTCGAGGAAACCATGTACCGCAGGCGTAAAGGCGCGCAGGCGCATTAGATCCGTGTTGACGAGGTTGATACCGATTTTGAGGCTGATCAGGTCAGCAGGCGTGCCGCGTATGGTTCGAGCGGTGAAGGGATCGAGTAGAGCGCTGCCGCCCAAACCAAGATTGATTAGTTCCACTTTGCCGAGGGACGCGGCAAGAGCAGGCCAGATGGAGGTGGGACCGTCCGCGTTCGAACCGTGACTGATGGAACTGCCATGGTGCAACCAGACCTTTCGACTGGAGTCGGCCTCAAGCTCAATGCAGGCATTGGCACGCAGCGTGACGACCTCGGTGGTTTCATTGTGCGGCAGCCAGATTTCGACTTTCTTGTCGTGGCTGGGCAGACCGTCAAATCGGAGGGTAGCGATCGAGCCCGTCTCTTTGCAGGTTGTGCCGGCGGCCATGTCGATCGTCACGATGTCTCCACCGACAGCGCTGTTCTGGCGGACAAGGTGACCATCGATGAGCAGGTCATACACGCCGGCGGGCCTGGGCGGGATACCAGCATAGACGTACCGTGTCGGCAGGACATCAAGTTCGATATCAGTAGCACGGGTGCGGAACACCAGCCGCACGCCGGAAGGTTGCGATTCGGCCATCGTCAACTGAGGGTCAGTGCATTGGGCGCGAGCCCAGGCGGGCAGGCGGTGCGGCAATACTCCCCGTTCTGTTTGTTCGACTTCAAGGGCGCCACGCAAAAGCTGCCCACTAATTGGTGTAGCGATCCAACTGCAGTGGTCGTTCGTCATGGGGCCGATGCCAGGTTAAGAGCATGAGATTTTATCGGGCCGGCGGTGATCGTCCATACGTCCGGTCTCGATGACAACGTCACCCTGGAATTATCACTTTCAAATGGGACAGTTCTGGGGCTCGGGTCAAGCCACGTTCGAAATAGCGAAGCGCGCTCACCAAACATCAACATTATAAAAATAATGTCAAATTAAAATGGATGAATGATTGGATGTTTGACGGTGTACGTTATATTATTTACGAAATTACCGACTCAATCCGCCATGCCCGACCTCACCCCCGACGACTCCCGCCTGATCGCCGAAATCGACCGCCTGAAGGCCGATTTCCCGAAAACCCGCGACCTGTATCGCGAGGTCTGCGCATTGATGTTCTTCCGCTTCGGCATCACGCCCACCGCGAACCGCCTGTACCAGCTCGTGCGCAAGGGCAGCATGAGCACGCCGACGGCGGTTCTCGGCGAGTTCTGGGCCGAGTTGCGGGAGAAGAGCCGGGTGCGCATCGAGCATCCCGACTTGCCGGCCGACCTGCAGGCCGTAGCCGGCGAGCTCGTCGCTGCGTTGTGGAGCCGCTCGACGACCGATGCCGCCGCAGCGCTCGATGCACTGCGCGCCGAAGTCGAAGCCGAACGGGCGGCAGCGAAGGCGGAGGTCGC
The DNA here is from genome assembly GCF_053427845.1 of Burkholderia sp. AW49-1. Lineage (NCBI taxonomy): Bacteria > Pseudomonadati > Pseudomonadota > Betaproteobacteria > Burkholderiales > Burkholderiaceae > Burkholderia > Burkholderia sp. AW49-1. Next base: position 147,318 of record NZ_JBSAXF010000001.1, on the reverse strand, counting down.
CGCATCGCAGGGCGACCTGTCCCGTACCGAAACCGCGCTGGAGCACCGCACGAGCGCGTTGCTGGCGGCCCAGGTGCGCATCCAGGAACTCGAGCAGGCGAGGGCGGCCGACGAAGCATCGCGCCGCGCGCTGCAGGCGGAAGTCGAGCGGTTGAAGTCCGACAATGCGGACGCCGATCGTGCGCTGGCGCAAGCGCGCGCCGATTTCACGTCGCAGCTCGACCGGTTGCGCGACGACGCGGGTCGGGCAGAGGAACGCTTGCGTGCATCGGAGAAACGGGCGCTTCAGGAGATCGACCGCGAACGGCTCGCGGCTGCGCGTGTTCAAAAAGAGCTCGACGCGGCCGCGACGCGCGCCGAACAGCGCGAAACGCAGCACCGCAAGGATCTCGCGGCGCTGCAAGCTCAATTGGCTGACGCACAGCACCGCTGCGGGGTGCTCGAAGGCCAGCTCGACGGCGCCCGCGCGGCCAACGTCGCGTATGTCGGCGAGCTCGACGCATTACGTGCCGAGCGCGCATCACGCCCGCCCGTGCGCAGGGCGCCTGGCCGGCCGGCGGGCGGCAGCCTGCGCGCGGCGAAACCGGTCGCCAGGAAGCGCATTCCCAAACCCGCGTGACATGGACGCCACGGTGCGGCGACAACGCATCCGCGACGTGGCGCGATTCGGGTAAAGTGCCGCTCAACTTGCCGGCTCGACGTTACTAGACGACCGGTCTAATCGTTGCTAAGATACGCCATCATGAATGCATCTTCAGGCGCGGAAGTCCGCCAGCACATCCTGAATATCGCGAAGCCGATCATGCTCCACAAGGGGTTCTCGGCGGTCGGTCTGAACGAGATTCTCGCCGCGGCGGGCATCCCGAAGGGCTCGTTCTACCATTACTTCGGCTCGAAAGAGGCGTTCGGCGAGGCGCTGCTCGAATCGTATTTCGAAGGCTATCTCGAGCATCTCGACAACCTGCTCGGCCATCAGGCCGGCACGGGCGCGCAGCGCCTGATGACGTACTGGGGCAACTGGCTGCACACGCAGTGTGCGGACGATCCGGAAGGCAAGTGCCTCGCGGTGAAGCTCGGCGCGGAAGTGTCCGATCTGTCGGAGGCGATGCGCGCGGTGCTACGGCGCGGCACCGGCCAGATCATCGAGCGGCTCGCGGGCGGGATCGAGGCCGGGCTGGCCGACGGCTCGCTGAGTGGTGTCGAGGATCCGGCGCATACGGCCGCGATCCTTTACGAGCTGTGGCTGGGTGCGACGCTGCTGGAGAAGATTCACCGGAATCGCAAACCGCTCGAACGCGCGATGCTCGAAACACGGCGGATGCTGAACCTGCCGTCCTTCGAGCCAGACGGAGCGCAGTCGTAACGTGGGCGCGCGCAGGCGCGCCTTGTTTTTTGAATGAACGCTAGACGACTGGTCTACTTACGCTGAAATCCCGTTGCTTTACCCGCGAGGCTGCGGCTCCGCCGGCCGATTGGCTGGCACCGCCCGCGGCCTCACGCATCACGGTTGTCCAAGTTGATCCGATCGTGCCCGGTGCACGTCCCTTCCTGTTGACGGAGGTTCTCATGCCGCAAAGCAAGGCAGCAAACCGCAGAATCATCCTGAACGCGCGCCCGGTCGGCGCGCCCACCCCGAACGACTTCCGTACCGAGACCGGCGACGTGCCGGTGCCCGGCGCCGGCCAGGTGCTGTTGCGCACGGTCTGGCTGTCGCTCGACCCGTACATGCGCGGCCGGATGAGCGACGCGCCGTCGTACGCCCCGCCGGTCGAACTCGGCGACGTGATGGTCGGCGGCACGATCAGCCGTGTCGTGGCGTCGAACCTGCCCGCGTATCGCGAAGGCGACCTGGTCGTCGCCGGTGGCGGCTGGCAGGACTATTCGCTGTCCGACGGCAGCGATCTCATTCCGCTCGGCCGCGACTTCCCGCACCCGTCGCATGCGCTCGGCGTGCTCGGCATGCCGGGGTTCACCGCTTACACCGGACTGCTGACGATCGGCGAGCCGAAGGCCGGCGAAACCGTGGTCGTGGCCGCCGCGAGCGGGGCCGTCGGCGCGGTGGTCGGCCAGATCGCGAAGCTGAAGGGCTGCCGCGTGGTCGGCGTCGCGGGTGGCGCCGACAAGGTCGCGTACGTGAAGGGCACGCTCGGCTTCGACGAGTGCGTCGATCACCGCGATCCGCAATTTGCCGCCCGGCTGAAGGACGCCTGCCCGAACGGCATCGACGTTTATTTCGAGAACGTCGGCGGTGCCGTGTTCGACGCGGTGTGGCCGCTGCTCAACGATCATGCGCGCGTGCCGGTGTGCGGAATCATCGCGCATTACAACGACGCGGCGTACGACGACACCGCGGTATCGGGCGGCCGTGACCGCGTGCCGGCGTTGATGGGCACGATCCTGCGCAAGCGCATCCGGATGCAGGGGTTCATCATTCTGGATCACTATGCGACCGGTTATGCGTCGTTCCTGAAGGAGATGACTGAGTGGGTCGCGCAGGGCAAGGTGAAGACGCTTGAGGATGTGGTCCCCGACCTGGCTGACGCACCGCAAGCACTGATCGGCTTGCTCGCCGGCAAGAATTTCGGCAAGGTCGTCGTGCGCGTGGGTCCGGACGAACTGGCCTGACACCGGCGCAGGACGACACACAACGATTGCACGCTGGCGTCGCGAGACGCCGGCTTGTGGCATGCTCGATTCCGTTTCGAAAGGAGTGACAAGATGGCGCTTCACGTGATTGCTTCCCTGTTCCTGAAACCCGAACACGCGCAGGCCGCCGAGGCCGAATTGCGCAGCATGGTCGCCAAGACGCGCGTCGAACCGGGCAACCGGCGCTACGACCTGTTCCGCGAGCAGGACGGTTCGCCGAACCTGCACCTGTACGAGATCTACGACGACCAGGCCGCGTTCGACGCGCACCTCGCCAGCCCGCATTTCACCGAATTCCGCGTGAAGTCGGCCGACTGGTTCGCGGCGCCGCCCGTCATCAAGGTGCTGTCGGGCATCGACGTGGCCGAGTAACGACGCGGCACCGTCGTCGCGGCTCGCTCCCGCCCCGGCCGCGCGACAGCCGTCACGCATGACGCGACGGCAATGACAACGACAACGCGGTGCAGCGCATCGTTCGCGCCGCTTCCCCAATACATCGGCCTCGGAGTCTGAATGGTCACCCTCAATATCAACGGCGAGAACCGCACGGTCGACGCCCCCGACGACATGCCCCTGCTGTGGGTCCTGCGTGACGTCGTGGGCCTGACTGGCACGAAATTCGGCTGCGGGATCGCGCAATGCGGCGCGTGCACCGTCCATCTCGACGGCGTCGCCGCGCGCTCGTGCGTGCTGCCGGTCGCGGCCGTCTCGGGCCGCAGGATCACGACGATCGAAGCCGTCGGCGCGACGCCGGCCGGGCAGAAGGTTCAGGAAGCGTGGCGCGAGCTCGACGTCGTCCAATGCGGCTACTGCCAGTCCGGACAGGTGATGGCGGCCACGGCGCTGATCGCGTCGAATCCGAACCCGAGCGACGCCGACATCGACGCGGCGATGGCCGGCAACATCTGCCGCTGCGGCACGTACAACCGGATTCGCGCGGCCGTCAAGCAAGCTGCGAAGGGGGCGTGACATGTCGCGAGGACTGATCGAAGCAGGCAAGGCGACCGGCGTGGGCGTGTCGCGCCGTTCGTTTTTGAAGGCGGGCATGTCGCTTGGCGCGGCGGCGGGCGGTGGCTTGCTGCTCGGTTTCAGCCTGCCGGCGGCCGGCGATGACGCACGGCGCTCGGTGATCGGCGGCGATGCGGACGAAAGTGCGCGCGCCGGCGTATTCGCGCCGAACGCGTTCGTGCAGATCGACCGCAGCGGCAAGGTCACGCTGGTGATGCCGAAGGTCGAGATGGGGCAAGGCGTCTACACGGCGCTGCCGATGCTGATCGCCGAGGAGCTCGAGGTGCCGCTGTCGAACGTCACGCTCGACCACGCGCCGCCCAATGAGAAGCTGTTCCTCGATCCGCTGCTCGGCGGCCAGTTGACGGGCGGCTCGACGTCGGTGCGCTACGCGTGGGAACCGCTGCGCCGCGCGGGCGCGACCGCGCGTACGCTGCTGGTTTCCGCGGCGGCGAAGCAATGGAACGTCGATCCGGCCACCTGCCGGGCGGAAAACGGCGAAGTGCGGCACCCCCCGAGCGGCCGGCGCGCATCGTACGGCCAGCTCGCGGACGCCGCGTCGAAGCTGCCGGTGCCGAAGGACGTCGGGCTGAAGCAGCCGGCCGATTTCAAGCTGATCGGCAAGCCGGTGAAGCGGCTCGATTCGCCGGAGAAGGTCGACGGCACCGCGCAGTTCGGGCTCGACGTGCGTCTGCCCGGCATGCTGTACGCGGTGATCGTGAACAGCCCGGTGTTCGGCGGCACGGTCGCGAGCGTCGACGAGGCGGCCGCGAAGAAGATTCCGGGCGTGCGCCAGATCGTGCGCGCGGACAACGCGGTCGCGGTGGTCGGCGATCACACGTGGGCCGCGAAACGCGGCGCGTCGGCGCTGGTCGTGAAGTGGAACGAAGGTGCGGGCGCGAAGGTGTCGACCAGGGACATCGTCGCCGATCTCGCGCAGGCCGCCGCGAACGGGAAGGGCGCGGTCGCGCGCAAGGACGGCGACGTCGGCCACGCGTTCGCGAATGCGAAGACGCGCATCGACGCCGTCTACGAACAGCCGCTCCTTGCGCACGCCACGATGGAGCCGGTGAACTGCACGGTGCACGTGCGCGCCGACGGCTGCGAGATCTGGGTCGGCACGCAGGTGCCGACGCGCGCGCGCGACACGGTACAGCAGCTCACGGGATTTCCGCCGGAAAAGATCGTCGTGCACAACCACCTGCTCGGCGGCGGCTTCGGCCGGCGGCTCGAAACGGACATGATCGGCCAGGCCGTGAAGATCGCCAAGCAGGTCAACGCACCGGTGAAGGTCGTGTGGACCCGCGAGGAAGACATCCGGCACGACATGTATCGGCCGTATTACTACGACCGGATTTCGGCCGGCCTCGACGCGAATGGCAAGCCGGTCGCGTGGCAGCACCGGATCGTCGGTTCGTCGATCCTCGCGCGCTTCGCACCGCCCGCGTTCAAGGACGGCGTCGATCCCGACGCGGTCGAAGTCGCGACCGACCTGCCATACGACCTGCCGAACCAGTTGATCGATTACGTGCGGCAGGAGCCGCGTCACGTGCCGACCGCATTCTGGCGCGGCGTCGGCCCGACGCGCAGCACCTTCGTCGTCGAGAGCTTCATCGACGAACTGGCCGCGCAGACCAAGACCGATCCCGTGCAGTACCGCCGCGCGCTGCTCGGCAAGACGCCGCGCGCGCTCAACGTGCTCGACGTCGCGACGAAGGCCGCCGGATGGGGCACGCCGCTACCGAAGGGGCAGGGACGCGGCGTGTCGGTGATGCACGCGTTCGGCAGCTTCTTCTCGATCGTCATCGACGTCGCGGTGGAGGGCGGCGAAGTGCAGGTCAAGCGTGCCGTATGCGCGGTCGACTGCGGGATGGCCGTGAATCCCGGCACGATCGAGGCGCAAGTGCAGGGCGGCATCATCTTCGGGATCACGGGCGCGCTGTATGGCGAGATCACGATCGAGGACGGCCGCGTCGTGCAGAGCAACTTCAACGACTACCGGATGATGCGCATCAACGAGACGCCGCCGATCGAGGTGCATCTCGTGAAGAGCGCTGAGGCGCCGGGCGGAATCGGCGAACCGGGCACGGCCGCGACCGCGGCGGCGCTGTCGAATGCGATCTTCGCGGCGACCGGCACGCGGCTGCGCAAGCTCCCGGTCGGCAACCAGCTGAAGACGGCTTGAGGGGAGAGGCACATCATGCGAAACCTCACCCTGCACAGTCTGAATCGCGCCGCTCGCACGCTCGGCGCATCGTTGATCGCGCTGTCCGCGTTGATGGCCGGCACGGCGGCGCATGCCGCACAAACGGCGCCGGCCGACAGCGCGCTGGTCGCACGCGGTGCGTATCTCGCGAAGGCCGGCGATTGCGTGGCGTGCCACACCGCGCCGCGCGGCGCGCCGTTCGCCGGCGGCCTGAAGATGGTCACGCCGATGGGCGCGATCTACACGACCAACATCACGCCCGACCCGGACACGGGCATCGGCGGCTATACCGAGGCCGAGTTTGCGGGCGCGCTGCGCTCGGGTGTCGCGAAGGACGGCCATCACCTGTATCCGGCGATGCCGTATCCGTCGTACGCGAAGCTGCGCGACGACGACGTGAAGGCGCTTTACGCGTACTTCATGCACGGCGTCGAACCGGTGAAGCAGGCGAACCGTGCATCCGACATTCCGTGGCCGCTCAACATGCGCTGGCCGCTGGCGCTGTGGAACGCGGTGTTCCTCGACACGACGCCATACACCGACAAGCCGGCGAAGGATGCGACGTGGAACCGCGGCGCGTACCTCGTGCAGGGGCTCGGGCATTGCGGGTCGTGTCATACGCCGCGCGGCGTCGGCTTCCAGGAGAAGGCGCTGGACGAAAGCGGGTCGGCGTTCCTGTCGGGCGCACCGATCGACAACTGGTTCGCATCGAACCTGACCGGCGAGCACAACACCGGGCTCGGCCGCTGGAGCGATGCGGATGTCGCGCAGTTCCTGAAGACCGGCGCGAACCAGCATGCGACCGCGTTCGGCTCGATGGTCAGCGTGATCAACCACAGCACGCAGGAACTGACCGACGAGGATCTCGCGGCGATGTCGCGCTATTTGAAATCGCTGCCGGCGGCGGGCGGCACGGGCGCGCCGCCTTACCGTTACGACCCGAAACCGACGCAGGTCGCGTTGGGCCGGCCGGCGAACGATCCGGGCGCAAAGGTGTATAACGCTTTCTGCATGAATTGCCATGGCGCGGACGGTCGCGGATACGCGCCGCTGCTCGCGCCGCTCGCGGGCAATCCGAACGTGCTCGAGGCCGATGCATCGTCGCTGATCAACGTGACGTTGAACGGCAGCGAGTCGCTCGTGATCGGCGGCGTGCCGTCCGCGTATCCGATGCCGGCGTTCGCGAACCAGCTGAACGACCAGCAGATCGCCGACGTGCTGACGTTCATGCGCGCCGGCTGGAACAACGGCGCGCCGGCCGTGCAGGCGGCGGACGTCGCGAAACTCCGCAAGGCGACGGCGACGGCGGCTGCGCGCTGAGCGCTGAGCGCTGAGCGCGGCCGAATGTGGCGGATGACGACGGGCATGCGTGCCGCGTGCGCGTCGTCGAACGTTGCCGGGGGCAGGGTGCCCGGCAACGCAGTGCTTTCTGTCAACCGGCGCGCGGCCGTTCGCGGCAGCGCGCGTTTTATCGACGCAAAACTGGGGTGTCTGGATGGCTAACGTGACTTATACGGATACACAACTGCTGATCGACGGCGAGTGGGTCGACGCCGCGAGCGGCAAGACGATCGACGTCGTGAACCCGGCGACCGGCAAGACGATCGGCAAGGTGGCCCACGCGGGCATCGCCGATCTCGACCGCGCGCTGGCCGCCGCGCAGCGCGGTTTCGAAGCATGGCGCAAGGTGCCCGCGCACGAGCGCGCGGCGACGATGCGCAAGGCGGCCGCGCTGGTGCGCGAGCGCGCCGACACGATCGCGCAGCTGATGACGCAGGAGCAGGGCAAGCCGCTGACGGAAGCGCGTGTCGAAGTGCTGTCGGCAGCCGACATCATCGAATGGTTCGCGGACGAAGGCCGCCGCGTGTACGGCCGGATCGTCCCGCCGCGCAATCTCGGCGCGCAGCAGACCGTCGTGAAGGAGCCGGTCGGTCCGGTCGCGGCGTTCACGCCGTGGAATTTCCCGGTCAACCAGGTCGTGCGCAAGCTGAGCGCCGCGCTCACGACCGGCTGCTCGTTCCTCGTGAAGGCGCCGGAAGAAACCCCGGCGTCGCCGGCCGCGCTGCTGCGCGCGTTCGTCGACGCGGGCGTGCCGGCCGGTGTGATCGGTCTCGTGTACGGCGATCCGGCGGAAATCTCGTCGTACCTGATTCCGCACCCGGTGATCCGCAAGGTGACGTTCACGGGCTCGACGCCGGTCGGCAAGCAGCTCGCGGCGCTCGCGGGCCAGCACATGAAGCGCGCGACGATGGAACTGGGCGGCCACGCGCCGGTGATCGTCGCCGAGGACGCGGACGTCGCGCTGGCGGTGAAGGCCGCCGGTGGCGCGAAGTTCCGCAACGCCGGCCAGGTGTGCATTTCGCCGACGCGTTTCCTCGTGCACAACAGCATTCGCGACGACTTCACGCGCGCGCTGGTCCAGCATGCGCAGGGGCTGAAGATCGGCAACGGCCTCGAGGAAGGCACGACGCTCGGCGCGCTGGCGAATCCGCGCCGGCTGACCGCGATGGCGTCGGTCGTCGAGAACGCGCGCAAGGTTGGCGCGAGCATCGAGACCGGCGGCGAACGGATCGGCTCGGAAGGCAACTTCTTCGCGCCGACCGTGATCGCGAACGTGCCGCTCGAAGCGGACGTGTTCAACAGCGAGCCGTTCGGCCCGGTCGCGGCGATCCGCGGTTTCGACAAGCTCGAGGACGCGATCGCCGAAGCGAACCGTCTGCCGTTCGGGCTGGCCGGCTATGCGTTCACGCGCTCGTTCGCGAACGTGCACCTGCTGACGCAGCGCCTCGAAGTCGGGATGCTGTGGATCAACCAGCCGGCGACGCCGTGGCCGGAAATGCCGTTCGGCGGCGTGAAGGATTCGGGCTACGGGTCGGAAGGCGGGCCGGAAGCGCTGGAGCCGTATCTCGTCACGAAGTCGGTGACGGTGATGGCGGTCTGACGACTGTTCGACCACGCGTGTTCCGCCGTTTGCGCGGTGCGCACGCGGCGCGGCGTTGCCGAAGGCCGGGTGTTCTGCCCGGCCTTGTTGTTTCTCCGTCGTCGGCAGTCGGCTTCGCCCGGGAATCGCGGTCGTTCCCGTCGCGCTCGGAACCTGCGACACCCGCCGCTCAATGCCGGCTGCTGCCGCGATAGCTTTCCACCTCCGCGTCGTACGCGGCGAGAAACGCCTTGCCGAATACCGACGCGAAATCGTCTTCGATCGCGAACACCGTGTCGCGATGCGTCGCCGCGTAGCGGTCCCACATCCTCGCCTTGTACAGCGCGGGCACGCGCTTCTCGTACCAGCGCATCGCATCGTCGCGCTCGCGCAGCCGTTGCGGCGAAAAGCGCGTCAGCAGGTCCATCAGCGCGGCGCGCATGCCGGCGACCATGCCGATCTGGTGCGCGTGCAGATCCTGGAATGCATCGCTGACCGCGCTCTGCGGCGACATGAAGCCCGGCAGCGGCAGCCCGAACATCTGACGCAGCACGGCGCCGCCGTCCGGCAGCAGCTTCAGCGGATTGTTCTCGCGATCGAGCAGCATCGTCATGTGCGCCTTCACCTCACGCTTCAAGATGCTGCGCGACGACAGCAGCTCGACCGTGCCGTTCGCGAACAGCGCCAGCAACTGCCCCGCGATGTACAGCTGTTCGGCCGACCACTGATGCGACTCGGCGGCGGTATCGAGTCCGGCGCCTTCGAAGAACGCGTTCAGCAATTCGTCGGGCGTCGGTACACGGTTCACCTGCGGTGCGGGCTCGTCGGCGGGACGTGGCTGGGCATGCGCCGTCGCCGGTTGCACTCGCACGTGCTGCGTCCACTCGGGCGCATGGTCGGCTTGCGTCGCGGACGACGCGCCGCGATCCGCATTGCCGCGTTCGGACGGGGACACCGACCCCGATGCGCCGATATCGGGCGACGACTGTACAAACAAGTCGAGCGGGTCGGTCGACAACTGATTCAGGTCGCGTGGCGACGGCGCGGCCGGCGCGGCGCGGCTCGCGGGCTGCGCCGCCTCCGTGCGCGCTGCCGTGCCGGATCGCGTGCCGGCGTCCACCGCCTTGCCGCGCGGGGCGAGGCGATCCTGCAGCAGGCCCCACAACCGGTTGCCGGTCGTCTTCGCGTCGACGTGCGCGTGTGCGGCGGTTCCCGACGTGCGTCGCGGGTCGGCGCTCGCGCTGGAGGCGGTGGGCATGTCGACGACCTGCGCGTCATGTCCGTCGTCACGCTCGGCACGCAGCACGTACGGCCCGATGCGGATGATGTCGCCGGTATTGAGCGGGCGCTCCTGTGCATAGCCGACGGGCTCGCGGTTCACCTCGATCGTCGACACGCTGCTCAGGTTCTTCAGCAGGCACGCATCGTCACCGACCTGCAGCAGGGCCTGCAGCCGGGAAATCTGCCGGGTGTCGTCGCGCAGCACGAGATGGTTGTCGGTTGCCCGGCCGATGGTGCCGCCGGGCGGGTGGAACACGACGGCGTCGTAGGTGTCGCTTTCGACCGGCTCGCCGGCATGTTCGATCACGATCAGTTGCATGTCATACGTCGCTCGGTAAGGAAACGCTCGCGGGGATTCCGGTTCGGTCAGGACGACGACGCATGCCTGCGACGCGCGAACTCGAACGCGGGCCCCCAGATCGGATGCCCCTTCTCGGCGGGGGACAAGTCGAAGCGCGGGTTGAGGTCGAGAATCTTCGAGAACTCGGCGCGGCACTGCGCGATGCGGTTCGTCACGCAATAGCTGAACGCGAGCAGCTTGTGCGCGGCGACCTGCGTGTCGGTATCGGCCCCGTCGATCTCCTTCGCTCGGCTCAGGACCGCGATCGTGCGTCCGTAGTCGCCGGCGCCATACGCCGTGCGCGCGCTGTCGACCGCGGCGCGCGCCGCCGATTGCGTGGGGGACGTGCTGCACCCGCCGATTCCCAGCAGCAAGGCGCCGAGGAAAATCACGATCGATGAACGGCCTTTCATTCTGAAATGAAATATTTGCGTTATTGGAAGGTGGCGCACAAGCGCTGTTGGATTCTAGTGCCAATCAAGGCGGGCGATGTCGCCGTTACGTTTTGTTTCAATTGGCAAATTGTGTTCGAGTTATCACTCAAATCGATACCGGGTTTTTGCCTTGTTAATCCATAAAATCGATTCTATAGTTCGCTGTGCTTTTTGGGATTCGTCAGTTGTTTGCCCGGCACCGGTCAATGATCGGAAAAACGGCCCTCCGTTCGGGCAACGCAAACAGCGTGACACGACCCGCAGGGCGTCGCCACCCACCGCCGACGGCCGTCAGGCTTGGGTTCAGCGTCTATACAGCAAGTGACCATGCAATAGAACCGGGCCGCCGTGGCGAAACGGTCGGATGAACGCGCCTTTTCAAAATGACCGAAATCAATTCATTTCATTGCCATTTCCCCAATTTCGATCCCGTCCTGTAATTGGCGATTTGACCCGTCTTTTTACAAGAACAAATTGCCGAATGAAATTCAAGCGGAAGGATATGCAAGTCACATAATTACCGGTCAATTAATTGTCCCCTTTTAATTAGAGGCGTCGGTTTCGCGAACGGAAATCGACGGGGGAATTATTGCGCTGCGAGGATGAAATATGCGCTGGCGGTCGAGCGGGTTCATCGTATTGGGATGTGCATTGCTGTTGCCCGGATGCGGCGCCACCGAGCGTGCCGCCGCGGTGCCGTATGCGATCACCGTCGACGTGGCGCCCGACGTCAATCCGGACCCCAACCGCAAGCCTTCGCCGATCGTGCTGAAGGTGTTCCAGTTGCGCGCGGCATCGGCGTTCGACGGCGCCGACTTCTTCTCGCTGCAGGACAAGCCCGAGAACATCCTCGGCGCGGACCTGCTCGGCACCGATCGCGTCATCCTGCGCCCGGGCGAGTCGCGCACGCTGCATTACCGCGGCAACGTCGAGGCCGGCGCGGTCGGCGTGATCGCCGAATACCGGATGATCGACAAGAACCGCTGGCGCCTCACGGTGCCGCTACCACGCGCGAAGCAGCTCAACGTATACAAGTTCTGGCAGACGTCGCCCGGCGAGCTGAAGCTGTCGATCGCGGTCAGGAACGGCGGTCTCGCGCTGAACGACACGTGGGGGCGCCCATGACCGAACCGACGATGTCCGCGACACCGGTCGCCGCACTGCGCCAGCGCGTGGTGTGGACCGAAGGGATGTTCCTTCGTCCGCAGCATTTCCAGCAGCTCGAACGGCACTGGGAGCGCTACGTCGCGCTGCGCTGCCTGCCGCTGCAGGGCTTCTACTGGGGCTTCGACACGCTCGAGATCGACCGGGAGCAGCTCGCGCTCGGCAAGGTCGCGCTGCGCGCGGCGGCGGGCGTGATGCGCGACGGCACGCCGTTCGACCTGTCGCATCCCGACGATCTGCCCGAGCCGCTCGACGTGCCGCCAGATGCGAAGGACCAGCTCGTCGTGCTCGCGCTGCCGTTGTGGCGCGGTGGCGGCGAGGAGGTGTCGTTCGACGGGAACGCAAGCGGCAACGGCGGCGCGGACGTCGCGCGCTACGTCGTTCGCGAATACGAAGTGGCCGATGCGAACGCGGTCGCGCTCGGCCCCGCACTGCTGCAAACGGGGCGCCTGAACGTCCGGCTGATGCTCGACACCGAGCTGACCGGCGACTGGCATGCGCTCGGCGTCGTGCGGATCGTCGAGCGGCGCACCGACGCGCGGCTGCTCGTCGACGACGGCTACGTTCCGCCGCGCCTGGTCGCGCAGCACGATGCGGCGTTGCTGGCGTACACGCGCGAGCTGCACGGATTGCTGACGCAGCGCAGCGACGCGCTGGCCGAGCGCCTGTCGGAGCCGGGGCGCGGCGGCGTATCGGAAGTCGCGGATTTCCTGCTGCTGCAACTGGTGAACCGCTATCTGGCGCTGACCTGGCACGCGCAACAGGACGTCGCGACGCATCCGGAGGCGCTGTTCCGCGACTGGCTGAAGCTCGCATGCGACCTCAGCACGTTCACGGCGGCTGGCCGGCGCCCGCAATCGCTCGCGGTCTACGTGCACGACGACCTGCGCACGAGCTTCGCCGAATTGATGACGGAATTGCGCCGGTCGCTGTCGACGGTGCTGGAGCAAAACGCGATCCAGATCGAGCTGCGCGACGCGGGCAACGGCATCCGGGTCGCGACGCTCGCCGATCCCGCGCTGCGCGACACGGCCGGCTTTGTGCTGGCCGTGCGCGCGGACGTGCCGGCTGACAGCCTGCGCGCGCGGTTTCCGGCGCAGGCGAAGCTCGGCCCGGTTGAGCGGATCCGCGACCTGGTGCAGTTGCAGCTGCCGGGCATCACGATGCGCCAGTTGCCGGTCGCGCCGCGGCAGATCCCGTATCACGCGGGTCATACGTACTTCGAGATCGACAAGGGCAGCGAGCTGTGGAAGCAGCTGGCGCGCTCCGGCGGTCTCGCATTTCATTTCGCCGGCGAATTTCCGGGGCTCTCGATGGAGTTCTGGGCGATTCGCGGGTGAGGGCGGGGCAGCGCGATGAATTCTTCCTCCGATTCGATTTCCGCCGGCGCAGGCGGATTCGTGCCGCCGAATCCGGGCGGCATGCATCCATCGGCCGCGTCCGGCGCGGCCGGGCCGACGGCCACGCAGCCGCGCCCCGGCCGCTGGGCCGCGAGCGGCACGAATCCGCTCGTCGCGGCCGCCAACCCGCTGCTCAATCTCGTGCCCCAGATCCGCTCGACCGTCCATCATCCGAATCCGGCGTGGCTGCGCGAGCATCTCGTCGTCGAGATCCGTCAGTTCGAGGCGCGCGCGCAGGAAGCCGGCGTGCCGTCCGAGGCGATCATCGGCGCGCGCTACTGTCTGTGCACGGCGCTCGACGAAGCAGCCGCGCTGACGCCGTGGGGCGGCAGCGTGTGGTCGTCGCACAGCCTGCTCGTGTCGTTCCATAACGAAACGTGGGGCGGCGAGAAGTTCTTCCACCTGCTCGAACGCCTGTCCCAGCAGCCGCGCCAGCACCTCGACCTGCTGGAGCTGCTGTATTTCTGTCTCGCGCTCGGCTTCGAGGGCCGCTATCGGGTGCTCGACAACGGTCATGCGGAGCTCGACGCGCTGCGCTGGCAACTGGCTCACACGATCCGCTCGGTGCGCGGCGAATTCGAGCCCGCGCTGTCGCCGCACTGGCGCGACGTCGTCACGCGCGACGTGTCGCGTCGCTTCGTCGTGCCGCTCTGGGTCTGCGTGGCGCTCGCGCTGCTGATCGGCTTCGGCGTGTTCGTCGGGCTGCGCATCGCGCTGGCCGGGCATTCGGACCGGCTGTTCGCGTCGATCGACGCGCTGCACGTGCCGAAGCTGCAGCCTGCCCAGGCACCGCCGCGCCCGGCGGCGGCGCCGCGCGTCGCGAAGTTCCTGGCGCCGGAGATCGCGGCCGGCCTCGTGTCGGTGCGCGACGACGCCGATCGCAGCGTGATCGTGCTGCGCGGCGACGGGCTGTTCAAGTCCGGCTCGACGTCGGTGATCGACCGTTACGCGCCGGTGCTCGCACGCGTCGCGGATGCGCTCAACCAGGTGCCCGGCAACGTGCGCGTGACCGGCTATACCGACGACACGCCGGTGCACACGGCACGCTTCGCGTCGAACTGGGACCTGTCGCGCGAGCGCGCGGAGGCCGTGCGCGGCATGATCGCCGCGCGCCTCGACCATCCGGAGCGACTCGCGGCCGAGGGGCGCGGCACGCTCGATCCGGTCGCGCCGAACGATACGCCCGCGAACCGCGCGTTGAACCGGCGCGTCGAGATCACGCTGCTGCCGGCGCCCGGCAGTGCCGCCGTCGGCGCGACGCAGGGAGCGCACTGACATGAATCAGGCTGTCGCGCGTTTCGTCCGGCCGTTGCCGTCGCGGGAGATCTGGACCTTCGCCGGTCTCGTCGTGCTCGCGTGTTTCGTGTGGCTCGCCGGGCCGCTGTTCGCGTTCGCCGGCATCCGCCCGCTCGAGAGCGGCTGGGCGCGCGCGGCGACGATCGCGGTGCTGTTCGCCGCGTGGGGCGCACGCGTGGCGTGGCGAAGCTGGCACGCAAGCCGCTTGAACGCGCAGTTGCTGAACCAGTTGCGCGAGGCCGCGCCCGGGCCGGCGAACGCCGACGATCCGGCCAAGGCCCAGCTCGACGAGCTGCGCAGCCGCTTCGACGAGGCCGCGGCGCTGCTGAAGAAGGTCCGCTTCGGGCAGGCGGACACCGCGCGCAAGGGGCTGGCGCGCTGGTTCGACCGGATGTCGCGCCAGTATCTGTACCAGCTGCCGTGGTACGTGTTCATCGGCGCGCCGGGCTCGGGCAAGACGACCGCGCTCGTCAATTCCGGGCTCAGTTTTCCGCTCGCCGAGCAGTTCGGCCGTGCCGCGATTCGCGGCGTGGGCGGCACCCGGCACTGCGACTGGTGGTTCACGAACGACGCGGTGCTGATCGACACGGCCGGCCGCTACACGACCCATGAAGGCAACCGCGCACTCGACGAAGCCGAGTGGAAAGGCTTCGTCGAGCTGCTGAAGAAGTACCGCACGCGCCAGCCGCTGAACGGTGCGATGCTGACGATCAGCGTCGCCGACCTGGTCGGCGCGTCGGAAGCCGAGCGCACGCAGCACGCGATGGTGCTGCGCAAGCGGCTGCTCGAGCTGCGGGCCCAGCTCGGCATCCGGTTTCCCGTGTACCTGCTCGTGACGAAGGCCGACCTGCTGGCCGGCTTCGCCGAGTATTTCGGCGGCTTCGGCCGCGCGGAATGCGCGCAGGTGTGGGGTTTCACGTTCCCGCTCGCGCAAAGCGAGGCGCCGGGCTTCGACCTGCGCGCCGCCTTCGACCGCGAATACCGGCTGCTGCACCAGCGGCTGAACGACGGGCTGCCCGAACTGCTCGCGACGCAGACCGATGCGCGCCAGCGCGAGATGGCGTATCTGCTGCCGCAGCAGGTCGCCGACTTGCAGGACATGCTCGGCCAGTTCGTCGCCGAAGTGTTTTCCGTGTCGAGCTTCGAGCCGATGCCGATGCTGCGCGGCGTGTACCTGACGAGCGGCACGCAGGAAGGCACCGCGTTCGACCGCGTGATGAGCGGCATCAAGCGCTTCCTGAAGATAGAGGGCGTGCCGCCGGTTGCCCAGGTCGGCTCGACCGGACGCAGCTTCTTTTTGAAGTCGCTGCTGCAGGAGCACATCTTCCGCGAAGCCGCACTCGCCGGCAGCGACCTGCGCTGGCATCAGAAGCGGCGCGTGTTGCAGATCGCCGGCTATGCGCTCCTCGCGCTCGTGAGCGTGGTCGTGCTGGCGGCCTGGCTGCGCAGCTATGCGAACAATCGCGCGTATCTCGACCGGATCGCGCAGCAGGTGCCCGCCGTGGATGCGCAGATCGCCGGCGCGAAGTTCTCGGATGCGGCCGACATCGCGCGGCTGCTGCCGGTGCTCGATGCGCTCGGCGGGCTCGCGAATGCCGGCGGCGTCGACCGCTCGCATCCACCGCTCGCGTACCGCTGGGGGCTGTTTCAGGGCGAGAAGATCGACGAGGCCGTCGACGCCGTGTACCGGCGCGCGCTCGACGACGTGCTGCTGCCGATCGCCGCGCGCCGGATGGAGGCCGCGCTGAGCGATGCGCGGCCGGACGAAACCGACTACGCGTATGCGGCGCTGAAGGCCTACCTGATGCTGTACGACAGCGCGCATTACGATCCCGCGTTCGTGCAGGCCGTCGTCGACCTGGAAATGGAGCGCTCGTTGCCGCCCGATTTCTCGCCGGCCGAACGCTCGGCGCTGCGCGCGCATCTCGCCGCGCTGTTCGGCAACCGGGTGGCCGTGTCGCCGTATCCGATGAACGAGCGGCTCGTGGCCGACGTGCGCGACCGGCTGCGGCAAGTGCCGTTCTCGCAGCGGCTGTATCGCCAGCTCACGCGCACGCTGCGGCCGGCGACGTCGGCGTTCGATTTCAGCGTCGCGCGTGCAGTGGGGCCCGACGCGTCGCTCGTGTTCCGCCGCCAGAGCGGCAAACCGCTGTCGGAAGGCGTGCCGGGCCTGTATACGCGCAACGGCTATCGGAACGTGTTCGCGCCGCGCCTCGCGGGCGAGGTCGACGCATACGGGCGCGAGGAGGTGTGGGTGCTGAATCTCGGGCTGTCCGAGATCCCCGGGCCGAACGACGCCGCCGCATGGGCGCGCGACATCCGCCAGTTGTATCTGAACGATTATCTGAAGATCTGGGACGACTATCTTGCCGACATCAAGCTGCAGCGCACGGCGACGCTCGCGCAGAGCATCCAGGTCGCGCGCGCGCTGTCGTCGGCGGATTCGCCGCTCAGCAGGCTGATGATCGCGCTCGCGCGCGACACGGCGCTCGGCGATGCGCCGGGCGGCGCGCGCAATCTCGCGTCGCGCGCGCAGGACAAGGTCGACGAGGCGCGCAGCTCGCTGTCGCAGATCTTCGCGGGGCAGGGTGCGAGCGACGCGAATCCGTCAGCCGCAGCGCCCGCGAGCCCCGAGCAGGTGGTCGACAGCCACTTCGCCGGGCTGCGCGCGTTCGCGCCGGGCAGCGGCGACCAGGCGCAGGCGTTCGACGCGGTGCTGAAGTCGATCGACGCGCTCTATACGTACCTGACGGCCACCGACGATGCGCTGCGCAGCGGCGCGCAGCCGCCGCCGTCCGACGCGCCCGCGCGGCTGCGCGCGCAGGCCGGTCGGCTGCCCACGCCGTTCCGTGAAGTGCTCGACGACCTGTCGAACGTCGCGAACGGCAGCGTCGCGACCGTCGAGCAGCGCAGCGTCGCGCAGCGGGCCGGCGCGAACGTCGGCGATTTCTGCCGCCAGGCGATCGCGGGCCGCTATCCGTTCGCGCGCGGATCGTCGCGCGACGTCGCACCGGCGGATTTCGCGCAGATGTTCGCGCCGGGCGGCCTGATGGACGACTTCTTCCAGAAGAACCTGCAGTCGATCGTCGATACGACGTCGCGCCCGTGGCGTTTCGCGAACCGCAACGCGGACGCCGATCCGGCGGCGGCCGCGATGCTTTCGTCGTTCGAGAAGGCCGCGGTGATCCGCGACGTGTATTTCGGTGGCGGTGCACGCACGGCGCAACTGAAGGTGCAGATCCAGCCGCTCGAAATGGACCCGTCGCTTACGGAAATGGTGCTCGACGTCGACGGCCAGATCGTTCGTTATGCGCACGGCCCGCTCGTGCAGAGCGCGGTGGACTGGCCGGGCACGCGCGGCAGCAACCAGGTGCGCCTGCAGGTGTCGGGGCAGGCCGGCGCGACCGACGGCTTCACGACCAACGGGCCGTGGGCGCTGCACCGGCTGTTCGACCGCGCGGCCGTATCGGCCGGGCGCGGGTCGGACCAGATGGTCGCGCGCTTCACCGTCGACGGCAAACCGCTCGTGCTGCAGGTGAATGCGGGCAGTGTCCGCAATCCGTTCAGGCTGCCCCAGATGGAGTCCTTTACATGCCCTCCGAAGCAATGAGCCGCCTGCCGCCGCTCACGCGCGCCGACGGCGACGCCCCGGCCTGGTACGGAAAGATTCCCGGCGCCGGCGACTTCGTGAACAGCCGGCTGCCGCATGCGCTCGCGCAGTGGTGGGAACGCTGGCTTCAGCAGGGGATGGCCGCGATGCGCCAGCGTGGCCCGGACGAGATCGCGCGCCACTACACAGTCGCGCCGGTCTGGAATTTCCTGGTGCCGGCGGGCGCCGGCGCGTCGTGCGTGCAGGCAGGTTGTCTCGCGCCGAGCTGCGACCGCGTCGGGCGCTACTACCCCGTGATCGTCACGCTGCCGATGCCGGCGACCGACTATTGGAGCGGGCTGCCGGACGCCGCCGACGCGTTCTACTGGCAGATCGGCCATGCGTTGCTCGATGCGATCCGGCATGCGCGCGCGCCGGTCGACCTCGAAGAGACGCTCGACCGCGTGCGGCTCGCGCCGGGCGGCGGGCCGACGGCGGAAGTCGTCGACGGGATGCCGGCGACGCTGCCCGAACGACCGGCGCTCGCCGCGTGGCCCGGGCTGTCCGGTTATTTCGATCCCCACGGCGGGACGAGCTTCTGGTGGACCAATCGCGCCGACGGCTCGCCGCTGCGCACGCATGCGCATACGGGCGCGCCCGACAACGCGCTGTTCCTGACGCTGTTCGGCGGCAGCTGACGTTGCGGGTCGGCGGTCGGAGGCAGGCAACGCAGGCAATACGGATGCGGTATCGCGAGGTAGACATGAAGGACCCTTCATCGAGAGACAACGAGCACGACACGGCGACCCGCGGCGACGCGCCCGAATTCACGGTGCGGCCGCTGCCGCTCGGCCATCGTCTGGGCGAACTGCAGCTCGACGAGGTGCTGGGCATCGGCGGTTTCGGCATCGTCTATCGCGCGTTCGACCGCACGTTGCGGCGCGCGGTCGCGATCAAGGAATACATGCCGTCGATGCTCGCGACGCGCGGCGGTGACTACACGGTGTCGCTGCGTTCCGAGCGGTTCGCCCAGGCGTTCGACGCGGGACGCGGCGCGTTCCTCAACGAGGCGCGCCTG
The DNA here is from genome assembly GCF_053427845.1 of Burkholderia sp. AW49-1. Taxonomy (NCBI): domain Bacteria; kingdom Pseudomonadati; phylum Pseudomonadota; class Betaproteobacteria; order Burkholderiales; family Burkholderiaceae; genus Burkholderia; species Burkholderia sp. AW49-1. Next base: position 127,956 of record NZ_JBSAXF010000001.1, on the reverse strand, counting down.
CTCGCGCAATTCGACCATCCGGGGCTCGTGAAGGTGCTGCATTTCTGGGAGAGCCACGGCACCGCGTACATGGTGATGCCGTTCTACGAGGGGCGCACGCTCAAGCAGCTGCTCGACGGCGGTGTGCGGATGAGCGAGACGCAATTGCGCAACATCGTCGGCGCGCTGCTCGGCGCGCTCGACACGCTGCATCGCGCGCAGTGCTTCCATCGGGACGTCGCGCTCGACAACGTGCTGATCCGCCCGAACGGCAGCGCGATCCTGCTCGACTTCGGCGCGGCGCGCAAGCGGATCGGCGATCTCGTCGACGACGGCGCGATGATGATCAAGCCCGGCTACGCGCCGATCGAGCAATACACCGACGACCCCGCGTTCAGCCAGGGGCCGTGGACCGATCTCTACGCGCTCGGCGCGGTGATGCACGCGTTGATCACCGGTGAACTGCCGCCCGCGGCCGTCGTGCGCAGCATCAAGGACACATACCGTCCGCTCGCGTCGCGCGAGTTGCCGGCCGGCGAGGTATACAGCCCGGCGTTCCTTGCGGCGATCGATCACGCGTTGCAGTTGCGGATTCCGGATCGGCCGGAATCGGTCGCGGCGTTCGCGGCGGAACTCGGGTTGCGCGATCTCGACCGGCCGGGCGGCGGATATGGCGCGGCCGTTGTGTCGCCGGCCGGCGATGCCGGGGGCGGCGGAACAGGGAAAGTGGCTTCCGGTGTTTCGGGTGCGGCTGCGGCGACGGAAAAAGCGTCGGCCGGTGAGCGCGGGACGGCGTCGGGCGATGCAACGCCGGATGTGCGGTCATCGCAGCCTGAGCGGGCGGAAGGCCGGACGAGCACTTCCGATACGCCGTCTATTGCGTCCGCCGGGGCTGGCGACGAGCCGAACGATGGCGAGCCTTTGGCGTCAGCGGCGGCTGCGCGAGCCCTGGATTCATCGGCTTCGCCCACGTCTGCAACTGCTTCGTCATCCATATCGCAGGCATTGTCGGCGTCCGCGGAAACCGGGCGATCCGACGGACGTGAAGGTGATGAGGAACATACAAAGGAAGCGTCGCACGACGAACGGTGGGCCTCGGCGACCGAAGCGCATGACGATGCCGGCGTGCGATCGGGAAGCGCCGGCGCGGACAGCGGGCAGGGCCGTGCAACGGATACAGGGAACCTGAACGGAACCGCAGTGCCAATTTCTGGCGCTGCTGGCGCTGCTGGCGCTGCTGGCGCTGCTGGCGCTGCTGGCGCTGCTGGCGCTGCTGGCGCTGCTGGCGCTGCTGGCGCCTCCACATCCACGCCCTCGCCGGGTGTGCCACCTCCCTCCCGCCCCCCGCGCCGCCCATCGTTCGTCGCGGCGGGCAACCGACGCACGAAGACCTACGTGGGTGGCGCGCTGGCAGCATTGATCGTCGTTGGCATCGCCGCGACCTATCTGTCGCGTCCCGCGAGAGTCGCGGGCGAACCGGAAGCGGGCGCAAGCCAGCCGCTGGCGGGCGTTGCGTCCTCGGCCGGCGCGTCGGACGCGATGCTCGCACAGCGCGGCCCGACGCCGATCGTCGTGCCGCCGTCGAGCCTGCCGGGCGGATCGTCGGCGCAGGTGCTGCCGCCATCGCCGGCCACCGCGCCGGCCAGCACACCCGCCGCGGTGGCCGCCGTTCCCGCGCCGCAGGTCGCGACGACCGCCACGGACATTGCGGGCGCCACGCCGTCGCAAGCCGGTTCGAGCGCGACCATCGCGCCGGCCGGCAGCCTCGACGCATCGGAGCGCGTCGTCAACGTGCCGCCGTCGGAGGCCGCCGCGTCGCCGTCGGCCGCACCGGTGCCAGCGCCAGCGTCGCCATCGGAAGCGGCGACAGCCGTTGCCGCGATCAACGCGCCGGCCGCCGAGCAGCGCCCGCCGAAGCAGGAGACCGTCCAGGTCCGTTTCAACGTGCGTCCGTGGGGCGACGTGTACGTGAACGGCGCACGACGTGGCGCGAGCCCGCCGCTGCGCTCGGTGTCGCTGACACCGGGCGTCTATCAGATCGAGATCCGCAACGGCTCGTTGCCGCCGTTGCACCGCACCGTGGCGATCGACTTCGGCAGCAAACCGGTCAACATCGACTATGCATTCGAATGACGTCAGCCAGGCGGCGCTGGCCGCCGCCGCATTGTCCTCGCCGTCGCCCGGCTTGGCGGCAGCGACGCCGCGCGCCGAGTTGATCGGCCGGCTGCTGGCGGAGGTCTCGCCCGAAGCCCCGTGCGGCCCGAACCTCGAATACGACGCCGACTTCCTGCAGCTTCAGGAGCGGGCGACACCGCGCGCCGAGCAGCAATACGGCGACACCGTGATTCCGGCCGAGACGCCCGACTGGCGCGCGGTCGAGCGCCTTGCGCTCGCGCTGGGCGAGCGGACGAAGGACTTGCGTGTCGCCGCGTATCTCGCGCGCAGCTGGACCGAGCAGCACGGCATTCCGGGCTACGCGGACGGGCTCGCGGTCGTCGCCGGCCTGATCGGGCGCTGGTGGGACGACCTGCATCCGCGCCTCGATGCCGATGGCGAACCGGATCCGACATTGCGGATGAACGCGCTCGCCGATGTCGCCGGCGCGCACGAATGCGCGCGCGCGGCGCGGCGCCAGCCGCTGTTCGATGGCGGCCCGAGCGTGCGCGACGCCGAACGCGCGCTCGACGGGCGCGACGAAGCGGGCGGCCCGGCCACAGTCAGCCGCGACGGCCTGGTCGCCGCGCTGTCGACCGCACGCGACGACGGCCGCGTGCCGATCGATGCGGTGCGCGCGGTGCTGGGTGCGCTGGACGTGATCCGCGCGCACGTCACGGACCGGCTCGGCAGCGAATGGTCGCCCGATGCGAGCGACACGGAAAAGGCGTTGCAACGCATCGTGCGCGAAATGCCGGAGCCGGCACCGGCGCATGCGGCACGGCCGGCGGACGGTTCGATTCCGGCGGCGCCGGCCGCATCCGGCGCCGCGCACACCGCGTCCACGCCGGCCGCGTTGCCGAACGGGCGGGCCTGGCGCGATGCCGAGGTCGCGAGCCGCGACGACGTGCGGCTCGGCATCGACAAGATGTGCCGCTATTTCGAACTGCACGAGCCGAGCCACCCGGCGCCGCTGCTGCTGCGGCGCGCGCAGCGGCTGCTCGCGCTCGACTTCTACGAAATCATCCGGGATCTCGCTCCGGAGAGCCTGCCGAAGCTGGACCTGCTGAGCGGCGAGCGGAGCGAATGAGGCAAGCCGCCCGGCGGCGGCGACGTACACGCAATCTGATCGATGTGAAGGAGCGGACGATGACGGACAGAACCAAGGCGGCAGGCAGCGGACAGAAGTTCATCGCGCGCAATCGGGCGCCGCGCGTGCAGATCGAGTACGACGTCGAGACCTACGGCGCCGAGCGCAAGGTGCAGCTGCCGTTCGTGATGGGCGTCATCGCGGACCTGGCGGGCAAGCGTGCCGAGCCGCTGCCCGATTTACCGGAGCGCAAGTTCCTCGAGATCGACGTCGACAACTTCGACGAACGGATGAAGTCGGTCGCGCCGCGCGTCGCGTTCCAGGTGCCCAACACGCTGACGGGCGAAGGGATGCTCAACGTCGACATGACGTTCGAGCAGATCGACGATTTCTCGCCGGCGGCGATCGCGCGCAACGTCGACGCGCTGCGCCGGCTGCTGGATGCGCGCACCGAGCTGTCGAACCTGCTGTCGTACATGGACGGCAAGCACGGCGCCGAGCAACTGATCGAGCGCGCGATCAACGATCCCGACCTGCTGAAGACGCTCGTGCGCGAACCGCGCGCCGACGCGCAGGCCGGCGACGCGACCCAACCGGAGGCCCGCGATGAATGACCCCGTCCAGTCCCGCGCAGAAACTCGCAACACCCGCGACGCCGCGCAGCCGGCCGTCGCGCACGGCGAGTTCGCCGCGCTGCTGCAGAAGGAGTTCAAGCCGAAGACCGCCGAGGCGCGCGAGTCGGTCGAGCGCGCGGTGCGCACGCTCGCGCAGCAGGCGCTCGAACATACGGTCGGCATGACGACCGACGCGTACGGCAGCGTGAAGCAGATCATCGCGGAGATCGACCGGAAGCTGTCCGAGCAGATCAACCAGATCCTGCATCACGATGAATTCCAGACGCTCGAAGGTGCATGGCGCGGCCTCCATTACCTCGTCACGCACACCGAGACCGACGAGCTGCTGAAGATCAAGGCCCTGCCGGCGTCGCGCAACGAGGTCGCGCGGATGCTCAAGCGCTACAAGGGTGTCGCGTGGGACCAGAGCCCGCTGTTCCGCAAGATCTACGAGGAGGAATACGGGCAGTTCGGCGGCGAGCCGTTCGGCTGCCTCGTCGGCGACTTCTACTTCAATCACAGCCCGCCGGACGTCGAGATGCTCGGCGAGTTGTCGAAGATCGCGGCGGCCGCGCACGCGCCGTTCATCGCCGGCGCATCGCCCGAGCTGATGCAGATGGATTCGTGGCAGGAGCTGTCGAACCCGCGCGACCTCACCAAGATCTTCCAGAACACCGAATACGCGGGCTGGCGCAGCCTGCGGCAGTCGGAGGATTCGCGCTACGTCGGCCTCGCGATGCCGCGCTTTCTCGCGCGGCTGCCGTATGGCGCGCGCACCAATCCCGTCGACGAATTCGACTTCGAGGAAGACACCGACGCCGCGAATCACGACCGCTACACGTGGGCAAACTCGGCTTACGCGATGGCCGCGAACATCAACCGCTCGTTCAAGCTGTACGGCTGGTGCTCGTCGATTCGCGGTGTCGAGTCGGGCGGGGCGGTCGAAGGGCTGCCGAGCCACACGTTCCCGACCGACGACGGCGGCGTCGACCAGAAATGCCCGACCGAGATCGCCATCAGCGACCGTCGCGAGGCCGAACTCGCGAAGAACGGCTTCATGCCGTTCGTGCACCGGAAGAACTCGGATTTCGCGGCATTCATCGGCGCGCAGTCGCTGTACCAGCCGGCCGAGTATCACGACCCCGACGCGACCGCGAACGCGCGGTTGTCCGGCCGCCTGCCTTACCTGTTCGCGTGCTGCCGCTTCGCGCACTACCTGAAATGCATCGTGCGCGACAAGATCGGCTCGTTCCGCGAGCGCGACGACATGGAGCGCTGGCTCAACGACTGGATCATGAACTACGTCGACGGCGACCCCGTGAACTCGTCCCAGGAAACCAAGGCGCGCAAGCCGCTGGCGGCCGCGCAGGTGGTCGTCGACGAGGTCGAGGACAACCCCGGCTACTACACGTCGAAATTCTTCCTGCGACCGCATTACCAGCTCGAAGGGCTCACGGTGTCGCTGCGGCTCATCTCGCGGCTGCCATCGGCGAAGGCGGCGAACGAGTGAGCGGCACGCGGCATTCGATACGGCATTCAACGTGATTTTGCACCGAAACGGAGACGGCAATGGGCGTGGCAATGTTTATGAAGGTGGACGGCGTGACCGGCGAGTCGGCGGACGCGCAGCACAAGGGCTGGACCGACATCGAATCGTTCACGTGGGGCGCGAGCCAGCCGGGCGCGATGGCGAGCGGCAGCGGGGGCAACGCGGGCAAGGCGAGTTTCAACGATCTCGTCGTGGCCGCGTACATGGACAAGGGCGCGCCCGCGATCATCAAGAACTGCGCGAGCGGCAAGCACTTGCCTAAGGTCGAGATCTCCGCGTGCAAGACCGGCGGCTCGCAGATCGAGTTCATGCGCGTGACGCTGCAGGAAGTGCTCGTCACGTCTGCGCAGGTCGCGGGCATCGACCCCGGCGACGCCGCCGACCGGCTGATGATGCACTACGGCTTCCAGGCCGCGAAGGTGAAAAAGCAGTACTGGCAGCAGAACGACAACGGCGGCAAGGGCGCCGAGGTGTCGGTCGGCTGGAACATCAAGGAAAACACCGAGATGTGACGGCGGAGCGATGACGATGGACGACCCGCAAGCCCGCGCCGGCCGGCACGCCGGTGTGCGCGACCGGCTGCAGCCCGCGCTGCTCGACCGGCTGACCGACGAAGCGCCGCAGCGCACGGCCGATCCGCCCGGCACACAAGCGATCGGCGCCGAGCGCCTGCGCGCGGCCGTGCTGCGCGATCTCGCGTGGCTGCTCAATACGCGCAACGCCGAGGACGGCTTCGTCGACTGGGCCGCGTTCGCGCACGCGCAGGCCTCGGTGCTCAACTACGGGATGCGGCCGCTCGTCGGCAAGCCGATGTCGGGCGTCGAGCGGATGTCGGTCGAGGCGTCGATCCGCGACGCGATCGTGCGCTTCGAGCCACGCATCGCGCCGGATAGCGTCGAGGTCCGCAGCGTCGCCGATGCATCGGACGGGCGTGCCGGCGAGCGGCGTCACAACGTGCTGCTGTTCGAGATTCGCGGCACGCTGTGGTCGATCCCGCATCCGGTCGAATTCGTGCTGCGCTCCGACCTCGATCTCGAGACGGGTGCGATGTCGCTGCGCTCAGCGGCGGGAAACTGACACGATGGATACGCGCCTGCTCGACTACTACAACCGCGAGCTCGCGTACCTGCGCGAGCTCGGCGACGAATTCGCGCAGCAGTTTCCGAAGGTCGCCGCGCGGCTGCGGCTCACCGAATCCGGGCCGCCCGATCCGTACGTCGAACGGCTGCTCGAAGGCTTCAGTTTCCTCACCGCGCGCGTGCAGCTGAAGATGGACGCCGAGTTTCCGCGCTTCACGCAGGCGCTGCTGGACGCGGTATATCCGGGCTATCTCGCGCCATTGCCGTCGATGGCGATCGTGCGGTTCGCGCCGATGCTCAACGAAGGCAGCCTCGCACAGGGCTGGCGGCTGCCGGCCGGCACCGCGCTGCGCGCGCGGCCCGCCGCGTCCGAGCAGACCGCGTGCGAATTCCGTACCGCGCACGACCTGACGCTGTGGCCGCTCGAGCTGACCGATGCGGCCGTCACCGGTGCGCCGTCGTGGCTGCCGCGCGGCGCCGTGCCTGCGCGCCAGGACGTGCGCGGCGCGCTGCGCATCCGGCTCAAGGCGCGCGGCGGTGCGAAGTTGTCGCAACTGCCGCTCGACCGGCTGACGTTCCATCTCGCGGGCCCCGAGCGCGACGCGCTGCACCTGCTCGAACTGATCGCCGCGCATGCGCTCGGCGCCGTCTGCCACGACCCGGGGCAGCCGCCGCGCTGGCTGCATACGCTCGACGCCGATGCGATCGTCCATGAGGGCTTCGATCCGGCGCAGGCGATCCTGCCCGACGACGGGCGCAGTTTCCACGGCTACCGGCTGCTGCGCGAGTATTTCGCGTTTCCGGCGCGCTTCCTGTTCTTCAGTATCGGCGGGCTGCGCGCCGCGCTCGCGCGCGCCACCGGCGACGAATGCGAGCTGACCGTGCTGTTCGATCGCCACGACGCCGCGCTCGAGGCGGCCGTCGATGCGCGGCATCTGGCGCTGAACTGCACACCGGCCGTGAACCTGTTCGCACGTCGCGGCGACCGGATCCTGTTGCAGCCGGGCGCGCGCGAGCATCATGTCGTCGTCGACCGCAGCCGGCCGCTCGATCACGAGGTCTATGCCGTGCAGCGGCTCGCGAGCGAGCAGCGCGACGATGGCCAGTCGCGCGAATTCCGCCCGTTTCATGCGTCGTTCGCACGCGACGACGGCAACTACGGCGCGTACTACACGATGCGGCGCGAGCCTCGGCTGGTGTCCGCGCAGGCACGCGCGAACGGCACGCGCACCGGCTACGTCGGCAGCGAAACCTACGTGTCGCTCGTCGACAGCCAGTGCGCGCCGTACGACGAGACGATGCGCTACCTGTCCGTCGACACGCTGTGCACGAACCGCGATCTCGCGCTGCTGCTGCCGCCGGGCGATGCGAACGCGTTCACGCTGCGCATTTCGGCGCCCGTCGAGCGCATCGTCGCGATTCGCGGCCCGTCGCGCCCGCGCCCGCCGATCGCCGACGCGCAGACGGCCTGGCGGCTCGTCCGTCATCTCGGGCTCGCCCGGCAAACGCTGACCGATCTCGACGACGACGAGGGCGCGCATGCGCTGCGCGAGCTGCTCGGCCTGCACGCCGACCCGGCCGATGCCGCGATGCGCCGGCAGATCGACGGCGTGCGGCGCGTCGCGTTCTCGCCGGTGTTCCGGCGGCTGCCGGCGCTCGGCCCGCTGATGTTCGGACGCGGCGTGCAGGTCGACGTGATCGTCGACGATCATGCGTTTTCCGGCGACAGCCCGTTCCTGCTCGGCGCGGTGCTCGAACAGTTCTTCGCGCGGCATGTTTCGATCAATGCGTTCGCCGAATGCGTGCTGACCAGCGTGCAGCGCGGCACGCTCGCGCACTGGCCCGCGCGCATCGGCCGGCGGCCCGCGATATGAAGCACGGCACGCCACCCGGCGCTCGATCGGCCATCGAATCCGCCCGCCGCGATGCGTGGTGGGCGCGACTGCGCGCCGCACCGCATGGCTACGACCTGTTCCAGGCGTTGCGCTGGCTCGACGCGCTGTCGTCCGGCCGCGCACCGCTCGGCCATGCCGCGCGGCCGCGCGACGAACCGGTGCGGCTCGGGCAACAGCCGTCGCTCGCGTTCGCGGCGTCGATGGTGGCCGGCGCGTACGATGGGGACGGCGGCGCTACGCGGCCGCGCATCGCGATCCACGGTTTCGGGTTGTTCGGACCGAATGGTCCGCTGCCGACCCACCTGACCGAATACGCGCACGAGCGCGCGGCCCAGCATGACGACCCGACGTTCGCCGCATTCGCGGACCTGTTTCATCACCGGCTGATCCTGCTGTTCTACCGCGCGTGGGCCGACGCGCAACCGACGGTGAGCCTCGATCGTCCCGGGCGCGCGCGGTTCGACGCGTATGTCGCGAGCCTCATCGGGCGCGCCGCGCATGACGACAGGCCGGCCGCGCAGGCCGAGGCGGAACGCACGGCCGCCGACACGCTCGCGCCGCATGCGCTTTATTTCCACGCGGCTCATCTCGTGCGGCACACGCGCAACCCGGAAGGGCTCGTGCAGATCCTGAGGAGCCATTTCGGCGTCGACGCGCGCATCGTCGAACACGTACCGCGCTGGGTCGCGATCGAGCGCTCGCAGCGCTGCGTGATCCGTGCGACGCGGCCGACCCTGCGCGTCGGTGGCGTCGCGCTCGGCATCGCGGTGCGCGACGCGCAGTCTCATTTCCGGATCGTGCTCGGGCCGCTGTCGCTCGACGCGTACCGGCGCTTCCTGCCGGGCGGCCCGCACGCACGTCAGCTCACGCACTGGGTGCGCGAATACGTCGGCATCGAGTTCGACTGGGACGTCCAGCTCGAACTGGCGGCCGACGCGGTGCCCGCGATCGCGCTCGGCGCGCCGCAGGGCCTCGGCCGTACCGCGTGGCTCGGGCAGCGGCTCGACGTGGGGCCCGCGCGCGATCTCGTCGTCCGTTACGACGCGCGCCGTGGCGGGCCACCGCGCACCGGCGCCGTCCCTCATCGCGAAACCGCCTAAACGGGAACCGTCATGTCCGATATCGGCCGCGTCAACCTGTTCGGAAAGCTCAACCCGCTCCTCTACGAAACGCTCGAGCAGGCGACCGGATTCTGCCGGCTGCGCGGCAATCCATACGTGGAGCTCGCGCACTGGTTCAAGCAGCTCCTGCAGCGGCCCGACGGCGACCTGCAGCGCGTGCTGCGCCGGTTCGAGATCGACGAGGCCGCGATCGAGCGCGGGCTCGTCGCGTCGCTCGATCGGCTGCCGCGTGGCGCGGGATCGGTGTCGGACCTGTCCGTGCACATCGACGACGCGGTCGAGCGCGCGTGGGTCTATGCGACCTTGAAATACGACGCGACGCGGATTCGCGGCGCGGTCCTGCTGCTCGCGATCCTGAAGACGCCGCAGTTGCGCAACGTGTTGTACGCGATCGCACGCGAGTTCGAGCGCATCGTGCCCGATGTGCTCGCCGACGAACTCACATCGATCGTCGACGGTTCGCCCGAGGCGCAACCGGCCGTGCGTGCCGATCCGGGCTCGGGCACCGGCTCCGGCGACGCCGCGATGCGCGGTGTGCCAGCCACGGAAGGCGCGGCCCTGGCGCGCTTCGCCGTCGACCTGACCGCCCGTGCGCGGGCAGGCGAGATCGACCCCGTCGTCGGGCGCGACGCGGAGATCCGCCAGATCGTCGACATCCTGCTGCGGCGCCGCCAGAACAACCCGCTGCTGGTCGGCGAGGCCGGCGTCGGCAAGACCGCCGTCGCGGAAGGCTTCGCGCTGCGAATCGCCGCCGGCGACGTGCCGCCGTCTCTGCGAGACGTCGCGCTGTACCTGCTCGACATCGGGCTGCTGCAGGCCGGCGCGAGTGTGAAGGGCGAATTCGAGAGCCGCCTGCGCGGCGTGATCGACGAAGCGATGTCGTCCGAGCGGCCGACGATCCTCTTCGTCGACGAGGTCCATACGCTCGTCGGCGCGGGTGGGGCGGCCGGCACCGGCGACGCCGCGAACCTGCTGAAACCCGCGCTCGCGCGCGGCCTGCTGCGCACCATCGGCGCGACCACCTGGTCCGAGTACAAGCAGTACATCGAGAAGGATCCCGCGCTGACGCGGCGCTTCCAGCTCGTGCACGTGCTCGAACCCGAGGAGGCCGCCGCCGTGACGATGCTTCGCGGTCTCGCCGCGAAGCTCGAAGCGCACCACCGCGTGCTGGTGCTCGACGATGCGCTGCAGGCCGCCGTGACGTTGTCGCATCGGTACATCCCCGCGCGGCAGTTGCCGGACAAGGCGATCAGCCTGCTCGACACGGCCTGCGCGCGCGTTGCCGTCAGCCAGCACGCGGTGCCCGCGCCGATCGAGGATGCGCGCCGACGCATCGACGGCCTGCGCGTCGAGCGGGAACGGATCGCGCGCGAGTGCGCGCTCGGCACCGGCGACACCGCGCGGCGCGACGCGATCGATGCCGAGCTTGCCACCGTGCAGACGGAGCTCGATCGGCTCGATACGCGCTGGCAAGCCGAGCGCGACGCATTGGCCTCGATCGTCGAATCGCGCGCCGCGCTGCTCGACGACGCGCCGTCGCGCGAGCTCACCGGCGATGCACGCGCCGATGTCCTGTCGCGCCTCGCTGCCGAGCAGCAGGCGCTCGCCGAGATGCAGGGCGACGCACCGCTCGTGCTGCCCGCCGTCGACACGCATGCGGTCGCCGCCGTCGTCGCCGACTGGACCGGCATCCCGCTCGGCCGGATGGTGCGCGACGAGACGCAGGCCGTGCTCAAGCTCGCCGAGACGCTCGGCGAACGCGTCGTCGGCCAGCACCATGCGGTCGAACTGATCGCCGAACGGATTCAGACCGCACGTGCGAAGCTCGACGACCCGACCAAACCGCACGGCGTGTTCCTGCTGTGCGGGCCGTCCGGCGTCGGCAAGACCGAGACCGCGCTCGCACTGGCCGACACGTTGTACGGCGGCGAGCGCAACGCGATCACGATCAACATGAGCGAATTCCAGGAGGCGCACACGGTATCGACGCTGAAGGGCGCGCCGCCCGGCTACGTCGGCTACGGGCAGGGCGGGGTACTCACCGAGGCCGTGCGTCGTCGGCCGTACAGCGTCGTGCTGCTCGACGAGATCGAGAAGGCACACCGCGACGTGCACGAGATTTTCTTCCAGGTGTTCGACAAGGGCTGGATGGAAGATGGCGAAGGACGCGACATCGACTTCAGGCATACCGTGATTTTGCTGACGTCGAACGTCGGCGCCGATCGCGTGATGCAGCTGTGCCGCGACCCCGAGCGCCTGCCCGACATGCAGACGCTTGCCGATGCGCTGCGCGCGCCGCTGCTCGACGTGTTCCCCGCCGCGCTGCTCGGCCGGCTGACCGTCGTGCCGTACTACCCGCTGACCGACGCGACGCTCGCACGCATCGTCGAGTTGCAGTTGCGGCGCTTCGAGAAACGGATCGACCAACATCACGGGATCCGGCTTCGCTGCACCGATTCTGCGACCGCGCTGATCGTCGCGCGCTGCAGGACGATCGAATCCGGCGGCCGCATGGTCGACGCGATCCTCACGCAGACCGTGATGCCGCGCATCGGCCGCGCGATCCTCGAGGCCACGCTCGAAGGCCGCACGCTGACGTCGATCGAGGTGAGCGCCGCCGGCGGCGAATTCGCTTACCGGTTCGACGAGGAGGAAACGACGTGAATCGCGTATTCACACTCGACAGCCCGCATGGCGACGACCTGAAGTTCCACACGCTCGACGGCAGCGACGAACTCGGCCGCCTGTTCGAATTCCGGATCGAGGCGCTGGCGGACAGCCACAGCCTGTCGCTGAAGGACATGCTCGGCAAGCCCGTGACCGTGCGGATCGAGCAGCAGGACCTGTCGACGCGCTACCTGAACGGCATCGTCGCGCGCGCGACGCTGGCCGGCCGGCGTGCCGAGCGGCACTACGGTTACGAACTCGTCGTGCGGCCATGGCTGTGGCTCGCGACGCGCCGCTCCGATTGCCGGATCTTCCAGAATCGCACCGTGCCCGACATCGTGCAGGAGGTGCTGGCGCCGTATGGCTTTCCGATCGAGAACAAGCTGACCGAATCCTATGCGCCGCGCCAGTACTGCGTGCAGTACAACGAGACCGATACCGCGTTCGTGTCGCGGCTGATGGAATTCGAAGGTATCTATTTCTATTTCCGGCACGCGGCGGACAGTCATACGCTCGTGCTGTGCGATGCGATGTCGTCGCATGTCGCGTTGCCCGGCTACGAAACGATCCCGTACATCGCGCAGGATCGCACCGCGATCGCCGACGAGGAGCACATCGACGGCTGGCTGCCCGCGCAGGAGGTGAGCGTCGGCAGGCATCAGACGACCGACTACGACTATACGAAGCCGCGTGCGGATCTTTCGGCGCAGAAGGTCGATCCGCGTGGGCATGATCACGACAGTTTTGCGTCGTTCGAATGGCCGGGCGGGTATCGCGACGATGCGCCTGGTGCCCATTACAGCCGCGTGAGACTCGAGGAGCAGCAGGCCGAGCATGAGCGCGCGAGTGCGGATACCGACGTGCGCGGTGCCGCGCCGGGGTATCTGTTCACGCTCGCGCATTGCCCGCGTGCCGACCAGAATCGCGAATACCTGATCGTGCGGTGCCAGTACCGGTTTCAGGAGAACGCGTATGCGAGCGATCAGGGTGCGGAGGCCGTGGTGCATCAGACGATGATGCTCGTGCAGCCGTCGAGTTTGCCTTACCGGTCGCCGCGTGAGACGCCGCGGCCCCGCACCAATGGGCCGCAGACGGCGACCGTCGTCGGGCCGGCGGGCGAGGAGATCTGGACCGACCAGTATGGGCGCGTGAAGCTGCAATTCCGGTGGGACCGGTATGGGCAGAGCAATCAGGATTCATCGTGCTGGGTGCGGGTGTCGAGTCCTTGGGCTGGGGGCGGCTTCGGTGGCGTGCAAATTCCACGTGTCGGCGACGAGGTGGTCGTCGATTTCCTCAATGGTGATCCGGATGAGCCGATCGTGACGGGGCGGGTCTACAACGGCGAGAAGATGCCGCCGTGGGGATTGCCGGGCAGCGCGACGCAGAGCGGGCTGCTGTCGCGGTCATCACCGGGCGGGACGACCGACCATGCGAATGCGTTCCGGTTCGAGGACAAGAAGGGCGCCGAGCAGCTGTGGATGCATGCCGAGCGCAATTTCGACGCGGAGACGGAGGCCGATCACACGCTTTCCGTCGGGAACAACCATACGCATACGGTCGGGAACGACGAGACGATGCAGGTGAAGAACAACCGGCAAAGGAGTGTGGGGCAGAACGAGACGGTGAATATCGGGCAGAACCGGGTCGCGCAGATCGGGGTGGACGAGACGCATGGGGTGGGGGGGAACCGGACGCGAACGGTCGGCAAGAACGAAACCGTGACGATCGCCGCGAATCGCGACGCGACCATTGGTGGAATACATACCGAGACGGTTGCGAAAGCCAAGACGGAAACGATCGGCGAAGGCAAGACGCTGAATGTCGGACAGATGTATCAAACGACGTCGCAAGACATGAAGACGCTGGTTGCGTCGTCGCATACCGAGGAGATCGGCACGCGGACCTCCACGATCGCCAAAGCCCATACGCACACGGTCGGCGGCGAACACACCGTCAACGTCGGCGCGAACCATACGACGAACGTGCAGCATCAGGTACTCGTCAACGCCGGTGATCAGCTTTCGCTCGTCTGCGGGATGTCCAGCATCGTGATGAAGCGCGACGGCACGATCACGATCCAGGGTGTCAACGTCGCCTCGACCGGCACGAACACCCACTGCGTGAACGGCAAGACGGTGACGTCGTCGGCGACCGCCGAACACACGGTCGAAGGCGCGATCCTGAAACTGAATCCATAACGGAGGCTCGCACGAATGCAGAACTGGCAGCCGACCAATCCGATAGAACGCAGGTTCATGGATGCGCATACGGACTGGATGAGTTTCGCAAAAGAGCAGGATGCGCGATTGATGATCTGGCAGACCGACGAGACGGATTCGGAGCTCGTGCGGCTCTATTTCCAGGTTCAGGACGAGACGTCGTGTGCGGTCAGGACGATGCGCGCGTCGTTCGTCAATGAATCGGGTTATGCAACGGCATTGACGGATGAACTCATCGCGTTCTACGACAGCCGGCGAGAGGGGGCCGATGCGCAGGGCGTGCGTGCGGACTGGCAGCCGCCGTATGACGACGGCAAGAATCCCGTGCTGTATCTGTTCGCGGTTGCCGACAGCCTGATGCAGCACCATCCGGATGTTTTTCCGGCGATGGTATTCGTGCTGGAACCGGCCAAAGTGCGGGATGACGCGGCATGGGTGCGATGGATGGACGATTTGCTGTCGATCATTGCGGTCGCGCCGCAGCTCGCCGAGCGCGTGCGTTTTGTCGTGCCGCGTACGGATATCGCGCCGTTTGCTGCGTTGATGCAACGGCATCGTGCTGCGGTGCGGGTCGTGCACGGCAAGTACTCGATGGCGAGCGTGCCACGTGAATTGCTGGCGGAATCGGGCGAGCGGGGGCCGAGCGGGGAGTTTCGACGGCATTTCGTGATGCTGACGGAGATGATCGAAGGCGGTAATCCTTCTCGGCTGGAGGAATTGCGTGCGGCGGCACTGAAGGTTGCTGAGCGCGAGCAGTGGTTTGATCAATGCGTTGTCGTGCATCTGATTGCGGGGGCGGCGTATCTGAAGTGGCGGGATCGGGAGCGGGCGATCGAGGCTTACCAGAGCGCCGCCAGCAGCGGCATGCGCGCGGTGGAGGCGGGACATCCGGCAGGGCACAAGCTCGTCGCGAACGGGTTGTTCGGCGAGGCGAGCGTACATTTAACGCACAAGGATTATGCGCACTCGGCTTATTGCTACGAACGTGCGACGGCATCGACTACGGCGGCGAAGGACGGGTTGATGACGGTCGAGGCGTGGCGGATGAGCGCCGTGTGCTGGGAGCGGGCAGGGGAGCGCGAACATGCACTGGAGGCCGGATTCAATGCGCTCGATGCGGGGTTGATGATCGATGAGTCGATGCGGTCGAACAGCAACCTGCCGATGGTCGTCGAATGGATGGTTTTGCAGTTGGGTGCTCAGGACCGGCGGCGCAACGCGTTGAGCGAGAAAGTCGCGGCGTTGCGTGGTGGGCGCTGAGCGCGAACGAGGGCTGAAATCGTGGCACTCCCGGCCGTCAAGCATCTCGATCCAGTCGTCGGCGTCGACGTTCATTCGGTGCTGGTTACCCCTGGGACACCGCCGGTGTTCCTGCCGCACCCTCATGTCGGGTTCATGCTCGATCTGCGTGAGTACGTTCAAGCTGCAAAGGCCGTGGTCGGCTGCATTGCAATGATGATCGTGCAGGAGAAGGTGACCGAATACATCGAAGATCATCCCGAAGATGTGGAGAAGCTGGCGCATCTGGCCGATGAGGCGAACCAGCAGGTCAATGACTTGATGGGTGGCGGCAAGCTGCCGGACTTCAAGGACGACCCCAACGTCGCTGAGGGGATGCGGCTGGCGAACGAGGTCAACAAGATCAAGAACCGCATAAGCGATGATCTTGGTTCGAACGTCGGGTCGGGGGGAAGCAGCGGCAGGCCGATTTTTGTGAACGGGATGATGCGGGCCACGGCCGGGACGCATGCTTATCACGTACCGGGGTTGCATTTCCCGCTTGGAGAATCGTTTGCTCCGCCTGACAAAGTTGAACCGTCGAACGACGGGGAATCGTTCATGGGCAGCAAGACGGTGCTCGCCAACAACGATCCGATGTCGTACATGGCGCTGGAGGCGTTGAGTTGCTGGTCGGTCGGGATGGAGCCGCCACCGCATAACAGCGCGCATACCGATCGGACTTATCCGTCAATGCCCAGTTCGGTGATGTTGCCGATTCCGGCAGGGCGGCCGGTGTTGGTAGGCGGGCCGCCGATCATGAACATGGCTGCGGCGGCGAAGGGGTTGTTCAAGGCGTTTCGGGGATCGGATTGGGCAAAGACGTTGGCCGATAAGCTGCATTTGAAGTCAGGGTTCCTGCGATGCAATGTGCTCAAGGCGGAGCCCGTTGATGTGACGACGGGAGAAGTGGTTGTCCAGCAGAGAGATTTCACCGTAATGGGGCGATTGCCGCTTGTGTGGGAGCGGCATTACGCAAGTCACAACACCCATGGCGGGACCGTCGGAGCAGGTTGGCAGACACCGGCTGACATCCGACTGGATCTGATGCCACACGAAGGTGCGATCGGTGCCGCTGCGCACTTCCCAGATCACGCAACCGCATTCAACGTGACACCAACAGACAACGGATGGTCCGGACGTACATATGACTGGCAGCATGGCCACGCGTTGTACTGCGCCGATGGACGAATGTTTCTGCGTACACGCGAGGGCATCGAGTACGAATTCGTACTGCCTGCTCGTTGGAGAGAAACAGCCGCATCACTCAATGGCGCCTCTCCGCTCACATTGCCACTGGATCGCATGGCAGATCTCAACGGCAATGCGTGGGTATTCGAGCGCGATTTGTCGGGCAGTCTCGTTCGTCTCATCGAGTGGAGGTGCGACGGTCGAGCCGAGCGCCTGGTCAAGTGCGATACAGGACGTGGCCCCGACGCGGGACTACTGAAAATGCTAACGCTGATTGATGCGGAGGGAAACGCTCATCCGCTAGTGAGCTACGACCACGATCGAGAACGCAATCTGGTGGCGGCAATCAACGCAATGGCGCATCCCCATCATTTCGAGTATGCGACCGAGCATCGGATGGTAAATCACACGAGCGCACGAGGTACGTCGTTCTACTACAGCTACCAACGGGGTGACGGCGACGCGTGGCGTGTCGATCACGCGTGGGGCGACAACGGCCTGTTCGATTATCGCTTTGGCTATAACCGCGTGCGGATGGAGACGCGGATCACCAATTCGCTCGGATATACATCGTTCATACAAATGAACGAGCGTGGGATACCTTTGGTGGAGATAGATCCAGTCGGAGGTGTGACCGGATATCGGTATGACGAGCAGGACCGTGCAAGTATGGAGATTGATCCTGCAGGCCGCGTGACAACGTGGAAATACGATCCGCATGGAAACTTGCTTGCACAGACGCTGCCGGACGGAAGTGTATTGGGTGCTGAGTATGACGCAAATCATCGAGCTATTTGCGTAATGGCCTCGGTTGACCGGCAGTGGCATTATGAGTGGGATGACAAAGGCAATCTCATCAAGCATACAACGCCATCGCACGCGATTTCATGCTACGCATACGATTCATACGGACAGCTTGTTTCGCATATCGGGCCACGTGGTGCGGTTACGAAATTTGAATACAACCGAGATGGATACCTTGCGACGTTGACAGATGCACTGGGTAATCATACCCATTACACGAGTGACGCACGAGGTAATTTCATTCGAGTCGTCGATGCACTCGGCCGCGCTAGTCAATATGAATATGACCGAAACAGCAACCTGATACGCTCGATCGAGCCTGGTGGGCGCGAGGTCAATTGCGTTTACGATTCAGAAGACAATCTTGTGCAATACCGTGATCCGTCGGGAAACGTGACGCAGATGGAGTACTCGTCACTGGGAGGAATCGCCAAACGAACGGCTCCAGACGGTCATATCGTCGAATACCGGTACGACACTGAAGATCAACTGATCGGTGTAGTTAACGAACGGGGGGAGCTCTATGCGCTGAAACGTGATGCGCTGGGGCGGATTGTCGAAGAGATCGATTATTGGGGGCAGCGGCGGCGCTATGAATACGGACCAGCAGGAGAACTGCGGCGTAGCATCGACCCATTGCAAAGAGCAATTGAATACGATTGCGATGTGCTTGGCCGTATCGTTACAAAGCGGGTTCCCGATGCTCGGCAACCCAAAGGGGTGCGTACCGAGACGTTTGTCTACGATAAAAGCGGCGATCTCATAGTGGCCGAGAACCCGGATTGTCGCGTCGCCCTTCGATACGACTTTGAAGGGCGACTTATCGAAGAAAGGCAAGGCGACAATTTCACAATTGCATTTGCATATGACCAATCAGGTAATCGTGTCGAGCGCCGCACGGTATTTTCTACACCTGAATGCACTGCTCCGCATGTCGTGCGTTACGGTTACGACTTGCTCGATGCGGTTGTCTCAATTCAGATTGATAATGCATCACCGATCACTTTGGAGCGCGATGTACTTGGACAGGTCGACTTCGAAAACCTCAACTCGAATCAACGGCGGCAGCTAACATATGATTCAGATGGCCGTCTTGCCAAGCACGTATTGCATGCCGGCACCGGCACACTCTTTACAAGCGAGTATGCCTATGACGCGAATGGAGAATTGATCGAAATAAGAAACTCACAGTTCGGTAGTGAGCAATTTGAATATGATCCCGTAGGGCGCATAACTCGTCACGTCGATCCTTCCGGTAAACTACATCGTTTCCTGCACGATCCAGCAGGAGATTTGTTGAGGACACGCATTCACCAAAGTCTTGAATCAGGCGTAGCACGAGAGGGATCCAGTAATAACGTATGGTGGCGAGAAGGCAAACACAACGGTTGTCACTACACGTTCGATAGCGCCGGAAATATGGTGAGTAAGCGAGATGACAAACAGGATCTGTGGCTGTCATGGGATGGTGACGGACTATTGCTAGAAACGATCGCGGAGCGACGGACCGCAGAGGGCGCCTCACAGGTTATTACTCAGTATAAGTACGATGTTTTTCATCGACGAATCGGAAAATATTCCCGCGAAATTCATACCGCGGATCAAGCATCTGACACCTCCAATTTCATATTATCACGCCAGAGTCGATTTTTTTGGGACGAGAATGTACTGGCAAGGGAAATATCTGAAATTGATGGTGCCGGCGACCGTATTGATGAAATGAAGGTCGCGCAAAACGTCGGGGATCGGGAGTGGTTCTACTATCCAGATACATTTTGGCCGCTTGCCATCGTTCATCAAATAACCCAACGAGATCAGTCAGCACCCTACAAATCAACTGAAACGAGAGCGCAGGATAGTGATGCGATATTTTTCTTTCACAATCATCCCAATGGGGAGCCTTTATGCATCACCGATGCATCGGGAAATATCATCTGGAAGAGTGACAATGCAGGGGCAGCTGAAAATTCCGCCCATTGGAAATATGAAACATTCTACCAACCCCTTCGACTCCAAGGTCAGTACTATGACAGCGAATCCACTCTTCGCTACAATCGCTTCCGGTATTTTGACTCAAGCATCGGCGCCTTCATATCACAAGATCCAATTGGACTTGCATGCGGGATAAATCCATACAATTTTGCCCCTAATCTCCAGGGATGGATTGATCCACTCGGATTAAATGGGGTGTACATTTTTATAACTACAAGAGGAAATACTTACATCGGGAAGGGGAAAAGGGGACGCTACATGACTTCAACGCGATGCCGCACAAAGCAAGACGGAAGTCATGGTGACGCGCAACGAAGACTCGGCCCCAATAAAAAACCAGCCGAGTACTACGACAACGCAGTTTCAAAGGGTAGTCACACTGACTTGAAGCCCATCGCCACTCGCAATCGTGTTAGTCCTCGTGACTTCGCCGAGATGGTTGAAGCCAGATTGATGGCAATGAACGGATTTCCAAACAATCCAAATTTGCTGAACGCCGTCAACTCAGCTGGCGTGTCGAGGTACAATGCTGCCAGCTCTCAAGTCAAAAGCGCAGCGGACGCGGCCGCACAGGGTATAGCGCGTACTTTCAACAGCAAAGCACCAGGATCAGGACGATAGGCGAGAATATGAGCGAGATAATTATTTCAGATTTGGTAAACAGCAAGGACGGCAACGAAACCTATCTTGGATTTTACAACGTGACGAGAGACGCTGAATATTACTACGGGCAAATTCGTCTTACGTGCTCTACGTCAGTTTTTTACGAATTCGCAGACCTCATTAAAAAGCACAAATGCGATACCATCAATTTGGTTGGATCAAATCCTGATAAATTTAGGTTTTTATATAACAAAATACCCGGGAAGGACGGAATATGCAATTTGAGCATTTTGGATGAGATCGGCTCGGCTATCGACAGTGATTGGGATTTATCTGACCTTTCGAATTTTAAAAATCTAAAATCCCTGTCGGTTTACTCTCTAAATCACCTCAAAAGCATCGATCTGTCCCCTCTATCAAAAAATCTGGAGAGGCTTATTTTTCAGTACAAGGGAAAAAAATTTAACTTGACAGATTTTGAGAATATCAAGGCACTCAAGATTTTTGATTTCGACGAAAGCGATTGCACCCCGATATCGTCAATCCATTCAATCAACAGAATCGCCATAATTAACTCAAAGATAAAATCACTATCCGGGTTAAATGAAATTCGCAGTTTAAATATGCTCTACATTGATAAAGCAAAAAATCTAAATGATTTTTCGGCAATCACTGAAATGCCTAATGTTGAACACCTATGGTTCGGATCGGGGGTGAAGAATGCAGACTGGGATTTCCTGTCAAAAATGCCACAGCTCAAATCTCTTCATGTCGACAAGACCAAGGATCTGCTATTCCTAAAAAACCTCCCCAATCTTGAATTTTTTACTGCCAATAAGACCGGAAGTGACGACATGACTCCGCTTATGGAGCACCGTGGCATAGAGAAGGGAGTGGGCAGGCCCTTCCCATTTATCATTTAATTTCATCTCAAAAGTAAACGGCGGTTCTCGCATAAATTCGCCTCACGAGAACACATCGCTCCGTAAAGCTGCGCTACGTTCGGGTTATGTTAAACGACATGCATTTCAGTGATCGGAGTAGGCGATAACAACACAATCGTGATTGCACAGTACGTACCGGATCTCATCCGTCGCCGGTTGTCGACGCAGGAGCATTACTGATCGGGGCAACTTCCTTGCGTTCTCAGCCGATTGTGATGACGTCGATGGCTTACTTGTTGGGTGTGGTGCCGCTGGCTCTGGCGACAAGATCGAAAGACCGACGCGGGATCGGGACCAGTATGATCGGGGGCGTATTGGCCGTGACGATGATCGGGCTTGTGTTTGCGACGGTCTCGTTTCGTGTGGCGGCGTCGGTTGGGTAACTCGGCGGTGAAGCGGGATGGCCGCCGGGATGAGACTGGTGGGGGGGAGTTTAGGCAACGACGAGCCTTGATGGGACTGAGAGACGAGGATTTTCTAGCAGATTCATACTATTTTACATAACGTGAATTATCGGTATGACAACTGGTGTAGGTCCCAAGTTCAGATGTCGCGTTTCCGCTAAATAAAAATGCCGCGTTTTGGCCTGTAGGTTGATCGCCGACACCCCACCGGGAGCGCCGGCGATGAACGCGACTGGGACGATCACGATGACGATGCGTGAAGTGGATCGTCTGAAGGAAATTGAGGCGGTGGCCGAGTGCCGGCTCAAGCCCGGCCAGGCGGCCGACCGGCTGAGTTTGAGCGTGCGGCAGGTTGAGCGCCTCGTGTTGCGCTATCGCGCGGCCGGTTCGACGAGGCAGCCTGTCGAGCCTGGCCGCAGCGCATTCGACAGGCGCCGCAGCATCTGCAATTCGGGCGGCCACTCACCCGACAATGACCTGCTGCCCCGGATCGATCTCGCCCGGATGGCTCGCCAGGTTCCGGTTGAGCTGCAGGATTTCGTTGAACGCGACGTTGATCCGCTGACCATCCGACATCCGCTGCTGTTCGTCGGCCGGCACGTGCGCCGCGGCAAGCAGCGATCCTTCGTGGCGCTCGGCGATCGACCACAACGAATCGCCAACCGCCACGTTCACCGTCAACGGCGGCGCCGACGTCGTACCCGGTGAACTCGTCGGCGCCTGCGTCGGTTGCGACGGCGCGCTCGACGGCTGCGTGCCCGCCTTCGTCGATGCCGACGGCGTCGCGGACGCACTCGGCTGGACCGGCGCCGTCGTCGCGCCGGGCGACGGTGCGAGCGAGGCGCCAGGCGCCGGTGTCCCGGCATTCGGACCCGACGGTTTCGGCGACGAACCCGGCGGTTTGTGCTGATCGTCCGGCGCGGTCGCCGCGTTGTACAAGCTGATTCCCTGCAAGATCCCGAAGACCGCCACCGGTGCCAGCGCGATGCCCGTCGGCAAGCGCTCCATCCACGGCGTCGCGTTCGGGAAGTGGGAATGCAGCCGCCCGGCGCCGAGCAACGCGCCGGACATCGCGGTCAGCGTGCCGGTCACCGGATCCTTCGTCAGCGCGGTATGAATGCCGGTTGCGATGCCGACCGCCGATGTCAGGTAGTCACCGGTCGCGCTTGCGATCCGCGCGAGCTGACTGCGGTTCTCGGCATTCACGCCGCGCAGGCTGCCCCTGTACACGATGCCGGTATAGGCGGCGCTCAACACGCCACTGATCGCCTGTCCGCCAGCCAGCCAGTTGCCGTGCGCGATCGCGGTGAACGCATTTATCGAGATCGAGCCGCCGTAACCGCCCAGCGCCAGCAGGCGACCCACCCGGCCGACCAGATGCCGCGGGCTGCCATGGTGCAGCAGCTTCAGCGATGTCCCGCCGACCACGCCCTGCATCTGCGCGAGCATGTCGGCGGCGATCGCCTTCGTATGCGCGACGGTGTCGTCGAACGAAAGCATCCCGTCGGTGTTGAGCGCGCGAAGCTGTGCGGCCATCGCCTTGCCTTCGTGTGCGATCTGCTCCAGCTGCGCGCCGCGTGCGGTCACGTCGAAGCCGTTCGCCTTGAGCTGTGCCTGCAGCCCGCGCACGAGCCTGTCCACCACGCGGTCGAACACGCGCGGGTCGCCGTTCTTCAGGCTCGCGACCGCGCCGTGATGCAGCGCCTGGAACACACGTCCGACCCGCAAGCCCGCGTACAGCGAGTTCGTTGCGGTCTGCACGGACTCCCGGCCGAGCGCGACGAGCGCACCCGCGCCCGCGCCGCCGGTCAAGGTGGCCGCCGTGATATCGCCCGCGATCCGCTTGCCCGAGGGCGGCGGCGTATTCTCGCCGATCGGTTCGTCGTGAACCCGCAGCGCATGCAGTTCCGCCTGCGCGCGTTTCGCATCGGGAATATCGACCTGCGCGAGCTGGGCCGCTTCCCGGCGGCTCGTGCCGATCGGCTTGGTGCCGTCGTTGATCAGCGCCGGGTCGCGCGCGACCGCGCGCCAGTGCTCGGCCGGATCGGCCGCGGAAGGCTGCGTGCCGGTCTTCACGCGGGCAGGCACGCTCGCACCGTAGTCGTTCAGCCAGCGTCCGCCGAACGCGCGAGCGCCCTCGTCCGTCTTGGTACGCGGCTTGTTACCGTCGGCGTTCCACAGCTTCGTCGCATGCTCGATCGTCGCCTTGCGCGCCTGGTTCAGCCAGACGGTCGTGTTGCCCTCGTAAAGCTTCTGGCGCAGCGCGACCAACTCGGCGGGCGTCATCCCGTCCGCGATCCCGAGCCGCTCGATTTCGGCGAACAGCAGCTGGTGCTGGTTCACGAGTGTCTGCCGGTCGACGCGCTCGAATACGCGTGTCAACGCATCGGCGCCGTGCAGGCGGTTGATGATCGCGGGCTGCTTGCGGTTCTCGACGATGAGCTTCGCGAGCGCGCCGGTGAGATCCTGGTTGCCGATGAAGTCCGCGCCATGCGTGCCGTACGACAGCCCCATGTGTACCCATTCGAGCCCCTTGTGCTCGAGCACCGCGCGCAGCAGTTTTTCGTGCCCGCCGCCCGGCACCGATTCCGGCACCGCATCCCAGCCGTGGAACGTGACCATCACGTTCGGCGCCGTCGTGTCGGGATGCGCGTTCGACCAGCTTTCGAGCGCGCTCATGACCCGCACATAGTCGTGGTACGTGTCGTTGGTGCCCGACTGGAACCGGTAGTCGGCGCCGGACACGAGCGCACGCGACGGCGCGGTTTCGAGCCGGATCGCGAAACCGGTGCGCGCGGCCTCGTCTAGCCAGCCATGCAGATGGGCGAGATCGTCGAGCGCGAGCGCGGTCCCGTCCGAACCCGGCGCCGGATGGATCATCCCGTTATCGCCGTCGAACACGGCGCGCTTCTGATCGCCGAGCGCACGCACCGCGCGCAGGAAGTCCGGATCGTGCGCCTTGCCGAGCACCGCGGCTAGCGAATGCGGATCGACCACGAGCGTGGCGACCGGCATCACACCGCCGTACCGCTCGACGAGCGCCCCCATCAACGCGGGATCGTCGCTCAGCGAGAACGAGCGCGCCATCGGCACCATGCGATCCTGCAACGCCTTGTCCGAGCGCGTGAAGATCTGCCGGATCCGCTTGTCGGCGACGGTCGCCGCACCCAGGTTGCGCGTCCGCGCGCGCAGCTTGCCCGGCACCGGCAGGAACCGCGACGCCGACGTCGACACGTCGCGCGCGACGTACAGCTTGTTGAGCAGCGTGCGCCACATGCCCACGTCGACCATCACGGCCTGCGGCTCGCCCTTCAGCACGAGATTCACGTTGCCGGGCCGCTGCGCCTGCTTGTTGTACGCCTCGATCTGCTCGTGCGTCTGTAGATACTCTGCGGGTTTCGCCACGCCGCTGCGCAGACTGAACGCAACCGAGGTGGCCGACGAGAGCCCCGGCTGATACGGCTCGATCGACAACGGCGCAGGTGTCGCACCCTTGCTCCCCAAGCGCCGCAAGTCCGCGAGCACCTCGTTGTAGCCGTGCCGCGTGCGGGCCGCAAGCGCGCGGAACGGCGCCGAGTTCAGGCCGCGCACTTCCGCATCCTTCCATTGGTCACGCAGCGCCTTCGCCCGTGCCTGGAGCGCGGCGACGCGCGTTGGCCGTGCACTGTTCAGGAACTCGTTCGGCGACAGTTGCGTGAGCAGGAAATGCACGTCCGTGCCGAAGCGATCGTTGCCGATCGGCATTTCATCGAGCGGCACGCCCTGCTTGTTCTCGTTGTTGGCCTGCGAGAGCTTGTCGAACCAGCGCATCTGGCCCTTGCGCCCGGCAATCACGCCGAGCGGATCGCCGAGCGCCTCGGCTACCGCGCCGTCGGTCCTGAATACGTAGATCACGTGACGGTCGCCGTCCAGCGCGCCGTTCCGGATTGCGGTCAGCAGATGCGGCACGCTGTTGCCGCTGAAGTCGACCGCATTGAGCTTGGACTGCTCCGACGGCAGCAGATGCGGATCGATCTGCGGCAATGGCGCGGCGTTCGCATCGCCGCCCTGCTCCGTGCGCGCCAGCGGCTTGCGCACCGGCATGATCGACTGGAACAGGTCGCCGGCCGAGCGGAACGGTTTCTTCTCGACGGCCGGGGCCTCCTTCGCCGGCCGGAACCCGCCGATGCGATCGACGGTCGCGGGCGCCACGTCGCTGACGATGAAGCGAATCCCGCGGCGCGGCGACCGGCCGACCGGAATGCCGCCGCGGCGGCGGCGCCTGAATACCGTATGCAGATCCTGCTGGGGAATCTCGGTATCGCCGACCGACGCCTTCTCGAAATACTTCCATTCGTGGTTCGTGTTGCGCTCGGCATGGCCGAGCACCTTGCCCGTCTCGTCGTCGACCACGTGAATCCAGCGATGCTCGCCGGACACCGCGTGCACGGCCTGGCGCGGCCGCTTGAAGACCGGTGCATCCTGCAGCTTCGACACGTCGGCAGCGAGCGTCTTCTCGATCGCCTGACCCGAAGGTGTCACGGACCACGACGTCTTGCCGTCCGGCGTCTCGATCTTCGACGCACCGCCGAACCGCACCAGTTCGTCATGCTCGACCGGCGACAGATAGAAATCGAACTTGCCGCGTGCGCGTCGGCCGCTGTTGTCGGCCCGTTCCAGCGCCTTGTTCAGCGCATGCGGCACGCGCGAGCCGTCCAGCATCCGTACCGGGCCGAGCGCGCCGTTCGCATCGGTCTCGAGTACCGCGACGAACGTCGGCACCGCGTATGCATCGGTGCTGGCCGGCGGCTTCGCATGCGCGGCGACCAGCACATGCGCGTTGGCGCCAAGCTGGCGAGCGAGGCCGTCCAGTGTCGGCGCATGCCGGCCGTCGACCCGTGTGAGCGTGCGCCGTCCGAGGGTGTCGAGCCATGAGGCCGCACGCGCCTGATTGTTCGCCTCCACCGCCGCGGTACCCTGAGGCGCGGCAGGTGCGGGGGCATGACCGGAAGCGGAGACCGGCATTGCCGCGGCGGACGGATCGCCAGCCGGGTTGCCCGCGGCACTCGCCAGACGGCCGCCCGGCCCGGCCTGCCCGAACATCGGCCAGGTCGGGCTGCCGTCGACCGCGCCGAGCGCGCGCGCGCCGCCGGCATGCACGGCCGCATAGCCTTCCGGCAGGCCCGAGTGATCGACGCCGGTGAGCCGGTACGATACGTCGCCGGTCGCCGCGTCATGGGTTCGCACGACGTACATGTCGACGCCGGCTGGCTTGAACAGCGTGCTGCCGTCGGGCGTGGTGATGCGCAGCGCGCTCGCCGGATCGTGGCCGAGCGCCGACAGCAGCACGACGTCGGCCGGTGCCGCAGCGTCGACGGCGGCCAGGTTCGCGGTGGCGCTCGCCGCCACGCGTTCCTGCGGCGTCAGGTCGCCCTGTGCGAAGGCGGTGTCGTCCGGCAGTGCATCGGCCGGCACGTATGCGTGATCGCGCGGCCCGACCTGCGCCGCATCGAGCGCCTGCCCGAGATCGTCGTGTGCGACCGTCCTCACGCCTTCCGGCAACGCGAGCGGCGCGCCGGCGGCCGTGCGGCGCGTCGCGTGCGGTGCCGGCGCCGCGGCGTCGGGCACCGTGCCGCTGAACCGGAACCAGCCTGCCTCGGGATCGAGCCTGCCGAGATCGGTGCCGCTGCCGAGCACGATGCTGCCGTCCCGCATGACGAATTCGACGCGCAGGTTCGTCAGGCCTGCCGAGTCGAATGCCTGCATCACGTCGTCGATCACGCGGGTCGGCTCAGGGTCGTCGAGGAAATGGCTCGGCCAGTGCTGGCTCACGGTGCCGCCGGCTTGCGTCACGCGCGCGGCGTCGCCGATCACGCCCGGCCGGTCGGCCAGCGCGGTGCGGAACGGATGGTCGAGCGTGACCGATTCGAACGTGGCATCCGGGATCGTCGTGAAGTCGTAGCCGGGATCGGCAAACGTCGGATCGGGCACGCGCGGCACCGTGGGGCGCGCCGGCCGATCGGCCGGCGGTCGCGTCGCCGTGTGCGCGGTGGTCGGCGCCGGCTCGGCGTTCGGCCCGGCGGGCAACGCCGGACGGCCCGCACGGGCGGGATCGCCGACGAAGCGCTGCATCGGCAGCCGATCCTTGTCGATCTGGCCGGTCAGGCGCGTCCCGCGCACGGTGGTCGAACCGTCGGGTTTGACGAGCAGGATGTCCAGCGGAGCCCAGACCGATGTCGGCCGCCCGGTGAACTCGGACAGATGCTGTGCGAGCGCCGCTGCGAACGTCGTGCTCGCGGCACGCACCTGGCCCGGCGCGACGCGCAGCGGATCATGCTTGTTCGACCCGCCGAAGCAGGAATACAGCGTCACGTCCTGCCCCGGTTCGAGATGCGGCGCGACACGCTCGGCCACTTCGGCAGGGGTCAGCGGCCTGCCTGCCGGGCCGAGCATCGCGTCGGCCGACATCCCGTGCCCGAACACCACGTGATGACCGGGGGGCGACATCAGCCCGCGCGCGCCGATCGCGTGCAGCGGGTCGGTGTCCGGCATCAGCAGCGTATCCGCGGGACGCAGGAATTCGGGATGCTGCGTCGCGTCGATACCGGTCACGTCGTCGAACCCCGGCTGCAGCACCGAGTGGCCGTGGATCGTCGTCGTGACCACGCCGTCGTTGGCAATCGTGCGGTCCGTATAGACACGGCTGGTCTTCGGATAGATCTTCTGCGTTTTCCCGGACAGGCCGTCGTCGGCTTCAGCCTCGGCGGCCTGCTCGGTGCGCGCGGCCCACTCGTCC
This sequence comes from Burkholderia sp. AW49-1, assembly GCF_053427845.1. Taxonomy (NCBI): domain Bacteria; kingdom Pseudomonadati; phylum Pseudomonadota; class Betaproteobacteria; order Burkholderiales; family Burkholderiaceae; genus Burkholderia; species Burkholderia sp. AW49-1. The sequence continues at coordinate 99,598 of NZ_JBSAXF010000001.1, read as the reverse complement.
GCCGTGAAGATCTGCCCCGGCTCGACCTCGACGAGCGGAATCGGCACGTAGACTGGCGGCTCGCTCGCGTCCGGTTCGGCCGCGAGGCGCGGATGCGGCTGCGCGGGCCCGCGCAGCGTGGCGCCCGGCCGCGCGGCATCGCCCGGCGCACCGGCGTTGCCACGCCGTCCGCTGTCGGCCTCGGGATCGATCTGCGCTTCGATCGGGCGTACCGGTTCGACCGGCGCGTTGTCGTGCGCCACGGTGCCCGGCACGGGTTCGCCACGCCGTGCTAACACGAGCGGCGGTTCGCTCGCGTCGGGCGCCTCCGGAACATGCAGGTAGAGCCGCGTCGACACGTCGGGATCATGTGCCGGCACGACGATGTCGTCGCTGTTCGGATGCAGCTCCAGCGCGCCGGTGCCACGTATCGAATTGGACGCGATCGACGCGATCACCGGCACCTGCAGCTCATACGCGAGCTCCTGCGCGAACGGATAGCCGCCGGAACCGAGATAGCAGCCCGTCAGCAGCACGCCGTTGCCTTCCGTATAAGCCGGATCCTCGAGCAGCCGGCGCGCGAATTCCTTCGGCGACATCGTGTTGCCGCCCTGCGTGAGCGCGATCGAGCTCTCCCAGCTCACGTCGCGCGGCTTCGTGCCGTGCGATTCGGCGATGTCGAAGCCTGACACCTTCAGGAATTGCCGTGCCGTCTCGTGGCCGAGCAGGTTCACCACATCCGAACCCGGCACGGGCCGCAGTTCGAGCGGATTGATGCGGACCGGCTGCGCGCGGCCCGGCGAGAACTTGCCGTTCACGTCGGGTTCGATCTGGAACCGCGCGAGCCGGCGATTGGGATTGGGGATCGCACGCTGCCATCCGGCCGTGTCGTCGTCGCCCAATCGGCCGAATACGGGGGCCTGGATCAGGTCCGCGAACTCCTGCAGCAATTCGGGATCGGCGCCGCTGCGCGGTCCCTCCAGCGCGATCGGCGTGCCCGGCGTATAGCCCTTCCACGCCAGTTCCTCCAGCGCGTGCGTCATTTCGAGCGCGCTCGCCGATCGGCCGCTGCGCGGATTGATGACGGAGCCGCCGCGATTCGTCAGCACGCGCCATACGTAGACGCTGAGCGGCACACGCGCGTCGCCCAGCGCACCGCCGCCGCCGCCGCCCCAGCGATTCGACACCGGGCGTGGCGCGACGGTGCTCCAGTCGACTGCATGCGCGCCCTGGTCGATGATTGCCAGCGCCGGCGAGAAACGATAGGTGCGCGGCGCATGCTGCACCGAATGATCCGGCTTCCCCGCGAGACTCGGTGCGCCGGGCTCCACGACGATGCCGGTCGTATAGCCGGAGTCGGGGCTGCCGTCGCTGCGATAGCGCGGCGAACGCCACGCGACGAAGCCGCTTGCGCCGTACACGTCCACGCCGAGCACGTTCGCGAGCAGTTGCGCGAGCGGGCTCACCCGCGTGCCCGCGCCGCATGCATAGAGAATGACCGGCGATTTGCCGTCCCAGCCGCTCTGCCGCACCATCTCGGCCAGGTCCTCGGCGCTCATCGGCTTGCCGGTCGCGCTCGCGAACGCATCGGACCACGCATGCGCGTACACGGCGAAGTAGCCGGGCGGCACCGGCATCAATGGCCGCTCGCCCGCCGGCAGACGATTCTCGGGCTGGTCCGGATGGTTCGAATAGATCGCGAGGTCGGCTTCGCGGCGCGGATATGCGCCCCATTGCGTCTCGCTCATGCCGAGCGGCGTGTTGATGACGTCGACACGCCGCCCGTCCTCGCTGCGGATCAGCGGTTTCGCGGGATCGAACCCGCGCGGGTACATCACGCGCAGCGTGCGATCGTACGTATCGTTCATCGACAGCATCAGCGAATCGCGGGCGTCGGTGAGCCCGACGCGAGCGACCACCGCTTCGGGCGGCACCGTGCCGTCCGCGGCGAGCGCACCGTGGTCGACCAGCGCGACCTGATAGCGGCCCGCCGCCACGCCGCTGCGAGCGACCATCATCGCGTCGTGGTACGACGCGTAACGCGTGACGCCGATCGTGCCGTCCTCGTTGGAGGCAGCGGCCGCCAGCTTCACCGGATCGTCGCCGGCGGCCGCGCGCCGCGCATCCGCGTTCGCTGCGCGGATGTCGTCCGCCAGGTTGCCGCGTTCGGTCGCAGGCAATCCGTCTTCGTCGGGGGTGCGCACGTTCCCTTCGCCGTCCTCCAGCGCGTACACGTAGTATTCGACGTCCTCGAGACGGTTGCCGCTGTCGAGAATCGACCCGACCACGCCGCCCAGCGCCTCCGGATCGGCCGCCACATGCGCGGGAATGCTCCACGACGTCGGGCGTCCCGCCGTTGCCGGCGCGCCGGCTTTGGACGGTGTCGAGGACGTCGAATTCGCGGGTTCGCCAGCCAGCGCATCGGCAACGGCCGGGGTCGCCTCGCCGTCGATTCCTTCGGCGTCGGGCGCAAGCCGCAGCACGATCGCGTCGTCCGGCGTGCCCAGCGTGCGGCGCGCGCGCAACCACGCAGCGAACCGCGACCGCAGCCCCGCCTCGGCCGGCGACACCGGTTCGCCGTCGGCGGCGGGTTCGCCGAAACTGGCCGCCTGCTCCTCGGCGTGCTGCCACGGATTGCCGATCTCGCCGACCGCGAGACGCTGGTTCGCCAGCCCGTTGCCGAACATCGTGTTCGCCACGTCGACCGCGATCGGCCGCGGCATCGACGTCGGCGCGGGCGTCTTCGTGATCGCGCGGATCGGCGCCTCCATCAGCGTGTGCGAGCCGAGGCCCATTTGCGCGACGCCGATCCCGAGATTCAGCAGCTGCTGCGCGCGATCGGAATCGGACATCGCGTCCCAGTTCTTCACGAGCGACACACTCTGGTCCAGCATCTGATAGCCGCCGATCGCGCCGCCCGTGATATTGAACACGCCGGCCGTGCGGCCCGTGGTCTGCGCGAGCGACTGGAACGCGTCGGCTTCCTGCGCGAAACGGCCGAGACCGGCGACGTCGGCCGTCACGCCCTCGCCGCGCGATGCCAGCGTGACCAGGTCCGATACCTGGCCCGTCGCGCGCAGCAGCGACGAGGCTTCCGCGAGCGACTTGGCCGCCACGCCGAGTCCGCCTCCCGCGATGCCTGCGCCGCTGCCGATCAGGCCGATCCAGTCGCCGCGCGCCTGGGCGTTGCCGAAGCCGATCGACTGCCCGTGATCGCTGAGGTTCTTCAGGTCACCGATCGCGGCCGGCACGCCGACGGCCATGCCGGCACCGACGGCCGCCATCGCGTAACCGAGCAGCGGGCCGCCGCCGATCGCACCGATCCCGCTCGCGACCAGTACGACGCCGCCGACCGCAGCGAGAATGCCCGTGCCGATCTCGAGGTAGTGCTCGACGTGCTGGTACCACTCCGTCTTGTGCGCGTCGATCGACTCGTATTGCGAGAAACCGCCGGTCGCCGAGCTATCCGTCAGACTCTTCGGCACGTACAGCTTGCCGTCGTCGGACAGCGCGTTGTTGTGCTGGTAGTCGTCGACGCTGTCGTACTTCCAGCCGCGGTCGTCGATCAGCTTGAACTGGCCCGGATGGTTCTCGATCTGCACCTTGAACAACGCGCTCGGCGCGGTACCCGTGCCCTTCGACACGTAGTAGATCGGCACGAGCGACACGACCGCGTGGTCGCCGCCGACCTTGCGGATCTCGTCGACGACGGTCTGGATCATCTGCGTCGCGGCAGAATTCTTCGCGTACAGCGACTGGCTGTTTACAGCCGTGCCGTTCAGCATCTGCCCGTTGCCGACGATCATCTGCTCGAGCAGTGCCATCGACGGCACGTCGTTCGCATCGGTCGGCACCGCGCCCGGATCGTCGGGCTGGATTCCGAGCCCGGCACCGACGAAGTTCGTCATCTGGTCGGAGCCGGTCGTGAACGTATAGGACTTGTCGTTGAAGTTCTTCTGGAAGTCGTCGAAATACGCTTTCAGCTGCTTGTCCGGATCGGCCTGGAACAGCTTGTAGCTGGCCGACGCAACCTGTTTGTTCTGATTGTTCTGCGCGTGCTCGGTGCCTTGCTGATAACGCAGCTGAAAGTCGTTCGCGAAGCCCGCGCGGAACCGGTCGTCGTTCTGCATCTTCGACAGCAGCGCCTTCGACAGCGTCGGATCGACGCCCGACGACAGGGCCTGGCGCACGCTGTCGAAGCCGTAGCCCGTATCGCTGCCGCGCAGCGTATAGATCAGCGTCTTCGCATTGCCCTTGTCGTCGAGCAGCCAGTTCGCGACGTCGTCCTCGCGCTGCACGGGCACACCGCTCGCGGTCGGCTGCTGGTCGGCCAGCCCGACCGCCTTGCTGAGCCCCTTGTAGAACTCGGTGCCCTGCCCGTATGGCTGCGGCGTGCCCGTGTTCGTCTGCATCCACTTGTTGCTGAAATCCTTCTCGACGGTGTCGAGCACGACGCCCGCGAACTCGGGCGGCGCATTGTTCAGGATGTCCTGCATCCACTTGCCGACCTTGTCGGCATTCATCGTGCCGTCGTTACGCGCACGCACGCTCGCCTGGTCCGTCGCATCCGCATCCGGCTTCTGCATCAGCGGATCGATTCGCGAATGGATGAAGTTCTCGTTGAAATGCGGCTGGCCGGCCTGCGTCCACAGCGTCTGGCGTTCGTCCAGCGAGAACGACGCGTCCATGTTGGTTTTCAGCACCTGAAGCGCGGCGCCGGGATTGCTGCCCGGGTCCTGCATCAGCTGCGCGACCTGCTGCTTCGTGTACTGCAGCCGAACGTCGGGCGCGGCCGCGAGCAGCAATTGCATCTGCTGGTAGCCCTGCGATTTCTGGTCGACGTGTGCCAGCGCATACTGGAACACGCCCTGCTGGTCGATCTGGTCCTTCAGCGTTTTGGCCGCCGCCGGGTCCTTCACGTCGGCCGGATTGACGGTCACGCCCGTCATCTTGACAAACGCTTCCGCGAGCGGGTTCTGCTGCGCGAGCGCCTTCTCCTGCGTCGACAGCTTCGGGTCGTTCGGGTCGACGGTGACACCGGTGTCCTGCAGCAGCGCGAACGTGACCGGATCGGACTGCGCGAGCTGCTTCATCTGCGGCGACAGCGACGGATCGTCGGGATTGATCGTCGCGATCGTGCGCTTCAGCTGGCTTTCCTCGCCCAGCGCGTCGACGAGGCCGGTGTACCACATGCCGTCGTGATTCTGCTTCACCGACGCGACGACCTGCTTCTGTTCGTCGGCCGTCACGTAGGTCAGCGCGGTGTCGTCACCGCCCGTCACGACCTTGTCGTACTGGCTCTGCGCCTGCGACAACTCCTGCGTGATGTCGGCCTCGTCGGCGCGGCGCAGACCGCCCGGCTCCTTCTGCCATGCCGCGTAGTCGGCCTTCGCGTCGTTCAGCCGCAGCGTCGCGGCCGACGTGCTGTATTCGTGGCGCAATGCGGTGGTGAGCGCCGTGTATGCGTTGTTGGCGTCCGTATCGGCCGTGCTGGCCGCCTGGCGCAGCTGCGCGCCCGTGTCGGGATCGGCGCGGCGGATACCGCCCGGCAATGTGTTGTACTGCTGTACGTCGGCATTCGCGCTCTGGTCCTTCTGCGCCGCCATCGCGAACTGGAACGCCTTCACGTTGGTCGCGCGCTCGGGCGCCGATTCGGCCGACACCGTCTTTTGCGCGTCGTCGAGGACCTCGCCGAGCACGGGATCGTTCGGCGACGCAGTGCGCAGATCCGACGCCACGCCCGCGATTGCCTTGTCGGCGTCGCCGCCGCCCTCGGCCGCGACGCACATCTGGTTTTGAACGGCTGCCTGCACCGCGCCCCAGGCGGTCTCTGCCTTCTTCACCTGGTTGTCGAGGTCGGCCTGCGACGCCCCCTGGTCGTGCAGGCGCTTGAGCGTCGCCATTTCGGCCTGGGCGATCTGGAGCAGGCGCTGCGTCTCGGCCTGCGCGGCCGCGAGCGCCTGCTGTTCCGGCGTCTGGGCCGGCGGGGTGCTGCCGGAACCGTTCTTGGGCGCCGGATCGTTATCGTTCTGCGGCTGCGGCACGCTGACCGGCCCGCCCCCGCCCACTGCCATCAACACCATGTCCGTTCTCCCGCGGCATGCGTGACGTGCCGGCACACCGGCAGGCGGGCCACGCGCAATGATCCATTGTGCCGAACGCCCGCGCGTGAAAAAGGCACGAATTACGTAGTCGTCGGCCGGGTTGCGGCGGTGCGGGGAGACCCGCGCTACGAACGAAGTGCCGGTCCACCCCCGATTGCCTCGAGCGGAAAAATTTGCTGATCGTGCTGGCGCGCGTCATAAGTACGCGCTGCGTCGCACCGGCAACCCACGATCCGCCCGATGCGTTGCGGACCCGACGGCCGCCGCCCCTCATCCGCATCCGCGTCCGTGCATTCGTCCCATGCGCTCGCCGCAGTCGGGCCACGGTGCGACGCCGCGATTCCATGCGCTTTCGCAGAGGACCTTTCCTGTGCAGCGCCTTAATCGACGGTCGCGCGATCTCCAATAATGGCCGCTCGATCCGTCGGCCGGCGCGCCGACGCGACCCACCGGCGATCGGGCCGGAGACCAACGATAAAAAATCCTATGCATTCCTATAAAACCATCCAGACCGCCAACGCGCGCGTTGCCACGCCGCATGCCCTCCGCCGCAGCCGTCGCGCCGGCACGCTACCGGGGACCGTGCTCGCCGCCTGCGCGGCCGGCCTGATTCCGGGCGTCGCGCACGCGCAGAGCAGCGTGACGCTGTACGGCCTGATCGACACATCGATCACCTACGCGACCAACCAGCGCACACAAGGCGCCGGTTCGCCCGGAAGCGGCAGCGTCGCGCTGACGAGCGGCGCATTGAACGCGTCGCGCTGGGGGCTGCGCGGCCGCGAGGATCTCGGCGGCGGGACGGCGGCGGTCTTCACGCTCGAGAACGGTTTCTCGGGCACGACGGGCAAGCTGTCGCAGAAAGGCGTCGACATGTTCGGCCGTCAGGCATGGCTCGGCGTGAGTTCGCGCACGGCCGGCACGCTCACGTTCGGCCGCCAGTACGACCTGATCCTCGATTTCGTGACGCCGCTCGGCGCGTCGGGCCCCGGCTGGGGCGGCAACCTCGCGGTGCATCCGTACGACAACGACGACTCTAACCGCAACCTGCGCATCAACCATGCGGTGAAGTACACGAGCCCGACGTATCGCGGGCTGACGTTCGGCGCGATGTTCGGATTCTCGAACACGGCCGGCGCGTTCTCGAACAACGCCGTGTGGAGCGCGGGGCTCGGGTATGCGAACGGGCCCCTGAAGCTCGGCGCCGGCTACCTGAAGATCAGCCGCGACCGCAATGCGCCGAATCCGGACGGCGCATTGAGCACGGTCGACGGCTCGGCGACGATCACGGGCGGCAACCAGCAGATCTGGGCCGTGGCCGGCCGCTATGCGTTCGGCCCGCATTCGGTCGGCGCCGCGTGGTCGCACTCGGCCACCGACGGCGTGAGCGGCGTGCTTCAGGGCAGCGGCATCACCCCGCTGAAGGGCGAATCGCTCGTCTTCGACAACTTCACGGTCGATGGTCACTACTTCGTCACGTCAGCGTTCAGCGTGGCCGCCGCGTATACGTACACGATGGGCCGTTTCGACACGCGCACGGGCCAGACGCGCCCGAAATGGAACCACGTGGTCACGCAGGCCGATTACGCATTCTCGAAACGCACGGACGCGTATCTGGAAGCCGTCTATCAAAGCGTGAGCGGCGGCAACGGCAATCCCGCCTTCAATGCGACCGTCTGGACGATGACGCCATCGGCCAACAGCAACCAGCTGGTGGTCGCGCTCGGGTTGCGGCACAAGTTCTGACGCCCCCCCGATGCACTACACGCCCGCACCGGCATGGCACGTCTCGCATCGCCGCGCACGCCGCGGTTTCCGCGCAAGCAAGAATGCGTCCTGCGTCGTTCCCGTGTGAAAAATGCGGAGAAACTGGTCACGCTGTGACATTTTTCCTAATCTAGTTGCAGCGGCGCCGTGCTTCGGCGTTCCGGCCGAGACAATCTTTCATATGGCGCATCGCCGGCTTACGAAAGTGCATCGCGCACGCAGGCCGGCACTTTCGCGCCGTCTCGCCGGATGCGTGACGCGGCAGTTCGCGCGCACCACGCTTTCCTCGCAGTCAAACCGCAGGAGACGCACGATGAGCAAAACGAACCGATTTGCGGTCATGGCAGCCTTCGCGCTGCTGGCGGGTTGTCACCACGCGGCGAAAACGCCCGAGAATGCCGAGATGGCGCCGGCGCCATCGAGCGAAGCGGTCGCGACGGTGGCGGCCGACGATCTCAACAATCCGAACAGCCCGCTCGCGAAGCGCAGCGTCTACTTCGATTTCGACCAGTACTCCGTGAAGCCGGAATACCAGACGCTGCTGCAGGCGCACGCCGACTACCTGCGCAGCCACCCGTCGCGCCGCGTGCTGATCCAGGGCAACACCGACGAACGCGGGACGTCCGAATACAACCTCGCGCTCGGCCAACGCCGGTCGCAAGCCGTGATGAGCGCGCTCGAAACGCTGGGCGTGCAGGCCTCGCAACTCGAAGCGGTCAGCCTCGGCAAGGAAAAGCCCGTCGCGCTCGGCCACGACGAGGATTCGTGGGCGCAGAACCGCCGCGCCGATCTCGTCTATCGGTGACCGGATGCCGCCGCGACAGCGGCATTCCGGCTACTCATCCCCTGATGTAGCGAATCTCCGGGGCGCCCCAGCCCCGGCCGCGTGCTCGCGCCAACGCGTGCGCCGCTCCGCTTCGCCATGTGCCGAACGCAAAAAGCATGGAATAAACCGCCCGCCGGAAACGTTTCGTCATCGCGCGGTCGCCGGTTCACGCGAACCGCCCTGCCGCGCGGCCTTCTCGGCGAAAGGAGAGTGAAATGAATTCGGCAAGATTGGCGGCGACGCTGCTCGCGGCGTTGATGCTCGTGCTGTCGACCGGATGTACGTCGTCGGGTGGCGGCGTATCGCAAGGCCCCGGCATGAGCCGGTATGGCGGCGCGGGCGGCAGCGGAGGTGGCAGTGGCGGCGGAGGGGGCGGCGGCTACTGAAGCGCCGCCGGCAAGGATCGAGCGGGGCGTCACGCAAGAACGCAGCCGGAAACCGGCCGCCTCACGCGCGACGCCCCGCTTCGTCGCACGACTTACTGACGCATGGCCTTCACGTCGGCCGGCGTGACGCTCGCGGGCTGGCCGCCCCACGTCGCGCGCAGGTAGTTCGCGAGCTGCGCGAGTTCGTCGTCGCTCAGCGTGTGCGCGAAACCCGGCATCGGCTGAAGATTCTCGAAGCCGGCGAACTTCTGCTCGTCGATGCCGTCGAGCATCGCGACCAGCAGGTTGCGCGCATCGCCCTGACGCAGCGTCGAATTGCCGTTCATCGGCACCGCCACGTGCGGCTTGCCTTCGCCGTCGAAACCGTGACAGCCCGCGCACACCGCGAGATACACCGAGCGGCCGGCCGCGAGCTGCGCGGCATCGGCCGCCACCGGCTTCACCGCCTGCGGCGCCGGCGGTGTATCGCCGAGCAGGTACACGGACAGCGCGCGCAGATCGTCCTTCGTCATGTGTTGCGTGCTCAGGTGCACGACCGGATACATTTCGCCGAACGCCGAGCCTTGCGGCGCGATGCCGACGCCGAAGAACGTCTGCAGGTCGGTGCCCGTCCAGCCGCGCGCGGCGAGGCCGGCCGGCGTGATGTCCGGCGCGGCCACGCGGCCGAGCGCGGCGCCCGCGAACGGCTTCGCGCCGTCAAGCTGCCCCGTGAACGCACGCGGCGTGTGGCATTCCGCGCAGTGGCCGAGCGCGCCCGCCAGATAGCGGCCGCGCTGCCAGTCGGCGGACTGGCCGGTCGATGCATCGGGCAGGCTGTCCTTCAGGAACACCATGTCCCAGAACATCATGCCGAAGCGCAGGTTGTACGGGAACTTGAGTTCGTGCTCGCGGTTTTCCTGCGCGACCGGCTTCACCGTCTTCAGGTACGCGTACATCGCGTCGGTATCGGCGCGCGTGAGCTGCCGGTACGACGTGTACGGCATCGACGGATACAGGCGCTTGCCCGGTGCCTTGCCGTCGTGCAGCGCGGCGTAGAAGTCGTCCGCGCTCCAGCCGCCGATCCCGTGATCCTTGTCGGGCGTGATGTTCGAGCCGTAGAACGTGCCGAACGGCGATTCGAGCGGCGCACCGCCGGCGAACGGTGCGCCGTCCTTCGCGGTGTGGCACGCCGCGCAGTCCGCGGCCTTCACCAGATAGCGGCCGCGCGCGACCTGGTCGGCACCGGGCGCGCCGGAAGCCGAGCTCGAAGCCGGCGCGTCATGGCCGCCGCAGGCGGCGAGCAGCAGCGCGCAGGCGGCCGCGAGTGCGGGCAGGCCCGCGGCCCGCGCGGCACGATGGGCGAATGTGCGTGTCATGCGGCGTCCTTCACGAGTCCCGGCGTCGTCAGAATCACGTCCTTCACGGCTTCGTAGTAGCGGACGTAACCGGTGCAGCGGCAGATGTGCGCGTTCAGCGCGTCGGTGATCGTGCGTTCGACGTCGGCCTTCGCGACCGGCTCGCGCTTCAGGCGTTCGATCAGCACCGTCGCCGCGTTGACGAAGCCCGGCGTGCAGTAGCCGCACTGGAAGCTGAAGTGCTCGAGGAACTTCTGCTGGATCGGCGACAGCTCCACCACTTCGCCGGCTTCGTTGCGCTTCGCGTGGCCTTCGATCGTGCGGATCGAACGGCCGTGGAAGAAGTGCGCGCCGGTGATGCACGTGCGCATTTCCTCGCTCGTGCCGTCCGGCTTGTCGACGATCACGACGCACGCGTGGCAGATGCCCTGCCCGCAGCCGAGCCGCGAACCGGTGAGGCCCGCATACTCGTGCAGGAACTCGATCATCATCAGCCCTTCGGGCACCGGCATCGGGCCGACGGACTTGCCGTTGATGTTCACCGACAGCGGTTTCTGCCGAAAGCGGACGAGCGGACGCTCGACGGCGGCCGGTGCGGCAGCGGGTGCCGATGCCGGGGCGGCCGAAGCCGCATTCGGCGCGGATGCGCCGGTCGCGGCCGCGCTGGCGCTCGCTGCCGACGCGGCGGTTTGGGCGGTCGTCATGCGAGTACCTCCTGAATCTTTTGCGGGGTCACCGGCAAGTCGGTGAAACGATGGCCGATCGCGTGCGCGATGCCGTTCACGATCGCGCCGACGACGGGGATCATCACCACCTCGGCGACACCCTTCGGCGGATCGGTCTCGGACAGCGGCGGCAGGATGTCGCCCGTCTGCGACCACACGGCGACGTCGGTCGCCCGCGGCAGCTGATAGCGGTTGAAGTTCCACGTGCCGTTGCCGGGGCCGTCTTCGTAAAGTGGCAGGTATTCGTGCAGCGCATGGCCGATGCCCATCGCGAGGCCGCCCTGCAACTGGCCCGACACGAGCTGCGGCGAGATCTGGTTGCCGCATTCCATGATCGAGTGATGCGTGAGCAGCTCGACCTTGCCGGTCGCTTCGTGCACGGCTAGCTCGACGAGCGTGCCGACCGCCGTGTAGTACGTGACGGCCGCGTTGTTGCGGCTCGTCGGCGGGATGAACACGCGCTTGCGGTCCAGCACGCGATAGCCGTTCGCGGTCGGCGCCAGCGTGCCGTGCATCGCGGTCGCGCCGGCCGGCGCGGCGGTGCCCGGCATCGGGCCGTCGTCGCCGGTCTTCGGCGCGCCGACTCGCAGCGACAATCCGTCGATCGGCAGACGATCGACCGCGCCGCCCACGTCGAACTCCGCGTCGGTCCATTGCCAGCGGTTGAACACGTGCACGACGGCGCCGGTCGGCAGGCCGAGCGCATGCGCCTGCTTCGCGAGCTGCTCGAACGTCAGCGGCTCGAGGCCGTCGGCGGTCAGCTTGCCGTCGGCCCAGCGCGCGTCCTCGATGCGGATCGTGTACGGCGCGGCCTGGCCGCCGCCGAGGCCGCGCGTCCAGATCGACATCGCGGCCGGCCACAGCCCGTAGCGGAACACCGCGCGCGCGGCTTCGCGCGTGCTGTGCGTGAAGTAGTACGCGGAGTTCGTCGCGCTCGACGGCGACGCATAGCCCGGCGACCAGCGCGGATTCGCGCTCAGCCGGTCCTGGTCGGCCTGCGACATCAGGTACGGATCGCCGCTCGTCTCGACCGGCAGATCGGGCCACTCGGTCACGGCAACGCGCACCTCGGTCGCCGGGCGGCCGAGCCACTTCGCGACCGCGACGGCCTGCGACGTCGACATCCCGGTGCCGATCTCGGCAGCCGTGTGATGCAGCGACACCTTGCCGTTCTCGTCGAATTCGACCTTCGCGAACGATGCCTCGGCACCCGTGCCGAAATCCTTCTGCACGCACGCAAAGCCGACGCCGTATCGCTTGCCCGGGTTCGCCGCCTCGAATTCGGCCTTGCGCGCCGCACGGCGCGTCCACAACGGATGCTGCCTCGCGCGTTCCAGCACTTCGTCGACGCGCAGCGCGCCGGCGGGAATCGCGCCCTGCGTGTTCTTCATCCCCGAACGCAGCGCGTTGCGCAGGCGGAACTCGATCGGATCGAGGTTCAGTTGCGCGGCGATCTCGTCGACCGCCATCTCGGTCGCGGCCATGCTCTGCAACGTGCCGTAGCCGCGCGCGGAGCCGGCGTCGATCGCGCGCGACGCGATCGCGACCGCCGCGAGGTCGCTCTTCGGGAAGTAGTAGATCGATTGCGCGGCCGTCGCGCCGACCATCGCCACCGACGGCGAGAAGTTCGAGCGACCGCCGCCGTTCGCCTCGAAGTCGCCCTTGAACGACTGCATGAGACCCGTGTTGCGATCGACCGCGATCCGGTAATGCATCTTGAACGCGTGGCGCTTCAGCGATGTCTGGAACTGCTCGTAGCGGTCGTTCGCGAACCGCACCGGGCGGCCGTCCGCGTACAGCGCGCAGACGAGGCCGTAGAACGGCACGTTGCAGTGATCCTTCGAGCCGTAGCCGACCGTGTAGCACGGATGCACGAACAGCTTCTTCACCGGGAAGCGGCATTTCGCGACCATCGCGGCCGCGTTCTCCGCCACTTCGAGCGGCGACTGGGTCGGCACGACGAGGTGCATCGACTGCGTCGCGGCGTCGTACCAGCAGTTCGCGTTGTCGGGTTCGAGCGCGGCGGTATCGACCGACTGCGTGCTGTACTCGCGATCGAACACGAGCCAGTCGGCCGACGGACGATCGAGCTCGGCGGCGATCTGGCCGGCCAGGAACATCCCGTGCTCGTCGAGCCTGCCGTGCTCCTTGCCGTCGGGCCAGACCGGCAGGTGCTTGCGCATCATGCTCGGGAAGATCGGCGCATCCTTCAGGCTCGAATAGACATCGTCGTCGTAGGCCGTCTTGCCGCCCACCCGCACGTAGCGGAACGTGCCCCACGGATCGCGCTCGAGCGGGCCCGTGACCGCGCCGTAGCGGATCACGTCGTCGCGGAACTTGAGCGCGTTCTTCGCGAAGCGGAAGCGCGCGAAGTCGTGATAGATGAGGATCGCGACCGCATGGCCGAGATACGCGGGGGTCTTGCCGGCGGGCAACAGCATGTCGTCGCCGTAGAACGTCGGGAACGCGACGCCGTCGCGTGCGAGATCGTCGGCCGTGACCACGCGGTCCGGCTTCAGTTCGTCACCGAGCAGCGACAGATCGAAGCCTTCGTAGGTGCGGTCGGCCTGCGTGGCGCGGAGGATCAGCGCGTGCGACTGCTGCTGCGGCCAGTGCGGCATGTCGGCTGCGCGCACGTCACGGGCGAACACTTTCGAGCCCGTGACCTTCGCGATGCCGTCGATGCGGAATTGGGGGATGCCGGTGACGCTATCCCATTTGACGGGGGTGAGGAGTTTTTCTTCGAAGAGCGCCGCGAACGCGCGGCTGCCGATGGGCGCGACGTAGACCGCGACGCCCGCCAGCACGCTGGCTTTCAGAAAACCCCGCCGTGACAGGCCGTGGTTTTTCATGTGGGGGAACCTCCTGATGCGGCTCGGACGGCGATCGGGTGTCGCGGCGTTCGGAGCGGCGCGCATTCTGGCATCGTTTTCGATATATCGCCTATAGTATTTCCCACATGAATTACTTATTGAATTTCTTATAACGGGATTCAGACGGGCTGCGGCGTCCGGTCGCGGGCGATACCCGTGCGCGATCGGGCGGTGTCACGGCGGGTGCATCGATCGCCGCGGGCCGATCGCGCGCCATGGGCGAGCCGTGCGCGGCGCGCGCCCGAACTGCTCCGCGCACGACTGCCCGACATCGTCCCGTGGACAACGACGCCTGCCCCGCGTCAGCGCATGCGCAAGGCGCGCGCCGGCATGGTTGACGGCGACTCGCCGACGCCCCCGCACGACACGCGCGGCGGATGTTTCATGGTAATGTCGTGCGCATCCGGCTCGCCGTTCATCCCGCCACGTGCCGTGCGGGGCGGCGGGCAATGTGCCGCATCGTGTCGAGGTCAAAATAGCCATGGCAGTCAAGGCAAGCCTCCTGAACGCCGTTCTCGCCACTCCTCCCTGCGGCAATCACCGCGTGACGGCCGCGCTGCGCCCGTCGATGCTCGTCACGCTGTTCGAGGACGTGCGCCCGATGGCACTGTCCGGCCTTGCCAGCGCGTTCGTCGCGGCGATCGCGCTGATCCGGCTGCAACAGATCTGGTGTTTCGTGTGGCTCGTCGTCGACGTCGGCCTGCTCGCCGCGCGGCTCGCGATCGCGCGCGCGTATGCAGTGCGCCGTGCCGCCGGCGACGATCGCGCCGAATATTGGGCGCTGCGCTATGCGCCCGTGTCGCTCGCCGCGTGCTTCGTGCTCGGCCTCGGCGTGATGGGCTGCGTGGAGGCGCCCGACGCCGAGCTCGGCACGCTGTCGGTGATGGTCGCGGGCGGCGTGTTCGGCGGGATCGCGTCGCGCAATTCGGCGCTGCCTCGGCTCGCGATGACCCAGGTCACGCTCGGCGTCCTGCCGATCGGCCTCGGCGCAGTGCTGGTCGACCGGCCCGGCGCATGGCTGCTGCTGCCGCCGCTCGCGATCTATCTCGCGGCCATGCGCACGGTCGTCCAGCGTCATTACCGCGTGCTGGTCGCGCTGATCGCCGCGCGCCAGCGCAACGCCGAGCTCGTCGCGCGCTTCGACGCCGCCCTCACCTACATGCCGCACGGCCTGTGCATGATCGACGGCGAGAGCCGCGTGATCGTCGCGAACCGCCGTACTGCGCAATTGTTCGGCTCGCCGCGCGAGATCATGCTCGACACACCGCTACCCGACGTCGTCGCGGCGCTCGGCGCGAATGCGGTGACCGATTCCGACGGCGCAGGTCTCGCCGCGCAATGCGACGTCTGGCTGAACCACGACGAACCCGTGCCGCTCGACATCACGCTCGCCGACGGCCGACAGCTGGAATTGACGCGCCATCGCGTGCCGGACGGCAACGCGGTGATCATCGTCGAGGACGTCACCACGCGCCGCCGCAGCGAGCAGCACATCCGTCACCTCGCACGACACGATGCGCTGACGGGATTGCCGAACCGCCACGAACTGCATGCGCAACTCAAGCGGATGCTCGCGCACCGGCCGCACCTGCCGAATTCCACGCTCGCCGTCATGTATCTCGACCTCGACGGCTTCAAGGCAATCAACGACCGGTTCGGCCACCAGGCCGGCGATGAAGTGCTCACGCAGGTCGCCGAGCGGCTCGGCAAGACGCTGCCGCCCGGCGAGCTGGCGGCGCGGATCGGCGGCGACGAGTTCGTCGTCGCGCTCGACGCCACCACGATGCACGCCTGCTCGCTCCTAGCCGCGCGGATCATCCGGCAGATCTCGGCGCCGTACACGCTGTCGATCGGCGAGACCGTCAGCTTCGGGATCAGCATCGGCATCGCGCTCGACGACGGGCACGGCTCCCCCGACGAACTGATCCGTCAGGCCGACAGCGCGCTGTACGAGGCGAAGTCGGCCGGCAAGGGGATTTACCGCTTCTATTCGGCCGGAAGCAGCCGCGTTCAGCCCGCGACCACGAGCTGAACGAGCGCCGTTCGCGTTGACGCCGGCCGCCACCGCGTGTCCCTTCGCTTCCCGCGATTCATTCCCGAAACGCTTTGCGTTGCTCGGCGCACATGCGGACGTGTTCCGCCGCGCTCGCCCGTGTCACGTGACGTGTTCCGTAACATCGGCCAGCGCCACGCGTCACGTTGGCCGCAGAAGCCCGCACGATCGGCGCTGAGCACGGTATTTCATGGCTGGCACCCTTATTGCTCCTTGACTGTGAAACAGGATGTCAGGGAGCCCAAACATGAATACCGTCGAAGTCCTCAGCCGTGCGGAAGCGAGCGATCAACTGGACGTGATCGACGGCGCCTCGCTGATCCGGCGGCTCGTTTCCGAGCACCGCGCGCCCGCCGCGCGTGAAGCCGCGTGCGTCGACAATCCGCCGCTGACGCTGTACGGCGCATATCGCCAGGGTGTCACCGATCACGCGGCGCGACGCGCAAATCCGTATCGCGCCGGCAGCCGTTTCTGGGCGCTGTGGGAAGAAGGCCGTATCGAAGCTGAAACCGCCGGTCGCTGAAGCGATCGCCCGCGCCGGCCCCGTCGCGAGGGGGCCGAAGCGCCGCGCGGCATGCGCGGACGGCCGCGCGCCGGCATGCGTTTCAGCGCTGCAACATCGCGTGCGGCTGCTCGGGTTGCGTATGTCGCTGGTTCGCACGCGGGCCGGTTGACGGCGTCCGCCATTGCCCGCACCGCGCACGCCGCGCGGCGGTCGTTTCCCGATAAGATGGCGGATTCCGTTCATCGAACGATGCCGCCATGACCGTCTCCTCCCACCGAAATCCCATCCACTGCGAGATCGATCTCGATGCTCCCGGCAAGCATGCGGGCTATCTGCGCCTGCCGCATTCCGTGCACCGCTCCGCATACGGCTGGCTGCCGATCCCGATCGCGTCGATCCGCAACGGCGACGGCCCGGTCGCACTCTTGATGGCCGGCAATCACGGCGACGAATACGAAGGCCAGATCATCGTGTCGCAACTGATGCGCGAGATCGATCCGGCGATGATCACGGGGCAATTGATCCTGCTGCCGATGGCGAATTTCCCCGCGGCCGATGCAGGCTTGCGCGTGTCGCCGCTCGACGAGGGCAACCTGAATCGCAGCTTCCCCGGCGACCCGGCCGGCACGCCGACGCAGATGATCGCGCATTACATCGAGCACGCGCTGCTGTCGCGCGCGCAGTATCTGGTCGATCTGCATTCGGGCGGCAGCTCGCTGCTGTACCGGGGCGGCAACATGCTTGCGATCGACCCGCTCGACGACGACGAGGCCGCGAAACTCAACGGGCTGCTCGTTGCATTCGGGCTGCCGAACGCGCTGCTGCACGCGCCGAACCCGGTGCACTCGGCATCGGCCGCGCGCCGGCAGGGCGCGATCTCGATCGTGACCGAACTCGGCGGCGCGGGGATGGCCGATCCGTCGCTGATCCGGCTCGGCCGCCACGGGCTGCTGCACTACCTCGGCCATATCGGCCTGCTGCACGGCGCGCTCGTGCCCGACGCGCCGCCGACCGTCACGCGCTTCCTGCGTGTCGACGGTGAACGCCACTTCGTCTACGCATACGAGCGCGGGCTGTACGAACCGCTCGTCGAACTCGGCGACCAGGTGAAGGCCGGCCAGCCGGCCGCATGGGTGCACTTCCCCGATACGCCGCTGCGCGAACCGGTGCTGCACCGCTTCAACGGCGACGGCGAAGTGGTGTGCAAGCGCGTGCCCGCGCAGGTGCGGCGCGGCGATTGCCTGTTTCAGCTGGCGGAGGCGTCGACGCCGCCCCGCGTTAGCCGATAGGCCGAGTTACCGTCCCGTACTTTTCCGTGCAGTCTGCCATGGATGGCGGACCGCATGCGCTCGCCATTAACCAACTTGACAAATTAACTCTTTTGGTTAAGATCGCGGATGGAAAAGAACGCGCCTCATTGCAAGCTGTCGCGGGTCAAGACACTCATCGGGACCGGCAACGTCCGGTTGACGACGAGCGCGGTGTTCGGGGCCCGGCAACTGGGTTTCACGGAAACGGAGGCGATCGGTGTCGCGATGTCCCTGGATACCGCCGATTTCTACAAAGGCATGACGACCTACGCCGATCACACGATCTGGCAGGACGTCTATCGGCGTCGCACCGTGAATGGCGACATATATCTGAAACTGACCGTGATCGACGACGTGCTGATCGTGTCGTTCAAGGAGCGATGAAAATGAAGTGTCCTGCGTGCGGTGGCGCGAAACTGATCCGCGATACACGAGACATCCCTTACACATACAAGGGACGCTCGACCGTCGTTCGCGATATAACCGGCGACTTCTGTCCGGCCTGCGGCGAATCGGTGCTGGATATCGACGAGGCAACCCGGCTCGGTGAAGCGATCGGCGAGTTCAACAAGCAAGTAAATTCGACCATCGTCGACCCCAAGTTCATCGCGAAGGTGCGCAAGAAGCTGATGCTGGATCAACGCGAGGCGGCCGAGATATTCGGTGGCGGCGTCAATGCTTTCTCGCGCTACGAAACCGGCAAGACGAATCCGCCGCTTGCCCTCGTGAAGTTGCTCAAGATTCTGGATCGTCATCCGGATCTGCTCGCGGAAGTACGTGCAGCCTAGCCATACGCCCCTCCGGCATTGCGCATGCGACGAACATCCGACGCGTGCGCTCCCCACCCCACTCCCCCTGCAAGCCTTCTGACGCTCCCCGCGAAATCCTTATCGAAATTGCTTCGTTCGTCTTTGCCGGCCGCGCCGCTAACGTGTTCGAAACGGCGGCGGCACGCCGGATGCAGCGCAGCAAGCACCGCGGCCGCCGTCATCACGACAACCGCGTCGCGATAACGGAGCAGACCGGACGGGCCGTGTGGCAGGCCCCCGCCAGGAACGTCCGCATCGCGCGCCCTTCGCGATGCCCATGGCCACGAACGACCGCCTCATCGACACGACGCCGCTCGACGTCCGCGCCCAGCCGCTGATCGACGCGCTGATCGACGAATACGCGACGCGCTACGACGCGTATCGCCCCGACAGCCGTGCGTCCGCGCGCGACGAACTCGCGCGCTACCCGGCCGAGCTGTTCGCGCCGCCCGAAGGCGCGTTCGTGCTGCTGCTGCGCGACGGCGAAACGATCGGCGGCGGCGCGTTCAAGCGCTACGACGCGCAGACCGCCGAACTCAAACGCATCTGGACCCGCGCGGACCTGCGCCGCCAGGGGCTCGCGCGCCTGATCGTCGATGCGCTCGAACTGCGCGCCGCGCAGCAGGGCTATCGACGCGTGTACCTGACCACCGGCTTTCGTCAGCCCGAAGCGTGGGCGCTGTACGACCGCACCGGCTATACGCGGCTGTTCGATTCGTCGATCGATCCGGAAGCGTATTTCCACCTGCGCTTCGGCAAGGATCTCGCCGATCCGTCGCGCACGTCGACGCTCGCCGACCTGTGGGCGCCGCTTCCCGAAGCCGTGCTGCCGCGCTGAACGCCTCGCGCTACCCGATTCCGCTCTCCCGTTCCCCAAGACACGAAACGACAGGACACATCCATGCAACGAGCCGTACCCATCACGCCGCGTGCGCTCCGCACGCTGGCCGCCGCGCTGATCGGCGTGACCGCGATCGCCGCGGCCGCCGCGACCTTCGACCTCAGCCCCGAGCAACGTGGCCGCCCGCGCGGTGCGGCCGATGCGGCCGTCGAGCGCGCGGTGCCCGCGTCGTTCAGGTTCGCCGAAGCCGGCACGCTGACGATCGGCGTCGCGCCGAGCCTGCCGCCGATCAGCTCGTATGCGACCGACGCGCGCACGGTGATCGGCTTCGACGCGGACGTCGGCCAGCTCGTGTCCGACAGCCTCGGCCGCAAGCTGAAGATCGTCCCGCTCGCATGGGCCGACTGGCCGCTCGCGCTCGAATCGGGGAAAGTCGACGCGGTGATCTCGAACGTCACCGTCACCGAGGAGCGCAAGCAGAAGTTCGATTTCTCGACCTACCGAAAGGACCAGGTCGGCTTCTACGTGCGCAACGACAGCAAGATCCAGTCGATCCGTGAGCCGAAGGACGTCGCGGGGCTGCGCATCGTCACCGATGCCGGCACCAACCAGGAAAAGATCCTGCTCGCGTGGGATCGCGAGAACGTCGCGCACGGCCTGAAGCCCGTTCAGGTCCAGTACTACGACGACCAGGCGATGCGGATCGTCGCCGTGCAGTCGGGCCGCGCCGATGCCGTGTTCAGCGTGAACTCGGTGCTCGCCTACCAGAGCGCGCAGCAGGGCAAGACGCGCCTCGTCGGCGCGATCAGCGGCGGCTGGCCGCGCACGGCCGACATCGCGATCGCGACGCGCCGCGGCAGCGGGCTCGCCGAGCCGCTGACGGTCGCGCTGAACGGGCTGATCCGGAACGGCCGCTATCAGCAGATCCTCGACCGCTGGAACCTCGCCTCCGAAGCGATCGACCAGTCGCGCACGAATCCGGCGGGCTTGCCGAAGAGCTGAGCGCCGCCCGTCCACGCCCTCGCAGGAACGCCGACACCATGTCTTATTCGCTTTCATTGCTGGACAAAAGCCCGATCGCCGACGGCGCGACCGCCGCCGACGCGCTGCGATTCACGACGACCCTCGCGCGGCGCGCGGAACAGCTCGGCTACGAACGCTTCTGGGTCGCCGAGCATCACGGCGCGCCGGGCTTCGCGAGCTCCGCGCCCGAGATCGTCGTCGCGCACCTGCTCGCGCACACGTCGCGCATTCGCGTCGGTTCGGGCGGCGTGATGCTGCAGCACTACAGCCCGTTCAAGGTCGCCGAGTCGTTCAGGCTGCTCGCCGCGCTCGGGCCGGGCCGCGTCGATCTCGGCATCGGCAAGGCGCCCGGCGGATTGCCGCTGACCACGCGCGCGCTGCAGTGGTTTCACGACAAGGCGAAGAAGCCCGACTTCGCGGGCCAGCTCGCGGAACTCGA
Source organism: Burkholderia sp. AW49-1 (assembly GCF_053427845.1). Taxonomy (NCBI): domain Bacteria; kingdom Pseudomonadati; phylum Pseudomonadota; class Betaproteobacteria; order Burkholderiales; family Burkholderiaceae; genus Burkholderia; species Burkholderia sp. AW49-1. The sequence goes on along the minus strand of NZ_JBSAXF010000001.1, from coordinate 78,627 downwards.
CGCGTTCCTCGGCTGGGGCGTCGCCGAGGATCATCCGCTCGCCGGCGCGGTCGCGATGCCGGTGCCGCCGCACGCGCCCGAACGCATCCTGCTCGGCGGCTCGCCCGACAGCGGCGCGTTCGCCGCCCGCCACGGCTGGCGCTTCTGCTACGCGGGACACTTCAACGGCGACGACGCGAACCTCGAGCGCTCGCTGGCCGCGTACCGCGACGCGGGCGGCACACGCCCGATCGTCGCGCTGTACGCCGTCTCCGCGCCGACCCGCGACGAAGCCGAGCAACTGATCGGGCCGCTGAAGATCTTCAAGCTGCAATTCGCCGGCGGCCGGAGCTTCAATCTGGCGAGCGCGCAGGCCGCCGCCGAATTCGCGCGGCAGAGCGGCGCGTCCGACTACCGGATCGACGAGTTGCGCCCGACCGTGCTGGCCGATACGCCCGAACGCGTGCACCGCGCGCTCGACGTGCTGAGCCGGCGGCTCGACGTCGATGCATTCGTGATCGACTCGCCGGTGACCGACTACGCGGCACGGCTCGCGTCGGCCGAATGGCTCGGCGGCGCGCAGTCGATCACGACCGTGCAGGCGGCCCTCGCCGCCGAACGTTTTCCTTCCCCCGACCAGAACGCGTGACGCTCCCATGACGACCCGACGATCGATTCCCTTCGGCCTGATGCTGCAAGGCGCAGGCAGCCACATGAACGCGTGGCGGCATCCGAGCAACCCGCCGGACGCGAGCATCAACCTCGACTTCGCGATCGGCATCGCGCGCAAGGCGGAAGCCGCCGGCATCGCGTTCGCGTTCGTCGCGGACGGCCTCTACATCAACGAGAAGTCGATCCCGCACTTCCTGAACCGCTTCGAGCCGCTCACCGTGCTGTCGGCGCTCGCGGTCGCGACGAAGAAGATCGGCCTCGCGGGCACGATCTCGACGTCGTACAGCGAGCCGTTCACGGTCGCGCGCCAGCTCGCGTCGCTCGATGCGATCAGCGGCGGGCGCGCGGGCTGGAACGTCGTCACGACGCCGCTCGAAGGCACTGCGAAGAATTTCGGCAAGACCCATCCCGATCACGAACTGCGCTACGAAATCGCCGACGAATACCTCGACGTCGTGCAGGGGCTGTGGGACAGCTGGGACGACGACGCGTTCGTGCGCGATCGCGCGAGCGGGCGCTTCTTCGATCGCGACAAGCTCCATACGCTCGATCATCACGGCCGCTTCTTCCAGGTCGCCGGCCCGCTGAACATCCAGCGCTCGCCGCAGGGGCAGCCGGTGATCTTCCAGGCCGGCTCGTCCGACACCGGCATCGGGCTCGCGGGCAAGTACGCGGACGCCGTGTTCACGCATTCGCCGTCGCTCGACGAAACGGCCGCGTTCACGCGGCGCGTGAAGCAAAGCGCGGTCGAGCACGGGCGGCAGCCGGGCGACGTGAAGATCTTCCCCGGCGTCGGGCCGATCGTCGGCCGCACGGCCGCCGAGGCCGAAGACAAGTACCAGGCGATCCGCGACCTGCTTACGATCGACGAGGCGCTCGCGTATCTCGGCCGCTATTTCGATCACCACGATTTCACGCAGTACGCGCTCGACGCACCGTTCCCCGAACTCGGCGACATCGGCCGCAACAGCTTCCGCTCGACCACCGACCGGATCAAGGCCGACGCGAAGCGCAAGCGCCTCACGCTGCGCGAGACGGCACTTGCCGTCGCGACGCCGCGCCCGAACTTCATCGGCACGGCCGAGCACGTCGCCGACGAGCTGATCCGCTGGCACGACGCCGGAGCCGGCGACGGCTTCATCCTCGGCTTCCCGGTGCAGGCCCAGGGCGTCGACGACTTCGTCGAACTCGTGATTCCGGTGCTCGAGGCGCGCGGCCGCTACCGCCGCGACCTGCCGGGCAGCACGCTGCGCGACCACCTCGGCCTGCCGCGCAAGGCGAGCCGCCATGCGGCGCCCGGCGCGGTGCGCAAACAAGGCGACGCGGCCGAAGCGCACGCCTGACGCCCGCGCGCCGCCTCGCGCGGCGCATCCGGCCAACTCGATCGAGGACCCTCACCGACATGAGCGACACGACCCATCTCGGCGGCGCACTGCCGCCGCTCACTTCCTCCCCCGCCCGCGACGCCGGCACGCGCCCGCGCATCGTGCCGGCCCGGCACAGGTCGCGCACGGTCGGCACCGTGCTCGCGCTCGTGCTGATCGCGCTCGCGCTGCATTCGATTCTCGGCAACCCACAATGGGGCTGGCCGGTGTTCGCCGAATGGTTCCTGTCGCCGCCGGTGCTGTCCGGGCTCGCGCGCACGCTGGTGCTGACGCTGCTCGGCGCGGTGTTCGGCTTCGCGCTCGGTGCGCTCGTCGCGCTGGCCCGGCTGTCGCGCTCGCGCCTGCTCGCCGCGAGCGCGTGGACGTTCGTGTGGCTGTTCCGGTCGATTCCGCTGATCGTGCTGCTGCTGATCCTGAACAACCTCGGCTACCTGTACGAACACGTGCGGCTCGGCGTGCCGTTCACCGACATCGTGTGGTTCGACACGCCGACCACCGACCTGATCAGCCCGTTCCTCGCGGCCGTACTCGGCCTCACGCTGAACCACGCGGCGTTTTCCGCGGAAGTGATTCGCGGCGGCATTCTCGCGGTCGACCAGGGGCAGCTCGAAGCGGCCGCCGCGCTCGGCCTGCCGCGCGGCCGCCAGACGACGCGCATCGTGTTGCCGCAGGCGATGCGCGCAATCCTGCCGACCGCGTTCAACGACCTGATCACGCTCGCGAAAGGCACGTCGATGGTCTACGTGCTCGCGATGCCCGAACTGTTCTACACGGTGCAGGTGATCTATCGCCGCAATCTGGAGGTGATTCCGCTGCTGATGGTCGCGACCGTCTGGTACCTGATCATCCTGACCGTGCTGTCAGCGATCCAGGTGCAGGTCGAGCGCCACTATGCGCGCGGTGCGCTGCGCAATCCGCCGCCGTCGGCGCTGACGTTCGTGCTGGCGCGCATCGGTGCGCTGCGGCGGCGTGCGGCGACACACAGCGCAACGGCCGATGCGACGTTTCCGGGCAACGCTGACGCGCCAGTGCCGCGCACCGGCGGCGAGGTCGCCGTGCACAACGTGTCGAAGCAGTTCGGCATGCAGCGCGTGCTCGACAACGTGTCGTTCGTCGCGCCGCGCGGCAGCGTGACGGTGATCGTCGGGCCGTCCGGCTCGGGCAAGTCGACGCTGCTGCGCACGATCAACCATCTCGAACGCGTCGACGACGGCTTCATCGACATCGACGGCGAGCTGATCGGCTATCGGCGCGACGGCGACGTGCTGCACGAGCTGAAGGAGCGCGACGTGCTGAAGCGGCGCACGGCGGTCGGAATGGTGTTCCAGAATTTCAACCTGTTTCCGCACCTGACGGTGCTCGAGAACCTGATCGAGGCGCCGGTCGCCGTCGGCGGCGTCACGCGCGAGGCCGCCGAGCGCACCGCGCGCACGCTGCTCGCGCGCGTCGGCCTCGCGGACAAGGCCGATGCCTATCCGCGCCAGCTGTCCGGCGGCCAGCAGCAGCGCGTCGCGATCGCGCGGGCGCTCGCGTTGCGCCCGAAGGTGCTGCTGTTCGACGAGCCGACGTCGGCGCTCGATCCCGAACTGGTCAACGAAGTGCTCGACGTGATCAAGGAGCTGGCGCGCTCGGGCACCACGCTCGTGATCGTCACGCACGAGATCGGCTTCGCGCGCGAAGTCGCGGACAACGTGCTGTTCATGGAGCGCGGCCGCATCGTCGAGTCGGGCCCGCCCGCCGTCGTGCTCGACGCGCCGGCCCATCCGCGCACGCGCGCGTTCCTGTCGCGGGTGCTCTGATGCGCGCCGCTCACGACCTCCGAGGCACCCGACGATGATCGACCGACGCCAGTTCATGACCGCCGCGCTCGCGGCCGCCGCCGGCCTCCGGTGGCACGCGGCCGACGCGGCCGCGACCGCCGATCTCGATCCGCGCCAGGCCGGCCGGATCCGCGCGTCGCGCGACGATGCGGCGATTCGCGCGGCCGGCAACTACCGCTGGGTACGCGACGGCGCGTTCACGGTCGCGATTTCGCCGCACGCACCGCCGGTGTCGACCTATGCGACCGACGCGCGCACGGTCGTGGGCGCCGATCCCGACTATGCGCAGCTCGTCGCGGACGCGCTCGGCCGCACGCTGGTGCTGGTGCCGATCGCGTGGGCCGACTGGCCGCTCGGGCTCACGTCGGGCAAGTACGACGCCGTGATCTCGAACGTCGGCGTGACCGAGAAGCGCAAGGAGAAATACGATTTCACGACCTATCGGCTCGGGCTGCACGGCTTCTACGTGCGCACCGCGAGCCCGATCGCGAAGATTGCCGAGCCGAAGGACGTCGCGGGCCTGCGCGTCATCACGGGTGCGGGCACGAGCCAGGAGCGCATCCTGCTCGAATGGAGCCGACGCAACGTCGCGCAAGGGCTGAGGGCGACCGAACTGCTCTATTTCGACGACGATGCGGCAGCCCGCGTCGCGTTGCTGTCGGGCCGCGCCGACGCCGAGCTGAACCCGAATGCGTCGCTGGCTTACGAGGCCGCGCGCGACGGCAGGATTCGCCGGGTCGGCGTCGTCAACGCGGGCTGGCCTGCGAATGCGGATGTCGCGATCGCGACGCGTCGCGGCAGCGGGCTCGCGCCGGCGCTGACGCTCGCGACGAACGCGCTGATCGGCAACGGCCGCTACGGGCAGGCGCTGGCGCGCTGGGGGTTGCAGAGCGAGGCGGTCGCGCGCGCGGAGACGAATCCGCCGGGGTTGCCGTCGTTTTGACAGTGCGGCGTCATGGCGGGCACGCCATGCGGTCCCGAACCTGTCACGGACAACGTTGCGCCGCGGCCAGTTTCACGTCCGTCGTCGCCACCCGATTGCCGTTCACATGCAATTGATCACCGGGATGCATTCTCAGATGCGCCGGCAGAAAGCAGAAGCTGATCGACCAGTTCGAGCTTCAACGGCTTGTCTGCGTCGAGCTTCTTTTTCTCGATCACGACCTTCCAGTCATCGCCGCTTCCAGGATTGCGGTAGAACGCAACGATCGCGACATACTTCGTATCGACCTGCATCGGCTGCGAGAGGCTCGCGGCCGCGCCCGGATTCAGGACCGTCGCCATGTTGGCCTGCAGATCCTGCACAAGCATTGTCCGATCGTTCTTCAGCAAGTCGTTGTAGGACGCGCCATCGAACATCTTGCGGTCCTTCAACTGATACACGCGCACGGCAACCGACGTCGGGCGGCCGGCGTCGTCCGGATTCAACGCCTCGCGTGCCGACAAATCGATGTTGAGCACCTTGACCTGCTTGAAGAAGACAGTGCGGTAGGCGCTCGACGAGGCATCGGAGACGGTTTGCCATGCGCCGCATGCCGACAGCAGCAGAACGGATGCAAGGGTCGAAACGGCGAAGCGGATAGTCATGGTCTTCTCTGGTCAAACATGTTGTGTCAGGTGTGGATTGGTCCCGGGCGTAGGAAACGCTTCATAGACGCCGAGCGCGATGTTGATCACGCGCTCTTCGTCGGCGGGCAGCACAGTCGTCCATCCGAGGCGCGGCGCCAGATCGGCATGTGCCGGACCGATCGCCGGTTGCGGCGCATGACGCGACGACAATTCCATGCGCAGGTGCACGTCGGCCTTGACGCCGACATACAACTGCACGAACGCCATCAACTCACGATGCAGCCACGCGCCAGGCAGGAGATCGCGGGCCTGCTGCGTATCCGCTGGCCGTAGCGTCACACGCACCGCGCGACTGCGATAGGCCATCCGTTTGCCCAGCACGTAGCCGCCGCCGAGGCCCCGGCGCCTGCCCTCCGCCGATGAACCGGCAAACTGACCGGCCGACGTCAGCGGCTGCGCTTGTCCGACGCGCATAGCGACAGGAAAGAACTCGTCGACGCGAACCTCGATACCGGGTACGGCCAGTGCGATGACGCCGGTCAGGCCTTCGGGCGTGCGCGTGTGCTGGATCAGCAACCCCAGCAGCGCGAGCAATCGCGAATCCGGCAGGCCGGCGCGCCGCGGCTTGTCGCCCCACCCGAAGCCGGCCAGGCACAGCAGATTGCGCGAATGCGCGTCGCTGCCGCCCGGGCGGAAGCCTTCCGGATAGCGGTATTTCTTCCACGCGCGGTACAGCAGCGTGACGTACCGGTGATTGAACTGGTCAAGAAACGCTTCGACGACCTCATGCCCCTCCTCGCGCAACACGATCTCGTCGATCATGTGCGGCGGCATCGCCGCGTCGACACCATACAGGCCCATGAACGTCGTGCGTACGGTCGGCGGCGCATCGGGGCGCTCGTCGTCAAACTCTACCGCCGAGATTTCTCCCGCCGGAAAGCCGACGCGCGGCCGCGGCCGGAAGCGCACGCGCTCATGCTCGGCCGTGTCCTGCGTGCCCAAGCCCGGCAAGTCAGGCACCCGCACCTCGAGCAGCCTGCAAAGCTGCATGAAGTTCATGCGTGGCGCGCGGGCCAGCAGCGACGCGACCAGCGGCTCGAGATTCGGCAACGGGTCCCCCGAGGGGACTTCCTGCGGGGCGTGCGGCTTCATAGCGGCGCCCGTTGCGCCTTGCTGCGCGGCCACACGGTCCGGGCCTGCGACGGCAGGCTGATGATCGACAGCTTCGTGAACAGGTTGATCTCCGCGTATTGTGCAAAGAAGCGATGCAGCAACTCGCCGAACAGCATCACGTCACCCTCGCCCGCGAACGCATGCGAATCGAGCGTCACCTCGATCAGTACGCCGCGCTCGACCGAGCCACCGGTTACTTCCTCGAGCAATTCCTGTGAGACCCACAGAATGCCGGCCAGCCGCCGGCGGTTCAGCTCGTCGTCGGTCCAGTCGTACAGCGCGAGCGCCCCGCGCAGCACTTCTGCGTTCATCATCGACAGAAAATTCGGCGCCAGATGCGACAGCACGCGCCACTGGAAGCGGTCCTCCGTCGGCGGATACAGCGGCAGCGTCGGCGACACGAGATTGCGCACGCCCGCGACGTTCGGCGTGCTGGCCGCGAGCTCGTCGAGACTGGCTTCACGCAGCCCCTTGCGCGGCAACAGGCCATTCGTTCCCGTCACGCGCAGCGACAGGCTTTCTTCCGGCAGCGTGTCCATCGTCTCCCACGCGTGTCCGCCGAGAATTACCCAGGTTTCATGCAGCCCCGACACCCCTGGTCGCACGCGCGTGTGGAAATAGCGCTCCGGCGCCTCGTGCCGCAGCATGCCGCCGCGGTGCCGGAACGTCGCGAACGGCACATATTCGTATCGTTCGGCCGAGTCGTGATCGAACGTCGCGATCGCGTCGACCGAATAGGTTTCGACGTGCTCGCCTTGATGGCCGGCCGGCACCACGCGATATTCGGTTTCGTGATGGTCGATCTCGATCGGCTCAGCATCCAGCTCGAACAGGTTGATCACGGGCGAGCAGAACAGCCGCACGTTCTCCGCGGTGAAGCGCTGGTCCGACGGATAGGCATGCGTCAGTACGATCTCCAGCTCGAAGCGGGTCGAACTTTCGGGCAGCTTCGCGATGTCCAGTCCGCACAGGTCGACGAACAGAAATTTCTCGCGGAACGTGAAGTATTCGAGCAGCATCTGATAGCCGGAGAAGGCCGCATCGGCCTTGGGCCACAACCGCTCCTCGGCAGAGAAACCGGCCGGCTCGATCGTCACGCCGGCGAGCGGCACCGCTTCGCCGTCGCGGACTTCCGGAATGCGCCACTGGATCGCATCGACCTGCCGCGTGAGCGCGAGATGCATCGCGAACGCGGTCGGCAGATCCGCATTCAGGTGCAGGCGCAGCCGCGACAAATCCGTTTCCTTGCGAAGGGCCGAGCCGTCCAGCGCAAAGCCAAGCCGGATCACCGACCGTCCGTCGTAACGGACGAACGGTCCGGCGTGCGTAATGGCGACCGGTTGTAGCGCGACAGCCTGCGTGGTTCGGTACAGGCACTGCACGGTTCTCGGTGTCGTGCCCTCGGCGCCGGGTGCAGGCGGCACGGTGATCGGCGCGGCACGCACGGGCACGCCGGCCGGCACCACCTCGGTCTTCTGAAGCTTTTCCGCGAGCGGCATCAGTTCGACCACCGACAGCGACGGGATCATCCGCAGATAATGCGGCCAGAGCAGGCTCACGAGCCCTTCGGTGAGTTCCGGCAGTTCGTCGTCGAGCTTCTGCCGAAGCCGGCCAGTCAGGAACGCAAAGCCTTCGAAAAGCCGCTCGACATAGGGGTCGCGATCGCCGACGCGATCGAGGTTGAGCAAGCGTGCGCGATCAGGATGCGCCTTCGCGAATTCCTTGCCGGACTCGCGCAGGTAGCGCATTTCCGCTTCGTAGTAGCGCAGAATCGGGTCGTCGTTTTGCATTGATCTTCGTTCTTATGAGAGGGTCAGGGCGCGCGCCGGGTCCAGTACGGTCAGTTCCGCCTGCAGTTCGCCGATGCGGCGCGCAAGTGCCGGCTTGTCGGCATCCTTGCGGCTGCTCATCGCTTTCAATGCACGAACGAGCTGTTGCTTGACCTCGAACACCAGCGCCGGCTCCCAGCGCATCAGCGGCAGCGACCGGGAAGACGCATCGAGCTCGGCAAGCAGCGCGAGTGCCGTATCAGGACGGCCGGCATGATCGGCAACGCGCGCCATCACGAGCCGTTGCAGATAGCGGTGACGTTCGGTCTTCATGCCCGGCAGCGCTTCGAGCCACGCGAATGCGGCCTCGACGCCCTCACGCGCGGCCACATCGCGCGCCTGCGCCTCGATTTCCGGCCAGTCGCCGGCGGCATCGCCTTCGCTGTCGGCCGATACGGGCAGCGGGACGACGGCCTCACCCGCTTCGAGGTCTCGCACAACCGCGTGCCGCGCGATCCATTCGAGCGTCGTGTCGTCGGCGAACGGCGTGCCGTCGTTGAACGCCAGCCGCTCGATGCCCGGCAAGCGTTCGAGGAACAACGCGAAGTCCGCGCGAAGCAGTTCGCGCCATGTGTGGTACGGCGCACCGACGTGGTCGAGTGCGACATGCTGGAAGTACTGCAGGTCGAACCACAGGTGATTGACGCCTTCCATGAACGCGCCTTCGACGCGTTCGAGCAGTTCGTGCCACTGCTTCTGCAGCACGAGCCGTTTCATCTGCTGCCTCAGTTCGCCGCGTGGTGGTACGAGCCGCGTATGCGATGCTGCGTCCGCCGGCGGCACCTCGTGCAGCGTGTCCCAGCGGATGCTGCGCACGAGCCGCACCGACGGCAGGTAGCCGTTCTCCTGGCTGCGCAGCCACACCGCCATCGTGCGCGCCTGATCCAGCAAATCGCGTGTCGACGCTATCGCGCCAGACGTCGTCGACGCGGTTGTGGTTGTCGACGCAACCGTCTCGGTTTCCGTGCTGCGCGGCGCTTCGCCATTGCGCTCGAAACGGGAGACGAGCGGCTGCAGGTTCGGGCGCGCTGCGTCTGGCCACGCGCCGGTGATGGCCACCAGCACATCGAGCGCGGCGAGCGCCCGCTCGAGATCGGCGGGCGCGAACTCGCCGCGGCTTTCCAGCAGCTCGAGCACGCGCGCGGTTGCCAGCATTTCGAGCGCGCCCTTCTTTGCCTCGGCGCGCGCGGGCAGCACCGCTTCTCCGAACCGGTCGACGAGCGCGGCCGCCAGCTCGAGTCCGTCCGCGAACCCGGCGGGGCCGTCCTGCCGCAACCGCGCAAACGCGTGGTAGCCCGCCAGACGCAGGTCCTAGCCGGTTTCCTTGAGCAGCTGTTCGCAGGATCTGACGATCAGTCCGTCATCGATACCGGAAAGCTTTTGCGTTTCGTCCCGAAGCGCGAAGAATACGTCCTCGTAGCCGGGATCGCGGCCGACCCCGCTCTCGCCGGCAAGCGGCTGCAACCATGCAGTCCATGTGTCGAGCCGTGCACGCACGAGTTGCTCGGCGTCGTCGCGCGCCGGAAAGAGGCTCTTGAACAGTCCACCCAGCATTATTCGGTCTCCGAAAACGTGCCACGCGGCAGGGGCACCCCGGCGTGCTTCGCCGCCGCGATCATCGATGCCGGTAACGGCGGTGGATTGCTGGATGAAAGCTTCGGTCCCGATTTTGTCGAGCCGGTCACGAAGATTCGCGTCGGCAGCGTGAAGTTGCGCAACTGCAGCACGTCCAGCGGCCCCGCGCCCGCCTCGCTGCGTAGCTGCACCCTGAGCGGAATGCCCTGGCTCGTGTCCGGCGTCCAGGTCAGCAGATAGCGCGCGCCGTCCTGCTGCGACACCTTCGCACGCTCCAGCAGCCGGATCAGGCCGAATCGGCCCTGCGAATCCAGCGCGGTACGCAAGCCACCCTGCTCGGTCTGCCATTCGATGTGCGACAGGTTTTCCAGCGACTGGCCCGGCCACTCGAACGGCGTCCACTCCTGCTTCTGGTTGAAGTAGTGCAATTCGCGTCCGGACAGCACGAACCGCATGTCGGTGACGCCCGGTGTCGGCACCGCCTGCAACTCATAGCGCACGCGCGCGTCGCCGGACGGGAACAGCACCGTCGAGATTCGCGTGAGCTTGTTCAGGCTGGCGAGGAAGCCCGGATCGATCGTCAGCGCGCCGTGGCCGGCGCCCTGCGCGGCCACCCACCGGTCGCCCTGCCGCTCGATGACGCCGGCCAGCTGCGTCGTGACGAACTGCGTGATCATGCCGTTGTCCAGGCGCATGAAGCGTGCCATTTCGGGTAACGACGCATCGTTGTCGGAGTCGGCGAACGGATAGCGGCCGCCGAATGCCCTGTTCCAGTCGGCCAGGATTGCGGCGCGCCAGATCTCGTTCAGGCTCGCGGCGGCCGGCTGCACGACGACCTGCCACGACTGATCGAACGGCGCGCGGAACAGTTCGCCGAACCCCGACCACTGCTCGCCCAGGCTCGCGGCCAACCGGCTTGCGTAGTCGCGGCTGTCGGCGATGTCGGACGTCTTGCCCTGCAGCACCGACTGCGCGGCCAGACGCGCCATCGCGTCCGGATCGGCACCGGCAACGATCTGGGACGCCTTGAGCCGCATCGCAGTGACCCGCTCGAGGTAGCGCGCGAGACTCAGGTCTCCAGTCGCGGCGAGCTGCGCGGCTGCTTTGCCGTTGCCTGGCGCGCCTGACACCAGATCACTGCCGGTCAGGCGCAGGATCGGGCCGAAAGCCGTGGCAAGCGGCGCAAGCTGCGGCTGAGCCTGCTTCGACGGGTCCTTCTCGCTGCCGCCGACAAGTTGCTGCGCCTTGTTGATCAGGTTGTCGGCCAGCGACTGCGCATTCGCGCCGGTGCCGGCCTGGTAGACGACTGCGTTCATCAGCGCGACAAGCGGCGAGCGTTGCGGGTCGCCAAGCAGCGTCAGCTGGTCGGCCGTGGCCGACAGCGTTGCGGCGGGTTGCCAGCGCAGGCCGGTGAGGAACAGCGCCCAGGCGCGCGCGTAGTCGTCGAAGTAACGCTGGCGCAGGTCGGCTTTCAAGGTCGACGGGGTGGCCTGGGTAGTCTTGACGTCGGATAACACCCAGTCGCCCGCAGCGTTTTGCCGCTCGCTCGCTTCGTCGATCGCCTTCGCGATCCGTTCGTCCCATGCGGCGCGCGTGAACACGCCAGAGACCGTCGCCGTCGTGTTGAACAGGCCGCGGCTGGTCGTATCGCCTAGCAGTGTCGCGAGCGACACGGGCGGATATTTGGCCTTCGCGTCGTCGAGGATCTGCTGGTACACAGCGTCGGTCGAGTTCTGGATGCCGCGCACGCCAATGACCGTCTGGCGGGTCGAAGCAACGAGGCCGAGATCCGGGGTGATTGCCGGCAACCCACCGCGGCCCAAATGGTCAGCAAAGAAGGCAATCGTGTGCTGTCGAAGGTCTTCCCAGGCGCCCGACGATAGCGACGAGTTGCCCGGTCGCACGGGTGCCGCCGTTGCAGCGAGCTGCGGTGTCAGGAATGACGCGACAGCGCGTTCGGGCTTCGCGAGCATCAGGTAGGCCTTCAGCGTGTCGTAGGCGGCCTGTACCTGCGCATTCCCGCCGCTGGCGATCTCGGCGTCTGACAGGGACGCGAGCTGATGCAGGCGTTCCTCGAGCTTCTGACGGATCGGTGCAACGAGGATGCGGCTCGCCACGTTGGCGTAGCGCGGCCACAGTGCGTCGAGCAGCGCGCCGTCGCGGTTCAGGCCGAAACGGGTCAGCCAAGGGGCACCGTCGCGCCGATGGACTTCGAGCGTGTCGATCTGCTTGTCGAGACGGTCCAGCGTCAACATCGCCTGGGTGCGATCCTGCGTTCCCGACAGCTTCGTGAGCGTGTCCCCGGCTGCCTGAATCGTCGCGCGGTTCGTGAAGCCCGACACCATCGTGCCGACGATCCACAAGCCGATCAGGGTCGTGGTGAGCCACGCGGCCATCGTCGACAGCGAGAAGCCGACCCGGCGGCCGTGGATCTTGCGACTGTGCTCAGCGACCATCTGCCAGATCGTTCGATGTTGCGGGCCGAGCGGCAACTCGTCGTCTTCCGGGGCGCCGGATGCCGGAGGTGCCAGTTCCCGCGCCTTGAACAACGGTGCGAACAGGACGCCATGAACCGCGTGCCGCCAGACGCGGGACTGGGCGGTTTGCAGCACCAATCCCGACAACGCGACGCGCAGATCCGAAATATGCCGCGACAGTTCGGCGGGATAGCGGTCTCCGGCATCCTTCGTCAAGCGCACGACGCCTGCGTCCGCGAGGTTGTAGGCGAGGTCGCCCAACGAAGCGTCGATCTCGTCAGCCTTGATGCGCGCGTTCGCCCACGTGAAGCCGATCGCCTCGTCGAGACTCGACGTTTCGTCGCCGAAATCCGTGACGTTGAGCAGATATGCGGGCGCGGCCCAATGCAGTGCGCGTGCGTGACGGGCGAGCCGCTGCGAGAGATTCTCGGCGTCGAACGGCGCATGGGCCGTGCTGCGGTTACGCGTCACCGCGACGATCGCGTCGACCGGGCGGCGACGGCGCAGGCGGCGGATTTGCTCGAGCCAATCCGTGTCGAGCGTGTTGCTCGTTTGTTTCGCGTAGAGCAGGACGGTGTCGCCGGTGATCGCGTAACCGGTGTCGGCGAGGCCTGGTGCCAGGCGCTTGACGAGCGGTTCGTCGCCGGCAACCAGCATCCAGCGATCCCGGTAGTGCCAGCGCCAGCCGTGACGGTCGCGAAGACAATTACGCAACGCAGCACCGCGCGAGTCACCAAGCGGGGCATTGGCATCGCGCGGCTCAGGTGATGAATCGATCTGTTTCGCGACCCAATACCGAATACGCCGCGCTGCCACGGCCGGGCGGGACGAAGCGTCGAAGCTGAACCACAGATACAGCACGACGAAGACGATGCACAGCGCGACAAGTCCCATCGCACGCTGTTCGGCCGAGCGCAAGCCGACCCAGTCGCCCTTGAACCAGATCAGCAGCCCAGGCAGCATGACCACAATAACGACGCTCAGAATGTCGATCCGGAACTTGCGAAGCATATTGAATAGAAATTGAACCGAGTTTGCCTATACAGATAGATACAGGCGCGTTGGTGAGCGACGACGCGAATGCGGTTTGTTGCTGAAGTCTTTCGCCTCAACTCAGATGTCCACATAAGACGACTGCCGGGATGGCAGCAGCCGGGGCGGCGGATCGCACTTGCATACGCATAGATCATCGCTGAGCGCGCCTTCCCGACCATCCGGCCCCCGCATCGACAAGCGCGGGCCTTGGCACACAATTTTTCCCATCGACTGGCATGCGGGGCACCAGACATCGTCGCGCTCGTAGGCCTGTTCGCGATCGCCAACCCGGTCGTTCGAATCGCCTCCCAATACCGTGCCGTCCGATGTTGTCTTGTCGCCTTTCAAAATGTCGTACCGCCTGACCATGATCTGATCTCCTGAATTCCCGGGGCGAGTGTTGTTCTGTGCGCTGCCGCGATGCAAAGAGCGGAAAAGACACCCGTGCCCCCCTTCATTGCGGGTCGACATTCCGCAAAACAGTGAAGCAAGGTCCTTTCTTGCCGGCGGTCACAACCAGCTGGGCCGAACCATCCTGTGCCGCTGCCTTGGCTGCACACGTCACACCCAGCCAGGACGCGACTTCGCCTACATGCCCGACCATGTAATCGATCTTCGCGGGCTTCGCGGCGATACCAGCCTTGACTACGGCCGTACTCGCCTCATTTTCTGTGACTGACTCGAGACCGCTTTGCCAGATACGATCGACGGCCGCGGGCTCCACGCGCCCCCAACGCAACGCACGTGCGAGGGCAACATCTACTGGGCATGTGTCAGTCTCGTTGGGTCGATGCAACCAGGCAATCGGTCGTATTTTGAATTCCCGCTGCACCTGCTCCGGCGCGACCAGAAGCGCAACGCCAGCCTCCGCGCTTCCTTCCGGCGGAAGCGCCTGAAGAATCGAGTTCAACCGAACGAAGACAAGCAGACGTGCCTCGTGATCTCGCTTCTGGTTGATTCGATCCAGCCACGCGTCAAGAGCCATCAAGTCGGGAGGCGCTGGCAGTATCTTGGCTTTGAGTGACCGAAGATCGGATTTCGCCCATTGCTTGTTCCATGATGCCAACGCTTCATCCGCGTTCACCGTGTCCGGCAATACCAACTGGATCGCCAGTTTCAATTCCGACGGCAATGAACGCACCACCTCAGCGACATCTTGGATCAGCGCCCCGAACACCCACTCGCGCACGTGACGACGTCGCTCCTCATCGATCATGAATCGCTTCCCGTCTTCGTCTGCGTCGGGCTGCTCGAACCAGCGTGCGTTCACGGGTGGCGTATCGGGTTTCGACGCGGTCCGCGGTTCGAGTTTTATCGAACCATCCAGCAATTTGTCGAACGAATCTTCTTTCGCATCGCTCGCAAACCGGTATGCGGCCGCTACAAGCGCAAGCGGGCGGCTGGCCTGCTCGAATACGCTATTCACGTGCTTTCCCCGCGCTGCGTTCCACTCGATGGCGTCCAGCCGACGTCCCTCGTAGACGCTATAGCGCCGCAACACGACGAAGGCTGCAACGCCAGTTGGATACACCGTGACGCATACCCAGAACCATACTGTTCGTGTTGACTCGCCTTTCGGCCAGACTAGCAGAACGGCGAAAACGCCAGCCAGCACGATGACGGAAAACACGACCGTCCAGACGATGCGCGAAGGCGGTTTTTCCGATTCCGGCTCTTCGGGCGGAAGTTTGGTGAAGTCGACGGCCATCGTGATCCCTTCAGAATCCGTTCGGACGCGGCCGCAAAGTACGAGAGATGACGTCCCACACCGCGATCGCCTCGTTCTCGGTCAGCGATGCCCGTTGAACCCTCTCCCCCTCGGGAAAAAGGAAACTATTGCTTCCGTTGTTCATCTCGAACATCAAATATGGCGTCGCAGGTCCACCGGTGGTGGTATTGGCTTCCAACAGGAAATGATGTCCCTTAACGGGAGGGGCAAACGGGCCCTCAACCAGCATTTCGTTCGCTTTTATGTCGCTTAGCCGAACTGAGCCGCTGCGAATGACACGACCGCCAGCCGACTCCACGTGCTCTCGGACCTTCGGCATACGATTGGGTAATGACTCGCTCACTGGATCATGTCCGTCCGTATACATGCGTAAGGTAAACATCACGTCCGGCTTACCTTTCAACGCAAAGAAATTTTCCACTTCTTCGCCAGGCCCCGATTTACCCGGCAAAAAACCTCCCACGAAGCACAACCCCGGCTCAGTCGGAATCGAATCGTCAGCCCGTCCCTGCACTCTCTTTAAAAGATCAAGAAGTAGGCGAGTTTTTTCCGGAACGTCAGTCGGTGGCCTACCTTCATCGAGTTTCTTTAATGTGGGGCCATAGACTGGATCACTGTAATCCCTTTCCCGAACATCATACGCATCGACATTCATGGTAATTCTATATCCGTGATCCCATTTATATACCTCTATTGTTCTTCGGGGATCGACATCGCCGCCTGCGCCGAGAGAATTGGTAATAAATAAATAGCCATCAGGCACGCCAGGGGCACTACCCGATTCGTAAACATAGGGATAAACATTCTTCGGAGCATCTCCCGTTCGACCACGACGTGCCGTGATCAGATCTTTCAACGTCTTTTCATAGGCATCATGTGGCATCGGCGAAGTTTCAATTCGGACGCCTTGAACCATCGTGGAGCCGAGAGCGACAACTGTTGCCGGCAGATCCACCAAGTATCGCCCCGCGCAACGGGTCTTCAAATTCGTTGTCAATTCACTGACCAAAACCTTCTCCTGATCATTCAATTTTGGATCCCTTCTCTCGCAGCCCGTCAGAAAGAGCACAACCAGCAGGTAACCAAACAGCCATCGGAATGAATTCGTCATGATTAATTCTAGTCCGAATAGGCAAGAGCGGTGCCCTTGATGTTTTGCAACACTTTGACAATCCCCCAAAGAGAGAACCGCTGCGGTTGTGTCATCACGTCGGCAACCTTATAAGCTCCTGCATGATCGACGTTTTTGAACGCCGCAAAAGCACTCACATAGGGCCTCGGAGCACGCCCTGACACGCCCGGCACAGTACCGTCACCACTGTCGGACGCGGGCTGAATTTCGAATGTGCCGTAAGTTGCCGCCGGCCCGAACTTTGCCTCTTCAACCAATACCTCGCCAAGGGCATTATCCTTATACATCGGTTTATCCATAACCTTCGTGCTCGACGAGATACCAAACGCGGGTTTGCCGGTACGCTTCCAGACAACTTCGCCCCATGCCTTAAAATTACCCGAGTCGTCGTCTCCACAGAATGCGTATGTGTGAGGATGATACTTCTTGCTGATCGCAGTATGAAATGATGCAACCTCGTTATTGATACACTCAACGAAAGATGTCCAATTTGCATTGTGCGGCACCTTTTTATCCGGATCCATCAAATCCTCGTTAACTAGCCCCCACCATTTTCCTCTCTTCGTATATATCTCAGTATAAGGTTCCGTTCCGGGAAGACTAATCAATTGATTGCCATCGCGAATCTTGAGCCAGCCCTTCCCATAATCCATACTTGGGAGAAGCTGTAGCGGTCCCGGCGACTGCGCGAATACCGGTGTCACTTCAGCACCAGTAGCCCCCAGTACACGACTAGTCGCTTTTGCCTTAACCCAATCCACGATGGTCGATGTGGCTGGTGCATGATTGCCGCCCCTTACGTGTTGGTATGCCGTGGCAGCACCCGTGGCAGGCATAACACCATGCACCATTCCCAGAATCTTGTCCCGCCCTCCGCCTATCACCTCAGAACAGTATCTCGCCACCAGACCACCCATCGAGTGAGTGATCACGACGACCTTCTCGCACTTCCAGTTGTATTTGTCACGATAGAATTTCGTGAATTCATCAATCTTTTTATTCAAATGCTGCGCCGAAAGTGAATTTGATTGCAGCCAATTGTATCCAACCGCATGCACCGGCAACTGATATCGATATGATAAATTTACCTCATCATTTGTCAGTTCGCCGAGCCCCGGTGCAATCAACTTCTTGACAAGCTGTTTGCGCAATCCATCCTTGCCGTAGTTGGTGTCGACCCGACAGTCATTTAGGGTATTTTCGAGCCACACGAGGAAGTTGCCGTAGTACATCTTCGAGACCGTCGTCCATCCGCGGCGACGCTTTTCCACATCGGATAGTGCAGTTCCGGGTGGCAACTCACCTTGTTCAGACACACGTACCTTGTTCGGGTCCAGAATTTTTTTTCGAGGGATTGGACCATATAAGAGCCAAGGTCCCAGCGATTTTTCGCTGCTAACATCCCAAACAATATTTTCTGCCATATCTTCGAGATTACTACCCATCACACCTGGCACAAAAATAACTGGAATCACCCTCGTTGGCACAACATGGCAAATTGCGATGCTGTCGTCAGACGGCGACATTACTGATGTGTAATGAATGGAGCCATCTTCGGCTACCTTGGGAGGTATGATTCGTTCAGTGATGGCCATGCGACCTCTCTCTAGATATTCTGAAAATTCACGGATTCGCGGAAATACAATAACCCCGATGCTTCGGCACTTGGCGCTTTGATCATTCAGAATCAAGGCGAAGCCGCACGCCATCCGCGAAGATGCTCTTCTGAAGTCCCGTTTTCCCGTTCGCGTCAGTGATACCTCGCAACACGCTCCCGTCCTCTCGAATAATCGAGAACTTGCGATGGGCTACAGGCTTGCCGTCAAAGGGCCACTTGAGGGCAAATTCCTCATCGAAGTTGGCGTGCTTCCACGTGTTCATGGATTCGCCCAACGACGACGGCCCCTGCCGACTGAATGCGCTTGACTTGATTGTCCGGTTACCGCGTGTTCCGTCCTCGATACCGGTCGAGGAAATACGGACGTAGGAACCGCCACATTTGAGTATCAGCTCGCTTTTCGCTTCGATCGTGACCCGCCCGTTGGCACTGGTCATCCGCATGTCCTTCTCGGACATCAAGTGCATCTCGTCGCTCTGCGCCTGGATCTCGACCCTGCCACGTGCCGCAAAGAGCTTCATCCCGAGTTTCTGTGCAAATAGCGATACGAGTTCGCCAGCTGCAACCGTGAACCGCTTCATGACGCCGATATCAGCGTTTCCACCGGCGGTGGCAATCAGATTGTCGTTCGCAGTGAGTTGAAGGTCGGTTCCGGATGCCAGTCCCATCCCGTCCGGCGCACTGACGAGCACGCCAGATTTTTTCAGTTCCTTGAGCGTTCCGTCGAGCAACGCGCGTTGACGTTCGTAATCCGCCGCGACAGCTTGCGCTGCGCTGGCCGCCTCACCGAGCGACCGCATCTGCTGCAATGCCAGATCGAGCAACCACTGGGCGCCCTGCATCGCAAGTTGTTGACCGGAGGCACCCGATTGAGCTTCAGCGGTGACAAGCACCCCCTTTGCGCCCCGAACCGAGACGTGCTCATCCGTCCGGAGTTCAGCCCCCTTGCCTCGCTCCTTGCGCTCCCCATCGACCATATGCCCGAGATTGAGTTCACTGGTCTGAAACGGCGTCGTCAGATGAATATGCTCGACACCTTCCTTGTCCTCCATCCGCAACTCGTTCTGCGCGGCGGTGCGGATCAGGTTCCGGGTGTGATTCAGGTTGTTGACGAGATCCGGATGCAGGCTGTCGTGCATCGCGCCGATAATCACGGGCCGATCCGGATGGCCGTCCGTAAAGACGATTGCCACCTCCGCCCCGTCGATCAGCGGGAAGTGATGCCCATAGTTGTCGCCGCTATACGGCTTCGCGAACCGCACCGGCCGGCTCGTGCCGCCCGGACTCCACTCATCGAGATCGAACGGCAGCTTGATCACGTACCAGCCCTGCTCCGTCAGGTACGCGTACTTGTAGTCGCCCGGTGACGTAATGCGGGCCGGCAGGATGCCGTCGATAGCCGGTCGCTCGATCGAGGCCATCGGCGTACGCCAGACCCGGTCCGACGCAACTCCCTCGAAGTTCACCCAATACGCGTCGCTGCGCCCGCCACGCGATTCGACCGACGTGATGAAGATCCCGTGCTTCGCATCGGCCTGAACCGGGTCGACGCGCATCACCTCGCCCGCTTCGAGCCAGAACGGATTGCCCGTGCCGTTGAAGGTAATCTGCGCGGCTAGATACTCCTCGTGGCGCCGACGAGCGATCTGCTGACCTTCCTCCGGCGTCCCGTAATGCTCGCCCCAGCGATAGTCGATGCCGTTCGTCGACTTGTCCGCTCGCGCGGCGTTCTCCTCGACGAGCAGCGACACACCGGCCTGCCGGTGGTTGTAATCGCGCAGCCGCACGGCTTCAGGCACGCGCCGGGTCCGCTTCTCGAGCGTCTTGATCGCGTCCCGGCCGGCGCTCTCCAGCCCTGAGTCGCGCCGATACGACACGGTGCGCTGCTTACGCGCGTACGCATCGAGATCGTCGCCGAACACCAGCACCGCGTGATCCTTCTTCTGCTCCCAGCGAAACCAGATTCCCTCTTCCGCGCACAGGCGCTGGATAAAGGCGAACGTGGTCTCGTGATACTGGGTGATGTATTCGTGCCGCTTGTACTTCCCGCGCAGCTGGAACTGGAAGTCGACGCCGGCCCGGTAGCCGTAATGGCGCAGCGTATCGGTGACGATCTCCTCGACCGACTGCTTCTGGAACAGCCGGCTCGTCACGCCCCGATTCAGATCGGCGAGCGTGGGCTCAAGCCGGACCCGATAGTGCGTCTCGTCCGCCGAGGTGCCGAGCTCATCGAACTCCGTGATAACGCCGTGGATCGTGTACGCCGGCGGCATCTTGCTGAATTGCGCCGCCCGCTCGCCGAACATCCTGCGCAGATAGTCCATGTTCGGATCGACCGGAGCGATGATGAATTTTGCCGGGCGACCGACCATCTGATCCATCGGAATACCGGCCATCGGGCTCGTGAACTCGATGTCGTAGCGATACAGCTCGCTCACGGCATCCCGCCCCGCGAACTTGAGGACGGACGTTGGCGCCGGATGTGGCGCCAGCTTCAATTCATAAGCCTGGGTAGGCAGGATCATCGACATGCAGGAATTCTCATGAACGCGCGAGAGGGACGGACAACAACGCCGGGGCCATGACGGCCCCGGCGGCTCATGCGACAAACGTCAAATCAGCTCTTGGCCTTCGGCATCTGCGACACCAGCGACAGCCCGATGTCCATGCCCTCCACCTGGAAGTGCGGGATGATGAAGAGCTTGATGCGGAAGAAACCCGGGTTGTCCTCGATGTCCTCGACGGTCACCTTCGCGTCGCGCAGCGGGTGCGAGGCCTGCAGCTCGTCGCCCGGATCCTTCATTTCGGTCACGAGCCCCTTGATCCAGTTGTTCAGCTCGAGCTCGAGCAGACGCCGATCCTTGGTCGTGCCGATGTTCTCGCGCTGGATCAGCTTCAGATAGTGGGCAATACGCGACAGCAGGAAGATGTATGGCAGGCGCGCGTTGATGCGGCTGTTTGCCGTCGCTTCCTTGGTCTCATACAGCGCGGGCTTCTGCGTCGAGCTGGCCGAGAAGAAGCACGCGAAGTCGTGGTTCTTGTAGAACGACAGCGGAATGAAGCCCAGATTCGCGAACTCGAACTCACGCGTCTCCGGAATCAGCACTTCCGTCGGGATCTTCGGCTGCACGCCGGTGCCGAGGTCGTACAGGTGGACCGGCAGATCCTCGACCTTGCCGCCAGCCTGCGGGCCGCGGATCTGCACGCACCAGCCGTTGTTCACGAAGCTGCGCACCATGTTGGCCGCGAACGCGAAGGAGGCGTTGACCCACAGGTACTTGTCGTGGTCCGGGCCCTTCACGGCTTCGTCGTAGTTGAACGCGCGCACCGGCGTCGTGTCCTTGCCGTACGGCAGGCGCCCCAGCACGCGCGGCATCGTCAGGCCGACATAGCGTGCGTCATCGGTGTCGCGGAAGCTCTTCCACTTGATGTACTCGGCGCGATCGAAGTAATTGCCGATGTCCTGAATGGCCGCCACTTCCTCCATCGACTGCTTGCCGAAAAACGCTGCGCCGACCGAGCCGATAAACGGCATGTGCGCGGCGGCCGCCACCTTCGAGATGTTGCGCAGGAGCGCCACGTCCATCGGCGAATTCTCGAACTCGAAGTCGCTGATCATCGCGCTGATCGGCTGGCCGCCCGGCGTGTCGTATTCCTCGATGTACGTCAGGCGATACAGGCCGCTTTGAATCAGTTCCGGCGTGTCCTCGAAATCGCGTTGCAGCGCATCCTTCGATACGTCCAGCACTTCGATACGCGCATTCTTGCGGAAGTCCGTGCGTGACACGAGCATCTTGAGACCGCGCCAACGGCCCTCGAGCGCCTGGAATTCCGGCGTATGCATCACGGCGTCGAGCTGGCGGCTGATCTGCCGGTCGAGCTGACCGATATGGAAATCGAGTAACGACTTGTCGAGACGGTCGACCGGCTTGCTTTCCTTCGCGATCAGGTTGAGCAGCGCGTCCATGCCGCGCGCAACGCGTTCGTCGGCCGATGCCTCCGACAGCGTGTCGTTATCGCGGAACGCTTCGAGCGGACGCGCCTCGGCGACCGTCTTCAGGTTGATCTTGTTGCACAGCGCGGCGTAGACGCTGTCGTTTTCGAGCACAACGGTCTCGGCTGCCCCCTGACGGGATTCGTTCTGTTTCATTGCTTGTCCTGTCTGCGTATGTAACGCGATCTGGTTGCGGAATGCGGTAAAGGCTCGCTTGGGCCGGCCGCGTTCAGGCATGGCCTTCCGGTTGCGTCGCGGCCGTCGCGATCTGCGACAGCTCGCCGCGCAGCTTGTCAGACAGGCGCTTGTCCTTCAGGATCTTCTCGAACTCGCGGCGGAACGTGCCGTTGTCGAGCAGGTTGCTCTTCAAATCGCGCATCAGATTGCGCATCGCCAACATCGCCTGCAGTTCCGGGATCTGGCGCGCAACCTGTTCCGGCTCGAAGTCCTTCATCGAGCGGAACGACAGATTGACCGGCAATTCCGAGCCATCGCCGGCCAGGGTGTTCTCCGCGGCGATCTTGAGATCGGGCGCATAGTCCGCCAGGACCGCATCGAAGTTGTTCTTGTCGATGTTGACCTTCTTGCGCTCGGCCAGCGGCGCCTGCTCGCGGCCCGCGCTGAAGTCGCCCGCCACGAGCAGCTTCAGCGGCAGCTCGATCTTCTTCTGGGCGCCGCCCGTATGCAGATCCAAGGTAATTGAAACGCGACTTTTCGGAATTTCTCTCTGGAAGCTATCCATTTGCAATCCTTAGTTGTTAATGGTCGAGCACGGCGCAGACGCACACCGCATCCGGCACGATGTCGACGTGGTCGCTACCTTGCGCACGTGTGCCAAGCACCTGATGCACGGTGTGTCCCGATCGATTATTCATCGTGTGGTCTCCGTTCGTACGGCGAAATCGAACGGGACTTATACATGGTAAACACGGCACACGTCAAAGCTTGTTGCGTATTAGCCTCGAAATAAAAGCTCAATCAAATGTCAAATTTCATGTCTATTTTTCTAGATTTAACGTTTATCAACATCAATTCAGACAGTTCCTGATGCAATCACATCTGCGATCAATTATCTCGGTATTTCATATCGCACAATAGGCCCGCCATACAACGCCCACACCAGAATCTCAAAATAACCACAATTCCGTAATCTCAATAATAAAAATCCAAAAAAATGTGCCTTCGTTGTTTTTACGATCTCACGATCCGCCACGATTCCAATTAGTAAACCAAACTACTTGGCTATTGCACTGCTCGATCAGGATCATGTATAGGCTTACGCCCTTGAACCGATAACGAACAAACAGACCATACTCATGCGGATCGATAAACCGCTGTTCCACGAGGGGCTCATCCTGACGCAGCAGCACTTCCAGCAGCAGGCGCGCTGGGCCGAATTTGCGCTCCATCAATTCGCGACGGCTGCGCTCGCGCAACCGTGGGGCACACTAGGCGTCGAGGTCGACGAGGAAGCGCTGGCCACTGGCCGCATCAAGCTCACGCGACTCAAGCTTCGGTTTACGGACGGCACGCCGATCGATACGACCCTCGCCGATCCGCTGCCTTCCGCGCGCGATCTGACTCAAGGCGTCCCCGCCGATCAGCAGAGCGTTGTCGTGCTCGCCGCGCTCGCACTGCCGAATGCGAACGGCAACAACTGCCGCTTCGACGAGGCCACACTCGCGCGCCCACGCCGCTCGTACCGGGAGTTCGTCAAGGTCACGGACCTGAACGGGACGGGCGAAACGGAGATCGCGGCCGAGCGCCACGCTGTGCGCCTGCTGTTCGACTTCGAGTCACATGCGGACGACACGGTTTGCGCGATCGCACGGCTTACGCGAGGAACAAATGGCCAGTTCCAGATCGATCAGCGGTTCGTGCCGCCGTGCCTGACGCTCGGCAGTCATCCACTGCACCTTGAGCGCATCAATCGCCTGGCGGACATCCTGCATGCCAAGAGCCTCGCGCTCGGCGTGCGCCGCAGCGAGCGCATCGATCAGGTCGCCGAATACGGTGTCGCCGATGTGCAGCTCTTCTGGCTGCTTCACTGCATCCATGCCGCGTGGCCGCAACTGAGGTTGTTCGCCACCCACCCCGGCCGATCGCCGGAGCACCTGTACGCCACGCTCGCGCAACTGGCCAGCGCGCTGATGACCTTCTCGACTTCGTCTGATCTCACGGACATTCCGGCGTACGACCACGCGCGTGCCGACAAAGTGTTCACGAAGCTCGAAGCGATGATTCGCGACCTGCTCGACGCGATCATTCCGTCGCGCGTCGTGTCGATCGGCCTCACCCGCCAGAGCCCGACGACGTGGACCGGGCAGTTCCTCGACGCGCGGATCGTCGAAGACGCTGCCGACTGGTACCTGTCGGTCAATGCGCCGACACCCGCCTTCACGCTCGTCGAGCAGTTCCCGCGGCTCTGCAAGATCGGCGCGCCGGACGAAGTCGAACACATCGTCAATTCCGCGCTCCTCGGCATTCCGCTCAAGGCCGTACAGCGTGTACCGGCCGCGATTCCGGTGCGGCTCGACAACCAGTATTTCGCGCTCGATTCGAATGATCCGGCGCATGCGCGCATGCTCGCCGCGCGCGCCTGTCAGATCTACCTGCCGGCGTCCGTGCCCGACGCCTCGCTCGAACTCTACGCGGCGCTTCGCTCATGAACGCCCTGACTTCTGGCCGTAGTGAAGCGGCCCTCCCGCAGGAAGCGCCTGGCGCCGGCCGCGTGCCGGGCAGCGGTATCCGGGACCTGCTGAGCAATACGGCGCTGCTCGTCACGACATTGGCGCCGGGCGGCCGGACGCGCGATGCGGACGAATTGCGCGAACACTGCGGACAGCTCATCAACCAATTCTCGACCGCGCTGCAGCAGCGCGGTTATCCGGACGACGTACGCAATGAGGCGCTGATCGCGCAATGCGGCTTGCTCGACGAGGTGGCGCTGCGGCATCTGCCGCTCGATGTAAGGTCCGAATGGGCCGGGAAGCCGTTGCAGGTCGAGCGCTTCGACCTGCACGATGCCGGCGAGCGCGTGTTCGACCGGCTCGAGGAGCGCATGCGAGAAACACCGCCGCAGACCGATCTGCTCGAGTGTTATTCGGCCATCCTCGGGTGCGGTTTCGTCGGCCGCTACGCCCGTGACGCGCTCGAGGGGGAAGCAAAGCGCGCGGCGCTGATCGATTCATTGGATGCCCGGTTGAACAAGCTCCACCCATCGTCGGACCGGCCGTTCATCACCGATCGCGCCGGCCTGCGCCTGTCCGACTGGTTCTACCGGCTGTCCCCGTGGGCGATCGCGGGTTTCGCTTGCGTAGCCGCGGCGATCGTCTGGGGCGCATGGGCCACGGGGCTCGACATGCAGGTTGCGCAACTCGTATCCGCAAAGGTCGCCCGGCCGTGAAATCCGACCTGCCTGTCCTGTCCGCGACATCGGCGCCGGCACCCGACCATCCTCACGAGGGGCTCGGCTACCCGTTCCGAGTGATGACCGTGTTCGCGACCGCGTCGGCGCTTGCGTTGATCTGGCTTGTGCTGCCGCTCGAGCGCGGCATGGTCTGGACGCTCACGGCGATCATCGGGCTCGTTGCCGTCGCGCTCATCGGGTGGCGCAGCCACCAGTTGTTCCGCGTGCGTGAGCAAAGCGCACACATACTGGCGGCGCTCGGTGAGGCGACCGCGGAGATCCCCGTCAAACTTCGCACGCGCATGCCGTTGGTGCTCGTGACGGGCGACGGCTTGTCGGCGCTGTTCAACCGAGCTGGAGAGGCACGACATGCGCACGTCGGCGACGGCGGGATCTGGCTGCGCGTCGATCGCGTGCAGGATCTGCCACGGCTGGCCGTGGCGGTCAGGCAGTGGCGCGATGGACGCGCGCCGGACGGCGTCGTGCTGACGGTCGCGCCCGCCCTGCATACGGGAACGGACATGCTGACACAACAGCTGCGTGCCGTACGGCAGGCGTTCGCCGATGCGGCGCGCATGCTCGGCGTGAGATTGCCCGGGTATGTTGCGATCTACCAGCGGCTTACGACCGGCCCCGCCAGTCCCGCGATACCGCAGTGGTACGGGGTGTCTTCCGCTACCCACCTGGTGGACGCGGGCCGTTTCGAACCGGTGATCCGTGCCGCCGAGAACGAGATGCAACACGCGGCCGGAGAACAGACCACGGCGGTTCGCACCGCGGCCCTCGCATCGATCATCGGATGGACGCAGCGGGTCGTGATCGGCGCACTGACGGATCGTCATCATCCGGCGACGCCCTCGACACTGTTCGGCGCCGGCTGGATCGACTGCGGCCCCGAGAGCGGAACGGGGAACCCTTGGGAACGTGACGTCGAGATGCAGATTCGGGTGATGCGGGCCGATGCCAGCGCCTCGCCACTGCCGTGGCCGCTGCCGCAACCGTTGATCGAGGCGATGCCTCATCGGCATTGGATATCGCCACGCATGGCGGCCATCGCTCATGCGCTCGCGTTGCTGGCGTGTGCGGCCGCTGTCGCCTTCTGGGGCGCCGCAAAAAATAATGAGGCGTTGCTGACGCGTATCAGCACCGATCTCGATCGGTATTCGATGACCCCGGCCGCGCACGATGCCGCGAAGCGCGACGCATTGAAGGTCCTCATCACCGATCGCGACCGGCTCGACTTGTATGCGCGCACGGGTGTTCCGCTGCGCCTGTCGTTCGGCATGTACCGGGGCATGCACGTGATGCGGGCGCTGAACGACGCGATCGCCTCCTACGAACCGCCCCCCGCCCCGCCGCCGCCCGCCGTCGTCACGCTGGACAGCATGTCGCTGTTCGACAGCGGCAAGTCCCGACTGAAGTCGGGCACCACGCGCGCGATGGTCGGCGCGCTCGACATGATCAAGGCGCATCCCGACAAACGGATTCTCGTCGCGGGCTACACCGACAACGTCGGCAATCCGGATAGCAACCTCAAACTTTCGACGGCGCGCGCGCAAGCCGTGCGCGACTGGCTGATTGACGCGTCTGGTATTCCGGCCACGCAGTTCGCCATCCAGGGCTACGGCGTGACGCGACCGATAGCGGACAACGACACGCCCGACGGGCGCGCGCGAAACCGACGCGTCGAGATCACGCTGATCCCGGACGTCGGCAAATAGAAACAGTTTTACCCCCGGAGCAAACCACTTCGGGATTCTGAGGCTCGGGGGCTGACTCCGAGTATTGGTAGCAGTACGAAAAAATGGAGTGAAAGATGGCAATTCCGGCATATATGTGGCTCAAGGACGACGGTGGCGCCGACATCAAGGGCTCGGTGACGGTTCAGGGCCGCGAAGGCAGCGTCGAGCTCGTCGAATTCGGTCACGGCGTGCACATCCCGACCGATGGCAACACGGGCAAGCTGACTGGGACACGCGTTCACAAACCGATCACGCTGACCAAGGAAACCGACGCGTCGACGCCCTACCTGTACAAGGCGGTAACGAGCGGCCAGACGCTGAAGTCGGTTGAGATCAAGTGGTACAAGATCGACGACGCAGGCAAGGAAAAGGAGTACTTCAACACCAAGCTCGACAACGTGAAGGTCGTCGCCGTGAATCCGGTGATGCACGACATCAAGAACCCGGACTACGAAAAGCACAACCACCTCGAGAACGTCGAGTTGCGCTACGAGACGATCACCTGGTCGTACAAGGACGGCAACATCATCCACAAGGATACGTGGAGCGAGCGTTCCTGATCCTGACCGATTGGTCGGAACCGACTGGCTCCCTGGCGGTTCCTTTGCCGGCCTGACCGATTCAGGCTGGCCTTTTTATATCCGCGGGTGGCGCGCCCAACGGCTGCCGCCGCCCCAATCCCGACCGCCCTGTCATGACTCTGCGAGACACCACTCACTTGCTCCGCCAGCTCAATCCGCACTGCGCGAAAACACTCGAGGCGGCCGCGAGCCTATGCCAGGGTCGGCTTTCGGACGAAATCACCGTCGAACACTGGCTGCTGAAGCTGATCGAGGCAGGCGACGGCGACATTTCGGCGGTCCTGCGACACTACGGGATCGACATCGATGCCGTCTGGAATGCGCTGATCGCCGCGATCGAGCACCTGCCCCGCAACCTGCGCGGCAAGCCGGCGCTTTCGCCACAACTGGCAACGATGCTGCAGGATGCGTGGCTTCGCGCATCGCCCGAGGGTGACGATGCGTCGATCCGGTCAGGTAACCTGTTGCAAGCGATCGTCGACGCGCCGCACGTGTTGCGCGCGCAGAATGCATGGCCGCTTCTGTCGATCAGCAGCGCACAGATTGAGCGGCTCCTGCCGCGTCTCGCGCACCGCTCCTGCGAAAGCAGGCTCGATGAACACGAAGCCGATGCCGGCGAGCCGGTCACGGCGATGTCGAGCGATGCGCGTGCGGGCGTGCCCACGGCTACCGAAACCCATGCGCCCCGACGGACGACCGAGGGCGACGCACTCGCCCGCTTCGCGATCGACCTGACCGACAGGGCCCACAACGGCCAGATCGATCCGGTGTTCGGCCGCGATCGCGAGATCCAGCAGATGGTCGACGTGCTCGCGCGGCGGCGCAAGAACAATCCGATCCTCGTCGGCGAGCCCGGCGTCGGCAAGACCGCGCTCGTCGAAGGCCTCGCGCTGCGCGTCGCAGAGGGGAGCGTGCCGAACGTGATTCGAAATGTACGCATCTTCACGCTGGACCTGGGTTTGCTGCAGGCCGGCGCCGGCGTGAAGGGCGAATTCGAGCAGCGCCTGAAGAACGTGATCGACGAAGTGCAGGCGTCGACCGTGCCGATCCTGCTGTTCATCGACGAAGCGCACACGCTGATCGGCGCGGGCAATGCCGCCGGCGGCGCCGACGCCGCGAACCTGCTCAAGCCCGCGCTCGCGCGCGGCGAGCTGCGCACGATCGCGGCCACTACGTGGTCCGAGTACAACGAATACTTCGAGCGCGACGCCGCGCTCGAGCGCCGTTTCCAGATGATCAAGGTCGATGAGCCCGACGACGACACCGCGTGCCTGATGCTACGAGGGCTCAAGAGCCGATACGCGACATACCATAACGTGCACATCAGGGATGAGGCGCTCGTCGCCGCGGTCAAGCTCTCGCGCCGCTACATTCCCGCGCGGCAGTTGCCGGACAAGGCGGTTGACCTGATCGATACGGCCGCCGCCCGCGTACGCATGGGTCTGGAATCCCCGCCGGCGGAGCTGCAGCGCGCCCGGGCCGCGGTCTCCGCGCTGGAACTGGAAGTCGACATGCTCGAAGCCGACCAGCAAGCCGGTATCGACGGTGCGGACGCACGCCGTGCCGCGCTTGACGCAGCGCTTGCAAACGCGAAGGCAACGCTGGCTGATTTGCACGCGCGCTATGAGAAGGAGTGCAAGCTCGTTCAGGCGCTGCACGAACAACGCGACCTCGATCCATCCAAGCGCGACGACGCGTCGCTGGCGCACGCACGCCACGCGCTCGCCAGCGTGCAGGGCAAGGCGCCGTTGATCTTCGCCGACGTCGACGCCCAGGCGATCGCGCGCGTGGTCGCCGAGTGGACCGGCGTGCCGGTCGGCAATCTGGTCGAGGATGAACTGCGGAGCCTGCTCGCGCTCGAAGCTCAGCTCGCCACGCGCGTGGTCGCACAGGACGACGCGTTGGCTGCACTGGCCGAAAGCCTGCGTACCGCGAAAGCGGGACTCAAGAACGAGCATGCGCCGCTCGGCGTCTTCCTGCTCACGGGGCCATCGGGCGTCGGCAAGACCGAAACGGCGTTGGCTCTGGCCGACCTGCTGTTCGGTGGGCAAGGTGCGCTTACGACGATCAACATGTCGGAGTACCAGGAATCGCACACGGTATCGCAGTTGAAGGGCTCTCCGCCCGGCTATGTCGGATATGGTCGCGGCGGGATCCTGACCGAGGCCGTGCGGCAACGCCCGTACAGCGTCGTGCTGCTCGACGAAGTCGAAAAGGCGCATCGCGACGTGCTCGACCTGTTCTATCAGGTGTTCGACCGCGGCATGATGCGCGACGGCGAAGGGCGCGAGATCGATTTCCGCAATTGCGTGATCCTGATGACGTCCAACCTCGGTAGCGTCCAGATCGACGAGGCGACTGCCGACGATGCCGAAACATCGCAAGCCGACCTGATCCAGGCCATTCGTCCGCAACTCGTGTCGCACTTCCAGCCGGCTCTGCTCGCGCGCTTCCAGACACTGGTTTACCGGCCGCTCGACGTGACCGCACTCGCTTCGATCGTGCGTCTGAAGCTCGCCAAGGTCGCCGACCGCTTGCGCAGGCAGCATGAGGTCGAGCTCACGTGCGACGACTCGCTGATCGGCGCAATGGCCGAGCTGTGCCTTGCTCGCGAATCCGGCGCGCGCAATGTCGATGCATTCCTCAATCAGCGCATTCTGCCCGCCGTGTCCCGTGAGTTGCTGGCGCGCATGGCTGCCGGCAACACGCCGGCCCGGATCTTGCTCGCGAGTTCGGCCGATGGCAACGTGACGATCGACTTCGTCGATCGCGACGACGCTGTCGTCGGCCATCCGGCGCCCGCGGCGATGATCGCATAACAGGAGCGACACCGTGCCGGCAGGCCCATCCCTTTATGACATGCTGCTCGGGCAGATCGGTGGCGAACCGCTCGATGCGTACGACGACCGAACGTTGGAATGCTTGAGCGTGCAGCAAAACGTGCGGCGCATCCTGAACACGCGCGCCGGCGCGCTCAAGCATCTGCCTGACTACGGTCTGCCGGACCTGACGAACATCTACAAGGCGCTGCCTGCGTCCGCGCACATGCTCAAGGAGCAAATGGAAGCGACGCTGCTGAAATTCGAGCCACGCATCCGTTCGATCGACGTCGAGATCCTCGAGAACGACGACCCCGGCGTGCTCGTGAGTTTCGAAATGACGTGCCATCTGAAGAAGGCCGGACTCGTTCGGTTCGGCACGTACTTCGAGCCGCCCGGGCGGATGCGGTTGGAGCGAATGCAACAGGCGAAATCCGGCAGTTTTTGACCGTTCCACAAATCGCGACATCACCAAAGTGTGGCCTGCTTCCAGTAAGGAGCGGCCGAGGACGCCGACGTCAATCGCGTTGCCGTTCAGGCTTTCGGCGACGGGCGTGGCGGCCTGGAAGTGCTTCCACTCAATCGTGTACGGCAAATCCTTCAGCACGCCGGAAACACCGTCCACCGGGCTTCACGGCAAGTCGTTCGAATGATTCCTCGATAGATATTTCGTTCACGAAATAAATCCCGGGCTATATTTCGCATACGAAATACCTACCCGAACGAGGACGGCCATGACGTCGGAACCTGTCGAGTTTTGCGCCGCCGACGGCTATACGCTGCGCGGCACGCTGTGGTCGCCGGACGCGCCGCCGCGCGCGCTGGTGTTGATCCATCCGGCCACCGCCGTGCCGGAGCGGCTGTACGCGGGCTTCGCGCGCTTCCTGACCGAACGCGGCTTCGCGGTGCTGACCTACAACTATCGCGGCATCGGCGCGTCGCGGCCCGCGCGGTTGAGCGCGCTGCAGGCCAGCATGCGCGACTGGGTCGAGCTCGACGTCGGCGCCGCGATCGCATGGGCGCGCGATGCGTACGCGGGGTTGCCGCTGCTGGCGGTCGGGCACAGCGTCGGCGGCCATGCGATCGGGCTGTCGGCCGGCACCGCGCATCTGCGCGCGGCCGTGCTCGTCGCCGCGCACGCGGGCAGCACGCGGCTGATTTCCTGCGCGGCCGAACGGCTTAAGGTGCGGCTGATCCTGCGCGTGCTCGGCCCGCTCGCGTCCGCGTTGCTCGGCTACGTGCCCGGCAAGCGGCTCGGGCTCGGTGAGGACCTCCCCGCAGGCGTGTTCCGCGAGTGGAGCCGCTGGACCACGTTGCCGCGCTACTTCTTCGACGATCCGACGCTCGGCGCAGCCGAGCGCTTCTCGAAGCAGCAGTTGCCGATTCTCGCGCTCGGCTTCGACGACGATCCGTGGGCGAATCCGCCCGCGATCGACCTGCTGGTAAGCTACCTGACCCGGGCGGCCGTCGAACGCCGCCAGATCGATCCGGACGCCGCAGGTAGCGGGCCGGTCGGACACATGGGCTTCTTCCGCAGCCGGCCAGGCACCGTGCTGTGGCCCGCAGTCGCCGACTGGCTCGCGCAGGCGCTCGACGCGCCGCGCGCTGCGGGTCGCCCGTCCCTTTCCATTGCAGCCGGGAACCGAGCTTGAGCGAAGACCGACGACTGTTTTTCCTGTTGAACATCGGCCAGCGGCGCGTGCAGCGCTGGGTCGACCGCAAGGCCGAGACCGATGCGCGCGCCAGCGCCGCGCAGGCCGGCGTGCTGTTCTGCCTCGCGAGGCAGGACGGCGCGCTGATCGGCGAAGTCGGCGCGGCGCTGCAACTGGCGCCGTCCGCGATGACGGGGCTCGCCGACCGGATGGCGAAGGCCGGCCTGCTCGCGCGGCACGCCGATTCGGACGACGGGCGGGCAACGCGCCTGTTCCTGACCGACGAAGGACACGCGGCGCTCAAGCGCGCGCGCGTGGTGCTGCGCGAACTGAACGACAAGCTGTGCGACGGGTTTTCCGACGAGGAACTCGACGTCGTCGCGCGCTGGCTGCACGCGTTGCAGGACCGCTTCCCGGCCGAACGCTGAACGGCGCCGCCGGCGTACCGCATTGGCACGATGTCGCGTAATCGAAAGCGATTCCGATTCGCCCCTTCGATTCGGTTTCCGAACTTTCCGGCGGAAAATTTTGCGCTCCGCATGCACCGCTTCGGCAACGCTTTCCGGCTACGTCCTGTTACAAAAAATTGCCTCCCGCGCCGCATACCGATCGCCTACATTGCAATCCACTTCGACACATTCGTCGTACGCAGGACCGACCTTCCCGTGGCGTCCGCATGCCGGGCCCCACTCGACAAGCAACGAGAACGAAGAGGTGTCTTGACCGACGTGCTGGCGGCATCCAGCACACGCGGATTGCGATGACTGAAGCGGCCTCCTGAACGACACGATCCGACACGTGGCACGGCATCCATTGCCGCTGCGTACCGGTGCACGACGTGCTGCCGTGCCGCTTTGCCGCGCCATCGCCGCCGCACGTGAACGAGGAGCAGTCCATGCGACGCACGATGGTGTCCCACTCGCTTGTCACCCGCCTCACCCGCCTGTCCGCCGCGACGGCAATGGCGATGGCCGCCGCCGCGGCCGCGCATGCCGACCCCGTGGTCGTGTCCGGCCCGAGCCCGTTCGCCGCCTGCACCATCGGCGGCCCCGGCACGAACTATGTGAACGCCGAGGTCGAACCATGGCTCTCGGTCAATCCGGCGAACCCGACCAACATGATCGGCGTATGGCAGCAGGATCGTTGGTCGAACGGCGGCGCCCACGGGCTCGTCGCCGGCTATACATTCGACGGGGGCGCGACCTGGGCGCGCACGCCGCAACCGTTCAGCGCCTGCGCGCCGGGCGGGCTCAAGTACGAGCGCGCGTCGGATCCTTGGGTGTCGTTCGGGCCCGACGGCACCGCGTATTCGGTATCGATCTCGTTCAACCAGTCGAACAACGGCAATGCGGTCGCGGCCTCGGTGTCGACCGACGGCGGACAGACGTGGAGCAGCCCGGCCGTGCTGATCGCGAACGACGAACCGACGACGCAGTTCTTCAACGACAAGGAATCGGTGACGGCGAACCCGGTGAAGGCCGGCACGGCCTACGCGGTGTGGGACCGCCTCGAGCTGCCGAACGGCAACCCGTACGCGAACCTGCACACGGCGGCATACCGCGGACCGACATTCTTCTCGAAGACGGTCGACGGCGGCAAGACCTGGAGCAGAGCGAAGGTCATCGTCAACGTGCCGTCGCGTCAGCAGACGATCGGCAACCAGATCGTCGTCGACCCGAAGACCGGTACGCTCTACGACTTCTTCGACCTGATCCAGCCGCCGTTCAGCAAGGCGGCCGGCAAGGTCGCGTTCATCAAGTCGACCGACGACGGCGCGACCTGGACGAAGCCGCAGGTGATCGCCGGGCTGCAGACGGTCGGCGTGACCGATCCGAACACCGGCGAACCGGTACGCACCGGCGACATCATTCCGGAGCCCGCGATCGATCCGGCATCGGGGCAGTTGTACGTCGTCTGGCAGGACAGCCGCTTCAACGGCGGCAACTACGACGAGATCGCGCTGTCGACGTCGAAGGACGGCGGCGCGAGCTGGAGCGCGCCGCTGCAAGTGAACACGCCGACCGGTCGTGCCGCGTTCAATCCGTCGGTGCGTGTCGACAATGCCGGCTCGGTGATGGTCACCCACTACGACTTCCGCGACCTGCAGGCCGGCAATACGACGACGCTGCCGACCGGGTTCTGGCGCAAGATCTCGCATGACGGCGGCACCACGTTCGCCGACGAGCGGCGCGTCGGCGGCCCGTTCGACATGAAGCTCGCGCCGAACGCGGAAGGTTTCTTCATCGGCGATTACCAGGGGCTCGACGTGCTGCCGTCGTCGTCGTTCCACCCGTTCTTCGTCCAGACCAACGCGGGCAACCTGACGAACCGCACCGACGTGTTCTTCGCGCCGTGATGCGCGCATGAGCGCAACGCAGCGCTGTCGCGACGTCCCTCGCGTCGCGGCAGCGTGCCCGCATGCGCGTCAATGCATGTCGGTCAGCACGATGCGGCCGTCGACCTTCCCGTCGCGCAGCCGCGCGAATATGTCGTTGATGTTGCCGAGCCGGTCGCGATGGATGTGCGCGCGCACCAGTCCGTCCGCCGCGAAGTCGAGCGATTCCTGCAGATCGCGACGCGTGCCGACGATCGAGCCGCGCACCGTGATGCCGTTCAGCACGGTCGAGAAGATCGGCAACGGGAAATCGCCGGGCGGCAGGCCGTTGAGCGCCACCGTGCCGCCGCGCCGCACCATCCCGAGCGCCTGCGCGAACGCGCTGCGCGACACGGCCGTGACCAGCACGCCATGCGCCCCGCCGATCTCCTTCTGGATGACCTTCGCCGGATCGTCGGTCGACGCATCGATCGTCAGTTGCGCGCCGAGCTGGCGCGCAAGTTCGAGCTTGGCCGGAGACACGTCGATCGCCGCGACGTGCAAGCCCATCGCGCGCGCGTATTGCACGGCCACGTGGCCGAGCCCGCCGATACCGGAAATCGCGAGCCACTGGCCCGGACGCGTATCGGTGACGCGGATGCCCTTGTAGACCGTCACGCCCGCGCACAGGATCGGCGCGATCTCGTCGAACGCGACCTGCGCCGGTAGATGGCCGACGTAGTCCGGATCGGCCAGCACGTATTCCGCATAGCTGCCGTTGACCGAATAGCCGGTGTTCTGCTGCCCGTGGCAAAGGGTTTCCCAGCCGGTGTGGCAGTACTCGCAGTGACCGCATGCCGTGTAGAGCCAGGGCACGCCGACGCGGTCGCCCTCGCGCACGTGCGTGACGCCCGCGCCGACCGCCGCGACGACGCCCACGCCTTCGTGGCCGGGAATGAACGGTAGCGTCGGCTTCACGGGCCAGTCGCCGTCGGCTGCGTGCAGGTCCGTATGGCAGACGCCCGACGCCTTGATGTTGACGAGGATCTGGCCTGCGCCCGGCGTCGGGATCGGCACTTCCTCGATGCGCAACGGTTCGCCGAACGCGTGCACCACGGCCGCTTTCATGGTTTGAGTCATGCGTCGCTCCTGTCTGGTCGATGACCGCGCCAGTATCCGGGCTCGAAACCGCAACGCATTGATACGCATCAACGGGGCAGAAATCGTGCGCGCCCGCGGCGGATTCATCGCGAGACATGGGCGCTCGCACCGCCGGCCCCGATGCCGGTTTGACGTACCGCCTCTGCTATCTCAGCCATTTCGGCAGGTTGTCGGAAACCCCGTGGCGCACCGCCGGTCCGCTTGGAATTCGAAATGATATAACATATCATTTCTCGCACTCGTCGACCTGAACCCATTCCATCCGGGTGGTCGAGTGACGGCGAGTCATATCCAAGCGGGTCACTGCGCGCCGCAGATGCAACAATATATCGTATCGATCCGTGACCCACATATCTCGTTTCCCGATCCAATTCCAACCGATTCACCGACCATGCGCGACCTCCCTCGTCTACCGCTTCGCCCACTCCCGCCCGTTTCGCTGATGGTGTTCGCCGCCGTCGCGCACGCGCAAGCCGATGCGCCCGCCTCGTCGACGCCGACGCACACCACGCCGCTCGCGCCGATCTTCGTGACCGCGAACCCGCTCGGCGACACCGAGCTGATCTCGCCGACCGTGCAACTGTCCGGCGATGCGCTGACGCGCCGCCAGGCCGATTCGCTCGGCGAAACGCTCGACGGACTGCCCGGCGTGTCGACCACCACCTACGGGCCGATGGTCGGCCGCCCGATCATTCGCGGGATGGACGGCGACCGGATCCGGTTGCTGCAGAACGGCGTCGCCGCCTACGACGCGTCGTCGCTGTCATACGACCACGCGGTGCCGCAGGATCCACTGTCGATCGAACGCGTCGAGATCGTGCGCGGGCCGGCCGCGCTGCTGTATGGCGGCAACGCGGTCGGCGGTGTCGTCAACACGATCGACAACCGGATTCCGCGCGAGGCGATCGAAGGCGTAACGGGCGCGCTCGACGCGCGCTACGGCGGGGCCAATTCGATGCGCGCGGGCGCCGCGCAGGTCGAAGGCGGCAACGGCCGCTTCGCGTTCCATGTCGACGCATTCGACCGGGAAACGAGCAAGCTGCGCATTCCCGGCTACGCGCGCAGCAGCCAGCAACGGGCGATCGACGGCCCCGACACGCCGCAACCGTACGGCAACGTGCCGAACAGCGACGGCCGCGTGCACGGCGGCGCGCTCGGCGCGTCGTACACGTGGGCCGATGGCTTCGCGGGCCTGTCGTACAGCGGCTACGAGTCGAACTACGGCTCCGTCGCCGAGGACGACGTGCGCTTGCGGATGCGCCAGGAACGCCTCGCGCTCGCGTCCGAGGTGCGCAACCTGAGCGGTCCGTTCACGAAGCTGAAGTTCGACTTCGCGTACACCGACTATCGCCACAAGGAAGTCGACAACGGCGCGACGGCCACCACCTTCCGCAACCGCGGCTACGAGGCGCGCATCGAGGCACGGCATCGCCGGATCGGCCCGTTCGAAGGCGCGATCGGCGTGCAGTTCGGCCAGAACACGTTCTCGGCGCTCGGCGACGAATTGCTCGTGCCGTCCACGCGCACGAACAGCGTCGCGCTGTTCGGCCTCGAGGAATGGCAGTTCGTCCCCGCGCTGAAGTTGAGCCTCGGCGGGCGCTTCGAGCACGTGAAGGTCGATCCCGATCCGGCCGGCGTCGAGAAATTCGCGCTCGCGCAGCCGCGCGACTTCAATGCCGGCAGCGTATCGGCCGGCGCGCTGTTCTCGCTGACGCCCGTGTGGTCGGTCGCGGCGAACGTCGCGTACACGGAACGCGCGCCGACCTTCTACGAGTTGTACTCGAACGGCCCGCACGACGCCACCGGCCAGTTCCTGATCGGCAACCCGAACGCGTCGAAGGAAAAGGCCGTGTCGACCGACCTGTCGCTGCGCTATGCAAGCGGCCCGAACCGCGGCAGCGTCGGCGTGTTCTACAACCGCTTCTCGAACTACCTGACCGAGTACAACACGGGCCGCATCGTGAACGGCGACGGCGAACCGGTCGCACCCGGCGCCGGCGATACGCTCGACGAAGCAGTCTATCGCGGCGTGCGCGCCGAGTTCTACGGCGTCGAACTCGACGGCAAGTGGCGCGCGTTCTCGCGGCGCGGTCACACGGTCGACGTCGAACTGACCGCCGACTACACGCATGCACGCAACGTCGACACCGGCCAGCCGCTGCCGCGCATCGCGCCGCTGCGCGCGACGCTCGCGGCCGATTATGGCTACGGCCCGTTCGGTGCGCGCGCGCAGGTCACGCACGCGTGGTCGCAGCACCGCGTGCCCGACAACGACTTTCCGACCGATGGTTACACGTCGCTCGGCGTGATGCTCACGTACAAGTTTCGTGTCGGCGCGACGCACTGGCTCGCGTACCTGCGCGGCGACAACCTGACGAACCAGGAGATCCGCTATGCGACCTCGGTCGTGCGCGGCTTCGCGCCGCAAGGCGGCCGCAGCGTGATGGCCGGTCTGCGCACGACGTTCTGATCGCCGGACGGCCCGCGGCGCCGGCCGCGGGCCGAATCGAATCGGGCACGCATTCGTACGCCCCATTTGCGAGGCCGGATCGGGCGTTCCCGAACGTCCGAGCGTAAACGCGCGATTCACCCGTGAATCAAGGAACATAGGAATCGGACGATTTGAGAAACTGACAAGAACTTATTAACTTTCTGGAAAAAGTCGATTTTTATATCCGCGTATGAACGCGACGATCATCGGTGATTCCCGAACCTTTCTCCGGAGCGAGAACGCCCAACCGGCGTGGATTCCAGCAAAAAAGAATAAATATCAGGGTTTTCGATGGCTAAAGAAATATCCGGCATTCCCGTTAATGACGGCACGGGCCTGCACGCGGTCGAACAATAAATTCCCATCGCCAACCACACGCACAGAGGCACATCGTGAAAATCGCCAGAATAACCATCAAGACAAAACTGCTTGGGGGTTTCGGTTTGCTCGCCGCGGTCGTCGTGATCGTGTCGGGCATGGCACTGAAAGCGCTGTCCGATACGAACGACGAGTTTTCCCGGTACATGAACGGTGTCAACGCGCGCGCGAACCTGTCCGCTCAAATCCGTACGGCGGTCGACCGGCGCGCGATCGCCGCGCGCAACCTGGTGCTCGTGACCACGCCTTCCGACATCCAGCTCGAACTGGCCGAAGTGCAGCAGGCACACAAGGACGTGCAGGACCGCCTCGCAAAGCTGAAGGACATGATGGCGAATACGACCGACACGACCGATCGCGCGCGCGAACTAGTCGCCGAGATCGTGCGAGTCGAAGCGAGCTACGGGCCGGTCGCGCTGAATATCGTCGGGCTCGCGCAGGCCGGCAAGAAGGACGAGGCGACCGCCGATATCGACAATCGCTGCCGTCCGTTGCTCGCGCAACTGGTTCGCGCAACCGATGCGTACGCAACCTATACGCGCGAGCGCGAAGTCGCGATCGCGCAGGCATTCGCGGATCGCTACGCGATCGAGCGCAACTTGCTGCTGGCCATTTGCGCAATCGCGATCGCGGTGGCAGTTGGCGGCGGGCTGTGGCTGACGCGCAGGATCACCGCACCGATCGTCGCGGCGGTCGACGTCGCGCGCACGGTGGCCAATGGCGATCTCGGCAGCCGCATCAGCGTGAGCGGCAACGACGAGACGCGCGACCTGCTCGACGCACTGCGCACGATGAATGCGCGGCTGATCGACATCGTCGGCCGCGTGCGGGATTCGTCGAACAGCATTGCGCATGCGGTGGGTGAAATCGCATCGGGCAATCTCGACCTGAGCCAGCGCACCGAGGAACAGGCCGCCTCGCTGCAGGAAACCGCCGCGACGATGGAGGAATTCACGTCGACGGTGCGCCTGAACGCGGAGAACGCGCAGCAGGCGAGCACGCTCGCCGCGAACGCGTCGGAGGTTGCACTGCGCGGCAGCGCGGTGGTCGGCCGCGTGGTCGATACGATGACGGAGATCGGCAACAGCTCGTCGAAAATTGCGGACATCACCGGGATCATCGAAGGCATCGCATTCCAGACCAACATCCTCGCGCTGAACGCGGCCGTCGAGGCGGCACGCGCGGGCGAACAGGGTCGTGGCTTCGCGGTGGTCGCGAGCGAGGTGCGCAGCCTCGCGCAACGTTCGTCCACCGCCGCGAAGGAAATCAAGGAACTGATCTCGGCATCGGTACAGACGATCCACGACGGCTCTGCGCTCGCGGGCGAAGCCGGAAAGACGATGTCGGACGTGACGCGGGCCGTCGCGCGCGTCACCGACATCATGGGTGAAATCGCGGCCGCATCGGCCGAACAGAGCCGCGGCATCGACCAGGTGAACCTGACGATCACGCAGATGGACGAGACGACGCAGCAGAACGCGGCACTCGTCGAACAGGCCGCGGCCGCGTCGAAATCGCTCGAGGCGCAGGGCCGCGATCTGTCGGAGACGGTGTCCGCATTCCGGATGCCGGGCGGCGAACATGCAGCGCCGGCACGCGCGCGCATGCGGCCGACGGCGCATCGCACTGGCAAGCTGTCGCCGCGTAACGCGTAACGCGGCGCCCGAAACACGATGCGCGGCCGCGCGGTACGCGGGCCGGCTGCACATCGCCCCCGCCTGCGTGCGACAGTCATCGTGCTCGTTCGAACCTGAAACGCCAGGTGTCGCGCGGCACGCATTCTCTCGCGCGTCGACCACGCGCATCGCGCTCGATCGAAGCAATGCCGATCGACGTGGAACACGATCCATTTTCACCGGGATCGCCGCTTCCCGTTGCACACGTTGCGGCGCAATTTCCGGTCCCGCCCCATACGCGACACGGCAAGTAATGAATCGACGTGCGAATTCGCCGATCGCAGTCATGCACTTTTAAATCAGCCGAATGACGAGTATGCTTAAAAAAGCACTCCACGTTCGAACGGCGAATCGCATGCCCTGATTCCCGTCCGCTCGTATCGCGGCCCCATCGCGCCACGCGTCGATGGCGGCGTCCGCCTCGCGCCCTGGCCGCACGAACCTTCCCCAACCATTCGCAGGAGAGCTGGTGAGCCGACTCGTCGTCGTATCCAATCGTATTGCAGATCCCCGTAAAGCCGCGGCAGGCGGGCTTGCCGTGGCCGTGAAAGACAGCCTGCAGGAATCGGGCGGTGTCTGGTTCGGGTGGAGCGGCAGGCTGCGCGGCGAAGGCGAACGCCCCGCGCACGGCGACGACGTGCAGATCCAGAACGTCGGCGGCATTCAGCTCGCGACGATCGATCTCGATCCGCAGGATTACGACGCTTACTACCTCGGCTACTCGAACAACGTGCTGTGGCCGGTGTTCCACTACCGCCTCGATCTCGCGCAGTTCGACCGCCGCTTCGCGGACGGCTACCGGCGCGTGAACCAGTTGTTCGCGCGCAAGCTGAGCACGCTGCTGCGCCCCGACGACGTCGTCTGGGTCCACGACTACCAGCTGATTCCGCTCGCCGCCGAGCTGCGCGCGACGGGCTGCACGAATCCGATCGGCTTCTTCCTGCACATTCCGATGCCGCCGCCGCCGATCATGGCCGCGATCCCAGAGCACGAGTGGCTGATGCGCTCGCTGTTCGCCTACGATCTCGTCGGCTTCCAGACCGAATCGGATCTGCTGCACTTCGAGCATTACGTCGAGGCCGAGGCCGGCGCCGCGCGGCTGCCGGACGGCCGCCTGCACGCGTTCGGCCGCACGCTGTCGGCCGGTGCGTTCCCGATCGGCATCAACGTCGACGAATTCGCGGCGCTCGCGGAGAATCGCGACGGCATCGACATGTTCGAGCGGATGCGCGACGAGTATTCGCGCCGCCAGCTGCTCGTCGGCGTCGACCGGCTCGACTACACGAAGGGGCTGCCGCAGCGCGTGCACGCATTCCGTCAGTTGCTCGAACAATATCCGGAGAACCGCGACCGCGCGACGCTGATCCAGATCGCCGCGCCGAGCCGCGAGGATCTCGGCGCGTACGACGACCTGCGGCGCGAGATGGACAGCCTGTGCGGCGCGATCAACGGCGATTACGGCGAACTCGAGTGGATGCCGATGCGCTACATCCACCGCACGGTCGCGCGCAAGCGCCTGCCGGGCCTCTACCGCGCGAGCCGCGTCGCGCTCGTCACGCCGCTGCGCGACGGGATGAACCTGGTCGCGAAGGAGTTTCTCGCCGCGCAGGACGAGGCCGATCCAGGCGTGCTCGTGCTGTCGCGTTTCGCGGGCGCGGCCGAGCAACTGAAGCCCGCGCTGCTCGTCAATCCGTACGACACGCAAGGCACCGCGCAGGCAATCCAGCGCGCGCTCACGATGCCGCTCGACGAGCGCCGCCAGCGTCACGACGCGCTGATGGCGATCGTGCGCAAGACCGACGTTCACTGGTGGCGCACGCGCTTTCTCGACGCGCTCGCCGAAGCAGCGGAAGTTGCCGCCGCGACTGCCTCCTGACGTACGCTCACACGCCGGTCATCTCGCGGTCGAGCATCGCGCCGTTCACGTCCCGTACCGCCACCGCGATCGGAATGCCTTCGCGCATGCTCTCGGTCACCACGCAATACGCATCGAACCGGTCGAGCATGCGCGTGGCCGCCGCGAGATCGGACCACGCCTTGCCGACCGTCAGCGTCACGGCCATCGCGCCCACGCGCACCCTGCCCGCTTCGTTCTGCACCATGTCGACGTCGATATGCGCGGTGACCGGCTGCGGATCGACGCGCTGTTTCTCGAGCGCGAACAACAGGCTCGCCGCGAGGCAGCTCGCGACCGCCGCCGCCAGCAGCCGGACGGGATTGGGGCCGCGGCCGTCGCCGAGCGGCGGCGGTTCGTCGGTGAGCACCGGCGAAAGCTCGGTGCCGGCAAACGTGACTTCGAAACTGAAACGCGCATGCTGCGCGACATCGACCGATACATGCGCCTCGCTCATGGCGACTCCGTGACTGGAAAAGGAGAAACGAAACGCCGGCGCAACGCCACGCCGGCAAGGTTGAATCGCAGCGACGGTGTGGCGCGATCAAGGCCGCTCGCCGGCTGCGCGACAGGCTCGCACTTCAGCGTTCGGGTTCGCGCGGCGGCCCGTATGCGACGAAATCGCGCTCGATCGCCGACGCCTGCTCCGGCGCATTCGCGCCCCCGCCCGGCCCGAGATCGGTCGTGGATGGCGCGGCGCCAGGCGCCTCGCGCCCGTCGATCAGCGCCTGCAACGCATCGCGTTCGAGCACCTCGCACGCGAGCAGCCGTCGTGCGATGCGCTCGAGCGCATCGCGACGTTCTGCGAGCGTCGACGCGACGCGCGCATGTGCATCGCTCAGCAGCGTATGCACCTCGTCGTCGATCATCCGTGCGGTGTGCTCGCTGCAGCGCCCCTCGCCCGCATGCCACGTGCCCGGCATGCCGGTGCGCGCATCGCCGTCGTCGAAGCTCACCAGCCCGATCTGCTCGCTCATCCCGTACTGCATGACCATGTGGCGCGCCATCGCGGTCGCGCGTTCGAGATCGTTCTGCGCACCCGTCGACACGTCGCCGAACACGAGTTCTTCCGCGACACGCCCGCCGAGCAGCGCATCGATCCGGTCGAGCAGCTCGCTGCGGCGCAGGACGTAGCGATCCTCGGTCGGCACCTGCTGTGTATAGCCGAGCGCGGCCACGCCACGCGGAATGATCGACACCTTCTTCACCGGATCGCAATGCGCGCGGCTCTCCGCGACGAGCGCATGCCCGGCCTCGTGATAGGCGATCGTGAGTTTCTCCTGCGCGTTCATCACGCGGCTCTTGCGCTCGAGGCCGGTCAGCGCTCGGTCGATCGCCTCGTCGAAGTCATCCATCCCGATCGCCGGCTTGCCGAGTTCCGCCGCATGCAGCGCGGCCTCGTTGACCACGTTCGCGAGATCGGCGCCGACGAAGCCCGGCGTGCGCGACGCGAGTTCGCCGAGGTCGACGTCGGCCGCGAGCTTCACGCGCTTCACGTGCACGCCGAGGATCTGGCGGCGGCCGTTCACGTCGGGCCGGTCGATCGCGATGTGACGGTCGAAGCGGCCCGGGCGCAGCAGTGCGGGATCGAGAATCTCCGGCCGGTTGGTCGCGGCCATGATGATCACGCCGGAGCCGGCCTGGAAGCCGTCCATCTCGACGAGCAGCTGGTTGAGCGTCTGCTCGCGCTCGTCGTTGCCGGACATCGGGCCGACACCGCGTACCTTGCCGAGCGCATCGAGCTCGTCGACGAACACGATGCACGGCGCCTTCTGCTGCGCCTGCTCGAACAGGTCGCGCACGCGCGCCGCGCCGACGCCGACGAACATCTCGACGAACGCCGAGCCGCTGATCGAGAAGAACGGCACCGCCGCCTCGCCCGCCACCGCGCGCGCGAGCAGCGTCTTGCCGGTGCCGGGCGCGCCGACGACCAGCACGCCCTTCGGAATCTTGCCGCCGAGCCGCTGGTAGCGATCCGGATCGCGCAGGAACGAGACGAGCTGCTGCAGCTCGGCCTTCGCTTCGTCGATGCCCGCGATGTCGTCGAACGTGATGCCGGTTTCCTGCTGCACGTATACGCGTGCGCGGCTCTTGCCCATTCCGGTGAAATCCTGCAGCCCGCCGCGCTTGCGCAGCATCAGGTTCCAGATGAACACGAACGCGACGAGCGGCACCAGCCACGACGCGAGCGACGCGATCCAGCCGGTGTCGGACGCGCCGTGAAAGCGGATGCCAGCGGCGCTCAGCGTGTCGAT
This sequence comes from Burkholderia sp. AW49-1, assembly GCF_053427845.1. Classification (NCBI taxonomy): domain Bacteria; kingdom Pseudomonadati; phylum Pseudomonadota; class Betaproteobacteria; order Burkholderiales; family Burkholderiaceae; genus Burkholderia; species Burkholderia sp. AW49-1. The sequence goes on along the minus strand of NZ_JBSAXF010000001.1, from coordinate 34,268 downwards.
CAGTTGTGGGTCGGTCACGCGGTTGGTGGCGAAGCGCGGCGGCGTGCCGCCCGACTTCACGGCCGCGACATCGGACGCCGGCAGCATCGCGCCGGCCTGCGGCATCGTCAGCGTGCCCGTGATCGTCGTCGATCCGATCTCGAGATCGTCGACGAGCCGTGCGGCGACGAGCCGATGGAAATCGCTGTACGCGATCAGCGTCGACGCCGGACGCAGCATCAGCAACTGCGCGGCGAACAGCACGAAGAAGCCCGCCGCGATCAACAATCCTGCGAAGTCGAATTTCCTGTCCATGGCATCGGGCCGGCCGGTCGCGCCGCTGCGCGCTTATGCGTGCCCGCGCGCCGGGCCGGCACGCGGCATCGGCAGCCACGCGCATACGGAATGCATCCGCGTCATCGTCGCCTCGTTTCGTCGCATGAATGACACCGCGAAGGCGCGCCACGCGCCGTTCGCGCGGACGACGCACGGCAATGCGCCGCCCGTGATTCAAGTCTAGTTCGCGCGCGGGCGTCCCGCATCGTCCGACAAACAGCTTTCGTCGCGGCGGCCCGGCGCGTTATAGTCGCGCTCATGACATTTTTGTGACAGCCGGCATCGCCCCGCCCGGGCGCGACGCCGGCCGTTGCGTCCCGTCCCGCGTCGCGGCAGGCCGCGCGACGCTGCCGCGCATCGAACGACAACCGCCCATCCGAGGAGCTCACGACGTGAACGACACCCCCGATCGCCCCGACGACCTTCCCGTTGATCCCGACCGCCGCCGCATGCTCGGCGGCCTCGCCGCGCTCGGCGCGGGTGTCGCGCTCGGCGGCTGCGAGACCACGCCGGGCAGCGCGCCGCGCTCCGCCGCCGACCTGCGGCTCGACGAAGCGCTGCGCCGGCAGGTGCGCCACATCGTCGTGATCTATGCGGAGAACCGCAGCTTCGCGAACCTGTACGGCGACTTCCCCGGTGTGCGCTACCCGCTGAGCGAGGTGCGGCCCGAGCATGCGCAGCAGCTCGATCGCGACGGCAAGACGCCGTTGCCCGTGCTGCCGAAAATCTGGGGCGGACTCGTGCCGCAGGCGCAGGAAGTGGACGGCAAGCGCTACGCGATCGCCGAGCGCGACATCGACAAGCTGCCGAACGCGCCGTTCCGGATCGCCGACGCGCAGGGTAAACCGCTGCCGAACGGCGTGATCACCCGCGACCTGTGGCATCGCTTCTATCAGAACCAGATGCAGATCGCCGCGGGCCGCAACAACCAGTTCGCCGCGTGGGCCGATTCGGGCGGCCTCGTGATGGGCCATTACCGCAATTCCGCCGACACGCTGCGGCTGTGGAACCTCGCGCGGCAATACACGCTGTGCGACAACTTCTTCATGGCGGCCTTCGGCGGTTCGTGGCTGAACCACATGTTCCTGATTTCCGCGCAGCCGCCGATCTATCCGGATGCACACAAGCATCCGCACGCGGCGAAGCTGCTGTCGAAGATCGACGGCGACGATCCGGCCGGCACGCGGCTGACGCTCGCCGCCGATTCGCCGGCGTCCGCGCTCGAGGGCCCGCCGAAGTTCGCGGTCGACGGGCCGCTGACGCCCGACGGCTATGGCGTCAACACGATGGCGCCGCCGTACCAGCCGAGCTACGTGCCGCCGGCCGATCCTGGCAATGCCGCATACGCGGATCCGGCCGACCATCGCGTGATCCCGCCGCAGGGCCATGCGACGATCGGCGACCGCCTGTCGGAGAAGAACGTCGACTGGGCGTGGTACAGCGGCGCGTGGCAATACGCGCTCGAGCACCGCGATACGGGCATGGTGCCGGATTTCCAGTACCACCATCAGCCGTTCAACTACTTCGCGAACTACGCGCCCGGCACCGACGCGCGCCGCAAGCACCTGCGCGACGCGGGCCTCGGCGACGAGCCGTCGACCAACCATTTCATCGCCGACATCGACGCGGGCCGCCTGCCGGCCGTCGCGTTCTACAAGCCGCAAGGCAACCTGAACATGCACGCCGGCTATGCGGATGTCGAATCCGGCGATCGCCACATCGCGAACGTGATCGAACGCATCCGGCGCGGCCCGCAGTGGGCGAACACCGTGATCGTGATGACGCACGACGAGAACGGCGGCTGGTGGGATCACGTCGCGCCGCCGGTCGGCGATCGCTGGGGCCCCGGCTCGCGGATTCCCGCGCTCGTGATCTCGCCGTTCGCGAAGAAGGGTTACGTCGACCACACGATGTACGACACGAACTCGATCCTGCGCTTCATCAGCCGCGTGCACGGGCTCGCGCCGCTCGACGGCGTCGCCGCGCGCGACAAGGCGTTCGCGTCGCGCGGCGCGACGCCGCCCGGCGACCTGACGAACGCGCTCGATCTCGGCTGACGGCCTGTCGACGCTTCACCGACGTCCGCCTGAAAAGACGACGCCCCGGCGCAACCCGGTTGCCCGGGGCGTCGTGCTTTCGCGTTCAGCCGACGCTACACGACGCTGCGCAGCGCCTCGCTCCCCGAACGCGCGGCGTGACGGCCGGCCTGCCGGCCGAAGAACGTCGCGTCGGCCAGCGACAGCCCCGAGCTGTACCCGGCGCCCCAGCGCGGCAGCCCGCAACTCGTGCGGCCGGCCGCATAGAGGCCCGCCACCGGCACGCGCGCGGCGTCGAGCACCTGCCCGGTCGGCAGCGTATCGAGCCCGCCCAGCGTGAAATGCGGATAGAACGCGTAGTCGATCCGGCAATCGAGCGCGACGAACGGCGGCTCGATCAACGGCTTCAGCCACTTCTTCGCCTTGTGGAACAGCGGATCGACGCCTTCGGCCGCGTGGCGGTTGTAGACGTCGACGGTCGCCGTCAGCGTGCCGGCCGGCATCTGCAGGTCGCGTTCGACTTCCGCCCATGTCTCGCCCGCCGCCGCGATGCCGATCCGCGCGATCGCGGGCGGCTCCTGGTAGGTCGCCTGGTCGACCAGCAGGTAGATCCGGTCGTCGGCCTGGTGGAACGCGTGATGGCCGGTGCGGCCGTGATAGCCGTCCTCGTTGATGAAGCGCTGGCCGCGCGCGTTCACGAAGATCCCGTGGATCAGCGATTCGGGCGCGTAGAACGGCAGGCTGACGAAACCCTGGTCCATGTGGATGGCGGCCCCGCCCGCGCTCTGGCCGAGCAGGATACCCGAGCCGTCGTCGCCCGGGCTGCCGATTGGTTCGTCAGAGCGCAGCAACTGCGGCGCGTGCCGACGCACCATGTCGCGGTTCATCGCGAAGCCGCCCGCGCACAGGATCACCGCGCGGCGCGCCCGCACGCATGCCGTCTCGCCGTACGCACGCAGCATGACGCCGCGCACCGCGCCGGCATCGTCGACGATCAGCGCCAGCGCGCGCGTGTCGTAGCGTGTCGACACGCCGAGCGCCTGCACGCGCTCGGCCAGCACGCGCATCAGCATCTGCCCGCCGCCCCAGCCCGGCCATTGCGGTGTGTGGCCGCGCGGGCACGGCTTCGCGGCCTCGCTGAACGGCCAGGCTTCCTCGCTGCCCGACCAGATCAGGCAGTCATCGGTTTCCGGTTCGACGATCCGCTCGGCGATGAACGTGTTCTTGTACGTGAGGCCCTGCGCGACGAGCCAGTCGTGATGCGCGAGGCTCTCGTTCGCGTAGAGACGCACCTTCGCCTCGTCCGCGTCGCGGCCGCCCGCAAGCATGAGGTAGCGGTACAGGTCCTCGGTATCGTCGCTGAAGCCGGCCTGCCGCTGCGCGGGCGTGCCACCGCTGCCGCCGAGGTAGATCTCGCCGCCGGACAGCGCGCTCGTGCCGCCGTAGCTCGATGCGCGCTCGACGATCAGCGTGTCGGCGCCGGCGCTCGCGGCTTCGATCGCCGCGCACGCGCCGGCCGCGCCGAAGCCGACGATCACGACGTCGTGTTCGGCATCCCAGCGACGCACGTCGCGGATGTTCAGGGGGCGGGTCAGGGAATGGTCGGATGACATCGCGTAATGGTTCTGCGTGAAGGGAATCGGTGAAAGGCGGTGGTCGTGGCGAAGCACCGCGGGCAGGCACCCCCGACACGGACCTCGGCGCGTTGCCGATGCGCGCGTTCGAGCGTTCGAGCGTGCGCATGCGGGCCGCGCGTGGTCTCGTGGATGGGCGGGAAATTCGAACGAAGACAGGAAACCGGATGGACGACACGCGGCACATGTGTCGCGATGCGCCATCCGGTCTGTCCACCCGACCACCGCCGCATCGCGACGGCTTCCGGGCGACATCGAATCGGCGCGGCGCACGGCTGCGCCGGCGTCACATGCCGCGCAGCGCAGCGAAGCCGAAGTGCGACGGATCGATCGGAACGCAACCGGTCGGCAGGCCGTTCAGGTCGACCGAGCGGCATTGCAGGATGCCGGCCGCATACGGCGGCGACGGGACCTGCTCGGCGCCATATCGCGCCATTGCCATGGCCGCGAGCGTGCCCATCGCCAATACGCACAGCTTGCGAGTCGTCAGTCTCATGATCGTCGTCCCCTCCGGTTGGCCGCTATCGCGGTTCGTATCCGGCGACCGGCCACATGCAGCGGCACCGGATGACTGCACGGTAGCCAGCGCCGGCCCGCCGGCCATCGTCCATTTCGACTAGGGACAAACGCGAAGCGGGCCGCATGCGGCGTACCGCGTTGCAGCATTGCCGCGCGAACGGTTCGACTGATGGCCCCGCAAACCGACCGGCCTGGCTTGCTGCGATCGCACGCATCACCGTCGGCCGCATGCCGTGCGTCCGACGGTGCATCGCAACATCGGACGCTGCGTCGCCGTCGGCCCCGGTGTTTTCCCCGATCCTCGCCCTGCTCCGTATGGATGATGAGGAGCAATCGGTCCGATGCGAACCTGCGCGTCGACCTCGCAATGCCGCCGCGTCCGCGCTTGCGGCGCGGCAGACGCTTTCCGCTCACTCACGGGAGTACCGCATGACCGATTCGAATCCCCGCCACGCGCTGTACGAACTTGCGTGCCGTTACGCGCAAGCCGTCGACCGGCGCGACTGGCAGCGCCTCGCCACCCTCTTCACCGCCGATGCGCAGCTCGACGGCCCCGGTTTCCGCTTCGACGACCGCGACGCGATCGTCGCCGGAATGAGCGCGATCGAGCACTACGAGACGACCCAGCATCACGTGCACAACCAGCTCGTCACGCTCGACGGCGGCGAAGCCGATGTCGAGACCTACTGCGTCGCGTGCCACGTGTATGTGCGCGACGGCGTGAAGCGCAAGCTCGACTGGGGGCTGCGCTATCGAGACCGCTGCGTGTTCGACGGCGGCACGTGGCGCTTCGCCGCGCGCACGCTGCACGTCGACTGGTCGCAAGACCTGCCGCTGGAGGGCTGAACCATGCGCTCGCCCCTTCCCCTCGCCGGCCGCACCGCGCTCGTCACGGGCGGCGCCGGCGGCATCGGCGCGGCCTGCGCGCACGCGCTCGCGGCCGATGGCGCGGCCGTCGTGCTGACGGGCCGCCGTCGCGACGCGCTCGAACGCACGCGGCGGCACCTTGCCGACACGGTGCCCGGCAGCCGCGTCGCGATCCATGCCGGCGACGCCTGCGACGACGGCGACCTGCAGGCCGCGCTGGACACCGCATGGGCGCTCGACGGCCGTCTCGACATCGTCGTGCCGACCGTCGGCGGTGCCGGGTTCCGCCCGCTGCTGATGCACGACGCCGACAGCTTCCGCGCGGAAATCGACCTGAACCTGCACAGCGCGTTCGCCGCGATCCGTCATGCCGCGCCGCGGCTCGCCGACAGCGGCGGCGGCTCCATCGTTTGCATCTCGTCGACGGCCGCGCAGATCAATTTCCGCTGGCTGTCCGCGTACTGCACCGCGAAGGCCGCGCTCGAGGCGCTGGTGCGCGGCGCGGCCGAGGAACTGGCCGGTGCGAAGATCCGCGTGAATGCGGTGCGGCCGGGCCTCACGCGCTCTGAGGCCACCGCCCCGATGTTCGACAACCGTGCGCTGGTCGACAGCTTCCTCGAACAGATTCCGCTCGGCACGCTCGGCGAACCGGATGCGATCGCGCATGCGGTGCGCTACCTCGCGGGCCCCGAGTCGGGCTGGGTCACTGGCCAGAGCTTCGCGGTCGACGGCGGCCACGAACTGCGCTCCAACCCGCGCGTCGACGACACGATCGCGCAGATCTACGGCGCGGCCGCGCTCGACGCGGTCAAGGCCGGCCGCGCGCCGGGCGCCGCATGAGCGCCCGCCTTCTTTCAACGTCACAGGAAATCGACCCAAAGATGAATCGAGTCGCAAACAAGGTCGCGCTGATCACCGGCGCGGCGAGCGGCGTCGGCCGCGCCGATGCGCTGCTGCTGGCCGCCGAGGGCGCGCGCGTCGTGCTCACCGACATCGACGAGGATGCGGGCCGCGCGCTCGCGCGCGACATCGGCGAGACGGCGCTGTTCGTGCGCCAGGACATCGCCGACGAGGACGGCTGGCGGCACGCGATCGCATCGACGATCGATCGCTTCGGCCGGCTCGATGTACTCGTCAACAACGCGGCGATCTGCCCGGTCGGCTCGATCGAGGAGACGAGCCTCGACACCTGGCGGCGCGTGCTGCGCGTCAACGCGGACGGCTATTTCCTCGGCTGCAAGTACGCAATCGGCGCAATGAAGGACAACGACACGCCGGGCTCGATCGTGATGATGTCGTCGGTCGCCGCGCTCGGCGGCCTGCCGATGATGTGCGCATACACCGGCTCGAAAGGCGCGGTGACGGCGCTCGCGCGCAGCGTCGCCGTGCACTGCAAGCGCAGCGGCTACCGGATCCGCTGCAACTCGATCCACCCGGACGGCATCTGGACGCCGATGACACAGGCGCTGATGCCCGGCCTCGATCAGGCCGAACTCGGCATCGGCAACGATCCGATGGCACGCATGTGCGACCCGCGGGACGTCGCGAATCTCGTGCTGTTCCTCGCCTCCGACGAGTCGCGCTTCGTGAACGGCGCGGAGCTGCGGATCGACAACGCGCAACTCGTTTCGTCGCTGTGATGCGGCTCGCGGCTTTCCAGATCGAAGGAGTGTTGTGATGATTTCATTTACCGGCAAGACAGTCCTGGTCACCGGCGGCGGCGCGGGCATCGGCCGCGCATGCGCGGAAGCATTCGGCGCGGCGGGCGCGCGCGTCGCGGTGGCCGAGCTCGACCCCGCTCGCGCGCAGGACGTGCGCCAGGCGCTCGAAGCCGCGGGCGTCGACGCGCTCGTCGGCGCCGTGGACGTCACGCGCCGCGACGAGGTCGACGCATTCGCGCGAACGATCGACGCACGCTTCGGCGGCCTCGACGTGCTCGTCAACAACGTCGGCGATTTCCTGCAGATCGCGAAGCCGTTCGACGACCATACCGACGACGACATCGCGCGGCTGTTCGACGTGAACCTGCGCCAGGTGTTCGTCGTCACGCGCGCGATGCTGCCGTTGCTGCGCAGGCGCGGCGCGGGCGGCAGCATCGTCGGCGTGTCGTCGATCGAAGGCTTTCGCGCGATTCCGAACTGCAGCGTCTATGCGTCGTTCAAGGCCGCGCTGACCGGTTTCACGAAAAGCCTCGCGCTCGAACTCGGGCCGGCCGGCATCCGCGTGAACCAGATCGCGCCGGAGACCACCGAGACGCCGCAGGTGCCCGTGGGCGCGATGGTCGCGGCCGAGCATCGCGCGCACATCCCGCGCTGGATTCCGCTCGGGCGCTTCGGTGCGGCCGGCGATATCGCGGGCGCGGCGCTGTTCCTCGCGAGCCCGCTCGCCGCGTGGGTCACCGGCACGACGCTGCACGTGGACGGCGGCGCGCTCGCGGCGGCCGGCTGGTATCGCGACCCGAACGGCTTCTGGACGAACATGCCGGTCGTCACGGGCAACGGCTTCAACTTCTGAGCGCCGATCCGCGCGGCTTCAGCCGTTCAATCGTCGGTTCAATTCATGCGGCGCGCCTGCGCCGCCCTCGGAGACACCATGAAAATCCTGATCATCGGCGGCACCGGCCTCATCGGCGGCCACGCCGCGCTGCATCTGCACGCGCAAGGCAACGACGTGACGCTCGCCGCCCGCAAGCCGCCCGCGCCGGGCAGCGCGCTCGCGCAATTCGACGTGCTGCTGCGCGACTACGTGGCCGCCACCTTCACGCGCGACGATCTCGCGCCGTTCGACGCGGTCGTGTTCGCGGCAGGCAACGACATTCGTCACCTGCCGCCCGGCACCGACGAAGCCGCGCACTGGGAACGCGCGAACGTCGACGCGGTGCCGCGCTTCTTCGCGCTCGCGCGCGATGCGGGCGTGAAGCGCGCGGTGCTGGTCGGCAGCTTCTATCCGCAGGTCGCGCCGGCACTCGTCGACACGGTGCCGTACGTGCGCTCGCGCCATCTCGCCGACGAACGCGTGCGCGCGCTCGCGTCGCCTTCGTTCGCGGTGTGCAGCGTCAATGCACCGTTCGTCGTGGGGTCGGTGCCGGGGCTGCGCAACGAGATGTTCGCCGCGTACACGGGCTATGCGCAGGGCAAGCTCGCCGGCCTGCCGGTGTACGGGCCGGCAGGCGGCAGCAACTTCATTTCGACGCAATCGCTGTCGGAAGCGATCTGGGGCGCGCTGCAACGCGGCGCATCCGGCAAGGCGTATCTCGTCGGCGACGAGAACCTCAGCTTCGCCGACTACTTCGCGGCCTTCTTCCGCGCGGCCGGCAATCCGCAGCCGGTGCCGTCGCTCGATCAGGAGCATCCGCTGCTGCCCGATATGGCGATCTACACGGGGCGCGGCAACGTCGTGTCGTACGAACCCGATCCGGCCGATATCGCGCTGCTGCGCTACCGGCGCGGCGACGTGCAGCGCGCGGTGAACGAAGTGGTCGCGCATTGCGGCGCATAAGCGCACCGCCGGCGCAACACGCGCAACGCTGAAACGAAGCAGAAACGAAAACGTCCCGCCGCCGGCGATGCATGCCGGCAGCGGGACGTTCATCCCATCACGTCGTAACTTCGTTGCTTCGTTACCTCGTTGCTTCGACCCGGATCGTCAGCCGCCGATGCGCTGCGCGATCTTCTTCATCGTGTCGGTCAGTTCGGCCGGCAGACGCAGCTTCAGCGTGTCGAACAGCGCCGCATGCAGCTTCAGCTCCTCGCGCCATTCGTCGGCGTTCATCGACGTCACCGCATCGAACTGCTCGCGCGTGAAGTCGAGCCCGTCCCAATGGAGGTCGTCATAGGCCGGCGACACGCCGAACGCATGGTCGCCGCCGCCGCCGTTGCCCTCGAGGCGATCGAGCATCCACTTCAGCACGCGCATGTTCTCGCCGAAGCCCGGCCACACGAACTTGCCGTTCGCATCCTTGCGGAACCAGTTCACGCAGTAGATCTTCGGCAGCGTCGCGCCGGCGCCTTCGATCTGCTTGCCGAGCTTCAGCCAGTGCGCGAAATAATCGCTCATGTTGTAGCCGCAGAACGGCAGCATCGCGAACGGGTCGCGGCGCACGACGCCTTGCTGGCCCGCTGCCGCGGCGGTCGTCTCCGAGCCCATCGTCGCGGCCATGTACACGCCTTCGATCCAGTCGCGCGCCTCGGTCACGAGGGGCACGGTCGTCGAGCGACGGCCACCGAAAATGAATGCGTCGATCGGCACGCCGGCTGGGTTCTCCCAGTCCGCGTCGATCGACGGGCATTGCGATGCCGGCGCCGTGAAGCGCGAATTCGGGTGCGCGGCCTTGCGGCCGGTTTCCTTGCCGATCTCCGGCGTCCACGGATTGCCCTGCCAGTCGGTCAGCTTCGCGGGCGGCGTGTCGGTCAGGCCTTCCCACCACACGTCGCCGTCTTCCGTCAGCGCGACGTTCGTGAAGATCACGTTTTCCTTCAGCGTCGCGATCGCGTTCGGGTTGGTCTTCACGCCCGTGCCCGGCGCGACGCCGAAGAAGCCGGCTTCCGGGTTGATCGCATACAGGCGCCCGTCGCGGCCCGGCTTCAGCCAGGCGATGTCGTCGCCGATCGTCGTGACCTTCCAGCCGTCGAAACCGTGCGGCGGGATCAGCATCGCGAAGTTGGTCTTGCCGCACGCGGACGGGAACGCCGCCGCGACGTGATACTTCTTGCCGGCCGGCGACGTCACGCCGAGGATCAGCATGTGTTCGGCGAGCCAGCCCTGATCGCGGCCCATCGTCGACGCGATGCGCAGCGCGAAACACTTCTTGCCGAGCAGCGCATTGCCGCCGTAGCCCGAGCCGAAGCTCCAGATCTCGCGCGTGTCGGGGAAATGCACGATGTACTTGACCGGGTTGCACGGCCACGGCACGTCCTTCTGCCCCGCTTCGAGCGGATGGCCGACGCTGTGCACGCACGGCACGAACTCGCCGTCCTCGCCGAGCACGTCGTAGACGTCGCGGCCCATGCGCGTCATGATCCGCATGTTCGCGGCCACGTACGGGCTGTCGGACAGCTCGACGCCGACGTGCGCGATCGGCGAGCCGAGCGGGCCCATCGAGAACGGCACGACGTACAGCGTGCGGCCGCGCATCGAACCGCGGAACAGACCGTTCAGCGTCTCGCGCATTTCTTCCGGCGCGATCCAGTTGTTGGTCGGGCCGACGTCGTCGGGCGATTCGGTGCAGATGAAGGTGCGGTCCTCGACGCGCGCGACGTCGGACGGATCGGACTGCGCGAGATACGAGTTCGGGCGCTTCGCCGGATTCAGGCGCGTGAGCGTGCCCTGGTCGACCATCGCCTGGCACAGCGCGTCGTTTTCTTCCTGCGAGCCATCGCACCAGACGACGCGGTCGGGTTCCGTGAGCGAGGCGATACGCGACACCCAGTCGATCAGTTTGCGATGCTTGACGAATGCCGGGGGAGCGATCAGCGGGCCGTGCGTCGCTTCGGCCAGATTGTTTTGCGACATGGAAATGTCTCCAGACTATTGGGCAGGGATGGGGGATGCGGGACGCGCCCGCGAGATGGGGAATGCGATCGGAGCGCAGGAAGCAGCGACGCGCAAGGCGGGACACGCGAGCGGAGCGCGTGTCGATGCCGCGATGCGGGCGAGAGAATGTGATGTCTCGTATGAGTGTGCGAACGCGAGTTTCGCCATGCAAGCAACCTGCCGTACAACTCCATGCCGGCCAGCATACCATCGCCGTTATCGGGCGGGCGTTGCGTTGCAACAAGAAACAATTGTGACGACGCGCCGGCATGCCGCTTGCCGGCGCGTCCTTTTTACTGCTCCGACGCGTGAGCTTTGGGGACGAACCGCCTGGAACGTCCGTCCTGCAAGGGTTTCGCGAAAACGGAAAAATCGCGCGACAGGTTCGCATGCGATGCGCGCGAACGGTCGCGGTGCAGATTCGTGTTTTCGCTACTCAGGCAAACCCTGAATTAGGTTGCGGACACAAACATCCAGCGCGTATGCGTCGTGTGCGCTACCGCTCAAAACGGCGCGCCCGGCAATCCGGGGTAATACGCGCCCGCCGCCATCCCGCCGTCGACGGACAGTTCGGCGCCGTTGCAGTACGACGCTTCGTCGCTCGCGAGAAACAGCGTCGCACGCGCGATTTCTTCAGGCAAGCCGACGCGCTGCAGCGGCACGTGCGTGTAGTGCTTGTTGACCTCGTCGAGCGGCGCGCCGGCCGGATTCGACATCGCGGTGTTGACGCCGCCGGGATGAATCGAATTCACGCGCACGCCCTGGTGGCCGAGTTCGAGCGCCGCCACCTTCGTCAACCCGCGCACGCCCCATTTGCTCGATACGTAGGCGGCCAGCGCGTTCACGCCGCGCAGCCCGTCCACCGACGAGATGTTGACGATCGACCCGCTCTTCCGCGCGATCATGCGCGGCGCGATCGTGCGGATGCCGACGAACGTGCCAACGAGATTGATCGATACCGCGCGCTCGAAATCACGTTTCGACAATTCGGTGATCGCGCCGAACATCAGCACGGCCGCGTTGTTCACGAGCACGTCGATGCGGCCGAACTGCTCGACGGTCGCATCGGCGACGCGCGCCCAGTTCGCCTCGTCGCTCACGTCGAGCCGCATGAAGCGTGCCGCGTCGCCGAGTTCGCGCGCAAGCGCCTCGCCTTCCGCGTCGAGCACGTCGCCGATCACGACGCGCGCGCCCTGCTCGACGAACAGCCTGCATGTCGCGGCGCCCATCCCGCGCGCGCCGCCCGTGACGATTGCCACCTTCCCTTCCAGTCGACCCATGTCGTTCTCTCCTCGATGCTTTCCGATTCCGGTTTGCCGGCCGCGACGCGCTGCCACGCGCATCGGTGCCGGCGCTTGATGTGCGTTGCGTTCGCCGTCAACCCCAGTACGCCTGCCCACCGTCGAGCGGAAGCGTGGCACCCGTCAGGTACGCGGCGTCGCGGCTCGCGAGAAACACGATCGCGCGTCCGATGTCCTGCTCACAGTCGCCGACGCGGCCGAGCGGAATCGTGCGGAAGAACGCAGCGGCTTCGTCCGGATTCGCGTCGATCCACCCCTTCAGCCCCGGCGACAGCGCATGCGGCGCAACCGCGTTCACGCGAATGCCGTCGGCACCCCATTCGCATGCCGCCGCACGCGTGAGCGCGCGAATCGCTTCCTTGGTCGCCGCGTAGGCGCCATAGCCGGACGCGTCCCAGCGCACCGCGGCCGACGACGCGAAATTGACGATCACGCCATCACCCTTCAGATGCGGATGGCACGCGCGCATCATTCGCAGCGTCGCGATCGGCCCCGACTCGAGACCCGCGAGAAATTCCATGTCGCTCACGTCGAGCAGGCGGCCGAGCGGCACGACCTGCGCGTTGTTGATCAGGATCTGCACGCCGCGAAACCGCTCGACGACCGCATCGACGCAGCGCGCGATCTGCACGGCGTCCATCACGTCGCACACGAACGGCTCCGCGATTCCGCCGCGTGCGCGGATCGCGTCGCAGGTCGCGACCAGCTTGTCGCGCGTGCGGCCGACCACGGCCACCAGCGCGCCTTCGGCCGCGAGCGCGTGCGCGACGCCTTGCCCGACGCCCTGCCCCGCGCCCGTCACGAGCGCGACCTTGCCTTCGAGGATGCCCATCTGCACTCCTTAAGCGACGATCGCCGGATGAGCCTGCACCGGCCCGCCAAGCAGTTCGCGATACGACGGCGGCTGCTTGCCGTCGACATCCGCGATGCCATACTGCAGCGCGGCTTCCGCGCCGACGAGCACCTGCCCCGACAGCGCCATGCGCTGCGGATCGGCGTGGATCGCATGAATCACGCGGCCGGTGAATTCCGGGCTTTCGGCAACGAGCGAGAATTCCTTGTAGAGATCCGGATGCTCGTCCCACACGCGCGTCGTGCGTTCGGTGCGCAGCGGCCCCATCCAGATCGACACGGCCGCGACGTCGAACGGTTTCAGGTCGACGGCCATGTCCTTCGCGAACTTGTCGACGCCGGACTTCTGCGCGCCGTACGCGGCGCCGTGCATGTAGCAGCTCGCGCCGAACGACGACGTGAACGCGATCAGCCCGCTGCGGCGCCTCGCCATCAGCGGCGCGGCGTGCCAGCTCGCGACGTACGCCGAGCGCAGCCCGACGTCGAGGATGTTCACGAGGTCGAGCGACTTCTCCCAGAACGGGCCCGGCAGGATCAACTGGTCGTGCAGGTAGGTCGCGTTGTTGACGAGGATGTCGAGCCGCCCGCTGTCGCGTTCGACGCGCTCGAACAGCGCCTTCACCTGTGCGTCGTCCGCGTGGTCGCACGCGACGGCGATTCCGCGGCCACCGAGCGCGTCGATTTCGCGCGCGGTTTCGTGGATCGTGCCGGGCAGCGGCGCGTCGCCTTCGTTCTGCGAGCGGCCCGTCACGTAGACGGTCATGCCGGCCGCGCCGAGCGCGCGCGCGATGCCCTTGCCCGCGCCGCGCGACGCACCCGTCACGACGGCGACCGGCGCCTCGTTGTTCTGTGCCATGTTCGATGTCTCCTGGGGATTGTTTTCAGCCTGCGTGGTAGTGCGCGTCGTCACGCGGCGGCCGGCTGCGCGCCGGCGAACAGCACGCCTGGCGCATCGCCGTCGTAGCGGGCGGACAGCGTCGACGTGACGACGCAGCGCGTGCTCACGATCTTCCATTCGCCGTCGACCTTCCGGTATTCGTCGTCGTAGGTCGCGCCGAGCTGCGTGAGCGTGCGCGCGTTGGTGTCGAGCATCTGGTAATGCAGGCCCCACGTGCCGCGCGCATGCGTGTCGTCGAGCACGGTGATGTCGGGATTCACGCCGTGGTGCATCTCGACGATGTGCGGGTGGCAGCCGAGCCGCTCGAACACGTCGACGAGCGCGTCGCGGTGATCGAACGTGCCGATCCGGCCGTAGTCGATGTGCACGGTGCCGGGCGCGAAGCAGTCGCGCATTCCTTGCGGATCCTTCCGGTCGCAGCACGTGAAGTAGCGCGCCTTCAGGCGGCGGATCGCGTCGGCGTCCTCCAGCCTGCGCACGCGCGCTTCCATTCGTTCGATCGGGGTCATGCCGTCTCCTTGATGTCGTGTGCGCGGATCGAAACCGCGTCGACGCCACGTTACAGGCGCACGGGCAGCCGGCCATCACCTGTTTGGATGAACCTCGATGCCGCGTATCGCGCGGAAGTGAATGCGGTCCGCGGCGTTCATCCGATCAGACGATGTGACACGGGCAGCTTCGTTCCTACCATCCGACGACACCACCACGAGACACGGCGATGGACGAGACAACCCGCACGCTCCACGAGTACGAGCAGATCCGCCAGCTGAAGTACCGGTATTTCCGCGCGGTCGACACGCACGACTGGTCGCTGCTCGCGCAATGCCTGACCGAGGACTGCGAGGCGCGCCTGTACGGCGGCCGCTATGCGTACGACGGCCGCGACGCATTCGTGTCGAGCTTGCGCGAACTGATCGGCAAGCCGACCTTCCTGACGATGCATCACGGCCACCACCCCGAGCTCACGCTGGTATCCGCCGATCATGCGTGCGGCGTGTGGTTTCTCGAGGATCATGCGATCAATCTCGAGGATAACTACCTGCTGCACGGCACCGCGTTCTATGACGACCAGTACGTGAAGCGCGACGGCGTGTGGCGCATTCACGCGACACGTCACGAGCGCCTGTTCGAAACCGTCACGTCGCCGATTCCGCCGTCGTGCACGCTGACCGCCAATCGCTTCGCACCCGGTGCATCCGACGCACCGGGTTCGACCGACTCGGCCGTCAACGCTTCCTGAAACCCGGCGGCAGCGCCGCCGACCTCGTTCTTCCCTTTGGAGCCGGAGCAATGGAGAAAGTCATTTACGTGTTGTGGCGCGATGCGCAGGCCGCGCCCGAACAATGGAGCCGCAGCGTGCGCGCGCAGCTCGCCGACAAGCTACTGTCGCTAGGCGCGCACGGCGTGCAGGTCAACGTTGCCGACGCCGATGTCGCGCCGGCCGCCGGCCTGAAGCAGACCAACACGCACCCGGGCATCGACGGCATCGTCGCGGTGTGGCTCGACAGCGCGAACCCGATGTTCCGTCAGCCGTTCGACGACGCGGTGCGCGCGATCGTCCCGCACATGGCCGCGTATCTCGTCACGGAGTCGCAGCCGATTCCGAACACGCGCTTTCCAGCGCGGCCCGGCGAGCGCACGAGCGGCTTCTCGCAGCTCGCGTTCCTGAAGCGCCCGCCGCGCCTCACGCACGAAGCATGGCTCGACGTATGGCACGGCCATCACACGCGCGTCGCGATCGATACGCAGGACAACTTCCTGTACGTGCAGAACGTCGTCGTGCGCGCGCTCACGCATGCGGCGCCCGGCTACGACGCGATCGTCGAGGAATGCTTCCCGGCCGCCGCGATGACCGATCCGTACGCGTTCTTCGATGCGGTCGGCGACGAGGAGAAATTCCAGCGCAACGTCGCGGAGATGATGGACAGCTGCGGACGCTTCATCGATTTCGACAAGATCGACGTGGTGCCGACGAGCCAGTACGTCGTGAAGGCCGTGCGCGGATAAAAAAAACGCCAACCCGTCATGAACGGGTTGGCGTCGTGCCGCGGGTATGACGATTACGAGAACTGGTTCATCGTGTTGTCCTTGCCCGCCGCCTTCAGCGCGGCTTCGCCGCTGAAGTATTCCTTGTGGTCGTCGCCGATATCCGAGCCGGACATGTTCTGGTGCTTGACGCACGCGATGCCCTGACGGATTTCCTTGCGCTGCACGCCGGCCACGTAACCGAGCATGCCTTGGTCGCCGAAGTATTCCTTCGCGAGATTGTCGGTCGACAGCGCGGCGGTGTGGTACGTCGGCAGCGTGATCAGGTGATGGAAGATGCCTGCTTCACGCGACGCATCGGCCTGGAACGTACGGATCTTCTCGTCGGCGAGCTTGGCCAGTTCGGTCTCGTCGTACTCGACGCTCATCAGCTGCGCACGGTCGTATGCCGACACATCCTTGCCCGCTGCCTTCATCGCGTCGTACGCCTGCTGACGGAAGTTCAGCGTCCAGTTGAACGACGGGCTGTTGTTGTACACCAGCTTCGCGTTCGGGATGACCTTGCGGATTTCGCTGACCATGCCGCCGATCTGCGCGATGTGCGGCTTTTCGGTTTCGATCCACAGCAGGTCGGCGCCGTTCTGCAGCGACGTGATGCAATCGAGCACGCAACGTGCTTCGCCCGTGCCGGCGCGGAACTGGAACAGGTTGCTCGGCAGGCGCTTCGGACGCAGCAGCTTGCCGTCGCGCTTGATGACGACGTCACCGTTGCCCAGTTGGTCGGCCGACAGCTCTTCGCAGTCGAGGAACGCGTTGTACTGGTCGCCCAGGTCGCCCGGCGCGTTGGTCACGGCGATCTGCTTGGTCAGGCCGGCGCCGAGCGAGTCGGTACGGGCGACGATGATGCCGTCGTCCACGCCCAGCTCCAGGAACGCGTAGCGGATCGCGCGGATCTTCGCGAGGAAGTCCTCGTGCGGCACGGTGACCTTGCCGTCCTGGTGGCCGCACTGCTTCTCGTCGGACACCTGGTTCTCGATCTGGATGCAGCACGCGCCCGCTTCGATGAACTGCTTGGCCAGCAGGTACGTCGCTTCGGCGTTGCCGAAACCGGCGTCGATGTCGGCGATGATCGGCACGACGTGCGTCACGTGGTTGTCGATCTTTTCCTGGATGGCGGCCTTGGCAGCGGCATCCTTGGCTGCATCCAGCTCGCGGAACAGGCCGCCGAGTTCACGTGCGTCGGCCTGGCGCAGGAACGTGTACAGCTCGCGGATCAGCGCGCTGACCGAGGTCTTTTCGTGCATCGACTGGTCCGGCAGCGGGCCGAACTCCGAGCGCAGCGCGGCGACCATCCAGCCCGACAGGTACAGGTAACGGCGTTCGGTGCTGTTGAAGTGCTTCTTGATGGAGATCATCTTCTGCTGGCCGATGAAGCCGTGCCAGCAACCCAGCGACTGCGTGTACTTGGCCGGATCGGCATCGTACGCGGCCATGTCGGCGCGCATGATCTTCGCGGTGTACTTGGCGATGTCGAGGCCCGTCTTGAACTTGTTCTGGGCACGCATGCGGGCGGCATACTCGGGGCTGATGGCATTCCACGCGCTGCCGTGGTTTTCCTTCAAGCCAGCCACTGCCTTGATGTCGTCTTGATATTGGGACATGTCAATCTCCTGGGAACGAAGCGCATTTGAGTAAAGGGTTCAGCGTGCCCGCTCCGTGTGACGAAGCGAACTGCATGGACTCAATAGTAACGCCGCCCGATGCGCTTTCGGAGAAGTCTTATATAAGACATAAGATATAAATTTCGCTTGTTTTTCAATGAGATAAGCAATGCGTTTTGCGATGCAAAACAGGTTTTCAAGCGGCGGGACGGCCGCGCGGCGGGAATTCCCCCTGCATTCCGTGATGTGAAACGGCCTTTCGGCAGTTGGTGGGATGACAAACGCGGCGGCCCATGCGTCGAGCCTTTGCCACGCACATGACAAAACGTCTATACTTGGACAATTCATCGATGGCGAACCGCAGCGCGCCGTCCCCGCGTACCGCGATGCGCCACCTCCTGCCTGGATCGACATGAGCGACTATCCCGTTTTCGACGCGCTGTGCGAGCTGCTGAACACCTCCGGCGCGCGGTTTCGCGTGCTGGACCACCCGGCTGAAGGCAAATGCGACGTGATCGCCGCGATTCGCGGCACGCGTCCCGAACAAGGCGCGAAGGCGATGCTCTGCACGTTCAAGGACGGCGGCGACGTCACCGCGCTCGCGGTCATCCCCGGCCATCTGAAGATCGATTTCCGCAAAGTCGCCGACGCCGTCGGCCGCCGCAAGGCGACCCTCGCACCGCCCGAACTCGCCGCCACGGTCACGCGCTGCGTGATGGGCGCCGTGCCGCCGTTCGTGTTCGACGCGAACGTGACGCTCGTCGTCGACCCCGCGCTGATCGAACTCAACGACGAAATCGCATTCAACGCGGGTCGCCTCGACCGCTCGGTCGTGCTCGACGCGTCCGACTACGTGCGGATCTCCCGCCCGCTGCTGGCCGACATCACGCGCCCGCAAACGACCGACGCGCCCGCGCGCGAGGCCAATACATGACCACGCCCCGCCCCAGGCCGCATTCGGAACAGGCGTCGCTGATCGAGCAGGTGCTGCGCATCGCCGAAGGGCTCGGCGCGATGTTCGCGCCGTTCACCGAAGTCGTCGTGCACGACCTGCGCACGCCGGAGCACGCGATCCTCGCGATCCACAACAATCTGTCGGGCCGCGCGATCGGCGATCCGGCGACCGAACTCGGGCTCGCGCGCATCGAGGACGACGACTTCCCGCAAGTGCTCGCGAACTACGCGAACCGCTTCGCCGACGGCCGCACCGCGAAAAGCACGTCGATCGGCATCAAGGATTCGAGCGGCCGCTATGTGGCCGCGCTGTGCCTGAACGCGGACGTCACGCTGTTCCGCGGTTTCCAGGGGATGCTGAACCAGTTCTGCAGCACTGAAGGCGTGCCCGTCGCCGAAACGCTCGACCCGGCCGGCGCGGACGCGATCCGGCAGCGCATCGACGCGTTCGCGACGCGCCTCGCGACCACGCCGCGCGAGCTGAAGACCGACCAGCGCCGCGAACTGATGCAGACGCTGAAGGCCGATGGCTTCCTCGAGGTGCGCCGCGCGATGGAAATCGTGTCGCAGCACCTCGGCGTGTCGCGCGCCACCGTATACAACGATGCGAAATGACCCTGCGCGTAACGGACGCGCGCCCTGTTGACCGACTCTTCCGACGAGCGACTCATGAACACTCCGACCCTCCCCACTTACGACGACGTCGCGGCTGCCGCGGCACGGCTCGACGGCCACGCGCACCGCACGCCCGTGATGACGTCGCGAACGATCGACGAAGCGCTCGGCGCGCAGGTGTTCTTCAAGTGCGAGAACCTGCAGCGCATGGGCGCGTTCAAATTCCGCGGCGCGTTCAACGCACTGTCGCGCTTCGACGCGACGCAGCGCCGCAACGGCGTCGTCGCGTTCTCGTCCGGCAACCATGCGCAGGCGATCGCGCTGTCGGCGCGCATCCTCGGCATCCCGGCGACGATCGTGATGCCGCAGGACGCGCCGGCCGCGAAGATGGCCGCGACGCGCGGCTACGGCGGCAACGTCGTGACCTACGACCGCTATACCGAGGACCGCGAGCAGATCGGCCGCGCGCTCGCGGAGCAGCACGGGCTCACGCTGGTGCCGCCGTACGACCACGCGGACGTGATCGCGGGCCAGGGCACGGCGGCGAAGGAGCTGTTCGACGAAGTCGGGCCGCTCGACGCCGTGTTCACGCCGCTCGGCGGTGGCGGCCTGCTGTCGGGTACGGCGCTCGCGACGCGCGCGCTGTCGCCGCAAGCGAAGCTGTACGGCGTCGAACCGGAAGCCGGCAACGACGGACAGCAATCGTTCCGGTCCGGGTCGATCGTCCATATCGACACGCCGCGCACGATCGCCGACGGCGCGCAGACGCAGCACCTCGGCAACCTGACGTTCCCGATCCTGCGACGCGACGTCGACGACATCCTGACCGCGACCGACGCGGAACTGGTCGACTGCATGCGCTTCTTCGCGACCCGTATGAAGATTGTCGTCGAGCCGACCGGCTGCCTGTCGCTCGCGGCCGCGCGCCGGATGAAGGACGAACTGAAAGGCAAGCGCGTCGGCATCGTGATCAGCGGCGGCAACGTCGATCTCGAGAACTTCTGCGCGCTGGTCGCCGCATCCGCGTGACCGTCACGGCGCGCGGCTGACCGCATGAACATCCTGTCATCCGCGCGCCGCCGCTCCTTCACGCCGCGTTAAGTTTCGCGCCCTAGACTGAAAGCGTTGTCCCGCAGTCAGTCGTGAAGAAGGAGTCGCCATGAACACGCACGCGATCGTCGCCGCCGCCCTCGCGGCAGCATCCCTCACGGCGTTCGCTCAACCGGGCGCGACGTCATCCGTTTTTTCCGCCACATCGCCGCGCGACACGTTCGCGCAGGCCGCCCACCGTTCGCCCGCCGCGCTGCCGCATGCCGGCTTCGTGCTCGCGAAGATCGATCAGAACAATACGCCGCCCGACCGCGGCGGCGAACCAGGCGGCCGCACGCGCGCCGGCACGCACATGTAACCTTGCGCGAGCCGGCCGCGTCGGTCGGCCGGCCCGTGTCTCCCCATCACAACGACGGCAGCGACGGATCGCGCGCGGCGAGGATGTCCGCGGTGCGCCGCTGCAGCGCGCCGTCGATCGTCTCCGGCTGCGGAATCAGCCAGTAACGCCCGTCACGAATGCCGTCGAATGCCCGCACCGCGAATGCGTCGGGCGTGAGCCCGTGCGCGTTCAGCATCGCGCGCATCGTGTCGACGAAGCCCTGCACTTCGGGCCGGTCGTGCGCGGCGCCGAACGGGTCGTTGAAGATGCCCGTCTGCACCGGGCCCGGCGCGAGCAGCGACGCGCCGACCGGCGCGCCGAGCATCTTCAGTTCGCCGTACAACGATTCGGTCAGCGCGACCACCGCGAATTTCGTCGCCGAGTAAGGCGACATCAACGGGCTCGGCAGGAACCCGCCGACCGACGCGGTATTGACGATGCGCGCGGGCACGTTGCGCTCGAGCATGCGCGGCACGAAGCTGCGAATCCCGTTCAGCACGCCGTGCACGTTGATCGCGAAACTGCGCTCGAACCGTTCCGGCGTGATTTCCCAGCTGAAGCCGGTCGTCATCACGCCCGCGTTGTTGAACAGCAGGTCGACGCCGCCGAAGCGCCGCCATGCGGCGTCGGCCAGCGCGTCGACGGCTTCCGGTCGGCTGACGTCCGTCGGCACGCACAGCACGTCGGTGTCGAGCGTCGCGGCGAACGCATCGAGCTTCGCCGGGTCGAGATCGGCCAGCACCACGCGCATGCCGAGCCCGGCGGCATGGCGCGCGAGCCCGCTGCCGATCCCGCTGGCCGCGCCGGTGATCACGGCGGTACCGCCGTCGAAGCGAATCGAAGTCGTCATGTCAAAGTCCTGTCGGGTCGATGCGTGGATGCGCGTACGCAGGAATCACGGGCGGCGGCAACGGCGAGCGGCCGTCGAGCGAGCGCACCGCGAGCCCCTGCGACAGCGGGAAATGCAGGCTGTGCGCGACGAGGCCCGTGCGCTCGCTTGCCGGCAGGCTGCACAGCGCGAGCGCGGTTTCCGCGAGATACGCGACGTCCTCGGTCGGATAGCCTTCGGGGATGTAGCGGGCCGCGCCCGGCGTGCGGATCGCGGTGCTCGGCGCGACCAGGTTCACCGCGATGCCGTCGGCTTCGAGCTCGGCCGCGAGCCCTTGCGTGAAGCGCGACAGCGCGGCCTTGACCGCCGCATAGACGGTCGCGCCGCCCGCGCGCGAGAAATCGTCGAACGGCCGCGGCGGCGCGAGCGCCGTGACCGAGCCGACGTTTACGATCCAGCCGGCGCCGCGCGCGCGCATGCGCGGAATCGCGGCCTGGCTTAGCGCGAACGGGATGCGCAGATAGTGCTCGATCGTCGTGTCGAACATCGTCATCGGCATCGCGTCGACGCGCGCGTAGTCGGCCACGCCCGCGTTGTTCACGAGGATGTCCAGGCCACCGGCCGCCTGCGCCGCGCGTTCGACGAGCGCGTCGCGCTCGGCCGGGTTCGACAGGTCGGCCGCCAGCGCGATCGCGCGGCCGCCTGCCTGCTCGATCAACTCGACCGTTTCGGCGAGCGTGCCGGCGGTCGTCGCGGATTGCGTGAGGCTGCGCGCCGTCACGACGACGGTCGCGCCTTCCGACGCGAGGCGCTGCGCGATCGCGCGGCCGATGCCACGGCTCGCGCCGGTCACGAGCGCACATTTGCCCGCGAGCGTCGCGGTTCGGGTGTCGGTCATGATGTCTCCGGTAAAGGGGTGTCGTGCGCGGACCGTTCCGTGTCAGCCCCCGATATCCGCAACGTGCAGCACGAACTTGGTCTTCGCGTCCCCCGTTTGAACGAGATCGAGCGCGCGCGCCGCCTGTTCGAGCGGGAAACTGTCGAAGCGCGGCACGCGCAGCACGCCCCGGTCGAGCCGTTCCGCGATCGCCGCCAGCGTGGCGCCGCTCGGCATCCGGCTGTACGTCATCGCGGTGCGCAGGCCGCGCCGCGCGGCTTCGGCGCCCGTCGCGGCCAGCCGCTCCGCTTCGCCGGCCGCGAGCGTCATGATGTTCACGAGCGTGCCGCCTCGTGCCAGCAGGTCGAGTGCATCGGGCAGCGTGCCGCCGCCGACCGCATCGAGCACGAGATCGACGCCGCCGGGCGACCACGCCCGAACGGCCGCCGCGATGCCCTGCGCGCGATAGTCGATGCTCGCCGCCGCGCCGAGCGCCTCGACGCGCGCGCGATTGCGGGCCGAGCACGTCGCCGCGACGCGCGCGCCCGCCTGCACGGCAAGCTGGATCGCGAACGTGCCGACCGCGCCCGCGCCGCCGTGCACGAGCACGCTCTGCCCGTCACGCAGCGCGCCGTCGTCGAACAGGCCGGCCCACGCGGCCAGCGCGGGCGTCGGCGTGGCGGCCGCTTCCGCGAAGCCGACCGCGTCGGGCAGGCGCACGACCGAGTCGTGCCGCACCGCGACGTATTCCGCATACGCGCCCCAGCGCCCCGCGCCGGCGTCGGTCTGCGCGAACACGCGCATCCCGGGCGCGAAACCTTCCACGCCCTCGCCGACCGCCTCGACCACACCGGCCGCGTCGAAGCCGATCACGAACGGAAACGTGATCTGCATGAACGCGCCGAGATAGCCTTCGCGGCATTTCCAGTCGGCGGGATTGACGCCCGCGTACGCGACGCGAATCAGCACGTCGCCGGGGCCCGGTGTCGGCGCGGGAACGTCGGCCATTCGCAGTGCGTCGGAATGACCGACGCGGTCGATCAGCAAGGCTCGCATGGTGGTGTCTCCAGGATTGTCGTTTGCATGGCGGCGGCTCGCGTGCGTCGCGCGTCACCCGGCCGTGTCGGCCAGCAGGCTCGACGCGAGCGGGCAGAACGCGTGCGAGATCGCATCGACCGTCCAGTCGGGGCTTTCGGCGTCGAAGCGGCGGTCGACCCAGCCCCAGTGATACGGATGCAGCAGGTATTCGCCGAGCAGATCGCCGACGTGCGCGAATTCCTGTTGCCAGACGTGGGTCCACGCACCCGGCGTCACGATCCGGCTCAGCCGCCAGTTGCGGATGCCGGGCATGAACGCGGGCATGCGCATCAGTTCGCGCTCGAGGTCGCGCACCTGTGCTTCGTCGGCCTTCGGCCGCACGCGCAGCATCAGCGTGCGCCATACGCCGTCGCGCAGCGCCGGCTCGCGCAGGCCGCCGCCGACCGCCAGGCATGCGGCGCCGTCGATCCGCGCGACGGCCGGTATGCGGGCCAGCGCGGTGAAGTCCGGCGCGTGGTCGGCCGCCCGTTCGTCGCGCAGCACGTCGAGCGTGTAGTCGCCCGCGTTCCAGCAGCCGTCCAGATTGCGCGCGAGTGCCACGCGGGTCGCGCCGGGCAACGCATGCGCGGCGCCGCGCAATGCACGTTCGAACGCGCCGGCATCGTCGGTCGCCGAAGCGAATATCTGCGCCGTGTCATGCCGCATGGTCGACCTCCGTCAGTGCAGGCAGCGGCGCATCGGCGTCCGTCATCACATGGCGGCGGCGCGCGTCGCACAGCGCGTCGACGGCCATCCAGAACGCGACCACATCGCCGTCGGTCAGCGCGCGCATCCGGTAGTACGCCGCAGCATCGGCAACCTGCCACGTCAGCCACAGCGTGCTCGGCTGCCCCGGCACCGCGACGGGCGGCGACACCCAGCGGCCGGCCGCCGTCAGTCCGCGCGCCGCGTGGCCCGGCAGATAACGGTCGCGCAGCAGCGCCAGCACGTCGGGAATGCGCTCGGGCGCGAGGGTGATTTCGTCTACGATCTGGATCATTCGCGAGTCGTCTCGGGAAGTTCGTGGCGCAATGCGATGCCGGTCGCCTACGCCGTTCCGGCGAGGCCGGAAGCGGCCGGCGTCGATACCATTCTTGCGTGGCGACGGCCGGCGAACCCCTACCGGCCCGCTCACCGGCCCCTGTCGTAGCGCTCAGATCGGGAGAGAGATGAAACAGCGCGCAATGCCGGCACGCGGCCGCATGTTGCCGGGCCTCGGCGCCCGCCTGCTGGACGAGCTGACGCGCAGCGGCGCACCGCCGGCTGAACGACCGACGACGCCCGGCGGCTTCGTCGCGCTGTACCGCGACGCGATCGAGCGGCTCGAGGCGCAGGTTGCGCGCGGCAACGGCCATCCGCCGATGCGCAAGCAGGAAGTCGACCTGATGTGCCGCTGCCTGCTCAGTTGCGCGACGCTCGCGGACGCAATCCGCTGCGCGGCTGAATTCTGCGAGATGCTGACGCCGCGCGCCGGCGCGCTGTCGCTCGCGGTGCGCGACGGGCGCGCGACGTTCCGGATGGATTCGCTGCGCCGCACGCGCAGCCCGGCCGCGTGCCTCGTCGACCTGACGGGCTTGTTCTGCTATCTGCAGTTGTTCGGCTGGCTGATCGGGCAACCGCTGCGACCGGACGAAGTCTGGCTCGGCCATCCGCGCCGCGACGACGCGATGCCGCTGCTCGGGCTGTTCAACGCGCCGGTTGACGTCGGCCGCAAAACCTATGGCTTCGCATTCGACGCTGCGCGGCTCGATGCCCGCGTGATCCGCCAGCCGGGTGAACTGACGGCGTTCCTCGTCGATTTCCCGTTTCGTCTGATCGATGCGGCGCCGGCCGTCGTGTCATGGGCGCAGCAGGTGCGCGGCTTTCTCGACGCGGCGCTCGCGCGCGAGCAGGCGCTGCCCGCGCTTGCCGAGCTGGCGACATGGCTCGGCGTCAGCGAGGCGACGTTGCGGCGGCGGCTGGCCGCCGAAGGCAGCGGCTATCACGCGTTGCGCGAGCGGTGTCTCGCCGACGTCGCGCGGCGCTGCCTGCGCGAGTCCGATTGGCCGGTCGCGCGGATCGCCGCGCATCTCGGGTTCGCGGGCGAAGAAGCTTTCCGGCGGGCGTTCGTGCGATGGACGGGCGTCGCGCCGAGCCGCTTCCGGCGCGATTGCCGCGCGGCCAACGCGCCCTTTCATCAGATGTAAAGGGGTCCTCATGTCTCGCAAGCGAGGATCTGGAAAAGAATCCGGCGATCACTGACGTTTTTTCGCATCCCCGCGCGCTTCGCCGATTGACGCGCCGGAGCGCTCGCCATTACGCTTGCGCGCTGATGGTTCCCGGAGACGGGATCAAAAGGGAACGCAGGAGAGGCAGCGCCTCGAATCTGCGGCTGCCCCCGCAACTGTGAGCGGCGAATCCGCACTACTCCAAGCCACTGGGAAACCGGGAAGGCCGGTGCGAATAGCGACCCGCGAGCCAGGAGACCTGCCATCGACCCGAGGTCCAAGCAGCCGCGCCGGGCGGGGTGTCCCGGAGCGCCAGGCGCCGCCTTTGGCGGTCGCCCCGTTGCATGGACGGCCCGACCTCAGGACCCTTCAGATGTCCAGTCTTTCCGCCTCCGCTTCCTCGCCGGAAGCGTCGTGCCGTCGCGCCAGCCATGGGCGCGGCGTGTCCGCACGCGTGTGCCGTGCCGTGTCGTTCGATCCGCGCGACGACCGCCCAAGCCGTCCGGTCTCGCGATAGACCGATACGAACCCGGGCGGTACGCACCGCCACCCGCTTACGCTCGCCGTACCTGCAACACGATCACGCTCATTGCCTCATGAATCTTCGCCACTTTCTCGCCACGTCCGCCGCCACGGCGCTGTTCGCCCCGATCGCCCATGCCGCCGGCGACACGGCCCTCCCGCAGCCGCCCCAACCCGCCGCAGCCGCCGACCTGCCGACGATCAGCGTGACCGACACGCGGCACCTGCCCGAATCGTTCGACCAGCGCTATGCGACGACGCAGGTGCTCACGCGCGCCGATCTCGATCGGCTGTCGCCGAGCGACCCGAGCATCACGCAGGCGCTCGCGACGCTGCCGGGCGTGACCGTCTCGCAAAACGGCGGCCCCGGCTCGTCCGCGTCCGTGAGCATCCGCGGCTCGTCCGCCAATCAGGTCGCGGTGTTCATCGACGGCATCCGGATCGGCTCGCCGACGACCGGCATCGCGCCGTGGGCCGACCTGCCGACCGACGCGTTCGAACGCGTCGAGGTGATCTCGGGGCCGGCCGCCGCATCGTTCGGCGCGAACGCGATGGGCGGCGTCGTGCAACTGTTCACGCGCCGCGCCGCCGGCCAGCCGAACCAGACGACCGTGTCGTTCGGCGGCGGCTCGAACAAGACCTTCGACACGCAGGTGCGCACGTCGGGCACCGTGCCGTCGACGGGGTCGCTCGCCGCGCTCGGCGGCCTCACCTACACGCTCGGCCTGCACAGCTACAACACGGCCGGCATCGACGCGACGCGACCGTTCGCCTACGGGCACGAGGACGGCCGCAATCCGTATCACGCGCAGGACCTCGATGCGCGACTCGGCTACGCGCGCGACAACTGGTCGATCTCGACGTTCGCGCTGTATCACCGCTCCGACCTGTCCTATGACAACGCCGGCTTTGCGAATCGCGAGCTCGATCATCAGCTGACGACCGGCATCGCGTTCCATCTCGACATCACGCCCGACACCCAGTTCGACCAGTCGTTCGGTTATGCGAACGACCGCCAGTTCCTGTACGCGAGCGACCCGACCATTCCGACCGACCAGATCAACTCGCAGCGCATCAGTTCGTCGACGTCGCTGACCCATCAGGAACACGGCTTCCGGCTGTTCGGCCTGCCGCTGTCGGGCGAGACGAAGGTCGCGTACGACTTCACGCGCGAACAGGCCTTCCTGCCCGTCGACGTGCCGGACGGCGTGCCCACGCGCAACGACTCCGCGTTCTCGCTGCATCAGTCGGCGACGCTCGGCAGCGTGACGATGTTCGTCGCGGGGCGGCACGAGATCATCGCCGGGAAGGCCGTGAACACCGGCAACGCCGCGCTGTCGTGGGCCATCACGCCGGTCTATACGGCGCGCGTGTCGTACGGCAACGCGTTCCGCCTGCCCTCGTTCAACGACCTGTACTACCCGGGCTACGGCAACCCGGACCTGAACCCGGAACGCAGCGATTCGGTCGAGGCCGCGCTCGATGCGAACACGGCGTACGGCACGTTCAGCGCCGCGATCTACGACACGCGCATCAACAACCTGATCGCCTACAACCCCGCGACGCGCTCGCCGATGAACATCGGTCGCTCGCACATCCGCGGCATCGACCTGTCGTACAAGGGCACGATCGGCCGTTATACGCCGGTGAGCGTCGCGGTCGGTTTCCTGAATCCCCATGACGAAACCAACGACAGCTGGCTCAACCGCCGGCCGCGCCAGACGGTCAGCGTCAACGTCGACCATACGTGGGACGAATTCAACCTGCACGCACTGAGCACGGGTGCGTCGCTGAACTACGGCGGCACGACGTTCGACGACCCGGCCAACACGACGTATCTGCCGTCGTACCTGACCGTGAACCTGCGCGCGTCGTACAGGATCAATTCGCACCTGACGGTGTCGGCGACGCTGTCGAACCTGTTCGACCGTCAGTACATGACCGCGTACGGCTACAACACGCTCGGCCGCACCGCGTTCGGCAAGGTCAGCTACACGTTCTGATCGCGCGCGCGGTGTGCCGGTGCCGCAGCGCGCGTCATGACCAGACGACGCCGCGCATGCCCGCGATCAACTGGGTCGCGCCGAACACCGCGATCACCACGGCCGACACGCGCGACAGCCCGTGCATGAACGTCAGCGGCATCTTCGCTCGCAACGCGGCGGTCGCGCTGCTCAGGCACAGCCACCACGTCGCGGATCCGAGGAACACGCCCGCGACCATCGACGCCACGGTCGGCCCCATCGTGCCTGCATGCGTGCCCGCCAGCGGGCCGAGCGCCGCGAAGATCCCGACGAACGACAGGATCGTCATCGGGTTCGACAGCGTGAGGCCGAAGGTCGTCAGGAAATCGCGCAGCACGGTCGTGCGCGACACGTCCTGCACCGCCGCCGACGCAGCCGGCGCCTGCCGCGCGATGGACCAGGCCAGCCACACGAGGAACGCGCCGCCGACGATTTTCAGCGCGACGGTCAGCATCGGAAACGCGGTGACGATGCCGGCGACGCCCAGCGCGCCGAGCAGCCCGTAGATCGCATCGGCGCACGCGGCGCCGATGCCCGTCGCGAACCCGGCGTGAAAGCCACGGCTCAGGCTGCGCTGGATGCAGAGCATGCCGATCGGGCCGACCGGCACAGCGATCGACAACCCCATCACGACGGACTTGATGAACAGCATGGCCGGCTCCTCGCGACATGCAATGACATGAACCGCATCGTAGGGAAAGTCCGGTCGCCGCTGAAGACGGTTTTTAAGGAAAAATGAGGCCTTCACCTTAAAAACTCCGCCGCGATGGACGAACTCGACTGGAAGATACTCGCGCTGCTGCAGGCCAACGGCCGCATCAGCTACACGGAGCTGGCGCGCCAGGTTCACCTGTCGGTGCCGGCGGTGACGGAACGCGTGAAGCGCCTCGAATCGGCCGGCGTGATCGACGGCTACACGGCGCGGGTCAATCCGGCCGCGGCCGGCTACCCGGTGAGCGCGCTGATCGGCATCACGGTGCCGCAGCCGGCGAAGGCGAAATTCCTGAAGCTGCTGGAGACGATTCCAGAAGTGGTCGAGTGCCATCACGTGACCGGCGCGGATTCCTACGTAATGCGGTTCGTCGCCGTCAGCATGGCGCACCTCGAGCAACTGATCGAGCGCATCAACCTGTACGGCGAAACGCGCACGTCGATCGTGATGTCGACGCCGCTGCCGGCGCGCGGGCTCGCGCGGCCGGCCGCGGCGGTCAAAGGCACTCGGGGGTGACAGGACGCCCCGCGTTGCGCGATGCTGTGCGTGGCGCACCTTGCACGAACCGGACAACCTGCCATGCCAGTCATCGGACTCAATCATTACAACCTGCGCGCGGATCGCGCCACGCTCGATACGCTGCGCGATTTCTACGTGACCGTCGTGGGCCTCCAGCCGGGCTATCGACCGCCGTTCCAGAGCAACGGCTACTGGCTCTACGCGGGCGCGCAGGCGATCCTCCACCTGTCGGAAGCGCGGCCCGGCGAAGTTCGGCCGGCGCACGTCGTCAACACGTTCGACCATATGGCGTTTTCATGCGAGAACGCCGCCGACATGGAGCGGCGCCTGGCCGACGCGCAGGTCCGGTACTCGCGCACGTACGTGCCGCTCACGCGCCAGCTGCAGCTGTTTTTCACCGATCCGGCCGGCAATGGCGTCGAGTTGAATTTTTCTAAAGCCGAGGGTGACTCCGGCGACGGACCGGGTTAGCACCGGCGATCGCTACTGCCGTTGCACGAGCTTCACGATCGTCAGCGTGCCCGCCACGCGCTCGACCCGGACCCTGACCTTGTCGCCCACGTGCAACGACTCGATCATCGCCGGGTCGCCAGCCTTGAACGCCATCGTCATCGGCGCCATCCCGACGTTCTCGAGCGCACCGTGCTTCAGCGTCACCATGCCGTGCGCGGCATCGATCCGCTCCACTTCGGCATCGGTCAACGCCGAATCCGGCGCCGACATCTTCATGTCGCCCATGCTCATGTCGGACATGCTCCCGCCCGCACGCACCGGCGTCGCGACGACGGCCATCGCACCGAGGACGGTAATGGCGAGGCATCGGATTTGCATCGAGACATTCCGTTGTTCAGCCAAAGACGCACGCGCCCGCTACACCAGCAACGTCGCGACCGCCCACGCGATCAGGACGATGCCCAGTGCGCGGCCCATCCGCTCGCCGCCCGGCAGCACCTTTTCGACGAGCACGAACAGCGACAACGCGACGATCCACACGACGTTCATCACGCCGCCGACGAACAGCAGCGCCATCAGCAGCCAGCAGCAGCCCACGCAATACGCACCGTGCCGCACGCCGAGCAGGAAGCTGCCCGCGACTCCCGGGCGCCAGTACGTCGTGAGAAGCCGGACCGGCGACCGGCATTGCCGCAGGCACGCCTGTTTCAGCGGCGAGAATTGATAGGCGCCGGCCAGCGCGAGGACGATCGCGGACAGCGCGGCGCTCTTCGACCACAGCATCATTCCGGAGATCAGGCCGGCAGGCTGCAGCAGCATCTGCAGCACGGCGGCGGCGACCGAGAACGCCAACCACGCGGTCAGGTAGCCGGCCAGCAGGAACGCCGACGTCAAGGCCGCCCCGGCGCCTTGCGCACCGCGATGCCGCAGCACGCGCCGGTACAACAGCACGAGCGGCGCCGCGCCGGGCGTCATCATCGCGATCATCATCACCCACCACATCAGGACCACGGTCGCCAGCGACGGATCCATGCCCCCCATGTCGCCGGCCAGCCGATGCGGAAACAACGCCACCGCCGTCATGTCCAGCGCCGACATGCCGGTGCCCGCGCCCGTCCACAGGTAGACCCAGCACGCGCCGACGAGCGCGGTCAGGCCGAGCAGCGTGACGACGCGCTCGCGTCCGAGAAAATCGCCGACGGGGATCATGCCGCGACGCGATGCCGGATCAGCCCGTGGTTGTTCAGGTGCAGCCGCGCGAACTGCGCGTAGCTCCGCTCGAGATTCAGCTCGATGTGCCCGCGCGACCGGCCGGTGCCCGAACCGATCTCGGCCAGCTCGTATTCGAAGCCGTGCGGCAGGTCGATCCGCACGCGATGCTCGGCGCCCGTCACCGGATTGCGGATCGGTTCGCCGACGATGTCGAACACGCCCTCGACGCCGATCCGGCCGCGCCGCGCATCGACATCGACGTCGAAATCGATCTTCGCGAAGATCGGATCGTATGCGTGCTCGAGCGTCGACGCGAACACGGAGAACATCGTCGCGAACGGATCGGTGTCCTGACCGGTCATGATCTTCAGTACGGCCTCGCACTGCGCCGGACTCGCGCGCTCGTCGACGATCGGCTGGCACCGGCCGTGGCCTTCGTGAATCGGCCCCGGCCACTGGAACACGACCGCGATCCGGACGCCATCGAGCACCACGTCGCCGTAGTGGCCGCTTTCGATCGAAATCGCACCCATCGCTTCGCAGTTGCCGTGCGTCGGCAACGAATTGAACTGGCAGGGGCAACCGTATGAGCAATTGCAGTTCATTAGTTCGGTTCCCTGAATCTCCCAAGGCGTCATGGCTTCACCTCGCGCGTTCGGTGGCACGTAATGTTTCGAATCTAGTGCAGCGCACAGGGGAAAGCAAAGGCCGCGCGAGACACGCGAACGAGCGAGGTAAGCGCCGCCGGCGGCGTCGTGCGACGACGCTGATCGGACGAATGCGTTGTCGTCGTGCGGCGCCTCCGGGCGCAGGCCGCACCGCCCGAGACGGCGCGTCCGGTGGACCATGTTCGAGCCACGTCCGACAAGAGCCGATGGCGCGATCACGTCATCGCAAATGCGGGCATCCCGCATCGGTCCTGGTCCATACTGTCTCGCAATCGACGATTTCTGACCGTCTCTGCCGCCCCGGATGGCTGTCATGCGCGTTCAAACTGCGTTGCTCTTTCTCGTCGGCACCCTGCTCACCGCGGGCGGCTACGGCGCAACCTTCCTGCTGTCGATGCGTTTTCGCGCGATCGGCGGCAGCGATCTCGATACCGGAGCCGCACTGGCCGCCGCGACCCTCGGCACCTTCGCCGGCCTGGCGGTGGTCGGCTGGTTCTCGCGGCAGATCGGCGCCGCGCGGATCGCCGCGCTGTCGTCGCTGTGCATCGGCGCCGGTATCGCCGGTTTCGCGCTCGTCGGGCGCGCACCGGCCGCCGATTTGCCGTCCGGCTTCCTGGTCGGCTTCGGCTGGGGCGCGTTTCACCTGGCCGCGCCGATGTCGCTGGCCGAGCGGACCAGCGGCGCCGCCCGGAACGTGTGGTTCTTCCGCTCGGCGACTTTCCAGATGACGGGGATCGGCGCGTCCCCGGCGTTCGCCTCGTATGCGATGCGCATGCTCCACTGGTCGATCGACGACACGCTTTATGCGGTCGGCGCGCTGTGTGCGGTCGCGTCGCTGATGTTCGAAGCGTTCGGTCGCCTGTGTCCGCACCCGCCCGCCACGGCATCCGGTGGCCGATGGGTGCGCGAACTCCGGGCCATCTCGCGCACGCGCGCGGCCGCGCCGATCGCGATGATCGCGCTCGGCACCTGCGTGTTCTCCGGCCTGATGACGTTCCAGATGTCGTTCATGCAAGGCACGCAGGCGCGCGCCGGCACATTCTTCAGCCTTTACACGATGACGGTGCTGAGTGCGCGCTGGCTGCTCGGGAAATGGGTCAGGATGGCGCGCCCCGAAACGGCGACCAAGGGATTGCTCATAATGATGATGCTCGGTGCGCTCGCCATGTTCGGCGCCGCCCAGCATGCATCGCTACAGGCCGTCGCGGCCGTGCTGCTCGGCGCCGGCTACGGGCTGATGTATCCGGTCATCCAGGCGCAGGCGCTCAACGATTGCGCGGATACGCAACGGCACGGCGTGCTGACGTGGTTCGTCGCGTCGTATTTCATCGGCACGTTCGGCTTTCCGTCGGTCGGCGGGTGGGTGATGGTGCACGCCGGCAAGGGCGCGTTGCTGATGCTCATCGCGAGCTGCGGTCTCGCGGCGCTGTCGCTCGCGTTCCTGCACGATCGGCCGGCGCCGGTGCGCACGCAATAGGCGGCTGCGTGGCGCTCGCTCGGCTAACCGGGTTTCCTCGGCGCGCGGGCGACGGCGAACCATCCCATCATCGCGCCCGCGACCCACGCGCAGGTCAGCAGCAGGTCGAGGTCCATCATTCCTTCGAAATTCGCACTGTTCTCGAAGCTGCAATGCCGGCTGCCGAGGAACGCGATGCAACCGCTGGCGACCCACTGGACGTGCATGAATATGTGATAGACGGCGAAAGCCGAAGCGATGATGGCGACGCGCAGGCGTGTGGTCGTTTTCATTCGGCGCCGGAGGCGGAGGGATGGTCTGACGCCGATCTTAAGACAACGACGCCGGATCAGGCAATCGATCCCGCGCGAACGTCACGACCGGCATGCGCGAAGGCGAATCGCCATCCGCACAAACCCCGAGAAAAAGCCGTCGCACCGTACACGGAGCCGCAGTATTCACGCCACCCGACGACGGCTTTCTCGCCGACGAGCATCCGCCGCCGGATCGATGACGCGCATCGCTTATGCGCCGTCGATCTGCCTGAGCGTCCTCAGGGAATCCACCGCGAGCTGCTGATAGACCCGCGTGCCGTTCGCCTTCGCGTCGATCTCCGCGGTGCTCAACCGCCGCACCACGCGCCCCGGCACGCCGGCGAGCAGCACGCCGCGCGGCACGACGTAGCCGGCCTTCACGAACGCGCAGGCCGCGACGATCGTCGTCGCGCCGATCGTCGCGCCGTCCATCACGACCGCGTTCATCCCGATCATCGTGTCCGGCTCGAGCGTCGCGCCGTGCACGATCGCGCCGTGGCCGATGTGGCTGTTCACGCCGAGCCGGCACGTCTCGCCGATGCCGACGTGCAGCACGCAGCCGTCCTGCACGTTGCTGCCGTCCTCGACGACGATCGCGCCGAAGTCGCCGCGCAGGCTGGCATGCGGGCCGATGTAGCAGCCCGCGCCGATCGTCACGTCGCCGATCACGACCGCGCTCGGATGAACGTACGCGGACGGATCGACGCGAGGCCGCATGCCGTTGAATTCGAATAGCGGCATCGCTCAGAGCGCCGCGGCCGCTTCGGGAACGAGCGTGAACAGATCGCCGACCACGCCG